>CAVXWL010000038.1:0-47254 GCA_963765365.1 uncultured Alphaproteobacteria bacterium | reverse complement strand
GGTAGATCTTATCACTTGAAGTCCTCAATCCACTTGGTCAGCGCCTGCGCGCCCCGGCCGAGCGCCGCGTCCATCGCCGCTTTGAACCCGCGCCGCGCTTGGTCGCTGGACACGAGGCCTTTGGTCAGGGGGTGCTCGTCGAGGTCGGCGCGCAAGCCCTTCACGGCGTGGGTGAAGTCGCCCCTGTCGACGCTGACGAGCGCGCGCTGTTTCGCCCAGATCAGGTGTTCGTCCCGTCGGAACGAAGGCTCGCCCTTTCGCCGTGCAAAAGTCATTTGCTTTGGTCATGGCGACTTGCTCGGCCTCGCTGCCACCCCCAGCATAGACGGAGTAGCGTTCGGTCAACGTGTAGGTGTCCGGTCCGGCTGGCAGAATGCCGGTAGTACGAGAACAGCCGGCCAATGCCCCGGCGCACGCCATGATCGCAACCCAACGCATGAAGCTTCCCCCGACCCAAGTCATAGATAGCAAATTTAACGCCGGACAACGAGGTTTGCCTATAATTGCTGGACGGGTCGGGTTTGAGGTCCGCGCTCAAAAGGGGCCAACCCCTCGATTCAAAAGGGGCCAGTCACCATGGAAAGGGGCCAGTACCAACTTGACAATAGGAACAAGAAAGGGGCTCCGTTCCGTATTTGTTCAACTCGGGCAACCGATGCCAACACGCGGAGACATGCTGCGCTTTTCCATCGCCTTTGCGCTTATGGGCGCTCGCAAACTCGTACTGGGCCTACGCCAAGGACTGAGTGAGGAGGAACGCTTTCGCGTTGCCGATGACGTGATGCAGCGGTTGCAACATCATAGCGATCCGTGGCGACTAGGCGAGGAATTACCGCCGCCCTGTAAGGGGCATTCAACATAAGCTACCCGTCCGCGCGGCACTCAATTTGGACGGTGTGGCATTGAGGAGATTTAGCGCGTCTTACTGGAACGGTCGTGGTCCTATGAAGAAGATAAAATCTCTGTCTTTGTTTTCTGTTTTGAGAACATCAGGCATGGGTATGACTTTGGGATGTATATCGGCAACTGCCAGCGCCTCCAGAAATTTCTGGGCTCCGATAGATAAAGCGTCTGGATCACGCACGGAAAGCATCAAACCCGCCTCTGAAGGATTTCTAGGGGTTCTCATTTATAAGCGCCGGATTGAGGCCGCTACGGGCAGCAAGATTTTGCAAGGGTCCGATATACGCGCCTGATGAGCCGTCATCATATGGAGCGCTAGCGAGCCAAAGAACATTTCCGTATGGCTTTAGTTTTGGAAGTTCTATCAGCAAAATTCTAGTTTGGTCCGGCGTTAACCCCCATTGACCTGCGTAAAGTGGCTGTTGGGGTCGAAGTTGGCGAACTGGGGGATGTGTCTCTTGGTATTCCGCCTGCACCCTCTGCGTAAGCCTGCCTCAGCTTCAATTCAAACCAACCGTAAATAGCCGTTGATGCGACTGCAGCTATACATAAGCAAACGATTGACCATCCGACATAACGAAGCCAACCGTGCCGCTGAACGCCGCGTGCTGGTTCACCAACAAGCAGTATCCAAAGAAGCCCAGCAATAAGCAGTGATGGGCCAAAATACGGAGATGCAACAACTGCCGCAGCTACTGCTATATAGCCGCCAGTCGTTTTGGCTGTCTCAATCCAAAAATGGAGCCGGGAGATATTGTCAGGGACAGCAACGTATATGAACAACAGTATAGCAGCCCAACCCGGCAGCTTAATTCGCTGCGTGAATAGCGCGACAACGCGCTGTCGCCATGATGGCCGATGGATAGCCGCCTTAGTCTCCATGGCCCCACTCTATACGAAATCCTCATTGGAAAATCGGACATGCGATTTGCATTGAAGGCCGAGGCCGTTCAAAAGGCCGCTTTTTTATTTTTAGGTCCAGGGCTAGAGCAGTGGGACCCAAATGCCGACGCGAAGACCAGCGGCCTGGGGGGAAATTAATCTGAGAGCGCACTCTCCCGGCCCCGGTCACACCCTGGTCACAACGGTCACACGAAAACCGGCATTTAAGACATTGATTGAAAGCGAACGCCGTTCGGTGTATGCTTCTCAAGCAGTTGAGATTGTAGGACTTCGGAGCTTGCTCCGGCTTAGCTCAGCGGGAGAGCGTTCCCTTCACACGGGAGAGGTCGTAGGTTCAATCCCTACAGCGCCCACCAGCGTTCGCTGCTTCGCAGCGAAACGATTGCGGTTAGCGAAAAATTCCGAAAAACCAGCGCCGCCAGCCCCTGCGCGGTTTGGGCGTTGGCTGCCAGTCGAGCTCCATCTTTTGCGCCGCGGCGATCTGTTCGGGCGTTCGCTCGTTGTGGCGCGATGCGGCGTCCAGCCAGCTTTGCGCGAGATCGAGCAATGCGAGGCGATCCGTCTCGTTGTCAGCCTCGCGCGCCAGGCGGTCGTATTCTTCGGCGGTTTTGCGATATTCGTCGGCGATGGGCATGGCCGCACCCTGCTCGGAGTGCGCAAGCTTACATCAGATGGGCGCGCCGGCCCATCGGCCGGACGTTGCCACCCGCGTCGGCTGTTGCCGAAGCGGTTGGCGCGTAAGGCAGCGGCGGCGTCACAGCCGGATGACGATCTTGCCGAAATGCGCACCGGAAGCCATGTGCTGGTAGGCCGCCTGCGCATCGGCAAAGGCGAACACCTTGTCGATGATGGGCTTGATCGCGTTGGCTTCGATCGCCCGGTTCATTGCCAAAAACATCTGCGTCGAGCCGACGGAAATGCCCTGCACATTGGCGCGGCGCGAAAAGATCAGGCCGGGATTGAGCTCGGTGGCGCCACCGCTCAAGCCGCCAATCATGCTGACTTTGCCGCCAATGCGAAGGGCGCCAAACGATCGCGACAGCGTCGCCGCACCGCCGACCTCGACGACGTGATCGACGCCGGTGCCGCCGGTGAATTCCATCGCCGCCTTTTCCCATTCCGGCGTGGTCTTGTAGTTGATGCCGAAGGCGGCGCCGAGCGTCTTGGCGCGCTTGAGCTTGTCGTCGCTCGACGACGTGACGATGGCGCGGATTCCCATGGCGTGAGCGAATTGCAAGCCAAACACCGAGACGCCGCCAGTGCCCTGCAACAGGATGGTGTCGCCCGCTTTCAGCTTGGCGTGCTCCATCATGGCGTTCCAGGCGGTAACGCCGGCGCACGGCAGTGTCGCGCCATCTTCGAACGACAGATGCGGCGGAATTTTTACGACGCCGTCCTCTTCGAGCAGCGCGTAGTCCGCCAACATGCCGTCGACCCCGCCGCCGAGTGCGCTGGCGTGCGCGTCGGCCATGGCCTCGCCGCCCGGCCAGCGCTGAAAGAAATTTCCGGCGACACGGTCGCCCGTCTTAAAGCGCACTACCCCGGGTCCGACTTCGACCACCTCGCCGGCGCCGTCCGAAAGCGGAATGACGTTTTCGCGAATCGGCACGCGATAGCTGCCGCGAACAATGCCGAGATCGCGGAAATTGAGCGCGCAGGCTTTCACCTTGACCAGCACCTGGCGATGGCCGGGCTTCGGATCGGGACGCTCGACCTGGACCACCGATTTCGATGCCGGCGCCGCCTTTGGGGATTTGATAGGCTCGCATGTGTTTCCTCGTTGCCGTTTGCGCCGCACTGCAAAGCGCAGTCAGCGGTTTCTATTTCTGTTGCCGTTGCCGGGACCGCGCGGCCGGCCGTTGGGTGGCCCGCGGAAATTCTGCCGGCCGGGGCGGCCATTGTTCGGCCGCTGCCGATTGAGCCCACGCAACTGCCGCCGCTGCTCGATCATGCGCCGGCCGATCGTGTGCGTCAGGTTCAGCCGCTGCAACACGCCGCGGTCGCGGGCTGCTTCCTGCGGCGGAATCCGGTAAGCCACGGCCGTGAAGCGCCCGCCGGCGCCACGGCGGATCGAAAATGCGCTGGCGCCCTGGTTCAACGTGCCAAGCCGTGCACCCTGGCGGTCGAAGACTTCGATCTGACCGACATGGCCATTGGCATCGGGATAAAGCTTGATGACGGGGGCCGCAGTGGCGCCCGCCGCCGGCACATCGACGACCCCGGTGGTGCCGCGAATGCCGAGCGTCGCATAGGGCGTCGCGATCGTCATGTTGCCGGTCTGGGCGACCAGGCTGGCAACGAAGGCGGCGGTCCCGGTCGCCACCTCGATCGAAGCGGAGTTGCCGCTGCCGCCCTGCGCATAGACGAATTCATTGACGACGATGCGCGTATCGGCGGACAGGCTGAACGTCGTGTCGTCGTCGAACGTGACGCCGAGGGCGGAGTTTGCGCCCGTCGCGAGCGTATCGTTCTTGAATATCGGATCGGCGACCCGCAACGCCGCAGCGGCGGCATTGCCGCGGGTCACGGTTGCGTCGCCTTGCAGGGTCGCGACCTGCCCTACGGAATTGTCCGCAGGCGCCGCGGCGGGCGCCTGGTCCTGCGGCGGCGGCGCTTGATAGGGCGGCGGCTGATATTGCGCGCGCGCCGCAGCCGGCCACATGGCCCGCCAGAACGCCGCCGCACCGGAGACGAGCGTGATGAATTCGCGCCGTTTCATGGCCGCCGGTAAAAATCAAAAACGAGATGCAATGGGAAATCCTTCGAAGGGGACGCTATCGTAGCGGGCTGACGGGGAGCCGCAATGGCCTCCTTCTGCATACCGATACCGCCGCTGCGGCGGAACGCTCAATGCAGCAACGCGGCCAGTTCCTCGGCGCCCGGCTTTCTACTTTCTTCGTCCATCCGCACGTTGGTGGCCGCGAGCAATTTGGCGACAACATTATTGCGCTGTGCAACCGGATTATCGGCATAGCCGCTCGGCTGGAAGAAATTCGCGGTCGGGACTTTGTCGCGCCATGACAACGGCATCGTCACCATGTCGAAGCCATTGCCGTCTCCCGTGAGATTCATCATTTCGAGCTCGGCCGCGCTCAGTCTTGCGACAAATCCCTTGCGGCGCGCGAACACGACCGAATTGAGAAGCTTTTGCGTCTGCAGCAAGGGGCCGACGTCGAGATCGAGATTGAGCGCGTGCACGCCAATGCCCTTTTCGGTGTTGGCGAGGATTTCATGCTGGCCCCAGGCGTCCGGCACGCTTCTGGCAAAGGCAATCATCCTGCGCAAGACCTCGATCTTGCTCGCCAGCGCCGCTTGCCGGTCGACCGGCAAATGCGGGGCTTGCGCCTGCAAATCGGCGAGGAAGCGATTGCCGTCTTCGGCAACGATCTCGACCGAGTTGGTCGCCAGCAACTGATTGTAGCCGAGGGCTGTGGTGATCGCGCGTGCGTGCTTGTTGTATTCGCGACCGGCCTCGACATCGTAACTGCCGTTGCCGGTCGCTTCGAAGCCGTAGATGCGCACGACCTGGTCTTTGGTCAGCCCGGCCGTCAACGCTATCCTGGCGTAAGCGCGCTTGAACTCGTCGTCGCTTTGCGGCAGTCGCGGCGCGAACTTGAATTCCTGTTCCGCCGCGTTAAGAAAATCGGCGACGACCGGTACATAGACCGGACGCGGCGGCGCTTCCGGCTTCACGGGGTTTCGCGGCTTCGGCGGACCGGTATAAACCGGCGGCTGTGCGAGCACATAGTCATCGATCGACAGCGCCTCGCCATGGGCGCGCTTGGCGTTGCGCAGTTGCCGCTTCGCAGCAATTTCGTGCCAATAGGCGCTGGCCGCCGCGGCATAACTCGCGTGTGACATTTCATAGGCGTCAAGCGCGCGGCGATATTGCGCCACCGCGGCGAGGCCGGGCGGAACGGGCATCGCCTGGCCGGGAACCGCGTTGGATTGAGCGATGGCGCCCTGCGCGCGGAACGCTCCGGCCGCAACGGCGATGGAGGCGGCAAGCAAATAGCGTGCGTAGCGTGATGCCGGACAGATCCTCATTTCCTCACCGGACTGTCCAAATCAGATTTGGATCAATTCGCCATCCTTCATAGCCGATTCTGTGACGTAACGAGGGCGGCATTGCTGCCGCCCTCGTGGACGCTAGACATGATATGACGCGAAAAGAACCCGCAGCTGCGCGAGATTATTTCATAACCGCCGCGATGGCGGCCTCGCAGAGAGCTGCGTCCTGGGAGCCGGTACCGCCGGAACAGCCGATGGCGCCGATGATCTTGCCGTCCACGACCAACGGAATTCCACCGCGCGAGGCAATAACGTCGTCGAGCGTCAGGAGGTAATTCAAGCCTGCTTTTTGCATGCCATTTTCGAATGCAATCGTCGGCCGGCGATACCGCGCGGCCGTCCGGGCCTTGTGCTCGGCAATGGCGATCGAAGCAAGCTGGGCGCCATCCATCCGCGCGAACGCCACCAGATTGCCGCCCCAATCCACAACAGCGAAGTCTTCCGGCCAACCGCGCTTATTGGCTTCGGCGATGGCCGCTTGCACCAGGGCCTGGGCTTTCTCCAGCGTAACCGGAGTGCCAAAGGGCAGATTGAACGGCATCTTGTCAGGAATGGCATCGAGATTGGGCGCACCCGCGGGCGGCTGCTGTTGGGCAAAGGCCCCGCCGGCGGTTAGCAGGCCCACGGCCAACGCAATCGCAGTCAAGCTACGCAACTTCATCGGAAATCCTCCCTCATCGGCGGCACTTTATCGGCCGCTGTAACGATTTTAGACGAAGAAGACCCCTTCGCGCCAGCGCGGTGGGCGCCGGGCGGCGATCGTTGATGTGCCAATGCGCCGCCGGCGCGCGTCTGCTTCATTTGGCCGCGCGCCCGCCTTTGAGACTTTCGGCAGATCGCACATCGACCACGGATGCCGGCGGCGGAGGATTCATTTCATCGCGGCGGCGGGCTGCGTGAAAGATTTTTCTCCGCAAGCTCGGCCAGATAGGCGCTCCAGTAATCGACGCGGTTGCTGCCGAGCTCGAACAGATAGTCCCAACTGAAAATGCCGGTGGAATGCATATCGTCGAATCCAATCCGCACCGCATAATTGCCAACCGGATGCAGTTCCAGGATCTGCACATCCTGCTTGCCGGCGACGGTGCGCCGCTCGCTCGGCGAGTGACCCTGCACTTCCGCGCTCGGACTGCGCACCCGCAAATATTCGGCGGGAAGATCGAAGCGCTCACCATCGACGAAGGCGACGGAGAGCGTCTTGCGATCCTTGTGCAGGCGCAACTCCGTCGGCCAAGGGGTTGCGGTTGCCGCCGCGCTCATCGTCCGCTCAATCGAGCGTGATATGCCCGTCGGTGATGACTTTTTTCCATTTTTCGTATTCCGTTTTGGTGAACGCTGCGCCTTCCGGCACGCTCGTTCCGCGCGGGGTCAAACCGAACTTGGCAAATGCTGCCTTGAGCTGTTCGTCCTGCAGCGCTTTGGCGATGCCGGCGTTCAGCTTGGCAAGCACATCCGGCGGCATGTTTGCGGGTCCATAAACGCCGAGCCACAGGTCGACATTATATCCCGGCAGGAATTCCGACACCGTCGGCAGATCGGGATACACCGGCGAGCGCTTCAGCCCGGTGGTGGCGAGCGGAATGACGCTGCCTTTCGACGTGAACGGCAGCGCGCCGGCAATGCTGGAAAACTCCATCTGCACTTTGTTGCTCATCAGATCGACGAAGGACGGGCCCACGCCTTTATACGGCACATGGACGGCGTTGATTCCGGTCTGTTGCGCCCACATCGCAGCGGCGAGATGCGGGGTCGTGCCGACGCCGGCCGAAGCGTAGTTGAGCTTGCCGGGATTGGCTTTGCCGTAGGCTACCAGCTCGGGATAGGTCTTGATGCCAAGCTGCGGCGCAACGACCAGCACTTCCGGCGACGAGTTGATAATCGAGACCGTCACCAGATCCTTGAAAACGTCAAACGGCAGCGATTTTTGCAGCGTCGGATTGATGACGACGCTCGGATCGATCAGGACGATATTGTAGCCGTCGGGCGTGGAATGCGCGACGTAATCGAGGCCGACAATGCCGCCGGCGCCGGGCCGGTTGTCGGGGACGATGGTCTGGCCCAAGGCATCGCCAAGCTCCTGCGCCAGAACGCGCCCGGCGAAGTCGACGATGCCGCCCGGCTGGAACGGCAAGATCAGATGTATGGGCCGCGTCGGAAACGTTTCGGCGCGCGCCGGCGCAACAAGCGAAACCAGCAATGCCGACCACAGCAGCAAGCTTGCGGCAGATTTAAAGCGATGCATTTTATTCTCCATGTTCTTGCTCGTCATTCCGGCCCGCCGGAATAAGGAAATCATCCTTTCGCGCCCCCGGCAATCTCGGCTCCGGCAACGCCTCGCGCGATCAATGCGACGATCTCGTGAGGCATGATCGGCATCTGCCCGATTCGCACGCCATATGGCGCCAATGCATTCTCGATCGCTGAGATCACCGCCGCTGCGGCGGGGATGACGCCGACCTCGCCGACGCCCTTGACGCCGAGCGGATTATGCGGCGAGGGCGATTCCTTATACAGCGTTTCGAATTTCGGCAGATCGGTCGCGGTGGGCAGCAGATAATCGGCAAATGTCGTGGTGACCGGCTGGCCCGAGGCGTCGTAGCCCATCCATTCCAAGAGCGCGTTGCCGACACCGTGGGCGATGCCGCCGTGGACCTGGCCCTCGACGATCATCGGATTGACGCGGCGGCCGGCGTCCTGGAGCGCAATGTAGCGCAGAATTTCAACGCCGCCGGTTTCGACATCGACCTCGACTTCGACGACGTGGCAGGCGTTGGAATAAGCCAGTTGATCGATCCGAAACGTCGCACTCGCATCGAGCCCGGGATCGATGCCCGGCGGAAAAGCGTAACCAGGAGCGCCCTTGAGCACCCGCGCCAGTTCCCCGAGCGTGACGGCAAGCTGCGGTGCGCCGACAACGCGCACTTCGCCGTCGACAATTTCAAGATCCTCTTCCGCCGCTTCGAGCATGTGACTGGCGAGCTTGCGCGCTTTGGCGGCGACTGCTTCCGCCGCGATCTTGACCGACGAACCGGCGGTCACCGTCTGCCGGCTGGCGAACCCGCCGAGCCCAAGCGGCGCCGCCGCCGTGTCGCCGGCGACCACGGTAATATCCTGTGCGCGCACCCCGAATGCCTCGGCGCAAATTTGCGCCAGCGCTGTGGCGAGCCCCTGCCCCATCGGCGCGGCGCCGGTCGAAACCGTAATGCGGCCGGTCGGCGAGACGCGGACATTGCCAAACTCGAACGGGCCGCGCCCGGTGCCTTTGATGCCGTGCGCGAGCCCGATGCCGATGTAACGTCCGCGCGCGAGCGCCTCGGCCTGCCGGCGCGGAAAATCGTCCCAGCCGGCGGTCTGCAAGATTTCCGCCTGGCAACCGGGATAATCGCCGCTGTCATACTGGACCTGCTCGCCCGAACGCGCCTTGAGCGGCTTGAGGTAAGGCATTTTCGCCGCCGGGATCAGATTGCGGCGGCGCAATTCGGCGCGGTCGATCTTGAGCGTGTGCGCCAGACCATCCATCAAGCGTTCCATCGCGAAGGCCGCTTGCGGATAGCCGGCGCCCCGCACCGAGGAGACCGGCGCCTTGTTGGTATGCGTCGCGACCACGTCCATCGCCAGCGCCGGCACGATATACGGACCGGTAAGCGTGGTGGCGGAATTGTACGGTATGTTCACGTCCTGGAGCGCGTAGGCGCCGATGTCGTGAATAAGGCGGCCACGCAAGCCGCGCACCCGGCCGTCGGCATCCGCCGCGAGTTCGACGGACCAATATTGGTCGCGCTCCTGCGCCGCATTGGTGAAATGCTCGCGGCGGTCCTCGATCCATTTCACCGAGCGGCCGAGCAGCGTCGCGGCGGCAAGTACGGCTACGTCCTCGGGATAGACGCACAGTTTCGGCCCGAAGCCGCCGCCGACATCGGGCGTTGCCACCCGCAGCCGGCTCTCGTCGAGATCGACATAGTCGGCAAAGGCGGTGCGCAGATCGTGCGCCTTCTGCGTGGAGGCCCATACCACGGTCTCGCGATCGGAGATTTGCGCGAGGATGCCGCGGCCTTCCATCGAATGCCCGGCGCCACGGTGCATCCAAAGATTTTCCCGCACGACATGGGCGGCCTTGGCGAAAGCCGCATCGATTTCGCCATAGGCAACCCTGTAGGAAATCACCGCGTTCGAGGCGAGTTCGCGGCGCACCGCGGGCGCCCGCTCGACCCGGCAATCGGTCGCCGCCGGCAGCAATTCGTAATCGGCCGTAACGAGCGCCGCCGCGTCCTCGGCGATGTAACGGTCCTCCGCAACGACGATTGCGACCGGCTCGCCGACGAAAGACACTTCGCGGTCCGCAAGCGCAAACGGCCAGCTCTGATCGAGCTTGGTGCCGGAGTTCGAGGTGCGGATCATCCGCCGCCGTTTTATCACCGGCGCAAGGTCGTCGAGCGTGAGCACCGCGACGACCCCCGGCAGCGCCCGGGCAGCGCTTGCGTCGACGCTCGCGATCAGCGCATGCGGATGCGGGCTGCGGGCAAACGCTGCGACCAGAACGCCGGCGGCAGCGATGTCGTCGACAAAGCGGCCCCGGCCGGTCAATAGCGCGTGGTCTTCCAGCCGTGGAACGCGCTCGCCGATCAATTCAGTCACTGATTTGCACTCGAAATCGCCTTGGCGGCTTTGGCGAGGACGTCCTTCGGCGTGGCATAGACATCCGCCAGAAGCGAATTGATCGTCGATGCATTGACCGGCCGCACGTCGAAATTGAGCTTTTGCGCCTCGGCAAGAAAATCCGGATCGGTCATGGTGGCATCGAACGCGGCGATCAATGCTTTCTTGCGGTCATCGGGGATACCGGGCGGCGCCGCAAAGGGCCGCGCCATCGCCTGGCTGGTCAGCAAAAGCTTGATGATCTGAAGCTGCTCCGGGCTGGTCACGAGATCGGTCGCGAGCGGCACCGTGGCCATTTCCGGATCTTTCTTCAGCGCCGCCTGGACGATGATGTTGACGCTGTGGTTTGCCAGCCAGTCCTGGTGCCGGGTCTTGATCGTGCTCCACGACAGGCCGCACATGCCGTCGACTTCGCCGCGTTCCATGGCCAGCGCCACGTCATTGGTTCCGGGATAGCCGGTGACAAGCTGCACCTTGGCGCCGAATACGTTCTTGTAGAGCAGCGCCCAGATATCCGGGTCGGCGTCGGCGCCCAGGCCGCCGAGCTTCGACGGCTTTGTCAGAAAATCATTCCAGGTCTTGATCGGCGACGTAGCGGACATCACGCAAGTCGTATTGTCGTCGGTGACGCTGCCCAGCCAGGTGAATTTGCGGCCGTCGAATTCGGCCTGGCCGAGGAGCGGCGCGATCGCCATGCTGCGCGAAAACGTACCGAACACGGAGCCGTCCTTGGCCGCGACCGAATAGATGTAGTTTGCGGATCGCAGGCTGCCGGCACCGGTCATTTGCTGCGGGACGATTGAGGGCGCACCGGGAATATGCTTGCCGAAATAACGCCCCAAGAGCCGCGCATAAGCATCGTATCCGCCGCCGACGCTGTAGCCGATGATCATCGAAACGTCGCGGCCACCGTAGAAGCTCGCAACGTCTTGCGCGGCGGCAAGCCCACCGAGTGCCAGCAATACGGCGACGGTGCAGATCGTCTTTCGCGCAATGCCTGATCAATTCATGTCGTCCCCCGCCGCTACGCTGCGAGAATGATAGCTAATTCTTACGTCCGCTGAACAGAGCGACGAACCTCGACCAAAAGACGCGGGCGAGAAGGGATAGACCGGAAATCGGCTTGGCTTCCGGCGCCAGCGGCGGCGATGTGGTGGTGACCGGAACAGGGGTCGCCTCCTGTCGCGCAAGTTGTGTGCGCAGGTTATTCGCGAATTGTCCGATGATCTGCGCGGCGGTCGCCTGGATCATGCCGACACCGCGGCCATATTGCGCGACGGCGCCCGAGAGCATCAGCTCGGTGTGGATCAGAACTCTCGCGCCGGCGCCCGACGGTTCGATGCGGAACGCCGCCGTGGCGTTAGCGCCGCCGCGGCCCTTGGCGTCGCTGCCCTGGGCCTTCACCCGCGCGGCGTGATTGGCTGCATCCAGCGAATCGAATTCAACGCGGCCGGCAAAGGCCAGCGCCACCGGGCCAAGCCGGACTGCAATCTTGCCCTTGTAATTTTGCGGGCCGACGACCTCGGTCAATTCCGCGCCGGGCATGCAGGGTGTGATGCGCGGAATGTCCATCAGGAGCGCCCAGGCCTGCGCCGGAGGCAGCGGCACATCGAACGAATTGTCAAATTCCATTATTGACTCCGGCCTGCGCCGACCATTTCCGGCGCGCCGAGCTTGCCCCAAATCCAGCGCGCGCAAGCGAGCAAACGATCGTCGTCATAGCGATCGCCGACCAATTGGATGCCGACCGGCAGATTATTGGGACCGCGATGGGTCGGCAGCGTCAGGCTTGGCGTGTGCAGCGCGGTCCATATCGCCTGCATCGACGGATCGCCCGTCGCGCCGAGCCCCTTCGGCGCCTCACCCGGCACGCAGGGCACCAGCAGCACGTCGATGTCCCCGAACACGGCCGGCAACAGCGCGCGGCATTCGTCGAGCCGGCGCAGGCCGGCGACGTATTCATCGCGCGAAATCTTGTGACCATTCTCGATATAGCGGCGCATCTGCGGCGACAGCTTTTCCCGCTCGTGATCCCAAGCGAAGGCCATGCATGCCGCGCGCTCATAAAAGCCGATCGTCGAGCGTGCGATCATATGCAAACCGGCGAACGCGTCGGGCATATCGATGTCGTGCACCTTGGCGCCGGCTTTGCCGAGCCTGGCGGCGGCGTCCTCGATGGCGGCTTTGGTCTCGGCCTGCGCGGTCTCCCATAAATCGGTGCGCCAGACGCCGACACGTGGCGCGCCATCGAGCTTGCGCAGCGATGGCGGCGACTGCGGGCGCAGCACGGACGTCAGAAGCACGATGTCGTCGATCGAACGCGTCAGCCAGCCGATCGTGTCGATGGAATTGGCGGCCGGCCAGACGCCCGCTTTGTTGAACGCATTATAGGTCGGCTTGTAACCGAAAATTCCGCAGAACGAGGAAGGCCGCAGCACCGAGCCGCCGGTTTGCGTGCCGAGCGCCGCCGGCACCATAAAGTCAGCGACCGCCGCCGCCGATCCGCTCGACGAGCCGCCCGGCGTATGTTCGGCATTGTGCGGGTTGGTGGTTTCCGGCGGCGCGCTGCCGGCAAATTCACAGGTCGCGGTCTTGCCGAGAATGACGGCGCCGGCGCGCCGCAACAGCGCGACGCAGGATGCGTCAGCGCGCGGCCGATTGCCGCGAAAAATCGGCGAGCCCATCTCGGTCGGCATATCGAATGTGTCGATGGTGTCCTTCAGCCCGATCGGGACGCCATGCAACGGGCCGCGGCGCGGACCGCGGTCGAGCGCGCGGGCCTGGGCAAGCGCGTAATCGCCGTCGAGATTGACGAAGGCCTTGACGGCGCCATCACGCGCCGCAATCCGCGCCACGCAGTCGCGCACCACCGCCTCGGCGTTGGTTCGGCCCGCCGCAATTTCGTCGGCAATCTCGGTCGCGGAAAGTTCGTTGAGCGGTTGCCTGACTTTCGCGTCCATCTTCGGCTCTCGGTCAGTTCCTGCCGGCGCGGCCGGCGGAAGTCCCTGCGATCTTGCCAAAGACGGTGCCCGACATCAGGCCCGAGCCGCCCGGATAGTTGAAATAGAACAAGCCGCCGACCAATTCGCCCGCCGCATAGAGGCCGCGCATCGGCTGGTAGTCGGTGTTGAGCACCTCACCGTCGGTATTGATGCGCAAGCCGCCGAAGGTGAAGGTCACGCCGCAAGTGACGGCGTAGCCCTCGAACGGCGGCGCATCGATGGTGTTCGCCCAGTTGCTTTTGTTGACGGCTAGTCCGGTCGTCGAGCGGCCGTCCTTGACGTTCGGATTAAACGGCACATCGGTCTTCACCGCCGCGTTATATTCCTTGATGGTCTTGACGAACTCCGCGGCGTTGACGCCTTCGAGCTTGCCCGCGAATTCCTCGATGGTGTTCGCCGTCACTTTGGTGATCTGGCGGATGCGGTATTCGTCGCGCTGCAGATGTTTGGTTTTCTGGTCGAAAATCTGCCAGGCGAACTGGCCCGGCTGCTCCAGCACGACGCGGCCGTATTTGGCATAGGTGTAATTGCGGAAATCGGCGCCCTCGTCGACGAAGCGCTTGCCAGTCGCATTGATCATGACCGAAAACGGATAGGAGTGTTTTTGAAACTGATCGCCGACGGCAAGGTCGCCGAATTCCGGCGCATTCATCTCCCACTGCACCGCGTGACAGCCCGACCAGTTGCCGCGCGGCGCGGCGCCGATATCGATCGCCATGCGGATGCCGTCGCCGGTATTGTAGCGGCTGCCGCGCACCTTCGCGAGATCCCAGCCGGGGCCGAGATAGCGCGTGCGCCATTCCGGATTGGCCTCGAAGCCGCCACAGGCAAGCACCACCGATTTCGCGCGCAGTTCGCGCACGTCGCCATTTTCGCGCACCCGTATGCCTTCGACGCGATTGCCGTCGAACAGCAGTTCGAGACCGCGCGTCGAATAACGGATATCGATGCCGCGCTTTTTCGCCGACGCGGTGAGCATGTTGATCAGGCCCGGCCCGCCGCCGACGGATTCGACGGTCAGCCCGCCCCAGAACTTGAACTTGCCGTCGATCTTGAACGCCTGGCGGCCATAGATCGGAATGAGCCGAACGCCCTTCTCGCGCATCCAATTGAGCGAGTCGAAGCTTTTGGTGACGAGTAACTCGACCAGATCGGGATCGGCGCGGTTTTGCGTCACGCGCGCCATGTCGTCGTAGAACTGCTCCGCGGTGTAGGTGCCGAAATCGGTGGTCTCGACTTCCGCCGGCGTGAGGTCCGGCACCAGCGTCTTGATGTCATCGATGCCGTTATAGACGACGCGGATCGAGCCGGCGGTGAAACGGCTGTTGCCGCCGGATTCATCTTCCGGCGCCGCCTCCAGCATGATCACTTTGGCGCCCTGCTCTTCCGCCGCCAGCGCTGCGCAGAACGCCGCATTGCCGGCGCCGACGACGATTACATCCGCTTGGTTTGCCATCTCTTCCCTATCGTTACTCTGCCGCTTGCGCGGCGCCGCCATGCGCCTTCGACCAGGCGCCGGGATCCTTCATGAATTTTTCTACTTCTTTGAGCTTGGCCTTGTCGAATTTGCCGCTCTTCTTGGCGACTTCCAGCACGTCCCACCAAGTGGCGAGCGCATGCAGCGAAACGCCAAGGTCGCTCAGGATTTTTTTGCCCTCGGGAAAAATGTCGTAGAAGAAGAACACGAAAACATGGTCGACGACGGCGCCGGCCTCACGCAACGCCTTGCAGAAATTGACCTTGCTGCGCCCATCAGTGGTCATGTCTTCGACGAGGAGCACGCGATCGCCCTCCTCGAGATGGCCCTCGATCTGGGCATTGCGCCCGAAACCTTTCGGCTTCTTGCGGACATATTGCATCGGCAGCATCAGGCGGTCTGCCATCCAGGCCGCGAACGGAATTCCGGCCGTCTCACCGCCGGCAACGCCGTCAAATTGCTCGAAGCCAACATCGCGCATCACCGTCGCGACGCCGAAATCGACCAGCGTCTGGCGCACGCGCGGGAACGAGATCAGGCGGCGGCAATCGGTATAGACCGGGCTCGCCCAGCCGGATGTGTAGATAAACGGCTTATCGGTCATGAAGCGGACCGCGTCCACTTCGAGCAGCATCTTTGCCGTGAGTTCGGCTATCACCGCTTTGTCGGGGAAACCCGTCATCGCCGTCTCCAAAGCATCAACCAACCACCTTCCACGCGATGGTCTCACCGCCGCGATAGATCAAGGCGCGTTCGTCGGGTCCGGCAACCTTCACCTCTTCGGGCGCGGTCCACGGCGTCTTTTCCAGCGTAATCGTGTCTTCGTTCGGCGGCATGCGATAATGCTTGGGCCCGTTGAGCGATGCAAAGGCTTCGAGCTTGCCGAGCGCGCCTTCCTCGTCGAAAACCTGCGCATAAGTCTCGAGCGCGACCGGCGCATTGAACATGCCGGGTACGCCATTGGTCGAGACCTTCCGCGCATAAGGATGGGGCGCGGAATTGGTGCCGAGGAAATAACAGGCATCGCCGGACGTCGCGGCCTTGCGCAAGGCGGCGCGGTCACGCGCCGTTTTGATGACCGGCATGACATACATGTAGGGCTTCAGCCCATGGCCGAACCAATCGTTGCGGGTGAGCATCATGTGATAGGCGGTGATCGTGCCGGCGACCTGCGGCGCCGCGCTTTTCACGAAATCGACGCCATCCTTGGACGAAAGATGTTCGAGGATGAAACGCAGCCGCGGGAATTGCCTGACCCATTTCGTGAGATGCCGGTCGATGAACGCCTTCTCGCGGTCGAATATATCGACATCCGGGTCGGTTTCCTCGCCATGCATCAAGAACGGCATATCGATCTTTTCCATGCGCTCCAAAACGCGCATGACTTTGTTGTAATCGGTGACGCCGGCGGCCGAATTCGTTGTGGCGTTGGCCGGATAGAGCTTGACGCCGGTGAATACATCCGTCGCGAAAGCCGCGCTCGACGTCGTCGGGATCGGTGTCGTCGGTGAGATAACAGGTCATCAGCGGCTTGAATTTCGATACCTTTCGGCACCGCCGCCATCACCCGCTCGCGATAGGCGACGCAGTCGGCCGTGGTGCGCACCGGCGGCACCAGATTCGGCATCAGGATGGCGCGGGCGAAATTCTTCGCCGTGAACGGCAGCACCGCCTTGAGCATGGCGCCGTCGCGAACATGCAGGTGCCAGTCGTCGGGCTTGCGGATGGTGATGCGCGTGGTCATCGATCGTCGGTTTACTGCCGATCGGCGCTGCAGCCGCAGCGAAGGTCTCCATCGGCGGCTCGTCGATCATCGCGCCGGTGAGATCGGCGACGCGCGCGAAGCCGCGCTTGGCGCACCACTCTTCGCAGGCCATCGATGATCGCGATCATGCCGGTCGGATTGCGGAAAGTGAGATAGCCGATCATCACCGCGCTGGCGCCGGCCAGCATGTATTCGACCACGTCCTCGACCTTGACGATACCGCCGCAGCCGATGATCGGGATTTTCACCGCCTTGGCGCATTGATGGACCATGCGCACGATGATCGGCTTGATGCCGGGCCCGGAAATGCCGCCGAACTTGTTGCCGATCGCCGGCCGGAACGTGTCGATATTGATCTTCAGCCCGAAAATGGTGTTGGAGACGACCAGCGCATCGGCGCCGGCGCGCTCGGCGGCCTGGGCCACGGCGACGATGTCGCCGGCATTGGGCGACAGCTTGACCCAGACCGGCTTTTCGGTCGCGGCGCGAATGCAGCTTGACCACATCGTAGGTGTGCTCCTCGTGCAGCGCGAAATTGCCGCCGCCGGGATTGCGCGTCGGACAGGAAATATTGACCTCGATCACGTCGACGTCGCGCTCGCGCCACGTCGCGCGCCATGGCTTCGAAATCTTCGATCGTGGTCGCCGAGATCGAGCCGACCAGCGGCGGGGTGAAGCGCGCGTAGTCCGGCACCTGGTGCTCGAAGAAATACTCGATGCCCTTGGTCGGCAAGCCGATCGAATTGATCATGCCGCACTCGAGCTCGGCGACGCGCGGCGGCGGATTGCCGGCGCGGTACTCGCGCGACACGGTTTTCGCCACCAGCGCGCCGAGCCGGTTGATGTCCATCACCTGCGCGAGATCGGTCGAGAAGCGCCGGACGCCGGCATGATCGGGTTCTTCAGCGTCACGCTCCGATCTTTACGCGCATGTCTACTGCAGCACCTACCATCCGACCGCCTCCTGCAGATCGAACACCGGCCCTTCGATGCAGACGCGGCGCAGCTCCTTCTGGCCGTTCGACCTCGAAGGTGCGCACGCAGACGTAGCAGGGGCCAAGCCCGCAGGCCATGACCTGCTCCATCGCCACCTGGCCCGGAATGTCATGCGCGCTGCCGAGCCGCTTCATGAGCTGCATCAGCCGGTTGGAACCGCAGGTGAAGAACGCATCGGCGCGCTTCTGCGCAATCAGTTGCTGCGAGGATTGTCTCGACATTCTCGACCGCGCTGGTGCCGTCGGTATCGAGCACGCGGACGACATCGCCGACTTCGCGGAACAGCGTCGTCGGCCATGACGAGATCGGCGCCGCGCGCGGACAGGATCGCGGTGACGCCGACGCCGTTTTCGCGCGCGAGCTGCGAAATCGGCGCGAGCGTCGCAAGGCCAACGCCGCGGCCGAGCACGACGATGTGCTGCCACGCCGGATCGAGGCGGAAACCGATGCCGAGCGGGCCGACCATATTGAGCGCGTCGCCCGGCTCCAGCGTCGCCAGCCCGCGCGTGCCGCGGCCGACGCATTTGTAGAGAAACTCGATGCGGCAGCGTTTACGGTCGATGCGATAGACGCTCTGCGGGCGGCGCAGCCACAGTTCGCCGTCATCAGGCGAGGGGCAAAGCAGATTGAAAAATTGCCCCGGCGCAACGGTCAGCGCCTTGGGCGAGGCTTCGACGACGAGGTGCTTGTATTCGGAATTCACCCAATCGTGCGACACCACCGGGCACAGCGATTCTTCGGCCGGAATGTGCGGCGGCGCGACGACGGTCTCGGCCTTGCCGACGACGTACGGATCGGATGCGAACGGCTCGCCGATCATGATTTCAAATCCTCGGTTCTTCCCGCATCCGTCGCCCCCGCGGGTCAATTAATGAACCGGCCTCGTACCAAAATCAAGATTTGTTCCAATTTTTGAACAGGCTCCGGCCCTCGGGGGGGGTTCGCCCAGGCGGTTTCACGCCTTTTCGGGCAAGGCCAGCCGAAGCCACAGGTACGGTACGGTTCCTACGCCGCGACGGCCGCCGCAGCGGCTTCGGCGTCCGGTTGCTGGTAGGCCTTGAGCCGCGGCAGAACCTCGCGGGAAAACAGCGAGAGATTATCGACGGTCTGCTCGTGGGTGAGGAAGCCGGCATGGCCCATCATCAGGAGATTGCCCATGCCGCCACAATGCTCGCAAAATTCGACGATCTGGCCGTAAACCTCGTCCGGCGTGCCGCAGAACAGAATGCCGGCATCGATCAGTTCGTCGACGCCAGCAGCGTGAATGTTGAGGGCGCGGCCGTCCTTGGTAAAACCGCGCGGCGGTGACTCGCCGCGCAGCAAGCGCGCATTATCCTCAGGCGTCACGTAGCCCGGCGGATTGCGGAACGGCAGATGCACAATGGCGCTGGTGCGCAGATAGCCGGCGATGAGATCGCCACGCTTGCGTGCTTCGTCCCTGTCGTTGGCGACCGCGACCAGGCCGAGATAGGCGAAGCGGTCGGCGCCCGGCGCGCGGGCGAACTTCGACATGAAGCCCTTGCGGTAGGCGTCATAGAGCTTGCGCGTGCCGAACCCGGTGCCAAGCGTCGCCATGACATAGCCGCGCTCGCCAAGCAGGCGCGCCTGCGACGATGAGCCGGTGGTCGACCACACCGGCGGGTGCGGCTCCTGCCAAACGCGCGGCCAAATGTTCACCTGCCGATAATGGAAGAACTCGCCTTCCCAGTTGAACGTCCCGTCATGGGTGGTCATCGCCTTGATGATGAAATCGTGCGCCTCCCAGAAGCGGTCCATCAATTCGGTCGGATTGCGGTTGGAAGACGGAATTTCGTACGGGATGCCCTTGATGAAGCCCATGTCGAGACGGCCGCGCGAGATCACGTCGATCGTGGAAAGCTCCTCGGCGACGCGCAGCGGATCGGGCCGGTGCCCGATCGGATAGCCGAGCACCAGAAGCCGCGCCGTCTTGGTGGCGCGCGCCAGCACCGCAAGTCCGATCACCACCGCCGACGACATGCAGGTCGCGGTCTGATGATGTTCGTTGAGCATGATGTCGAGACCGAGCTCGTCGCAGAGCTGATACTCATCGTAGTAGCGGTGAAACAGATCGGCGGCGACGTGGGGATCGCATTTCCGGTTCGGCAGAATGACGCGCAACGAGCCGGAGTGGTCGTTCCAGGTCGGGTAATAGGGTTGCTCGGAGAACTGATAGACTTGCATGGCGCGTATTCGCTCCCGTCACGTCGATGTTGTCATTTATTCCCGGCGAAGGCCAGAACACGCTCGGCGAAGATTTGCGGTTGCTCCTGGTGCGGAAAGTGTCCGGCGCGCGCGATCGGTTCGAACCGCGCGCCGGGAACCATGGCGCAATAGGCGCGACCGTAGGCCTCGCTGAGCATACGGTCGTGGTCGCCCCACAAGAACAGGGTCGGAATTCGAATCCGGTGCAGCCGGCTGGGCAGCCGGGGATCGTGGAAATAGGGATTCCAGGCGAACCGGGCGGTGGCTTCACGCGCACGCGCGGCCGCCAGCACTTCGGCGTCCGGCAGCGTCTTGTAGTCGCGCCGCCCGGCCTCCGGATCGCAGTAGGTGATGTCGAGATATTCCTTGTCGGTCAGGGCAAATATGTCGACGATGTCGCGCGTTTCGCGGTCGCCGACCTTGACGCCGACGGCGTTGGCCATGACCAGCCGGGACAGCCGCGCCGTCGATTTCACCGCAATCTCGGCGGCAATCCAGGCGCCAAGCGAAACGCCGACCACGATGACGTCGTTCAAGTCGAGCTGATCGAGAAGGTCGAGATAGAAATAAGACAGGTCGTCGACGCTGCGCATTCCCTTCGGCAGATCCGAGCGGCCAAAACCGGGATGCGTCGGCGCAAACACGTGCGCCGCCTTGGCAAGCGCGTCGATCGCCGCAACTGCCGGCTCGATGCCGTCCTCGGGGTGAAGGAAAAGGAGCGGCCGTCCCGAGCCGCGTTCAATCATGTCGATACGCGCGCCCTCGACGACAAGCGAGCCAGCCGCACTGTCTACCGGTTGGAGCATTCCCAATCCCTTCACTTAGCGTTTTGCTTGAGCATGATCTTTTCCGAAAACCGCTGCCCACCTTTCGGGATCATGCTTTGGGCACTTCAAAAGCCCGTTGCGTTGTTCTACCACGTGAAGCCCATTTTGCCATTGCGTGCGGCTCAAGGCGGAGTTGAGGAAATGTCGGACGATAATGTCACCATCCATAGCGGTCTCGCCTATGCCACGCACGACGGCACCGAGCTTGCCGGCGATCTCTATCTGCCGAAAGGCGCCAAGGCGGCGCCGGCGCTCGTCGCCGTGCATGGCGGCGGCTGGGTCGCCGGTGTGCGCGGCGCATACCAGTTTTGGGGACCGTATCTTGCCGCACGCGGCATCGCTTTGTTCGCCGTCAGCTATCGGCTGGCGACCAAGACCAAGATGTTTCCGGAAGCGGTCCGCGACGTGCTCGCCGGCGTGCAGTTCGTGCGCGGCAAGGCCGGTGCATTCGGCATCGACCCGGCGCGCATGGGTCTCCTTGGCGCTTCAGCGGGCGCCCATCTCGCAGCACTCGCCGCGCTTGCCGGCAAGAAATTCGCCGGCGGTTATCCGCAGGATCCGTTTGCCTCGGCCGACACCGGCGTGAAGGCGCTGATCGGCGTCTATGGCATCTATGATGCGGTGGCGATGTGGACCAATTATCAAGTCCAAGGCGGCCGCGACAACAATTTCCAGAAATTCATGGGCGTGACGCCGATGGAGGACCGGCAGCTTTATTTCGATGCTTCACCGATCAGCTATGCCACTCTCGCGAATAACGGCATCGGGGTTCTGCTCGTCACCGGCACCGAAGACGATCTGGTCGACCGCAAGGTGCAGACCGATCCGTTCCAGCTCGCGCTCAAGCAGGCCGGCTTCTTCGTGCGGCCGTGCATCGTGCCCGGCGCGCCGCATTACTGGATGAACGATCCGATCGACGAGCCGGGAAGTCTCACCGGGTTTCTCGCGCCGCGGCTGCTGCGCTTTCTTGCCGAGAAGCTGTAAGGACCGCCGCTCGGCGCGTGCCTACTTGAACGGCCAATAGCCGAATCGCGTCATCTGCTCTCGATGCGCGGCGACCACGCTGTCGACCTGCCGCGGCGTGAGCGCCTCGCGCCATTGATCGGCCCGGCCTTCGCGAAAGAAGCGCTCGGCTTGCTGCGGCTTTTCGCCGAATCCGCCGCGCGCTTCTTCATCCTGGAGATTTTCGAACGAGGCGCGATCGATCGCCAGGGCAATTTGCTCGGGAGTGGCATCAAGCTGCAGATGCCGCGCCAGAGCGGTGAACGATGGCAGCGGATCGGCCAGCATGTCCTCGTAGCGCATCACGCGAATCGCGGGATGCGGCTTGCGCGTCCAACTGGCAACATGGCGGCTCCAGGAACTCCAAATTTCGTGGACAAACTTGTCGTCGACGGGGGTCTCGGCACTCTCCGACGTCATCGTCTTGATCGCTTCATCAATTCCGGTGCCGGTGTGGTGTGCGAGCGAGATCGCCACGTCAAGCGGATTGCGAACGACGTATACCGCGCCGGACGTGACGGCGAAATTGATAACCGAATGTCCGCGATCGACGAGCAGCGCGTTGTGTGTCTTGACGAAGATCAAACCTTCATAAGCATCGGCAATCTTTTGCTGCACGCCGTGTCGCGTCGCCGCAATCTCGTTGCGGTGGAGGTCCGTAGGTTTGAATCCGAGGATTTCCTCGAAATAAACTTTAAAGTCCGTCGAGTGTGAAAACCGGCCAACCGAGTTTATCGCCAGCCTCTCGGTCTCGCCGGCCATGATGACGGCGAGGTTGGACAGAAACATCCGTGTCCAGGTATTTCCCGATTTCGGATAGGACGCGAGCCAGATCAAGCCGGACTTCGGCAGGGTAGTGGCATCGGGCTTGGCGGCAGCGGGTTGAATCTTCATGTTGTTGCTCGAGCTTCCCTGAATACCTCTCGCGCTTCCCTAGACGCCACTCATCAGTTCGCTCCAGTCCTAGTGTTTGTAGCAATTATAGCACAGCCGGAACAAACACGTGGGTTCGCTGAAAAACTCAGTGGCTATGTGACCAAATAAGTGCGTACGTTCAACGAGACGCGTGGCGCATTGTTCGCCACCGGCAATTATAGTGACCAACGGGGCGAAGGTCATGCGCACAACAAAAATGGCTTTGCTGGCCGGGATATCCGGTCTGGCGCTGCAACTGGCGGCGCCTGGGGCTTTCGCCGCCGATATGGCGCTGAAGTCGAAGGCACCACCGCCGCCGCCGCCAACGCCCGCGGTATGGACGTGGTGGATTGAGGGCGGCGGCTCGTACCTGTCCGGCGACCCCTTCGTGCCCGCTTTTAACTCACCGCCCTTCGACATCAACGCGAAGCGATGGGGCGGCCAGGGCGCCATTGGCTTCGACTACAAATTTGCCTCGTCGCTGTGGCATGTCAGCGCCGACTTCCGGTACATGGAAAACGGCACGAACACTGCCGGAGGACCGGAAACTGGCGTATTTGTCGCCACACCGGCGGCGGTCGTTGGCACCAATACCGCTAATCGCAAAGAACATAATTGGGAAGCCGATTTCATGGTCGGCCGCGATCTGCAGATCGGAAATCCGACCCAGTTGAAATTCGGTTTGCGCGTTGCAGACATCTGGGGGCAAACGAACGGAGTGTTCTCAGGAATTAAATTCGTTCCATCCGGAACGCAAACACGGACCTATCAGCAAACGAACAAATTCCTCGGCGTCGGTCCACGCGCCGCCATCGAAGGCAGCATCCCGCTGCAAGGCGCCTGGTCGATCGAGTACAACGGCGGCGTTGCCGGGCTCTGGGATCACAGCACTGCAAATCAGACGGTTGGTGTTAGTGGCATGTTCGGTGGCGGCGGAGTCGTGTGCGTGTCTGGGTGCCCCATCGCGGTGAGTAGCACCAGCAATAATTTTATCTTCAACGCGGATGGTCAGGTCGGCCTCGCTTACGCGCTGAGCCCGAGTTCCAAATTAAGCCTCGATTATCGGATCGATGGTTATTGGAACGCGCTGCGCGGCTTCACTGCGGCCGGCGCTGGGACGAATCTTAACCGCGTTTACAGCGGACCCACCTTGAAATTGTCTGTCGCCTACTGACGGACCTCATATCCCGATGTGCCGGCGCGATCGCAAGGTCGCGCCGGTATCGTTTTGTGCGCACGCTGGCTTATTCAGCAGCCGCGCGCTTGCCGATCGCCGCGTTGACCGCGGGCATTACCTTCTCCGCCATTAGTTCCATGGATTTCTTCGACAGCGCCGGATCGGCCCAATCCATGCCGCAGTAGAGCAGCGTGCCGAAGTCCCCGATCTTGTCGTGCAGTTCGAGAATGCTGTCGACGACCCGATTGACGCTGCCGCGAATGACCAGATTGTCGAAAATGTAGTCCAGCGTAACTTCTTCGTCCGTCATGTCAGGTCGCGCCTTAAAGCCGGCGAGCCGTTTTCCCTTCCGCAGCTTGGCCGTGAGCTGGTTCATATAAAACCGGTACGGGCTTTTCGGATCGTCACCGCCGTAGCCGCGCGCGGTCTTGTCGTCGTCCGCGACAAAGATCGAGCGAGCGACGCGCCAATTGGCGCGGTCCACCTTATGGCCGCCTTCGGCACAGCCGCGGGCATAATTGCTCCATTGGCTCGGCAGGTGGCCGGGATGCAGAAAATTCGACGAGATCGGCCACCAGCCGCGGCGGCCGAGCGCGATAAAGCCCTTCGAGTTCGGATCGCTCGCGGTGCCGAGAATCGGCGGATGCGGTTTTTGATACGGCTTGACGATGCCGCCGACGCCGATCTCGGGCCACACCGTCTTCGCCGTCGATATGTTCCAGTACTTGCCGCTGAGATTGTAGGGCGGCTCTCCCGACCACAGCGCCAGGACATGATCGATCGCCTCGGCAAACATCGCGCCACGGTCGGCTTCGAGAAGTCCGAGCGCTTCGGCGTCGGACGGCAGAATCCCGGCGCCGATCCCGAGCAGGAAACGGCCTTCGAGCAGATTGTCGACCAGCGCCGCCTGCGTCGCGATCAGCAGCGGATGGCTGAACGGCAAATTGGCGACCGCCGTGCCGAGCTTGATCTTCGAGGTGAAACCGGCAAGCGAGGCGCAGAAGGTCATGCTGTTCGGAATGTTTTCGGCGGTGTCGGTCAGATGCTCGCCGCAATAACCCTCGCTGTAGCCGAGCCGGTCGGCCAGGATGAATGCTTCACGATCTTCGCGCAGTGTCTCAGTGTAATTTCGCGCCGGCGGATGGACCGGCATGATGAAGAAACCAAGCTTCATGATATTCCCCCGGGGCCGCAGCCAGGCTCGCCGCTAAGGTTTATGCGATCAGGCAGCGCCGTCAATGCGGCGGCTGGCTGATTCCCGTGCCTCGTTCGCGGCAAACTCGGGCACTCCGCTCCGTTTACCGGTTCACTGTTAATAGCGATCCCGATTCATTTACCATCGCGTCTGTGCCATAGAAGCGTGCCTCAGGCTCTTTTGGATGGAGGCACCGATGTTCAAGCAATTTCAGCGTTTCCTCAAAGACGAGACCGGTACGGCGGCCATCGAATACGGGCTCCTCGTTTCCGGCATCTCCGTGGCCATCATTCCCGGCGTCAAGGAAGTCGGCAACAAACTGGTCGCGGTCTTCACGATCCTGCAAAACGCAGTCTAACTGAAACGGTCTCCACCCCGGAGCTAGTCCGGGGCACAAGATCGGCATCCTGTTCAGGCGGCCAGCTTCACCTCTCGCGGCGCTTGCGCGACGAGCTCGGTCAAAGGCCGGTAACGGAAGAACAGGATCATTGTCGCCGCCGCCGTCAGCATGATGCAAACGGCGAGCACCAGTGGCGCGACGAAAGCCCCGGTCGCCTGCGCGATGACGCCGCTCAAATAGGGCGAGATGGTCGCGCCGATAATGCCGAAGAAATTCATGACGCCGCCCAGGGTGCCGGTCTGGTTCGGCGCCACGTCGGTGCAGGTCGTCCAATATGGCACCACATAGAACGACAGTCCCATATTGGCGAGCATGATCATGGCGACCGCCAGCGTATTGGAATCGGCTGTTGCGGCGATCAGCGTGCACACCGCATAGGTTATGGCGCCGAGCCCGACGAAGAATTTGCGGTGGAAGCCGCCCGCCGTCCAACCCGCCGCCGCGAACCAGTCCATCGCCCATCCGGCGAAATTCGATGCCAGGAATGCGACCAGGAACGGCAGCGCGCTGAGTGCGCTCGCCGTCACCAGCGGGATGTGGCGGTAGTGGCTCAAATATTGCGGCAGCCAGCCGAGGAAAATGTACTGGCAGTACGGTAGCGCAAAATAGCCAATGTAAAATGGCCATAGCGCTGGACTGGTGATGAGGAGCCGATTAGGCACCGGCGCCTGCGCGGCGCGCTGTTTGGCCTCGGCGGTTTCCGCATGTGCGCCTTTCGGCACCGGATCGGTGAAATTGCGCGCGTAACTCCACCAAGCCGCAGCGCCGATTAGCCCGACGAGGCCGAAGATCACGAATATGTAAGTCGGCGACCCGGTGGTGCTGAGGATAACGCCGGCGAAGAACACGCCGGCCGCCGGCCCGAGTTGCGCGCCCGACTGGACGAAGGCGGCAAACCTGCCCCGCCTGGCGACTGACGGAATTGCCCGCGCCACCGCCGCGACGCTGGCCGGAATATAGGGCGCCTCGAAAGCGCCGAGCAGCACGCGGAAGGTGGCGGTGACCCAGAGCACGGTGGGGGCGACCGGCGTCAAAAGCACCCATACCGACCAGCCGGCCATCGCTCCGGCCAGCGTGCGCCGCGCCCCGAATTTGTCGGCGATCCAGCCGCCAACCGGCTGCATGATGAGATAGCCGAGCGAAAAAGCACTGAGCATCAAGCCGATGGTCGACGGCGTCCAACCATATTCCTTGGCCCAGGCCGCGGCGGCGACGCTGAAATTGGTGCGGTCCGCCCACAACAGCACGCTGCCAACGAAAAAGACGACGATGGTGATGCCCCAATTGATCGGCGCGCTGCTGCGGCCGTTAGGATCGGCGCTCCCGTTCATGGCGTTTCTCCCCGAGTTTTGTTTCGTTCGTTCCTCGCGTCCGTTTTTCCGGTACTGCGAAGGTCGTGTCGCGAAAGCTTTGGAACACGCCGAACAAGACCGCGGCGGTCAGCATTAGCCTAGCACAAATAGCGGCCGGCTTCGCCGCCAGAATGGAACCCGCCTCACGCGCCTTCCATGACCGGCAGCACCAGCGCCGAAGGGAACTCCGCCGAATGGTAGATGGTGTCGGTGCCGATCTTGTTCGGCGCAAAGTAGTGCGTCCAGATCACGTCGGTGACGGCGGAGTCGCCATTGACGATTTCGAGCCGGATACGATTGCCCTTCTTGAAGCGGTGCGCCATCGGCTCGACGCTGATATCGAAGCGATAGATTTTTAGAGGTTCGATCGGCTGCGGATCGGTGTGGGCGTGATACGGCTCCATCTCGGTCGACTTTTGCGAATTGAGCGCGCGGTGCGAGGCGCGCAGCCACCCTTTGGTGATCCAATATGACGCGGGATTGAGGGTCTTGCCGCGATCCTCGGCCGATTGCGGCATCTGCTCCGACAGCTTCACGAAGAAATCCATGTCGTCTCGCGTCGACGACGCGTGAAGCGTAAGCTTGATCGGACCCGCAATTTCGAGGTCGGCGGCGAGCGGCGCCGTGGTGAATGTCAGCACGCGGCGCGCCGGATCGGGCTGGTTGTTCGGCCCGAAGCCGACGACCCCCATCATCCAGCCCGGATTGGGATAGCCATACGAGGTCTTGTCCTCGCCCGCGGCCTTGTCGCGGGTGAGCGCGCCGTCGTTGAGCGA
Organism: uncultured Alphaproteobacteria bacterium; assembly: GCA_963765365.1. Classification (GTDB taxonomy): domain Bacteria; phylum Pseudomonadota; class Alphaproteobacteria; order Rhizobiales; family Xanthobacteraceae; genus BOG-931. The sequence goes on along the minus strand of CAVXWL010000038.1, from coordinate 19,614 downwards.
GGTCACGCTGCCGGACTTCGCGCCGCTCAGATGCCAGGTGACGTAACGCACGCCGGGAGGCGGCCAGGTCTGCGCGGTGCGCACCGCATCCGCGCCACGCACGAAATATTCGACCGCCGGACGCCGCAGATATTCGGTGTCTTCGCCTTTGAGATAATGATCGTAGAACGGCAGCAGCATCGTCTCGTGCAGTTCGCGGCTGTTGAATTCACGGTTTGCGACGAAGGCATTGACCGGACCGATCATCTTCAATTTCTTCGGGCCGCGCGCGCGGCGGAAGCCGTCGATATTGCCGCGGGTATGCAAATCGACCTTGCCCCAGACGCCGACCGAATAAAGCGGCACCTCGATCTCCTCCAGACGCTCGGCGGCGCAGCGCTCGCGCCAGAATTCGTCGTAAGTCGGATGCTGCTGGATCAGGAGATTGAGGTCGCAATTCTGCTCGCGCGGATGTTTGCCGTTGGCCGGATTGCGGTTGATGATGCGATTCTGGTTCCACCAATAACTGCCGAAGAAATCGCCCAGCATGCCGCCTTGATAGACCGAGGCGCGATAGGGATCGTTGAGCCCGTCGAAGGCGGCGATGCAGGCAAGCGATGGCGGTTTCGCAATCGCCATCCACCATTGCGACATGCAGAAATAGGACTGGCCGACGCCGCCGACCTTGCCGTTCGACCACTTCTGGTGCCCGAGCCATTCGATGACGTCGTAAAGATCCTTCTGCTCGTTGCGGTCGAGCAGCCGGAATTCGCCGCCCGACTTGCCGCAGCCGCGGATGTCCATGTTCGCATAGACATAGCCGCGTTCGACGTAGAGATCGATCGGGCCGGTTTCGCGCCAGAGAAATTGCGGGCTGGCCGGCAGCGAATTGTTGTCATAGCGGTACGGCGACGGCGCCAGTACTACCGGAAACGGCCCCTCGCCGTCGGGCATATACAATGCGACCGCGATTTTGACGCCGTCGTGGACGCGGATTTTGACTTCGCGCGGTTTTACAAGCTCAGCCTTGGCCATCGCTTTCCCCCGGTCATTCGCGAGCCGAACCATAGGAAGCCGGTGCAGCCGGGGCAACGCGGGCGCGGACCCGCGCTTTTCCCGCACTGCAGCAGCAAGGGTGGAAAACTCGGCCGAGGCATTGCTTTCCCCGGTTGTGCAAAATTACATTGCGAGGCTGTGTGCAATGTGGCTCTATCGGCAGCGCCGGTTGCATCGTGGGGCGGGGTGCGTCGATGACAGGGATCGAGTACGCGTATTTCATGTGCGGTTTGGTTGGCTTGGTTGTTATCGTCAAACTGGTGACGTTTGATGCCAAGGACTGGATCTCGCGGGGCTTAAGGCGCGGCGATCTTTATGCGCTGGTTGATGTTGCATCGGGCCTGCGCCCGGACGGCCTGACACGCGATCAGGCAAGCCGCCTTCAGGCGCGCGGCATGGCTCGCGAATACGGCAACGGATATTTTCGCGCCACGATCAAAGGCCGACTGGCGCTCCTCATCCGGCAGGCGGTGCGGCAGACCGTGCAATCTTGAGCTCGTTGTTCTCATCCCTCCCGCTCGACGCCTCTCACTCCCGCGAAGTGCCGGTCGAGACCAGTTCGCCGACAAGCCCGATCGGCAACAACCCGACAACGGACAAAGGCTGTTCGGGTAGCAATAGCCGACTTTAATCTCTTCCCGCTGCGGAGGGATGAAAGCTCACATCCACGGCATCAACGAGGCGTGGATCACATCGGGCACGCCCTCGCCGCCGACCGAGCGGATGGCGAGATCGACATCGTTGAGTCCAAAGCGGTGGGTGGTGACGAGCTCGAGCGGAAACCGCTTCGAGGCCAATTGCGCCAGCGCGAGTTCGCAGGCCTTGTAGCTGTGACCACGCGCGCTTTTCATGGTGATGAATTTCACGGTGAATTTTTCCAGCGGGAAATTCGGAAATTGCGCCATTTCCCCCTGCGCGACAATCACGCCGCCCTTCCGCTTGAGCGCTTCGATGCCGAGCAGCATCGGAATGGTGCCGGCGCCGGCGGTGCAGTCGAGCGAGACATCGACGCCTTTGCCGCCGGTGATCTCCATGATGCGGGCGAGCGGATCATCCTTGGTCACGTCGATGACGTGGTCGGCGCCGAGCTTCTTGGCAACCTCCATGCGCGCTCTGTCCTTCGCGGTGCCGGTGACGATGATCAGCGCGGCGCCGGCCTGCTTGCAGATCACCGTCTGCGACAGCCCCTGCTGGCCGGGGCCTTGGATCAGCACCGTCGAATTGTAGCCGACACCGCCGTCGAACAGCGACCACTCGACGCCGTTCGCCATCGGCGTGACCAGTCCCGCAAGCTCCGCCGATACGCCCTTCGGCACGTGATGCACGACGGAGTTCCACGGCAGATAGACATATTGGGCGAAGCCGCCCCATAGATGCGGCGCCTTCTCGGCGGAGGTGTAGCCGTAGCGGATGGCATCAGGATTGGTGCGCCAATTGGTGTTTTCGCAATGCCGGTACTGGCCCGCGTGGCACCACTCGCATTTGCCGCAAGAAACATAATGCTCGACGAAAACGAGGTCGCCCTCTTTAAACCCTTTGCGGCGGGTGAATTCGCGGCCGGCCTTGGCGATGGTGCCGATATTCTCGTGGCCCATGATCACCGGCGCCGCGGACGGCGGGTGCTTGTAGAGCTTGACGTCGGTGCCGCAAATGCCGCCGACCTCCATTTTCATCAGCGCCGAATCTTCCGGAATATCCGGCATCGGGTATTCGCGGACTTCGGTCTTGCTCGGTGCGGTACGGACCGCTGCCAACACTTTTTCGGCCACGAACGCTCACCCCTTGTGCGGCTTGTTTGACGCTGAGATATAGAAGTGATGCGCCCGCTCGGCAAACGGCCCGATCAATTCGGCGCGCTTGATCGCGTGCGCGATTGGGCGCGTGCGCGCTTTAGGCTCGCCGGCGACGAAACCGTCATGGTGTCGGAGCTTTCCTGCGCGGTGCCCGGCTGTCCGCCGATCGAAACCCACGTAGTATTCTGGACCGCCGCGGGGCGGCATCATTTCAAGATCTTCAAGCCGCTGGCCAACGTCGTCGAGGACGATTTACCGCCGGCTTTCATGAAGAACGCGCTGGTTGCACTCGAAGGCCTCGATTGCGAATGCTGCTGACATCCTCCCTGCAAACGCATGGATGATTTTCACAAGCCCGCCCTCGCCAGCGCCGCGGCCTGGCGCTTGCCGACCCGATCGAGCGTAAACTTTTCGATCGCCTCGTTGAACAGCCGATAAAAATTGAGTTCCGCGCGCAGGTGCAGGAACACGGCGCCAAGCCCGATCGCGGCGCGATCCATGAATACGAATTCGCGCGGCACTTTCACCGGGCCCTTCCGCTTGAGCGCCTGGTGCACGCGGAACGCTTCGCGCCGGCCGTATTCGGAGGGCGCAACACCGTCGGCGACGGTGCGCACGCGATCGTCAAGCAGCGGCCCGTAGATGAATCGCGCCCAGATATTGAGCGTCTCGATCAGATCGCGCGAGAGCCTGCGAAAACCCCAGGTCTCGTAGGCATTGACGATCAGATCGTCTTTGCCGTGCAGCAGGCCGTGATAGAGGTCGACGACACCGCCGACGAATTTCGGCGCGAAAATGCGGATGCAGCCGTAATCGAGCAGATTAATGCCGGCGGCGGCGCCGTCGCGCTCGAACACCGTGTAATTGCCGAGATGCGGATCGCCATGGATCACGCCGAAACGGCTGAACGGGAACCACCAGGCGGTGAACATCGCGGTCGCCAGCGCATTGCGCGCGGCAAGCGGATCGTTCTTGTGCGCGAGCATTTTGCTGCCGTCGAGCCAGTCGAGCGTAAGGAGCCGTCCGGTCGAGAGTTCGGGCCAGGCGCGCGGCACCCGCACATTATCGGCGTCGGCCAGCATTTCGCGATAGAGCGCGACGTGCCTGGCCTCGCGGCGGTAATCGAGCTCTTCGCGCACGCGCGCGCCGATCTCCTTGCCGATCTCTGATGTATCGAGCGCGCTATCGAAGCGGCGGCGGATCGCCAGCAACCATTCGAGCTGCGCCAGATCGGCTTCGACGGCGGACTGCATGTCGGGATATTGCAGTTTGCAGGCGAGCGGCGCGCCGTCGAGCGACTGCGCGCGATGCACCTGGCCGAGCGAGGCAGCCGCGGCCGGATGATGCTCGAAGCTTGCGAATTTCTTTTCCCAGCCGGCGCCGAGCTCGGCGATCATGCGGCGCTTGACGAAGGCCCAGCCCATCGGCGGCGCCTCGCTTTGCAGCTTCTGCAACTCGGCGGCATATTCCGGCGGCAAGAGATCGGGCACCGTCGCCATCAATTGCGCGACCTTCATCAGCGGGCCTTTGAGCCGGCCGAGCGCAGACGACAGCGCGGTCGCTTCGGAGGCGCGGTCGGGCTCGCCGCCGAACATCCGCCGTCCGGCGTAGCGCGCGGCGACGCCGCTGACATTGGCTCCGACCCGCGCGTAGCGCGCGGCACGAGCGGTAAAGCGGTTTTTTTCTCGGTCGGTGGGCATGATCAGCGCTGCGTAGCTCGGAAGATATGCATGTCAGGGCACTATGCCAGGCGCAATGAGTGCCCTGCCGTGTGCGGCAATCCACCGTGCCAGGACATCCTCCATGACTTCCCCTGCGGCAAGGCTAAGTACGACGGCGGTGGCGGCCTCCTGGGGAGCATCAAGATCGATTCCGTTCAGCCCGAGAAATACGATCATCGATGCCAGAGCCGTTCGCTTGTTGCCGTCGACAAATGCGTGATTTCGCGCGATGCCGAATCCATAAGCTGCCGCGAGAACGGAAAGGTCCGTTTCGCCGTAAGCGAATTTATTGATCGGCCTTGCGAGCGCGGATTCAAGGAGACCGCGATCGCGGAGGCCATCGGCGCCGCCGAAAAGAGAAAGTTGCTCGGCGTGGAAATCGAGAACGATATCGATGTCGAGCCATCGCGGCTCGCTCATTTGGCCAGCGCCCGGTAGGTGTCGCCATATCTGCGAAACGACCGCCGCGCAATTTCCATCGCCTCGGCATGTTTCGGATCGTACGGGCTCAATTTGATGCCGCGCTCAGTCTGCTCGACGATATGAAGCTTGTCGCCTTCGCTGAGCTTCAGACGCGCAAGGAGTTCCTTTGGCAGAATAAGTCCCGTCGAATTGCCAATTTTCTTGATCTGAAGAACATAGCCCACGGCTTCGGGGCTGCGCGGCCGCTCGTTCATGGCCCAACTCCATCGTTATACAAACCGTATAACACGACGGAAAACGGCGTTCAACATTTGTTTTACGTGCCGCTTATCCCAAGTTTTCCAGCTCCCCAATCAGCCGGTCGATCACCGACAATCCGCCCTGCCAAAACGCCGGATCGCGGGCATCGAGACCGAACGGCGCGAGCAATTCGGAATAGTTCTTGGTGCCGCCGGCCGAGAGCATCGCGAGATAGCGTTCGGCAAAGCCGTCCGCGGCGCGCTCATAGACGGCGTAGAGCGAATTCACCAGGCAATCGCCGAACGCGTAGGCATAGACGTAGAACGGCGAGTGGATGAAATGCGGGATATAGGCCCAGAAGGTCTCGTAGCCGGGTTTCAATTCGATCGCCGGGCCTAAACTTTCGCGCTGCACGTCGAGCCACAATTCGCCGATGCGTGCGGCGGTCAACTCGCCGCTTCGCCGTTCGGTGTGAACAGAGCGCTCGAACGTATAGAACGCGATCTGCCGCACCACGGTGTTGATCATGTCCTCGACCTTGGCGGCGAGCATGGCCTTGCGTTCTTTGTTGTCGCGAGTATTCGCCAGCAATTTCTTGAACGTCAGCATTTCGCCGAATACGCTCGCGGTTTCGGCAAGCGTCAGCGGTGTCGGCGCCATCAAGGCGCCGTTCGGCGCCGCGAGCACCTGATGCACGCCGTGGCCGAGCTCGTGCGCCAACGTCATCACGTCGCGCGGCTTGCCCTGATAATTGAGCAGCACATAGGGATGCGCCGACGGCGTCGTCGGATGCGCGAAAGCGCCTGGTGCCTTGCCCGGCCGCACCGGCGCGTCGATCCAGCGCTCGGCGAAAAACCGCTCGGCGATCGCCGCCATCTGCGGCGAGAATGCGCCGTAAGCGGTGAGCACCGTGTCCATGGCCTCGGTCCAGCCGACGGTTCGCGTGGCCACCGTCGGCAGCGGCGCGTTGCGGTCCCAATGCGGCAGCCGCTTCTTGCCGAACCACCGCGCCTTGAGCGCATAGTAGCGGTGCGACAGCCGCGGATAAGCGGCGCGCACCGCCGCGACCAGCGCGTCGACCACTTCGCGTTCCACGCGGTTGTCGAGATGCCGCGCGTCGGCGATGTCGGCAAAGCCGCGCCAGCGGTCGGAGATTTCCTTGTCCTTGGCCAGCGTATTGGTGATCAGGGCGAAGTCCTGGACGTTCTCGGAAAAGGTACGCGCCAGCGCCTGAGCGGCGGCCTTGCGCTTTTCGCCCGAACGATCCTGCATCAGCGTGAGCGTCGGCTCGATGGCGAGCGACTTGCCCAAAACCTTGAACCGAAGCTTGCCGATCGTGGCGTCGAACTGCCGGTTCCACGCCGAGTAAGCCGTCACCGACTTCTCGTGAAACAATTGTTCGACGCGATCCTCAAGCTGATAGGGCCGATAGCGCCGCACGTCTTCGATCCACGGCCGGTAATGACCGAGCGCGGGATCGGCCATCGCGGCATCGAGCAGCGCGTCATCGATGCGATTGAGTTCGAGCGTGAAGAACAGAAGATGCGTCGAGGCCGCCGTCATGCGCTCGGACATATCGCCAAAAAATTTTGTGCGCGCCGGATCAAGCGTGTCGCCGGCATGGATCAGCCCGGCATAGGAGCCGAGCCGGCCCATCAGATCGTCGATCGCCTCATAGCGCCGCACTGCAACGGCGAGCGCGGCGCCGCCACCCGTCCCGCCTGCCATCGCCGCGAGCTTGCCCTTGTACGCCGCCTCGAAATCGACGCACTGCGCATCGACGCGGTCGAGATCGTGCTTGACCGCCGGATCGTCGAGGCCGGCATAAAGGTCGTTGAGATTCCATTCGGGCAGTTTGCCGAGCGCGGATTTGGCGCGCGCGGGAACATTGTTCGCCCGGCGTTTGGCGGCGATCTTGTTCATGATTTTTGCCATATGCTGATTGGCTGTGCTGACTTGGCTACGCTGACCTGGTCCCGGTGCAGCTTGATGTGGCGCGACGCCGCGCCTCCTGCAAGGCCGCTATGGGACGCCGTCAGCCGCTGCGCTGTCACTGTGGCAAATTATGCCGGCCAGGCCGGCGGGTTCGTTCCAAGTGGGACGCTGGGGCGCGCCCAAAACGGCGGCGTCTCCGACATCGTCGCGGCAAGGCGAACGGTCGTAAGCCGGCCGAAACCACTCGGCGTCTCTTCCAGGCAATCGCGAACGTCGTCGAATACGGGATCGGGGCAATTGATGCCGTCGATGCGGCCAAGCCGGCGCAGCCAGGAGCCGGTTTGCGCCAGCGACAGCCGCACGTGCCATGAGCCGCCCACCTCGGCCTGACGCTTGAGCGCGGTCATCACGGCGAAGGCAAGCAAGTAGCCCGTCGCATGATCGAGTTCTTGCGCCGGCAGTTCTTTCGGGCGTGCTGCGCCGAGCGCTTCCGCCTCCGCGACGTTAAAGCCGCTCGCGGTCTGCACGAGTGAATCGAAGCCGCGCCGATTGGCCCACGGCCCCTCATGGCCGTAAGCGCACAGCGAGGCATAGACGATACCGGGACGTATCCGGGCCAGATCTCGCGGGCTAAAGCCGTGTGCGGCGATGGCACCGGGCCGGTAGCCCTGCACGAAAATGTCGGCGTCGGCGGCAAGCGCGGCAAGTGTCGCGCGGCCGCCCGCCTCGCGCAGGTCGATCGACGTCGATAATTTGCCGCGGCCGGTGTCGATGACCAGCGGCAGCATCGATGCCAGATGCGGCGCGGTGACGAGCAACACATCGGCGCCATGCGCGGCGAGCGTGCGACCGCAAACCGGGCCGGCAATAATGCGCGTGAGATCGAGGACCTTTATTCCGCCAAGCGGGCGTTCCGCCGCGCCACGTTTGCGGGGCGGCGCGTCGCCAATCTTCTCGATGGAAAATAGCGGAAGCTTTGCGATCGCCTGGCCTTGCGGATGACTGTCCCATTCGGAAAACGAACGGCAGGCGGTGACGACGAGACCGGCCGCGGCGGCGGCGCTCTCAAGCGCCTCGGCGCTCATCCCGTCGAGCGCGCGCTGCACCGCGGCCCGGTCGTGCGGAACGCCGAGAAGTTTCAGAAGGCCGCTGCAATGATGCGGCAGATTGGTATGCAGCCGTGCGAAACGCCCATCGCCGCAGCGATAAAGTCCGGCGAGGTCGTCGTGATATTCTTCCGGCACCTTGCCGTCGACGCGCAAATATCTTTCGCTGCGAAATTCGATTGCAGCGCGGCGCATGTCGACGTTAACGGTCTGCTGCCGCCCGGTGCGCGCCCGCCACAGCTCCGCAGCCGCCAGCGCCGCCGCGCCGATCGTCGCCTGCGCCGCCGTTCCGACCGCAAACGACGACGGCAAGACCGGCTCGGCGCCGGTGAATTCAATTCGCCGCAGCGCCGTGTCGTCATGACCCGCTTCGCGCCAAAGTCCGGCAAATACCTTCATCGGATCGGAAACTGACATCTTTTGACATCTCAAGGAACAGTTGCGGCATTGAAATGCGCGGGCTGCTTCAAATCAAGCAGTACGGCGGCCTCACGCCGCCTTGCCCGTCAATGCCGCCTATGCTCAATACCGCCCGGGCGCATCGATGTTGCACACGGAGGAGCCGCTCATGTCAAAATATGTTCGTTGTCTTTTAGGACTTGCGGTCGCCGCAGCGCTGGCGACACCCGCTGTGGCGCAGCAATCCGGCGGCACCAAAGTCGGGCTGCTCACCTGCAAGTCTTCGGCGAGCATCGGCCTCATTGTCGGTTCCCACCAACGAATCCGCTGTAGCTTCGCGCCCGACAACGGCCCGCCGGAAAGTTACGAAGGCCATATCAACCGGCTGGGCCTCGACCTCGGCGTCAAGGGCGGCGGCATCATGACCTGGGCGGTGTTCGCGCCGGTGAACGGCTATCATCACGGCGCCTTGGCCGGCACCTATGTCGGCGGCTCGGGGAGTGCCTCGCTCGGCGTCGGCGTCGGCGCCAATGCGCTCCTCGGTGGCTCGCATCGCTCGATCGCGCTGCAGCCGTTGTCGGTCGAAGGCAATGTCGGCGTCAATCTCGCGCTCGGCGTCGCCGGACTGACGCTGCGCAGTGTGCGGTAGCAACCAATCAAATAGGCTCCGCCGCGGCCTTGGTGGCCGCGGCGATGCCGGTTAACACCCCCTTAAGCGTCCTGCCGCAGAGTGCCCCGAAACGGCACAGCGCGCGCAAACAAGGCCGCCGGGGACCGCATGACCATTCTGATTGTCGATGACGATCCGGTGCAGTGCCGGCTCCTTGAGGGCATGCTGCACAAATTCGAATACGAGACGCTGACGCGCGATACCGGCGACGGCGCGCTGGCTTTGCTGGCCGGGCCCGACGGCGCGCAAATCGATTGCGTGATCCTCGATCTGGTGATGCCCAATCTCGACGGCATGGGCGTTCTCGCCAAGATGCGGCAATCGGCAATCAACGTGCCGGTGATCGTGCAGACCGCGCATGGCGGCATCGACAATGTGGTGTCGGCGATGCGCGCCGGGGCCGTCGACTTTGTGGTCAAGCCGGTCGGCGCCGAGCGGCTGCATGTCAGCCTGCGCAACGCGCTCAATGCCAGCGCGCTCGAAGGCGAGCTCGCCCGCATCAAGCACAGCCGCTCCGGCACGCTCGGTTTTGCCGACATTATTACCAAGAGCGCTAACATGCATGCCGTCATCCGCATCGCGGAGAAGGCCGCAGGCTCGACCATTCCGGTGCTGGTCGCCGGCGAATCCGGCGTCGGCAAGGAATTGATCGCGCGCGCCATCCACGGTTCCGGCGAGCGGCGGGCAAAGCCGTTCATCGCGGTGAATTGCGGCGCCATGCCGGAAAACCTCGTCGAGTCGATCCTGTTCGGCCACGAAAAGGGGTCGTTCACCGGCGCCACCGAGCGCCATGTCGGCAAATTCGTCGAGGCTTCCGGCGGTACATTGTTTCTCGACGAGGTCGGCGAACTGCCGGCGGCAGCGCAAGTGAAACTTCTGCGCGCCATCCAGGAAGGCGAAGTCGAGCCGGTCGGGGCCCGCAAGGCGGTAAAGGTCGATGTGCGGCTGATCTCGGCCACCAATCGCGACCTGATCGCCGACGTGAAGGCCGGACGCTTCCGCGAAGATCTGTTCTACCGGCTGCACGTCTTCCCGATCACGGTGCCGCCATTGCGCGACCATGCCGCCGATATCCCGGCTTTGACCCGCCATTTTCTGGCGCGGTTCGCCGCGGAGGAAGGAAAGCGCATCCGCTTCGTCTCGCCCGACGCGCTGCGGGTTCTCATCGGTTATCATTGGCCCGGCAATATCCGCCAGCTCGAAAACGCCGTCTTCCGCGCCGTGGTGCTGGCGGAATCCGACGCCGTCGGCCTCGACGAATTTCCGCAGATTGCCGCGCAAATCGGCCAGCAAGCCGCCAGCAAGGCTGCCGCGATCCCGGAAGATATGGACCCGGCCGCGGCGAGCGTGTCGCCGGCCGCCCCGGCCGACCCCTTGCAAGCCGGCTTCCTGCCGGGACCGTTCGACGACTTGGCCGCCGCCACCGCGCTCGCGCCGCTTGCCTCGCCCGGCGATGCGCTGGCCTTGCTCGACGCCGAGGGCGAGGTGCGGCCGCTCGATGCGGTCGAAGCTGACCTGATCAGGTACGCCATTACCCATTATCGCGGACAGATGTCGGAAGTAGCCCGGCGCCTTCAGATCGGCCGTTCGACGCTGTATCGCAAGCTCGAGGCTCTCGGGCTAAACAGCGAGCGTGCCGAAGGGGATAGCGAGCACGTGGCCGCAGAGCGACAGCCCCGGAAATTCGCCTGAATCATGCGCGTAGATCATAGGACAAAGCGCGGCGGCTCACGTAAAGTGCGCCGCCGCGGCCTGCTTCGGCTGCGGTTCGCGCCACAATTGGCTTCCGTGGTCCCCAACCTGTACGAGTTTCGCGATTGCAACGCGGCACTTAAGGAGAGTTTGTAATGCCCGGAATCCGTGTCGATCGGTTTGTTGCCTCGACCGCCGTCGTGCTCCTGCTCAGTGCCTCCGTCAACGCTTTGGCTGATCCCTCGGCGGGGACGAGCGGCAACGCCACGATGGCCGCACCGGTCAGCGCAGCTCCGGCAAGCGCGACGCCCTCCCCGACGACAGCAAAGCCGCAAGCCGCACAGGACGCCTCTCCGCTCCCGGCAACGCCCGCAACACCAACTGCAGCACCAAAATCTGACACCGCCGCCGGCGCGACACCGAGCTCTCCTCCCGCGACGGCCGCGACCCCGGCGACGATGACGCCCGCGGCACAGGCCACTCCGCCAGCCGCGGCGCCTGCCGCCGCAACGGTGAGCGCCCCGGCCGCCGCCAGCCCCGAGACGGCCGCAGCGCCGGCACCGCCTCCGCCCGGACCCGACGTGGCGATTTCCGATGCATTGCGCGGCCTTGCCGATGGCAAGTTCGACCACATGATCACCAACAAGAAAGACCGCACCCAGATCGACGCCTTCTATTCCGGCCGCAATTACCAGCCGATCTGGATCACCGACGGCAAGGCCAATGCCAAGGCCACTGCGGCCATTGCCTATCTCGGCCATGTCGATGCCGACGGCCTGTTTCCGTCCGACTATCCGGTGCCGAATTTCGCCGCGATCACGACGCCGGCCGATTTCGCCAATGCCGAGATCGAGCTGACGATGTCGGTCATCACCTACGCGCATCATGCCAGCATCGGCCGCGTCGCCTGGTCGCGCGTGTCCGCCGACATCGAGTACGACCGTCCGGCGCCGGAGCCGGCCGATGTTCTCGCCATGGTCGCCGGCGCCAGCGACATTGCCGCTGCCCTTGATTCATACGAGCCGAAGACGCCCGGCTATCTCGCGCTGAAGGCAAAACTCGCCGAAATCCGCAGCGGCAAACTCGACAAAGGCAAGCCGCCGCTCGCCAACGGCCCAGTGCTCAAGGTCGGCATGCAGGACAACCGGGTGCCGCAATTGCGCGAACGCCTTGGCGTTCTCGGCGACGGCGGCACGACCTACGACAAGGCGCTCGCGGAAGCGGTGAAGAAATTCCAGCACGAGCACCAGATCGCGGCCACCGGCACGCTGACCTCGGCGACCGTCGAGACGATCAACGGCCCCAAGCCCGACCATATCGAAGATACCATCATCGCCAACATGGAACGCTGGCGCTGGATGCCGCACGAGTTCCCGGACACTTATGTCCTCGTCAATCTGCCCGACTACAGCCTGCACGTCATGCATGACGGCAAGCAGGTGTGGCAGACGAGAATCGTAATCGGCAAGCCGGACACGGCGACGCCGCTGATGACGGCCGAGATGAAATTCATCACGGTCAATCCGACCTGGAACGTGCCGCCGTCGATCATCAACAACGAATATCTGCCGGCGTTGCAGCAGGATCCGACCGTGCTCGACCGGATGGGCTTGAAGATGGCCCGCAACCCGGATGGCAGCGTGCACATCTGGCAGCCGCCCGGCGACGCCAATGCGCTCGGCCGCATCCGCTTCAACTTCCCGAACAAATTCCTGGTCTATCAGCACGACACGCCAGACAAATATCTGTTTGCCTATGCCAAGCGCGCCTACAGCCATGGCTGCATGCGGGTTCAGGACCCGGCCCACTATGCCGAGGTCCTGCTGTCGCTGGTTCGCCCCAATGACGGCTATACCGAAGAGCGGATCAAGAAGATGTTCGGCCCGAACGAGGTCAATATCGACTTCCCGACCTTCATCCCGGTCAACCTGACCTACCAGACCGCTTTCGTCGACGACGAGGGCAAGCTCGAATTTCGCGATGACATCTACGGCCGCGACAAAACCCTGCTTGCCATCCTCAAGGGCGATCGCAGGGACGCCGATATCCCGGTCGAGCACAAAGAGGACATTTCCCACCGCGAGGTGCTGGCGATGCCCGAGCAGTCGTCGCTCTTTGGCGGCCGCGGGCTGTTCAGCGGCGGCTCTGGCAGCGGCGACAATTTCTTCTCGCGGTTGTTCGGCGGCTTTTCCGCCCCGCCGGCGCCAGTGCCGGCGCCGAAACACCGCCGGGTGGCATCCCACGCCAAGAAGGTGGCCCAGTCGGCCGAACGCTGACCTGGGCAAGCCATCGGGAGCACTGGTAAACCTCTGATTCCAGTGCAGTTTTAGATCGCAAGTCCGGCGTGGCGGCGGGGGCCTCGGTCGAGAGAATTTCGAGTGCGTCCTGCGACAGCCGGATGTGCGGTATTAACCAGTTTTCCCCTGCGGAGGCGCCCAGCCGTGCCGCAGGCCATTTTCGGCCATATTTTGCCACACTAAGACGTTACCGCTACCCTTGGTCGGGGGTGGGGTTGCGCTAAGGTCTCGTTAACCCTTCCCAAATTAACATTGCGTTAGCGTTACCCGGTGCGGCCAGAGCCGCGGCGGATGGCGTGCTCAACGCGTCAACGCGAGATGGCAAGTGCACGTTGCGAACGCGCGCCTGAAGCGTCATCGATTGTCTGCTGCGCGCGCCGGCTATACGTGCGGTCTGGCGCTTCTCCTTTTCCTCTTTGGTGCGAAAAGCCTGCAAAACGCGGTCGCCGAGGGCGAGACGCGCACCATCAGCATGCATCACATCCATACCGGTGAAGACATCACCATCACCTACAAGCGCGACGGTCGATACGACGAAGCCGCCCTGAAGAAGCTCAACTGGTTCCTGCGCGACTGGCGCCGCAGCGAAGCGACCACGATGGATCCGCGGCTGGTGGATCTGGTCTGGGAAGTGCAGCGCGAAACCGGCTCGAACGAACCGATCCAGGTCGTCTGCGGCTACCGTTCGCCGCAAACGAACGCGATGCTGCACCGGCGCAGCGAGGGCGTCGCGCGCTTTAGCCAGCACATCCTCGGCCGCGCCATGGACTTCTACATTCCTGGCGTACCGCTCGAAAAACTCCGGGAAATCGGCTTGCGCCTGCAGCGCGGCGGCGTCGGCTTTTACCCGGAATCCGGCTCTCCCTTCGTGCATATGGACGTCGCCGACATTCGGATGTGGCCGCGTATGAGCCGCCAGCAGCTCGAGCACGTGTTCCCGGACGGCCGAACGGTGCAAATCCCGACCGACGGCAAGCCGCTGTCGGGTTATGCGCAGGCCCTCGCCGAAGTGACAAAGCGCGGCGCCACTCCCTCGGCATCCTCACTTGCGGCCGCGCGCGACGCCGGCATCAGTGTTGATACGCGCCTGGCGAGCAACTCCGAGCCTGCGACAAACCCCTTCGCCAGGCTTTTTGGCCTCCGCAAGGAGGATGACGAGGACGTAGCCGACGCCGCGAACGCAGCGCCCGCCCCAGACGCCCAAGACCCGAAGCCGGCCGCCCTCGCCGGGCTTGATCCAAAATCGACGAAGAAACCGTCGCTGGCCAGCGCCGTCGCTGCCAAATTCGCCAGTGCGGAAGCAAAACTAAAACTCGTCCACATCGCCAGACTGCTGCCCGCTCCGGCCCGCGCAGCCGCGGCCCCCGGCGCGCCAAGTCAGCCCCAGATCGAACCGATCGCCAACGCGCAAACGCCAAGCCCGAGCCAGGTCATCGTCGCGCGCGGCTACTGGGAAGGCCCGCCGGACGGCATGGCAGTGGCCAATCCGCTAGCGGAAGTTGCCTATCGCCACAGCGAAACGACCGCCGATCCAGACTCTACCGGCGCAATCGATGCCGACACCGGCCAAGCTGCCGATCATGCAACGCCGGCACTGGCGCTCGCGTATGCCGGGCACGATGCCGATGCGGCTTCGGGCGTTTCGCCGCCGACGGGAATCGCTGCACTCCGCGCGGCGGCCTTGTCGGCGCAGGACTCAATCCCGGCCAAAACGACGATCGCGGTGAAGCGCGCCGCCGATCACGTGGCGTCGGCGATCATGACGGCGAGCGTCTCGTCGATGACCGTGATCAAGGATGGCGCGCATTTCGCCAATCCGTGGCTGCGCGCCATTGTCGTGTCGCCGAGCGTGCGCCGTTTCCTCACCACCGTAGCGCTCGGCGATCGCGATTTTCGCTCGCTGGCGGCGCTGATGGTGAAGCCCCGCAACGCGGTGCAGATGCAGTTCTCAGCCGAACCCAATCCGGGTCTGGCGCCGGATCATTTCAGCGGCGCGGCGATCGTATTCGTATCGACCGTGAGCTATCCGAGCCCGACGCATACGGCATCGCTGCAGTAAGCGGCTATCCCAACATTCCGAGCGCGTGCAGGTAGGTCTCGAGGATCGCCTCCTGCTCCTTGCGTTCATTGACGTCCTGCTTGCGCAGCCGCACCACGACGCGCAGCGCCTTGACGTCGAAGCCGTTGCCTTTGGCCTCGGCATAGACGTCGCGAATGTCGTCGGAGATCGTTTTCTTTTCTTCTTCAAGCCGTTCGACGCGTTCGACAAAGGCTTTGAGCTGATCCCTGGCGAAACGGTGAGCGGTTTGTTCGTCCTTGGCGGCGGCGGCGGTGGCCATCGGGTACTCCTCGCAATGAGCGAAGAGATTTCGGAGGCGCGCGGCCTCCGGTCAAGTGATGAGCGCGATCATCCACAGCACTGCACAAGACGCCGTCGCGTAACGCCGCGCCTCAATGCTTTTGGCTTGCTTTTTCGAATGCTGCCTTTTGATCCGGCGACGCGTCCTTCTGGTGTTGGGCGCGCCATTGATCGTAGGGCATGCCGTAGACCATCTCGCGGCTTTGATCTTTCGTCATCGGGATGCCTTGGGCGTCGGCGGCGTCCTTCATCCAGTTCGACAGGCAATTGCGGCAGAAGCCGGCCAAATTCATCAGGTCGATGTTCTGCACGTCGGTGCGCGAGCGCAGGTGCTCGACCAGGCGGCGGTAGACGGCGGCTTCGAGTTCCGTGCGGGTATTCTGATCGGTAGCCATGATCTCCTCCGCGGTTTAGCTATGGCAAAATATAAGGCTGTGGCACTGCGCTTTCCATAGTCTGTGGTGGAGGACGAGGCCGTCTTGGCTACGCAATCGCGCGAATTGCTCGAATCGCTGTTCCGCGCTGCCGTCGCCGCGGCGCATCCCTCGCACTGCCTGCCCCCGCACCTGCCCGAGCCGCCGGCGCGCGGGCGGCTCATCGTGCTTGCCGCCGGCAAAGGCGCCGGCGCGCTCACGGAAGCGGCGGAGGAGCATTATCTCGCCCGCATCCCGGAAAGTCGGCTCGACGGCATTGCGGTCACACGCCACGGCTATGGCCGGCCGACGCGGCGCGTTGCCATGGTGGAAGCCGGGCATCCCGTTCCCGACGAAGCCGGTCTTCTTGGCACCAAGCGCACGCTCGAATTTGCCGACGCCGCGGGACGCGACGATCTGGTGCTGGTGCTGCTTTCCGGCGGCGCCTCGGCGAACTGGATCGCGCCAGCCGCCAGCATCACACTTGCCGAGAAACAGGCAACGACGCGGGCCCTGCTGCGCAGCGGCGCCAATATCGGAGAGATCAACTGCGTGCGCAAACACCTGTCCCGCATCAAGGGCGGCCGGCTCGCGCAACGCGCCTACCCGGCGCCCGTCGTCACGCTCGCCATTTCCGACGTGCCGGGCGACGATCCGGCGGTGATCGGCTCAGGACCGACAGTGCCGGATCCGACGACGCTGGCCGACGCCCGTCGCTCGTCGCGCAAATACCGCCTCGATCTGCCCGACAGCCGTGAGGCGGGCGCTCGACGACCCCGCAACGAATTCCCAAAGCCCGGCGACCGGATTTTTGCCGAACCGCCTATCGGATTGTCGCCCGGCCGGCCGACGCCCTGGCGGCAGCGCAGGCCCGCGCCCGGCAAGCCGGCTATGACTGCATCGTCCTCGGCGACCGCTTGCAGGGCGAAGCCCGCGAGGTCGCCGCCGAACACGCACGCCTCGCCCGCGAGTTAGCCGCGGCCGACCGCCGCATGGCGATCCTCTCGGGCGGCGAACTGACCGTCACGCTTAAGGGCGGCGGCCAAGGCGGCCCGAACCAGGAATATGCGCTGGCGCTCGCCATCCACCTCGAAGGCGCCGAGGGAATAGCGGCGCTGGCGGCCGATACCGATGGCACCGACGGCGGCCGCGGCCGGCCCGACGACCCCGCCGGCGCGTTCATCGACGACACCACTTTGGCGCGGGCCAGGCGGCCGGCCTCGATCCCGCCGCGTTTCTTGCCGACAACAATTCCACGGGGTTTTTCAACGGCATCGGCGATTTGTTCTCGCCTGGACCGACGTTCACCAACGTCACCGACTTCCGCGCCATCGTCGTTGACAGACCGTCCAATTGACGCGGAAGCTGGCCTGGACGCAATCCGAAGCAGAAATGACACAAGCGAGTTTCACCAACACGGCAGCTGGCGCGCTCCTCCTGTGCGCGGTTACGGCCGCGACACTGATTGTCTCCGCCGTCCCGGCCGCGGCCGATTTTCGGCTGTGCAACAACACCGCAAGCCGGGTTGGCATCGCGATCGGCTACAAGGATGCGCGAGGGCTGGACGACGGAAGGCTGGTGGAACTTGTCGGCGCGAACCTGCGAAACGGTGCTCAAAGGCAATCTTGTCGCCCGTTATTATTATGTCTACGCCATCGATTACGATCGCGGCGGCGAATGGATGGGGCAGGCCTATATGTGCACCCGCGACAAGGAATTCACGATCCGCGGCATCGGCGATTGCCTGGCGCGCGGCTACGACCGCACCGGCTTTTTCGAAGTCGATACCGGCGAGCAGCGCGCCTGGACCGTGCAGCTCACCGAATCGAGCGAGCAGCAAAAGGCGCCAGCCCGCCCCCGGCGAGTCCGCCGGCGCCGGATCCCGTCGGCGCCGGCCGCCGCACGATTTGCCGCCCGGCGCCATCGGCCGCGGCGCCTGCCGCCGGCGGCACCCGCTGGAAGCAAAACGCCATGAGACGGCAGCGGCGCACTAAGGTCGTCGCGACGCTCGGCCCGGCGTCGGGATCGCGCCATCATCGGCCGGCTGTTCAAGGCCGGCGCCGACGTGTTTCGCATCAATATGAGCCACACCAACCACGAACGGATGCGCGAGTTGGTGGCGAGCATCCGCGAGGTCGAGGCGGAAAACAACCGGCCGATCGGCATCCTGGTCGATCTGCAGGGACCGAAATTGCGGCTCGGCACGTTCAAGGATGGCGCAGCCGAGATCGACAAGGGCCAGGACTTCATCCTCGATGCCGATCCGACGCCCGGCGACGCCAAGCGCGTGCACCTGCCGCATCCGGAAATCTTCGCCGCGCATCAAGCCGGGCGATGCGCTCCTCATCGACGACGGCAAGTTGCGCCTGGTCGCGACCGAGGTCACGCCGCACCGCATCGTGACCCAGGTGGAGGTCGGCGGCAAAGTGTCGAACCGCAAGGGCGTCAGCCTGCCCGACACCGTGGTCCCGCTGGCGGCGCTGGCGCCGAAGGACATCGCCGACCTCGAAGCGGCGCTCGATGCCGGCGTTGATTGGATCGCGCTGTCGTTCATTCACCTGGTCAGCGCCGAAAGCGCCTTCTCGCGCGTAACGCCGAGCCTGGCCAGCAGTTTGCCGCCGGGGCCGTCCGTCTGCTCGGCGAGCGCGAGCAGCAAATGCTCCGTGCTGATGTAGTCGTCGTGGAGGCTCTTCGCCTCCTCGTCGGCCCGCGCCAGAGCCTTGCTCAGCCGCTGGGAGAGGCTCAGCTGGCCGCCATAGACCTTCGGAAGTTGCTGCAGCGCTTGGTCGACGTCCTGCAGCACGGCTGCCGGGTCGAGTCCAAGCGCACGCAGCATCTGCGGCGCCACGCCGTCGGCCTGACCGAGGAGAGCGTAGAGCAGGTGTTCCGGCTCGACCTGGCCGCTGTTGCGCTCCTGTGCGAGGTCCTGCGCTGCAACCAGTGCCTCGCGGGCCCGTTCTGTCAGTCGGTTCGGATTCATTACTCTTCCTCTTTCCGCTCAAACGTCAGCAACAGATCGTCCAGGGCCTGCTCGATCGCCACACCATTCCCAAAAGCGTCGGTGGTCCGGCTTCGAAGGCCCTCGATGCGCTCGCGCATCTGCAGAACCAGGCCCACTCCCGCGAGGTTCAGACCAAAATCGTCTACCAGATGCTTGATCAGCCGCAGCCGTCGGACGTCTTCATCTGAATACAGGCGCAGCATCCCGTCGGTCCTTGAAGGGCGAACGAGACCCGCGCGCTCATACTTGCGCAGCGTCTGTGGATGCATCTGAAGCATCCGCGAGACGACGCTGATGACATAAACGCCTTCCAATTCCATAACCGAATGATACAAATTGATACGGGCCGTGTCAACTAAGATATGTTGATCGACGCGCCATTTTCGGCGAGAGCCCTGTGTGCTCGACGCCTCACGACCGCGCGTCTCCACACACTACGGCTACGCCCCGAGCCGGTCCCCGGGCTTGAGGCCGCTCGCGGCCGCGTATTCGGCGGCGGCGACCTTGGCCGCGCCGGCCGGCTGCACGCG
>CAVXWL010000037.1:0-7987 GCA_963765365.1 uncultured Alphaproteobacteria bacterium | reverse complement strand
CTAAGCGCCCGTTCGACGGTGAATTTGCCGAACGCGCCGGGATTTAAGGTGCGGCTCGGAGGGGTGTCAAGGACACGCCGATGGAGCAAGCGGCCTTTTCAGTTCGTCGAGGCGACGCGCGAGGCGGTCGATTGCAGCGCGCGGATGCGGTCGGCGAGCGTATTCTTGTTCTCCGCCGCGCTGTCGCCGTTTTCGGCGGCCGCCTGGCCGCGGCTGCTGGCGGCAGGTGGTGACGACGCTTCGATGAGCATGGATTCGATTGGCGAGCCGGGGCCCTCGAGCGCGGCGGTGAGGCGGGCCACTTCGGCGGCGACGTCGTTGATGCGCTCGCGCAACAACGCGTTCTCGACGCGCTCGGCCGCCCAGGTCGATTTGGTGTCGCGCTTCATGGTGCCGACTTCGCGCTGCAACTTGGTGCGCTCCTCGATCGCGGCGGCAAGCTGCGCTTCGAGTTGCGTGATATCGGACCGGAAGCGCTCGACCGCCGTGCCCGACCGGCTACCCGAGGTCGTCAATTCGCTGCGCAGATCGGCCTCGATCTTGCGCGCGCCTTCGAGTTCGTTGCGCAGGCGTTCGAGTTGATAATCGCGCTCGGCGAGCACGCGGCCCTGATCGCCCAATCGCGCCTCCAGTTCCTGGACCCGGCGATTGAGCATTTCCGCTTCGGTCTGATGGACAAAGAGCTGCCGCTCGAGTTCGGTGGTGCGCGTGCCGAGGTCGCCGAGCTTGCCGCGCGCCGCGGTCAACTCGTTGCCGGCGGTCTCCGCCTCGGCGCGCTCGCGCGTCAGGCGGCGCTCGGTCTCCTCGACCGCGCGCTCGTAGTCGGCGACGCTGACCTTCATCGCCTCGACCTGGGTGCGGAAGCCTGCAATCTCGGTGCGCTGGCTGTCGGCGATCAGCGAGCGTTCGCCGAGCTCGCCGAGGAGTTTCGTCAGCTCCGCTTCTTTGTCGGCAAGTTGACGCTCGGCCTCGCGCAGCGAGCCCGACTTGATCTGGAATTCCTCTTCCGTGGCGCGCAACTGATCGCGCAAGCTCTTGTCGCGCGCTTCCAGCGCGAAGATCGTGGCGGTCTTCTCGCCGAGCTCCTTCTTGAGATGATTGATGGCGTCGCTCTTCTTGCCAAGCTCGGCGAGCTGCGTCGTGGTCTTGGTCTTCATTTTTTCGACGCTCATTTCGAGACGTCGGGTCGACATCGCAAATTCGGCGCGAAGCTGATCCTTGTCGGCGCGGATTTCGGCGATCGAGAGCGGCGTCGCCGCCTCCAGCCGGCTCATCGTCAGGCGCACGGCGCGATTGTGGACGAGCGGCACGAACAGCAGAAAAAGCAATGCGGCGACCAGGAACCCGATGCCGAAATACATCACCGATTCGATCACGACGCTACGCCTCCAGCCACACACAACCACCGTCGCGCGACCATGCCATGAGGGTGCGCGCTGCACCACATTCACGAAGCGTTAACCTAAACCGACTTTGTCCGCCGCGCTATCGTCTCGATGATGTCACGCCGCCGCGCAAAAAGCGGAGGATCAGAACGGGTTCCAAGTCGGACGATCGGTGAATTTGAGGTAGCCGATATTGGCGCCGAGACGAAAGCCTACGCCGGAGCGGATCGGCACCAGCACGATATCGTTGGCGGTCAGCGCCGTCATGCCAAAACCGCCGATGAAATAGGCAGAGCCGTTGATGCCGCCGAAGCGGTCGAATATCGCCTGTGTTCGCGGCAGGTTATAGACCAGCATCATGGTCCGTGCACCGTCGGCGCCGGCGTCAAAACCGATACTCGGCCCTTCCCAGAATACCCGCAAATCTCCGGCGTTCTTCGTATAAAGCGTGCCGTCGCCGTAGCGCAGGCCTCCGACAAACGCGCCGCTGCCTTCTTCGCCAAGGACATAGCCGTTTGGCTCGCCCCACTGGCTGAAGGCCTTCTGCATCACCATGGCAAGTCCGCGCGATACGCCGCCGAAAAAGTGGTGTCCGGCTTCGATCACCTCGTCTGCCGAGAAGTGATTGGAATCCCGGGGCGGCGGAGGCGGGCCCGGCGCGACCGCCGGAGGCGGCGATTGTGGCGGCGGGGGCGGCATGGTTTGCGCGATGACCGGAGCGGCCCCAACGAGCGCAACCAAGGTGGCGATAGTAGCGAACCGTACGGTGAGATTCATGGTCAGCTCCCCGCTTAACCCCTTGCTCACGCGATCGGCTTAACTGGTAGGAGGACCGATCCGAATCAGCCCAGCTTTTGCCGAGACTATGACGACAGCACGGCGAAAACGAAAGCAATTCTGTGCCGCATTTGCGGCCTGCGCCGGCCTGCTGGCCTATGCCGGCCTGATTTTTCTGCTGACCGCCGGTCCGCCCTCCGTGCGCGCGGCGGCCACCGAGCGGATTGTGATGGATTGGCATACCGGTCTTGCGATCGACGGCTACGATCCGGTCGCTTTCTTCACCAACGGCAAGCCGGTGATCGGCAGTGACGAATTCGAATTGCGTTCCCACGGCGCTGTCTGGCGTTTCGCCAATATCGGCGACCGCACGGCTTTCGCGGCAAGCCCCGACGTCTATATGCCGCGGTATGGCGGCTATGATCCGCTGGGCGTAGCGCAGGGTGTTGCGGTCGCCGGCAATCCCAATGTGTGGATGATTACCGGCGAAAAGCTGTTCCTGTTTTACGACGCCGAGCGCCGCGACAGGTTCGCCGCCGATCCGGAACGGCTCATCAATTTGGCAGAGCGTAAATGGCCGAGCGTCCTCAATAGCCTCACGCCATAATCGGTTGGCCGCAGGCGACGAAAGCCGGAATCAGAAGGTCAGGCGTTCCGTAACGCAACGGCGTGCCGTCGGGCCCGGTCACATCGCCGCCGGCAGCCTTGAGGATGGCGTGTCCCGCAGCGACATCCCAGTCCCGCGTCGGAGCAAGGCGGGGATAGAGATCGGCCGAGCCCTCGGCGAGCCGGCAGAACTTCACCGAGGAGCCACACTGCACAAGCCTTGCCTGAGAGAAACCCTCGACATAGGCGCGTGTTTGCGCATCGAGATGCGAGCGGCTGACCATGACCAGGGCTTCGTGGTCGGGCCGCGGCCGGGTGCGGATCGGCGCCGCAGTGCCGGTCCAGCGGTTACCGGAGAGCCGCTCGGCGCCGCCGCCGACAATGCCACGCCAAATTGCGCCAAACATGGGCGCCGGTGCGCAGATAATGCCGAGCATTGGCGTCCCGTCGGTCAAGAGCGCGATATTGACGGTATATTCGTCGCGGCCGGCGATAAATTCTCGCGTGCCGTCGAGCGGATCGACGAGAAAGTAACTGCCGCGACCGCTTGCTGTCGGCCTGTCGCGTGACGCCTGCTCTTCCGAGATGACGGGGATGGCCGGGGCGAGGCGCTGCAAGCCCTCGCAGATCACGGCTTCGGACGCTTCGTCCGCGGCGGTGACCGGCGAGCCGTCAGCTTTGCTGCGGCTTTCCCGGTTTGCGGCCAAACCCAGGATCGTTTCCGCAGCCTGCGCCGCAATCCTGGTGAGCCCGTCCATGAGTGTGGCGCATGCAGCGGCGTCTAGGATCGGCAAGGGCGGTTCCCGAAATTGCCTGGCGCATTTCTAGGCGCGCTTCGAAATCGCCGCCAGACTAGCAAATTTATGGTTGCACTGCGGTTTTTGGATTTGATTGCCGAATCGCCTTGGCTATGACACGGACGAGACCCGTTCCACGCCGCGGAGCCGCCCATGTCCGCCCCAGTTGCCGGTCCCATTGTTATCGGAGCCCTCGATCTCGCGGCGCTTTTGTGTTCGCGGGTATGCCATGACCTCATTAGTCCGGTCGGCGCCATCGTCAACGGACTGGAAGTCATGGAAGAGGACAAGGACGAAGAAACCAAGACGTTTGCGCTCGACCTGATCAAGAAGAGCGCGCAGCAAGCCTCGGCCAAGTTGCAATTCTGCCGGCTGGCGTTCGGGGCGGCAGGTTCGGCCGGTGCCCAGATCGAGCTCGGCGATGCCGAAAGGGTCGCACGCGGCCTCATCGAGGATGGCAAGACAAGCATCGCGTGGAACCTGCAGCGCGAATTGGTGCCGAAAAACCGGGCAAAGCTCCTGCTCAATATGCTGGTGGTCGCCGGGGGCGCTATCCCGCGCGGCGGGGTCCTGACGGTTGATCCGCTCGGGGTGGGCTACCGGATCACCGCCTCCGGACTGAACGCCCGCCTGACCCCCGCCACCGCCGAACTTCTCGCCGGCAGCCCTGCGCACCCGGTGGATGCCCACGCCATCCAGCCGGTTTATACCGGAATCCTGGCCCGGGACTGCGGCTTTGTCCTATCCGCGGCCGTTGAGGGCGAAGTCGTGGTCGTAACCGCCAGTTAAGCCGTTTTTGCGGGGTCCGTCCGGCCGTTTCCTGCCTTTCCGCAACTGAAATTAAACCCTTTGGCAACAGACTGATGGCGCCCGATCAGGCGTATCGCGCCTGGCTGCGGACGGTGCGCGTCGTGTGCATCGTGCGGGGAAGCGCATGCTTTGCGCGGGGCGGCGGTACGAAAACCGCCGCGGTGACGAGGCGCCTTCGATGGACGAGTTGCTGCAGGATTTTCTGACCGAAACCGGCGAGAGCCTCGATCTCGTCGATGCCGAATTGGTGCGTTTCGAGCAGGACCCCAACAACAGCAGCATTCTCAGCAACATTTTTCGCCTCGTTCATACAATCAAGGGCACCTGCGGTTTTCTAGGTCTGTCCCGCCTCGAATTGCTGACCCATGCCGCCGAAACCCTGATGGGAAAGTTCCGTGACGGCAGGATGGTGACCACCGACGCCGTGACGCTTATTCTTTCCACCCTCGACCGCATCAAGTCGATCCTCGACGAACTCGGCGCGCAGGAAAAGGAACCGGTTGGCGATGACGCCGACCTGATTGAGCAGCTCGCCCGCATGTCGCGGGAAGACGCTGCGCCGCCACGACCGCCGCCCGAGACGGCGCTGCCTGAAACACCACCAGCCGGCTCCGTCGAGGAGCCCGGCAGCGCGGCACTTGCTGCCGCGGCCGAACATATTGCGGCCGATACTGGGCCAAAGCCCGCGGCGGAGACAGGCGAAAGGCCGGCGGCGGAAACCGGCGAAAAGCTCGCAAGCAATTCGATCCGCGTTAGCGTCGAGACGCTCGACCGCCTCATGACTACGGTTTCTGAGCTGGTGCTCACCCGTAATCAGCTTCTCGAAATCGTGCGCCGTCACGAAGATTCCGATTTCAAAGTTCCGTTGCAGCGGCTGTCCAACGTCACCGCCGAGCTTCAGGAAGGCGTGATGAAGACGCGCATGCAGCCGATCGGCAATGCGTGGCAGAAGCTGCCGCGCATCGTGCGCGACCTCTGCGCCGAACTCGGCAAAGAGATCGAACTCGAAATGCACGGCGCCGAGACCGAGCTCGACCGCCAGGTCCTCGAACTGGTGCGCGATCCGCTCACCCATCTCGTCCGCAACTGTGCCGATCACGGCGTCGAGAGCCCGGCGGCACGCCTTGCCGCCGGTAAGCCGAAGAGCGGAACGATCCGTCTCACGGCCTACCACCAGGGCGGCCACATCATCATCGAGATCGCCGACGATGGCAGCGGCCTCGACATCGCGCGCATCAGGGCCAAGGCCCTCGAAATGGGGCTCGCCGGCGAAGCCGATCTGGCCGGCAAGTCCGACCCGGAGATCGGCAGCTTCATCTTTTCGCCGGGATTTAGCACGGCCGCGGAGATCACGAGTATTTCAGGCCGCGGCGTCGGCATGGATGTCGTGCGCAACAATATCGAGCAGATCGGCGGCACGGTGGACCTCAACTCCGTCGCCGGCGCCGGAACCACTTTCACCATCAAGATCCCGCTGACGCTTGCCATCGTGCCGTCGCTGATCGTGGAGGCCGGAGGCGAACGCTTTGCCATCCCGCAACTCGCCGTGCTGGAACTGGTTCGCGCCGGCGGCACGGCCGGGCACCGCATCGAACGCATCAAGGAAACGCCGGTGTTGCGCTTGCGCAACAAGCTGTTGCCGCTGCTGCATTTGAAGGACGTTCTGCGGCTCGGTGACGGCAGCCAGGAAAGCGGCTTTGTCGTCGTCATCCAGGTCGGCAATCTGGAGTTTGGCGCCGTCGTCGATGGCGTATTGCACACCGAGGAAATCGTCATCAAGCCGATGTCGTCGAAGCTGCGACATATCGCGGTGTTCTCCGGCACCACCATTCTCGGCGACGGCTCGGTCATCATGATCGTCGACCCTAATGGTCTGTCCCAGGCGCTCGGCCGCGCGGCGCAGGTGGCGCAAGCCGAAACGCCGGACCTCAAGCACGGCGCGGAGGTCGTGGCCGACGATGCAGTCTCGCTCCTGGTTTTCCGCGCCGGCTCGCAGCGGCCGAAGGCCGTGCCGCTATCTTTGGTCACCCGCCTCGAGGAAATCGATTGCCGCCGTATCGAGATATCCGACGGCCGCCATCTCGTTCAGTATCGCGATCAGCTCATGCCGCTCCTGCGCATCGACAGCGAGACCGGCCTGAAAAAGGAAGGCGCCCAGCCGATCCTGGTATTCTCCGATCACGGCCGCTCGATGGGACTGGTCGTCGACGAAATCGTCGACATCGTCGAAGACAAGCTCGACATCGAAGTCACCAGCAACCGCCCCGGTGTTCTCGGTTACGCCGTGGTCAAGGGCAACACCACCGAGATCGTCGACGTCGGGCATTTTCTGCCGCAGGCTTTCGAAGACTGGTTTCGCCGCCGCGACGGCGCGACGGCGCGGCCGGCGCGTACGGTCCTTCTGGTCGATGACTCACCATTCTTCCGCGACATGCTCACGCCCCTGATCAAGGCGGCCGGCTACCACGTGGTTGCTGTCGGTTCTGGCGCCGATGCGCTCGCGGCGCTCAAATCGGACAAGCAGGTCGATCTTGTCGTGACCGACATCGAAATGCCGGACATGGACGGGTTTGCGCTGGCGCGCGCGATGCGCGAGGCGTCCGGCACCGCCGCCATACCCATCATCGCGCTTGCAGCCATGGTTTCCGACGAGGCGATCGAGCGCGGGCGCGCTATCGGGTTCCACGATTTTGTCGCGAAATTCGATCGGCCGGGGCTGATCGCTGCGATCAAGGAGCAAAGCGCTGACCTCAACCGGGCCGCGTGACAGCGATGAACGACAACAGCAACCTGACCGAATACGTCACCTTCACCACGGCCGGACAGATGTTTGGCCTGCCGATCGAGCGCGTGCAGGACGTATTCAAGCCGACCCGCATGACGCGCGTGCCGCTTGCCGCGCCGGAAATCGCCGGAGTGCTCAATCTACGCGGACGCATTGTGACCGCGATCCATCTTTGCAACCGGCTTGGCCTTCAATCGCGCCAGGACGCCGCCCCGCGGATGGCGATCGGCATCGAATATGGCGGCGAATCATTTGGTCTTTTGGTGGAATCTGTTGGCGAAGTGCTCAAGCTGCCCGACAGCGAACGCGAGGCCAACCCGATCAATCTCGATCGCAGGCTTACGCGGGTGTCGGCCGGCATATTCCGCCTCGATGGCCAGCTTCTGGTCGTGCTCGATGTCGAGCGCGTGCTGGATCTGGATGCTGCCGAGGCGGCCGCGGCATGAACGTGGATGAGACGAGTTGGACTGCAACAAAATGGGACAGCGGCTTCGCCCGCGGAGCGTAGAGTGAGGAAATTATGAAAACGTGTCTGATCGTTGACGATTTCAGCGTTATCCGAAAGGTGGCGCGGCGAATTCTCGAAGGGCTCGATTTCCAGATCATGGAAGCCGAAAACGGCGAGGAGGCGATCGAATCGTGCCGCAATCAAATGCCGGACGCGATCTTGCTCGATTGGAACATGCCGAAGATGGACGGCTATGATTTCCTTCGGGCGCTGCGGCGGCTGCCGAGCGGCGACGGACCCAAAGTGGTGTTCTGCACCACTGAGAACGATGTCGCGCACATCGCCCGCGCCCTGCATGCCGGCGCCAACGAATACATCA
>CAVXWL010000036.1:0-114684 GCA_963765365.1 uncultured Alphaproteobacteria bacterium | reverse complement strand
CACTTGAGCTTATCACTTCAAAGTATCCGCGCACTGCCCGCTTCTGTGTCAAATCTCCGTGGTTCTATGTTTACGTTCTGATTTACGGACTGCTCGGCGCCGGGGCACTAGCTCTTCTGCCCCTGGTTGGTTCGCAAGTTACGATTGAGGGTCTCGGCCTAACCAGCCCCTGGATCAAGGCGGCATTTGTCGGCCTTAGCATCAAGGCTTTCCTTCATATTCGAATTTTCTCTGTCAGCACCGGACCCGGACAGTCTTTCCCTTTTGGCCTCGAGTTATTCGTCCAGCTTTTCGAGCCCTGGATGCTTCGAAGCCTGGAACTTGATCACTATTCCGCGCAAAGCGATTTCATCGCGCCGCGGGCGGCGAAATTCGCGAGCCTCGCCGAGGTCCAGGCAAGAGCAAAAGCGAACGTTCCGCCCTCACTCTCGAACGCAGAAAAGGCCGCATTCGATTCCGACATCGATCAAGCCCCGTCCCCGGACCAAGCCATCGCCGCTTATTTGAAATATGCCGGCATCAAGCTAACATCGAGGGCGTTTCCCTAGGCGAGTGTAGCGTCGGCGATGCCATTCGCGCGCTCACTCGGCGGCCTCATCTCCCGACAATTCGGCAAGCGCCGCCTCGAAATCCTTGGCTTCGCGGAAATTGCGATAGACCGAGGCGAAGCGCACATAGGCGACGTCGTCGAGTTCACGCAGATGCGCCATCACCGTTTCACCGATGGTCTCCGACGAGACTTCGCTTTCGCCGATGCTTTCCAGTTCGCGCACGATCTTCGACACGATCTGGTCGATCCGCTCAGGCTCGACCGGCCGCTTGCGGCAGGCGATCTCGACTGAACGCAACAGCTTGTCGCGGTCGAACGGCACGCGCCGCCCGTTGCGCTTGATGACGACCAATTCGCGCAACTGCACCCGCTCGAATGTGGTGAAACGGAAATTACAGGTCAGGCAGACGCGGCGGCGGCGGATGACGGAGGAATCTTCCGTCGGCCGCGAATCCTTCACCTGGGTATCGAGGCTTCCACAGCTCGGACACCGCATCCCTTACCCCTCGTAGATCGGGAACCAGCCAACCAATCGCTTCACTTTCTCGCGCACGCTTCCCTCGGCCGCCGCATCCTCGTCAACGCCCTTTTGCGCCAACGCATCAAGCAGTTCAGCGATCAAATCGCCGATCTGCTGGAACTCGGCGATGCCAAAGCCGCGGGTGGTGCCGGCCGGCGTGCCAAGCCGCACGCCCGACGTGATCGTGGGCTTTTCCGGATCGAACGGAATGCCGTTCTTGTTGCAGGTGATGTGGGCGCGGCCGAGCGCAATCTCCGCCACTTTGCCGGTCAGCCGCTTTTTGCGCAGATCGACCAGCATCAGGTGGGTGTCGGTGCCGCCGGAGACGATGTCGAGGCCCCTGCTCTTGAGCGTTTCAGCAAGCGCCTTGGCATTTTCGACGACGTTCTTCGCGTAAAGCCTGAAAGACGGATGCAGCGCCTCGCCGAAGGCGACCGCCTTGGCGGCGATGACATGCATCAGCGGGCCGCCCTGCATGCCGGGAAACACCGCGGAATTGAGCTTCTTCGCCAATTCCTCGTCGTTGGTCAGGATGGCGCCGCCGCGCGGTCCGCGCAGCGTCTTGTGCGTCGTCGTCGTCACCACATGGGCATGCGGCAGCGGACTGGGATGCGCGCCGCCGGCGACAAGACCTGCGAAATGCGCCATGTCGACCATCAGATAGGCGCCGACCTCGTCGGCGATCTCGCGGAAGCGGCGGAAATCGATGATGCGCGGATAGGCCGAGCCGCCGGCGATGATCACTTTGGGGCGATGCTCTTTGGCAAGCTTTTCGACTTCCGCCATGTCGATCAGGTGGTCGTCCCGGCGCACGCCGTAGGGCACGACCTTGAACCACTTGCCGGACAGGTTCACCGGCGAGCCGTGGGTGAGATGGCCGCCGGCGGCGAGATTAAGCCCCATGAAAGTGTCGCCCGGCTGCATCAAGGCCATGAACACTTCGGCATTGGCCGACGCGCCGGAATGCGGCTGCACGTTGGCGAAAGAACAGCCGAACAGTTTTGTCACGCGCTCGATGGCGAGCCGCTCAGCCATATCGACATATTGGCAACCGCCGTAATAGCGTTTGCCCGGCAGACCTTCGGCATATTTATTGGTCAGCACCGAGCCTTGCGCTTCGAGCACGGCGCGGCTGACGATATTCTCCGAGGCGATGAGCTCGATCTCGTCGCGCTGGCGGTGCAGTTCGAGCTTGATCGCCTCGGCGATTTCCGGATCGGCCTCCGCCAGCTTGGCCGAGAAAAAACCCTCGTCCGTACCGCCCGTTTTATGACTCGCTTGATGACTTGCAGACATTCGCTTTCCCGCCTTGTTCTCGACGGTCCTTTTGGCCCCACAGGTTTCGCCCGTGATACACCGCCAAACCGGACGATACCAGCCGATGACCGCAAGCGGTTGCGATATTTCAGCGGATATCGCCGCTATATTTAGGGATGGGGCGGGCTTTGCCCAAGAACCCTCAACTTACAGTCCATTTTTGGGCAGGTGAACTTTCTGCCCAAGAAGCTACATTGAAAAAATGCCATATGCCGTTGAGGTATTTTGCCCAAATCCAGATTGCATGGACGATTTAGCGTCCGAGTGCAGCCCGAACCAAAAATGGGAAAGAGTCGCTTGGACGGATCAATCCTACCGATACAATTTTGATAACGCGATTGCGGCGCAGATATTTTACGTTCGCGCCAAATATCGCGCGGAAGCTCTAGAGCCGATATTTTTCTGAGCATTTTCACGCGTCCTTCCAAAAAGCCGCCTCAATTCCGAGTTCATGCGTCTCTTGGATCAGGCAGCAGATGTTGTGGCAGATGATCTTGCAGAAGACCTCGTTGACCATCGCCACGTCGGTTCGGCTGTGAACGTGGTCGCGGAACTTGGCCTTGATCATCGAGAACACGGACTCCACGTTGCTGCGCTTGTGGTAGTGCTGCAAAAACTCTTCGCGGCGGTACTGGAAATAGTGGAACATCTTCGCCCACACGCCGCCCGCCCTGCCGGTGGCGCTACCCTTGAACGCGACGTAGGGAACGGCGCCGTGGCGTATGACCGCCTCCAGGTTTTTCTTGCTGCTATACCCTTTGTCGGCAGACACCTCGCGCATCTGGAAGTTCTCCGCCGTCGCGTCAACCAGCGCCGGGAACAACGTCATGTCGTTGGCGTCTTTGCCGCGAATTCCGACGGCAGTAACGATATGCGTTGAGACGCCGCACATCAGGTGGACTTTTACCCATTCGTGTTTCTGGCGCTCTACGCCGTACTTGTGATCGTACCAGCGGCAAAAGCGCGAGGTCATGAAGCCGGAACTGTCGGCGGCGAAATCAACCTCAACTGCATTGAGCGGGCGGCTACTCTCAGTGATTAACACGCGAAGGATCGGCGTGAGCGCCGGGTTGTCGAGATAGTTAAAGATCGAATTGTAGTGCGGGACCTTGGCGATGTGGCCCTTGGCCTGCGCTTCCCGGAGATCGGTCATGAAGCGGCGACCAGAAACCGTGCTGTAGATTTTGTAGCAGACCGAGAACAGCGCGTCGTGGATTGGAAGCGGCGGACGGCCGTTCTTCTCCCGCTCCGGTTCGGCGACGCCCCGGCAGAGATCATCCAACAGATCGCGGAATTGCGCCTTCTCCCCGGTCTGCGCCGCGTTATAGGCACGCCAATCCTGCGGATAGGTTTTTGCGTGTCGCGCGCACGGTGAGCGTCTCTGTGACCGTCGTTGAGCCATCGGGATGACGTTCGCGCTGGACCACGTATTCGGCCGCGAAGATGTGCTTGCACTTGAAGCCACCGTCCTCGTGGTCGGGGCAGGTGCAATGGGATTCCTGTGGGCGCAGCCAAACGGTGTAACGGCGTTGGTTGGTTTGGCTTGGAACGGACCACGCTTTGCCCTTCCTCACGATCTTGGCCGTCGCGGCGATTTCCAAGCCCTTTTGCTGCCTGTTGTCGCCACGAACGTCTACGCTGTCCAACATGACCATCTCTCCCGTATCTGGGAGTACCATATCATTTATGGTAGACTTGTAAAGAGAAATATAACGTATATGATATATATTACGCGCATACGGGAGAATGAATATGGCGACAAAACCCAAGCTCCCTTCATGGGAGGAGCGGGCGAAGCGGTTCCTTAAAGCCGAATTGGCGCGGGCCGACATCGGATACCGCGAATTGGCCGAACGGCTGGAAAAACACGGTCTCAAAGAGTCCGAGGCCAGCATCGCGAACAAGATCAGCCGGGGGACGTTCTCGGCAACGTTCTTGCTAGCATCGTTGTCTGCAATCGGCACTAATACCGTCCGACTAGAAGACGTTTGACCGCGAGGACGACCCCGAAGGGGCGCTGAGATGAAGCCCATAATTGTATTTGCCATGTGCATCGCGCTCATGTCTCTGAGCGTTTTGTGGATTGGCTATTCATCTTGTGAGGAGCCATCAATAAAAAGTGGCGAAAGCAGCCAGACAACACAGCCCGATAAAAATAATTGCGTCTCTCCTGGCGCCGTCTTCAAAGTCGGCCTGAACGAACTCTGGACTTTTACTCACGACCATCATGAGGAGGTCATCGCAGTTGGAACTGCTTTCATAGCCATTTTTACAATAGTTCTCGGCCTCTTCACCGTAAGCGTAGCCGCCGCTACCAATAAATTGGTTGAGGGTGCTGAACGCGCTGAAAAACGTGAATTGAGAGCTTATGTCGGTGTTGAAAAACTGGCCTTTGAATGCCCTGGGATTAAAGATCACCACTACAAGCCTACAGATTTGATAACTCCTGGACTCATTCACAAAAACTATATCGTTGTTACCGTCCGCAACTTTGGTCAAACTCCCGCTTACGACGTTACTGTCTACGCATATTTTGTGCCTGCAAAATTCGCGGAACGATTGCCCGACGAATTCTTTGAAAAAAACGATGAAGATATCATCTCCATGGCTGAGACACGACCAACCTTGGCGCGCTTCTTGCTCCACAAAGACCAATCTGAAATTTCCAAAAGCGCGCTTACCGACATCACTCCATTGAAAGATGCGGTCGCCAAAAAAACTCAGATTTACGTTTTCGGTCGCATCTATTATCGGGATATTTATGACCGACCTTGGAGAACAAAATTCTGTTATTCCTGGGAGCCGACGCATTCCAGCGGCGAACGTTTCGTTGCTTACGAAACATACAATGACGAAGATCAGAAAGAGCTGCAGGAATGGCACAAAGACCATTCTCGCCCGTCCTAGGCGGTAGGATTTTTGGGCAACCTTCGACCTTTTTGGGCAGGACGGGGTTCTTGGGCAAAGCCGATGGGGTGATGGGGTCGCCGCGCCGCCAAGGCGGCGGGCCGTAAACTAGAGCTTCACGGTCGGCGGAATGGCCGGCGCGCCGAGGCCGTCGCGGCCGTAAATATCCTCGCGGAATTGCGCGATACCGTCGGATGACGACCATGCGGTGACATAGACCCAGTGCAACGGCACGGGCTTCGTCAGATTGGCATTGACCTGATCGCCGGAATTGATCGCCTGCTGGATGTGGTCGGGACCCCATCCCTTGGTGCCGTCGAGCAGCCACACGACCAGATCCTGCACGTTCTGCACCCGGCAGCAGCCGGATGAATCGTAACGAAAATCCCCTCCGAACAAATTCTTCAGCGGCGTGTCGTGCATATAGACGCCGAAAGCGCTCGGGAAATTGATGCGGATGCGGCCGAGCGAATTGGAGTCGCCGGGATCCTCCCGGAACGTGTAATGCACGGCGTCATCCGAATACCAGTTGATCTGTGACGGCGGCACTTCCTTGTGGTTCGGATCGAAAACGCGAATGTGGTTCTGCGACAGATATTCCGGTTTGTCCTGCATCAGCGGGATCAAATCCTTGCGCACGATCGAGACCGGCACCGTCCAATACGGATTGAAATTAATCTGGATGATCTTGGAATTGATGTCGGGCGATGGCCGGTCCGGCCGGCCAACGACGGCGATGTGCCGCTGCACTGCGACGCCGTTCTCGATGGCTTCGACGCGCGCCGCCGGAATGTTGACGACGACGTAGCGCGGCCCGAGATTGGTCGTCAGCGTCTTGAGCCGCTCGATATTGACCTTGAGCTGATCGCGCCGCGTCGCCGCCGGAACGTTCATCTCGGTGAGTGTGACCTCGCGCAGCACGCCGTCGACGGTGAGCCCGTGGCGGGCCTGAAACCGCCGCACCGCCTCCTCGACATAGGAATCATAGATGTCGTTGCCGACGGCATCGGGATCGAGGTCGCCGGAAACCAGCAACCGCTTGCGCAAATCGACCACGCTCGGATGCCGGTTGCCCAGCCGCAATTCGTCGACTTTCGGCACGATCGGCCAGCCGCCGCGGCTCACGATATCGTCGTAAGTCTTGACCGCAACCTGGGTGGATTCCGCCGTTGCCGGCGACAGCGTCGGCGCGGTCGCTCTCGGCATGTGGATGGTGCGCGAGGCCTGATCGAATCCCTGGCCAAAGTCGGCGCGATCGGTATCGCCGAGAAGGTCATCGAGCGGCTCGGCGACCGCGCGTGAAGCTATCAGTCCTGTCACGCCGAGAGTGGCCACGCTGGCGGCGGCGCGGCGCAGGAAAGCGCGGCGGTCGTATCCGGCCTGGTGAGGGTTCTGCCGATGAATCATGACGCGGATTTTTGCCGGAGCATTACGGCGCAATTCGGCCAAGACCCCTCAAGAAGCCCGGTCTCGGGAATGCCGAACGCACCTCGCCGCCCCGTCTTCCGAATAACACAGAGAGGCGGCGGGCTGAAGGGCGCGGCTGGGCTTTATGCCAGGCAAATCCGTCCTCCGGGCGTGTACGCGGTTTGCCCAGCGCGCAATGCAAGCCACGCTCACCGTCACGGCGTGTTGTTTTTGCAACGGCGACGCGAAAAACCCGCAAAAACACCGAAATCAGGACGAGAAAAGTCCGATTTCATTGCCGCACCGGGGCTTCGGCCGATACTCTCGCTGCAGTTAGGAATCTGGACTCGGCCAAAGCGACGGGCCGAGCCGGGGGATTTTGCATGCGGGGGATTTTGCATGCGAGGGCCGTTGCCCGCGACCGGACCGAAACTGCGCCTGTTGCTGGCCTCGAGTTCGGTCGCTGCGCTGCTGATCGGCGGCGGCACGCCGTCGGCCTTCGCGGCCTGTCTCACCAGCTACAACGGCGTGACCGATCCCGGCTGCACCAATTCGACGGCGATCACCGGCATCGCCATCAACAATTCGACGCTCACCAGCGCGATCATCAATACCGGCACCGGATCGATCAGCCCGAACGGCATCAAGCTCACCAACTCCAGCACCATCCAGGGCGGCATCCAGGACAGCGGCACCGTCGCCGGCGGCATCACGCTGGACGACACGAGCATGATCGCCACGACCGGTGCGAACGCCGGCATAGCGGTGACCGGCTCGATCTATTCCGGCGGCGTCGCCAATTACGGCACCATCACATCCGCCTCGAGCTACGGCATCGTTGTTGGCGGCAAAGTCACGGGTACGCACATTACGATCTCGTCGTTCGGCGGCGGCGTCCTTAATGCTGGTACGGTCATCGGCAGCGCGGTCGCGGGCGGCGGCAGCGGCATCTGGGTCGCCGGCACAGCGTTGGCTGGCGGCAACGTCACGATTTCGACCTTCACCGGCGGCATCACCAATACCGGCTCGATTTCGGGAGGGCCGGCCGGGGGCAGCGGCATTTGGCTCGGCGGCCAAGTTAATACAGGCGGCAGCGTCGACGTCCTCGCATTTTCCGGCGGCATCAGCAATGCGGGCACGATCTCCGCCGGTGCCGAAGGCATCTGGGTCGGCGGGCGGGCCTTTCATACGACGAGCAGCCTGACGATCTCCGATTTCTCCGGCGGCATCGCCAATTCCGGAAACGTCACCGCTCGCTTCAACGATGTCATTTTCGTCGGTGGCACCGCGACGAATGGAGCCACTGTCACGATTTCGACCTTCACCGGCGGCATCTCCAACTCCGGCACGATCATCGCGCAGCAGCTCGCCGCGCACACCGCGGTCGGCATTCAAGTTGGCGGCAAGGCGACCAACGGCACCGTTTCTGTTGGAACGTTCGGCGGCGGCATCGCCAATTCGGGCACGATCTCGGTGGTATCGACTGCGATCATCGTCGGCGGCATCGCCGGGGGCAGTAGGGCATCGGTTTCTATTTCGGCGTTTTCGAACGGCATCACCAATTCCGGCCTGATCAACGCCGTGTCGAATAACGGCGCCATTGTTGGCGGCTCGGCGCTCAATGGCGGCAGCCTTTCGATTTCGACGTTTTCCGGGGGCGTCAGCAATTCAGGCACGATTTTGGCCGGCGGCGACGGCGTTCAGATCGGCGGCCGGGTCGCCGCTAACACCGCGACGCTGTCGATTTTGACGGCCGCCGGCGGCATCAGCAATTCCGGCACGATCATAGGGGCTGGCGGCATCTGGATCGGCGGCCGGGCTTATTACACGGGCAGCGACCTCACGATCTCGAACTACTCCGGCGGCGTCAGCAATTCCGGCTTGGTCACCGCCAAGGACTTCAACGCCATTTTCGTTGGCGGCACAGCGGCGATTGGAGCCAATGTCACGGTTTCGACTTTCACCGGCGGTATCAGCAATTCCGGCACGGTCGACGCCGAGAAGTTGACCGGTCACTCCGCTGTCGGCATTCAAGTTGGCGGCAACGCGAGCCCCGGTACGGTTTCCATCGGCACGTTCGGCGGCGGCATCACCAATTCCGGGCAGATCGTCTCCGCTAGAACTGCGACCGGTATCTGGATAGGCGGCAAGGCCACCGCCGGGTCGGTCACGGTCTCGGCCTTCTCTGGCGGCATACTCAATTCCGGTACGATCGCGTTGGGAGGAAATGGACTTGTCGTTGGCGGCACCGCCGGCAACCCTGGTTTCGTGACCGTCAGCACCTTTTCCGGCGGCATCAGCAATGCCGGCCTGATCCAGGTCGGTCATAACGGCATTCAAGTCGGCGGCAGGGCTTATGCCGGCGGCACACTCTCCGTCTTCAACTTCGCCGGCGGCATCAGCAATTCGGGCACGATCGCGGCGGCAGGTGGCACCGGCTTGATGGTCGGCGGCTCTGCCAGCTTCAGCATGCTTTCCATTGGAACGTTCGGCGGTGGCATCACCAATTCGGGCGCCATCACGGCGGGCGGCGGCATTCAGGTCGGCGGCGGCGCCAACACGAACGCCGAGCTTACCATCGCATCGTTCGGCGGCGGCATCGTCAATTCCGGCACGCTCTCGGCGAGCGGCCGCGGCATCATGGTCGGCGGCACCGCGAGGAGCGGCGGCTCGCTGACGATTTCGACCTTCACCGGCGGTATCAGCAATTCCGGCCTCATTTCGGCTTCGGTTAGCGCGGGCATTTACGTCGGCGGCGAAGCGTTGGCCGGATCGGTGACGATCGCGACCTTCCTCGACGGCATTACCAATTCCGGCACGATCTCCGCTCTCGCGGGCATCATCGTCGGCGGTGCGGCTTACACTGGCGGGTCGGTTACGATCTCGACCTTCTCCGGCGGCATCAACAACGGCGGCACGATCTCCGCCGCCAGCGTAGGCATTCTGATCGGCGCTTCCTTCACCAATCACGGCACTGTCACAATCTCGACGTTCTCCGGCGGCATCAGCAACAGCGGCAAGATCTTTGGGGCGCTGGCGGGCATTTTGGTGGGCGGCCAAGCCACCGGTACCGGCGCCGCCGTGACCATTTCGACGTTTTCGGGCGGCATCACCAATAGCGGGACGATCACCGCGGGATATGCCGGCATTGCCGTCAACAGCGTCGAAAACTTCGTCGCCGGCAATATCAGCAATAGCGGCAAGATCGCGGTCTTCAGCAGCGCCGGCATCATTGTCAGCGGCGTGACGAACTTCACCGGCAACATCGTCAATTCCGGCACCATTGGGGCGTTGTTCGGCGCCGGCATTGTTGTCGACGATACCGAGACCTTCACCGGCAGCATCAGCAACTCGGGCACGATTGCGGCAGGATCGGCCGGGATTGTTGTCGGCTGCTCCTGCGGCATATCCGTCTTCACCGGCAGCATCGTCAACAGCGGGAAAATAACGGCTCGATCCTCCGCCATCGGCATTCTTGTCGAGAATGTCACGAGCTTCCTCGGCGGCATCACCAACAACGGCACCATCTCGGCCGGTTTCGCCGGCATTCTTCTTGGCGTCGCCACAGGATTCCCGATCACGGCCACCAACGCGGTCTTCGGCGGCGGCATCACCAACACCGGTATGATTTCGACCGGTTATGCCGGCGTCCTTGTCGGCGCCACCAGCGGCGCGACCTACACCCTCTCAAGCTTCGGCGGCGGCATCAGCAATTCAGGCACCATCTCGGCGAGCCATTACGGCATCCTTGTCGGCGCCATCAGCACCTCGGCCGTCACGATTTCGGATTTCACCGGCGGCATCACCAATAGCGGATTGATCGCCGCACCGACCGGCTTCGCCATCTTCGTCGGAGCGACATCGCATGCCACGGTCACGATTTCGACTTTCAGTGGCAACATCGTCAATTCCGGCACGATCATCGGCAGCAATGTCGGCATTGGCGTCCAAAACGTTTTGACCTTCACGGACGGCATCATCAATTCCGGCGCGATCTCGGTCGGCAATATTGGTATTTCCGTCTATCAAGTTTCGACCTTCTTGGGCGCGATCAGCAATTCCGGCCTGATCACGGCCAGCGGCACCGGCGGCGGCATCCTTGTCAGCAGCGTCAGTCAGTTCGGTTCCAACAGCACGGGCGGCATCACCAATTCCGGTATGATCACGGTCGTGGGCAACGGCATTTCCGTCGGTGTCACGACTTTCTTTGGCGGCATTACCAATTCCGGCGTGATCTCGGCCGGCGCTGCCGGCATTACCGTCTCAGCTTCGAGTTTCTCCGGCGACATCAGCAATTCCGGCGCGATCACGGCGCGGACCGGCGTCGCGGTCGGTGCCGGCGTAACCTTCCTGGGCGGTGCCGCCATCGTCAACACCGGAACGATCACAGGCACCGGCGGCGTCGCGATCGATGCGAGCGCGGCGACGAGTCCGGTGTCCGTCACCATCGGCGGCGGCGCGATCGACGGCAATATGCTCGGCGCAGGTCTTCTGTCCGGCGACACGCTCGACTTCGCGCTCGCCGGCAAGACCTTCACTTACGACAGCAACTTCGAAAATTTCCAGACGGTGAACATCGATTCCGGCACCGTCGTGCTGAACGGCGCCAGCAATAGTGCGGTGACGCTGACGGTGAGTAATGGCGGCACGCTCGCCGGCACCGGCAGCATCGATCCTCTACCGGCGACAGCGGTCGAAATCCAATCCGGCGGCATCTTCGCACCGGGCACGCCGGGCGGACTCGGCACGTTCACCATCGCCGGCATGCTGACCTTCGATGCCGGCAGCATCTACGCCATCAATATCGA
Organism: uncultured Alphaproteobacteria bacterium; assembly: GCA_963765365.1. Classification (GTDB taxonomy): domain Bacteria; phylum Pseudomonadota; class Alphaproteobacteria; order Rhizobiales; family Xanthobacteraceae; genus BOG-931. The sequence continues at coordinate 103,175 of CAVXWL010000036.1, read as the reverse complement.
GTCCGGCTCCGGCAATAATTCGCGGGCGGTGGTCACGGGCACAGCGACAATCAACGGCGGCACGGTGATCGTGACGCCACAGCTCGGCACCTACACCAGCGGAACGCATTATCAGATCCTGACCACGGACAATCCGCTTGCCGGCGGCGCGACCTTCGCCGGCTTGACGGTGAATGGCAAATTCACCGGCACGATGATGCTCGATTATGCGACCGACAGTCCTGACGACGTCGATCTCGACATCACGACCGCCGGCTATTCGCTGCTCGCGCCGCCGCCCGGGTTGAACCAGAACCAGCAGAACGTGTTCAACGGCATCAACAATGCGATCCTGCAAGGCGATACCGTTCCGCCGGGCTTTATGGATCTCGGCGGTCTGTCCGGTCCGGCGCTGAGCAACGCGCTGACCCAGCTCTCCGGCGAGGTTGGCACCGGCGCGCAGACGAGTTCGTTTCAGTTGATGACGGATTTCCTCGATCTGATGCTCGATCCGACGGGCGGCGGCGGCGCCAGTGGTGGTGGCGGCGGGGCGAGCGGCTTTGCCAACGAGGATCAGGCGGGCCTGCCGCCCGATGTTGCGCTCGCTTACGCGCATGCGCTGCATCAGAAGCCGGCCGCGGCGGCGGCGGCGGCACAAACCTTCGATCAGCGCTGGAGCGTCTGGGGCTCGGCCTATGGCGGCACCAACAGAACCGATGGCAATGCGGCTGTCGGCTCGAACAATGTCAACGCCAGCGACTTCGGCTTTGCCGGCGGCATGACCTATCACGTCACGCCAATGACGGATTATGGTTTTGCGCTGGCCGGCGGCGGCACCAATTGGAGCCTTGCGCAAAGTCTTGGCAGCGGGCGCAGCGACGCGTTTCAGGCCGGCGTCTACGGCACGACGCATTTCGGACCGGGCTATGTGTCGGCAGCACTTGCCTTCGCCAACAACTGGTTCACCACCAACCGCATCGCGCTCGGCGATCAGCTCACCGCGAAGTTCGACGGCCAGAGCTACGCCGCGCGTCTTGAAGCCGGTTATCGCTACGGTCTGCCGGTGACCGGATATATTATCGGTGTGACGCCTTATGCGGCGTTACAGGCGCAGGATTTCCACACCCCAGGCTACAGCGAAACCGATCTTACCGGCGGCGGCTTCGGACTGTCCTACAATGCGATGAACGCCACCGACACCAGAAGCGAGCTCGGCGCCCGCTTCGACGATCTCACCATGTTCAACGCCATGCCGCTGGTTCTGCGCGGCCGCCTCGCCTGGGCGCATGACTGGGTAAGCGGCGCTGCGCTCGGCGCCGCATTCCAGTCGCTGCCGGGATCGAGCTTCACCGTCAATGGCGCCGCGGTGCCGCAAAACTCCGCGCTCGCCACCGCGGCTGCGGAACTGCACCTGACCGCGAACTGGACCGCGATGGCGAAATTCGACGGCGAGTTCGCCCCGACTTCGCAGACCTACGCCGGCACCGGAACGCTGCGCTATTCGTGGTGAGGCGACAAAAAAAGACCCCGGCATTGACGCCGGGGTCAGGCACGCCAGTACGACGGTAATCTGGCGAAAGACGTCAGGCTCTTACAGCCGGTACAGAATTTGATCGGTCCAGAAGCGCTCGAGGCGATGCAGCGCCTTGTTGAGCACCGAGAACTCGTCGGCATTGATGCCGCCGACCTGCTCCACCGTGCGGACGTGCTTCTGGTAAAGCGCATCGACGGTGTCGCGGACCTCGCGGCCCTTGTCGGTGAGTTTGATGCGCACCGAGCGGCGGTCGACGCGCGAGCGCTGGTGGTCGAGGAAGCCCATCTCGACGAGCTTCTTCAGATTGTAGGAGACGTTGGAGCCCAGATAGTAACCGCGCGTGCGAAGCTCGCCCGCGGTCAGCTCCTTGTCGCCGATATTGTAGAGCAGGAGCGCCTGCACCGAATTGATGTCGGCGCGACCACGGCGGTCGAACTCGTCTTTGATGACATCGAGCAGCCGCCGATGCAGACGCTCGACCAAGGTCAGCGCCTCCAGATAGTGCGGCCGGATATGGTCGAAACGCGCCTCACGATCGGCGGGCTCGACCGTCTTTACGACGGCTTTCATTGTGACGCCTTTCCCAAGTCAAATTTGTTTTCTTCAGCGGGCCCTGTCTCCCGCCGTATAGCGTCACACTACGCCTGAGGGTCTAAGATCAGTTTAAATAACACGCTAAAAATACGGTTTATTCGCCGCTCTGTGGCCGGTATTGCGCGTAAAATTGCCGCCGATTTTTATACGCTTTGTTCACCGCGCAACCGGCGTCTTCGATCCGCGGTGCGAAAAACATTCGGGAAAAGACGCAGCCGTCCCATCGGCCTTAAAAATGATATCCGTTGCGGGCGACAAAATCGTAAACGAAATCCCGCACCCCGATGTCGCGGGCGATCGCGGAAAATGGCGCTTCCGTTTATCGCTAAGGCTTTATTTCGCGGGTGCGACGGCCTTGGCATTATTGGCCGCAAAATCCGGCGGCACGTCGAACGCACCCTTTTGCAGGTCATATCGGCAGTGCCAGCCGGTCAGTGACAGCAGCTGACCGTGCTGGCCGTTGGGCGATACCTCGCCCGACAGGGTGATGACGAGATACCGGCTATCGGGCCAGGTCTCGCCGATCGAGCGATAGTTGTCCCCGGCTCCTTTCACCAGGCTTGCCACCATGTGAAAATCCGGCTTCCTGATCTTTCGGGAATCGGGACGGCTATTGAAGTAGGCCCATGCCAGATCGCCGAGCGGCTTTGCGGTCGCGGCCGCGAATCCTTGCGGACCGAGGCGGTACAAATACAACGTCTCCTCTCCAGATCCGGTTGTCTGCATTCGCACCAGCCATTGCGAGTCGGCGGTGAATCGGAAGTCCGCCCGATAGTCCGGCTGTTGCGGTGCGAGCAGCGTCAGTTCGTTCCGGTGTCGCGCCCAGAACTGCCAGGTGTAATCGCCATCGGCGTCGGTCTTGGAATACTGCTCGACGGTGGTGGAATGATCCGGCGATGTGGCGGTGTATTCGGTATCGATTGCGTAGTCGGCACCCGGACCGGCGCTCTGCGCCGCAGTCGCGGCGGCGGCACAAGCGAGAAATAAGCCGATGGCGAACGTGAAACGGGTGCGCGTCATAAAGAGGCCGATCGTTCAGGCCGCTGGCGAATGGTGGGGGAGGTAGGACTCGAACCTACGAAGGCGTAAGCCAGCGGATTTACAGTCCGCCCCCTTTGCCACTCGGGACACTCCCCCAAAAGGTTGCCCCCGCAACGAGTTCCGCGGGTCGCAATTTTGGCGTCGGGGCTATATGGTTGGGACGCTCCGGCTAGTCAATCGAAAAGGGCCTTGGCGCCGGCTATAGGGCAAAGGCCGATCGACCCGCGCCCGATTTGCCACAGTCGTCCGCGCTGCGTTCCGGTTTGCCACAGCCCCGGCTGCCGTGACAAAACCCCGCTATGGGCGAACGGCCATCGCAGTCAAAATGGCGGCCAAAGTGGCAGTCGAAACCCCGCGCGCCTCATGGCGGCCGCGGACCAAAGCCGCCGCGCGAGCGTCATCGCGGCGCGCCGGGCGACGCTGTCGTTCTCTATGGCTGGCATACGGTCACGGCGGCGCTTGCCAATCCGGCGCGCCATTTCCGCCGGCTGCTCGCGACCGAGAACGCGTTGCGGCGGCTCGCCGACGAAGGCATCACACCGCCCTTGCCGCCCGAACTGGTACGGCCGGACGCGCTCGCGGCGCGTCTGACGCCGGATGCCGTGCATCAGGGGCTGATCGCCGAAGCCGATCCCCTGCCCTCGCCGGCGATCGAAGATGTACCGGCGACCGGCATCGTGCTCGTGCTCGATCAGATCACCGACCCGCACAATGTCGGCGCGATCTTGCGCACTGCCGCGGCGTTTGCCGTGGCGGCTGTCGTCACCACCGCGCGTCACAGTCCCGAAGCGACGGGCGTGCTCGCCAAATCCGCATCCGGTGCGCTCGAACTGGTGCCGATCGCGATCGTGCAAAATCTCGCGCGCGCGCTTGCCGCTTTGCAGGAGCGCGGCTTCCTGGTCGTCGGGCTGAACTCGGGCGCGCCGGACGATCTCGCGGCGCTGCAACTCCATGCACCGCTGGCGCTGGTGCTCGGCGCTGAAGGCAAAGGCTTGCGGCAATTGACCGGCGCGACATGCGACAAGCTTGCGCGGCTCGATCTTCCCGGCGCGATCAAGAGCCTCAATGTGTCGAATGCTGCGGCGCTGGCACTTTACGTGGCATCGCGCGCGACCGCATAAACACGAAGGCCTGCAAACATGCAGGCCTTCGCCGGATCAAGCTTTTATTCGGTCGGTCTCTGCATCACGGATAATGCCGCCAGCGTGGCGCGCTGCGATAGTAACGCGGCGCCGGCCCGTAATAGCGCGGCCTCATATAGGGATGCATATACGGGTGCGGCGCCGCATAGGCGTAGCGCGGACGATAATAGGGGTGGGCGTAATACGGCGGATATTCCGGCGCCGCACCATAGCCCGATCCATAACCCGGGACGTAAGGATAGTCCGTGGCCGGCACGTAGGCGGTGTCCGGGGAATAGCTGGGATAGCTCATGATCCCCGGGCCGGAATAGTCCGGACCCTGGTCGACCTGGTAAAGCTGCGGCCGCGCATAGACGACCTGCTGTCCACAGCCGCCGCAGCCGCCGCAGTTGCCGCAACCACCGCAATTGCCACAGCCGCCGCCCCAGCCTGGCGAGCCGCTCCAGTCGGACCAGCCGCAATTACCGCAGCCGTTCCAGCTGCAGCACGGTCCACCGAAAGCCGTCGGCCACACCGGCGCGGCAGCGACTGCGATCGGAGCCGCCACTTGAATCGGCGCCGGCGCCACTGGCGCTGCAAATACCGCGGGCGCCGCTTGCACGCCGCACGCGCCGCAGCCGCCGTAACCGACTGGCGCCACCGTCGCGTAAGCGACCGGCGCGGAATATCCCCATCCGCAACAGGAGGCAGACGCAATCGACGTCATGCCGACACTAAACAATGTGGCAAGAGCCACGACGACAACCCGATGGAAAGACATGGCACTCCTTACTGATTACTGACTTGCTTCCCGATTTGACCCCCGATGGGGGTATTGTTGCTGCGGGCCCATAGGCGGCCCGCCTCGCGAGGTTATGGACCTTTGAGCGGTGGTTTGATTGGCGCTCTTGGGCCCGAAGGCCGCGAATGCCGGCGATTCCCGTAGCTATTCTGTTCGATGCCGATGGCTGCGGGTCCGTTGTAGGGCGTGTACTCGGTCACCGGCCCGGAAGCGGATCCGCTCGACCAGCTACGGAAGTAGGTCGGCGCCGGCGGCGGTAACGGACGATTTGCCGGCGGGATAATCTCGAACCGGCCATAGCCAGGACGCCGGCCGGTGGTGGGGTGATAGCTCGGAACATCCACCGGCAACGCAATCTCCATCGGACGGTAGATCACCGTCGGCGTCATCATGCCGGGCCGGTCGAGGCCGAAGTCGCCGACGACCACGCCCCACGAGGCGTCAACGCCATTGATGTAAACCGGCACTCCGGGCTTGCCCGGAATGACGATTTCCGGCGCGCGCTGGGCAAACGCCGGCGACGCAGACACCGCAAGCAGCACAAGCGCTTGGCCAAGACGCATGATTGATCCGTCGTCAACGCGCACGTTGGGCGGCACTCTAGGGAGGGCGCCGGAGAAATTCGTTTAAAACGCGCTGCAGCATTGACTGAATTATTTGGTAACATTAATCGCCTGCTACCTTTGCCCCGGCCGCGGTGTGCGCGGAGCGGATCGGCGCACGGTCACGGCCCCGCCCCGCCCACGACTTTCGGACTAAGACCTCTTACGGAGAGACAGCCCACCGGCTGCGCACTAGCGTTGTGCGAGGCGGTTTCGCGCCGGCAGCGCGCCGCGCGGGACGGGCCGCAACGATCATAAACCGGGGGGACAACATCCATGACCACAATGGCATTGAACACGCCGCGTACCGGCGGCATGACCAGCGAAGAACGTCTCGTCATTTTTGCGTCTTCGCTCGGCACCGTCTTCGAATGGTACGACTTCTACATTTACGGAACGCTGGCGGTATTCCTGGCGAAATTCTTCTTCTCGAACGTGCCGGCCAATGTCGCCTTCATCTTCACGCTCCTCGCCTTCGCCGCCGGCTTTGCGGTGCGCCCGATCGGCGCGCTGATCTTCGGCCGCCTCGGCGACATGATCGGCCGCAAATACACCTTCCTCATCACCATGAGCCTGATGGGCATCGGCACATTCTTCATCGGCGTGCTTCCCGGTTTCGCGACCTGGGGCATCCTCGCGCCGATCGTCTTGATCGGATTGCGCCTCGTGCAGGGTCTGGCGCTTGGCGGCGAATATGGCGGCGCGGCGATCTATGTCGCCGAACATGCGCCGTCGAACAAGCGCGGCTATTACACGTCATGGATCCAAACCACCGCGACGCTCGGCCTGTTCATGGCGCTGCTGCTGATCCTCGGCATCCGCACCGCCATGGGCGAAGCCGCGTTCAGCGACTGGGGCTGGCGCATTCCGTTCCTGCTCTCCGCAATCCTGCTTGCGGTCTCGCTGTGGATCCGGCTCAAGCTCAATGAATCGCCGCTGTTCCAGCGCATGGTCGACGAGGGCAAGCAATCCAAGCGCCCGCTGACCGAAGCGTTCGGCCAGTGGGATAATCTGAAGATCGCGATCCTGGCCTTGCTCGGCGCCACGGCGGGCGAAGCGGTGGTCTGGTACGGCGGACAGTTCTACGCGCTGTTCTTCCTCACCCAGACACTGAAAGTGCCCGGCGTCACCGCGCAAATCATGATCGCGATTGCGCTTTTGATCGGAACACCCGGCTTCATCGTGTTCGGCATATTGTCGGACAAGATCGGGCGAAAGCCGATCATGCTGGCGGGCTTCGCGCTTGCGGCAGTGACCTACTTCTACATCTTCCAGGGCATCACGCACTTCGCCAACCCGAAACTGGAGGCAGCACTTGCCGCGTCGCCGGTGACGGTCACCGCAGATCCCGCGGAATGTTCATTCCAGTTCAAGGCGACCGGCGTCGAAAAATACACCACCGGCTGCGATAACATCAAAACGGCACTGGTCGGCCTGTCGGTGAATTACAACAATATCGGCGCAGCGCCCGGCACCAAAGCAAGCGTGAAGATCGGCGATCAGACCATCGCCGCCGACACGCCGGACCTGGCGAAGACCATCGCCGCGGCGGTAAAGGCACACGGCTATCCGGCGAGCGCCGATCCGAACGACATCAACTATCCGATGACGGTGCTGCTGCTCGTTGTCCTGGTCGTCTACGTGACCATGGTCTACGGCCCGATCGCGGCGTGGCTCGTCGAACTGTTCCCGACCCGCATCCGCTATAGCGGCCTGTCGCTGCCGTATCACATCGGCAACGGCTGGTTCGGCGGCTTCCTGCCGGCGACGGTGTTTGCCATCGTGGCGGCGACCGGCAACATCTATTCGGGCCTGTGGTACCCGATCATCATCGCCGCGATGAGCTTCGTCGTGGCGCTGATCTTCCTGCCCGAGACGAAGGACCGCGATATCACCCATCTCGGCTAACGCATTCGAGACCTGCAGCGGGGCGGCTCATCGAGCCGCCCCGTTTTCATTACTTATCGGCTTTGTGACGACATCAGTCTGCGCGCGATGACATTGCGCAAGGCCGCGGCGAGCCCGCACAGCAGTGCAAAGGCCAGCGCCGCGCCCACCAACTCCCGCGCGATTGCAGGAAACGCGTGCGGCTTGCTCCATGGTGCCAATAGTCTAAACGCGGCCGCGACCGCGCCGATGACAGCGCCGTAGAGCATGGCGCGGCCGGTATGCCATGGCGACGGATCGGATTCTTTGCGCATGGCGGCGAGTTTAGCCGGATTTCCGGCGGACTGCGAAGCAGCGCCAGCCTCAATGTCCCGCCGCCGCGCCGGCTGGGGCCTGCGGCCGCTTCATGAAGAGGCCAACCGCCGCCAGCGCCAGGAAAAGCACCGTCAACAGGAGAAACACGTCGGCATAGCTCATCACCGCGGCCTGCAGCCGCACCATCTTCATCATCTCCGCAAGGGCCTGCGCGCGCGCGTCCGAGCCCGGAAAGCGCGCGGCGAGTTGCGACAGCATTTCGGTCGCCGGAATGCTCGACGCATTGACCGCCTCATGCAGGCGCTGCAGATGCAGATCCATCCTGTCGTTGAACCAGGTGTTGATCGCGGCGAGCCCGATGGCGCCGCCGAGATTGCGCATGAGATTGAACAGGCCGGAGGCGTTTTTCACCCGTTCCACCGGCAGCGTGCCCAATGCGGTATTGGTCACCGGGATGATCGCGAACATCAGGCCGACGCCGCGGAACACTTGCGGCCACATCAGCTCCCAAAAATCCCAATCCGACGTCAGATAGGTCATCTGCCACGTCCCGATGGCGAAGAAGACAAAACCCGCGATGAGAACGAAGCGCGGATCGACGCGCTCGACAAGCTGACCGGCGAGCGGCGCGGTAAGGAACATGACGAGGCCCGAGACGAACATCGTCTCGCCGATCATCAGCGCGTCGTAGCCGCGCACTTGCGCCAGATAAACCGGAAAAAGATAGGTCAGGCCATAAAGGCCGATGCCGAGCACGAAGGAAAACACACTGCCGAGCGCGAAATTCCGGTTGGCGAATGCGCGCAAATCGACGATCGGGACGCGCGCGGTGAGAACGCGGGCGAAGAAGACCACCGCCGAGAGCGCAGAAACAATGGCAACGGCGAAAATCGTGTTGTCGTCAAACCATTCGTAGCGGGGACCCTCCTCGAGAACGTATTCGAGCGCGCCGAGAAAACCCGCCATGCTGAAGAGCCCGTACCAGTCGAAATTCCTCAACAGCGAAAAATCCGGCTGATCGAAATCGACCAGGAGAAACGTCGTGACGGTCACGATAATTCCGGGAACGACGTTGATGAAAAACAGCCAATGCCACGAATAAGCGTCGGTGAGATAGCCGCCGACCGTCGGTCCGATGGTCGGCGCCAGCGTCGCGATCAGGCCGACGACCGGCGCGATGAACTTCTGCCGCGGGCCTTGAAAGACAAAATAGGCCGAGGCGAACACGGTCGGCACCATGCCGCCGCCGATAAACCCCTGCACGGCGCGCCAGACGATCATGCTGTCGATGGAGGAGCTGGTGCCGCACAAGACGCTCGCCAGCGTGAAGCCGGCGGCCGAAGTCGCGAACAGAATGCGCGTGCCGAGCGCGCGCGACAAAAAGCCCGACAGCGGAATTGCGACGACTTCGGCAATCAGATAAGCGGTCTGCACCCAGGGGATTTCATCGGCCGAAGCCGACAAGCCGGCCTGAATGTCGTTGAGCGAGGACGACACGATCTGGATGTCGAGAAACGCCATGAACATGCCGAAGCACATGGCGAGGAAGGCAATGAGGCGGCGCGTCGGGATCGCGTCGACCGCGCTTGCCGCTGCCGGCTCGGGTTTTGCGCGGCGGCCCTTGGGCGTGACTACGGCGGCAATGGCGCTCATCGCACCGCTCCGTTGCTTAGCGAGAAACCGGCGGCGCAGCCGCTTCGGCGGCAGAGGTCAGCCCGGCCGCGGCAGCGTGCCGGGGGTTGGTGTCAACGCTCACGACCACCGACATTCCCGGACGCAGCATGCGCTGCGCGGCGACCGCGGCCGGCACCTCGATCCGCACCGGCAGCCGCTGCACGATTTTTGTGAAATTGCCGGTCGCATTGTCAGGCGGCAATAGCGAGAACACTGCGCCGGATGCCGGCGACAGGCTTTCCACGCGTCCTTCGATCGCATCGTCGGGTAGCGCATCGACGCTGATCGAGACCGGTTGACCGGGATGAATTCTCGCGAGCTGCGTCTCCTTGAAGTTGGCATCGATATAGACGTCGCTCAACGGTACGAGACTGGCGATGCGCTGGCCGGTCTGCACGTAGTCGCCGGTCTGCACCGCGCGGTTGCTGAAAACGCCGTCGACCGGCGCGCGGATAATCGTAAACGACAGATCGCGCTCGGCTTTGGCTTGCGCCGTCTTGAGCTCGTCGAGCGTGCGCGCCGCCTCCATTTGCTGCGCCTTGAGTACGGCGAGATTGTCCTGCGCCGCGTCGATCATCGACTGCGCGCTCTGCACCGCGGCGGCGGCCTGGTCGCGATTGGCTTCGGCCTGCTCCAACGTCTGCTGGCTGGCGAATTTCTGCGCCGACAGAGCCTGCTGCCGTTCGAATTCGAGCTGGGTCTTTTTGGCGTCGGCCTGGGCCGAGATCATTTGCGACTTAGTCTGATCGATGGTGGCGCCCTGGGCGATGATTTGTCGGCCGATGCGCTCGACAGTCGCCTCCTGGGTCGCGGCCTTGTCGCGCGCGGCATCGACCGCAAGGCGATAATCGCCGTCATCGATGGTGGCGATCACATCGCCGGCCTTGACGCGGGCGTTGTCGGCGACCGGAATGCGCTCGACATAACCCGAGACCTTCGATGCCAGCGTCGTATTGTGGGCGAGGACATAAGCGTCGTCGGTGGAAAGCACGTAGCGGGCGCTAAGCCACCAGCGTGTGCCGGTATATCCCCCGCCGATCAGGGCGATCGCGGCAGCGACCGCGATGAGTGTCCGCTTGTTGAGGCGAAGCTTCGGCGCAGTTCTGCGCACAGGCGCCGCGGCGGCCGGCGCGGAAGAAACCGTCTCGCTTCGCGCGATCTCGGCGTCCTGGGAATAATCCCCGCGCGGACCTTCCAATAAGGCCGGGAGCCGGGTTTTCATGTCCTGGTTCGGTTCGCGATACATGGCGTGCTCCACTTGCGAGCTGAACCGCCGGCATCTCAACGTCATTGACCGAACGGTTCGGTCAGTGTATATAAGGAGCGAAATCGTAAGTCAATATGACCGAACCGTTCGGTCAATCATATTTGAGGCACGGCGATAACACATTGATTATACATATAAAAATATAAACGTGAGACCGGAGGAAGGAACCATGAATGCCCACGCCCAGGTAAAGATGGCACCGCTGTCGCTCGAGGATAACGCCAAGCGGCGGCAGATCGTCGAGGGGGCGCGAAGCATTTTCCTGCAGCACGGTTTCGATGCCGCCAGCATGAACGACATCGCGCGCGCGGCAGGCGTTTCGAAGGGCACGCTCTACGTTTATTTCGACAATAAAGAGCAGCTGTTCCAAGCGATCGTCTACCAAGAATGCTTGGTCCACGCCGAGAGCGCATTCGATCTCGATCACAATAACCGCGACGTCGAGACCGTGCTCACCCGGCTTGGCATCGCCTTCATTGAGTTCTTGTGCCGGCCGGACAAAGCGTCGGCATTGCGCACTGTCGTGGCTATTGCCGACCGCATGCCGGAGATCGGCAAGATTTTTTATGAAACGGGGCCGGCCGTCGGAATCACCAAACTCGCGGCCTATGTGCAGGCGCAGACCGATGCCGGGGTCATTGCTGTCGACGAGTGCGAACTGGCCGCCGCCCAATTCCTCGACGCCTGCCAGTCGACCCTGTTCAAGCCGGTGCTCTTTAACTTCCGCGAAGCGCCCAAAACCGACGCCATCGCCCATGTTGTCGGCGTTGCGGTCCGGACTTTCCTGCGCGCCTATGGCGTCGACGCCCGCCGATAGGCCGCTTTGTCGCAGCCTCGGGCGGTTTGATCGCCGGCCGACACGTGATTTCGTGGGGGTTTAGCGAAACCACCCCCTTGGAACAGGCTTCGAGTTCAATCGTTTCCGCTTCGGGGATTGAAGCATCCGAGCGCCGGATCGCATGACAACACAAGCCGCATCACCGCATCCACACTCCGCCACTGCGGCCGCCCCCCGCCACGACATCGATCTGCTTGCAATCGACACCATCCGGACGCTGACGATCGATGCGGTGCAGAAAGCGCAATCCGGGCATGCCGGTACCCCGATGGGCATCGCGCCGGCCGCTTACACGCTGTGGCAGGACGTTCTGCGCTACGACCCGGCCGACCCGCTCTGGGCCAACCGCGACCGCTTCGTGCTGTCGGCCGGTCACGCCTCGATGCTGCTTTACGCGCTGATCCATCTCGCCGGCGTGCGCCGGGCTGACGGCCGTCACATCACCGCAGCGCCCGCGGTGAGCCTCGACGACATCAAGAACTTTCGCCAGATCGACAGCGTCACGCCGGGACATCCCGAATATGGCCGCACCACCGGCGTCGAGACCACGACCGGGCCGCTCGGCCAGGGCTGCGGCAACAGCGTCGGCATGGCGATCGCATCGCGCTGGCTCGGTGAACGCTATAACCGGGACAATTTCACGCTCTTCGACTTCGACGTTTACACGATCTGCAGCGACGGCGATCTCATGGAGGGCGTGGCGAGCGAAGCCGCGTCGCTCGCCGGCCATCTCCGGCTCGCTAATCTGTGCTGGATCTACGACAGCAACACCGTGACCATCGAAGGGCACACCGATATTACGTTCACCGAAGACGTCGAGAACCGCTTCAGGGGCTATCGATGGAACGTGATGCGGCTGCGCGATGCCAATGACACGGCGGCGCTGCGGCACGCGCTGGACTCGTTTCGCCAGACTTTTGACCGGCCTACCCTCATCATCGTCGACAGCATTATCGGCTACGGCTCGCCGCATAAGCAGAACACCGCCGGCGCCCACAGCGACCCGCTCGGCGAAGAGGAAGTGCGGCTCACCAAGCGGTTTTACGGCTGGCCGGAAGATGCGCAATTTCTGGTGCCGGACGGCGTCTATGAGCGGTTCCGCAACGGCATCGGCCGGCGCGGCCGGACGCTGCGCGACGAATGGATGAAATCATTCGCTGCTTACAAAAAGGAATATCCGCAAGCGGCGCGCGAAATCGAAACCATGCTGGCCGGCGGACTGCCGGCGGATCGGGAGACCGGCCTTCCGATATTTCCGGCCGATGCCAAGGGCGTGGCGACGCGAGACGCCTCCGGAAAAATTCTCGACTCGGTTGCAAAACACATTCCCTGGTTGATTGGCGGTTCGGCGGATCTCTCGCCCTCGACCAAGACAGCCTTCGAGAAAGACGATGCGTTTGAAGCCGACAATCCCGGCGGCCGCGTCTTTCATTTTGGCGTGCGCGAACACGCCATGGGCGCCATCGTCAACGGGCTCGTTCTATCGAAGCTGCGCGCGTTCGGCGCGACCTTTCTCACCTTCAGCGACTACATGCGGCCCTCGATCAGGCTTGCCGCCTTGATGGAAATTCCTGTCTTTCACGTTTTCACGCACGATTCGATCGGTCTCGGCGAAGACGGTCCGACGCATCAGCCCATCGAGCAACTCGTCGCGCTGCGCGCTATTCCAAACATGATCGTGCTGCGCCCGGCCGACGCCAATGAGGTGAGCGAAGCGTACAAAGTCATTTTCGCGCAGAGCACGGAGCCGGTCTGCCTCGTACTGAGCCGCCAGAAACTGCCGGTGTTCGACCGCAGCCGCTATGCCGCGGCGGCGGGCCTGGCGCGCGGCGCCTACACGATGGCGGACACGGAACACGGCGAGCCCGAGGTGATCCTCATCGCCAGCGGCAGCGAGGTGCAGCTCTGCATCGACGCCTACGAGGCGCTTAAGCGCGAAAAAATCTCCGCCCGCGTCGTCAGCATGCCGAGTTGGGAGCTGTTCGAGCGGCAGGACCGGTACTATCGCGACGCCGTGCTGCCGCCGCACATCATGGCGCGCGTCGCGGTTGAGATGGGCGTTGTGATCGGCTGGGACCGCTATGCCGGGCCGACCGGCACGATCATCGGCATGCACAGCTTTGGCGCTTCAGGTCCGATCGGCGATGTCCTGGCGAAATTCGGTTTTGTTCCAGATAAGATATTGCAGGCCGCCAAGACTCAGGTCGCCGACAATAAGGGCGCGAAAACTTCGGCGACCAAAGCCGCCAAAGCGACAGACCGCAAGGATTAGCCGGCAATGAACCCCCTCAAAACGCTGCAAGAGCACGGTCAGGCAGTGTGGCTGGATTTTCTGTCGCGCGGCTTCATCGCCAAAGGTGGCTTGAAAAAACTGCTCGATGACGACGGCCTGCGCGGGGTGACGTCGAACCCCTCGATTTTCGAACACGCGATCGGCCATTCGGACGAATACGATGACGCCATCACCCGCATGTTGCGGGAACGCGACCGCTCGGCCGGCGAACTATTCGAACGTCTCGCGGTCGAGGACATTCAGCGGGCGACCGACGTGTTGCGTCCGGTATTCGAGGCGACGCACGGCGCCGATGGCTTTGTCAGCATCGAGGTATCGCCCTATCTCGCCATGGACACCGCGGCCACCCTCGCCGAGGCTAAGCGCCTTTGGCACGACGTCGGCCGCAAGAATGTGATGATCAAGGTGCCGGCGACGGCTGCCGGACTGCCGGCGATCCGCGATCTCATCGCCGACGGCATCAACGTCAACGTCACGCTGTTGTTCGCGCAGGAGGTCTACCAACAGGTTGCCGACGCTTACCTCACCGGCCTCGAGGCGCTTGCCGCCAAAGGCGGCGACGTATCGCGGATCGGCAGTGTCGCAAGCTTCTTTGTCAGCCGTATCGACACCGCGGTCGATAATTTGCTCGACGAAAAGATCGCCCGTGCCAACGATCCCGATGAAAAAGCCAGGCTCAATGCATTAAAGGGCAAAATCGCCGTCGCCAATGCGAAGCTTGCCTATCAGCGTTACCTTCACCTGTTCTCCGGCGAGCGCTGGAATGCGCTGAAGAAAAAGGGCGCCAAGCCGCAGCGGCTGTTATGGGCCTCGACCGGCACCAAGAACAAAGCCTATAGCGACGTTCTCTATGTCGAAGAACTGATCGGCGCCGATACCGTCAACACCATGCCGGTCGCAACGATGGACGCCTTCCGCGACCACGGCAAGGTGCGCGACAGTCTTGTCGAGGATGTCGGCGCCGCTCGACAGCAGCTCGACGAACTCGCGCGCGCCGGCATCTCGCTCGACAAGGTGACGGAGCAGCTTGTCGTGGACGGCGTACGGCTGTTCGCCGACGCTGCCGATAAACTCTTTGCCGCGGTTGCAAAAAAGCGCAGCGCGATCCTCAAGCAACAAATCGACGGGCAGACCCTGTCGCTCGGCCACCAGCTCGACAAGAAAACAGAAGAGATTGTCGAAGAGTGGCGCAGCCGCGGCAACATTCGCAAGCTTTGGCAGCGTGACAAGTCGCTATGGACAAATGCTGACGAAGATCGCTGGCTCGGCTGGCTCGACAGTGCCAGCGACAGCGAAATCGCCGATTACACGGCGTTCGCGCAAGAGATCCGGGGCGAAAAATTCACCGACGCGGTCTTGCTCGGCATGGGCGGCTCGAGCCTCGGGCCCCAGGTGCTGGCGACCGCGTTCGGCCACCAACGCGGCTGGCCGCGTTTGCAAATTCTCAATTCCACCGTGCCGGCGCAGATCGAGGCGCTGCAAGCCGGTCTCGATCCGGCCAAAACCCTGTTCGTCGTGTCGAGCAAGTCGGGCAGCACGACGGAGCCGAATATTCTTGCGGACTATTTCTTCAAGCGCGTCACCGACACAGTCGGCGCCGATAAAGCCGGACGGCATTTCATCGCCGTGACGGACCCGGGGTCATCGCTGGAGCGGCGCGCACAGGAGCAAAACTTCCGCCGCATATTTTATGGCGTGCCCAGCATCGGCGGCCGCTATTCGGTATTGTCGCCGTTCGGACTGGTACCGGCGGCAATCGCCGGAATTGATATCGCGCATCTGGTACGCTCCACCGCCATGATGATGCGCTCCTGCGGGCCAGACGTGCCGCCGTCGGAGAATCCGGGTGTGCTCTTCGGTATCGCGCTCGGCGCCGCGGCGTTGCGCGGCCGCGACAAGGTCACAATCCTCGTTTCGCCCTCGCTATCGAGTTTCGGTGGCTGGGCCGAGCAGTTATTTGCCGAGTCGACCGGGAAGCACGGCAAGGGCCTCATTCCCATCGACGGCGAGCCGCTCGGGCGGCCGGAAGTCTACGGCGACGATCGTTGCTTTATTGATCTTGCGCTCAAGGGCGAAGCCGACAGCCGGCACGAGGAGAAGCTCAAGGCGCTGGAGAAAGCCGGCCATCCCGTCATTCGCATCGTGCAGAATTCGCTCGACCAGATCGGCCAGGAATTCTTTCGCTTCGAGATCGCGACCGCGGTCGCCGGAGCGGTGCTCGAGATTAATCCGTTCGATCAGCCCGACGTCGAGGCCAGCAAGATAAAGACCCGCGAATTGACCGCGGCCTTCGAAAAATCAGGCGTGCTGCCGAGCGAGACGCCGGTCTGGGCTGACAACGCCATCGCGCTTTATACCGACCGCAGCAATGCGGAGGCTCTCCGCAAGGCCGGCGCCGACGGCGGGTTTGAAAGCTGGCTGCAGGCCCATTTCTCCCGCATCGGCAATGGCGATTACTTCGCGATCCTTGCCTATCTCAGCCGTGACCAGGCGAACGCCGCACGCTTGCAGCGGTGCCGGCTTGCGCTGCGCGACCGCCGCCACGTCGCGACCTGCCTCGAATTCGGCCCGCGTTTTCTGCATTCGACGGGTCAGGCTTACAAAGGCGGTCCCGACAGCGGCGTGTTTCTCCAGATCACGTCGGACGATGCCGACGATTTGGCCATTCCGGGCCACCGCGCCAGTTTTGGCATCGTAAAGACCGCGCAGGCGCGCGGCGATTTCGATGTTCTCCTCGAGCGCGGCCGGCGCGCGTTGCGCGTCCACCTTAACGGCGATCTGGAATCCGGCCTCGCCGCGCTCGAAGCCGCGATCGAACGCACGACGGCGTGAAGGGAGCGCATCACATGCAGATCGGCGTCATTGGTCTCGGGCGGATGGGCGGTAACATCACGCGCCGGTTGATGGAGCACGGCCACGAAGCGGCCGTCTACGACCGTGACAGCAAAGCGACGGCCGCGCTTGGCCGCGACGGCGCCATTGCCGCGTCGGGCCTCGACAAACTGGTGCAGGCGCTGCGTCCGCCGCGCGCGGTCTGGGTCATGCTGCCGGCCGGCAAGATCACCGACGACGTCATCGCTGAGCTCGGCAATTTGCTGCAGGCCGGCGACGTCGTGATCGACGGCGGCAACACATTCTGGAAGGACGACATTCGCCGCGCCAAAGCGCTGGCTCAGCGCAGCATCCAACATGTCGACGTCGGGACGAGCGGCGGCGTATGGGGACTGGAGCGCGGCTACTGCATGATGATCGGCGGCGACAAGAAAACCATCGAGCGGCTCGACCCGATCTTCAAGGCGCTGGCACCCGGCATCGGCGACGTGCCGCGCACACCCGGCCGCGACGGCCGCGATCCGCGCGCCGAGCAAGGCTATATCCATGCTGGCCCGAACGGCGCCGGCCATTTCGTCAAGATGGTGCACAACGGCATCGAATACGGATTGATGCAGGCCTTCGGCGAAGGCTTCGATATTTTGAAGAACGCCAACAGCGAGAGCTTGCCGCAAGACGCCCGTTTCGACCTCGACCTTACCGACATCGCCGAAGTCTGGCGCCGCGGCAGCGTCATCAGTTCGTGGCTGCTCGACCTGACCGCGAGCGCGCTGGCGGCCGATCCAAAGCTTGAGGGTTTTGAGGGCGTGGTCGAGGATTCCGGTGAAGGCCGCTGGACCATCATGGCCGCGATCGACGAGGCGGTGCCAGCGGATGTGCTCTCCGCAGCGCTTTACGCCCGCTTCCGGTCGCGCCGCGAGCATACTTTTGCGGAAAAAATCCTCTCGGCGATGCGCAAGGGTTTTGGCGCCCATGTCGAACCGAAATTGGCCGCCAAAGAACCCAAGGCAAAAGCCTCATGACGCTCACAAATGGCGCCGGAAGAAGCGCTAAGACCGCCCCCACCAAGGCCCGGCCGGCCGATCCGTGCTGCCTCGTGATCTTCGGCGCTTCCGGCGACCTCACCCACCGCCTGCTGGTGCCGGCGCTTTATAATCTCGCCGTCGAAGGCCTGTTGCCGGAAGCATTCGCGCTGATTGGCGTCGCCAGAAGCGAATCGTCAAACGAAGCGTTCGCCGCCGATCTCGCCAAAAGCCTGCCCAAATTCGCCACGCGCGACATCGACCAGCGCGCCGTGAAACGCGTGCTGGGCTGCGTCGCCTATGTCCAGGGCGGTCCGGATGACGACACGACCTATCAAAAGATCGGGCGCGAACTCTCGCGCATCGAGCGCGAGCGCGGCACCAGGGGAAACCGGCTGTTCTATCTGGCGACGCCGCCGGCCGGGTTTGCGCCGATCGGCTGTCATCTCGGCGAGTCCGGCCTCGCGCGTCAGGACAGCGGCGCATGGCGGCGCATCGTCGTCGAAAAACCGTTCGGCACCGATCTGGCGTCGGCGCGCGAGCTCAACGCAAAACTGCTGAGCATTCTCAAAGAAGACCAGATTTTCCGCATCGACCATTATCTCGGCAAGGAGACGGTGCAGAACATCATGGTGCTGCGCTTCGCCAACGGCCTGTTCGAGCCGATCTGGAATCGCGACCACATCGACCACGTGCAGATTACGGTCGCGGAATCGCTCGGCATCGGCCGCCGCGGCAGCTATTACGATTCGACCGGTGCGCTGCGCGACATGGTGCCGAACCATTTGTTTCAGCTTTTGTCGCTTATCGCGATGGAGCCGCCGTCGCGCTTCGCCGCGGACGCGGTGCGCGCCGAGAAGGCGCAACTGCTTGACGCCATTCAAATGCAGAGCCGCGACGAGGCGCTGCACAATTCGGTGCGCGCCCAATATGGCGACGGCTATGTCGAAAACCGTGCCGTCGAGGCCTATCGAAGGACGCCAGAAGTGCGGCCCGACAGCACGACGGAGACTTATGTCGCGCTCAAGCTGATGATCGACAATTGGCGCTGGGCGCGCGTGCCATTTTATCTGCGCACCGGCAAGGCGCTGCGCGCCAAGCAGACCGAAGTCGCCATCAAATTCAAGCAGGCCCCGGTGGCGATGTTTCGCGACACCCCGGTCGAGCGCCTCGCGGAAAATTTCCTGGTCATCGGCATCCAGCCGAACGAATGCATCGGCCTCGAGTTCAACGCCAAAATTCCGGGGCCTTCGATCGCCATCGGCGGCGTCAGCATGACCTTCAAATACGAAGACTATTTCGACATCGCGCCGTCGACCGGTTACGAAACGCTGATCTACGATTGCATGATCGGCGACGCGATCCTCTATCCGCGCGCCGACGGCATCGAGGCGGGATGGCGCGCGGTGCAGCCGTTCATCGACGCCTGGCGCGAGACGCCGGTAAAAGACCTTGCCGTCTACCCTGCCGGCAGCGAAGGGCCCCGCGAAGCCGACGAGCTTCTCGCCCGTGACGGCCGGCGCTGGCGGCCGATCGCGTGAGAGGCTTCATGGACGCAAAATCGAAGCCGACCATCCTGACTGTCGAAGACGCGCCAGCTCTGGCCGAGGCGGCGGCGCGCCGCCTGATCGAGCGCGTGAGCCAAAAGGACCGCGCCGCGGTTTGCCTGACCGGCGGGTCGAGTTCCGCAAGGGCTTTACCGCCTGCTGGCCGAAGAGCCGTGGCGCAGCCAGGTGCCGTGGGATCGGGTGCACTGGTTCATCGGCGATGAACGCTTCGTTCCGGAAAACGATCCGCTCAGCAATATGGGCGCGGCGCGGCAACTGTTTCTCGACCGCGCCGGCGCGCCGGCACGGAACATTCATCCGGTCGATACGACCGTCAACTATCCCGAAGGCGCGGCGCGCCTTTACGAGGACACGCTCAAGGCATTTTACGGCGCCGAGCGGCTCGACCCGGCGCGGCCGATGTTCGACATGGTGCTTATGGGTCTCGGCGGCGACGGCCACACCGCCTCGCTGTTCCCCCACTCGCCCGCGCTCGACGAAACGCAGCGCTGGGTGCTCGGCATTGCCAAGGCCGGCATGGAGCCGTTCGTGCCGCGCGTCACGCTGACATTTCCAGCGCTCGCTTCGACGCGCGAAATGCTGTTCCTCGTCGACAGCGCGGACAAGCGCAACATTCTCGGCCGCGTATTCGGCGGCGAAGACCTGCCGGCACGGCATGCCTATGCCGATGGCGATCTGGTCTGGCTCATCGTGCGCTCCGCAGCGCCGGAGCACCAAGCATGAATATTGCGATACCGTCTGATAACACGGCGATCCTGGTAGTGATGGGCGTGTCGGGATCCGGCAAAAGCACCATCGCTTCCATGCTGGCCCATCGGCTGCACTGGACCTACGAAGACGCCGACTGGTTTCATTCCAAGTCGAATATCGAGAAAATGCATCATGGCGAGCCGCTTAACGACGCCGACCGCTGGCCGTGGCTGCACGCCATCGCCGATTGGATCGACGCCACCCGGCAGTCGGGCGGTCACGGCGTCATCGCCTGCTCGGCGCTCAAGCGCGCCTATCGGGACATTCTGATCGGCGACCGGCGCGACGTCCGCCTCGTCTTCCTGCAGGGCGACCGCGACCTCATCGCCCGCCGTATTGCCGCACGCGCCGATCATTTCATGGCCCCCGAATTGCTCAACAGCCAATTTGATGCGCTCGAGCCGCCGCAGGCGGACGAACGGCCGATCATTGCGTCCATCGTCCCGCACCCGCGCGAAATCGTCGACGACATCGTGCAAAAGCTCGGTATCGAGGATACCGCCGCCATCGACGCCGCCCGCCCCGCGCGTTAATAGATTCGGGTGCGATCGAATCTCCAGGCGCCGACGAGATGAACGAGGAGCCGCTCGCCTTAACAGCCGCCGCGGCGCCGGAACCCAAGGCCGATATCGGCCAGCTCTTGCTGTTTTTCGGACTGGTTTATGTCGTCGAAGGCCTCGGCCAGATCGTTGGCCTGGTCTCGCAGCCGCTGACTTTTTATCTCAAGGAAATTCACGGCTGGACGCCGGTCCAGGTCACGGCGTTTTTCACCGCGTTCAATCTGCCGTGGATCATCAAGCCGGTATACGGCATCGTTTCGGATTTCGTGCCGCTATTCGGCTACCGGCGCAAAAGCTATCTGATCCTCGCCAACCTGGCCGCCATCGTCGGGTATTTTTGGGTGACCAGGCTCCTCGCCCCGACCGATCTTGCCTTCGCGCTCATGCTCACCGCTTACGCCATGGCCGTATCGAGTACGTTGTGTGGCGCGGTCCTTGTGGAAAACGGCCAGCGGCTGAGCGAGAGCGCGGCGTTCGTCAATCAGCAATGGCTTTGGTACAACATCGCCGCAATGACGGCGGCGATCGTGGGCGGCCAGCTGGTGCAGCATCTGCCGCCCGCGGCAGCACTCCATGTCGCGGCCGCCATCGTCGCCTGCGCGCCAGTCGCCGTCATCGGCGGCACAATGTTCCTGATCCCCGAGAAAAAGGCGCGCGTCAACGTGCGCGGTCTCAAAGATTCGTTTCGCGGCTTGTTGGCGGCCTTCGAGCGGCGGCATCTCTGGATCGTCGCCGGCTTCATTTTTCTCTATTATTTCAGTCCCGGCATGACCACGCCGCTCTACTATCACATGACCGACGATCTGAAATTCTCGCAAGCCTATATCGGAATCCTGGGCTCGATCGGTTCCGCCGGCTGGGTGGTCGGCGCGCTGTGCTATCGCCGCTTCTTTGGCGGCCTGACCATGAAGAACATTCTCAATCTCAGCATCGCGATCGGCACGGTGGCGACCCTGGCATTCCTTTTCTTCTGGAATGAGCCGGTAGCGGCAGTCATCAGCTTCTGCGCCGGCTTCGCCGCCATGCTCGCGACCGTGGCGACGGTGACGCTGGCGGCGGATTATTGCCCGCGCCGCGCGGAGGGATTTTCCTTCGCCATTTTGATGTCGATCATCAATCTTTCGACCACGCTTGCCGACAATATCGGGTCGTTTCTCTACACACATGTTTTCCACAAGTCGCTGCCGCCGCTCATTTTAATGTCGGCGGCTTTCACGGCCTTCGCCTTCGTGCTGGTGCCGTTTCTTCGCCTCGGCTCCAAGCCACAAGGTCATGCCGTGGAGATTCACGAGCGGATGGAACCGCTGGGGCCTACTGCGCGTTGAAAACTGTGGTTGAGCGTGATCTAATCCGAGAAGCGAAGTCGTTTTTCGGGATCACGCTCTAAACATTTGGGTGCCTGATCATGCGAAAGGTCGGCGCTTTTCTCGCCAGTGCGGCGTTAGCCACAATTGTCTGTGCTTCGCCGCCAGCCGCGGCCTTCGGGCTGCGTATCGGGCCGTTTCATATCGGCGTTCCGCTCTATTTTCCGCACTTTCGCTTCCATCACCATCCGCTTTATATGCGGGCCAACCGTCATGATCTGGCGCATCCCGGGTCGGCACGCGGCCTGACATCGGCATTGCTTTATCCAACCCTCGCGCTGCCGGTGATTTTCCAAAACGTCTTCTTTCCGGATGCCCAGTCCCAGTCGCTATGGCCGTTCGGCTATGAACACATCTTCTCGACCGCCTTTGCCAAGGTGCCGGCGAGCGAAGATCAGCAACTGTGCCGGCCAAGCCTCGATGCCAATGAAATTGTGGCGCGTATCGCCAAGGAAGTGTCGCCAACCGCGGATCAGATGCAGCTTCTGCAGAAGCTTGGCGGCGCGCTCGGTGAATCGTCCGGCTACTTGGCCAAAGCATGCCCGACGGACATACCCGCACAGCCGGTTGCCCGGTTGCAGCTGATGGAATCCCAGATCGAGGTGCTGACCATGGCGGTCGACGTCGCGCGTCAGCCGCTGCAGGATTTCGAGCAATCGCTCAGCGACGAGCAGAAAGCCAAGTTTGAGACGGTCGCGGCAACCGCGCCGGATGCCGATCGTGAGAACCGGTCGGACGCAATCGCGCCGGCCTGCGGCAGCTCACCGGTGGCAATCGACTCGACCATCGACCAGATCGATCGATCGGTGCAGCCGACCGACGCGCAACGGCCGGCCCTGACGGATGTCAGGCAGGCCTTCGGCAAAGCCGCCGACGATCTCGAAGCGCATTGCCCAACGACGGTGCCGCCAACTGCGGTCGGACGTCTCGATGCCATCGAGGCCCGGCTTGATGCAACCTGGCGCTCGGTGCTGTCCATCCAGGTGGCGCTGGCCAATTTCGAGATGAAACTGGACGACGCGCAAAAGGGCCGCTTCGACCAGATGAATTTTGCCGCGCGCTAGCCAACGACCGTCGCATCAGGCCCGGCGATTATGCGCGTCCCAATTGCGTTCGAGATTAGCGATCAGCGCCGGGCTGAAGTGGCATTGAGCCTGCTCACGGGCATAGACGGCCATGTAGCGGCGGAACATATCGAGCGGCTCCTGGCCGACGCGGATGGCGCGGCGATTGCCGGCGGCGCTGACGACGCCGGAACTGGTGAAGCCGTCGATCACCTGATCAAGCGCCGCATCGATCGACGCCGGCGGCGCGATCTCGTCGCAGATCAATCGCCCCTCGGGCGTATCGCAATCGAGGCGTCGGCCATAGAGGATTGCCTGGCGCGCAATGCGATCGCCGGTGAAACGCCACAGCCGCAAATTGGCGGCACCGGGGATGATGCCTTCCTTGCGCGCCGGAAGCGTCATATAGGCGTCGCTCGCCGCCAGCACGTAGTCGAGCGCCAGCAGCAGCTGACAGCCGCCGCCGATAGCAAAACCCTCGACCACGCCGATCCACGGTTTCTCAGTTGTACCGCCGGCGATCTCGTCCGGGTTCGCATCCGGCCGCGCCACGCCCCGAAACAGTTTATTGACGAGCCCCATGTCGCGCTTGATGTACCAGACGTAAGCGATTTTGCCGTGATAGAGGTGTGTCAGGTTGATGCCGGCAGAGAACAGCCGTCGGCCGCGATATTTCGAATGCTCGACAACGTCGCCGCGCAATACTGCGATATCGGTTTCGGCATCGAGCGTGGCGACGTCGATCGCGGTTTCGAGACCGTCGAGCGTGGCTTCGTCCTCTGCATTGAGAAATCGCGGATTGCGCATGGTGACGAGTGCCGCCTTGCCGTGGCGTTCGAGCGTCGCGCCGTCAAACGCAATTTTTCCACGCTCGGCAAAGCGCCGGCCTTGTTCGGCCGCCTCCGGACGCGGCAACAGCATGGCATGACACAAATGCATGCCGGCTGCGGGATTGGCGAGAAGGTGGGAGAGAAGAAGCCCCTGATCGATCTCGGCGCCGTCCTTGTCGCGTTGCGGCAGACCGTTTTCACGCGCCAATGTATCGCCGTCCGGCACCAGTCCCGGCACGACTGCCGCGGCCGCGCGGACCAAATCCTCGACGCGGACGAATTTCGCAAGATTGTCGGTCAGGCGGCGATAGAGCGCCTCGCCGTGAGCATCGAGAAATTTTACGCGCGCGCCCCGGTCGCGCTCCATGATCGCGGCGGCCGCGGCCGCTTCACCTTCCGAGCGCGCCGGCTTGGCCGGCAAGCCGGACACAAGATCGGCGCCAATGCGCCATTGCCGCGAGAGATTTTCACTGTCGCGCCGAAAGTCCCCCACCACGACGCCATCGCAAGCGTGCCAAGCCGCCATTGTCTCGCGCGCCAGGCCGGCGCGGTCGAAAACAGTCCCTGGCGATATGTCTTCTGCGATGGTCATCGTTCAATTTCGTGGCTGAGATTTGCGGTTCAGTTTCGCGGCCGCTTGTCGATGACGCGTTTGGCCTTGCCTTGCGACCGCTCGATCGTGCCGGGCTCGACTGCACGCACCGTCGTTGTCACGCCGACACGCGCCTTGATGAGATGCACGCCGCGGTCGGCCAGCACCGCCATGGCGTCCGGCGGCAGAACATTGCGCGTCTCGACAATCACTTCAAGCTCGTCGAGCCGCTCGGGCCGCGTCACCTCGATGAGATAGTGCGGTGCGAACGCTTGCTCGGCGGCGAGCGCCGCTTCGATCTGGCTCGGAAAAACATTCACGCCGCGGATGATCAGCATGTCGTCACTGCGGCCTTTGATCCGTTCGATCCGGCGCATCGCCCGGCCGTTGCCGGGAAGAAGCCGCGTCAGATCGCGCGTGCGATAGCGGATGACCGGCATGGCCTCCTTGGTCAGCGAGGTGAAGACCAGTTCGCCCTCCTCGCCGTCGGGCAGCGTTCTGCCGGTCTCGGGATCGATGATCTCGGGAAAGAAATGATCCTCCCAGACCGTCAGTCCGTCCTTGGCATCGGCATATTCCTGGCCGACGCCGGGACCGATCACCTCCGACAGCCCGTAGACATTGACCGCATCGAGACCCATCCGCCGCTCGATCTCGGCGCGCATCCCTTCGGTCCACGGCTCGGCGCCGAGAAGCGCAATGCGCAGCGACGATTTTCGCGCGTCGATCCCCTGGCGGTCGAACTCGTCGGCGATCGCCAGGAGATATGACGGCGTGACCGCGATGATATCGGGCTTGAAATCTACGATCAGCTGGACCTGGCGCTCGGTGAAGCCGCCGCTGACGGGAATGACGGCACAACCAAGATATTCGGCGCCGTAATGAAAACCGAGCCCGCCGGTAAACAGGCCATAGCCGTAGGCAACGTGCATCTTGTCGCCGGGCCGCCCGCCGGCGGCGCGGATCGAGCGCGCCATCAGCATCGCCCACATATCGATGTCGCCGCGCGTATAGCCGACGACCGTCGGCTTGCCGGTGGTACCGCTCGACGCATGAATGCGCACGATCTCGCTCATCGGCACCGCAAACATGCCGAACGGATAGTTTTGCCGCAGATCTTCCTTGGTGGTGAAGGGAAAGCTCGCAAGATCGCCGAGGCTCTTCACATCGCCCGGATCTATGCCGGCTGCAGCGAACTTACTCCGGTAATGCGGCACGCTTGCCGCGCGCGCGACAGCCGTCTTGAGCCGATCGAGCTGGAGGGCCCGCAACTCGTCGACGCCTGCCGATTCGATCGGATCGGGCCGGTCATGCGCAAACGCGCGCAGCCCCTTCTCGCTCATGGCGTTTCCTCGAGCCGATTTTGCGGCCGCGCCACTCTAGGGCACGGAGGAATCGTCTGCAATCAACCGCGATCGGCTCACCCCGCGCGCTCGCGCTGCGCTACGCCAATCGCACGGCGTTTCGGTCGGGCGAGGCGCTATTTATGTTTTGCCATGCGTAATGGGCCGCCGCTCGGCAATGTTCTCGTGGCGACTTTGGCTGACGACCCGCGCCGGCAAAACTGGTGCCCCGCGATCCCGATGACGGCAAACAAGTGAGGAGCCTTAATTCTCGAAAAAGCGGTTCTTCGGCCGTGGCAGACCGAGATGCTCGCGCAGCGTCGTACCTTCATAGTCGCGCCGGAACAGGCCGCGGCGCTGCAGTTCCGGAACGACTCGCTCAGCAAAATCGTCGAGCCCGCCCGGCAGATAGGGAAACATCACGGTAAAGCCGTCGGAGCCCTCGGTCTCGAGCCATTCCTCCATCTCGTCGGCAATCGTTTGCGCCGTGCCGACCATGGCGAGTCCGGAATAGCCGCCGAGCCGTTGCGCGAGCTCGCGAACCGTCAGGTTCTCGCGCTTGCCAAGCGCGATAGCGCGCTCGCGACCGCTTTTCGAAGCGTTGCTCTCCGGAATGTTGTCGGGCAATAGCGCATCCGGATCGAATTTCGAGGCGTCGTGGCCGAGCGCGATCGACAGAGACGCGATCGCATTGGCGTAATCAACCAGGCTGTCGAGCTTGGCGCGTTTCGCCTTCGCCTCCTCCACGGTGTCGCCGACCACGACAAAGCACGCCGGCAAAATCTTCATGTGCTCGCGTGAGCGCCCGAGCTTTTCCATGCGGCCTTTGACGTCGGCATAGAATTTGCGGCCGACCGCAAGGTCGCTCTGCGCGGTGAAGACGGCTTCCGCAGTTTCCGCCGCAAGCTGCCTCCCGGATTCCGAAGCACCGGCCTGCACGATCACCGGCCAGCCCTGGATCGGCCGCGCGATGTTGAGCGGGCCGCGCACGGAGAGATATTTGCCCTTGTGGTCGAGCACATGCATCTTTGCCGGATCGAAAAAGATGCCGTCCTCGACGTCGCGGATGAACGCATCGTCGGCCCAGCTGTCCCACAGCCCGGTCACCACGTCATAGAACTCGCGCGCGCGGCGATAGCGCTCGCCGTGCTCCATATGATCTTCCATGCCGAAATTGAGCGCGGCATCCGGATTGGAGGTGGTGACGATGTTCCAGCCGGCGCGGCCGCCCGACAAATAATCGAGCGAGGCAAAGCGCCGTGCGATGTGATAGGGCGCGTCGAAAGTCGTCGAGCCGGTGGCGACCAGCCCGATACGCTCGGTCACCTGCGATAGCGCCGACAACAGCGTGAATGGCTCGAACGAGGTCGACGTGTGGCTGCGCTTGAGCGCATCCATCGGCATATTGAGCACGGCCATGTGGTCGGCCATGAAAAACGCGTCGAACTTCGCTCTCTCCAGTTTCTGGATCGCTTCCTTGGTGTGAGCCAGATTGAAATTCATGTCCGGCCAGGCGCCCGGATAGCGCCAGGCGCCGGTGTGGATGGACGCCGGCCGCATAAAGGCGCCGAGATGGAGTTGGCGGGAGGACGACATGTTGTGAACCCTGCAAAGGAAGGCTGTTACCAGTTGTTCTAATGTAGGGCGGCGGGCCTGAAGTTAAAAGCGCGCCCGGCGTGCGCGCATAATGGACGTGCGAATGTTATGCTTGCAAAGCGGGGCGCGAGGCACCAGTTTGCAGCGAATTGACCGCAATAACGTTGGAGTTGTTCTAATGTCAATCACCGCTCCGGCCGCGATGCAGGATGCTGATCCGCGCATGCCTCGCCGCGTGCGCCACGAGGCGCGCCGCCGCATGCTGACGATCAAGGCCGTTGAAAAGATCGCGGCCCATATGATCCGCATCACGCTGACCGGCGACCTCGACGGATTCACCAGCCTCGGCTTCGACGATCACGTCAAGCTGTTCTTCCCCGACGGCACGGCGAATGCCGACGGCATCCCCAATGCGATCGGGCGCGATTTCACGCCGCGCCGTTTCGATCGCGCCGCCAACACGCTGGAGATCGATTTTGCCATCCACGAAGCCGGCCCGGCGACCCAATGGGCCGAAGGCGCAAAGCCCGGACAAACGCTGCCGCTTGGCGGCCCGCGCGGCTCCTTCGTTATCCCGACGAGCTATGACTGGCATCTCCTGATCGGCGACGAAACCGCACTACCGGCCATCGGCCGGCGGCTTGGCGAACTGCCCGCCGCAACGCGCGTCGTTGTCCTCGCCGAAGTCGACGGGCCGGGCGACGAGCTTGCGTTTGAAACGTCCGCGAACGCGAATATCACCTGGGCTCATCGCCGCGGCGCACCGCCCGGCGGCAGCGACGTGCTGGCGCAAACGCTGGCAACGTTGAAATTGCCGGTTGGCGATTACTACGCCTGGGTCGCCTGCGAATCGCTCATCGCCAAGGCGCTGCGCCGCCAATTGATTGCCGATTGCGGCGCCAACCCGAAATGGACGCGTGCCGCCGGCTATTGGCGCCGCGGCGCGGTCGCGGTCCACGAAATGCACGACGCCTGATCCGGATCAGGCGGCTGATCGAGCGTGATCTTTTCGGAAAACCGGCGTCCACTTTTCCGGATCACGCTTAGAAGCAAAGGCGCGTCCACAGCTCGCCGCGTTTGGTCGTCAGCTCGAGCGGACATTTCATCCGCTCAAGCCCGGCCTTGGCATTGTCATCGCCAAGCGCAACCGCCTTCTCGTAGTCTGCTTTGGCGGCGTCTTTATTCTTCGGGCCCCCTCGCCCGCTTTCCTCAAACGAAGCCAGCCATTCCAGCGCGGCGGGATGATTTTGCGCCGCCGCCTTGGCGAACAAATCCCGCGCGGCAACATCATCCTTGGGTCCGCCGGTACCATTGGCCATCATCAATCCGAGCTGAAACTCGGCCTCGGCGGAATTCGTCGCCGCGGCTTTTGTCAGCAGAGCCCGCGCCTCGACCGGATCCGCGGGCGTACCGCCATTACCGGAGATGGCTGCAAGGTTGGTCGCACCCCGCGGGTTGCCGGCCTCGGCGGCGCGCTGGAACAGCGCCCGCGCCTGGGCGTCGTCCTTGGCGACGCCGGTTCCGTTGGCGAACATGACGCCGAGTTCGACCATCGCCGAGGTGCTGCCTTTGTCGACCGCCTTGCGATAGGCGCCGACGGCGTCCGGTAATTGTCCGGCGGCCGCGTAGGCGCGGCCGAGCTCATAGAGCGAACGGCGCGCGGTGGCCGGGGCCTTCGCCGCCGCCGCGACCCGGCAAAATTTTATCGCAGTGGCGACATCGGACGGGGCAATCGTATCGGTGCCTTTGACGCCCGCAGGCTTGTCCGGATCGCTCGGATCGGCGGCAAGGCGGTCACACAGCACGATATCGGCCGATTGCGCGCGGGCCGGGGTGTCAATCGAGGCAATCGGCAGCGCCAATGCCAGCACGCCGACTGCAAAACCGCACGCGGCTGCGATTACTTCCGATCTTTCCTGCATGCCGGCAATTCTAAATCTCCGGCGGTGGTCCAGCAAGCAGCGCCACATTGCGGCGTAGCGGCGCAGAAATGCCCCTTACGGAGGCGAGCCCCGCCGCCGTCCGTCAGTGGGGACTGGCCACAGAGGGGACTGTGACCCGACGGCAGAAGGGCTCAATGTAGAACAGCGCAAGCGTGTGACAGCCGCGTGTATTTTTCGACAATGCACACCAATTCACAAGGCAAAGCGGCGGGTCGGAGCGCTGTTTTACCAGCCGTCCGGGGTACACCTGACCGGGGAAGATTTGTTGTTCGGATCACATTGGATGTAGGCGCCGCCGGGAGCATTGGCAAAAGCGGTCGCCGTGGCGCCGGCTAGAAGCGCCAATGCCAGAATGATTTTTATCGCACTCATGGTCAGGTCTCCGATCTTGAGGCGCGAAACCGCGCGGTTCCTGAGATAAGTTCCCAACGCCTCACCTGCCATTCAGGAAACGGTGATCGGGTAAAGCCATGTCCGCATTTCCAGATTTTCCAGGCTGGTCTTAGCGTTATGGTCTGACGGGAAAATGGGCGCGCAGGGCCCGCAACTGTGACAAAATAAGCCAATTGACCGGACTCGGAGGGGCATTGAGTGACCGAACAGGAACCGGACAAGCTTGTTCACTTGGGCCATCCGACCCAATGCGTCCTGTGGAACCATCCGGAACGGCTCCCCGGCAAGTTCGCTGAACTTTTCGAAGAAGTTGAGACTTACGAAGACAGCAGCCACTTGACCCGCACTTTGTATAAATGCCGGGAATGCGGCCAGCTCTATTTCTACGAATGGTATGAGTGGGTCGATTGGGATGACGGCAACGACAAGAGCTACTCCACGCTGATCCCGGTTCAATCGCAGGAAGAAATAGAGGCGCTCAAGCAAACAAATTTCTTCACCCTCATGAGCTACTTTCCGCGGCTGCAATGGGAGAGCGGAACACCGGTCTGGACTGGCAAGGGCTGAGGAGACGGCGGTTTCCGGCGCCAGTGGCACACCCCGCTTCGCGCCAGTCGCGGCCAAGCCCAAACCTCGGCGACAGCGCAACGAGAGTGACTAAGCGTATCGGCGCTGCTATCAATCCGCCGTGGTTGAGGCGAACCATCGACGATGGGCCAAGGCGGCGTCGGAAGAATGCCAAATCACGAAAAGGCCGGGTTAGCTCAGCGGTAGAGCAGCGGTTTTGTAAACCGTTGGTCGGGAGTTCAATTCTCTCACCCGGCACCACTTTTCCCCGATTGAGAGGCCTTCTGCCAATGAAGCTGGAGCGCCTTTCACGATCAGGCTGCGAACTGCCCGGCCGGCAGTATCGCCTCCTTCAGCCTAGTCACGGTTACGGGCCGCAGCTCAGCCATCGCGCAATGTCTCTGAAATGCAGCTAGCCGACATTCGACGCGTAAAGGTGATGGTGATGTCAGCTTTTATTCTTGTCATCTATCCATGAAGCAAACAGTTCCCAAATGACTGCCAGCACGATCGGTCCAAGGAAAAGGCCCGTGATTCCATAAGCGATGGTGCCGCCGATCACGCCGATCAGGATCACGAGGATCGGTGTCTTCAATCCCCGCCCCATCACGATCGGCTTGAGCAAATTATCCAGCAGATTGACGGGCACCATGTAGGCCGTAAACAAAAATGCCGGCAAAGGATCCATCATCGTCCAGGCCCATATGATGACGGGGATCACTATGATCGACGGGCCGATCTGAATGATCCCGAATACGAGAACGCCGAACGTAATCAGGCTGGCCTGGGGAATGCCGGCGACCATCAGGCCGACGCCCGCGAACAGGGCCTGCAACACCGAAATTCCGATAACGCCGCGTGACACGGCCCGAATGGTTGCGCCGGCCTGCTCGACAAACTCTTCGCCATGCGCCGGATTGAGCCGCAGCGAGAATTTCTTGATCGCTTCGGCGATGGCCGGCGCCGGAGAAAAGAGAAATCCGGCGACAACGACGGAAGCGAGAAACGTGATTATGCCAAGGCCGGTATTCGCTCCGATGCGCAGCAAACTGCCGCCCAGCGGTTTTAGCTGCGGCATGATCTGGGCGAGGGCAGCGCTGAGATTTGTCGACGCCAGATCCCAGAATTCATAGACAGGGTCGCCGATCAGCGGCCAGGCTTTTACCGCGGTCGACGGTGGGGGTATCGTCAGACTTGCCAGATCGAGCCGATGCGAAATCAACCGGAGACTGTCGACCAGCCCCAATGCGAGCCATGCCGCCGGTCCGATGATAATCAACAGGCTCAAAAGCGTGATCAGCGCGGCAGCGATCCGGCGCCGGCCGCCAAGCCGACGCGACGTCCATTCGAAGACAGGATAAAGCGCAACCGTCAGCACCGCGCTCCAGATGGCGATCGATATAAAGGGTTGGAGAAGGATCAAAGACCAGTAGAGAAGGAGCGCAAGAGCTCCGAGCCGAATCGCCACTTCGATGAATGACGAAGCGGCCTCTTCGGAACCGGGTGGAAGCTTCCGATCACCGCTCATCAGCATAATTCCAGTCGCGTCGCATGGCTGTCCCGAGGCTCAGGACGAGGCAGCAACTCGGCCCAAGCCAGCAAACAAAAGAACGCCGCTACCTACTGAACCAGCTTGGCGCGAAGATGTCCGAACTCGGCATCGGTTATCGATCCGGATTTCTTTAACTGATCGAGCTTGGTAATTTCGTCTGCGACACTAAACCCGACGACGCGCCGCAGTTCGTCGCGCGCCTGCTGAGCTTGCTGCGTGTTGCGCTCCGCCATGCCTCTCCCCTGGGTGATGAGGTAAGCAAAAATGCCAAGGTAGGAGGTTACGACCAGCGCCAGCACCCATAGCGCCTTGCCCCAACCCGGGATGTCGTGACGCCTGAACAGATCGCCGTAGATAACAATGAGCAGCCAGAACCACACGACGAATGCGAATACCGAAACCATATCCATCAGGAAGTTTCGATAGGTGAAGCCTTCTTGTAAGAAAAACATCGTGATCCTCCTTGGTAACGTCCTGAGGTCTATTTTCTCGCCCGAGAACTCTTCACAGCTTAATGAACTTGCGTCGTTTCGAAGTCTTCGTGCCCAGGCTGAGGACCATACTTTAGCATATCGCTGTCCGGTCGGCCTCCAACTGCGCACTCATCGAAGGTGACGCTGCGTGCCATTATGGGACGCATGCACCGCGGCAATGAGAATCTCTCTTCGATCGCCGCCCAGCCGGGCGAGCTACCCGTCAAAGACGCTTGCCCGCCGTTTTGAAGTCTTCAGAGATCACGGTGAAGCCCGGTCCGGTACGGGTCGCGGGCCCGGCAGAGTAATCGGTGATCACCATCGTGGTCCCCGGTTGAAGCGTCCTCTCGATACGCGAGATCGCTGCACCATCCAGATAGTCGATCCGCGACAGCACTGAATTCGACCAGATATCGGCCGCTACTCCAGTATCCGGACTTCCGCCGAGGCCGAAAGCCGTCCATTGCAGAAAGTGCTTATCAGGGGCAAATCCAATGAGAGAGAACAATTCAGTGCCCAGCGGCTTTGCCGGATCAACGACGCTGATCGCCGTTTCGAACGTCAGCACGCCGTCAATCATGAGATAGGCCTTGCGGTCTGCGCCGGATACCAGAATTGACGAGACAACTTCGTCGGGCTCGACCTTCGGCTTCCCCGATTGCGCCGCCTTGCGTTTTGCGGCTGTTGCGGCATCGCCAACGCCTTGTGGCATCATAAGCCCCGCCTCCAAAGCCGTGCTATGCGGTGAGTCATTGTCTGCGATGATGACCGGCGTGCCATGCTGGGTCACCGAAAACAGCAATTCGGAGAACCGGACCGGCAGCCGGATGCAGCCGTGAGACGCGGGGTACCCCGGCAGGTGCCCCGCATGTAATGCGATGCCCTGCCAAGTCAGCCGCTGCATATTCGGCATCGGCGCGTTGTTATACGTACTGGAATAGTGTTCTTTGCGCTTCTGCAGGATCGTGAAAACCCCCGTCGGCGTCGCATGCCCGCGTGCTCCGCTTGAGCATGTCGACGCGGCAATGGCCAATCCATTTCTGAATACGTGGACAATTTGATGCGGCAGAGAAACCAGAATGACGACAGGTCCTCGCGGGGATAACTCCGGCCGCCAGATGAATTCACCGTGCTTGAGAGCCTTGATATCCGCCAAGTCTATCGCCAAAGCGGAATTCGCCCACGTCACGAGCGGTGCGCAAATCAGCCCCTGGAGGAATCGCCGTCGCCGCATTGCCATCATCGTTTTTCACCGCATGAGTGTCTGCCGTGAGGCTAACCCCGGACACGCCCACTTCCAAGCAGCTTGCCCGCGTCGTCATTCGGCGTGACTGGCGAGCTCCAGTGTCACCAGCCGTGCCAACAAGGTTGCCGGATAAAGCTGGCCAATAATCGCCTCGATATTGACCAGACCGCGGGCGTACGGGTGCACAGGCACGATATCGCCGTAGCCCATGGTGGTGAGTGTGACGAAACTGAAATAGACCAGGCTTCCAACAGGGAAATCACCCCGGCGAGCTTCGATATTGGTGAATGCATTCGGGGCAAGCAGAAGCAAAAAGCTGAAGATCGCTACGAAAACCAACCCGATGCTGAGGAAAAGCAGAATACCACCGACGATCCGATGATGCGTAACCCTTCCTGGCGCGAACACGGCACGCGCGACAACGCTGCTTAGCGCAAGTCCTGCAATGAGCCATGCTGTCGCGTCGAGATATTGGTCGAGCAGCGAAAATCTCCGGAATTCCAGCTCCGACGCGACAATGATAAGCACAATGGCAGTCCCGATCGCGCCCACCGCCAGTTGTTCGCGATAGACCAGGAACGCAGCGGGTATAAGAGCCGCCCCGAAGATAAATCCGAAAGTGCTCCCTGAGATTACCCCGTTGGATTCCAGCGGCGCGACTAAAAATAACAGCACCGACAGCAAAATCGTGATGATGACGAGTAACTGATCATTGAGCTTGCCGCCGAGCGCCAAAACCCGTTCTCTCAAGGTTGCCATTCAGAGCGATCCTTGATCTGCATATACCGGATCTGCGAACGGGCGATGCTGCAATCGCAATCCGCCAAGCTCCCGAAACATCGGAGCGAATTGGTCATCGACACCAACGCGCAAAATCTTTTCCGTCACGCCGGCGGCCAGAGGGAATGGCGGAGTGGAACTTACAGATTGTAGCCGAAGTGCTTCATACACGCGCCACCGCGCAGGAAGCGTTCATTGCCCTGAAGCGTTGTGCCGTAAGCCTTCTCCTTATCGAGCTTGTTCTTGCAATAGATCCACGCTTCTTCGTAGGTCAGCTTTTTCTTGGTAGCTGCCGATACGCTACCCGGCGAAATGATAGCAAGCGAGAGTATTGTGCTCAGACAAAGCACGGCAGACAGACCCATGCGCAACATTGTTACCTCCCGGTCGAGTTTGGCGCGTCGGTTGCCGACGAGAACAAGCGAAGGAACCGGCAAAAGGCGCATTTGCCAGTTACTCAATGCAAAAAAATTACCGCCGCGGCGATCGGATACCTTGATCTAAATCAAATACATGCCTGCGTTCGTCCTCTTACGACGATGGAAAATTGGTCCAGCCCTGCAAACCGAAGAGCGGGGTCTGCCGCGGCCACCAACATTCGACCAGTGGAACACACCGCAAACTGTGAAGGACCATCCCGTTTGAGACAACGATTGATCGTCCATGGCTGGCGATCTAAACGCCTTTCAGCTTATGCCGACCCCAAACATCAAACCGACGATCTGCACTGCGATCACTTTAACGATGGTCATCGATGGAAAGATCATGGCGTAGCCGACATCGGGACGTTCGGTCGGCGCCATGCGCGTGCCGTAGATCAGGATCGCCGGGTTTCCGGTGGCGCCGGCAGCGATCCCCATCAGGTCGTCGTAGGCGATTTTCAAGACATAATATCCGACCAGCAGTACAATCAGGACCGTAGCCAAGAGAACTGCGACGCCGATCCAGAACAGCGTGAATCCGGTTTCCGTTATCGTCTTCAAAAATGGCTGGCCGGCATTGACCCCGACCGTAGCCAGGAACAGCGCGAGGCCAAAGTTGCGGAGCACGATATTCGCTGGCAGCGGCATGACCCAAAGCAGCGGGCCGGTTCGGCGGAGTTTGCCGGCAATCAGCGCGACGATCAGCGGACCGCCGCCGATACCGAGCGTCACGGTGCCGACGCCAGGGATCGGAATTGGAACGAGACCGATCAAAACGCCCGAGCACCATTCCGACGCCCAGCGAGACATAGCTGAATTCGGCTGCCGATTTCACGGTATCGCCGAAGTAGCGCCGGATTTCTTCCTTGCGATCCGGGGGCATCAGAACGCCGACCCGATCGCCGAACTCCAGCGTCAAATCCGGCGAAGGAACCAGGTCGACGTCGTACCGCCTGACGTGAAGCAACTGTACCGGAAAGTCCGCTGGGCAAAGACAACTTCGCCAGCGGCACGCCGACAACATTCGCCTTGCCGACAAAGACGCGGATGTAGTCGAGATCCGCGCGGTCCTTGACGATGCGTCCCGGCTCGAGCGTGCCCAAACGCGCCGCGGTCGCGGCAATGTCGTCCTGCCGTTCGGCGACGACCAAAAGAGCGTCCCCGGCTTCAAGCAGCAAAGCGGCGGAAGGCAGGTAGTTTTGGCCGCCTTTGCGTACCATCGTCACTTGCATGCCGCTCGGAAGGTCCTTGCTGAGTTCATGGAGCGGCTGGCCACCAAAATTTGGACCGAGCGCGATCTCGCCCATATGCATTTGCGGCGCCTTCGGCGGAAATTTCGGCTGGACCATGCGCGTCATGAAATACATGCACAGAATCGGGCCGATGACGCCAAAGGGATAGGCAACCGAATAGCCGATCGACGGCTCGGTGTTTTTCATCGTGTCGAGCGCCGCCTGCAGCGTGGCGGTGCTGGTCATCGAACCGGCAAAAATGCCAAGCGTGTGACCGATTTTTACGCCGAAGACGTGACCGAGCCCAAGGGCGACAGCGAGGCCGACGGCAACGGCAACGAGAGCAAGCAGATTGTATTTTCGCCCTTCGACGCCCGTCATACCCTCGAAGAATTGCCGGCCATAGAGAATGCCGACGCCGTAGAGGAACATGATCAGCCCGATCAGTCCAATCGGGGCCGACGATCTGCGCCTTCGGCGCGAATGCGCCAAGCGCAAGACCAACAAACAGCACCGCGCCTACACCGAGCGAAAATCCGCCGATGCTGATCTGGCCGACGAGATAGCCCAATCCGATGGCGAGAAAGGCGGTCAGGATCGGTTGCGAACCGATGATACCGCGTGCAAAATCGAGCATGATCTTATCTCCGGCCCTGCATTCTATTCGCGCCGCTGCAATGGCGGCTAGCGCACGCGGCAACCGGCCGCACGGAATTGTTCAAGAACGCGATCCTTCAGTTCGGCAGTCGGCGGTGCAGTCTGCGCATCCTTGTATTCGAGATGCATCGCTTTCCATTTAAAGGCGCCGAGCTGATGGAATGGCTGCACCTCGACCCATTCGACATTCTTCATCGGCGCGACAAAGCGGGCGATGCCTTCGACGTTGCCGGGGTCGTCGGTAAGGCCTGGAACGAGCGTGAACCGCACCCACACCGGCTTGCCGATCGCAGCCAGCCGCTCGGCGAAGCGCAACGTCGGCGCCAATTCGCGCCCGGTGACAGCACGGTAGGTGTCCGGATCCGAGCTCTTGATGTCGAGCAAGACGAGATCGAGCGCGGCGAGATATCGCTCGTCGGCGTGATCGCCCAGAAACCCCGAGGTTTCGATCGCGGTATGCAGGCCAAGCTGCTTTGCGCCCGCCAGGATGCGCCGGGTAAAAGCGAGCTGAACCATCGGTTCGCCGCCGGAGATGGTGAGGCCGCCGTCCAGGACCCGAAGCGACGGCGCAAAACCCGCAAGTCGGTCGATGACATCCTTCGCCGAGACGTAGGTGCCGTCCTTCAGATGCCAGGTATCGGGGTTATGACAATAGGTGCAGCGAAGGAGGCAGCCAGAGACGAACAGAACGACGCGCAATCCCGGGCCGTCGTAGCGTGACGAGGTTTCGTAGGAGTGCGCATAGCCGAAAGCGCCTTCGGCATCGTCCCGCAGAGCGCTCTCATCCGGCGCGTCGGGCGAAAT
Organism: uncultured Alphaproteobacteria bacterium; assembly: GCA_963765365.1. Taxonomy (GTDB): domain Bacteria; phylum Pseudomonadota; class Alphaproteobacteria; order Rhizobiales; family Xanthobacteraceae; genus BOG-931. Next base: position 65,638 of record CAVXWL010000036.1, on the reverse strand, counting down.
CCCGACATGCAGATCGTACCGGCTTCCTGGCTCCAGTTCACCGAGTTGTGACACCGATTGCCTCCCGGCTCAAACTTGGCCGTGAAAGGTGCGGTTGATCACGTCCTATTGCTGCTCGCGCGTGAGGCGAATGAAGTTGACCGCATAGCCGGATACCCGGATCGTCAAGCTGCGGGTACTTGTCCGGATTCTTCATGGCGTCTTCGAGCGTCTCCTTGTCGATGACGTTCAAATTCATGTGGAAGCCGCCTTGACCGAAATACATGTCGAAAGCCTTGACCGCGGCGTCGACGAGTTCGGTGTCGGACAGATGCGCCTTCTGCGGCGCAACCGATACGGTGTAGCTGATGCCGTCCAACGCATCCTTGTAGGGCAACTTCGCAACTGACAGACACGACGCCAGCCAGCCATGGCTGTCGCGGCCGTGCATCGGGTTGGCACCGGGCCCGAACGGCTCGCCCTTGCGGCGCCCATCCGGCGTGTTGCCGGTCGCCTTGCCGTAGACCACGTTCGACGTGATGGTCAGTACGCTCTGGGTATGGGTCGCGTTGCGATAGGTCGGATGCTTGCGGATCTTCTCCATGAACCGCGTGACGAGTTCCGCGGCGATGCTGTCCACCCGATCGTCGTTGTTGCCGAATTGCGGCACGGCATTGATGCCGTCGTATTCGATGCGATAATCGACGGCCAGACCGGTAGCGTCGCGAATAACGTGGACCTTGCCGTATTTGATCGCCGACAAGGCTGTCGGCGACCACCGACAGCCCGGCGATGCCGAACGCCATGGTGCGCAAGACGTCGCGATCGTGCAGCGCCATCTCAAGGCGTTCGTAGAAATACTTGTCGTGCATGTAGTGGATGCAATTCATGGCATGCACGTAGGTGCGCGCCAGCCACTCCATCATGTGATCGAACTTCGCGAAGACCTCATCGTAGTCAAGTATCTCGCCGGTCACGGGCGGCGCCGGCGGCGCAATCTGGTCGCCGGACATTTCATCGCGGCCGCCATTGATGGCGTAGAGCAGCGCCTTGGCGAGATTCACGCGCGCGCCGAAGAATTGCATCTGCTTGCCGAGCCGCATCGCAGAAACGCAGCAGGCGATGCCGTAATCGTCGCCCCAATACGGACGCATCAGGTCGTCGTTCTCGTATTGCAGCGATGACGTGTCGCGGCTGACCTTGACGCAGTAGCGTTTGAAATTGTCCGGCAGCTGCTTCGACCACAATACGGTGATATTGGGCTCTGGCGCAGGACCGAGATTGGTCAGCGTGTGCAGCATGCGATAGCTGCTCTTGGTGACCAGCGATCGTCCGTCCAGACCGATGACCGCCGACGCATTCGGTCGCCCAATACGGGTCGCCGCTGAACAGCGCATCATAGTCCGGCGTGCGCAGGAACCGGACGATGCGTAGTTTCTGGACGAGCTGGTCCCACAATTCCTGGGCGCCCTCTTCATCCAGTTCGCCGTCACGCATGTCGCGCTCAATGAAGATATCGAGGAAGGTCGAGATGCGGCCGATCGACATCGCCGCGCCGTTGGCTTCCTTTACGGCGCCAAGATAAGCGAGGTAAGTCCACTGCACCGCTTCCTGGGCATCGATGGCCGGCTGCGTGATATCGCAATCGTAAAGCTTGGCCATGGCGACCAGATCGCCGAGCGCGCGGATCTGCTCGGCGAGTTCCTCGCGCTGACGGATGATTTCGTCGGTCGGCCACATATCGTCGATCTGGGCGCGTTCGGCCTGCTTGACCTCCAGCAGGCGCTTGACGCCGTAGAGGGCGACGCGGCGGTAGTCGCCGATGATGCGCCCGCGGCCATAGGAATCCGGCAGGCCGGTGATGATGCCCGACCTGCGGCATTTCATGATTTCGGGCGTGTAGGCATCGAACACGCCGTCGTTGTGCGTCTTGCGATATTTGGTGAAGGTCTCGATGGACCTGGGGATCGGCTTCGAAGCCCGCGGCCTTCAGGCCGGCCTCCACCATCCGCAAGCCGCCGTACGGGAATATCGCGCGCTTGAAAGGCTGGTCCGTCTGCAGCCCGACGATCGACTTCGTTGTCCTTATCGATATAGCCGGCTTTGTGGGCGAGCAGCGTCGAAGGCGTGTGGGCGTCGACGGCAAGCACGCCTTTTTTCCGCTCCTGCTCGAAATAAGGCTGCAATCGGGCCCAAACGGCCTTGGTGCGGGAGGACGGCCCTACAAGAAATTTCTCGTCGCCGGCGTAAGGCTTGACATTGCGCGTAATGAAGTCCCGCACGTCGATTGTCGTGCGCCAATCGCCCGGAGTGAACGATCTCCAAGCCCGATCATGCGTGCCACCTTCGGGCCTGCCGGCCGGTGCCTCCATGGCGACGCTCCTCTCCGCAAATTATCCGATTTTGCAAGAATTTTACGGGCGACGCGCCGCCAGGCGCTTTGATCTACATCAAAGCGCAAACGTTATGTTGCTGGATGCAAAACTCTATTTCCGAAGAAGCTGCAGCGTATGGCGGGCGATCATCAACTCTTCGTTTGTCGGCACGATGTAGATCTTTATCTTGCTGCCCGGACCGGATATCAGCGCCATGCTGCTTTCGTTCGCTTGTTCGTCGAAATTTGCGCCGAGCCACGCAAGCTTCTGCGCGATGCGCGAACGGATCGTCGCCGAATTTTCGCCGATGCCCGCGGTAAAGACAAACGCGTCCAGCCCACCCAGCGCGGCCGCCAGCATGCCGGCATTCAGCGCGATGCGATAAACGAAATAGTCAATGGCCAATGCCGCGGCCGGGGCCTCGCTCGTCAGCAGTTCCCGCAAATCGTTGCTGATACCGGACATCCCCTTGAGGCCGCAGTCGCGATAGAGCAGGTCTTCCACCGCCGACGCGCTCATGCCCTTCGCCGTGAACAGATAAAGAAGGACGCCCGGGTCGATCTGGCCGGGACGGGTTCCCATCGGCAGGCCGTCCAGCGCGGTAAAGCCCATGGTGCTTTCGACGCTTTTTCCCTCAAACAGCGCGCACATCGATGCACCGCTGCCGAGATGGGCGACGACAACACGCCCGTGGGCTATATCCGGCGCGATTTCAGGCAACCGACCGGCGACATATTCGTAGGATAGACCGTGGAAACCGTAGCGCCGCACGCCTTCGCGATAAAACTTTTCCGGGATCGCGTATCTGTCAGCGAGCGGTCCGTGCGAGCGATGAAATGCCGTGTCGAAACAAGCGACCTGAGGCAGATCAGGACGCCGTTCCATCAGCATGCGAATAGGCGCAAGGTTGTTGGGTTGGTGGAGCGGCGCGAGCGGACAATACTTCTCCAGCCGCGTCAGCACATCGCAGTCGAGCAGAATGGGACGATCGTAATCGGGCCCGCCATGTACGACGCGGTGGCCGACCGCAACGAGTGCGAGTTTCTGGGTATTGCGCAGCCAGTCACCGACCGCCGCGATCGCCGCCGGCCCATCGGCTATCTCGCCTGGCCCGTAAGTCTGATCGACGAGTGGCGTCCCGTTGCCGTCGGTGGCGCGCAGCCGCGGCTTGGTGCCGATCCCGTCCATCTGGCCTTTGACGAGACATATCGGCGCCGCAGACGGCGAATGTTCGAAAATCTGAAATTTAACGCTGGAAGAGCCCGCATTGACAACGAGAACCGCGTCCATGGCCGACTACACCACGGCCTTGTTTGGGGTCTCCCGCCGCGCGGCGGCATAAATCACGGCGGCGGCGCAGGACGCCATGCGGCTTCGCACCGAATCCGCACGCGAGGTGAGCACGATCGGCACCCGCGCTCCAAGGACGATCCCCGCTGAATTCCGCCTTCGACAGGAAGATCAGATTTTTCGCCAGCATGTTGCCGGCCTCGAGATCGGGCACGATCAGAATTTGCGCCCGGCCGGCGACCGGAGACTCGATCCCCTTGATCCTTGCCGCTTCCGGATCAATCGCATTATCGAATGCAAGCGGGCCGTCGAGAACGCCGCCGGTAATCTGCTTGCGATCGGCCATTTTGCAAAGCGCGGCCGCTTCGATTGTCGACGGAATTTTGGAGGTAACGGTTTCGACCGCGGAGAGGATCGCAACCCGCGGCGTACCGAGACCTACCGCCGTGAAGAGGTCGATCGCGTTCTGAATGATGTCGCGCTTGGCGTCGAGATCGGGAAAGATATTGATAGCGGCATCGGTGATGAACAGGGTCTCGCTATAGGTCGGCACATCCATGATGAAGACATGGCTGATGCGCCGCTCGGTTCGCAAACCCGTCTTGGAAGCGGTCACCGCCCGCATCAGTTCGTCGGTGTGCAAACTGCCTTTCATCAAGAGCTCGCCGCGCCCTTCATGAATGAGCTCTACGCCGCGCTCGGCCGCGGCATCGCTATGCGCCACATCGACGATCTCAAACCCGCTGATATCGAGCTTGCTTTGCCGGGCGGCCGCTTCGATCTTGGATTTGGGCCCGACAAGTATCGGGCTGATGATTCCGAGTTGGGCTGCCTCGATCGCACCGCGAAGCGACGACTTGTCGCAAGGATGCACGACAATGGTCTTGCCTGGGACGACGCTTTTTGCCCGGCCGATCAGCCTTTCGTATTTCGATTCCGGCGGATGGGCGCCTGGGCCGTGGGCCCGGATCGTACCTATTTCGCTTTCTCTTTCCGCTGGCATCGTGACCCCATTGCTTGGCTGAAGATCCGGCTAGGTCAGGAACCTTTGGCCGGCTTTTTCATATGATTGTTGGAAACGATCGAGACGGTTCTTAATTTGCCCGGTTGTCTCTCGACGCCAAAGAGAGCAACGACGCGCTGCATCCGCTCGCGATCTTCCGGGGCATATTCGCCGCGCGCTTCCAAAACCTCGGCAATCAGATCCAATGCCTGACGCCGCGCCCCAAAATCGTTCGGAAGCATCTCAGGAATGGCGGCGAGCGCCGCCTCCTGGTCGATGAGAAGCATATAGAACTGTTCGCGCACGATTTTCTTGAACGCCGAAAGCGAAAGGTCGGTGTAAGCCTTGCGAGCACGCCGCACGACGTCGAATCCGCGCTCGTCAACCGACTTGCGCGCCATTCCGGCGTACAGAAGCCCTCGGATGGTCGCCTCACGCAGCCCGCCGATCGCGATTTGCGATTTCAGTTCGGCGATTTGCTTCTCCTTGAGCGCCTGATGGATCTCGCTCTTGGCAGCTTTCCGCTGCGGCTGTGATGATGCAGGATCGACGCCAAGGGCGGCTTGCAACAGCGGCGAACTGTAGAGCGCCATGAACGTCTTTTCAGCGAAAGCCTCGCTGGCCTCGCGCCAGGTATCGAGCGCGGCGACAATCTGACGGGACACATTCTGCTGCAGTTTGACATATGGGTTGTCAGGCGCGGCAGCCTGGCGATTTCTCCGGACCTGGTCCGCTAACGTGGCAACTGGTGCCATCATGAGATTGGCGTTTGAAAAAAATTCGTATTGAAGCCGCAATGGATGCAGCTGCCGCGTCAATTCCGCCAATTGCGGATTGGTGAAGGCGCGTACGACTGGCTGCATAAAGGTGCGGTAAAGCGCGGCATTGGCCTGCGACAAACGATCGACCGCCGCGAAACGGCGCTCATCCTCGATGTCATTGCCGCCAAGCGCGCGGATATCATCGAGCGTCCTTGCTTCGCAGCGCATGATCCACGCACCGTGGTCGCTATCCACTGCATCCTCGGGCCGCGGCTCAATAACCGCCTCGTAGAGACCGGGCGGCAGCGTGTCGATCAGATCGATGTTGCTGGAAAACTCGCCATGTTCTTTCCGAGCAACGTCGCCGGACACGAAGATCCCGAGATGGCCGATATTTTCGTGAATTGTATAGACGATGGTTTGGCCATAAGCGCGGATTTCGTCCACATTGTCGTAAAGTTCGAGAATCCATCCCAGCGCCTGCTGCGGCGGCGTGACATTGTCGCCCTTGGAGCAGAACACGACGATCGGCGAACGGATATTGCGGAGATCGATGGCCGTGCCGTCGGACGTTTGAATTTTTCCGGCCGCGAGATTGTTACCGACGAATAACTCATCGACGATGAACTGGATTTCCTCGGCGTTGAGATTGACGTGGCCGCCCCACCACCGCTCGAAGCCGAGATATCGCGGTGCCTCGGTGTCGATCTTCGAATAGAGATTGTACTGCTTGGTCCACAACGTGTTGGCCGGATTTTGATTTTCAAAATTCTGCACCAGCCAGGCGCCGTCGAATTTGCCGTGGCCAAGGTCGCCGACGAGCGCAGTGAGCCAGCTGCCGCCGAGAAGGCCGCCCGAGTAGCGCATCGGATATTTGCCATGAACGCCCTGCCAGTACGACAGCGGCGTGCCCGCGATGATGATTGGCCCGAACAACTCCGGACGCATGGCGGCCAGCATCATCACCGCCCATCCGGCCTGGCAATTGCCGATGACGCAAGGCTTGCCGTCTGCCTGCGGATGCAATTCCGCGACCTGCTTCAAAAAGATCGCTTCCGCGGCCGCGATGTCTTCGATTGTCTGCCCGGGCATCGGCTCCGGAAGGAAGCCGACGAAGTAACATGGATGACCAGCCTTGAACGCAACGCCGATTTCGCTGTCGGCCTTGAAGCCGCCGATCCCCGGGCCATGCCCCGCGCGCGGGTCGACCACGACAAACGGCCTTTGCGTCGGAACGATTTTCGCGCCCGGCGGCGGAATGATCCGGACCAGCGCATAGTTGACCGGGCGATTGAGCTTGCGGCCGTCAACGACAACCTCGACTTCATAATCGAGAACATGCGGCGCCGTTTCGGCAAGATGCTCGCGATATTGATTGCCGCGCTGCCGCATGACATCCAGGAACAGGATGCTGCGCTGAGCGGCGTCGAATGCGTATTCGAGGGCCGGCGCAAACAGGCCAAAGACCCCAAATGCACCAGGCGACGGTTGGTCCGTTTGGTGCGACGGCATTTTATCCGCTCACTTTTCCGGCTGGTCTACGACTGCATTTGGCGAAATGGCCGCGAGCTCGCGCTCACCAAGGCAAGCGACGAAAACCCAAGGAAATCACGTGCGTTGCAGCATCGCTTTGATCTAAGTCAAATCGCCCGGCGCGGTGCGATGCAATAAAACGTTGGTTCCGCGCGTCTTTTGCCGGGGTAACGAGAGCAGTTCGTCGTCGCACGAGGGCATCGAAATGAGTCTGCCGGTCAAAAACGGCATCCCCGTGGTGAAGGCGAAACTCCTTGAGGGTAAGCGCGGACTGATTGTCGGAATCGCCAACGAAGATTCGATCGCCTGGGGCTGCGCCAAGGCGTTCCGCGCGTTCGGTGCCGAGCTCGCGGTCACCTACCTCAACGACAAAGCGAAAAAATATGTCGAACCGCTGGCGCGCGATCTTGAGGCGCCGATCGTCATGCCGCTTGACGTGAACGTCCCCGGTCAGATGGAAGCGGTTTTTGAGCGCATTACCAAGATCTGGGGCAAGCTTGATTTCGTGGTCCATTCCATTGCCTTTTCGCCGAAAGAAGCGCTCCACGGCCGCGTCGTCGACGTCACACAGGACGGCTTCCTCAAGACCATGGATGTGTCGTGCTGGACGTTCATCCGGATGGCGCACCTGGCCGAACCGCTGATGCGCAAAGGCGGCACGCTTTTCACCATGACCTATTACGGCAGCCAGATGGTGGTGAAGAACTACAACATCATGGGCGTCGCCAAGGCCGCGCTCGAGTCCGCGGTGCGCTATATCGCAGCCGAACTCGGCCCCAAGGGCATTCGTGTCCATGCCATCTCGCCCGGTCCACTGGCGACGCGTGCGGCGTCGGGTATCCCTGAGTTCGACGCCCTGCTCGACAAGGCGAAAGCGAAGGCTCCGGCGCGCAGTCTCGTCAGTATCGACGATGTCGGCGTCGCCGTCGCGTTTCTGGCCCATGACGCGGCCCGCCTTATCACCGGCGAGACGCTTTATATCGACGGCGGCTATCACATCATGGACTAGGCGATGGACCGGGCGGTCCTTGGTTCACGCGCATGGAAGAGTCAGCACAGCACAAGGATCGGTCTGCTCGGTTCAGCTATCTGCCGCCGGTGCGGTGGCTCGCGACCTATCAAAAGGAGTGGTTGCCGCACGACCTGATCGCCGGCGTGACACTCGCCGCCTACGCCATTCCGGTCTCGTTGGCCTATGCAGCATTGGCGGAACTGCCGCCGCAGGTCGGCATCTATGGCTATCTCCTCGGCGGGATCGGCTACGCGCTTTTTGGCTCGTCGCGCCAACTCGCAGTCGGACCGACCTCGGCGATCTCGTTGATGATAGCCGCCACCGTCGTCACCATGGCCGGTGGCGATGCACAGCGATATATCGCGATCGCAAGCCTCGCGGCGTTCACCGTCGCATTGCTGTGCGCAATTTCCTGGCTTCTGCGTCTGAGTATGTTGGTGCGCCTGATCAGCGACAGCATCCTGCTCGGCTTTAAGGCCGGCGCGGGCCTTACCATCATCATGACTCAGTTGCCCAGCCTGTTTGGTATTCCGGGCGGCGGGCACAATTTTTTTGAGCGCATCCTGCTCTTTGCCGAGCATCTCGGCCAAACGCAGCCTCTGGTGCTCGCAATTGGCGTTCTGGCGATTGCGGCCCTTCTGCTGGGCGATCGCTTCATGCCGGGAAGGCCGATCGCGCTCGTGGTTGTCGCGGTGGCCATCATCATCGCTTCGGTCTTCGGACTGTCCGCTCTCGGTGTCGCGGTTACAGGAAAGATCCCGCCCGGGCTTCCGGCGCTAAGCGGACCGGATCTACGTTTACGGGACGTCGAGGGGATCTTCCCGCTGGCAGCGGGATGCCTCCTGCTCGCTTACATCGAGGGCGTTTCGGCGGCGCGCGCCTTCGCCGCCAAGCACGGCTACGAGCTCGATCCCCGGCAGGAGCTTCTCGGCCTCGGCGCGGCGAATTTGGCGGCGGCGCTTGGTCAGGGCTACCCGGTCGCCGGGGGCCTGTCGCAATCGGCCGTCAACGACAAAGCCGGCGCCCGCACGCCGCTATCCCTGATTTTCGCTTCGATCACGCTCGCGCTGTGCCTCATGTTTCTGACGGGGTTTCTGGAGAATCTCCCCAAGGCGGTGTTGGCAGCGGTTGTCTTCACGGCCGTGATCGGGCTCGTCGATGTGCGGTCGCTCTACCGGACATGGCGCATCAGCAAAATGGATTTCTACGCGGCGGCTGTCGCTCTTTGCGCGGTGCTGCTTCTAGGGATCATGCAGGGCATGCTCCTCGCCGCGGGCATTTCGCTTTTGATGTTGGTCGCCCGCGCCTCACAGCCACACGTTGCGTTTCTAGGTCGCGTTCCCGGCACACACAGCTATTCCGACCTCGACCGGCATCCGGAAAACGAGAATTTGCCGCATGTGCTGGCGTTTCGTCCGGAAGCCTCACTGCTTTATGTCAACGCCGACCCGGTGCTGCACCTGGTTCTTGATCGTGTCCGGCAGCTCGGATTCCGCAATATTCGCGCCGTGGTCTGCGACCTCTCCGCCTCGCCTTATGTCGATCTTGCAGGGTCGCGGATGCTGCATCAACTGCATGGCGAGCTTGCCCCTTACAATATCGTGTTGCGCATCGTCGGCGCGCGCGGCCGCGTGCGCGACCTTCTTCGTGCCGATGGACTCGGTGAAAAAGTCGGCGGCCTCGCGCGCGTGATAACGCTCGACAGCCTGTTGAGCAGTCTTACCGCGGCCGAAGGCGAAGCGCGCTGATCGGCATTGTCACTGGCGGTAGCCGACTGCGGTCGGCAGGTGCGATCCGGATTGGAGCCAGTGCCGATAGCTTTCGAATTTCAGGCCGAGTTTTTCGTAATGCACCCGAAGGTAGCCGTCCGCTCCGCGCTCGACGGCCTGCGGCATGACCTGCTGAACTTCCTGCGCCATCACGCCGACATAGGCCTTGTTGCCACCGTTGTAGACGAACCGGTAGACGCCCAACCCGTTATCGAGGCGACCGACAAGCACGATGTCGTGCTTGAGCCTGATGTCGGACCGCCGTCCACCGCCGCCACCACCGCGATGGCCGCCGCCGCCGCCACCACCGCGATGGCCGCCGCCGCCGCCACGATGGCCTCCACCGCCACCACCGCGATGACCGCCGCCGCCGCCGCGATGGCCGCCACCACCAGCCGCCCTATGCTGGACGCGATTGCCGGCATGCCCGCCACGGTTGCCACCCGCTGGACGATGGCCCGCATGAGGACGATTACCGCCGGCCGGACGATGACCCGTGTGTGGACGGTTGCCGCCGGCTGGACGATGGCCCGCGTGTGGACGATTGCCGCCCGACGGACGGGTACTCGCATGGTTGCGATTGCCGAGATTGCCGCGATCGTTACCCGGCCGGATCACCTGTTGACCGTTGCGGCCGCGGAAATCGAGTTGGCGGTTGCCGCGATTACCGGCGCGATGCTCGATATGTGCCCCGCGGTTCCAATTGCCGCCGCCGCCGCCAGGCCGGTTTATGGTGATATTGTTGTTGCTCCAATTGACGCTGCCGCCCCAATAGCCCCCTGACGCCCACCGGCCGAGCGCGTAGCCCGCGCCGAAAGCCAGACCCGTCGCGATGAGACCGCCGGCGATATAACCGGGTGGCGGCCAATAATACGGGGGATAGGACGGATACGGCCACGACCCATAGACGACGGCGGGATTGTAATACGGCACATAGACCGTATTCGGGTCGGCCGGCGCGATGGCAATGACCTGCTTGCCTTGTGACTGAGTCACCGTGACCTTTTGCTCCTTGGTCGATTGTAATTTGTCATTCGCTTGCGCCTTGGCACGCAGCCGCTGGACGGCATCCATCACATCCGGCTGTTGCCCGACGACCGCGTTGCCCAGTTTCTGGGTCCAATCAAGCTTCTCGCTCATCATGGCAAGCACGCTTGGCGTCGCTACCAGCGATTTTATGCTGTCGTCCCAATCCTGCTTGGCGACAGCGACCTCAAGCTGCTCACCCGAGAGCTTCTTGTTGGCCTCAAGCCAACGTTCCGCATGCACGACTTCAAGCGGATAAGTCGACGCCATCAGCACCTGCGACAGGAGATTGTCCGGATAAAGAGCAATCGGCGCGACCAGCGCGTCGAGCTGTTCCGGTTTGAGAAGCGTCTGGGAGGACGGCGCCGCGGCCGGTGGCGGCGATCCCTGCGCCAGAGCGGCAAACGGCAACAGAACAAAGACCGCAAACACGATCGATCTTGTTATTTTTGGGATCATCGCTTCCTCCTTGCCGGCTGACCGGCGAATTTAGCGGCCGGGCCGAATTGTGCGTTTGATATAGATCAATGCTATCCAGAACGCTGCTGTCCCAATCTCGGCCAAACATGGAACCGAATGCCGCATATTATTCGGCAATAGAGGCACTTGGCGACGGACGTCGCCTGACCGTCCGCGCGCTGCGGCCGGAAGATCGGGATGACTATCTTGCGGCCGTCGACCGGGTGAGCAGTCAGTCGCTCTATCGGCGGTTTTTCGCGGCTAAGCGCCATTTCACTGAAAAAGAGCGTTCATTCTTCCTCGACATCGATTTCATCAAGCATGTCGCGCTCGTCGCGGTCATTGAGGACAATGGGAAACCGACGATCGCCGGCGGTGCACGTTACGTGGTCGAGAACCCGCGGCAGGCCGAGGTCGCATTTACGGTTGTCGATCGATATCAGGGTTTGGGCATCGGCTCAGTTCTTATGCGTCATGTCATCACGATCGCGCGGAATGCTGGACTTGATGAACTTTTGGCGCATGTGCTGCCGGCGAACACACCCATGCTGAAGATATTCGAGCGCGCCGGCGTTCGCATCAGCACCAAGCGTGAGTTCGGACTCGATAAACGTGACGCTTTACCTGCATCCGCAAAGCGCGCCGGCCGAGAAACCCCTGAACCACGGCGTCAATTGATGCTTGGATCACGACCAAGGAATTTTATTGCCGCATCCGCCGCCGCAATTACCTTGCTCGGCGCCGCGATGAAGCCGTCGTTTGCGGAGGACGGCCAGCTCCACATCATATTCATAAAATCGGGCGCCCACATCGAGGGCAGCGGCAGCCTGTTCTATCATGGTCGCCGATATCGCATCGATGTCGGTGGCATCGACGCCAGCAAATTCAAGTCCGCGCGGAGCTATCTGGTCGGCAGGGCTACAAATTTGCAAAGCCCGTCCGACATTCTGGGCCCTTATGCTGGCCCTGAAGGCAACTCTGCCGTTGCCACCGCGGCACACCCGGCAAGGCTGAAGAACACCAAAGGCGTCGTTGTAGAATTGCACGGTCGCGACACCGGAAAGATCGTGCCTGATCTCGGCGGCCTGACCATCGCCGGCCGCGGATGGTCATCGCAAAAATCGATCAAGTAACGGCGGTTCCAGGTGCATTGACGTTAGTCGCAGAGGGGAAAAACATGCAGATAGAGCGGCGACTTTTTCTTCGGAGACTCTTTGCTGGCGCCACGGTTTTGCCGGTGATGGATTGGTGCGGATTGGCGAATGCGGCGCAGCCAGACGCCCCTACCGCAAAGCAGGTTCAGGTCGATCTATTTCGCGGGCTTGCCGACATTTTCTCCCGCGGCATGGACACGCTCACGGAAAAGCTGAACCGCCAAGGATATAGCGCGCGCGTCTACAGCACGAATGGCTGGCCTACCGCGGCCAAGCGCATTGCCGACCAATATACCCGCGGCCACAAGCCGATCATCGTGCTTATCGGTCACTCCCTGGGAGCCAATGCGACCTTCGACATTGCCAATGAGCTCAATCGGCAGAATATTCCGATCGAACTGATCGTCACCTTCGACGCGACCAGCCCGCAGCCGGTGCCGAAGAATGTTCTGCACCTGGTGAACTTGTTTCAGCAAAACGGCTTCGGTAAGCGGGTCGCCGCAGGACCCGGCTTTCAGGGTGAACTCACGAATTTCGATCTCACCGCGGAGACCGGTCTTTCGCACACGACGATCGACAAATCGCCGCGACTTCACACCATGGTCATGCAGAAAATCGACGACATCGTCGCCAAGGACTTGGCCGGCCGTACAAAGAATAAAAAGCGGAAGACCAAAAAACCCAAGCCCGCCTGACGGACGAAGGATCGAGAGAAATAAATTCGCGACGCCGCTAATTCCAGCGTAGCGTCATGCCGACGTCGCCGGGCACGCCGCCAGGGAAATCCACAATTCGGAATCCGACTTTGTAGCCCTTGGACCTTAGGTGCCGTTCCCAGAAGTCATAGAGCTCCTTCGGGAATCCCGTCAGAGTCTTTTCCCATCCTGCTTCGCCCTGATTGATCGCGCGGCCGCGGTCGGTGCACATCTCGTTGGGAAAGCGAACGATCTCCACCTCGAACAGGCCATTGCTGGCGGCGCGCCTGATGATGGCGGCTGCGCGCTCGAGCCGATCTTCGTCGGAAACGCCGGACGGCTTGGAAAACTTCTCCAGCAAAGCCTTTTTCTCGGCGTCCGCCGCCGACATTTCCTGCACCGCCGCCGACGCCTTCTCGGCCTCCTTGCGGGCAATTTCCGCCATCACCTCTTTGGCGCTCGGCAAGCCCGCCAGGGGATCTGACGTCGCAGACTTCGTCGCTTCGGCCATGGCACCAGTCCTCGCAAATCCGATACTCCTTAGCCGCCTCCACCGCGATAGAGTTTGATCTATCTCAAGAATGCGTATTTATTTTGGGGCTACCATCAATGGTTTCAACGAGTTGGGTTCATTGCATCGTCGGGGTGAATTGGTCATGGCAGGAAAAGCTAAGGCGCCGGAAGCCCTCAAACGCAAAGCCTACGAAAAAGAGCTGCGCAAGCTCCAGGTCGAACTTTGCCGCCTGCAGGAATGGATTAAAGCCAAGGGCCTGAAGATCATCATCGTCTTCGAAGGGCGAGACGCCGCGGGCAAAGGCGGCACCATCAAGGCAATCACCGAACGGGTGAGCCCCCGCGTTTTCCGAGTCGTCGCCCTACCGGCCCCAAGCGACCGCGAGAAGGGCCAGATGTTCTTGCAACGCTACGTCACTCAATTTCCCGCGGCGGGTGAAGTCGTGATCTTCGATCGCAGCTGGTATAATCGGGCGGGTGTCGAATACGTCATGGGATTTGCAACCAAGGAGCAGCACAAGCGCTTTTTGGAGCTTTGTCCGACGATCGAGGGTTACGTCGCCGAAGCCGGCATCATTCTGATCAAAATCTGGCTGGAAGTCGGCATGGAGGAGCAGGAGCGTCGTTTCATGGCGCGCATCGACGACCCGATGCGGCAATGGAAATTGAGCCCGATGGATGTCGAGTCCTATAGCCACTGGTACGATTACTCTCGAGCTCGCGACCTCATGCTGGAAGCAACCGACACCAAAATCGCGCCCTGGTACATCGTACGGACCGATGACAAGCGGCGCGGACGGCTGAATTGCATTTCACATCTTCTCTCGCGCATCCCCTACAAAAAACTGCCGCGTGAAAAAGTGACGCTGCCGCCGCGTTCGAAGAAAAATAAATATGACGACCAGGCGCCATTGAAGAATTGGCGCTTCGTAACCGAGCGATATTGAATTTACGCCGCGCGCGGAGAACTTAACCGGTTGCCCCCGCCGCATCGCTTGCTGGTTTGATCGGAAACGTGACTTGAAATCGCGCACCACGGACGGCGCCGGGGACCACCGCAAGCTGGCCGTTATGTCGTTCGACGATTATCTGCGAGATGGCGAGGCCCAATCCCATGCCATTCGTCTTTGTGGTCACAAACGGATCGAAGATGCCCGGCAGACTTTTTGGATCGATCCCAGGACCGCTATCTTCCACGGATATTGCAACCGTTCCCTCGCGCCGTTCGGTCTCGACGCGCAGGCGCCGCCGCCGATCCATAACGCCCGCCATGGCATCGATGGCATTTTGCATCAGATTTCAGGACGACCTCCCGCAATTGCCCTTTATTCCCCATGATCAGCGGCAATTCGGATGTCAGCTCCGTGCTTACAATGATACCGTAATCATCGAAGTCCCGGCGCAGCAATTGCAGGGCTTCCAGCGTCACGCCGTTGAGGTCCACCGGATGCTGATCCTGCTCAGGACTCCGGAACAACGCGCGGACACTTTCAATCACCTCGTTGGTGCGAAAGCCGGCGCCTGCGACCTCATCCAATATCGCCTGAACGCGTGGAATATCCGGCGGTTCGCGCGACAGGAACCGGCGTGCGGCCGCGCTCATCGTGGCGATGCCGGTCAAGGGCTGGCGGACCTCGTGCGCGATCGCCGCCACGGCCACTTCGAGATTCAGCAGCTTGCTGTCGCGCTCACGCTGCAGCGCGCGGTTGGCGCGCACCAGCCGTGCGTAAAGTGTAATCGTTTCCGAAAGCAGCGCGACCAGGACAATCGTCGAGACCACGACCGAGAATAGACGGCTTGTGTAAAAGCCCACGCTGAAGCGGCCGCCGATAAATAAGCTGACGATCGCCTGTTCAACGAGCGCCGCAACGGTTGCAACCATGAGCCAAAGATCGAGGAGCGAATTGCGCCGAACCCAAAGTGCCAGAAGCGCAGAAATGGTTGTCGCCACGGTCACGCCGGTCACATAACTCGCCATCGGCGTAAAGCTGACCTCGTCGGCAATCAGCCGCGGTACGAACTTTTCTCCCGCCGTAACGAGCCATGTAAACGCACAGACGAAGGTCGCGACCGCAGCGACATTCCAATAAATCGCAGGATACGCCGTGGCAGCGCCTGAAATATCGTTTTGCGTCTCGCGCTTGAGACATGCATAGACGAGGACCGCGACTGAGAACAGCAAATGCCAGGCCGTATAAAGCCACGGCGTAACCTGAAGTCCCGAGACGAATAGTCCGCCGGGCGCAAATGCGCCCGGATATGAAAGCGCGTGCGGAACGACGATCAGCGCCGAGAGAAGATAACCGTCCGCCAAAATCAGGAGGCCGCGCAACTGCACATTGGCGTACTGGCTAAACAACAGTGCTGACGTCGCGAGGTCGGCCACGAGGACGATGGCCTCGACGGTGGGAACGAAACTGTCCAGGCGCGGCAATCGCGTCGCGGCGAACGGAGCGACAACCGCAAATCCAACGAGCAGCACCGCCACGACGCCGACGGCGAGCTTTCGCTGCCGCGGCGTCGGCGGAATTGTTGCAATCGAGAAATCTAATCCGTCGGTCGCCCCGCGTCCGGCCACGCGTGCCTCCGCAGTCGATGAATTAGCCTTATGCTGTCGCAATGCGCGCCATCCTAACGCAATACACGCCAGCGAACAGGCCCACCGGACGGCAAAAGTGACGCAGGAGCCGGGATCGCCAATTGTCGCGATATTTGATGTAAATCAAAGCCTCGTCCCCGGCCCTCTTTAACATGGACTTTGGAGCAGAATGTGCGCCGGACGCGTACCCAGCGTCCCGGAGACCGCCCTCTTCCAGTTCGGCGAAACTCCTCAGCGCAGCCTCGGCCGGTGACAAAGCCGAAGGGCGCACATTCGCAGCCGGGCGAAACGGTCATGACTGAACCCGTTCCTCCTGATGTTGATTGTGCCATCGGCGTCCGCGCGCGGTTTTCTCCGCGCGGCCGGCGTGGTTCAATATTTATGAGAGACCCCTCAAAGGACGTCCTGATGGCGACGACGCTAATCCAGCCCGATGCAGATTCTGTGGTCTTTGTCGTGGATGACGATCCCGACGTCCGCAGCGGCCTCAAGCATTTGCTTGAATTGGTCGGCCTCGGCTGCATCACTTTCGCATCGGTGCAAGACTTTTTACGCAGCAGCCCGTCCGGCGATTCGCGTTGTCTGATACTGGACATTCGCATGCCGGGAATAAACGGCCTTGATTTTCAAAAAGAGCTGATCGAGGCGCGGAACAAGATTCCCGTCATTTTCATTACCGGACATGGCGACATCCCGATGACGGTGGACGCCATGAAGTCCGGCGCCGTAGATTTCCTCACCAAGCCGCTGCGCGAACAGGACGTGCTGAACGCCGTCGGCGCGGCGCTTGCCCGCGATCGCAAGGAACGGCGGTTGGATAACGAGCTATCGGAAATGCGGCGCCGCTACGCAATGCTCAGCGAGCGCGAGCGCGAAGTAATGGCCCATGTCATTGCAGGAATGATGAACAAGGAGACCGCGGCCCGGATCGGCCTCAGCGAAGGCACCATAAAAGCCCATCGGCATAACCTGATGAGAAAAATGGAGGCGCACTCCGTTGCCGATTTGGTGCGAATTGCCGACACGCTCGGCATTGGGCGATCCAGATGATTTTCGGAATGACACCT
This sequence comes from uncultured Alphaproteobacteria bacterium, assembly GCA_963765365.1. GTDB lineage: Bacteria > Pseudomonadota > Alphaproteobacteria > Rhizobiales > Xanthobacteraceae > BOG-931. Next base: position 48,403 of record CAVXWL010000036.1, on the reverse strand, counting down.
CACCTGTGGATATGAGCCAAGACAGGATTTGGCGAATTTACAAAGGAAAAGATCTTGCGGAGCGGGGCTTCTCAAATTGCCTAAGCCAGCCACCATCTCGATCGTCGACGACGATGGCTGGGCCCGGGATGGGATACGGGTGCTTGTCGAATCGCTTGGCTACGAGGCGTTCGCGTTCGTGTCCGCGGAGCAATTTCTTGAGTCCGACGTCTTGAACACAACGGCTTGCGTCATCACCGATTTGCAAATGCCGGGCCTAAGCGGCTTGGACCTCCAACGCGAGCTCGGCAGCAAGGGCTATCGCATCCCGATCATTTTCATCACCGCCTTTCCGGATGACAGACGACGCGAGCATGCGTTGGGCGCCGGCGCCATCGGCTTCTTGACCAAGCCATTTGACGAGCGATCTTTGATCGATTGCCTTTCCGCCGCGGTGGGTGGCCGCCCCTAAACCAAAGTTGAGCCACCCGTCCTTTCGTGTAGCTTCCGATCGCGAATCCGATATCGCACAATCGCTCCGCGAAGTGATCGAAGCGAGGCCGGCGGCAGCATATTCCTCATTCCGTACGGTCCACTGCTGTCGAAACCATTGAGAATGGGGCGGCATATGCAGACGCAGGCGACGGCTCTCCGTGTTTCTCAAAATCTGGCAGTCCAAAATCCGCTTGCGTTACTGGAATACAAGCAGGTCGCTCCGAATACAGGGAGCAGCGGGGCGCTTGAGCACGCCATGCTCAGCGTGGGAGTGGTCAGGTCCTTTTCTCGGAACAAACAGATTTTCGGCGACGAGGGGCCGGCCAACCAAATCTACAAAGTTCTGGCCGGCACTGTTTGTACCTACAAAATCCTCAGCGACGGCCGCCGCCACATCAACTCGTTCTACCTGGCGGACGAAAGTTTCGCGCTCGAACATATCGATCGGCACGACCGCGCGGCAGAAGCCATATCGGACGCCAAGATTCTAGTTGTCAAACGCGCAGCGCTGATGGCCTTGGCAAGTAGCGACGCGGCGGTAGCGCGCCAGCTGCTGATGCTTACCGCCCGTGAACTGGCCCGTGTGCAAGATCGCGTATTGCTGCTCGCCAAAACCGCTGAGGAGCGCGTCGCCTGGTTCATCCTCGAAATGGCCAAGCGATCGACGGGAGACTCGATTGAATTGCCGATGTTACGTCAGGACATCGCCGATTATCTCGGGCTGACCATAGAGACAGTGTCGCGGACGCTGAAATTTCTCAAAGATCACGGCGGGATCGAAGTGTCGACCCGACAGGTGGTCCTGCGAAACCGTTCGACGCTTCGCCGCATCAACGGCTGACTTCAGCGCAATTTGCCAACTCGTCTTAGTGGCCGCTGAAGACGAGCGTCCGGAACGGAAGAACCAGCGCCTGGATCCGCAACAGCAGCGCATGGACGAGGCCGAGGCCATCGACGGCATGCAGTACCAAACCCTTCAGCGTGCCGGTCTCCGGCGACGCAATCAGATCGTGGTTGTTGGTATAGGCGTTGGCGATACAGCTGCTGCCCGGCGTTACGTCATCGATGCCGCCGTCGTAGAGCGGCTCAAGGAACGCAAGCAGCGTCCCGGGCCGAGTCACCTGCTGCGGATCGATTAATTGATCGCCGCCGCGGAATTGGCCCGCGGCAATAAAATCCTGAACTTGGGTGACAACCATCGGGATGATGGTGAATGGCTTCGACACGCAGGCGACTTCGGCGATCATGCCCGGCTTGATGATCTGGGCTTCGATCTGGTCGAAGCCAGCGACCAGGTTGCGTCCGGTCTTGTCGGGAACCAACACGCCGGCCGGACGCATCAGCGGATTGACGACATCGCCGACCCGCAGCGCAAATTGCTCGACCCGGCCATCGACGCCGGCGCGAATGACGGTCTTGTCGAGATCGACCTGCGCCTGGGCCAGCGACGCTTCGGCACTGGACTTTTCGGCAGGAAACTCATTCGTCACTTGCGATTCCTCAACATCCTTTGTCGCGATCGCGGCTTCGAGCGACGCTTTACGGCCCTGCACCAGCAGCTGGAGCCGCTCGATCTCGCGTTCGGGTACAGTTCCCGAATTCCGCCGCTGCAGCTCCTGCTTGGTGTCAAGCTCGTCGACCGCCTGTTGATAGTTGCTTTGGCTTTCCCGAATCTGCGCGTCGGCTTTCACGATGTCGGCTTTCGCCGCCACGATATCGGCCTCGACTTCCGCGATCTTGCGCCGTGCGGTTTCTACCGCGGCTTCCTGTTTGGAGCTATCGAGCTTGAAGATCGGGGCGCCCTGCTTAACAGGACCGCTGAAATCGACATAAACCTTGGCGACACGACCGCTCGTCTCGGGGAGGATCGGGACTGTTCTGAAATACAGCGTGACGCTGTCGGTCGACGGGTGAAAATAGAAAATGAGCGTGATGAGGCAGACGGTCAGCATCAGGCATGTGGTGATGCCCCATCGCAGCTCATACCATACCGAGTAGAGCGTGATTTCGTGCCCGAAACGCTTGCCCTGCCGGTACCGGCGGTACAGATAATCCGGAAGGATCGTCACGAGAGAACACAGAAGAAGCTCAAGCATCCGCGGGCTCCTTCGACGTAACCTCGCTTGGCTGCGTTCCGTCCAGCGCAGTCAGTCCGCCCGCATCAGACTTCTGTCCCGCAATTTTCTCGACTGCCGCCGTGATCCGGCCCATCCAGCCGCCAAAGTCAGGAATATCGATCAAGGCGAGCAAGAGGCCCGCCACCCAGAACACGTGTGTATGGGTGAACAGGGCGAGCAAGCCCAGCACCGCGACGATCTCAAATTGCAATTTGTGTGACCGGTGCGCCATGCGTTCCGGCAGCGTGTGCAGGTACAAAAATATAAGACCGAACGCCAGCGTAGCAGCCAGGAGCGTAAGGGCCGCCACGACCATGAGCACGTCGGTGTCGCCCGGAGCTGTAATGAAGATTGGCAGATGGTGCGAAGCTGCCGGATTCAGCTGCGCGGACATTTACGCTCCTTACCTTGACGAGGCAGATCGTCCGCGTGGAGGCAGAGTGAACATATTGACATTGAAACACAATAACCGGTTAGGCCCCGACAAACTTGATCTATGTCAATGAGTTCAATCCGGCAACACGTATGCGGTTGGCGGTTGTTGCATAATCTGCGGGCCGCGCCGGCCCATGGGACTAAGTTAGCACGACGTTTAACGGGGAGGACGACAAAATGATTGGTGCTATTCGCGCGTTGAGGCTTCTGGCTGCTGCGGCAGTGGTCATGGTGGGCATGGGGGTGGCAACGCCGTCGCATGCTCAGTCTGGATCGGTCAATCTCAATATCATCAAGGCGGGGTTCATCGTCGGTGTTGGCGGTGGCTCCGGCACATTGCACTACCACGGCCATACCTACCGTTTGAGCGTCGGCGGGATCGGCGTGGGGAGTCTCGGCATCGCCGGCGTGTCGCTCAGTGGCACCGCCTCGAATTTGCACCACCCATCCGATATCGCCGGCACGTATGGTGCGGCGGGCGCGGGCGCCGCGTTTGTCGGCGGCGGACAGGTCGCAACGCTGCAAAACGAGAAGGGCGTCGTGCTGACGCTGCATGGGCCGCAGGTCGGGTTTCAGTTATCGCTGGGCCTTGGCGGCATGACGATAGGTTTGAGGTAGCATCTGCTCTTCGCACATTTCGTCCACAATCCTGGTTTGCGACAGAGCCCAAAAGTTCGGCGAATAGCGCGCGAGGCCGCGCGAACGGCAGGACGACGCCAGCCGAACCGGTAAGACCGTTGGCGACCGCTCCAACACGATCGGCCGGCGATCCTGATTGCCGGCCCCGTGCCGAAATGCGGAGTTCGTCCAATGTAGAGGTCTTCTCTTCATTGGAGGTCGCTACACGCTGTCGAGTCGCCGGCCAGCCGCGCTTACCCCTCTGGGAATTTCATCGACCGGTCGAGTCCATGCTTCACGCTATGCACTCCTTGCAGCAGCGCTTAGCGATGCTGGCCTCTCGGAACCCAATGCGGCTATGGTGGCTTCTAGACGGCCTTGAGGGCCCCAGATAGAGAACAAGCCCAAGCCGATCAGTCGGGGGGTCTGAAAGAAACGGGCACCCGGCAACCCAGTCGCCCCAACAACCAGGAGTCTGCTGCGTGATTGCCGTTGCCATCGATATCGGCGGCACCTTTACCGATTTGGTTGGATTTGACGACCGCGCCGGGCGCTTCGTCGACGCCAAGAGCCTCACCACACCGGCCAATCTCGTGCAGGGCATAATCGATTGCCTGCAAAAGAGCGGCCTGACCGCGGGCGGAATCGATGAACTCATCCATGGCTCGACCATCGCCATCAACACGCTCATCGAACGCACCGGGGCAAAGACCGGGCTGATCGTCACCAATGGAACGCGCGACGTCTACATCATCGGCCGCGGCAACCGCCCGGAGGCCTACAATCTTTTCTTTCATCGCCATCGTCCGCTGGTGCCGCGGCATCTTACCCGCGAGGTCGCCGAGCGGGTGCTGGCCTCGGGCGCGGTCCACGAGGAGCTAGACCGCGACGGCGTGGAAATAGCCGCGCGCGCGCTCGCCGCGGAGGGCGTCGACGCCGTCGCAGTATGCTTCCTGCACTCCTACCTCAACCCCGAGCACGAGCGCGCGGCCGGCGCGATCGTCCGGCAGATACTGCCCAACGCCTATCTCTCCCTGTCCCACGAGATTCTGCGCGAATATCGCGAGTACGAACGTACCTCGACGACGGTCGTCAATGCCTATGTCGGCCGCCGGGTCGGCGGCTATGTGCGTGCCTTGAAAGGCAAGCTCGAGACTATCGGGTTTACGGGCAACCTCTCGATCATGCGCTCCAACGGCGGCGTGATGACGCCGGAAGTGGCGGAGGAGCGCCCGGTGGCGATGATGGAATCCGGCCCGGTCGGCGGCATCATCGCTTCGGCACGCGTTGGGGAGAAGCTCGGCTACGGCAACGTCATCTCCTTCGACATGGGCGGCACCACCGCGAAGGCGAGCCTGATCCGCGACGGCGAACCGACAATGGCGCCCGGCTACTACGTCGGCGGCTACGCCAGCGGCCATCCCGTCATGGTGCCGATGATCGACGTCGTCGAGATCGGCGCCGGTGGCGGCTCGATCGCCTGGCGCGACGAGATTGGCGCCTTGAAGGTCGGCCCGCAAAGCGCCGGCGCCGATCCGGGACCGATCTGCTATCGCGGCGGCGGCACCGAACCGACGATCACCGACGCCAATGTGGTGCTCGGCCGGCTCGATCCGCATAATTTTCTCGGCGGCACCATGGTGCTTGACGCCGACGGCGCGGCGCGGGGGATCGAGAACAAGATCGCCAGACCGCTCGGCATGACGGTGACCCAAGCCGCGCGCGCGATCCTCGAAATCGCAGTCAACAAAATGTCGCTTGCGGTGCGCGAAGTGTCGGTCGAGAAGGGCTACGACCCGCGCGACTTCGTTCTGGTGGCATCCGGCGGCGCCGGTCCCCTCCACGTCCTCGACGTCGCGCGCGAACTGCACATTCCGACGGTGATCGTGCCGCTGTTCCCATCGCATTTTTCGGCGCTCGGCATGCTGCTCGCCGACGAGCGCCACGATTTCATCCGCACCTATTACGCCGATCTTGCCGCCGTCGACTTCGGCAAATTGCTGAAGGTGCACGCCGAGATGGTGGCGGAAGCGCAGACCGGCTTGCGTCACGCCCGCGGCGCCGCGCGGCAAATCCATCTCGACCTGCGCTATACCGGACAGGAATTCACCCTGCCGGTGCCGGTCACGCTTGCGCAGTTGAAGAAGGCCGATCGCCGCGACATCCGGGCCGCGTTCGATCGCCTCTATGAGCAGCGCTATGCCCATCATTCGCCGGAGGAACCGGTGGAGATGGTCAATATCCGGCTCGCGGTGATCGGCAAGCGGCCGAAGCTCACATTCCCGCGCAAACGCGCAACGAAGCACGCTTCGGTGCACCGCCGCCCGGTCTATCTGGGTGACGACAAAAAGCCGGTTGCCTGCCCGGTCTATGCGCGCGATACGCTCGCGGCCGGCGCCCGCATCCGCGGGCCGGCGCTGATCGAGGAGCATGGCACGACGACCGTGCTTTATCCGGGCGACAATTGCCGTGTTGCGCCGTCCGGCGAACTGATCATCGCGGTGGGCCGCGGACGATGAGCGGGAAATCACCCATGAAGAAACCGAAGGCAAAGCCGGCCCGGCGCCCGCGCGCGACGCGCCGCGTCACGCTCGATCCCGTGACGCTGGAGGTGATCCGCAATGCGCTGCCGGCAATCGCCAACGAGATGGCCGCCGACCTGCAGCGCACCTCCTACAATATGATGATCTATGAGGTGCGCGACTTTTGCACGGCTTTGGTCGATCCCAAAGGTCAGTTGATCTCGCAGAACGTCGGCGGCGTATCGCATTTCGTTGCTGATCTTGGCGTCATCATCACCGACAGCATGAAGCGCTACGGCGCCACGGGTTTCGAGCCCGGCGACGCCATCATCACCAATCACCAGGCAGTCGCCGGCCAGCATCTCAACAACATCGTCATTTACATGCCGTATTTCTATCGCGGCGAGCTGTTGATGTTTGCCATGGTGCGCGCCCATTGGATCGACGTCGGCGGCACCTCGACCGGATTTGGCGCGGGCCCCCAGGTCGCCGATCCGTGGCTCGAGGGAATGCAATTCGACCAGCTCAAGATCTATCGCAAGGGCGTGCTCGACGAGACGCTCTATCGTGTCATCAAGGACAACATCCGCTTTCCCGAATCCTCGCTCGGCGACATGAAATCGCAAATGGCGGCCTGCCGCCTCGCCGCGCGCCGGATGGACGAGCTTTTCGACAAATACGGCCGCGACACGATCCTGGCGGCGATCGTGCGCATTTTTGACGAGACCGAGCAGAAGTGCCGCAATGTCGTGGCGCAACTTCCCGATGGCGTTTACGAGGCCGTGGCGTCGATCGACGACGATGGCGTGCGCAAAGGCGAGCCGGTGCCGATCCACGCCAAGGTCACGGTCAAAGGCTCGTCCATGACCATCGACTTGTCCGGTTGCTCCGCCGAACGCAAAGCGGGCATCAATTCGCGCACGCTCGCGGGCGCCCGCGTCGCCTATAAAGCGCTGACCGGCCCGGTCGATCCCGTCAACGAGGGATCGTTCCGCGCGCTCGAGGTGATCATTCCCGAAGGAAACATCATGATGGCGCGGTTCCCGGCGCCGATGGCGGGCTGGAGCGCGATCGTGCCGACGGTGGTCGACTGCATCGTGGCAGCGCTCGCTCCCGCGATGCCCGACCGTGTGCCGGCCGGCCACCACGGCCTGCTTGGCGGCGCGGTGGTGTTTTTCGGCCTGCATCCGAAGACCGGACGGCGGTTTGTGGTGCAGAGCCTGGAAGGCGGCGGCTGGGGCGGCCGGCCCTACGAAGACGGCGAATCCGGCACCGTGTCGGTCTGTCAGGGCGACGTTCGTAACGGCTCGATCGAAGGCATCGAGCTGAAATGTCCGGTGCTGGTGGAGAGCCGCGCGCTGCGTCCGGATTCATGCGGCGCCGGAAAATACCGCGGCGGATTAGGCATCGACATGCGGGTTCGCAATCTGGTCGAGGGCCTGTGGAATTTCGAACAGACCCGGCGCACGCAATGTCCGCCGTGGGGACTGCGCGGCGGCACCTCCGGCGAGACCGGCGGCTACCTGTTGCGATTGCCGGACGAAACCGGTTTCCGTCAACTGGCCGGAGCCCGGCTGCCGGTGCCGCTTGGCGCCGCTGCGATCGTGCGCACCGGCGGCGGCGGCGGCTGGGGCGACCCCTGCGACCGCGATCCGGCAAAGGTGATCGACGATGTGCGCGAGGAGTTCATCTCGCGGGACGCCGCGCGCACCCTCTACGGCGTCGTGATGTCAGACGACTTCGCGCTGGACCGCACCGCCACAGATGCCTTGCGCCGCGAAATGCGGCAAAAAACCGGTCGCAACGGCGGTGCCGGCGGTTAAGATAGGCCAACCGCTGCGGACAAGAAAAATCTAGGGGCAGGATCGTTTCATGGTGGGTCGAGCATATTCGCGCGCTGCGCTTTACGGTGCACTGATCGGCGTGGCCAGCCTCGCGGCACTTGCGTTCGCGCCGGCGGCATCCGCCGGCACCGACACACTGCGGGTCGGTAAAGCCGGCCGCACCGCATTCTCCTTTGTCGCCGCCGACGTCGGCAGCCAGACCGGCATTTTCAAGAACAACGGTCTCGATCTTCAAGTGTCGAGTTTCGGCGGCGACGCCAAGGTCCAGCAGGCGATGGCAGCCGACAGCATCGATATCGGCCTCGGTTCCGGGCCAGGCCTCGCCTTCATCGTCAAAGGCTCGCCGGTGAAGGGTATTGCCGCGATGGCCGGGCCGCCGCTGATCTTCGCACTGGTTGTGCGCAATGACGGCAGCGTCAAATCGGTCGACGACCTGAAAGGCCGCAAGGTCGGCGTCTCCACCGTCGGCTCGCTTACGAGCTGGCTGGTCGAGGAAGTCTCGCGACAAAAAGGCTGGGGCAATGACGGCATGATGCAGGTGCCGGTCGGCGACGACGGCGCGCGCGTTGCCGCGGTGAAATCCAAGTCGCTCGATGCCGCCGTGGTCAACCTGGCGGTCGCGCTCAACTATGCCGATCAGGGCGACGGTCGCATCATTCTGCGCTTCGGTGACATCGCAAAACATTTCATCGCCCACGTCATCTTCGCCACCGATAACGCGATCCGGAACAGGCCCGACGACTTGCGCCGCTTTCTCAAAGGCTGGTTCGAGACCATCGCCTTCATGCGCGGCCACAAGGCCGAGACGGTCAAGATCGCCATGCCGGTGATGGACACCGACGCCAAGCTCACCGCTGAGATCTACGACGAGTTGATGCCGATGTTCTCCGACGACGGCCGCTTCGACCCGCAGGCTCTGGCAGCGCTGCAACGTTCCTTCGTCGAGATGAAGACGCTGCAGCAGGAGCCCGACATGAGCAAACTCATTACCGATGCGTTCCTGCCGAAACAATAACGACACGCCGACGTCACGACGCGCAAACGGAGGAGAAGTGACAGCCATGCACAAGCTCGCGACATTCAAGCCGCTGCGTCGTATCGCGACGATTGCCATCGTCGCCGCCGGCCTTGCCGGTATAGCCGCCAGCGCGAAAGCCGAGGACATGCTGCGCGTCGGCAAGGCGGTGCCGGAAGCCTTTTCCTTTACGCCGCTCGACGTCGGAATGCAGACGGGCATCTTCAAGAAATACGGTCTCGACATCCAGGAGACCGCGTTCGCCGGCGATGCCAAAATGCAGCAGGCGATGGCGGCCGGCAGTATCGACGTCGGGCTCGGCTCCGGGCCTGCAATGGCCTTCATTGCCAAGGGAGCGCCGGTGAAGGCGATCGCCGCAATGGCCGGGCCGCCGCTGTTGCTCGCCATCGTGGTGCGGCCCGATGGTCCCAAGACGGTTGCCGATCTCAAAGGCAAGAAAGTCAGCGTCTCCACCGCCGGCTCGCTGACTTACTTTCTGGTGAGCGAAACCTCGCGCAGCCAGGGCTGGGGTCCGAACGGCATCGACATCGAGCCGATGGGCGCGATGGACGGCCAGATCGCCGCGCTCAAGCGCGGCGACATCGACGGCATTATCATGGACGTCGGCAACGCCTTTAATCTCGAGAAGAAAGGCGAAGGCCGAATTCTCGTGCGCTTTACGCAGATGAAGGACTTCATCATCCACGTCATCTATGCGACCGACAAGGACATCGCCGGCAAGCCGGACGACCTGCGGAGCTTCCTCAAAGGCTGGTTCGAGACCATCGCCTATATGCGCGCGCACAAGGCCGAGACGGTCAAGATCGCCGGCGCCGTCATGGGCAAGGACGAAGATGTCTCCAGCCGCACTTACGACGAAGTCATGCCGATGTTCTCCGCCGACGGCAAATTCCAGCAGAAGGCGCTGGACGTGCTGGCGCGGTCCTGGATCCAACTCGGAATGCTCAAGGAACCGCCTGATCTCAAGACACTCTATACCGAGCAGTTTCTGCCGAATTAGGCCGCCACGGCCGGCTGTGCCTTCCGCTTGACCCGGCCGCGCGACATCGCCGAGACCGCATGACATCTGCACCATCCGCCATCAGCGTCCGCGGCGTCTCGCATCAATTCGGCGAAGCCGGCGAGGCGCGCCACGTGCAGGCGCTGCGCGATACGTCGCTCGAAATCGCGCGCGGCGAATTGCACTGCCTGATCGGACCTTCGGGCTGCGGTAAGTCGACATTGCTCAGCATCATGGGCGGATTGATCGCGCCGACGGCCGGTAGCATCGACGTATCCGGCAAAACCGTACGCGGCCCCATGCCGCGCGATCTCGCCTTCGTGTTCCAGGAGAGTGCGTTGTTTCCCTGGAATAGCGTTTTTGAGAACGTCGTGCTTGGCATGACGTTCCAGGGCGTCGCCAAAGCGGAACGGGGTGAGCGCGCCCGTCGCGCCCTCGAAGCGGTCGGGCTCCTGGATTTTGCCGATCACTATCCCGGGCAACTGTCCGGCGGCATGCGCCAGCGCGCCGCGCTGGCGCGCGCGCTCAGCCTGGAGACCGACATTCTGCTGATGGACGAACCGTTCGGCGCGCTCGACGAACAGACGCGCATGGTGCTGGGCGAAGATCTATCGGTGTTGCTGTCGCATTCGGCAAAGACCATCGTCTTCGTCACCCACAGCCTTGGCGAGGCCGTGTTCCTGGCCGACCGTGTCGCCGTATTCTCGGCGCGGCCCGGCACCATCAAGCAGATCATCACGGTCGACGAGCCGCATCCGCGCAAGCCGTCATTCATGACCGCACCGAAGTTTCATGCGCTGCGCGATCAGCTTTATGGCCTCCTCCACGACGAAATTCGCAAAGCGATGTCGGAGAGTGCGCAGCCGCGCCGGCGCTACGACCAGGACACTGCGGCCAAATCGGACGGCGCGCATGACTCCTAGCACGCCATCCGGCCTCAGAAGCCGCCTGCTGAGCCGGCTCGTGCAGGTCGGATTCCTGGCGGCACTGCTGCTGTTGTGGTTCTTGGCAACCAGCGTGTGGGGCGTCAGCCGTATCCTGCTGCCGAAGCCAGTCGATGCCTGGCATCAACTGGTGGACATCGTCGTCTCGGGTGCTTTCATCCCCGACCTTAAGGTAACGCTCGGCGAACTCGCCGCTGCCTTCGCCATCGCGATGTCGCTTGGCGTGTCGCTCGGTTATCTGATCAGCCGCTCGCGCTACATGATCCGGGTCTTTGAGCCGTTGCTGGCGGCGATCTATGCCGTGCCGATCATCCTGTTCTTGCCGCTTTACGTCATGTCGTTCGGCCTCGGCCCGGAATCCAAGATCGCACTTGGCGCCACGATCAGCTTCTTTCCTATCGTGCTGAGCACGATCGCGGGCTTCGGCCATGCCGATCAGAGGCTGGTCACAGCGGCGCGGTCGATGGGAGCAGGCGACCTGCAGATGTTCCGCCACGTGCTGCTGCCCGGCGCGCTGCCGGTCGTACTGGCGGGGCTGCGCATGGGTTTCACTGTCGCGCTGTTGTCGGTGATAGCCAGTGAGACCATCGCCTCGTTCGCCGGCCTGGGGCACCGCATCGTCAACCTCGCCGAAGACATGGATACGGCGCGCATGTTCGCCTACATCGTCTTTGTCATCGCGATCGTTGCCGTCCTCAATACCGCCGTGTCGAAGCTCGAAGGCCGTGCACGATGGCGGTGATCCGGAGCGACGGCGCGCAGCCGGCCATAGCGCCGGCCTTCCCCGCCTTGCGGCGCTGGCTGTTACGCCGTCCCGGCGTCGCACGGCTCGGCGCGGTGGTGCTACTCCTCCTGCTCTGGGAAATCGCGGCGCGTTATTTCCTCGATCGCGATTTTGTCAGCCCACCTTCGACTGTCCTGATGTCGCTCGGCAAATTATTCGGCACGCCAGGCGTACCGCCGGCCTTGTGGTTGACGTTATATGAGATCGCGATCGCCTTCGTGCTGGCGGTGTTCATCGGCGCCGCCGTCGGCCTTGCCGTCGGGCTCAATCGTTTTGCCCACCAGAGTTTTATGCCGATCGTTCTCTTGCTTTACGGCATACCGCAAATCACCATCCTGCCGATCTTCATCCTGTTGTTCGGCATCGGCGCCGCCTCCAAAATTGCTTTTGGCGTCAGCCATGGCATGTTCCCCATCATGATCGCGGTGGCCGCCGGTGTGCAGAAGATCGAGCCGGTGCTGTTTGTCAGCGCACGCTCCATGGGCGCCAGCCGTTGGCAATTGCTCCGCCATGTGATCTTCCCGCACGCAGTTCCGAGCTTCTTTACCGGCATGCGCCTTGCCATGAGCGGCGTATTGCTCGGCGTGCTGCTGGCCGAGCTCTATGTCTCCACCGCGGGCATCGGTTATTTCACCAGCGTCTTCACGCAAAATCTCGATGCGGCGAAGCTGATGGGGCTGGTCTCGATGCTGGCGGCGATCGCGATCGCGCTCAACGAGATTGTGCGCCGCGCCGAGTTGCATTATGCGCGATGGCGCGATTGATTGACACGAACGGGACATCAAAATGGGCAAATTGAGGTTGACGGTGGCGTGCGGCGACTACGATATCGTGCGCCCGCTCAAGGAAGGCGTGGTCGAGGCCGACGGCCTCGACCTGATTTTTCTTTCGGAGATGGGGCCGCGCGAGCGCCACTGGCGCATGGGCCGCAAGCACGAATTCGATGTCTGCGAGGAGAATGTCGGCGCTTATTTCATCATCCGCGACCAGGGCGAGCCGCTCACCGCCATTCCGGTGTTTCTGCATCGCCGTTTCCGCCATGGCTTCGTCTTCGTCAACACCGCGGCCGGGATCAGGACGCCGAAAGATCTCAACGGCAAGGTGGTCGGCGGCACCAATTTCCAGCCGGCCGCCAGCATCTGGATCAGGGGCATCCTGGAAGAGCATTACGGCCTCGATCACCGCTCGATCACCTGGCTCGTCGAGCGCACCGAAGACGTCGCGTTCAGCCCGCCGCCAGGCTTGCGCATCGAAATGAAGACGTCAGACAAGCCCTTGAGCGACATGCTGGCCGATGGCGATATTCCGGCCATGATCACGCCGACGCTGCCGCGGCCCTTCGTCGACGGCGATAAGCGCATCGCCCGCCTGTTCCCCAACCACAAGGATGTCGAGCTCGCCTATTTCAAGGACACCGGCATTTTCCCCATCATGCATGTCACCACCGTCAAGCAGGAGATCGCCGACAAATATCCATGGGTGGCCACCAATCTGGTCAAGGCCTTCGAAAAATCGAAACAGCTCGCCTATCGTCGTCTCGCCAATCCGCGCATGGTGCCGCTCGCTTTCGTCCGCACCGCGGTCGAGGAACAGGAAGCAACGCTCGGCAAAGACCCATGGTCCTACGGGCTCACGCCGGCCAACGTGAAGAATTTGCAGACGGTGCAGCGTTACTGCCTGCAGCAAGGCTTGATCGGCAAGGCCGCGCCGCTTGGCGAACTGTTCGCCGACACCGATCTCGGCGACGCCACCGGCTCCGAAGACTTCTGAGCGACCATGACCTTCGAGCAACGCCTCGCCGAAATTCGCAACTGTCTGTTGACGACGGCACTCGACTGCCTGGTCGCTGTCCACGATGGCGCACATTTCATCGAGAAGCCCGATCCGGTGAAGGTGCTCACCGGATTCAAAGCGCTCGGGCCGGTCGCCGCGCTGCTCGACCGCTCCGGCGCGGTGAGCCTCGTGGTGACGCCGCAATGGGATGCCGAGCGGGCGCGCGAGGTCTGTCCGAACGTCAGAATCGTGCCGGCCGACGATGTCGTCGCCGGGCTTGAAGTGGCGCTGGGCTCGTCTGCCGGGCGTACCGGGATCGGCATCGCCGGACTTGCGGCCGCGCCTTATTGGATCGGCAAGCGCCTGACCGAACTCTTGCCGCACGCCCAACCTGGCGACGACATTTTATTCGAACCGGCGCGGCGCAAGATCGACAGCGAGCTTGCTTATGCGCGCGAGGCCACCCGCATCGCCGAGCTCGGCTTTGCGCGGCTCCTGGAATTGGCGCGGCCGGGAATGAGCGAAGACGAATTGGCGAGCGAACTGCGCTGGCATTCGAAATCGCTCGGGGCGGAGGATAATTTCGTTCTGCTGTGCGCCGGACCGCACAACAGGGCCGTCGCACCGTCGAACGGCCGGCGAATGCAGAAAGGCGACATCATCGTCTGCGAATTGACGCCGAGCTATCGCGGCCAGCTCGCTCAAATCTGCCGCACCATCGTGCTCGGCAAGGCGCCGGCGATGTTGCGGGAGAAATATGATCTCGTAGTCACGGCCATGAATGCCGGCTTCGCCGCCGCGAGACCCGGCGCCGCAATGGCCGACATTTGCCGCGCCATCAATATGGTGCTGGAGGCGGAAGGCTACGGCGAATTCTGTTACCCGCCGCATATCCGCCGCCGCGGCCATGGCCTTGGCTTCGGTTCGATCGGGCCTGGCGACGTCGCGCTCGACAACGCCATCGTGCTTGAGCCGGATATGCTGTTCATGATTCACCCGAACCAATATTTGCCGGAAACCGGCTATTTGCTCTGCGGCGAGCCGGTGGCCATGACACCGCAGGGTGCGAATGTTCTCACCCGCCGACAGGCCGCGTTGGCGGAACTACCCTTCTGACCCGTCGAGAGAGCTGGATATGCAAACCATGCACCCTACTCTTTTGGTCGGCCCTGCCGACTGGGATCCGCGGCAGATGCCGCGCGTGGAATTCGAGGAGCGGCTCGCCGCGCTGTGGCAAAGCCATCCAAACGCGGGTGGCGCCATCGTCTATGGCAACAGCAGCGATTACGCGGCGCTGGCCTACCTCACCAATTTCACGCCGAAGCTGGAGGCAGCGCTGGCGCTCATTCCACGCCATGGCAAGGCGCAACTCCTTATCGGCGGCGGGGTCAATATGGTGCCGGCGGCGAAGCCTTTGACTTTCGTGGAAAACCTGGCGCCGCTGCGCGAGGCCACCAAAACCGCCGCCGCCTGGGCCGGCGCATTGCAGGGCGGTGGTGCGTTGCTTTTGATTGGCGGCGACGCGATGCCGCTTGGCATGCGCGGCGCGTTCGACCAGGCGCTGGGTTCTGATATCAAGGTCGAAGTGGCGGATCGGACATTGCAGGCCGGCATGCGCCGCAAGCGGCCGCGCGAGCTGCGCGCCATGGGTGAGGCCTGCGACATACTCGCCGCGGCGGCAACGGCATTGCGCGATGCCGTGTTGGCGAGAAAGAACGTTACCGATTGTATTCTCACGGCCGAGCACGCCGCATTGCAACGCGGCGCGCAGGATGTACGCTCTCTCTTCAGCCTCGATCGCGGCCGCACGCTTCGGCCATTCGACCTTCCGATCCCGGATCGGCGCGACCCGCTGCAGGTCTATCTCGCCGCGCGGCATGACGGTTATTGGGCCGAAGGTTTTGTCCGCGTCGCTTCGACAAAGGACGCCCTGCAAGAAAAGGTCGACGGCATCCTGGACGCCATGGTGACGAGCGCAAAACCCGGCCAGTCATGCCGGGAGTTGCGGGGGATCGTCGATCAAGGCCGCGGAGCATTCCAGCTTCATCCGCTTGCAGCGACCATGCTCGGCAGTTCCATCGGTCTTGCACGGGATGAAGCGCCGGCGCTGACTCCGGATAGCGGCACAAGGCTCGAGGCCGGAGCGGTCTATTCGCTGCGCGCCGGGCTGATCGATGACACTGGGGCGGGCGCCGTTGCGTCGGCCATGGTCGCGGTGACGCCGAATGGACCTGATGTGCTGTGGCGGCACGGTGCCTCGTCATGAATGGTATCGACGAGCTTGCCGGCTTCATCACTGACCTGCGAGCGGACAACGTCGCAGCGGGCACGCTGGAGAAGTTGCGGCTGCACGTCGCCGATACGATTGGCGCCTGGGTGGCAGCCACGAAAACCCCCGAAGGCGAATTGCTCATTGCCTTTGCCCGTCAGTCGCATCCGCGCAGCGATGACTTCGACGGCGTCGCCCTTCACTGCGCGCTGACCCGCTTGAGCGAGATCGACGACATCCACCTTGCATCCATGACGACGCCGGGTTCGATCGTGATTCCGGCCGCGCTGACTTTGGCTTCTGAAATGGCCGATGTGGATTCCGGCGACGTCGTGGCGGCGATCATCGGCGGCTACGAGGCAATGATCCGCTTTGGCTTGGCCGTGAAGGGCCCGAACATCCTCTACCGTGGCATCTGGCCGACCTATTTCGCCGCCGGCATTGCGACTGCGGCGGTAGCGGCGCGCCTGATGCGGCTCGATCGGAGTGAAACCGCACAGGCGCTCGCGCTGGCGCTCGTCATGGCGTCCCCCACGGTTGGCCAGCATCATGCCGCGACCACCGCGCGGTGGCTCCTGGTCGGCAATGCCGCACGCAGCGGACTGGCGGCGGCGTATGCGGCGCAAGCGGGATTCACCGCAGACACCGATGCGCTGAACTCGCGGCTATTTCCTGACGTTTATGGCATCGAGCCCGACGCCGGCATGATCAGCCAAGGAGCCGCCGGCGAAGTTGCTCTCGCGCGCGTCTCCTTCAAGCCATGGTGCGCGGCACGCCAGACCATGGCGGCAACCCAAGCCTTGCGCGAACTTCTCGATGACGGCGTGACGGTCGCCGACATTACCGACGTCACAGCCTTTGTCCTGCCGCCGCATTTGAAGATGATCGATCACGGGATTAAGTCAGGCAACCGAGCGTCGTTCCTCACCAGCCTGCCCTATCAATTGGCGATGGTAGCGCTCCATCCGGACGACATGCTCAATCTCGGACAGCCGGCAGAGACAGCATTGCCGCCGCTGCAAGCCTTCATGGAGCGCATCAAAGTCGCCGCCGATGACGCTCTGCTCGCCGAATACCCAAGCTCCTGGCCGGCGCGCATCGTCGTCACCACAAAATCCGGCCGATACGAACGGCGCGTACGCGATATTCCCGGCGATCCCGCGCATCCATTTCGTGAAACCGACATCCGCAACAAGTTTCAAGATGCCGCCGCGCCCGTGCTTGACGAACGAACCGCCGCGTTTTTGCAGTCCGCCTTGACGGTACTGAGCTCACGAGATTCGCTCTCGTCCGTGATGCGAAATCTGAACCAGCTTGTTTCGCGCGTTGCCCACCCAAACGATGTGCCAGCCGGTCGGGCATCGTAACAGGCCGTCTAGACCGGGTGATCGCGGGCGGCGACGATGCCAAGCCCGATGGCGCCGGCGAGCGCGCCGACGATGATTCCGACCGGCATGAAGGTGTAAAATACCAGCATGCCTGAATAGCCTTCAAAACCGGTTGTCTTGAAGATGCTGGTCCAGGCCAGGCCCAGTCCTGTTCCAATGACACCGCCCGTGATCGCCCCTAAAAACAAGCCGATCAGGCCAAGCAGTATGACCTTCATAAAGCTCTCTCGCATCAATGCAGCGGGTATCAATCATCTGAGCAATGCGCGAGGCAATGCCTCGAAACGAGCGCAAGTGGGGAAAGCGGCAGGGGTGACGCCGCTTCTGCGTCGCCGTCAGGTCCGCCTCGCCGCCAGCTTACAAGGTCCGCTGCTTGGCGCCGCATTCCTTGCAGGTGTATTCGACCCGTGTCTCTCCCGGAGCCGCCGTGACGCGGTTTGGTGCCCCGCACTTGCCGCACTTGGTCTCGATCCGGGTATTACCCTGCTTAATGGTGACGGTTTTGCGCTCCAGGGCCTCTTTGACGAGACGCTCAGCCTCTTCGCGCATCTCTTGCTTTGACATTTCAGGCATTCTTCCTCGTGACAACACTGCTCCTACATGTGATCGCGGGCTTCGGCAACGACCCCGAAGTATGAATTATTCAGCCGCCTCCCCTTCGCCTCCTATCGGTGGAATATTGCCCCCTTATTTCGGTTAGTATCGGTGCGCCGAAACGACCAGGGAGCGCACGATGGCCGAGCAGAAGGTGCCGTATCAAGTCGACGACCGTCAATTCGAGGGGGTGATTGTCTATGACGACAGCGTGACGGCAAAGCGCCCGATCGTCTTCATGCAGCCCGATTGGAAGGGCGTCTGTCCCGATACGATCGGCCAGGCGCGCGCCGTCGCGGGCAAGGACTATGTCGTGCTGATGGCCGATATGTTCGGCTCAGGCTATGGCGCGAAACCGAAAACCGTCGACGACTTGCGGGCCGGCATGCTCGCGGTACACAAGAACCTGCCCTTCACGCTTGCCTGCGGCGGCAAGGCCTACGACACGCTTTTGGCCGAAGCGCAGCAAGCTCGGCGTCGCCGACACGACAAAGATCGGGGCGATCGGCTTTTGCGCGGGCGGCGGTTACGCCCTCGAACAGGCGCGCGCGGCCGCGAATTTCGAGGCCGTAGTCGTCTTCCATGTCACAAATCCGAATCCGGTCGTTGCCGGCACGCCCTGCAACATCAAGGGCCGCGTACTGGCGATCCACGGCTCGGCGGATCCGGTTACGCCGAAACCGATGATGGACGCCTTCGAGGATGAATTGACCGCGGCCAAGATCGATTGGCAGGTCATGATGTTCGGCGGCGCGGTGCATTCGTTCTGCGATCCGACGGCGAACGCCGCCGCGCAGCGTTACGATGAAAAACTCTGCCGCAAATCCTACATGCCTGATGCGCGATTTTTTCGCCGAGACGCTGTGATGCATCGCGCACTTCCGCTCTTGGCGCTCTCTCTCATCGCGGCGTCGGTTAGCGCATTCGATAGCGCACCGACGCTGACAAACCCCGACGCCAAGACAAGTCCGCCGCCACCGCCGATGTCGGCGAAATCGCCGGCGACAGGACGCCTTAAGGCCTGTAGCGCTTTCGGCGCCGGATTTGTCCAGCTCCCTGGGACGGACGCCTGCGTCAAGATCGGCGGTACGGTCACGACGGACGTCGACGTCCATTGATATCGGGAGGCGAAAGGAGCACGCAATGCCGGCATTGACGCGACGCACGGTCCTTGCCGGCACGGCGGCCGCGGCATTTGCCGCCGGCATGGCTCCGGCGGCGGCGACAGCACCTCCGGCTGGCAAACAAGCGCCCGCCATCTATCGCTACAAGATCGGCTCGTACGAGATCACCGCCCTCTATGACGGCATCTGGTATCGCCCGATCACCGACAAATTCATTCGCAACGCGCCGTTCGCCGACGTGGAGCATGCGCTGGACGCAGCCTTCATGCCGCACGACAAGCTGGCGACGCCGTTCACCGCACTCGTCGTCAACACCGGCAGCAAGCTTGTTCTGATCGATACCGGCACCGGCGGCCAGATCTCACCACTCGGCCGGCGAGCTGCGCGACAATCTCGTTGCCGCCGGCATCGATCCGAATGCGGTCGACCAGATCGTCATTTCGCATTTCCACCCCGACCACATCAACGGCATCAAGGACAAGAACAACACGCTGATCTTTCCCAATGCCGAGATCATGGTACCGGCGCCGGAATGGGCGTTCTGGATGGATGACGCCAATCTGAACGCCGCGCCTGCGGATATGAAACCGACATTCCTCAATCAGCGGCGCATCTTCGCCGATATCGCCAAGCATGTGACCCAGTACCAGCCAGGCAAGGAAGTCGCGCCCGGCATCGTCACCCTGCCCGCACCGGGTCACACGCCGGGACACACGGTTTTTGCCATTCATTCCGGCGCGCAATCGCTTTTGGTTCTCAGCGACACCGCGCAGCATCCCGCCGTGTTTGCCCGTCATCCCGACTGGGAGGCGGCATTCGACGTCGATGGTCCGGAGGCGGTGGCAACGCGCAAGAAAATCTTCGACCGCGCCGCGGCCGACCGCATGCTGATCACCGGCTATCATTTCCCGTTCCCGGCCTGCGGCCATCTGATCAAGACCGCAACCGGCTATGAACACGTCCCGGTGGAGTGGCAAACGACGCTGTAATGCCAAAAGATCGGAGGCCGGCCCAAAGGCCGGCCTCCTTGATCCTCGCGGCTTTGCGTTCTTGTTCGGAACGGCTGGTCGCCGGTCCCGCGAGGTCGGCTAAAGTCCGGCTTGCGCATCGGACGGTTGAGCCGCCCGATAGCTGCAAGCCGGTGCGCACGATCCGGGCCTCGGTTCGCAACCTTTGTGGGGATGCATATTCCGGATCGCAGGCAATCTCGTTCGATTCTGGCGGCTTGCGATTGCGAGATCGCGCCGTTTTCAAACACCCGTTTAAACCCGGCGGCGTGAATGGGCGCTGAAGTGCATTGGCAGAATTCGTTCACCTACGTGAAATTCCTGTAATCTGCCCAGCCGGGACCTCGTCCGTTCCGCGATGTGGAACTGGCGCCGAATGCCGGGATGAACTGCCGGGGTCGCGGTGTTTACAACGCGCCAGCACACCAGTGCCCATAACCGGAGGGACGTCATGCGCAAAACCATGCTGTTTACCGCCGCCGTTCTCGTAGTCGCCATTGCCGCGCCGAAATTCGCCGTGGCTATTGAGAGCGGCAGCCCCGCGGCGCCGCAAACGACGACTCAATCGCCGCCCCCCAGCCAAGGCACCAAGAAAGCGCACGTCAAAAAGTCAAAAAAATCGAGTGCGACCGACGAATTCCACAAAGGTTGGCATCAGGCCTACGCGCTGATTTACGACAAGGCCGATTATGTCGACGGTATCTCTGTGCTGCGGGCGATGGGCTATGACGACAACGCCGACGTGGCGACGCTGATCGGCTATGCGAGCCGCAAGCTCGGCCGCTACGACGACGCCAAGATCTGGTATGACCGCGCGCTCGCCGCCGATCCCAACCACGCGCTGACCTGGTCCTATTACGGCATGTGGCAGGCCGAACAGGGCAACATCCTCAAGGCCAAGGACGACCTGGAAAAGGTCAAGAGCATCTGCGGCACCGAGTGCCGATCCTATACGGCGCTCAAAGCGGCAATCGACGGCACTGTGACATATTAGGATACAGCGGCGCCCCGGAAGGGCGCTCCGCGGTGGCGAAAAAGCCGTGCTGTCGCGCCAAATAATGATGCCCGGCGAGGACTTGTGACGCTTTCTGCGCAAGCCGAGTAAAATTGCGTCGCCGGGCTTAGTGGCTTGGCCACCATCGCGGCGCTTTACATTCGACGCCAACACGGCACGGGCGCATGAGCGCCGCCATGGACGCGTCGGTATTTGTACTTATGCTTGCAAGCTGGGCCTGCTGTTTCTGGCTGGGCCTTCAGTTTGGCCGGGGCCGTTCTGAATTCCGGTACAAGCAGGAGGTCGCCGACTTGGAACGCCGCTTTAAAATTGTGAACTGCGAAACCGTCGAAGCGCCGGAGCAGAAACGTAACGCCGCTTGAGGCAGCCGATATAGTGTACGTCAGTATGGCCATCCACCGACAGTGCAGATCAAGCGGATAATTCCGCGCCTCTTTTTGTCAATCACTTCGTTCGAGTGCACGGCCCGAGCACACTCTAGTTCGTACCCTCCCCTTCCGTCTCCGCCATGATCCACGCCTGATAATCCGGATCGACGCTCTCGATCGGCAGAACCAGGATCGCGGGGGTGGTGTAGGTGTGCATTTGTTTGACGGCCGCGCGTACCGCTTCGGCCAGTGTGGCGCGGGTCTTGATGATCATCACAACTTCGTCGCCGCGCTCGATCGTGCCCTGCCACCAGTACAGCGAAACCATGCCGGGCATGATATTGACGCAGGCGCAGAGCCGGCGTTCGACCAAAGCGCGGCCGGCATGCTCCGCCTCGACAATGGATGGATAGGTCGTATAGACGAACACCGCGCGCTGATTTGTATTCATCCCGATTGTCCCCTATCGATCTGCGGTGGCGCCGCGCCGCCCTATTGTGAAGCCCGATCGCCATGCCGAAACGCCGTCCCACTCCCCGCTTCAAGCACATCGCATTCGTGGCGAGCGACGTCGCGGAAGCGCAGCGGGCGCGCCGCCTGCTGATCCGCCGCTATGGCGATGCCCGGCCGGAGACCGCCGACGTCATCGTCGCGCTCGGCGGCGACGGCCTGATGCTGGCGACCCTGCAACGGTTCATGAATTCCGGCAAGCCGATCTATGGCATGCATCGCGGCACTGTCGGCTTTCTGATGAACGAGTATTCCGAGCAGGGCCTCGTCGAGCGCCTCGCCGCCGCGCAGGTCACGGTCATCCACCCGCTGGCGATGCGCGCACGCGATGCCGCCGGCCGCGTGCACCGGCACCGCGCCATCAACGAAGTGTCGCTGTTCCGCCAGACCTATCAGGCGGCGCGGTTGCGCATTTTGATCGACGGCAAGGAACGGCTCGCCGAACTCGTCGCCGACGGCGTCCTGTTGGCGACGCCGGCCGGATCGACTGCCTACAATCTCTCGGCGCAGGGTCCGATCATCCCGATCGGCGCGCCGCTGATGGCGCTGACCCCGATCAGCCCGTTCCGGCCGCGGCGCTGGCGCGGCGCATTGCTGCCCGATCGCGCCAAGGTCACGATCGAGGTGCTCGAAGCCGGCAAACGTCCGGTCGCCGCGGTCGCCGATCACAACGAGGTACGCTCCGTTCGCTCGGTCGAGATCAGCATGGACCATGCAACCGTGATGCACATGCTGTTCGATCCCGGCCACAGCCTCGATGAACGCATTCTCGGCGAGCAATTCGGCTACTGACCATCGTCGAATGCTTAACCGAGCGTTAACAACAATTCTTTACGTTTGACGACGCGAGGCTGACTCCGCCGGTCTGCCGCGCGGAGAGTCCCATGGTCCGCATCGACTTCAACCGCTTGCGCTTTCTGGTCATCGACGACAATGCGCATATGCGGCGCATCCTGCGCACGCTGTTGCATGGCTTCGGCACGCGCGAAGTTTATGAATCCGAGGACGGCGCTGCCGGCCTCGAAGCCTTCACCCATTACATGCCGGACATCATCCTCACCGACTGGGTCATGCCGATCTTCGATGGTCTGGAATTGGCGCAGATGATCCGCCAGCCCGGCGCCAACGCCAATCCCTACGTGCCGATCATCATGCTCACCGGGCACTCCGAGAAGAAACGCATCATGAATGCGCGCGATGCCGGCATCACCGAATTTCTGGCAAAGCCGATTTCGGCCAAGGCGCTCTACGAACGCATCCTCAACGTCGTCGCCAATCCGCGGCCCTTCATCAAAAGCAAGACCTATTTCGGCCCGGACCGGCGGCGCAACGTCAACCCCAATTATGTCGGACCGGAGCGGCGCAAAGGCGGCAAGGCGGAAGTCACGCGCCAGCAACCATTGCTCGATAAAGCCAAGGTCACGGTCTGACCGCCAGGAGCATCATCCACAATGGCCCAGCGCAAGGACGAAACTCCGTCGATCGCGACCTACGCCGATCACGAAGTGATCACGCCGCCGCACGAGCTGCGCAGAGCCGTCGCGCCGCCGGGCGAAAGCGACGACGATCCGGTCGCACGCGCCGAAGCGGCGCTGGCCGAACTGTCGTCTGAATTCTCCGAATGGATGCGATCCGAATGCGAACGCCTCGAAGCGGCGCGCCTCGAAGTCAGGCACGATGGCTTCACCGAGACAATCCACCAGGAGCTGTTCCGCGCCGCCCATGACATCAAGGGCGAGGCCGCGACCTTCGGATATCCGGAGGCCGCCGGCGTTGCCGAAAGCCTGTGCCGGCTGCTCGAGCACACGCCGGATATCACCCGCATTCCGATCGAGCTTGTCGATCGGCACGTCGACGCGGTGCGCGCCATCACCCGCGAGCATGCCCGTCCGGATCTTCGCAACCTCGCCGGTGCGCTGACGGCGCGGCTGCGCGAGGTTACCGACGACTTCCTCAGGCGGGAAAACAGCTTCCGCCCGGATTATCTGGAAAACATTTTCTCGCCGCCGCTCGCTCCCGGCGCCACCGGGAAATGACGAGACCTACGCCGCGACCGAGTGATCTTCGGCAGCAAAGTCGTCGCTGACGAGCTCGTCGCAGAATAGCCGCGCCTCTTCGCGGGCGGCTTCGGTGGCAAAGCGCCGCAACAGCGTCAATAGCGGCGCCAGCTCGCCAAGATCGGCTTCCTCGCAGCGCGTGAGAACGCGCTCGATCATCCGCCGTTTGAGGCGTGCCGTTCCGCCCGGCTCTTGCGACAAGCCCTCGCGCATCGCTTCGATTGCTTCCTTGAAGGCGGGATAGGTCGACGGCGGCAGCTGCGCTCTCTCGAACACCGCGCGCAAACCGACGGTGCCGCGATCGTGGATCAGAGCCGACACGCGCGCGACCGGCATATCGGTCAGTTCGGCCAGCGCCTCCTCGAACAGCGCGATATTGCCCGACAATAGCGTGCGCAGAATGAGGCCGGCGGTAAGCTGTCCGCTGGCGCACAAATGCCGGATCAGCGGACGAAGTTCATTTGCCGGCGTCTCGACGGCAATCGTGACGGTGGCCTTCTCGCAAGCCTCACGCGCGATGCGCTCGGCATGGTCGGCATCAAGCCAGGCGCGCCCGGCGACAAAGCCGGTGAGCGTCTCGGACAGTTTTATAACCAGCGCCTGCCGTGCGGCGGCCGGTATGTCCTCGCGCATCAGCAGCGCCTCGCGGATCGCGGCGAGATGACCAAAGCGATCGACGATGCGGTCGATCGAGAACGGCGCAATATCGGCGGTGGGATTTTCCACGAGCAGCAGGCAGGATTCCGCGCTGCCGACTTCGGCAATCGCCGCCGCGACCGAGCATGGCAGCGCCGCGCGGCTTGCGATCGCCGTTTGCACTTGAGCGCCGCCGGTCGCAACGGCATCCACCAGATCGGCGTCGACGAACAGCGGAGAAAGCGCATAAACCGGCGCCGCGATCTGCGGCTGGTCGGCCGCCAGCGCGACTACGACCGCGGGCGGCGCGCTTGGGCTGGCAGCCAGCGCATCGGCCAGCGCGCGGCGCACCAGCGGCGACGGATCGTCGAGCAGCATCAACATCGCGCCTTCCGCGGCGGCGAGGTCGTCGGACGACAGATCGGAATAAAGATAGGCGCGCGCCAGCGCGCTTGTGGCCTCGGCCCGATCGCTCGCCGGCGCGGTGCGTACCCATTGCAGAAAGTCGCGGACGATCATGGCTCGCTCACGCCACGCCCCCTGGCGCCTTCGGCAATCCTAAAGCCTCCCCGCTTAACAAATCGTTCACCATAAATCGCCGCAATATCCAGGACATACCGGGCGGTGGTGCCCCTGCTCACGTCCCGCGCGTGTTGTCCTTGAAGAGGTTATGCATCATGTCCGAGGACGCAGCGGGTGCCGCATCTGTGCCTGGCGGCGTATTGGCGACGCCCCACAACTGGCTCACCACCTCCGCGACCGGACCGCTGCGCCCCGGATCGGAAAACAGGCCGTGGAAGATCTCGTGTTCCTGCGCAATGCGATCCGGTGCAGCCGCGGCGAAAGCGCTGGTGATTCCTGCCGTGTCGGGGACGGCCGCGGCCATCGGTGGCGCGTCGGCATGCGCTGCCGCCATGGCGAAGATGGGGACGGTGCGCACGAAATGCGTTGGCATATTGGCCGAGACGGCGACGGTTGCCGCAGTCGCCGTATTCGGCGCGATTGCAGCCTGCGCGACCGCGCTCGCCGGTGCTGCCGGACTGGTACGCGCCGCAACATCGTAGCGCGCGGTGAGAATGTTGCGCACTTGCGCGAGGCTGCGCGGCTGGCCGGTCGAGCGGTCGTAAAAAATCGGCGCATTGGCGTGCGCGGCAACCGGAAAGTAGCTCGCGGCGCTGGCATTCGGATCGGCGGCGGCCGAGGAGATCAGCCGCGCCGCGCCGCCGGCGCCGAGAAAATGCGCGATGTAGAGTTCGCCTTCGCTGGGCGAGCGGCCAAGGCGTGCGGACAGCACTGCGGCATTGGCTTGGGTAAATGCGCCCGCCATGGTGGCATTGGCCGTCGGGTCATTGCGCAGCTTGAGGATTTCGCTGCGCATCGCCGGATCGTTCACCACGTAATGGCCCGATGCGGTCTTGGTGATGGCCGCCGCATATTGGCCGTAGCCGAGCGCCGGACCCGACTGCTTCATGGTGGCGAGCCAGGTCTGGTCGATGAATTGAAACAGGCCGCGCGCCGACGAGGTCGCGGCGCCGGCCCGCGGATTGAGGCCCAACTCGACCTGCGCCGTCGCCAGCAGGTAATGGAAACTCGTCCCGGTGGCTTGCGCCGCCTGGCTGATAGCACCGGTCACCGTCGCGCCGGCGGTCTGATTGCTGGGATCGACCAGCATGGCATGCTCCCCTGCCGGCTCCCACCGGCGCTTTGGGCGTTAGCGATCATTAACAAGTATGGTAAACGTCGGCTTAACGGCGGCGCAGGAGGCAAATATGGCGAGCGAGACAGCCACACGGCACAAGCGCGGCGGGCTTTATTTCGAGGATTTTGTCCCTGGCGAGCGCGTCGAGCATCGCTACACCCGCACCGTCACGCAGATGGACAACATGCTGTTCTCCAACATGACGCTCAACCCGCAGCCGCTCCATATCGACCGGCATTTCTGCGAGCAGGAGACCGAATGGGGCCAGCCGCTGATGAATTCGCTGTTCACGCTCGGGCTGATGATCGGCATCCAGGTTTCCGACATGACGGTCGGCACCACCATCGCCAATCTCGGCATGACCGATGTCAAATTCCCCCATCCGCTGTTCGAAGGCGACACAGTGCACTGCAGTACCGAGGTGGTCGGCAAACGCGAATCGAAATCGCGGCCGGGCGCCGGCATCGTCGAATTTCATCACCGCGCCTATAATCAGGACGACAAGCTCGTCGCCGAATGCCGCCGGCAGGCGTTTATCCGCATGCGGCCGAAATAAAGCTCACCCTCCCCGCGATGCGTTCCCTTCTGTTTGTTCCCGCCGACAGCAGCAAAAAGCTCGACAAGGCGATGACGAGCGGCGCCGATGTCGTCATCGTCGACCTCGAAGATTCGATTGCGCTCGACGGCAAAACCAAGGCCCGCGCGGGCGCCGCGGCCTTTCTCAAAGAGGCCCTCGCCGCAACGACGCGGCCCACCCTCATGGTGCGCGTCAATGGATTGCAGAGCGGCCTGACCGACGCCGACCTCGACGGCATTGCCGCGGCAAAGCCGGACGCCATCATGCTGCCGAAGGCGGAAGGCGGTGCATCCGTCATTCATGCCGACGCCAAGCTCGCGGTGCGCGAAGCGCAAAGCGGTCTGCCGGACGGGCATATCAAAATCCTGCCTATCGCCACCGAAACCGCCGCGGCCTTGTTTGTCGCCGGCACATTCGCCGGATCGAGCGCCCGGCTGATCGGGCTGACCTGGGGCGCGGAGGATTTATCGGCCGATCTCGGCGCGCAAGCCAACCGCGATGGCGACGGCCGTTTTCTCGATCCCTATCGGCTGGCCCGCGTCCTGTGCATCGCCGGCGCCGCCACAGCCGGCGTGCCGGCCATCGACACGGTCTATGTCGATTTTCGCGACAGCGAGGGTTTCCGGCGCGAATGCGAAGAAGCCTGCCGCGACGGCTTTGTCGGCAAAATGGCGATCCATCCCGCGCAGGTGCCGATCATCAACGAGGTGTTCACGCCGACGGCGGCAGCCCGCGAACGGGCGCAGGCGATCGTCGATGCGTTCGCGAACAATCCCGGCGCCGGCGTCGTCGGCATCGGCGGCGTGATGTACGACAGGCCGCATCTGGCGCGCGCCAGGCAATTGCTGGCGCGATAGTATCGTCCCGTTATGTGCGCGATCAAACGCGCGCGATGACGGCAACCGGGCCGCCGCCGGGCGGCCCCTGGTGCTCGGCGCCGCCCGAAACATAGACGGCGCCGTTTCCGGACAACCCGGCAACCAGTCCGCCGACCGCGGCGCGGGCATGACGCGTCGAGCCGACATCGGAATCGTCGAGCATGGTGTGGCGGAAGCCGCGCACGCAGCCGTCCGGAGACGCCTCGGCCTTGGCGAAGATGTTGACCAGCCGGCCGTTTTGCCGCGCGGTTTCGTCGCCGAGCCCGACACTGCCGAGAGCCGCCATGACCGCGGCAAGATCGATCGAGTCCCGCATCACCGCATGGCCGATCACGAATGGGCTCCGCGACGCCGCGGCATTGCCCAGCACGATGACCACATTGTGCATCAGTTCGATGCCGGCCGATGACGACGCAACGGACGAATAAAGATCCCAGTCCTTCAACACCTGATCTTCGCGAACCGCGCCCTTAAGTTCGCCCAGCGCCATCGCGACGCCGAGCGCCGAGGCGCCACGCGAGTAGCCCATCGAAGCATAGGCGCCGGTGGTCACGGTCTTTTGGCCGCGGTGAAGCGCAGCCTCGATGCGTTCGCTGGTGAGCAGCGGACATTTGATCTGCACGAAATGCACGTCGCGCGGATCGTCGATGCCGGCGTCGCGCATGGCCAGATGCACAGCCTTCATGGTCTCCTCGATCTGCGCTTGGCGGCCGAGTTCCTCGGGCAAGAAGTTACGGGTATGCGCGATACCGAGGCTGAGCCGCTTGCCGCCCGCCGGCGAGCCGGAGGCGGCCGCGTCATTGACGCTGCGCGTGAACACCGTCACATGCGGGCTGAGCACGCCTTCGGTGCCCCCCGACATGACGAAGGCAATCCTGTCCTCAACCGCACGCGCGGGCAGCTTCAGGTACGGCGCCAGCGCTTCGCACAGTGCGGCAAGCGCGTATTCGCGGGTGAAATCGTTGACGCCGCCGTTGCCCTCGGTCTTGCCGAGCACGGCAAGGATCGTCGCAGGGTCGATCGCGCCGGCCTCGATCAGGGCCGTGAGCCCGGATACGTCGCCGGGGCCTTTGGTCGGAACGCGAATGACGTCGACCGAGATCGTACGGCTGGTCATTCCACCTCCCCGCTCGACCAGAAGATCAACCGGCGCTCGGCGAAACTGATGACGTAAAACATCGCGATGCCGGCAAAGGCCGCGGCGATGATCGCCGAAAACAGCGTCGCCGTTTCAAGATGCGCCGAGGAAATGATGATGAGATAGCCGAGACCCTGGGTCGCGCCGACGAATTCGCCGACGATGGCGCCGATGACCGCAAGCGACGACGAAATCTTCAGCGCCGAGAACAGATACGGCAGGCAATAGGGAATGCGCAGCTTGCGGAATTCCTGGGCGCGGCTTGCGCCGAGCGTTTCGAACAGCTCGCAATATTCCAGATCGGCGGCCTTGAGGCCCTTGACGGTGTTCACCAGCACCGGAAAGAAGCAGATCAGAATCGCCGCCACGATTTTCGACCACCAGCCGGTGCCGAGCCAGATCACCAAAAGCGGCGCGATCGCCACGATCGGCGTCGTCTTCACCGCAATCGCGATGGGAAACAAACCCTCCTCGAGCGTGTGAAATCGCACGAACAGCGTCGCAATGGCGAAGGCCAGGACGCTGGCGATGACGAAGCCGGTAAAGGCCTCGACGAACGTGACCGCAAATGAAACGGCGAGCGACCGATCGACCGAAGCAAGAATCGCGGTTGGCGCCGGCAACAGATATTCCGGAATCCGGCCGATGGTCACGATGGCTTGCCAGGCGACGATGAGCAGCAGGCCGAAGGCGAGTGGTGCGGCGGCACGAGACATCATTGGCCGCTCCTGATCATGGCGCGGATGCGGCGGATGATGGCACCGGTATCGGCATCTTCGGGCGCGCGCGGCCGTGGGCACGGCACCACGACGTCGTCGATCAGGCGTGCCGGCCGGCTCGACAACACGATGACGCGGTCCGACATGGTGACCGCTTCCGGAATCGAATGGGTGACCATGAGCACCGTGGACAACCGGGTCTCCCGGCTCTGCCAGATCCGGATCAGCTCTTCGTTGAGGACCTCGCGGGTGAGTTCATCGAGGGCGCCGAACGGCTCGTCGAGCAAGAGCACCTCGGGATCGCACATCAGCGCTCGTGCCAGCGCCGCGCGCTGCTGCATCCCGCCCGACAATTGGTGCGGATAGGAATTGGCGAAATCGCCAAGCCGGACCAGGTCCAGCATGCGCTGCGCATTGCGGCGTTCGCCTGGATCGGAGGCGGCGCCGCTCCGCTCAATCTCGACCGGCAACAGCACATTGTCGAGGGTTGTCCGCCACGGCAGCAAGAGCGGCTTCTGGAACATGAAGCCGGTGCGTAAATCGGCGTACGGCGGCGTGATCCGCCCGCCGGTCGGCTGCACCAGGCGGGCGATGGCTTTGAGCAGCGTGGACTTGCCGCAGCCGCTCGGCCCGAGCAGCGAGACGAACTCGCCACGCCGCACCGTCAGGCTCAGGCTTTCGATGGCGACCACGCTGCCGAAGCCAACGCCGAGGTCCTCGATCGAGAGGATCGGCGCGGCGAGCGGCGTGGCGTCCAACCGGTCGGTCAAGACGATCGCATTCATGGCGTCGACGCGGTGGTGAGGTCCAGCGTGGTGAAGGCCTTGGCGACATCGACCGATTGCTTCTGGAACCCGGCGGCAAGCAAAAGCTTTTGCGCCGAACTCCAGCCCGCTTCGTCCATGTAGCCGAACGGCCTGCTGTCGGGTTTGAGCAGCGGCACGCTCGCCTTCATCATCGCCAGTTCATGGTCGTAGGTCAGCTTGTCGCCGTATTTCACGGTGATGGTTGCCGCCTCTTCGGGCGCCGCAATCGCCGCATTCCAGCCTTTGAGCGTGGCGGCGACGAATTTGTGGACGACGTCGGGTTTCTCCTTGAGCATCTTTTCGGTCGTGAACAGAGTGTCGGCGTAAAGCTCGATGCCGTAATGGGACGGATCGACGATGTTGACGGCAAAACCTTTCTCCTTGGCGGCGATCACCTCATTGATGAGATAGCCCGGCCACACATCGATGGCCCCGGCGAGGAGCGGCGTCATGTCGAACTTGACCGGAACTTCGGTGAGCTGCGATTTATCGATCTTGGCCTTGGCGAGAACCGCGCGATAGATCAGCTCTTCATTGCCGCCGATCTTGACCCCGACCTTCTTGCCGATCCAGTCGGCGGGCGTTTTGATGCCGGACTTGGCCAGTGAAAAAAGCACGAAGGGATTGCGGCGGTAGATGACTGCCAGCGCCACGACGGGAACACCCTTGCTGCGGGCGATCAGGATCTGGTCGGCGCCGGTGACGCCGAACTGCTCGCTGCCGCCGGCCACCATCTGGATGGCCGGAAAATCCGGCCCGCCGGGCTGGATGTTCACGTCAAGCCCGGCGGATTTGTAGAAGCCCTTGTCCTGCGCCACGTAAAATCCGGCGAATTGCGCCTGATTGTACCATTTCAGCCGCACGGTGACGGCGTCGGCGGCGTGCGCGGCAGCGCACAATCCGCTCAACACCGCCATGATGACGAACGCCACTGCTCGATCGCGCATGTTCGCTGCCCTCCGTTGCGAGCCCGGCACGACGAATATGGGCGCGGTCGAGCGAGCGCTACCAGCAGCAAATTCTGGTCGCAGCGAGCGAAAAATACGCTCACACAGCCCGAAAACGTTCTACACTCGCAGTAATCGCAACATCCGCCGCGCTTTTCGCGCGCCGCAAAAACGTGGAGCACCGATGCCGGGGACACGGCGGGCGGCACAAGGAAACCGCCGGCGGCCGAAATCGCCGCCGCCGCGCACCGGCGCCGGTCGCGTGCCGACGTCGCCGAAGCGGCTGCGGCCGCCGCGCCTGCTGACCTATGTCGATGCGGTGGCCCGTCACGGCTCCATCCGCAAAGCCGCCGATGCGCTCAACGTCGCGTCGTCGGCGCTGAACCGGCAAATTCTCGACCTGGAATTGGATCTGGGTTCGGCCTTGTTCGAGCGTTTGCCGCGGGGCGTCCGTCTCACGGCAGCCGGCGAGGTCTTTGTCGCCTATACGCGGCAGGCAATTTCGGAAATCACGGCGGTTGCGTCGCAGATCGAGCAATTGCGCGGCCTGGTCCGCGGTCAGGTCGGCGTCGCCGCGGTCGAATTGGTCGCGGGCGAATTGCTGCCGGCGGCAATCACGCAGTTCCAGGCGGCGCATCGGAACGTCCGCTTCAATGTCCGCATCGGTGTTCCGGAGGAACTGGCATCCGCCTTGATGACGGATCGGGTCGATCTGATCCTGACCCACCATCCGCCGCCGAAAAAGAATGCGACGATCGTGGCGACGGCCGACCAGGCGATGTGCGCGCTGATGCTGTCCGATCATCCGCTCGCCGGCCGCGATGATTTACGCTTACGCGACTGCATCGCGTTCCCGCTGGCGCTGGGCGACGCGACGCTCGCGGGGCGCGCTTTGATCGAGCAGGTTTTGGCGCAAGCCTCGTTCGATCTCGATCCGCGCCTAGTCTCCAATTCGGTCGAGACCATGAGGGCGTTTGCCCGCATCAACGGCGGCGTCTGCTTCCAGTTTCGCAAGCCGGGCAACGCCACCATTGCGCCGGGTGACATGGTCGCGGTGCCGCTCGTCGATACACAGCTTCTCCAAGCCAGGCTTTATCTCGCCATCCGCCGCGGCCGAGTCTTGCCGGTCGCGGCCGCGGCCTTCGTGGAACTCCTCAAAGTCGCTTTGGCATAAGTCCGGCAAACCCGGCGGTGCATTTTCACGCCCGCAAGCAATGCAAAGCAGCGCGCATATTCTCGTCACCACCGGGCTCGACCCGGTGGTCCATGGTGACTTGCGGCGCGCGCAGTAACCGTAGACCGGATGAAGCCAACGGGTCCGCGCGAAGCGCGCGGCCCGATGACAGGCTCCGCGCAATCCGGGGACGAATGTCAAGGTATCGTCTCTTTTTGTGCGACAGAGCGGAGCCCGTTGCCACCGCGCGCCACAGATGATATCATACTGATATCATGGAGCCGTCATGGTCGATATTCTGGTGCGCAACGTCGATGACGCCACCGCCAAGCAACTGAAGAACAAGGCGAAGGCGACCGGCAAATCGGTCAACGACCTGGCGCGCGACGCGTTGCGCGCTGCCGCAAAGCCGAGCAAGGCGGAAATTTGGGCGGAGATCGATCGCATCCGCGAACGCATCGGGCCGGTTTCGCGCAACTCGACCGCCGACATCCGTGCCGACCGCGACAACGACGAGCCCTATCGGTGAGCGCGGTCGTCGACGCCAGTGTGGCGGCGCAGTGGGTCTTGCAGCAGGAGCTTTCGAAGCGGGCCGACGCCTTGCGTGGCGAAGACGAACTCATTGCACCGTCGCTCATCGCCGCCGAGCTCGGCAACGCCATCTGGAAAGCCGTTCGCTGGGGCAACGTATCCCGCGCCGAGGCTGGCGCGGCGCTCAACGCGGCGCTACTCCCCTTCGACAGCCTCGTCGGCGAGGAGACGCTTTGCGTTCGCGCCCTCGCCTTCTCGATTGAGTTCGCGCATCCGATCTATGACTGCTTCTATCTCGCGCTGGCAGAGCGCGAGAATGTGCCGCTCGTCACTTTCGACGAGACCATGATCGCTGCGGCCCGCAAGGCGAAGATCAAGGTGCGGAGGATTTAGTCCGCTTCACGTCATCCGCCTTCGGATCGAACATTTTGTCGTCGCGGAATTCGAGCTTTGTCGCACCCGCCTCGCCAAGCGGCACCGCGCGATAAAAGCACGAGCGGCGGCCGGTGTGGCAGGCGGCGACCGCCTGCTCGACTTTGAGCCACACCGCATCCTGGTCGCAGTCTATGCGCATCTCGACGACGCGCTGGACATGCCCCGACGTTTCGCCCTTCTTCCACAGCGTGTTGCGCGAGCGGCTGAAATACCAGGCCTCGCCGGTCGTGATGGTCTTGGCCAGCGCCTCGGCGTTCATATGCGCGACCATCAGCACGTCGCCGGAGGCGGCATCGGTGGCGACCGCCGTGACCAGACCATCGGCATCGAATTTCGGCGTCAGCGCCAAACCTTCCTCAAGCTCGGACGTGGACTGGGCTGACCGGAACGGCGCTTCGTTCGACAAGCAAACCTCGACGGCTCGGGTGCGATAACCGTCGTCTGGCACATCGTGGCGGCACTGTCGAGAACACGCTTCCGTTCAACTCACGGCCTCCGCGTTCTTGAACTTCACCGGGATCATCAGATAGTGCACACCGTTCGCGGCGGCGGGCGGAAAATGGCCGGCGCGGATGTTGACCTGAATGGACGGCAGCAACAGCCGCGGTGCCGCCAGCGTGGCGTCGCGGGCGTTACGCGCCGCGACGAAGTCGTCCTCGGTGACACCGTCCTTGACATGCACGTTGCGCTCGCGCTCCTCGCGCACCGTCGTTTCCCAGGCATAGGTGTCGCGGCCGGGCGCCTTGTAGTCGTGGCACATGAACAGCCGCGTCTGCGGCGGCAGCGCCAATAGCCGCCGGATCGAACGATAAAGCTTATGCGCATCGCCGCCGGGAAAATCGGCGCGCGCGGTGCCGAAATCGGGCATGAACAAGGTGTCGCCGACGAAGGCGGCATCTTCGATCATGTAGGTGATGTCGGCTGGCGTATGCCCCGGCGTATAGAGAATCTCGCCGGTCAGTTCGCCGATCCGAAAACGCTCGCCGTCGGCAAAGAGATGATCGAAGTCGCTGCCGTCGGTCTTCAGGTCGGTTGCGCTAAAGACCGGGCGAAAGATCTGCTGCACGTCCTTGATGTGCTCGCCGATGCCGATCTTGGCGCCGGTCTTGGCCTTGATATAGGGCGAACCGGACAGATGGTCGGCGTGCGCGTGGGTTTCCAGCGTCCAGGCGATCGCGTAGCCCCGCTCCCTGGCCGCGCGGAGTATCGCCTCGACCGATCGGGTGTCGACTGCACCGCTGTTGTGGTCGTAATCGAGCACCGGGTCGATGACCGCCGCCTGTTTGGTGGCGGGATCGGCGACCAGGTAGCTTACCGTATTGGTCGGCTCGTCGAAAAATGCGTGGATAATGGGGTTTCTCGGCATGTCGCTCTCTCCCGTTCCGGGCACTTGACCTATATATTAGCTTGCACTAAATAAGCAATAGCTAAAGTACTCAGGCGCGACTCAAGCGGCAAACCGGGCACGGGCTATGACAGTGCAATTAGCGCAAGCGGCGCAGTTCGAAGACCAGGCGGCCGAGGCGGCGGACGTGTTGCGCGCGCTCGCCAATGAGCGCCGCCTGTTGATCCTCTGCATCCTTGTCGAGCGCGGCGAAGCCAGCGTGAACGCTCTCGCCGCGGCAATCGGACTGTCGCAGTCGGCGCTGTCGCAGCACCTGGCAAGAATGCGCGACGAAGGCTTGGTGACGTATCGGCGCGAACGCCAGACGCTGTGGTACCGGATCGCCGATCCGAAAATCGAAATCTTGCTCGCAACGCTCCATCGCTTGTTCTGCACAACTGGAAAGACCGGCAGCCGCCGGCCGAAAAGGAAACATGGCCATGTCGCCGCAAATGTCGCTACCGAAAATCTCCCCGCAGCAAGCCAAGCAACTGCTCAGTGAAGGCGCCATCCTGGTCGATATCCGGGAGCTGGACGAGCACGCCCGCGAGCATATCGCCGCCGCCAGGCACATGCCGCTGTCGGTGCTCGACGAAGCCGATTTGAGCCTGCACCGCGGCAGCCCCGTCGTCTTCCACTGCCGCAGCGGCGCGCGCACGCTCGCCAATGCGCCGCGTCTCGCCGCCAAGGTCGGCAATGATTGCGAGGCTTTTATCGTCGATGGCGGCCTCGACGCCTGGCGCAAAGCCGGACTGCCCGTCGTGACCGATCGCCGGCAGCCGCTCGAATTGCAGCGTCAGGTGCAGATCGGCGCCGGCGGCCTGACGCTCTTCGGCACCCTCCTCGGCCTCGCGGTATCGCCCTGGTTTTTTGCCGTGCCGCTTTTCGTCGGCGCCGGCCTGACGAACGCCGGCCTGACCGGGTTTTGCGGCATGGCCCGCGTCCTGATGCACATGCCGTGGAACCGCGCGGCCTATCAGACGCAAGCGCAAAGCAATTAGGCTTCGCGGCCGCCGCAGGCAGATCTCATGATACTCCCGTCGCTGACCCAGGCCGCGCTCGGCATCGCCTCCGGCTCGCTCGTCGGATTTTCGCTTGGCCTCGTCGGCGGCGGCGGATCGATCCTCGCCGTTCCGCTGCTCATTTACGTCGTCGGCGTCGGCGACCCGCACGTTGCGATCGGCACCAGCGCCATCGCGGTGGCCGCCAGCGCTCTGGCCAATCTCTGGCATCACGCCCGCGCCGGACACGTGAAATGGAAATGCGCGCTGGTCTTTGCAGCGGCCGGCGTGGTCGGCGCATTCTTCGGCTCGACAATCGGCAAATGGATCAACGGGCAAAGACTTCTGATCGCGTTTGCAATCCTGATGCTCGTCGTCGCCGCCTTGATGCTGCGAAAGCGCTCGGCAACGGGAAAGCACGACGTCGTTCTCAATCGGGCCAACCTGCCCTGGCTGCTCGGGGTCGGCATCGGCGCCGGCGCCTTGTCTGGATTCTTCGGGATCGGCGGCGGATTTCTGATCGTGCCCGGACTTATGCTGGCGACGGGCATGCCGATCATCAACGCGGTCGGCTCGTCGCTTGTCGGGGTAACGGCCTTCGGCGTGACCACAGCGGCGAATTACGCCGTCTCGGGGCTGGTCGACTGGACGCTCGCGGCATCGTTTGTGATCGGCGGGGCAATCGGCGGCTTGATCGGCGCCACGGCCGCGCGATCGGTCGCCAAGCGATCAGGCGGCCTTCATATTATCTTTGCGATCCTGATCGTGATCGTGGCGATCTATATGCTGATCCGCACGCTCGGCACCGGCGCGGCCTGACGCAAAGCGTGGGCATCAAGCGCAAAGCGCGGCGCTCAGCGCGCCGGCGCGGCGCCGCGCACCAGCGTCACGAAGCGCATCTGATCTTCGCTGCTGTCGTGGAACGTCCCCAAAAACCGCGTCGTCACGGTGGAGACGCCGGGCTTGCTGACGCCGCGTACCGACATGCAGGTGTGCTCGGCCTCGAGCAGCACGGCGACGCCTTTCGGCTTTAAAACCTCGTCGATGGCGACCGCGATCTGCGAGGTCATATGCTCCTGCGTTTGCAGCCGGCGCGCATAGACATCGACGACGCGGGCGATCTTCGACAGGCCGACCACGCGCTCGACCGGGCGATAGGCCACATGCGCCTTGCCGTAGAACGGCATCATGTGGTGCTCGCAATGCGAGGTGAATGCGATGTCGCGGATCAGCACGAAATCGTCGTAAGCCTCGGTCTCGCCGAAGGTGCGGGCCAGCGCATCGGCGGGGATCTCGCGATAGCCGCGATAAAGCTCGTCAAGCGCTGCGACCACGCGCTTCGGCGTCGCCGCGAGCCCTTCGCGGGACGGATCGTCCCCCAGATAGGCAATGAGCGCGCGCACGGCTTTTTCCGCCTCCTCGCGCGACGGCCTGCCGTCGACCGGCGCGGGCGTCGTGCGGACATGGTCCGCGAGCGGCCCACGGGGCCATGATTTAACGGCTGGCTTGATCACACCGTCCATCGTCACTCCAATCGCCGGGCTCGATACCGGAACTTCAAATCCAACGGGCAGCGCCTATATAGTGGATTGTCAGGTGGACTCAATAAACCTAAGCAAATCCCCGATTTTGCGATGCTCAACGAGGTCTACAACCGCCGCATCATCGAACTCGCGGGCACCATCCCGCGGATCGGGCGGTTGCCCGATGCCGATGCGACGGCAACGGCGCTGTCGAAACTTTGCGGCTCGACCGTCACCATCGATTTGAAGATGGACGGCGATACCGTGACCGATTTCGCCCACGAGGTGAAGGCCTGCGCGCTTGGCCAAGCATCGTCCTCGATCATGGCGGCCAACATCATCGGCTCCAAGGCCGCGGAATTGCGGAATTTGCGCGAAGCCGTGCGCAAAATGCTCAAGGAAAACGGCGCGCCGCCGGCCGAAGGCAAATGGGCGGATATCGCGGTTCTCGAGCCGGTGCGTGACTACAAAGCGCGGCACGCCTCCACGC
Organism: uncultured Alphaproteobacteria bacterium; assembly: GCA_963765365.1. GTDB lineage: Bacteria > Pseudomonadota > Alphaproteobacteria > Rhizobiales > Xanthobacteraceae > BOG-931. The sequence goes on along the minus strand of CAVXWL010000036.1, from coordinate 10,586 downwards.
TGTTGACCTTCGACGCCGTGGTCGATGCCATCGGCCAGATCGAGAAGAAGCGCGGCGCCAAAGCGGCGACCCCATAGCGCGGCGTTAGGTTGAATATCTAAATTATACTACTATAGATTGCAAAAACCGAACGCTTGTTGCAACATCGGCGGCCGCGGGCACCGCGGCCGGAACGCCGGCCGACAGGTGACCCGATTGGGGAGAGCCATGTCGAGCAAAAGCGTGAAAGCAAAAGCGGATTTCAACCGGGACCTCGTTCCGACCGTGGTCTGCGTCAACAAATCGACGCTCGATCTCGGCGTCGATTTCGACAAATTGGTCCCGGCGCTGCAGAACTTTCTCGATGAGCTGTTCGTACCGGTCTGGGGCACGCCGGCAAAGCTGGTCAAATCCGAAGACCCCAAGCCGGGCTGCTGGCATTTGGTCTTTCTCGACGACGCCGAACAGAAAGGCACATCGAGCTTTCATGACATCACCTTTTCCGGAATGCCGATCGCCAAAGTGTTCGTCAGGTCGGCCAAAAAATCCGGCGAAGTGATCAGCGTGACCGCCTGCCATGAGCTTCTGGAAATGCTGGTCGATCCTTCGGCCGCGTTATGGACCGACGGACCGCGCGGCACGGTATGGGCCTACGAAGTCTGCGACGTGGTGGAGGATACCAAGATCGACTTTAACGGCATCCAGATGAGCGATTTTGTCTATCCGGCCTATTTCGACGTGTTTCGCCTCAAAAAGGGAGCGCAGCCGGCGCAATACGATTACCTGAAGAAGGTCAAGCGCCCGTTCCAGATCCTTCCGGGTGGCTATTCCGATATTCACAAGAACGGCAAGGTCGAAACCAAATGGGGTTCGCCGGAAAAGAAAAAGCACTTCCTCAAGGAGGACCGGCGTTATCATCGCAGCCAATCCCGCCGGAAACGGCATAAGTCGCATAGAAAATGAAACTTGACGATCTCTTCGACGCCTCGCGTCATGCGCCGCGGCTCGCCGGGCGCGGCCTCATTGCGGCCTATCGCTATACGCTCTCGCCGCTGGTCGGCTTTCGCTGCCGGCATCTGCCGACCTGCTCCGATTATGCCGATCAGGCGCTGGACCGTTTCGGGCTATGGGCCGGCGGCTGGATGACCTTGGCGCGGCTCCTGCGCTGCCAGCCCTGGGGCACCTTCGGCCTCGATTTCGTGGCGGAGGCGTTGCCGGAAAAATCGCGCTGGTATCTGCCATGGCGCTACGCGCGCTGGCGCGGAACCAACGCGTCGCCGCCGACCGTGGCAAAGACCTAGGCCATCAGGCCGCCGCCCCATTGCCTTCGCCAATCCATGCGCTAAACAGCGGTCATTCCGCTTACCTGCGTTCGTAGGCAGCGAGTGAGCAACAGGAGTGAAGCATGGTCGCGCTGACCTTTCCCGATGGCGCGCGTCGGGACTATCCGCCAAACACCACCGGCCTCGACATCGCCAAAGGTATTTCGCCGTCGCTCGCCAAGCGCACGGTGGCCATGGCGCTCGACGGCAAAGTTGCCGATCTGTCCGATCCGATCGAGCACGACGCCAAAATCGAATTTCTCAGCCGCGACGATCCGCGCGCGCTGGAACTGATCCGCCATGACGCCGCCCATGTGCTGGCTGAAGCCGTGCAGTCGCTGTGGCCCGGCACGCAAGTCACCATCGGCCCGGTGATCGAGAACGGCTTCTATTACGATTTTTTCCGCAACGAGCCGTTCACGCCGGAGGATTTTGCGGCGATCGAAAAGAAGATGCGCGAGATCATCGGCCGCGACAAACCGTTCGCCAAGGAGGTGTGGTCGCGCGACGAGGCCAAGCGCGTGTTCGCCGATCTGGGCGAGCAGTTCAAGGTCGAGCTGGTCGACGCCATTCCGCCGGACCAGCAAATCAAAATCTACAAGCAGGGCGACTGGTTCGATCTGTGCCGCGGCCCGCACATGACCTCGACCGGCAAGATCGGCAATGCGTTCAAGCTGATGAAGGTTGCGGGCGCCTATTGGCGCGGCGATTCCAACCGCGAAATGCTGTCCCGCATCTACGGCACCGCTTTCGCCAAGCAGGAAGAGCTCGACGCCTATCTCAGGCAGCTCGAGGAAGCCGAGAAGCGCGACCATCGCCGGCTCGGCCGCGAGATGGACCTGTTTCATTTTCAGGAGGAAGCGCCCGGCTCGGTGTTCTGGCATCCCAAAGGCTGGACCCTGTTCCAGACCCTGGAGAATTACATCCGCCGCCGCCAGACCGATGCCGGCTATGCCGAGGTCAATGCGCCGCAGCTGATCAATTCATCGCTGTGGGTCGCTTCCGGACACATGGCGACGTTCCGCGATGCGATGTTCCTGATCGAGCCACGCCAGGAAGACGAGCGCACCTTCGTGGTCAAGCCGATGAACTGTCCCGGCCACGTCCAGATTTTCAAGAACGGGCTGAAATCCTACCGCGACCTGCCGTACAAGATCGCCGAGTTCGGCAAGGTGCACCGTTTCGAGCCGTCCGGCGCATTGCACGGGCTGATGCGGGTGCGCGCCTTCACCCAGGACGACGCCCACATCTTCATCACCGAAGAGCAGATCGCCCAGGAAGTCATCAAGGTCAACGACCTGATCCTAACGATCTATCAGGATTTCGGCTTCGAGGACGTGCGCATCAAATTCTCCGACCGGCCGGAAAAGCGCATCGGCGAGGACGCCGTGTGGGACAAGGCCGAAGCCGCGCTGATGCGCGCGCTTGAGGCGTCCGGGCGGCCGTGGACGCACAACAAGGGCGAAGGCGCCTTCTACGGACCAAAACTCGAATATGTGTTGCGCGACGCCATCGGCCGCGACTGGCAGTGCGGCACGGTGCAGGTCGATCTCAACATGCCCGGCCGGCTCGGCGCGTTTTATATCGACGAACACTCCGACAAAGTGACGCCGGTGATGCTGCATCGGGCCATGTTCGGCTCGCTCGAACGCTTTACCGGCATCATGATCGAGCACTATGCGGGCCATCTGCCGCTATGGCTGTCGCCGCTGCAGGCGGTGATCGCGACCATCACCTCCGACGCCGACGATTACGCGCGCGAGGCGATCGCGGCGGCGCGCCGCGCCGGGCTCCGCGTCGAAGGCGACCTGCGCAACGAGAAGGTCAATTACAAGGTCCGCGAACATTCGCTCGCCAAGGTGCCGGTGCTGCTGGTCGTCGGCAAGAAGGAAGCCGCCGAGCGCACCGTTTCGATCCGCCGCCTCGGCAGCGACCGGCAGCAGACGCTGTCGCTTGAGGCAGCGCTTGCCGAGCTCGCTGCGGAAGCCGTGCCGCCGGATATGGCGCGGATGAAACAGGCGGCGTGACATCCGCCCTTGACGAACTCCGCGGAAAGCCGGCTTCCATCTCGGATCAACTCCGAGGGCGGGCTTTTCCGGATGATGCTCTAAGCGGCCACTTTGAGCTTGAGCCCGAGTGCGCGCAGCACTTTGAGAACAGTAGCGAGCTCAGGATTGCCGTTGTGCGATAGCGCCTTATAGAGGCTCTCACGGCCGAGGCCTGTTGTACGCGCGATTTTAGCCATGCCTTTTGAACGCGCGATATCTCCGAGCGCGGCGGCCACCAATGCAGGATCGCCGTCCTCGAAAACGGCTTCCAGGTAATAGGCAATATCTTCGGCCGTTTTTAGGTGTGCCGCGGAGTCCCATGGGATTGTTTTCAACTTTTTCCGCGACCTCGGCTTCATTGCGGCCATGACTGCCTCCTAGAGCTCGCGCGCCATCGTGCGCGCCAATACGATATCCGCGCTCTGCGTCCGTTTGTCTCCGCCAGCGAGGAGGACGACAAGCGTCTCTCCCCTTCGAACAAAATAAACCCGATAACCGGGCCCGTAATCGATGCGCATTTCGGACACGCCTTCGCCCAGCGCTCTCACATCGCCGGGATTACCAAGCGACAGGCGACGGATTCGGGTCTGAATTCGAACCCGCGCCTGGCTGTCGCGCAAACTTGCGAACCAGCGCCTGAAACGCTCGGTTTGCCGGATTTCGATCACACGATAACGTATCCGTTGGGATACAAATAGCAAGGGCGGTACTTCACCGCGCCAAAACTTCGATCTCGCCGTCGACGCCGGTGATGACCTTGAAATCGCGCTGAAAGGTCTTGCCCTCGTTGCGGGCGATGACGTGGTAATCGCCCTCGGCCAGCACGATGCGTGGGAATGCGCCGATGGATTCCTTGATCACGTCGCCGCCCGGCGTTAGCACTGTCCACTGCGTATTGGCGAGCGCCTCGCCGCCCGGATTATTGACGAGCTTGAGCGTGATCACCGCGGCGCGATGCGTCACCACGATATCGGTCAGCTTGCCCGCCTCGATATTGACGTCGGAGCGCACCACCGAATTGCCGTCGCCGTAATTCGACACGATATTGTAGGTGCCCGCCGGCAGCAGCACGACGTCGCCCGACATCACGTTCTGCGCGATGCGGCGGCGCTCGGCGGTCGCGAATTGGCTGCCGGTATAGATCTCAAACGAGATCTGTCCGGTCGGAATGCGCACGTCGCCGACACGTCCCTCGAGCCGCATGCCGCCGGCCGGAATCTCGAAAACTTCGTGCACCGTCTCCGCACGCAGTTGCACTGCTTTGGCGGCGCTGGCGAGGCCGAGACTTGCGTGCACGACGTAGTTGCCAGGCGGCAAGACGAAGGTCGGCGTCGCCGCATGGTCCTCCTTGATCAGCGGGAAGAGGCCTGCGGCATCCGGCTTGGCGGCGTAAACGCGCCAGATCAGGCCGCCATTGATCAGCGGCGCATCGCGCCCGTAACGCGCCGCGACCGCGAGCGCCACGCGGCCGGCCGGCACCGCCGGCTCGGCCTGCGCGAAGGGCGCCGGCGCCAACGGATTGGGGTTGATCATGGTGGCGCCGGGCGATCCCGCGGCCCCCGGCATCGATGGCGCCGGTGCCAGACCTTGTGGCGACACCAGACTGCGCAATTGCGCAGCCGTCAGGGGCGACGATTGCGCGAGCGCCTGGCTCACCGCGAAGACGGCCGCGGCCGTTGCCGCAATGGCAATCCAATTGCGCCGAAAAGTGCCTAAGCCCCGCCCTGACATCGCGTTTTTTCTCGAACCTAAACGCGGCGATTTCAAGCCGCCCGGGGTGGGACACTCGGCGCGAAACACGTTCCGATAAGTCCGGTATCTAGCTGACTCGCTGTCATTTTCACCTTATCGTGACGTGCCGTCTGTTGCCAATCGCGCAGGCCGCGATGATGAATTCCCAATAGCGAGGCATTATCGTCCCGGATGAACGCTCTTGAGTAAAGTCTTGAGGCCGTCGTGAGGACTGTCGAAGTTCCAGGCAAAACGGTCGACACCGGCCGGGTCACAGTCAAGCGCGGCGGGCCGGCGATCGGGCTTGTGCTCGGCAGCGGTGCGGCGCGCGGTTTTGCCCATATCGGCGTCATGCGGGCGCTGCAGGCCCACGGGATTGTCCCCGACATCATCGTCGGCACCTCGATGGGCGCGCTGGTTGGCGGTTGCTACGCGACCAATCAACTCGACGCGCTGGAAGAATGGGCGCGTTCGCTGACCAAGCGGCGCATCCTCAGCTATCTCGATGTGCGGATCGGCGGCTCCGGGATCATCGGCGGCACGCGGCTGGCCAACAGGCTTGAGCAATCGCTCGGCGATATTGCGATCGAGGATCTGCCCCTTCGTTTTGCCGCGATCGCCACCGAGATCGGCACCGGGCACGAAGTCTGGCTGACGCGCGGTTCGCTGGCTCTGGCGGTGCGGGCCTCATACGCCTTGCCGGGCATTTTCGCCCCGGTTCGTCTCGGCGGCCGCTGGCTGGTCGACGGCGCTCTCGTCAATCCCGTGCCGGTATCGGCGGCGCGCGCGTTTGGCGCCCGTGTCGTCATTGCCGTCAACATGGATGCCGACCGGTTCGGCCGCGGCGCCACCATCGCCAGTCACGGCGCAGAAGCCGGCGACAGCCTGCCCGTTGCGCCGGTCAATCACGCCGCCAATGGATTTACCCGATTGCGCAGCATGTTTGGCGTCGAGCGCGCGCTCAAGCGCGACATCCTTGCCGGCGATGCGCGGCCGAGTTTCTCGACGGTCATGATCGAGTCTTTCAACATCATGCAGGATCGGCTCACCCGCATGCGGCTTGCCGGCGATCCGCCGGACGTCCACATCACGCCGCGGATCGGCAATATCGGCTTTCTCGAGTTTCATCGCGCCGCTGAAACGATCGCGATCGGGCACGCCGCGACCGAGAAAGCGATCGAAGTTGATTACTGAATCGATCGCCGAATTGAGCTAGCCGGTGGAAAGCGCCCGGCTCTCTGTGCCTTCGGCGGCCGGCCGATCATTACGCGGTCAGGATGTAATCGTGCATCGCTGCCGAATCGCGCTCCATTTCCTGGAGCCGGTGCTTGACCACATCGCCGATGGAGATGACGCCGACAAGTTTGCCTTGCTCGACCACCGGGACGTGACGGAATTTGCCTTCGGTCATCTGTTCCATGATGGCGGCGATGGTTTCGCCTCCGGTGCAAGTCGAGACTTTGCGCGTCATGATCCGGCTCACTGGCTCATCGAGCACGCCGGCGCCGCGCTCAGCGAGCGCGCGCACAATATCGCGCTCGGAAAGAATGCCGGCGATGCGGCGGTCCACGCCAAGGACGACCACCGCGCCGATGCGCTTCTCGGCGAGAAGCGCAATCGCGGAGGAAAGCGTGGCGTTGGGTTCAACGCTCACGACCTCGCGGCCCTTGGCCGCGAGTATGATGCTGACTGTCATCGTAGCCTCCCTAAATGCCTTCATGTCCACGCGATCCGCTTTGACGGCGGTCAGCGGCACTGAAGGCAATAACTTCAATGTTTGGGTCGGCGCCGGGTTCCGTCGGCGGTTCTGCGCAGCTACCGCAACGCAGCATCAATTTCGGTCGGGCCGCCTAAGGGCCAGCGCGGACTCTGATCAAAAAACTCACAAATCAATGCGGCAACTGCGTGACGCAACCATCAAATCTCGCTCACGCGCTCGGCTCGGCATCGAGTTTCGCGCGCGGACCGACGGGGTCGAATGCGTTGAAGAGAAGGAGGCCGGCGAAGAAGCCGCCGACATGCGCCTGCCACGCGATTTCCTGGCCGGCCTCGGCGCCAAACGAGATCGTGCCGAGGCCGAACAGCAGGTTAAGTCCGAGCCAGACCACGAGGAAGAGCAAGAAGCGCGGGTCGCGGAGCGTCGCGGCAAGCGAAGCGGCCGGGACGCAAAAGGCGGCGTCCGAGGGGTCGCGCCAGTGGGCCAGTGGGCCGTCCTGTTGAAACACGAAGCGCATTGCCGCGGCCATCGCGCCTGAGATCGCCGCCGATGCCCCGATCATCGGCACCATGGCGCCGGCATGGCTGACGAGATGCGCCAGCGCGCCGATCGCCGCCATCACCAGCATGAAGACGACGTAGCGCCAGGTTCCGAAGCGCCGCGCCAGCGCAGAGCCGAACGGGATAAGCCAGGCGAGGTTGAGCCCGAGATGCATCAGATCGGCGTGAATGAACGCGTAAGTGAAGAAGGTCCACAGATCGGCGGCGAAACCGCCGGGAAACGCGCCGCTGAGGCCGGCGTCGGTACCGTACCGCGCCGGGATGAAGGCAAAGTCCAGCAGAAATTCGACGTCCTGCTGGTCGGTCAGCACCAACATGCGGATTGCATGGACGAGCACCAGCACGCCGACGGTCGCGACGACGGCGAACGGCACGTTGAAAATGGGCTCTGAAACCTCGGGTTCGGATTCCTGCGTCACCGCTCGTCCCTTGAGCCCGTCGAGATAGACGTATGCGGCAACCGGAACAAGCGCCGCGCGACAATAGCGCGCCGGGCCAGGGATGGCCGCCGAGCAGGCAGCATAAAACAAAAGGGAGGACGCCTAGGTCCTCCCTTTTGCACCTTGCGCGGGGTTTCCGCGGCGACACCGGTACGGCCCGGGCTTTAAGCCCTCACCGTGCTCCGGTGTCGGTCACATCCCCTCGCCTCCCTTGATTGCTAGAGCGCCGCCGAGAACCGGTGCGCGTCGAAGAATTCACTCGAGCCACCCTAAGCGGCGCTGCACGCCGGGCCAACGTCAACGTTTCGTTAAGTTTAATTCCCTTCGCACATCGGCCGGTTAGCCACGATCGTGCGCGGTCGGCACGTGACCTGCTCCGCATCCCGGAAAACCGCCTTGCACGGCAATGGCTGTCCCAATCAGGGACACGTTGCCACGCCGGCGGGATCGCAGGGAGCGGTTATGAAACACGCGGCGAGCCGGGAACTCTATGCCTATTGGGAGGAGCGGCGCGGCAAGCGTTTGGCGCCTGAGCGCGCCGAGATCGAACCTGGCGCCATTCGCCAGTCTTTGAGCGACGCCTTCATCCTCGCGCTCGACGGCGGCGCCGGATACCCGTTTCGTCTTGCCGGCACGCGGGTCTGCGCGCTGTTCGGCCGCGAACTCAAGAGCGAGCCGTTCATCGGACTTTGGGCCGCGGCAAGCCAGCGGATCGTCGCCGATCTCCTGGCTATCCTCAATGACGAGCGCGTCGGCACCGTCGCCGGCGTGACGGCGCACAACGGCAACGGGGAACAAATTGATCTCGAACTCTTGCTGTTGCCGCTTGGCGCCAGCCGTCCGAGTCTGGCGCGCACCATCGGCATCCTCGCACCGCTGAAAGTTCCGCAATGGCTTGGTGCGAGCCCCATCGGCACGCTGACGCTGGGCGGCCGCCGGCACGTCGGGGCAGCGGTCGAAACCACGCTACTGCCGCGTTTCATGGCGCCGCGCCGGCGTCACCTCGTCGTCCACGAAGGCGGCCGCCGCTAGGAATGCGCCTTCCCCGGCAGCATCGGCTAACGGGCCATTAACATCGGCCGCCTAGGCTTGCCCGCTTGCCGGACAAGCGACATGAGCAGCATGGCGGTAGCGCAACGAAGTCCGAGTTTGCGGGCACTGAGCGAGGACCGCCGCCGCCACCAGCGGGTCAAGGTCAATCTGCTCGGCCGCTACATGCTCGCGGATCGCCGCGAGTTTCCCTGTCAGGTCGTCAACATGTCGCCGGGCGGCATGGCCTTGATCGCGCCGGTTGGCGGCAAGCCAGGCGAACGCGTCATCGCCTATGTCGATCATCTCGGCCGGCTCGAAGGCCAGATCGCGCGTATCTTCGAGAATGGTTTTGCCATGACCATCTCGGCCACCGCGCGTAAACGCGACAAGCTCGCCGCGCAGCTGACCTGGCTCGCCAACCGCCACATCCTCGCCCTGCCGGAAGATCGCCGGCACGGCCGTATCGTGCCGCGCAATCCGGTCGGCCGCGTGATCCTGGCAAACGGCGTCAATCTGACGTGCCGCATCATCGACGTATCGCAATCCGGCGCCGGCATCTCGTCCAAGGAACGGCCGCCGATCGGTTCATTGATCACGCTCGGCAAGGTGCAGGGCCGGGTGGTGCGTCACCTCGAAGACGGCTTCGCCGTCGAATTCACCCGCCTGCAGCATCCTGACTTTCTCGAAGAGAACGTCACCGGCGGGTAAACGCCCTAGTGACAATTGCGGCCTGCCGGGCACCGCCAAACGCTGCGCCCACCGCCGTTTTCCTCCTGGAAACTGCCTATTCCACGCCGACGGCACCGTCGCCGGCCGCTCCGCGCGAGCGGCCAAAAAGCCTTGCGTCGCGCGGCTCCGACGTCATTAGATACAATTTGAGTCAAAATCGAATAGTTCCAATTTTATACAATATTGTTGGAGAATTTCGCGCAGTTTTTACTTGGTCTTGAGGCGATTTTACTTCAAATTGAACGACTCAACTTAGCCGCGGCGCAAAATCTTTGTGCGAAACGTGACCCCGACGAGACGGGAAGGGGTCACAATGAAACTGGTTGCAAAAGCAATCATCAAACGCGGCGCGGCTGCAGGCGTTATCGCGCTTGCGCTCTTCGCGTCGCCTGCCGCGAGCACGGCGCAGGAGCGCCCGCTGTTCATCGCGCTCGGCGGCGTGACGCATGCGCCGATCGGCTGGGTCGAGTTCTGCGTGGAATACGATCCGGAGTGCAAAACCAAGCCTTCGATGCCGCGCGACGTCGTGCTCTCGACGCCGGCCCGGAACGACCTTGAGCGCGTCAATCTCTGGGTCAACAGCCATGTCAAGCCGATGACCGACATGGATCATTGGGGTGTCGTCGAACGGTGGAATTATCCGGACGACGGTTATGGCGACTGCGAGGACTATGTGCTGGCGAAACGCAAAATGCTGATGCAGCAAGGCTGGCCGCGCGAGGCGCTGCTCATCACCGTGGTGCGCGACCGCAACGGCGACGGTCATGCCGTACTCACAGTGAAGACCGACAAGGGCGAATTCATTCTCGACAACCAGACCAACGACATCGTGCTGTGGTCGGAGACCGGCTACCGCTTCGTGAAGCGCCAGTCGCAATCCGACCCGAATACCTGGATCGCGCTTGGCGATACCGCAACGGCCCCGGCCACGGCATCGTCGCGCTAGGCAGAACAACAAGGAGCTACGCGTCCCCGGTCACGTCCCCACCCCTCCCCGTCCCCAGACCGGGTTCGCGCGCGGCCGGCTC
>CAVXWL010000035.1:0-26409 GCA_963765365.1 uncultured Alphaproteobacteria bacterium | reverse complement strand
ACACCGCTTTGCTTCAATCGTTATTTGGTTACAACGCATTGGACGCGGGATTGGTGCTGTCGCCGGCCGGGTTCTTTGCGCTCCTTGCCATGCCGATCGTCGGCTTTGCGCTCGGCCGAAAGACCGATGCGCGATGGTTGATCGGCGTGGGATTGCTGCTGATGGCCGTCAGCTCCTATTGGATGTCGCAGATGAATCTCCTCATCAGCCCGGGCCAGGTTGTCTGGCCGCGGGTCGTCATGGTCCTCGGACTGTCGATATGTTTCGCACCGGCGAACGTGGCCGCCTATCTCTACATGCCGCCCGCGTTGCGGGGCGCTGCCGTCGGACTGTTGAGCCTTCTGCGCAACGAGGGAGGCAGCGTTGGCACCTCATTGGCTCAGACCATTCACGACAGGCGGGATCAATTCCATGCGCTGCGGCTCGGCGAGACCCTCAGTTCACTCAATCCGGCGGTCCAGGCCTTCATCGAGCAGGCGCAGGCGCGCTTTCTCCAGCAGACCGGCGATCCGGCCGCCGCACAGCAGCTGGCCTGGCAGGCGCTGGACAACTTGCGCCAACAGCAGGCGTCGGCCCTGGCCTATTTCGACTGCTTCTGGCTGTTCGCCGTCGCGATGCTCGCGGTGACGCTGGTCGTTTTCCTGATGAAACGTTCAGTGGCCGAGAAAGGCGCTCACGTTGGCGCCGAGTGAAGTGCACTCGCCGCAAGCAGCGGCGCGTTTGGTTCACGGCTGATTACTTCGAACCAACAGCGATGACCGACCGTTCGGTGCGTGGGTTCGAGTGACCGCCTGAGTTTGGAGGTTCACGTTGAACGAGAGAGTTTCCGCGCGGCGCGATACTCATGCGGAAGTGACGGCGAGGACCGGGCGCGAGCCGCCTGGGCCCAACGACGTGCGAACGCGGCTACCAGGCAAATCTCGCCAGCCAAGCAAGACGCAAAGACAACCGAAACGGCCGGGTTCGATCGCGTTGTTCTACTCCTCCAGGGCGGCGGGGCGCTTGGGGCTTATCAGGGCGGGGTCTATGAGGCGCTGGCGGAAGCAAACCTCCATCCCGATTGGGTCGCCGGCATCTCGATTGGGGCGATCAACGCCGCGATCATCGCCGGCAACCCGCCGAACCTGCGGGTCGCAAAACTAAGAGAGTTCTGGGAGCGCATCACCAATTCATGGTTCGACCTTGATGCCGGCGAACTGGGCTCACTGCTGGCGCGCGGAGAATCCGCGCGCAATTCCATCAATCAATTGAGCGCCGTCGCGGCGCTGATGACCGGTGCGCCGGGGTTCTTCCGACCGCGGATTCCGAGCCCATGGTTTCATTCCCCCGGCACGGTCGAGGCGACAAGCTACTACGATACGGCGCAGCTCAAGGCCACGCTCGAATCGCTTATCGATTTTGACCGGATCAATGCCGCCGACGCCAAAACCCGCCTCAGTCTCGGCGCCGCCAATGTGCGGAGCGGAAACTTGGTCTATTTCGACTCGCCGAACCAGGCCATCAAACCGGAGCATGTCATGGCCAGCGGCGCGTTTGCCGCCCGGGTTTCCGGCGATCGAAATCGAAGGTGACTTCTACTGGGACGGCGGGCTCATTTCGAACACGCCGCTTCTTTGGATCGCGATGAACCAGCGCCGTCCGCCGGACTCGCTGGTTTTCCAGGTCGATCTGTGGAGCGCGCGCGGTCAGTTCCCGCGCAATCTTGCCGAAGTGGCGACCCGCCAGAAGGAAATCCAGTACTCCAGCCGCACCCGCACCTTTACCGATTACTTCAAGCGCATGGCGAAGCTGCGCAGCATGCTGGCCGTGCTGCTTGAGGAACTGCCGGAGGAGATGAGGCAACGCGAAGAGGTGAAATACCTGAGCTCAGCCGCAGACCGGCACGCCGCCAACATCGTGCAGCTCATCTATCGGCCAAACGGTTACGAAGGAGATTCCAAGGACTATGAATTCTCACGCCGCTCGATGGAGGAGCACTGGCGGACCGGCTATTATGATGCCGTGCACGCGCTCCGCCACCCCGAGATTTTCGAGCGATCGAGAGACCGCTACGAAACGCTCGTTACCTTCGACTTCAGCGCTGAGCGCGGCGATTGAGGCGGACGCGAATCCTGGCCGGTCCGCAGCCTCGCGCGGACGAACGGTCGGGAAACGCGCCATGGAGGCCGAATTTGGACGCCACGACTGAGTTCTCGCAATTAGGCGCAAGCAGTGAGCGGGGCAAATTCATCCCGGTTCGCAAGGAAGACCTTCTCGGCGCCCTGATCAAACAGGGCCAATTCGCCGACAGGGCGGAATGCGAGCAGTTTTGGCGATTTGCGCGTACGCTGCGGTCGATCTGCCACTATGAATACTCGGAGACGCTCGATCGGCTGCGCGACGATTACTACTATTTCGACCCCGAAGTTGCAGGCTTCGCTGCGGCCGACATTGCGAAGAGCGATTGCGCCTATGAAGATCTGCTCAGGTCGCTCGATAAAATTCTCAAGGATGCCAATTTCGAAGAGCTACCGTACGAGGGCGTCGCGGACGCGCATCGCAAACTGCGGACGACGCCGGTCGAGGTCAAGGCGAAGCACGACGATTTCCGCGAGGTGCGCTTTTATCGGCGCGGCCATCATGTCGAAGAGTTCGCGGTGAGTGAATGGTTCGGCTTGAGACGGCGCAGGGTAGCGACAGAAGTATTCGACGATGTCGTGTTCATGGTGGCGATGAAGACGCAGGCGGAGATCGCTTCGCGGCACGAATTGCGTATCCTGAAGCGGCGGAAAATCGTTCCGGGCTCGGTGCTGCTCAAATATTTTCGTAATATCGCCTGCGGCGACCTCTATGCCCTGTTCCCGAATGCCCGTGTCGTCATGAGCAATTTCGACAAGGCCTTTCTCAGCGTGCCGGCGATCGCCGGCGGGATACCGATCCTGCTCAAGCTCTACGCGACGATCTCCGTCCTGGTTCTTGTGATTGGAATTTATCTCGGCGGATCGGCGCCCGTGCCCGACCCCGAGATGAAAACGGCGCTCGCCGCGCTGATGGGGATTGTGGCGCTCGGTGGCCTTGCAACCGGACTGTGGGTGAAATATCAGCGCCGGTCGTTAAGATACCACGTCGAGCTCGCGGACAATATCTATTACCGCAATATCAACAACAATGCCGGTATCTTTGAATATCTGATCGGTACGGCCGAGGATCAGGAGTGCAAGCAGGCATTGCTGATGTATCATTTTATCCGCAAAGCAGCGGCATCGCCGACGACCGCCGAAATAAAAACCCGCGTCGAGGCGTGGCTTGCCAAAAGCTTTGGCGTCAAGCTCGATTTCGAGATCGACGATGCGCTGCAGACGCTTGAGCGGTTTGGCCTGCTGCAGCGCGATGCGGAGCGGCTCTCTGTCCTGCCGCTCGATCGGGCCATTCCTCAATTGCGCGAAGTTTGGGACAATTTCTTCAAGAGACAGCAGTCAGTTACTTTGCAAACCGGCTGAGGCGGTCCTTGGCCGGACGAGAGCAAGCATCTGGCGGAATGGAAAATCGGTCATGCGGATAAATGCGATTTACACACATACGGGGCCATCGATAAGGTGAGCTGGTTGGATGTTCGAGGTTTTGAACCGCTACAAAAATCAACGGCTTTCGGGTACTATCGTTTGTCCAAAGCGAGCGATGTGCCAGGAAAGAGGAGGAGAAAAGCAATGTCTTATACCATAGACCAGTTCGCGGCCGACTGTCGCGCGGCGCTGCTCAAGGACCCTGGTGCTGGCGGACGCGAGATGGTTCGCCGGTATACTGAAAAGGCCTGCGCCGATCCGGCCTTTGTTGCCGCGCATCTCGGCCCGAACGAGGATGCCGACCGGAAGATTCTTTACGAGGATCCCGATCTCCATTTTTGCATTCTCGCCCATGTCTACAAAGGCGCGAAAAACTCCTCGCCGCACGATCATGGACCGAGCTGGGCGATCTACGGTCAGGCCGCCGGCGTCACCGAAATGACGGAGTGGAAGAAACTGGAACAGCCGGCCAACGGACAGCCCGGAAAAGTCGAAAAAGTTCGTTCGTACGAAATGACGCCCGGCATCGCCTATCTTTACAACGAAGGCGATTTGCATTCGCCGCGCCGCGAGACCGACACAAGGCTGATCCGCATCGAGGGTATCGACCTGGCTAAGGTGAAGCGCGACAAGTACGAAGTTGCTGCCTAGGCACCGCGGATCGGCGGATTCGGTTTGTCGCCAAGCGGCGCGGCTCAGGCGCGCGCTATCAAGGCACTCAGCTCGGTCCGATTGACCTTGCCGCTGACGCCGCGCGGAATCACACGCACCGGCACGATACGCACCTCATAGTCGAAGCCGCGGGAGCGCAGGATGCGCTCCAGCACGTCGGCTTTGGCGTCCTCGCAGTCGACCGTCGCCACCACGAGCTGCGGCCGCGCGCCCGGCCTGTCGATCGTGACGGCGGCGGCATCGACCGAATCCCATTCCAGCCGCACCAGATGCTCGGCCTCGTGGACCGGCGAGATCTCGGGCGCGCCGGCGCCCGCCGGCGTGTCGAAATCCGCGGCGCGGCCGATCACGAATAGCGCCTTATCCTCTGTCAGCCAGCCGAGGTCGCCGAGATCGATCCAGGGAATGTCGGTACTCTCCCAGCGGGGATCGCGCCGGCTTCGCACCAGCCCGAGGACGCCGGGTGCGCACGGCTTGCCGCTCGGATCGAAGATCCCGATCTCGACACCCGGCAGCACATAGCCGGCCAGTCCCGGCCGCGCCAACACGTCCCGCGCCGGCGCTCGCGCCATCGGCCCCGCTTCTGATGCGCCGTACCGCCAGCAGATATCGCGGCAGACATAGATCATGGCGGCTTCAAGCAACGCCCGCGATGGCATGGTGCCACCGGTCTCGATCGCACGAAGGCTCGGCAGCCGCGCCTTCAAGGTTCGCGCCACCCGCGTCAGCGCCAGCAGATGCTCGGTCGGCGCCATAGCGTACTCGATCGCGAAGAGCTCGATCATGCGGATCGACTGGAACGGCGATTCCGAAAAGCAAAGCGCGCCGCCACCGGTCAGCACCGCGATTGAAGTCCAATAACCCAGCGCCGAGGCAAGACCGGCCAGGCACAAGCGCCGCGATGCGCTCGAGCCGAGCAGCAGGCTGCCGCCTTTTCCACCCATGTCGGCGACGGTGAACTGCAAAATCTTCGGCGCGCCGGTCGTGCCCGAGGTCAGGCACAAGCGACAGACCTTGGTGGCATCCGCAAATCCCCGCGGCAGGTCCCGGCGCGGGGCATCTTCGGAAAACCAGGCTTCCGTCACTTCGATAAAACGGTGCGCTTGGGTGCGGGATTGGCCGGCCTCCCGGTCGCCAAGGGTGAGCACGACCCCCGCGATGCTTTGACTTTGCTGACTCGGAATAAGCGACAGCGAGGGAAGACCGAGACGAAACAGCGCCAGGCACACGATCATGTGACGGATCGGGTTGGCGATGACGACCGCGACGGCGCCCTCGGGAGATAAGTCGAACGCCGCAATCCGCGCCGCGCAGCGGTCGATGCCAAGGCCCAGCATGCCGTAAGTGATGACGCGGTCTTCCATCACCACGGCCGGTGTTTCCGGCTGATGGCGGGTGTGGGAAAGGACGTGATCGAACCAGTTGATCATGGCGCCGGCGCTCGGGCGCAGTATCGCACGACGCCTGTTCGGCGGCGATCGTCAGAACTTGTAATTGACGCCGAGCCGCGCGATTTCGGCGGTCAGATCCGCCTTGGTGTTGATCGTGCCGATGGCAGTCGCTTTGGCGACGGAAGGAACGGAGGCGCTTGCCGTCACGGCGCCGAAGTTGAGATAGAGGAACTCGCCTTTGACGGTCCAATGATCGGTCAGAAGCCATTCGACGCCGCCGCCGACGACCCAACCGGTTTTGGTCGCGGCGGCCGCGGCGTTCGCGACGGCTCCGGTCGTGTCGCTATAGTTCATGGACGTGGAGAGCCGGGTCACGGCTCCACCGCCGGTCACATAGGCCAGCAGATTCGGCTGCGCGAGCCAGCCGATTCGGCCACGGAATGTCCAAAGCCAATCCGTGTTGCTCGCATTGGAGATCGCGAACGCCGTACCCGCTGGGGGGGCAGAAGGACCGCCGGGACCGTTTACGGGGTAGACGCCGGCGCCCATCCGGGTGCCGCCAAGATGGAACGAATCGAAGTCTGTTTCGAAGCCGACGACACCGTCCTGGCGCCACTGATAATTGTATCCCGCCTGGATGCCGCCGGTGAAGGCACTGCTATGGATATTGCCGGATCCAGCGGCGTTGAGAACCGCAGCATTGGCGGCTCCAGTGCCGGCGCTGTCGCAAATGTAGCCGGTCCCCGGAGGCGTATTACAAGCCGCATTCGTCGTGACTTGAGATTGGCCCCAGGCGCCGCCGCCGTTGAGGCCGAGATAAAAGCCGGTCCAGTCGTAAACTTGGACGGGTGGCGGCGACGGCGGAGCGGGATGCCGCTGAACAATGACGAGCGCGACCAATCGTACTTACCGGCTTGTTTATCGGCGCCACTTTGCTGCGCAGTTGTTGCCGATGTCATTCGGCAGGGCCGATTTTGCTGTAGCCTGTCTGCTGGAGAACGAGGCGACAGCGATGCCGAGAACCTACCGTGAGATTGCAATAGAAGAGATGCTCGAAACGGTCGAAGCGGCAATGAGTCAGGTTATCGACTGGTGGGCGGATAAGCCGCCGACGATGAAAGAAGCGATCGAGCAATTTCGTATCCAGCTTGGAGCGGCGATTGATTCCGTGGATTCCGTGAAACGAGCCCTCGACAGGGAGATCCACGAAACCGACCGCGAGCAAGGTCCGCCGTGATGCCGCGATGCATGGGTCCCGTCATTGGACCGAAAGCGGCAAATGCCACTTGGACTGTTAGCGCAGTCGAGGGGCAGGAAGAGTACGGACTGGACGTTACCGGTTCGGGGTCAGGTGAGCTTGAGCACTTGGCCGAGACTGGGATGCGTGTCACTGGCAAGCACTTGTTCAAACTGGCCAAGAATATTCGTCAGGTCATTTGGGGTAAGTTTGTCGGCTATGACGCCTCGTCGGCTAGTCCCTGGATTATCGTGATTGCATTCGACAGTACTTGGTTCGAAGTTCGCTCTACGGACGAGGCGGCCTTAGCTCGGCTTAGGAGTTCCGTTCATTCGTGGCGCCGTGGCTATCCGGTTGCCTTCGGGATGAAGCGGACATAGCGCGCTTCGCTTTCCGAAGCGGAGTTTTTAGTCCGTGTCCCGGCCGGGCGCGTTGATGTCCGCCCGGAACAGCAAACACGCATCGCCATAAGAGTAGAAGCGATAGCCGCGCGCGATGGCGTGGGCGTAGGCGTGCTGCATGACGTCGAGCCTGCAGAAGGCGCAGACCAGCATGAACAGGGTCGAGCGCGGCAGATGGAAGTTGGTCAGCATCGCATCGACCGTGCGGAAGCGGTAGCCGGGCGTGATGAACAAAGCGGTCTCGCCGGCAAACGGCGCTACCGTGCCGTCAGCCGCGGCGGCACTTTCGAGTAGCCGCAGCGAGGTCGAGCCGACGGCGACGATGCGGCCGCCGGCGCGGCGCGCTGCATTGACAGCTTCGGCGGTCGCGGCGGACACGCTGCCCCACTCGGCATGCATTTTGTGTCCGGACGTATCGTCGGCCTTGACCGGCAGGAAGGTGCCGGGCCCGACATGCAGCGTGACGCGCTGCAGGCCGATGCCGCGCTCGCGCAATGTCGCGGCGAGCGCGTCGGTGAAATGCAGGCCCGCGGTCGGCGCCGCGACCGAACCTTCTTCGCGCGCGAACATGGTCTGATAATCGGTGCGGTCCTGCGCATCGACGTCGCGGCGGCTTGCGATATAGGGCGGCAACGGCATGTCGCCGCGCTCGGCCAGCGCCTGGTCGAGCACCGCGTCGGTGAAGGAAAACGAAAGCGTCACTTCGCCGCCGCGATCGCCCTGCCCCTTGTCCTCGACCGTGGCGTCGAGCTGGTCGAGGAAACACACCCGGCCCTCGCTGCCGAAGCGCACGATGTCGCCGACCGCGAGCCGCTTTGCCGGTTTTACCAGCGCACGCCAGCGCGCGCCGTCGAGCCGCCCGATCAGGGTCGCCGAAATGGCCGGCTCGTGCTCGCCGCGGCCGAGCCGGCGGCCGCGCAGATTGGCGGGAAAAACTTTGGTGTCGTTGACCACGACGGTGTCGCCGGGCCGTAACAGCGCCGGCAGGTCGCCCATGACGTGGTCTTCGAGGACGAGCGGCGCGCCCGGCCGCACCACCAAGAGCCTCGCGGAATCGCGCGGCGCCGCCGGCCGCAGCGCGATGCGGTCCTCGGGCAGCGTGAAATCGAACAAATCCGTGCGCATTGGTCTTTGCGGTGAACGCGGCTAAAACGGCCATATCGCAACCTTTGGCGCGGCAAGCAACGTGACTCACGATGCGGCGCATTCTGTGGCCGAAACTGCCGGCGGCTGCGCCGTCATCCAGGTCAAGCCCGGCATCGGCGATGTCATCTGGCACCTGCCCTTCATCCGCGCCATTGCCGGGCAAGCTCCGGGCGGCTGCGTCACGTTTCTGGCGCCGCCATCGAGTCAGGCGAGCGAACTCCTTGCCGCCGAGCCGGGCGTCGCGGCTGTGGTCTATTTCGAGCACGGTGGTTCGGAACTGCGCCGCGGGCTCAATCTGATCCGGCTCGCGGCGCTGTTGCGGCGCGGCCGTTTGAGCTCAGTCTGGATCCTCGACCGCACCATCCGGCCGGCGCTTGCCGCCACGCTCGCCGGTATCCCCAAGCGCATCGGGCTCGGACTTGGACCGCAATCCTGGCTGATCACCAATCCCGGCATCGGCCAGAGCCATTTTCACGACCAGCCAATCGATTGGCTGCGTGCGTTGATGGCGGACATGAACGTTCCGCTGGCATCGACCGAGCCGGATTTGCGGCTTGCGCCGCAGACGATCGCTGCCGTCGGTGAAAAATTCGCCGCCGCGCCGCGGCCGTGGCTGGCGCTCGGCATCGGCGCCTCGCATCCGGACAAGGATTGGCCTGACAGCCATTGGGCGGACTTTCTCGGCTTGGTGCGGCGGCGCTCTGCCGGAACGGTATTCCTGATCGGCGGCAAGGCGAACTTCGCGCGCGCGCGGAATTTCATCGCGGCAAGCAATGGCGGCGTGACCGTCAATGCCTGCGAGCTTTCGCTCACCGAAGCGGCCGCGCTGCTGCGCCTTGCCGATCTCTTTGTCGGTCCGTCGTCGGGGCCGCTGAATCTCGCGGTGGCCGGCGCCACCGACGCCTTCGGGCTGTTCGGCTCGACGCCGGTCCTGACCTATTCGAAATTCATCCACCCGGTCGAGCCGCCGGGCGGCTGGTCGGCGGGTGGCATGGCGCGCATCTCGCCGGAGCAGGCGTTGTCGGCGATTGCGCCTTATTTGACGCGGCAAAAAGCGCGGTTTTGAGCGTGGCGGCTCACTGCAGCGATTTGGCCTGGGCGATGGTCCGGTTGTCGACGAAACGGATCGCGATCGGACGGCCGGCGACGGCATCGCCCATGTCGTCGCTGAAATGCAGCGGCGTGCAGCGTGCCAGCGCCGCATTCACCGCGTCGCGATAGGCATCGCGGATCTGCAGCGTCGCGTCATGGCTCGCATAGGTGACGAACGGCGGCGCCACGATGTCGCCGTCGCGCTTGAATGAAAAGCGCACGGTATATTCCATGCCGTGACGCGCCTCCTCCTTGGGCGGCGGCACCCAGCAGCCGCGCAGCGCGCCGTAGAGTTGGCCGATTGAATTGAGCGGCTTTGGTTCCACTCCCTTGTCGGCATCAGTTCGCGCTTTTGCTGCGCCGGCGTCCGCAGCGTTTCCCGGATCGTTGTCGTCATTGGAAACGATGGTCAGCTGCAAATTCTCGCCGAACGGCAACTGATATTGCGGAAAGCACGGCCCGCGGTGGAAGGCGCCGCAAAACGCCGGATGGCAAGGGCGGCCGCTGAGCACGCTGCACGGCGCCCGCGCCGGCGGCAGCTTGTTGAGCGGCTGCGCGGCAACACCGCGTGCTGCGATCGCAGTTAGGCCGATCGCCCCAACGACAACGATTGCGTCACGGCGGAAATCCATGGCCAACCCATGGGCCGGCCTGAAGCCTATTCGGCGTCGGCTGCCACCTGCATGCGGACGATGCGGTCGGGCTTGGACGGCGGCTCGCCGCGCTTGAGCTTGTCCACGACGTCCATGCCGGCGACCACTTCGCCGATCACGGTGTACTCGCCGTTGAGAAAGTCGCCGTCGTCGAACATGATGAAAAACTGGCTGTTGGCGGAATGGTTGTTGCCGCCCTTGCGCGCCATGCCGACGGTGCCGCGGGTAAACGGCTTGTCGGAGAACTCCGCTTTAAGATCCGGGTAGGACGAGCCGCCGGTGCCATTGCCGTTTTCGCCGTCGCCGGTCTGCGCCATAAAACCGTCGATGACGCGGTGAAACGGCACGTTGTCGTAGAACTGCTCGCGCGCCAACAGTTTGAGCCGCTCGGCGTGGCCCGGTGCGATGTCGTTATGCAGCTTGATGACGACGGTGCCGGGCGTGGTTTCGAGGATCAGCACATTTTGCGGATCGACGCCTTCGGGCAATTCGTGACTCTCAGCCATTTCCAACTCCTCTATTCAGTGAAATCTGCCGCTGTGCCTGAAAATTGTTGCGCAGGCCTACTGCACGATTGTTGCTGTCTTGATGTAATCCAGCTTGGGAAACTCCTTGATCAGATAGGCGTTCCCCTCGCTTTGCACACGGCCCTGCTCCGGGCCGGCCCCACCCGGTGCGCCTTCGCCGTAGCCGCCATAGAGCGCGTCAACGATGGCCATGCCCGATACGACTTGGCCAAACGGCGCAAACCCCTGGCCGTCGAGACGCGCGTTATTGCCGTAATTGATGAAAACCTGCGTGGTGCGAGTGTTGGGACCGGCGGTCGCAAAAGTGATCGTGCCGCGCGTATTGCTGACCTTGGTCGGGTCGTCATTGATGCGGGCATTGTGCCATTGCGCCGAAAGGTGCGGATCGGCGTTGATACCGAACTGCACCATGAATCCCGTGATCACGCGAAAGAACCGCGCATTATTGTAAAAGCCGTTCTTGACGAGATTATAGAACCGGTCGGCGCCGATCGGCGCCCAATCGCGATGAACCTCGATGACGAAAGGCCCTTTGCTGGTATCGAACTTGACCTTGTAGGTCGCCGGCGCCTGCTCGGTGAGAGCCGCAGGATTGGTCAGCGACTGGCTCCATGCCGGCACGGCAAACGTCAAAGCAAGCAGAAGGGCTGCAAGGCGGCTCATGTCATCTCCCGGATGCGATTTCAGACTCTGGCGAATTTTTTCTTCAAGAGCGCCGCGATTTTGGCCGGCACGAAGCTCGAAATATCGCCTCCCATGCCGGCAATCTGCCTGACCAAGGTGGCGGTGATCGGGCGAACCGCGGGTGCGGCCGGCAGGAATATCGTCTGCACGCCTGGCGCCATCGCAGCGTTCATGCCGGCCATCTGCATTTCGTAGTCGAAATCGGTGGCGTCGCGCACGCCGCGCACCAGAATGGTGGCGCCGGCCCGCTGCGCCGCCGTGACGACAAGGTCGGCGAATGTCGTGCAGGAGACTTCGCACCCCGCCGCGCGCCCCAAGGGGACGCCAATCTCCCCCAGCATCGCCAGCCTCTCGTCGGCCGAAAACAGCGGCGTCTTGCCAGGGTGGATGCCGACGGCGAGCACCAGCCGATCGGCAAGGTGGACCGCCTTGCCGATAACGTCGAGATGGCCGTTGGTGATCGGATCAAACGAGCCGGCGAAAAGCGCGGTGCGTGACGATGGTGCTGGCATCGCGGCGGTCTAGCCCGCGCCCCGAACGGCCGCAAGATGGCTTGCGCGCTCCCGGACGGGCCGGTCCGTGGGGTGGCGGAGGAATTTCGCATTGATGGTTTGCTGCCCCGGACAGCCGGCATAACGGCGAAAATCGTGGTCACAACGCGTGATCGCCGGTATTCATTTGCATTTTCATAGGCTTATGGAAAATCGCTAAGCTGTGACCTCCGTCACTGTGCGCTTTCCCCTCTGCAGCGAAAATACAATCCAGATGAAAAGCAACCAAGACGCAGAGAACGCGTTGCGTTCTATGAGCGACCAAGGTTGCAGACAGGGATGGGTGTCATGATCAAGACCGTTTACGCCATCGCCGTCGCTGCGATCGTGGCGGCTTGTTTCGTTGCGTTCCCGAGCTTGTCATTCCAGGTCCAAGCGAGTTCGCCGGTGCCGGGCGCCAAGGCCGATCGTGCCGATTTGCGCCCGCTCGGGAGCGACTGTTCGCAACGGGCCTGGCCCTATTTCGAGGCGGCCTGCCTGCGCGATGCGCGGTATCCGTTGCAGCAGCCGGCGCAGGTGCGGGTCGTCGCTGACCGTTAAACCAAGAGGTTTTCGGCCAACGCAGTTTTGGCCGATCGAAATCGTAAGTATCTCGTTGCCGTGTCACACGTGGTACTTCGGCGGAAGGTGCTTCCCCACCTTCCGCCGATTTTCTTTGTTCGGCTCTAGTGCGCCGCGCGGTCGAGCCCGAGCGCGGCGAGGATCGGCATCCACTTGGCAGTGTCCGATTTCATCTGCGCGGTGAAGTCGGCCGGCGTGCCGCCGAGCGGGTCGATGGAGAGCTTCGCCAGAGCGTCGACGACCTGCGGCTTGTGCAGACCCTCGTTGATCGCCTTGTTGAGCTTTCCGATGATCGGGGCCGGCGTATGCGCCGGCGCCAACAGTCCGGTCCAGGCCGTGGTGATGAAACCCGGATAGCCGCTCTCGATCATGGTCGGCACATCGGGCAATTGCGGGATGCGCTTTGGCGTAGTGACGGCAAGCGCGCGCAGCTTGCCGGCCCGGATCAGCGGCAAGAGCACGGTCGTGCTCTCGAACGTCATCTGCACATTGCCGGCGACGAGGTCGCCGATCGAGGGGCCGCCGCCCTTATAGGGCACATGCACGATATCGATGCCGGCGCGGGCTTTGAACATTTCGCCGATCAGATGCGGCAGGACGCCGATGCCGCCCGATGAAAAGTTCACCTTGCCGGGATTGGCCTTGGCGTAGGCGACAAGCTCCGCCACGGTGTCGGCCGGCACCGCCGGATTGACCACCAAAATGTTGGAAGTTGCGGCGACGAGTGCGACCGGTTCGTAGTCGGTGAGCGGATCGTAGCCGGCATCGGGATGCAATAGCGGCGCAAAAACCAGACCGCTGGCGCTCGAAAACAACAGCGTGTAGCCGTCCGGCGTCGCCTCCGCGGCATCCTTCGAACCGATCGTGTTGCCGGCGCCGCCGCGGTTTTCGATGACGAAGGCCTGGCCCAGCGCGGTCTGCAGATAATTGGCGGTGATCCGCGCCATGACATCGACCGGGCCGCCGGGCGGCGTCGGCACGATGATCTTGACCGGCCGGATCGGATAGACCTGCGCCCAGGCGGGGCCCGCGCCGAGGTTCGATGCCAACAGTATCGCCGTCAGGACGGCCACCGCGACCGCAGCCGGCCTGGCCCTTGCCGCGATCCCTAAAACGAGCTGCGAAATAGCCTGCAAAACCTGCGCTAAGCGCCGCTGGCCCATGCATTTCCTCCTTTTGTCTCGTTCTTGCCGGCGAACTCGATTAATCTAGCGGCATGTCCGGCGATTTGACCACCGTACCGCGCCTTGACCCCTCCCCTTGCGCGCGTCTATGAGCCGCGCGGGCCGCATCATGATTGTGCTGATCGACAACTATGACAGCTTCACTTTCAACCTGGTGCACTATCTCGGTGAACTGGGGGCGGACGTCGTCGTGCATCGCAACGACAAGGTCACGACCGCCGCGGTTCTCGCCGCCGAGCCGGACGCCATCGTGCTCTCGCCTGGGCCATGTACGCCCAAAGAGGCCGGCATCTGCCTCGATTTGATCGCGCAAGCCGCTTCGCACATTCCGATCCTCGGCGTCTGCCTCGGCCATCAGGCGATCGGCGATGCGTTCGGCGGCAAGGTGGTGCGCGCGCCGTCGCCGGTGCATGGCAAGCTGTCGGAAATCCGCCACCAGGGCGGCGGAATTTTCCGCGGCATCAATGCGCCGTTTCGAGCCACGCGATACCATTCGCTGGTGGTCGAGCGCGAGACCATGCCGAGCGACCTGATCGTGACCGCGGACACCGACGACGGCCTGGTGATGGGGCTTGCGCATCGACAATTGCCGACGCACGGCGTGCAGTTTCATCCCGAAAGCATCGCCTCGGAACATGGCCATCTGATGCTGAAGAACTTTCTCGACATCGCGGCGGCCTGGAATGCGTCAACCGGACGGCGCAACGTCGCGCCGGCCGCGGCGCACCGGGCGCGCGCGCGCGTACATTGAGGGGCTTGGCCGTGACCGTGGAGTTCAGGGCGCTTATCGGCAAGGTTGCGACCGGAGCCGCGCTCGGCCGCGACGAAGCGGCCGGCGCGTTTGAGCAGATGATGTCGGGCGATGCGACGCCGTCGCAAATGGGCGCGCTGCTCATGGCGCTGCGGGTGCGCGGCGAGACCGTCGACGAGATCACCGGCGCGGTCACCGCGATGCGCGCGAAGATGCTGCGCGTCGAGGCGCCGCCCGATGCGATCGACGTGGTCGGCACCGGCGGCGACGCCTCCGGCTCGTTCAACATCTCGACCTGCGCGGCGCTGATCGTCGCCGGCGCCGGCGTGCCGGTCGCCAAGCACGGCAACCGCGCGCTGTCGTCGAAGTCGGGGGCTGCCGACGTGCTGACGGCGCTTGGCGTGAATATCGATCTTACCCCGCAACAGATCGGCCACTGCATCCGCGAGGCCGGCATCGGTTTCATGTTCGCGCCGGCGCACCATCCGGCGACCAAGAATGTCGGGCCGACCCGCGCCGAGCTCGGCACGCGCACGATCTTCAATCTGCTCGGGCCGTTGTCGAATCCGGCCGGCGTGAGGCGGCAGATGGTCGGCGTGTTTTCCAAGCAATGGACCGAGCCGCTGGCGCAGGTGCTGAAAAATCTCGGCGCCGAGCGGGCCTGGGTGGTGCATGGTTCCGACGGCCTCGACGAGATCACGACGGCGGGCCCCACCACGGTCACCGCGCTTGAAAACGGCGCGGTGCGCACATTCGAAATCGCGCCGGAAGACGTCGGCTTGCGCAAGGTCAAGCCGGAAGCGCTGCGTGGCGGCGATGCCGCGACCAACGCCGCGGCGGTGCAGGAGGTACTGGAGGGCAAGCCATCGGCGTTTCGCGACATTGCGCTCTTCAATGCCGCAGCAGCCCTCGTCGTTGCCGGCAAGGCGAAAGACCTCAAAGCGGGGTTCGACATTGCCACCCATTCGGTGGATTCCGGCGAAGCCGAAGGCCGGCTCGACCGCCTGATCGTGGTCTCCAACGATGGCTGATCTTCTCGAAAAGATAGCCGCCTATAAGCGCGACGAAATCGCTGCGGCCAAACGCAATCGCCCGGTGTCGGCAGTCGAAGAGGACGCCAAAGCGGCAAGCCCGCCGCGCGGTTTTGCGCGGGCCATCGCGCGGCGCCTGACGGCCGGCGGTTACGCGCTCATTGCCGAGATCAAGAAAGCGAGCCCGTCAAAGGGTCTGATCCGCCCGGACTTCGATCCGGCGGCGCTGGCGGCGGCCTATCAGGCCGGCGGCGCAACCTGCCTGTCGGTACTGACCGATGCGCCATCGTTCCAGGGCGCGCTTGCGCATCTTCGCCTTGCCCGCGAGGCGAGCGCTCTGCCAATGCTGCGCAAGGATTTTATGTACGACACCTATCAGGTGGCCGAGGCGCGCGCTTATGGTGCCGACTGCATCCTGATCATCATGGCGGCGGTCGATGATCGTTGCGCCGCAGAGCTCGAACAAGCAGCCTTCGCATTCGGCATGGATGTGCTCCTGGAAGTCCATGATGAGAATGAGTTGGAGCGGGCCCTTCGCCTGAAATCTCAACTTATCGGCGTCAACAACCGCAATCTCAAGACCTTCGAGACGACGCTTGCCACCGCCGAAGGACTTGCCAGCCGCGTTCCGGCCGGCCGCATCGTCGTCGGCGAGAGCGGCATTTTCACCCCGGCCGATCTGGCGCGGCTGGGCAAGGTCGGCATCTCGACCTTCCTCGTCGGCGAAAGCCTGATGCGGCAGCCAGACGTTGCCGCCGCGACGCGGGCGCTCCTTGCGGATAAATCCGCGCTGGCGCCGGCCCGGTAGCGCTCTGTGCCGCGGCGCGCCAAAAAGCTCACCCATCTGAGCGGTCGCGGCGAAGCCCGCATGGTCGACGTGTCGGCGAAAGAAACGACTGCGCGCGTCGCGGTCGCCGAGGGCCGCGTGGTGATGGCGCCGGCAACGCTCGCCATCGTGCGCAACGGCGACGCCAAGAAAGGCGATGTGCTGGGCACCGCCCGCATCGCCGGCATCCTGGCCGCCAAACGCACGCACGAATTAATCCCGCTGTGCCATCCTTTGCCGATCAGCCAGATCGAAGTCGACGTTACCGCCGACGCCAAACTGCCGGGGGTTAGAGTGCGCGCCCGCGTCAAAGTCGCGGGCAAAACCGGCGTCGAGATGGAAGCGCTGACCGCGGTTTCGGTCGCCTGCCTGACGGTCTATGACATGGTCAAAGCCATCGAACGCGGCATGCGCATCGAAGGCATCCGGCTCGTCGAAAAAAGCGGCGGCCGTTCCGGCCATTACCGCGCGAAAGATCTGTAAGAGGGAATGCCGTGGCGTTGATTTCGGTCGCCGAGGCGCTGCAACAGGTGCTTGCACAGGCCGGCCCGCTGCCGCCCGACGAAGTGCCGCTCGACGAGGCGGACGGCCGCGTGCTCGCTTTCGATCTCAAGGCGCTGCGCACCCAGCCGCCGGCGGATGTCTCGGCGATGGACGGCTATGCGGTGCGCGCTGCCGACGTGGCGAAGGCGCCGGCGCGCCTTCATGTCGTCGGCGAAGTGCCGGCCGGCCGGCCGTTTGCCGCAACGATCGGAGCGGGAGAAGCCGCCCGCATTTTTACCGGCGGCTTCATGCCTGCCGGCGCCGATACCGTCGTCATCCAGGAAATAACCAGCCGCGACGGTGACAGCGTCGAAGTGCACAAGCCCACCGCCAAGGGCCGCAATGTCCGCCCCAAGGCTCTCGATTTTCGTTCCGGCGAAGTGCTCCTTGCCGCCGGTCATCGCCTGACGCCGCGCGACCTCCAGCTCGCGGCCGGCATGAACCATCCGCTGTTGCCGGTCTATCGCCGGCCGCGCATTGCGCTGTTTGCGACCGGCGACGAACTCGCCCCGCCGGGCACCGAGCCTGGGCCGGGGCAGATCATCTATTCGAACGGCTTTGCGCTCGCGGCGCTGGCGCGCGCGGAAGGCGCCGAGGTGACCGACCTCGGCGTCGTCCATGACACGCTCCAGGCGACCGTCACCGCCATCCGCGATGCGCGCGGCCTTCCCGCCGACATCGTGGTGACGACCGGCGGCGCCTCGGTCGGCGAATACGATCTGGTGCAAAAAGCCTTCGCCTCCGAGGGCATGGATCTGTCGTTCTGGAAGATCGCCATGCGGCCCGGGCGCCCGCTGATGCACGGGCGGCTTGGCGGCATGCATGTGCTCGGCCTGCCCGGCAATCCGGTGTCGTCCTTTGTCTGTGCGTTTCTGTTTCTGGTGCCGCTGATCCGGCGCATGAGCGGGCGCGGCGATCTGGCGACGCCGACCGAATCGGCGATGCTTGGCATCGACATCGGCGAAAACGACGAGCGGGCCGATTACCTGCGCGCCAGCCTCAAAACCAGCGCCGGCGGTCTGGTGGCGACGCCGTTTGCCGGTTCAGGACAGTTCCATGATGACGCCGCTGGCCAAGGCCGATTGCCTCGTGATCCGAGAGCCTTATGCGCCTGCGGCGAAGGCGGGCGCACCCTGCACGATCATTAAGTTCGAGCGTTAAGCGGCGGTTGGCCGGGACGCTTGTTTTCTTCACTGCAAATTAAATGGTTGCGGAACACATATGGAACGGATAGTGTCCGTTCATGATTTGTTTCGACCGCAGGCCGCGCCCATGGGGAGCTTGCAGGTCAGGAGGGGAACCGCCGATGCTTACCCGCAAGCAAGCCGAACTCTTGAGGTTTATTCATGAGCGGCTCAAGGAAGCCGGTGTTCCGCCCTCCTTCGACGAAATGAAGGATGCGCTGGATTTGCGCTCCAAATCCGGCATCCACCGTCTCATCACCGCGCTCGAGGAGCGCGGATTTATTCGCCGCCTGCCGAACCGCGCCCGCGCCATCGAGGTGATCAAGCTGCCGGAATCGGTCGCCAACGGCATTGTTTCGGGCCGCTCGCGCGGCTTCACGCCAAGCGTCATCGAAGGCAATCTCGGTCGCGTGCGCGCCGCATCTGAGGATGAAGGCGGCCGCCCGGTCGCGGTCCCGGTGATGGGGCGCATCGCCGCCGGCACGCCGATCGAGGCGATCCAAACCCGCAGCCATACCATCAACATGCCGCCGGATCTTCTCACCACCGGCGAACATTTTGCGCTCGAAGTGCGCGGCAACTCGATGATCGAGGCCGGCATTCTCGACGGCGACATGGCGCTCCTGAAGCGCACCGATGCCGCCGACACCGGCGACATCGTCGTCGCCTTGATCGATGACGAGGAAGCCACTTTGAAGCGGTTCCGCCGCCGCGGCGCCTCGATCGCGCTCGAGCCGGCCAATACCGCCTATGAGGTCCGTATCCTGCCGCCCAACCGGGTGCGCATCCAGGGCAAGCTCGTCGGGTTGTTCCGGCGCTACTGATCCGCCTCGATATCGTCCTGCTGCGGGGTCGCGTCCCGCGGCGGTGCGTGCGCCGACGCCGGAGCTGAACTCGCATCGGTAGCCTCGGTCCGCCGTGCAGGCCAGGCCGGCGCCCAGGGCCGATCGAAATTTTTCGTGCGCGCCGAATCGATGACAAAGCCCGACGCGGTGCGGCGCAGCGCCAGCGCGCCGCGGTCGTACCACAGACGGCGCCCGATCACCTGCGCGGCGCAGCCCGGCGGTGCATCGTCATGCACGGCGAGGATCAGGGTGGCGCGGCCGCAATCGTCCTCGAAGGCGTCGGGCTCGATCGCATAGGCGACGACCGCACCGTCGGCGAGCCTGCCGACACAGCCCGAAGCATCGCAGGCAATCCCCTGCGTGAGGCCGCGGTCGTGGACATCGCGGCCGTCGGCATCTGCCGCGAGCCATTCGCGGATCGCAAAACTGTCGCCGCCGGTGTGATGGAATTCAAGCCGGCCGTGGGCGCCGCGCAGAGCAAAAGTGCGCCCGTCGGCGGCCACCAGCACATCCGGCGCGGTGCTGCACGCCACCCAGACGCAGGCGATGAGCACCAGCACCGCACCGCTCCAGCGCAGCGGCGTCCGCAGCAGCCCCATCAGAAGAAGGCCCGCGGTCGCGAACAGCAGCGGTCCGTCGCCGAACAGGATGACGCGCCCGTAGGCGCCCGGCAGGCTCGCCACCCACAGCGCCACCCAATCCATCCATTCGATGCCGTAGCCCATCTGCCGCCAGCACTCAGCGTCGAAGCCGAACGGCATGGTGACGACGCCGAGGATGCCCATCGGCATCACCCAGGCGGACACGACCGGCATGGCGAGGAGATTGGCCAAGACGCCATAGGGCGCCAGCCGGTGGAAGGTGAAGGCCGCATAAGGCGTCGTGGCGAACCCGGCGAGGAGCGATGCCAGCGTGAGGCCGACGATCTCGTTGACGCCCCACAGCGCGGCGCGCGCGCCGAGCGAGCTGTCGGCACGGCCGCGCAGCTTTACGGCGCCGCGCTCATAGCCGGCGACCAGCGCCAGTGTCGCCGCAAACGACATCTGGAAGCTCGGATTGACGATCGCCTGCGGCGCGCAGAACAGAACGATGAGCACCGCGACCGTCACGGTGCGCATGGTCAATGTCGGCCGGTCGAACAGCACGCCGAGCAGCACCACGGCGATCATGATGAAGGAGCGTTGCGTGGCGACCTGGTTGCCGGACAGGATGAGATAAAACGCGGTGACCACAAGGGCGGCGAACGCGGCCCATTTTTTGATTGGCGCGCGGTCGGCGAGCCCGGGGACGAGCGCCAGGCCGGCGCGAAACAGAAAAAAGATCATCCCGGCGACGACCGCCATGTGATAGCCGGAAATCGACAGCACGTGGCCGATGCCGGAGATGAACATGGCGTCGTAAAGATGCGCGTCGATGACGTCGCGCCGGCCGTTGATCAGCATCGCGGCGATCGAGCCCGGATCGCCGGGCAAGACCGCGCGGATGCGGGCGTCGATCGCATCGCGCAAATCCTGAACGAAGGCATCGGCGCGCTGCAGTGGGCCCTGCGCGTTCGGCGGCGTGACGATTTTGATGGCGCCGCGCACAAAGCCCGAAGCGCCGATGCCCTGAAAGAAAAGATCGCGGGCGAAATCGTAAGAGCCGGGCTCGAGCGGCTGCAGCGGCGGATCGAGGAACGCCTTCACTTCGACGAACGAGCCCGCCGGCGGCGCCATGCCGCGCTTCACCGAAAGCCGCACCCGCTGCAAGCTCTCGTCGCCGCGGCCGCCTTCGATATGCGCAACGCGCAGCACGAAGCGATCGGTGTGCTGGCTCTCCTCGCGCAATTCGACAAAGCCGCGCACCGTCACGCCGGACGTCGCAAAGCGCAGGATCGGATGATCGGTCAGAGCCGTTTTCACGGTCGCTGTGGCAAAGCCGAGCGCCATGCCGAGAATGCCGAGCGCCACGACGAAGGCCGTCGTTTGCCGGCGCAGCAGCACGGCAATGAGGAAACAGAGAACAGCGAGGCCCGCTGCCGCCCAGACCGCCGGCTCGCGCTCGGCGGCGAAGTAGAAAACGATCCCGGTGCCGTAGGCGACCGCGAACCATGGCAAGAGCCGCCCGGCGGCGACCTCAAGCGCCGCCCATTCGCGAAGCCGCGCCGGCACCGCGAATTCGGAACGCCACCCGGCGGCGCCCCATGCCGCGCGCGCGCGTCCGGGCGGCCAAAAATCCGGCCACGCCGATGCGCCCGCTTGGGCGCGGTTTTCGATTTTGCGGTCTTCTGCCACTGCGCGACCCCAGCGCGCTGAAATTCAACCTCATGCTACCGAAGCGTGTGCGCCGTGGCGAGAGCGGTTGTGCGCAAGTTTCGATAACAGGGCGATCGGGACAACCGGAGGCAGCCATGGCCACCGCCCAGTCGACGGATTGACGGCGATTTTTTCGCCGGCTTCAGCGCTGCATCTGCAGCATCAGGTCCATCGGCATCATGCGGTGATTGAGGTGGTCCATGATCCACAATGAGCCGCCGATGATCAGCGCCACGATGAGAACGCCGAAGGCGAGCGCCAACGCATTGTTGGTATTGTCGGGCGCCGTCGTCAGATGCAGAAAGAACACCAGGTGCACGCCGATCTGCGCCACCGCGAGCACGGCGAGCGCGACCGCTATTCCCGGGCCCCAGATCAGGTCGGTGTGCACAATCGAGAACGACGCCACGGTGAGGGCTGCGGCCAGCACCAGGCCAAGCAGATAGCCCTGGATCTCGCCCCAGATCGAGTAGCCGGGCATCCCCGCTCCGGGCTCGATGGCATTGCTGTCGTCGTCGTGACTCATCGGCCTTCTCCTATCAGATAAACGATGGTGAACAGCGCGACCCAGATGATGTCGAGTACGTGCCAGAACATGCTGAAGCAGAGCAGCCGCCGCATGATGTTGGGACGGAAGCCCTTGAAAAACACCTGCGCCATCATCGTGCCGAGCCACAGCAAGCCCGCGGTGACATGGGCGCCGTGACAGCCGACCACGGCGAAGAACGAGGACAGAAACGCGCTGCGCTGGGGTCCGGCGCCTTGCGCGATCATGCCGGCGAAATCGTGGGCCTCGAGCAGCAGAAAGGTCAGCCCGAGAAGTCCGGTGACCGCCAGCATGAGCTGGGTCCAAAGCTGGCTGCGCGCGTCGGCCGCGACGGCGGACATGCCGCAGGTGAAGCTCGACAGCAGGAGGCACGTGGTTTCGATGGCGATGCTGGTCGGATTGAACAGGTCGCGCCCGGACGGGCCGCCGGCGGTCGCGGTCTGCAGCACCGCATGCGCCGCGAACAGGCAGGAAAACAGCACGATGTCGCTGAGCAGAAACAGCCAGAAGCCGTAGCCGACGATCACGCGCTTGGATGGCGGGCCATCCTCGCTGTAGCCCTCAACGGCATCATGCCAGCCGCCATGTCCACCGCCACCATGGCCACCGCCGTGCCCGGAGCCATGTTCGGAGCCGCGGCCGAGCTTATAGGGGTCGAAGTCGCGCGGCCGCGCCGCGGCAATATCGGTCGCGCTCATGCCGGCTCCTCATCGCGTGCATGCGCCGCAAGCCAGATGCCGCGCATGCGGCGGCGGTCGCGATCGCGCCGGGCCACTTCGTCGGCGGGAATGACGTAGTCCTCGACGTCGCGCCAGGCGAACCAGACGAACACGCCATAGGCGGCGGCAATGCCGACGCCGACCAGCCACCAGATGTGCCAGATCAGGGCGAAGCCGGTGATGGTGGCGAAGAACGCGGTGATGAAGCCGGTCGGGCTGTTGCGCGGCATTTCGATCGGCTGGTAATCGGGCTCGGCAGTCAATTGCTGGGTCTCGATGGCGCGGCGCTTGATCTGCCAATAGGGCTCCTCGCCCTCGACATTGGGCAGCACCGCGAAATTGAAGGCCGGCGGCGGCGACGATGTCGCCCATTCCAGCGAGCGGCCGTCCCAGGGATCGCCGGTCACGTCGCGCAGCGAACCGCGGCGGCGAATGCTGACGACGAGCTGGATCACCTGGCAGGCCACCGCGCCGCAATAGATGACGATGCCGACCCCCGCGGCGAGCACAAAGGGCCGCCATTGCGCCACGTCGTAATGCTGCAATCGCCGCGTCATGCCGAGAAGGCCCGCGGCATAGAGCGGGATGAAGGTCACGTAGAAGGCGGCAAGGCTGAGCCAGAACACGGCTTTGCCCCAGCCCTCGTGCAGCCGGAAACCGAACGCCTTGGGAAACCAGAACGTGATGCCCGGCAAAGCCGCCGAACACCACGCCGGCGATGATGACGTTGTGGAAGTGCGCCACCAGGAACAGGCTGTTGTGCAGCTGGAAGTCGGCCGGCGGCACGGCAAGCAGCACGCCGGTCATGCCGCCGATGGTGAAGGTGACGATAAAGCCCATCGACCACAGCATCGGCGTCGTGAAGCGGATGCGGCCGCCATACATCGTGAACATCCAGTTGTAGATCTTCACGCCGGTGCCGACCGCGATGATGCTGGTGGCGATGCCGAAGAAGGCGTTGACGTCGGCGCCGGCGCCCATGGTGAAGAAGTGGTGCAGCCAGACGGTGAACGACATCGAGGCAGATGAACAAAGTCGCCACCACCATCGAGCGGTAGCCGAACAGCGGCTTGCCGGAGAACGTGGAGATCACCTCGGAGAACACGCCGAACGCCGGCAGGACGAGGATGTAGACTTCCGGATGGCCCCACGCCCAGATCAGGTTGATGAACATCATCATGTTGCCGCCGGCCGCATTGGTGAAGAAATGAAAGCCGACATAGCGGTCGAGCAGCAGCATGCCGAGCGTCGCGGTGAGCACCGGAAACGCGGCGATGATCAGCAGATTCGAAGCGAGCGCCGTCCAGCAGAAGATCGGCATGCGCAGATAGCTCATGCCGGGCGCGCGGATTTTCAGGATGGTGGTGACGAAATTGATGCCGGTCATCAATGTGCCGACGCCGGAAATCTGCAGCGCCCACAGATAATAGTCGACGCCGACGCCGGGCGAATAGCGCAGCTCCGACAGCGGCGGATAAGGCAGCCATCCGGTGCGCGCGAATTCGCCGACGACGAGCGAGATGTTGACCAGCAGCGCGCCGGTCGCGGTGAGCCAGAAGCTCGTCGAGTTCAAGGTCGGGAACGCCACATCGCGCACGCCGAGCTGCAGCGGCACGACGAAATTCATCAGCCCGATCATCAGCGGCATGGCGGCGAAGAAGATCATGATGGTGCCGTGCGCCGAGAACATCTGGTCGTAATGCTCGGGCGGCAGATAGCCCGGCCGCATTGAAGGCTAAGGCCTGCTGCGAGCGCATCATGATCGCGTCGATAAAGCCGCGCAGCAGCATCACCAGCGCCGAGCACGATGTACATGACGCCGATGCGCTTGTGATCGACGCTGGTGATCCATTCGTGCCACAGATACGGCAGGTGGCCCCTGCACCACGATCCAGCCGACGATCGCCAGCATGACGACGATCACCACCGAGCCGGCGACCAGCGGGATCGGCTGGTCGAACGGGATGGCTTGCCAGCTCAGCTTGCCCAGCATCTCAGCGTCCCCCGATCGGACGAACGGCGGTTTCGGCGGTCGAGGTATTCGGGCCCGGGCCTGGTGGAATTTTCTGCGTCACGACGGCGTCGAACAGCGTCGGATCGATCGCGCGGTAGGTGAAGGGTTCGGTCGTTCTGGCTTTCCTGCGCCAGCGCGTCGTAAGCTCGTGCGGTCGAGCGTCGGGCCTGACTTGCGCGCGTGCCGCGACCCATTGCGTGAAATCGTCCGCGGCGACCGCGTGCACGATGAAATGCATGTCGGAAAACCCGTCGCCGCTGAATTGCGCGGACTTCGCCGTAAAAGTCGCCGGCATGGTCGGCCTCCAGATAAAGCTGGGTCACGCATGCCGTTCATGGTCGCGATCATGCTGCCGAGCTGCGGCACGAAGAACGCGTTCATCACCGTCGCCGACGTCAGCGAGAAATGCACCGGCACGCCGGCCGGCACGACAAGCTCGTTGACGCTGGCGATCTCCTCGGCCGGGATAGATGAACAGCCACTTCCAATCGAGCGAGACGACCTGCACTTCGACGGGCTTGTTCGATGCGGCGATCGGCTTCGAACGGATCGAGCTCATGCGAGCCGATCCAGATCACCCCGCTCAGAAACAGGATGACCAATATCGGGATCGACCAGACGATGATCTCGATGCGGCCCGAATAGACGAAGTCGGGCTGATATTGCGCCCGGGAATTGGAGGCCCGAAACCACCAGGCAAATGCCAGTGCGCCGAGGATGGTCGGCACGACGATCGCCGGCATGATCTCGACGGCGTTGAACAGGATTTTGGTGTCGGCGGCGCCGATGCGGCCCGCCGGCTGCAAAATACCGCCCGAACAGCCGGCAAGCGGCAAAAGCAGCACCGCCAGAAGCGCAAAGCCGGCGGCACGACGCCTGAAAGACCGCAGGGGAAGGCACCGGAACGGCGGCGGGACGAGGTGCATTGACGTGCACGCAATAGGACGACGCCCCTAAGCCCCCCGGGCCATAAGTTACGAAAATTCCGCCGCACCGAAAAAGTTCCAGCCCGAATGGTCGCACCCGCCGCCGAGCCGTGCCGCGCTCTAGGCGGGACCGGCTGACACCTTCGCCCAGGTGTCGCGCAATCCGACGGTGCGATTGAACACCAGCCGCCCGGGCGCGAATCCCGATCGGGGTAAAAATAGCCCTGCCGTTCGAACTGCACCGCGGCCTGTGAGTTCGCGTTCGCCAGCGCCGGCTCGACACGGGCATCGGCAATCACTTCGAGCGAAGCCGGATCGATCTCGGCGGCGAAGTTGCCGACCTCGGGCGATGGCCGCACGAACAACGGGTTATAGAGCCGCACTTCCGCCGGCAGCGTCCTGCCGCCGAAACCCAATGCATCGTCGCCTTGACCTTGCGGCCGTCGGGCGCATTGCCGCCTTTGGTGCGCCGGATCGTAGGTGCAGCGCAGTTCGACCACTTCGCCGGCCGCATCCTTCAAAAATTCGCGGCAGGTGACGAAATAGGCGTAGCGCAGCCGCACCTCGCTGCCGGGCGACAGCCGGAAGAATTTCTTCGGCGGATTCTCCATGAAATCGTCGCGCTCGACGATAAATCTCGCGGCCGAACGGATGCGGCCGCGTTCCGGCGCCGGGATCTCCGGGATGATTGACCGCTTCGACCTCTTCGCTCTGGCCTTCCGGGTAATTCTCGATCACGACCTTCAGCGGCCGCAGCACCGCCATGCGGCGACCGCGGTCCGGTTGAATTGTCGCGGATCGAAAATTCGAGCATCGCGACATCGACGACGCTGTTGGCCTTGGCGACGCCGATGCGCTTGACGAATTCGCGGATCGCCTCGGGCGGCACGCCGCGCCGCGCAGGCCCGCAAGGGTCGGCATGCGCGGATCGTCCCAGCCGTCGACATAGCCGCCGCGGACCAGCCCGGTCAGCACGCGCTTCGACAGCACGGTGTGCGCCAGATTAAGCCGGGCGAATTCGTACTGGTGCGGCTGCGACGGCACCGGCAGGTTGTCGAGCAACCAGTCGTAAAGCGGCCGGTGGTCCT
>CAVXWL010000034.1:0-82503 GCA_963765365.1 uncultured Alphaproteobacteria bacterium | reverse complement strand
TGAAGTAGTGAAAATTGACGATGCCCTGGCCCCAGCTCGGCAACGGCA
Organism: uncultured Alphaproteobacteria bacterium; assembly: GCA_963765365.1. Taxonomy (GTDB): domain Bacteria; phylum Pseudomonadota; class Alphaproteobacteria; order Rhizobiales; family Xanthobacteraceae; genus BOG-931. The sequence goes on along the minus strand of CAVXWL010000034.1, from coordinate 82,455 downwards.
CCCGCTGGCTGATGCCGCCGAAGACGTATCGCACCGCCTCGACCATCATGATGCCGAGGCCGAATGTGACCAGGATCTGATCCTCCTTCGGCCGGCTGTAGTAGAGCCGGATCAGGCCGCGCTCGGTCGCAAAGCCGACGACGAGAAGTACAAGCGCGCCCATAGCGAGCGCCGCGCCAAAAGAAGCCGAATGGCCGAGGACGACAAAGGCGGTGTAGGCGCCAAGCATGAACATGGCGCCGTGGGCAAAGTTCAGCACACCGAGCGTGCCGAGAATAATGGAAAGCCCGCTGGCGATCAGCGCCAGCAGGCTGCCCAGCGCAATGCCGTTGAAGGCCTGCGATAAAAATTGCCCCAGTGTCGGCATGGAGACAGCATATACCGCAGGGGCGAGTTTAAAACCCGCCCCTGCAAATCTCCTTCGTCAAGACAAAGCCGGTCAGGATTCGATCCCCGGCATTTTGCAACCAGTCTGATCGAGCGGCGGCAACACCTGTTCGCCCGGCACCAATTCGAGGATCTGGAAGAAGTCTTCCGGACCCTTCATGTCGCTCGGCTTCTTGCCGACCATGACCGGAACCGGGCGGACCATCTGGTGATCGCCGGCGCGGTAATAGACCTCGCCGTAGATCGAATTGACCTTATGGCCGCTTTCGAGCGCCTTGATGACATCGGCTGGATAGAACGAACCGGCGCGCTCGACGGCGTCGGCCCAGACCAGCGTCTGCACATAGACTTCGCTGGCGCCCCAACGTGGCTTGTAGTTGTTCTTCTTCTCGAAATCCTCGACGAAGAGTTTGGCGAGCGGATACTTTTCCTCCTCGGTCCACCACCAGGCCTGGGTGCCGTAGGTACCGCCCATCACTGCAGCACCAAGCTCCTTGGCCTGGAACTGCGAGATATTGGGCACGACGTATTTCATCTTGGACAGGATGCCGAACTGCTCGGCCTGCTTGGTCGAAGACACCGCATCGGCGCCGAAGGCGATGTTGACGAAGGCATCGGCGCCGCTGTTGCCGATGTTGAGCAGATAAGAAGAGAAGTCCGTGGTGCCGAGCGGCACCAGTTGTTCGCCGACCGTCTTCCAGCCGGCTTGCTCGGTGAACTGCTTCATCGAATTGTAGACGCTGTGGCCGTATGTGTAGTCGGGCACTAGGTAGGCTGCCTTTATAGACTTGCCGAGCTGCTTGGCCAGAACCGGCGCCAGCGCCTTGGCCGCCATAAAGGCCGAAGGCTGGGCGCGGAAACCGTAACGCTGGCAATCCTTGCCGGTGGTGTCGTTGGAGCCGGAGTTGCCGATCATGACGACGACGTGCTCGCGCTGGCCGAGCTTTTCGACCGCGATCGACACCGCACTATTGACGGTGCCGGTCAGCATGATCGCCTTGTTGTCGCGGATGAAGCGGGTCGCCGCCTCTACCGCCGGATCGGGCTTGGTTTCGCTATCGGCGACCTGGAATTCGATCTTTTTGCCGAGAACGCCTTTGCCCTTTTTCAAGGTCGGGATTTGATCGGTGACGCGGCTGCCGTTGTTGAGGTGCTCGACGGCCAATTCGAAGCCGAGCTGCATATCTTTGCCCGACGACGAGTAAGGCCCGGTCAGCGGCATCACGCCGCCGACAAAGACGCTCGATCCGGTGGTGCCGGCCGGATAGGTGCCAAGCGCCGGATGCTCCGCGGCGAATGCCGGCAATGCGCCGTCACGCAGCAAAAGGCCGGCTGCGGTGACGCCGAGGCCGACTTTCATCAGGCCGCGCCGCGATACCGCGAGTGCGTCTCCGGCGGCGTTGCGCTCGGATGATTTTTTGGACTTTGATTTATCTGATGCTGATTTGTCTGACACTGATTTGTCTGACATGGCGCTTTCTCCTTGGCTGGACTGTGCCTTCGGCACAATTTGGCAGTGATTGAAAAGTATGTTGCAGACGCGTTGCAATGCCGCCCGCATTTGATGTTGGACTGCCTCTTGTTTAGCACGCGCCAGCAGGATTTGGGCCACGGGATGGGCCCTCCGGCCGTTGCGATAATGTCGCAGGACCGGGTTCCAGACGACGCCACGGCAGACCGTCGTTTTGTTTGCTATAGCTTGAGCATAGCCGCAATCCCGGGAGGATCGATCGATGAATGCCGCCGCCAGCCGTAACATCCGGTTTTTAAGCCACAGCGACCAGGGCGGCCGCGGCGACGGCGTGCAGGTCATGGTGCATCGCGGCTTCGCCTATATCGGTCATGGTTTTTCCAACGGCATCACCGTCATCGATGTGCGCGATGCAAAAAATCCCAAGACCGTCAATTTCCTCGCATGTTCGCCGAACACGCGCGCGCATCATCTGCAGACGGCGACCCACGAAGGCTTCGGCGACCTCCTGCTCGCGGTCAACGGCCCGAGCGTCTGGACCATGCAGGTCAGTCAGGAGGCCTATTTCACCGGAACCTCGGGCGATGCGCTCAAAGGCCAGCAGTTCACCAGCGGGCTGCGCGTCTACGATCTGGCGGAGCCGCAGGCGCCGCGCGAGATCGCCTTTCTGCCGCTCGGCGGGCTCGGGCCGCACCGCATCTGGTATGTCGGCGGCCGCTACGCCTATGTGTCGGTTCACCTGCCGGAATTTTCCGACCATATGCTGGTCATCGTCGATATGAAGGAGCCGGCGCGGCCGGAAGTCGTCGGCAAATTCTGGCTGCCGGGCATGTGGACGGGCGGCGGCGAAACACCGGCCTGGCCGAAGGGCCGGCGCTATGCGCTGCATCACGCGCTTGTCGCCGGCAATCTCGCCTACAGCGCCTGGCGCGACGGCGGCTTGGCCATCGTCGATGTCGGCAACCCGGCGCAGCCGCGGATGCTGTCGCATCGCAATTGGGATCCGCCGTTCGGCGGCGGCACCCATTCGCCGCTGCCGCTGCCGGACCGCAATCTTCTCGTCGTCGCCGATGAGGCGAATTTCGCCGATTGCAAGCTTGGGCTCCGCTACATCTGGGTTTTCGACGTGCGCGAACCGGCCAATCCGGTGAGCATCGCAACCATGCCGATTCCTGATGAGGCCGACTATTGCAAAAAAGGCGGCAATTTCGGTCCGCATAATCTGTGGGAGAACCGGCCGGGCGGGTTGGTGAGTTCGCGCTATATCTTCGCCACGCTGCACAATGCCGGCGTGCGCGCATACGACATCGCCAATCCGTTTGCACCGCGCGAAGTCGGATATTTCGTTCCGCCCGGGCCGGAGAGAATGTTCGATCCGCGGCCGAACCGGCCGCAGGTGATTCAATCCTGCGATTGTTATGTCGACGCCGAAGCGCGGATGTATGTCACCGATTCCAATGCCGGACTTTATATTTTGCAATTTGAGGGCTGATGGCACTACAACGACGGCGATTGTGCCGCACCTGCATTGACAGTGGGCGCGCGCCCTTCCACACTCGTTCACTCAAGAGCCGCCGGAGCGGCCGGTATTTTATGACCATGGGGAGGATCGCATGGCGACGATGACGGCGGGACAAATCGGTGCGGGGGCTGCCGGCGCGCACGGGGGCCCGCAGACGATCGAAGGGTTTGTCGGCCAGGCTCTTGACGAAGCGAGGATATCGCCGCTCCACCGCAAGGTGGTCGCGCTAATCGCCGCCGGCTATTTCTTCGACGTCATCGATTTCACGGTGTTCGGCTCGCTCGTTCCCTACCTGCTGCATTCCAATTTTGCGACCGGCGCCGAAGTTGCCGCCATCGGCAGCGCCACCGTGTTCGGCCTGTTCCTCGGCACCGCCGGCCAGGGCGAATTCTCGGACCGCTTCGGCCGTCGCTTCATCTATCAGTTCAACCTGCTCTTGTTCGGCGTGTTCACCATTTTGGGAGCCTTCGCCCCAAGCGTGACCCTGCTGATCATCTGCCGCTTTATCGCCGGCGTCGGCTTGGGCGCTGAGCAGCCGCTGGCCTTCGCCTATGCCGGCGAATATGCGCCGAAACGCATTCGCGGCCGTATCCTGGCAATCGTGCATTTCATCGGCGGCGCCTGCGTGTGGCCGATCGGAACGGCACTCGTGCTGTTGCTTGGCAGCACGCTCACGGTGCCTGAGAACGTCTGGCGCGGCGTCTGGCTGGTAGTCGGCGTCGGCGCACTGATCGTCTGGATCTTCCGATTCTCGCTGCCGGAATCGCCGCGCTATCTGGCGACCCATGGCCGGGGCAAGGAAGCGATCGACGTGCTCGGCCGGCTCGGCATTGCCGGGCCGACGCAGCCGTTGTCGACCGATGCCGCCAGCAACACCAAGAGCGACCCGTTCGCGGTGGTCTTCAAGATGTTCCCCGGCCGCGTCATCGCCGGCATGATCTGCTTCACGGCATTCTTCGGGGTCGCCATCGGGCTTGGCGCCTGGCTGCCGAACATCATGAATGCGAAAGGCTTCTCGGTCACCAAGTCGCTGCAATACACGCTGGCGATGAACTTCGCCGTGCCGTGCGCCAGCCTCTTCATGATGTACGCGCTCGACAAATTCGGCCGCAAGATCACGTCGGTCTGCACCTTCATTGCCGCGGGCCTGATGGCGATCGTATTTGCCAATGCCGCCACCGCCGTCGAACTCATGGTGGCCGGCTTCATCATGATCTTCTTCGTGCAGGTCGCCGGCAATTCGATGCAGATCTTCGCCTCCGAAGTGTTCCCCACTAACGCGCGCGCGTCTGGCTTCGGCTGGGCGGCGGGCGTCGGACGGCTGGCGACGGCCTTCATCATGCCAACGATTCTGTGGGTGCAGAACGGGTTTGGCCTGATGACGGTGTTCGTATCGCTGGCCATCCTTCTGTTCATCGCGGCCGTATCGGTGACCCAGCTCGGGCCTGAGGCGCGGCAGAAGAGCCTCGACGAGATCGCGCCGCCGACCGGGTAGCGCGCAAGCCGATTAGAGAAATTCGGCGTCATGCCCGGCCTTGTGCCGGGCATTTCGTTTAATGGGGCAGGACCTTGTGAAACGAAATGGCCGGGACGAGCCCGGCCATGACGTCTATTGCAGATTGCCGCAGAAGCGCTGGATGCGCGTGCAGGCTTCTTCGAGCGCCGAGGTTGCCGTCGCGTAGGAGATGCGGAACGCCGGGCCGACGCCGAACGGCGTGCCCTGCACCACCGCAACGCCTTCGGCTTCAAGCAGCTCGGTGACGAAATCCTCGTCGGTCGCAAGCTTCTTGCCAGTCGGCGCCACTTTGCCCATCGCGCCGGCGCAGGACGGGTAGACATAGAACGCGCCTTCCGGCTTCGGGCACTGCAAACCCTTCGCCTGATTGAGCATCGAGACGCACAGATCGCGGCGCTCCTTGAAGATCTTGTTGTGCTTGGGGATGAAATCCTGTGGCCCGTCGAGCGCCTCGATCGCGGCATATTGCGCTACCGCGGTGGGATTCGAGGTCGACTGCGACTGGATCATCGCCATGGTCTTGATCAGTTTCTCCGGCCCGCCGGCATAGCCGATGCGCCAGCCGGTCATGCAATAGGCTTTTGAGCAGCCGTTCACCGTCAGCGTGCGCTCGTAGAGTTTCGGCTCGAGCTGCGCCGGCGAATAGAACTGGAAGTCGTCGTAGACCAGGTGCTCGTACATGTCGTCGGCCATGACGTGGACCTGCGGGTGACGCAGCAGCACGTCGGTCACCGCTTTCAGCTCGTCCCTGGTATAGGCCGCGCCGGTCGGGTTCGACGGCGAGTTGAAGATGATCCACTTGGTCTTCGGGGTAATCGCCTTTTCCAGCGCCTCCGGCTTCATCTTGAAGCCGGAGTCCATCGTGGTGATCACCTCAACCGGCGTTCCACCGGCGAGCAGCACCATGTCGGGATAGCTCACCCAATAGGGCACCGGGATGATCACCTCGTCGCCCGGATTGATGGTCGCGATCAGCGCGTTATAGAGCACCTGCTTGCCGCCGGTGCCGACAATGATCTGCGACGGCTTGTAGTCGAGCTCGTTCTCGCGCTTGAACTTGCGCGCCACCGCGGCCTTGAGCTCGGCCATGCCGTCAACCGCGGTATATTTCGACGTCTTGCCTTCACTGATCGCCCGGATCGCCGCCAGCTTGATGTTGTCGGGCGTGTCGAAATCGGGTTCGCCGGCGCCGAGACCGATGACGTCGCGGCCAGCCGCTTTCAGCGCACGCGCTTTATCCGTGACGGCGATGGTCGCCGACGGCTTGATGCGCATGATCTGGTCCGCAATGAAGGCCATTTTCGATTCTCCGGATGCCTGAAAGCGGGTGCTTGGTAAGGCTCCGTTCGCCCGCAGGCAAGCGTAAAACCCGCAATTGGCCCTCACATCTGCGGCATTTCCGGCGCACCGCGTTGCCCGCGCAACACTCCGTTAAGGCCGGGCTGGCCTAATAAACCCTCGAGCGAGCGTGATCGCTTCCGAGAACCGGCAACCCCCGTTTCGGGATCACGTTCCAGGGCATTCCGGGGACACCATGGAGCGGGTACGCGAGATTTTGCGCAGCGGCGATTGGCTTTCGCCCGAGCGCATTCGGCTGGTCGCTATCGCGCTCTTGATCGCGTCGGCCGCCGGATTTCTGCTTCTGGTCGTGACCTCGCTCGGCGCCGTTGACCTCAAAGGCCGGCCGCTCGGAACCGACTTTTCCAACGTCTATGCCGCCGGCACCTATGTGCGCGACGGCAATACCGATGCAGCCTTCGACCCGCCCCAGCAATTCGCCCGCGAGCGCGCGCTGTTCGGCGACGGCACCCAGTTCTACGGCTGGCATTACCCGCCCTATTTTCTGTTCATCGCCGCGGCGCTGGCGTGGCTGCCCTATGGACTGGCGCTTGCGATCTGGCAAACCGTCACGCTCGGACTTTATCTGCTGGTGATGCTGGGGATCCTCTCGTCATTCCGGGGCGCGCGCAGTGCGAGCCCGGAATCCATCATCACCGAGGCAAAGCAACAGGCACCGCATCTCGGCTCTATCAAACAGTGGCTATGGATTCCGGACAGCCGCTTCGCGGCTTCCGGAACGACAGCGGACTGGCTCCTCCTCGCGCTTGCCTTCCCGGCGGTGCTGATCAATGTCGGGCACGGCCAGAACGGCTTCCTCACCGCGGCGCTGCTCGGCGGCGCGCTTCTTGTGCTCGACCGCCGTCCGCTGCTCGCCGGCATTTTACTCGGCTGCCTGATCTACAAGCCGCAATACGGGCTGATGCTGCCGATCGTGCTCGGCGTGAGCGGCCGCTGGAAATGCTTCGCTGCAGCGGCCGCAACCGTCGTGGTGCTTACCATCGTCGCTACCCTGACATTCGGCACGTCGGTGTGGGACGCGTTTCTCGCCTCGACGCATTTCACGCGCACCGTCGTGCTCGAACAGGGCAATACCGGCTGGTACAAGATTCAAAGCGTGTTTGCCTGGGCGCGCATGTGGGGCGCGCCAATCGCGCTGGCCTATGCGCTGCAAGGCGCCACGATCGTCGCGCTCGCCGCAGCGCTGGCATGGCTGTGGCACAGTGCGGCGCCGTATCCGTTGCAGGCCGCGGCGCTCTGCCTCGGCACCATTCTCGCCACTCCCTATAGCTTCGATTACGACATGATGGTGCTGGCGCCGGCCATCGCGTTTGTTGCCGTGGACGGTTTCAACCGCGGTTTCGGCCCCTGGGAGAAAACGATTCTCGCAGCCGTCTGGCTGATGCCGCTCGTTGCCCGCACGATCGCGCATGTGAGCTTGGTTCCGCTCGGCGTGCCGGCCATGCTCACGATGTTCGCCCTGATATTGCAGCGCAGCGAGGCTTTCGCTGCGCCGGCGACCTCGTGGCGCAAACCACACGCCAGACAAAACGCCATGACATCGCCGCGCTGAAGTCGTAAGACGGCAACACTCAGGCGCTACTGCCGCACGGCAACTGGAAGCGGCAATGTTTACCCTCTATTCGATGCAGCGGTCCGGCAACAGCTACAAGGCGCGACTTGCCTTGGCGCAATTGCGCGTTCCCTATCGGCTCGTCGAAGTCGACATCCTCAAGGGCGAGAGCCACACCCCGGAATTTCTCAACAAGAATCCGAACGGCCAGGTGCCGCTGCTGCAAGTCGCGCCCGACCGCTATCTCGCCGAGTCTAACGCCATCCTCTGGTATATCGCCGGCGGCTCGTCGCTGGCGCCGGAGGATCGAATGGACCGTGCCGACGCGATGCAATGGATGTTCTTCGAGCAGCACAGTCTCGAGCCGAATATCGGCGCGGCCTATTTCTGGCTTACTCTGATCAAGGGTGGACGCGATTTGCAGCAGCACGCGTTCGAAGACTGGATGGAAGAAGGCAACCGCGCGCTCGGCGTCATGGAGAAGCATCTCGTGCTGCACGACTTCTTCGCCGCCGACCGTTACACCATCGCCGACATCGCGCTGTACGCCTATACCCACGTCGCGAACCAGTGCGACTACGATCTCGCTGCATTTCCCGCGATCCGCGCCTGGCTTGATCGGGTCGCCAATGAGCCCGGCCATGTGCCGATGGAATTTCACCCCGCGGCCGCCGTGCCGGCGCTGTGATTCACGTCGTCTCCTGAAAAGCACAGCTCCAGTTTATCGTTCGCGGCGCTCGCCGCGTTAACCAGGCGTTAACCAAAAAACACCGAAGCGCCTTTATTTTTCAATGGCGTCGCCCAACTTCGACGCGACATTTCGGCAATGCAACACGCTGATTCGCCAAGGGCTGATTCGCCAAGGATGGAACGTCCATGACTGAGCTGACCGGGCAGGACGGTTTCACGTCCCCCATTGCCGGGAAGACCATTGCCAAGCGACGCCGAGCCGGCGTCGAACTCTTTGCGACGCTGGCGCTCGCGGTTTCCCTGCTGGTCGCCGCCACCGCGGTGTCGATCGGCATGGCGCGCGCCCAGGCGCTGCACGCCGTCATCCTTCGCCTGTGAGCGAGGCGTCTTAAACGCAGCCTCGCCGCCGGCTTTTTCCGGATCGTACTCTAATCGACCTTGAGGTTGGCCGACTTGATGATCGGCCACCATTTGTCGAGCTCGGCCTTATGGTAGGCCGCGAGCGCCGCCGGATTCTGTTGGTCCGGCGGGAATATGACCTGGCCGAGCGCCTCGATGCGCGCCCGCACCGCCGGATTGGCGAGTGCCGCCATGACCGCCTTGTCGAGGCGCGCGACGATCGATTGTGGCGTGCCCCTGGTCGTCCACAAGCCGTGCCAGAACGAGATTGAAAGTCCCGGCACGCCGGATTCGATCATGGTGGGGGTGTCCGGCGATTTCGGCCAGCGCTGTTCGCTCATGACGGCGAAGGCCTTGAAGCGGCCCGCCTGTACATTGCCAAGCGTTTGCGATGCTTCGAGACACGACAAATCGATTTGGCCGCCGATCAAGTCTTGCATCGCCGGCGCGCCGCCGCGATATGGCACATACTGAAAATGCGCTCCGGTCTTCTGCGCGAAGTAGAGGCCGCACAGATGTGCGGCGCTGCCGGTGCCCACGGTGCCGAACGTAATCGGCGTTGCCTTTGATTTCACCCAGGCGATCAGCTCGGACGCGGACTTGGGCGGCACGGCGTTCTTGCCGACAATCCACAGCGGCGACGTCGCCAGCAGCGCGATCGGCTGCAGGTCCGTCAAAATATTGTAGTCGAGCGAATAAAGCGCCGGCGACCCGACATGGCTCGTCCAGTTGCCGATGCCGATCGTATAGCCGTCGGCACTGGCATGGACGACGCGGCCGGTCGCAATGGTGCCGCTGGCGCCGCTGACGGTTTCGACGACCACCGACTGGCCGAGCGAAGGCTGCATGGCGTCGGCGAGGATGCGCGCCAGCGTGTCGGTTGGGCCGCCGGGCGGAAAGCCGACCAGCATGGTGACGGGATGCGATGGATAATCGTCGGCAAGCGCAAGAACCGCGCTCGCTACGAATGCGACCAACGCAACCAGCGTGGCGACGCAGCCTGCTCGCTTCATGGCGTTCCCCCTTGGTGCTTCGCGAAACATGATCTTTTCCGCAATGGCGGTGCCCACTTGCGGGGCTCATGCTCGTTGCAACGATGACACGGGTGCCGGCGTGCTAAAAGGTCAGCAACGCTGTCATGACCGGCTTCGCAACCGCGCCCCAGCCTTGATCGGCGCGACGGTTGACGCCATGTAGACTGGGCCTGTAGCCATCCGGAAATGTTTGCATTTTTTGAACGATTCTTGACGCCGACGGCAGCGCCCGACCATCCCGAGCCGCCGCCCGGACTGATCGCCTTCCTGTGGCACTTTGCCCGCCAGGCGAAATGGCTGTTCGCGGCTTTATTCGTGGTGGAACTGTTCGTCGCGCTCACCGACAGCGCGGTGCCATGGTTCATGGGCCGCGTCGTCACCATGGTGACCAAGACACCGCCGGATCGCTTTCTTGCCGTAAGCTGGCCGTGGCTCGTCGGCATGGCGATCGTGGTGGTGATCGTGCGTCCGACGGTGACGCTGACGCGCTATCTCATCACCAATCAGGCCATTGCTGCGCCGTTCACCGGACTGATCCGCTGGCAATCGCATTGGCACGTGGTGCGGCAGAGCTGGGCGTTCTTTCAAAACGATTTTGCCGGACGAATTTCGAACCGCGTGATGCAGACCGCGCCGTCGGTGCGCTCGACGCTGACCGCCACCGTCACCACGGTCTGGTACATTCTGGTTTATGGCGTTTCCGCCATCGGCCTGACGGCCTCGGCCGACCGCTGGCTGGCGGTGCCGATCATACTCTGGTTCTCCGGCTACGCGGCGCTGCTGTACTTTTTTGTCCCACGCATGCGCGAGCGCTCGAAAGTCAGCTCGGTGGCGCGCTCGACGCTCATGGGGCGCATCGTCGACAGCTACACCAATATCCTCACCGTAAAGTTGTTCGCGCGCGCCAGCGAAGAGGACAGATATGTGCGCAACGCGGTCGACCGCCACGTCGACCTGTTCGCCGCCGCGCAGCGCCTGCTCACCGTATTCGTCACCATCCTCGATCTGCTCAATGCACTGCTGATTGCCGGCTCGGGAGCACTGGCGCTCGTGCTCTGGCGTTACGGCGAAGTCGAGGTCGGCGTCATCGCCATGGTGCTGCCGCTGACGCTGCAGCTCACCAATATGTCGCGCCAGATCGCCATGCGGATCACCGAAATATTCGAAGATGTCGGCGTAGTGCAGGAGGGCATGCTGACCATCGCGCAGCCGCTGCAATTGCCGGATCCCGCCGATGCCCGGCCATTGACGGTGCGCGCCGGCCGCATCGAGTTCAAGGATGTAAATTTCGGCTACGGCCGCGACGTCGGCGTGCTGCAGAATTTCAATTTGACCATACAGGCCGGCGAGAAGATCGGTCTGGTCGGCCGCTCCGGTGCCGGTAAATCGACGGTGGTCAACCTGTTGCTGCGCTTCTTCGACCTCGAAGGCGGCGCGATCGCGATCGACGGCCAGGACATCTCCGACCTGACGCAGGAATCGCTCCGTTCGCAGATCTCGGTGGTGACGCAGGATACCTCGCTGTTGCACCGCTCGATCCGCGCCAATATCCGTTACGGCCGGCCGACTGCGGCCGAGGCGGAGATCGAGCGCGCGGCGCGGCTCGCCCACGCCCACGACTTCATCCTCGACCTTGAAGATTGGCAGGGCCGGCACGGGTACGACGCCCATGTCGGCGAGCGCGGCGTCAAACTCTCCGGCGGCCAGCGCCAGCGCATCGCGATTGCGCGGGTGATCCTCAAAGACGCGCCCATCCTGGTGTTCGACGAAGCGACATCGGCGCTCGACAGCGAGGTCGAAGCCGCGATCCAGTCGAGCCTCGGCACGCTGATGGCCGGCAAGACCGTGATCGCCATCGCGCACCGGCTCTCGACTATCGCGCAGATGGATCGGCTGGTCGTGCTCGAACACGGTCGCATCGTCGAGCAGGGCTCGCACCGCGAACTCCTCGCCCACGGCGGCCATTATGCGGCGCTGTGGCACCGCCAGGCCGGCGGCTTTATCGATGCCGAGGGGATGAAGCGGCGGAGTAATTCCGCGGCGCCGGATCACGGATTTCGCTTGCGCTCAATCCGGGCTACGCTCGTCATCGCGAGAACTCCGGAGTAACACGCCATCGATTTTGCCCTCTCAGAACTTCAGCAATCGGTGCGCGCGGCGATCGAAAAGATCTGCGCGCGCTTCGGCGACGAATATTGGCTCAAGCGCGATAGTGACGGCGAATTTCCGCAAGCATTTTATCGTGCGATCGCCGCCGACGGCTGGCTCGGCATCTGCATCCCCCAGGCCTATGGCGGATCGGGTCTCGGCGTGTCGGACTCCGCGATCATGATGCAGACGATCACCGCGTCAGGCGCCGGACTTTCCGGCGCGTCCGCGGTGCATATGAATATTTTCGGCCTCAATCCGGTCGTCGTGTATGGCAGCGAGGAGCAGAAGGCCCGCATGCTGCCGCCGATCGCCGCCGGCGAGGAAAAAGCCTGCTTTGCCGTGACCGAGCCGAATACCGGGCTCGACACCACCAAGCTGCAGACCAAGGCCGAACGCCGCGGCGATATTTATCTCATGAGCGGCGCGAAAGTCTGGATCTCCACGGCGCAGGTCGCGGACAAAATGCTGATCCTCGCCCGCACCGCGCCGCTCGAAGCCGGCCGCAAGCCGGCCGCGGGCTTGAGCCTGTTCTATACCGCGCTCGACCGCCGCTTCGTTGAAGTGCGCGAGATCGAGAAAATGGGCCGCAAGGCGGTGGATTCCAACGCGTTGTTCATCGACGGCCTGGAAGTGCCCGTCGCGGACCGGATCGGCGAGGAGGGCCGCGGTTTTGAATACATTCTTCATGGACTTAATCCCGAACGCGTGCTGGTCGCCGCCGAAGCGATCGGGCTCGGCCGCGCCGCTTTGATGCGCGCCACCGCCTACGCCAAGGAACGCGTCGTGTTCGGCCGTCCGATCGGTCAAAACCAGGCGATCCAGCATCCGCTCGCCGAAAACTGGATGGAGCTTGAAGCGGCCGATCTCATGATGCTCAAAGCGGCCTGGCAATACGACCACGGCATCCCGTGCGCACCGGCGGCCAATGCGGCGAAATATCTCGCCGCCGAAGCCGGCTTCAAAGCCTGTCAGACCGCGGTGACGACCCACGGCGGCTTCGGTTACGCCAAGGAATACCAGGTCGAACGCTACTTTCGGGAAATCATGATCCCGAAGCTGGCGCCGGTGTCGCCGCAACTCATTCTCTGCTTCATCGCCGAGAAAGTTCTCGGACTGCCGAAGTCGTATTGACGGCAGAACACTTGGGAGCGCGTGAGAAGGCGACTGTCCGGTAAAATACTACCTGCGGCCATCTAACACGATATTTCGGTGGAGAATCCAGGAACGATTTTCGACTATGTCATTTGACGTTCCGGGCGCAGGTGGGCTCGTTAGTAATGGCAATTGTCCTGATTGTGGAAGACGAGGAACAAGTCCGCGTCCTCGCCGAATCTTGTCTCAACGAACAAGGGCATCGGACGGTCTCGGCGGCAACGCCGGAGGAGGCTTTGGCCGCGCTCGAAGTCACCGATCATATCGATCTGCTGTTTACCGATATCGGGTTGCACGGCGATCTGCAGGCGGGCCTGCATCTGGCCAAGCAAGTGGCGGAGCGCCGGCCGGGGATCGGCGTTCTTTACACGACAGGCCAAGGTGTCACCGACGGAATGAATGCGATGCTCGTCGAGGGCTCGGCATTGCTGCCGAAGCCATACACGGTCGACCAATTGCAACGAAGTTTGGCCGAGAATTTCGGCATCACGGCCCAGGAGCCGTAAGCCGGCATTGCCGGTTTTGACGGCGCGCGAAATTAGTGGCAGGTGCGACGGACCGCCGCACCGCGGACGCAATTCGCCCTTATTTCACGGGGCATTGCCACGGACACCGAACCGGAGATTTTCCGATGCGCCGCTCGTTTGCCGCCGCCGCTCTGAGCCTCGCTGTCGTCATGATCTCGGCGCTGGCTGGAGCGCCCGGTTTCGCGCAGCCGGCCTTGACGCTACCCGGCGGCGGGCTGAAGCCGCCGCCTTTGCCGCCGATCAAGCCGTACCAGACTATTGCGGTCAAACCACCGGCGCCGTTCGACGACCCGGCCTTTGTCGCCTTTCGGAAGCAACTCGCCGCGATCGCTGCCAACAAGGATCGCGCCGGGCTCGGCCATCTCATCGTGGAGCAGAATTTCTTCTGGATCCAGGATCACGATCTCGCCGACAAGCACAAAGCCGGCATCGACAATCTCGCTAAAGCGATCAATCTCGACGCCAAGGACGGATCCGGCTGGGACGTCGTGGCCGGATATGCCAACGAGCCGACGGCCGCTGCCGTACCGCAGCAGAAGGGCGTGGTTTGCGCGCCGGCCGACCCGATCATCGATGCCGATGCTTTCGCGGCTTTGGGCAAGTCGACCGGCACAGAGCCCTCTGAATGGGGCTATCCGACCAACGGCGGCATCGACGTGCATGCAGCATCGCAGCCCAGTTCGCCGGTCATCGAGAAGCTCGGCATGGTGCTCATCAGAGTACTGCCGGAACTCGACCCAGCCGACCAATCCCGACGAGCCGTTTCTCCTGCACATCGCGACGCCGTCGGGCAAATCCGGTTATGTCGACGCCCAGCAGTTGTCGCCACTCGGCGGCGACGAGATGTGCTACATCAAAGATGCAAACGGCTGGAAAATTGCCGGATATCTCGGCGGCGTCTCGCAATGAACGACCATCTGGCCGTCGCGAGGGAGGGGTCGCATGGCTATTGATCAGGCGCACCTTCGGGACGACAATGGCACAATGGTGAGGCAGGGACGATCGAGAGGTGCGCGCGGCTTGGCGGCGATTTTCGTCGCCGCGATGCTGTGCCTGGTATCGGGGCATGCGCCGGCGCAGCAGCCGCAGGTGTTTCAATACCCCGTCACCGCACCGGACGTCGATCCCGGCATCGACCACGGCAATTCGGACGCCAATCTGCCGGAACAATTCCAGCGCCAACTCGTGTTCTACCGCTCGCTGGAGCCGACCGGCACCATCATCATCGATACCCAGGAGCGGCATCTTTATTTGATCGAGGACTCGACGCACGCGCTGCGTTACGGCATCGGCGTCGGCCGCGACGGTTTCACCTGGCAGGGTTTGCTGCGGATCACCCGCAAATCCGAATGGCCGGACTGGCGGCCGCCGCCGGAAATGATCGAGCGTCAGCCTTATCTGCCGCGCTTCATGGCGGGCGGGCCGGGCAATCCGCTCGGCGCCCGCGCCATGTATCTCGGCAATACCGTCTATCGCATCCACGGCACCAATGCGCCGGAGACGATCGGACAGGCGGTTTCTTCCGGATGCTTCCGGCTGGTCAATGACGACGTGATGGATCTCTATGACCGGGTGCCGGTCGGCACCAAAGTCATCGTCCGGCAGGACTGATCCCGCAGGCCGGTCACCGCTCCTCCGCGCGAAAGCGCGGACCCAGTTGAAAACGATTTCATCCGGATTCCCGCCCGCGCGGATGAGCGGCAAAAATTAAGACGTCAATGCTTCCCCGCCGCAGCCGTCACCGACTGCGCGGTCTGCCCGAACAGAATGGCGCGCTCCTCGGCGGTGCGGATGCCGCCTTGGCCGGGATTGATCTTCGGCGTCCATTCGTAGGCTTTGACCACGGCGGGCCGCGCCTTGATCGCCTCGAACCAGCGCTTGAGATGCGGGAAATCGGCGATGTTCTGGCCCTGCCGCTCCCACGGCACGACCCACGGATAGCACGCCATGTCGGCGATCGAATATTCGCCGGCGAGATAGCTGCGGTCGGCGAGGCGCTTGTTCATCACGCCATAGAGCCGGTTGACCTCGTTGCGATAGCGATCCATCGCGTACTGCATCTTGTCGACGGCGTAATTGCTGAAGTGATTGTTCTGGCCCGACATCGGGCCAAGCCCACCCATCTGCCAGAACAGCCATTCCAGCGCCGCGGTGCGGCCGCGCAGGTCCTTCGGAATGAACTTGCCGGTCTTGTCGGCGAGATAGAGCAGGATGGCGCCGGATTCGAACACCGGGAGCGGCTTGCCGCCGTCGGCGGGCGCATGGTCGACGATGGCGGGAATGCGGTTGTTCGGCGACACCGCCAAAAACTCCGCCTTGAACTGCTCGCCTTTGCCGATATTGACCGGAATGATTTTGTACTGCAGCCCGGCCTCTTCAAGAAAGATTGTTACTTTGTGGCCGTTGGGCGTGGTCCAGTAAAGAACGTCGATCATGACAAACCTTATGGCTGTGATGGTGATGCGCCAAACTAGCGCGTCGGGGCAGCGCCATTCTAGCGCGGCGCGCGCATCCCTGCCATCCAGTGGCGTCGATGGTCTCTTCGGCGAAACCTATTCCGCCGCGGCCAATATGGCGGCGCGGTCGCGCTTGAGGCCGCAATACACGGCGATGACGAAGAGCGGCAGAATGAACAAGGGCCCGAACTCGAGGCCGGTCAGCTTCGCCAGCGACGCCGCGAACAGCGGAAGCAGAAGAAACGATGCGGTGGCGAGAAACAACGGAAGCTCCCGCAATCGCGCAACGCCCTCGTCCTGCATCAGCCAAACCACGACCAGCGCGCCGAACACCAGATCATAATCCTGCAGATAAGGTGTCGCTAAACAGGTGCCGAGCAGCAGCGTTGCATTGCGTACGCCGAACGAAGCGTCGCGGAACCACACGGCGGCCACGGCGAGGGCGGCGCAGCCGCCCGCGACCGCTTGCACGACATAGGCCGCCGCCACGCCGGCGCCGAGCCGTCGCGCCGCGACGAACACCGAGAGCATGCGGTGCCATACGCCAGTGCCATCTTCCAGAATGACGTGCCACAACAACGTCACCTGGCGCAGATAGTCGGCGAAGATGTCGGGCCCGAGCCAAAGCGCGGCGATGACGGTGAGGCCGACGCCGGTCGCCGCCGCCGCGGCGAACGCTTGCCACCGGCGTCCGGCCAACAACGCCACCGGGATGAGAATGCCGAGCTGCGGCTTATAGATCAGCAGTCCCAGACAGCCGCCGCCAACGATCGGCATCCGGTCGAGCAGCCCGAGCCCGGCGCCGAACAAGGCCGCGTTCCAGGTGCCGTTCTGGCCGCCGACGGCATTGATGAAGACGGCTGGCGTCGCCAGGGCGAAGAGCAGCGTCGGTCCGTTCGGCATGGCGAGACGCAACGCGCGATAAAACGCGAGCCAGCCGCCGCCGACCCAGAGCACGAGTCCGGGAACGTAAGGCACCAGCGCAAGCGGCGCGGTCAGCACCAAGAGCATCGGCGGGTAGCTGTAGTGATAGCCCTGAAGATGCACGCCGACGACGCTTTGCTCGAAAGCGTGGAAGGCGCCGAGATTGTAGATGTCCGCCGCCCGGTGGTGCCAAGCCAGAAACGGCCCGGACCAGAAATTGATGAAATCGTCGCCGAAGGGCCGCACCGCGCCGTCGGTCAGGCCGTCGCGGGTCTGCCGCAACAGATCGAAGACATAGGCGATCAACGCGACGACGACATAGCAGCGCGCGACCTTTTCGATCAGTTGCGGCGACGGCAGCGCGACCGGTCCCCGCAGCGGCGCATGCGCACCGGAATCCCCGGTACCGGTCGAGCTCGAAAGGAATGCCATAACCGCCGATCAGACCCGATTAGCGTTGCCATTCGGTAAATCCCCGACGTGCCGCCGTCTTGTGCCGCTTACTTACCAAACTGCGCGTGATAAGTTGGCGTTTCTATTGCGGGAACCAGTCATGATCACAGAAATTGCCCAAATCGACGTCAAGCCCGGCATGGAAGCGGAATTTGAGAGCGGCGTGAAAAATGCGGCGCCGCTCTTCAAGCGCGCCAAAGGCTGTCACGGCATGGAATTGCAGCGCGGGATCGAAAAACCAGATCGCTATCGCCTGTTCGTCAACTGGGCGACGGTGGAGAACCACACTAACGACTTTCGTGGCTCGGCCGATTTTCAGGAATGGCGCAAGCTGGTCGCGCACTGTTTTGCTTCGCCGCCGGAGGTCGAGCACGTGACGCAGGTGGTGAAGGGGTTTTAAGCGCCCCCGGTCTCACTCCTGGATTGCCGCAAAGCGGCAAGTCCGGTACAGTGGCTAAGCCCTTGCCCGCTCCACATTCGCGCTACGCGCCGGCACGCCGAATTCACGGCGGCAGATTTCAGCGAGCATAGCGATCCCTCGCGTATTTCGTTGTGCGTTGGGCTCGCGAAGCACAGCCGGGTGCGGCACCGGCTGTAGCTCTTGTCGGTGGACCATTCCGGACCGGGATTGATGGCGACCCCGGCGGCGAGCGCCACCTGGTAGAGCTTTAGCGTATCGACCTGATCCGGCAGCTTGACCCAGAGGAAAATGCCACCTTTCGGATCGTCGAATTCGGCCGCAGTGCCAAAATGCTCGTTGAGTGCGTCCATCATCGTTTCGAGCTTTTTGCGCAGCCCGCGCGTCAGTTCCGGCACATGGACGTCGA
Organism: uncultured Alphaproteobacteria bacterium; assembly: GCA_963765365.1. Taxonomy (GTDB): domain Bacteria; phylum Pseudomonadota; class Alphaproteobacteria; order Rhizobiales; family Xanthobacteraceae; genus BOG-931. Next base: position 64,035 of record CAVXWL010000034.1, on the reverse strand, counting down.
AATGCGCCGGGCAATATTCGCCGAGCACCATCTGCTCCAGCGCGCCGGAGCCAGCGTCGGTCTTGATCGCCAGCATGCGCGACAGCAGCGCCCATTCGGCGACGATGTAGCCGACACGCAAGGCCGGTGCGATCGATTTGGAGAATGAGCCAATATAGATGACGCCGCCGCTTTTGCTCAGCGCATGCAGCGCCGGCGGCCGCTTGCCGTCCCAGATCAGATCGGCATAGCAATCGTCCTCGAAGATCGGCACGCCATATTCGAAGGCCAAGCGCAATAATTCGTGTCGGCGCGCCTCGCTTAAAATCGTGCCGGTCGGATTCTGCACGGTCGGGATGGTGTAGATATATTTCGGGCGGACGCCGCAGCGCTTGAGATCGGCGAGCGCCGAAGCAAGCGCATCCATGCGCATGCCGCCGGCGTCGAGCGGGATACCGACGGCATGGACGCCGAGCCGCGTGAGGCGGTTGATCGAGCCCTGATAGCACTCTTGCTCGATGATCACGGTATCGCCGGGCGCCAGCAATATGCCGTTGACGAGGTCGAGGGCCTGCAGCGAGCCTGAAGTGATGAGAATATCGTCGGCGGTGCACGCGATGCCGGCGGTGCGCTTGAGCTTCTGCGCCAGGAATTCGCGCAGTCGTCGGTAGCCCTGCGGCCCGCTGGCAAGACCGTAAGTCGCAAGGTCCTTGCCTTCCCGCGTCAATACCTCGCGCATCGCCGCGATCAGCGCGTCGACCGGAACGTGGTCCGGGTCGTTGTTGCCGCCGACGAAACTGTATTTGGCAAGACCGTTCCACTTTGCCGCGGGCGGCGGCAAGTCGGGCGCCAAGAGCGGTGCGAAGTCGAACCCGGACATGGGCGCTTTCTCCCTTTTCGAAAGACTAATACAGTTGCCGGAGTGGCCGCAAACGCGCGCCGGGAGCCGCATGATGCGCCGTCTTCAAATGATGCTAATTCTGCTCGCCTGCACCGTGGCAACGGGCGCGCACGCGCAATTCCCAGACCGGCCGATCCATCTCATCGTGCCGCAGGCGGCGGGCAGCGCAACCGACACGGTGGCGCGCATTCTGGCCGCCCCGCTGACGCAGGAACTCGGCCAGCAGATCATTGTCGATGACCGCCCGGGCGGCGCGCTCACCGTGGGCCTCGATCTTACCGCCAAGGCCGCGCCGGACGGCTACACGCTATGCATGGGGCCGATCGGCGCGCTCGCCATCAGCCCGCATCTGGTCAAAGCGCTGCCCTACGATATCGCCCGCGATTTTCAGCCGATCGCGCTGGTGACACGCGGCCAGTTGTTGCTGGCGGTGTCGCCGACCACGCCGTTTCATTCGGTCGAGGAGCTGATCGCCTACGCCAAGCAAAATCCCGGCAAGCTTCTCAATGCGTCGTCGAGCAACGGCTCGCCCGGCCATGTCGGCGGCGAATTGTTCAAGTTCATGACCGGCACCGACATTGTGCACGTCCCCTATAAAGGCGGCGCGCCGGCGATCAACGACCTCATTGCCGGACGCGTACAACTGATGTTCGAGAGCCTCAATTCGATCGCCCCGTTCGCACGCTCGGGCGCGGTGCGCGCGCTCGCGGTGACGGGCGATCACCGCTCGCCGGCATTTCCGTTCCTGCCGACCGTCGCCGAGGCCGGCGTGCCGGGTTACGCGGCGCCGACCTGGAGCGGCGTCATCGCGCCGGCCAGCGTACCGAAACCGATCGTCGACAAGCTCAATGCCGCGATCAACCGGGCCATCCAATCGCCGGAGTTCAAGGCCCGCTTCGCCGCCATCGGCGACGAGCCGGCCGGCGGCACGCCGGAGGAATTCGCCGCGCTGATCGCGTCGGATTCCAAGAAATGGGGTGACGTCATCAAGCGGGCCGGGATCAAATTCGAATAGCGCCGCGCACTTTTCTCCCCAGCAGACTCAACCCATATTGTGGCCATGGCGCCGAAACAGCGCGACCCCGCAAAGCATTCGAAAAAGGACCCGGCGAAGCCGACGCGCGCCAAGGCGTCGCGGCCGGATACGGCGGCGCTCGACGATTCGCTGGCCGACCTGCTCAATCCCGCGATCGGCCAGGGCCGCGCCGGGATCGGCGCGCAGACGGGGGTTGCGTCGCCCGCGAAGGCGGAGGGACCGGCCGAAGCTTCGGGTTTAAAGCCGCCGCCGGATAATTCGAGGGACCGTCGCGCCGATTTCGCCAACGCGCATCGCGCCCGCGCCTCGGTGACACGCGGCTTCGGCGAGGCGCCGCAGCAAAGCTATGTCGGCAAATCGCCGGTATCGCCCGGCGACATCGATCCCGATCTGGCCAAAGCGCTGGGGATTGAAGAGCCGGACGATGATGCGGCACCGGGTGTGATCAGGTACGGCGACGGACCGGCCCACGGGCGTCTGGCGCGGCGTCCGCAAGACGGCAGCGAGCCGTCCGGCATGGGCGCCTTCGGCAGCGCCGCCAGCCAGCAATCGCTCGACCGCCTGCTGCGCGAGGGCCGCGATGAATTCCGCGGCCAGCCATTATGGACGCCGCACCGGCCGCCGCGGCCGGACAAATCCGAAGGCGGCCGCACCCTTGTCATCAAATCGGATTTCGACCCCAAGGGCGACCAGCCGCAGGCGATCAAAGATCTGGTCGAAGGCGTGCGGCGGAACGACCGGACCCAGGTGCTGCTCGGCGTCACCGGCTCCGGCAAGACCTTCACCATGGCCAAGGTGATCGAGCAGACCCAGCGCCCGGCGCTGATCCTGGCGCCGAACAAGACGCTGGCCGCGCAGCTCTATGGCGAGTTCAGGAATTTCTTTCCCGACAACGCCGTCGAATATTTCGTCAGCTATTACGACTACTACCAGCCGGAAGCCTATATCCCGCGCACCGACACCTATATCGAGAAGGATTCCTCGATCAACGAGCAGATCGACCGCATGCGCCACTCGGCGACGCGTGCGTTGTTGGAACGCGACGATGTCATCATCGTCGCCTCGGTGTCCTGCATCTACGGTATCGGCTCGGTCGAGACCTATTCGGCGATGACGTTTGCCATCAAGCGCGGCGAGAAGCTCAACCAGCGCCAGCTGCTCGCCGATCTGGTCGCGCTGCAATACAAGCGGTCGGCCGGCGATTTTTATCGCGGCTCGTTCCGGGTCCGCGGTGACGCGCTGGAAATCTTTCCGGCGCACTACGAGGATCGCGCCTGGCGGGTGTCGCTGTTCGGCGACGAGGTGGAATCGATCCACGAATTCGATCCGCTCACCGGCCAGAAGACCGACGAGCTGGAATTCGTCAAAATCTACGCCAATTCGCATTACGTGACGCCGCGGCCAACGCTGCTGCAGGCCATCTCCAGCATCAAGCTTGAATTGCGGCAGCGGCTGGAAGAGCTCAATGCCGCCGGACGGCTGCTCGAAGCACAACGGCTCGAACAGCGCACGCTCTACGATCTGGAAATGATGGAGGCGACCGGCGCCTGCGCCGGCATCGAGAACTATTCGCGCTATCTCACCGGACGAAAGCCCGGCGAGCCGCCGCCGACATTGTTCGAATATGTGCCCGACAATGCGCTGGTCTTTGTCGACGAGAGCCACGTCACCGTGCCGCAGCTCGGCGGCATGTATCGCGGCGACTTCCGCAGGAAGGCGACGCTCGCCGAATACGGCTTCCGCCTGCCGTCCTGCATGGACAACCGGCCACTGCGCTTCGAGGAATGGGACGCGATGCGGCCGCAGACCACGGCCGTTTCGGCGACGCCCGGAGCGTGGGAGCTCAATGAATCCGGCGGCGTGTTCACCGAGCAGGTAATCCGCCCGACCGGACTGATCGATCCGCCGGTCGATGTGCGCCCGGCGCGCACCCAGGTCGACGACCTGGTCGGCGAAGTGCGGCAGGTGGCGCAGGCCGGCTACCGCGCGCTGATCACCGTGCTGACCAAGCGGATGGCCGAGGATTTGACCGAGTATCTGCACGAGCAGGGCATTCGCGTGCGGTACATGCATTCCGATATTGACACCATCGAGCGCATCGAGATCATCCGCGATCTGCGGCTGGGCGCGTTCGATGCGCTGGTCGGCATCAATCTGTTGCGCGAAGGTCTCGACATTCCGGAATGCGCACTGGTCGCCATTCTCGATGCCGACAAGGAAGGTTTCCTGCGCAGCGAAACCAGCCTGGTGCAGACCATCGGCCGCGCCGCGCGCAATATCGACGGCCGCGTCATTCTCTATGCCGACGCCATTACCGGCTCGATGGAACGCGCCATGGCGGAAACCAGCCGCCGTCGCGAGAAGCAGGAAGCCTACAACATCGCAAACGGCATCACGCCGGAAAGCGTCCGCAAGGGCATCAGCGATATTCTCAACAGCGTCTATGAACGCGATCACGTGCTGATTGCGGCCGGCACCGGCGACGGCGGCGAATTCGAAGAAGCCGCCACCATCGGCCACAATTTCGAGGCGGTGATTTCCGATCTCGAAACCCGCATGCGGGCCGCCGCGGCCGATCTCGACTTCGAGGAGGCCGCCCGCCTGCGCGACGAAATCAAGCGCCTGCGCACCACCGAACTTGCGGTGACCGACGATCCGACGGCGAAGCGTTTCTCTTCTCCCTCTCCCCGCGCGGCGGGGAGAAGTGGGACGAAAATCCACAAGCCCGGGCTCGACGAAATGGGCATTGCGCTCCATCACGAGGTCGCGCCGCATCGGCCGCCGCGTCGCGGCGCTCCGCGCAAGCCGGGCCTCGATGAGATGGGACCCGGTGTCGAATCAGTCCCGGCCAAAAGTGGCGATCCCCAGAATAATCCGCGAAGCGGGCCGCGATCGACGCTCGGCCGCCCTGGCATGCGCGGCGGTTTCAAGCCGCGCGGACGCTAGAGTCATCTTTGCGGTAACGCGATCGGCGCCGCGGACCCTTGCGGCGCCGATACTTCGGCCACGTCGATTCATGCGGATGCGTTCAGCGTCAGCCGGCGATGACTTCGGCCACCGTCCGGCTGGACGGATTCACGATCAGCACCTTGCCGTTCACTTTGGCGAAGTCGTAGGGCCGCAGCGCGGACACGTCGCTCGCCGCCTTGCTCGGAACAGCACTGATCTTCAGCGTGGCCGGAACTTTCGCGCCCTCCATTGCAGTGAAGCCGCTCGGCGCCTTCTGGTTCGACGCGTTGTCGAGATCATTCCATGCCAGCTTCTGTTGTGCGCTGGTAAGGCTGAGCGTATCGCTCGCCTTCGGCGCCATGGTGGCTGCGGATGCCGCGGTGGCGCCGGCCAATAACGCCGCTGCCGCGAATGCGAGTGTGGTTGGTATTTTCATTGGCGGTCTCCTCCTTTTGAGATGATCGCCCCGTGGAGGAAACGCGCAGCATCGCGCGACCGTTGCGTTACATCGCGTTCATGTCTGCGGCGTGGCGTCGCGGAACGCGCCGAAACTGGGCGGCGTTCACGGCTGCGGCAGGACGTGCGCGCCGCGTCATCCGGCGATCACCTCGGCAATCATCATGTCGTGCGGATTGACGATCAGAAGCTTGCCCTGGACCTTGGCGTAGTCATAGGGCCGCAGCTCAGGCACATCGCGCGCGGTCGCGGCCGGAATTGCGCTGACCCGCAGCGTGCTCGGAATGGCCGAACTCGTCGCCGGCTGAAAGCTCGACGGTGCGTTCGAAGCCGGCGCGCCATTGAGGTCCTGCCATGCCGTTTTCTGCTGCTGGCTCGACAAAGTCAGGCTGTCGCCCGGCTTCGGCGCCGGCGCAAACAGCGAAGCCGACGCCGCCGAAGCGCAACTCAACAACACCGCGCCGGCGATTGCGATGGCGATTTGCGGTTTCATCGGCGGATTCCTCCTTTGCGGACTAATCGTCCCCTAAGGGGGAAACGCCTCCCGGCCCTGCCCGTTGCGTTAAAACGGGTTCATGAAGCGCCGGATCCAAGCGGTAATTCGGGTTTCTTTGCAAATTCCTTGCGGTATTCTGCGCGGGTGGGCGGGCAATGATGAAACTCGGATTTGAGGAAACGCAAACACCGTACCTGAGTGGGGCACAGAGCGCGCGTGCGTGGACCGAACAATGGGTACGGATATGGGCTTATTGCCCAAGTTGCGGCGCATCAAATATAACCCCTTTTCCAAATAATCGCCCGGTTGCAGATTTTCACTGCGCAGCATGCAGCGAGGAATACGAGCTAAAGAGCCAGTAAACCCGATTTGGCGGCAAGGTGCTCGATGGCGCATTCAAAACCAAATGTGAGAGACTGGCGGCAGACAACAATCCAAACTTATTTCTTATGAATTATGACCACAAACATTTGAGTGTAACCAACCTCTTTGTTGTCCCAAAACATTTCTTCGTGCGGGAGATCATCGAAGAAAGAAAGCCGTTGTCACCAACGGCCCGACGCGCCGGTTGGATTGGATCAAATATCCTGCTCAAGCAAATTCCGGAATCTGGCAAGATTTTCATTGTTCGCGACGGGAAGATCGAGCCAAAGGATTCCGTCCTCTACCAATGGAATAAAACACTCTTCCTTCGGGACGAGGGGCAAGACGCGAGAGGCTGGCTGATTGAGGTAATGAAGTGTGTTGACGCCATAGGGAAGCGCGAATTTCGAATCGAAGACGTGTACGCCTTCGAGAACCAATTGAGCTCGGTTTATCCGGGCAACAGGAACGTTAGACCTAAAATTCGTCAGCAGCTTCAATATCTGAGAGACCGAGGATATCTGGACTTCGTATCTCGCGGATATTATCGTCTGCGCACTTCCAATTAATTCCCGGGGAAGGACTGACGTGGCCTGGTATCGCAATTACTACGAATGCGATCCCTGCGGTTACGAGTGGCAGGACGAATGGCCTTGCATGTGCGATGACGATTGCCCCGAATGTGGGGCCCGCCATATGTCACCTCAGGACGCGGATGAATTGACGGAGATTATCTCCGAGGAAGCCGGTGATTATGTTGTCCTATGGTCGCCGGAGACCGCGGAGCATGACGCCGACTATCGCGAGCTTGGACGTTTCCCCACTCGCGGCGAGGCCGAAGCATTTCTCGCCACCGGATAGGCGCCCTCCGCTCACCGCTTCAACTTCGCCGTAAACGAAAACCCGCCCGCCCCGCAGCACGGGCAGCTCATGGCGATCAGGATCGATTGTCTCTCTTCGTCGGACAGGTCGGCGCGCTCCAGCATGGCCGCGGTCTGGCGCTGAAACAGCTCGTGCAGGGTCAGGTTGCTGGCGAGGATTTGGTCCTCGCCTGGCGCGGGCGCATCGGCCGGTTGAACTGTGCTGTCGTTTTTCGGCATTGCCTACGGCCTCTGCCGCCACTCTAATCCCGCCGCGGCGCGCGGCAAGGCGAACTCCGCTGAAACTCCGGCGCGCCGGCGCCGTAGCTGAGATCGTCATCCAGAGGCGCGGATCGCGCGAACCCGGACTGACCGGACCTTGCAACCATGACCGCGCCAAGCGACAGCGACGCCTTCTATGCCTCCGTCCCGGTACGGCGCGGTTTTCGCAGCCTGATGGACGCCGCCCGCTATACGCCGCTGCCGGACGATTGGGCGATCGGCATCGCCGATGTGGTGGCCTCGACCAAGGCGATCGCCGAGAAACGCTACAAGGCGGTCAACATGGCCGGCGCCGCGGTGATCGCCGCGCTGACCAATGCGCTGGAAGGGCGCGAATTTCCCTTCGTGTTCGGCGGCGACGGCGCGAGCTTCGCGGTGTCGCCGCGCGACCAGGCGGCCGCCCGCGGCGCGCTGGCGGCGACCGCGGCCTGGGCGGACGGCGAACTCGGCCTCACGCTGCGGGTGGCGCTGATCCCGCTGCCGCATATCCGCCAGCAGGGGCTCGATGTGCGGGTGGCGCGCTACGGGCCGTCGGACAATCTATCCTATGCGATGTTCGCCGGCGGCGGACTTGCCTGGGCGGACCTTGCCGTGAAGCGCGGCGCGTTCGCGATCGCGCCGGCGCCGCCCGGAAGCTGGCCCGATCTCTCCGGCCTGTCATGCCGGTTCGAGGAATTCCGCGCCGCGCGCGGGCTCATTGTTGCGGTCCTGGTGATGCCGGCGGAAGGCGCCGATCCGGTCCGCTTCCGCGCGCTGACCGAGGAGATCGTGGCGCTGGTCGAGGCAAGCCCGGATGCCGGGCGGCCGCTGCCGGCCGGCGGTCCGAGCTTCGGCTGGCCGCCGGCCGGCGCTGCGCTCGAGAGCCATACGCTGCCGCCCGGCAGCCGGTTTCGGCGGACGCGGGTGCTGAGCCGCACCTTGCTCTATTTCCTGATCATGCGCGCGGGCCTGCGCATCGGCGGTTTTGTGCCGGCGACCTATCTGCGCCAGGTGGTCGAGAATTCGGATTTCCGCAAATATGACGACGGGCTGCGCATGATCATCGATTGCACGCCCGAGCTTGCCGATCGCCTGGAGCGCAGGCTCGCGGCGGCGGGCGGCGCCGCGCGCTACGGCCTGCACCGGCAGACCGGCGCCATGATGACCTGCTTCACGCCGTCGCCGGCGCGCAGCGATCACGTCCATTTCATCGACGGCGCGCAGGGCGGCTACGCCGCCGCCGCGAGCGCGCTGAAGTCACAGGGTTGACGTCACATGCCTGATTTGGCCAGCGCGTCGGCGCCGGCCTTGGCGACCTGCTCGTCCTGCGCGGAGAGCGCGCCGGAAACGCCGATGGCGCCGGCGATCTTGCCGTCGACCAGCACCAGAAGGCCGCCTTCCAGCGGGGTGATGTCCTTGAGCGCCAGCAGCCGATTGCCGGCGCCGCCGGCGGCGATGGCGTCGTCAAGAGCCTTCGACGGCAGCTTGAATTCGAGCGCGGTGCGCGCCTTGCCTTCGGAGGTGGTGATGGCGGAGAGCTGCGCGTTGTCCACCTTGTGGAACATCACCAGGTTGCCGCCGCTGTCGAGAATAGTGATGCCGATCTGCCAGGAATTCTTGGCCGCTTCGAGTTCGGCCGCCGCCATGACGCGCTTGGCCTGATCGAGCGTAATCGGCGGCCCATAAGGCGGCGTCACCCCGGCCGGCACCGGCTGCTGCTGGGCCGCGGCGGGACCGGCCGCGGCGGCCAGGCCGCCAATAACCGCGCAGGCGAGTGCAAACATTCGAAGCATCTGAAAGGGCCTCCCACCGAATCTGGCGGCACAATAAGGGGCAAAAGCGGCAGGCGAAAGCCGCCGAACGAAATTGCGAAGAAAACCAACCCCACGAACGGGTGAGCCACTGAGTTGGGGTCTCGGTGCAGCGGTTTTATGATCTTGGATCGGGAACGTGATCGCTCTGCCCGATGCGAGACGCCGGTCCACCGATTATATTTGCCTTGCTATTCCCACCGCTGACTTTGGCTTGGCTATGCCAGGCGCTGCCGAAGAGGAGCCCCCGCCATGTTTTCATTCCGCAAAATGCTTGAAATACCCGCTGCCGACGAGGCCCTGCCGGGACGCGCGACGCCGATCCCCACCGCGAAGACGCACTTCATCAACGGCCATGCGCTCAAGGGCCCCTATCCGGACGGGCTTGCGATGGCGATATTCGGGCTCGGCTGCTTCTGGGGCGCGGAGCGCAAATTCTGGGAGCTCGGCTCAGGCGTCTACGTCACCGCGGTCGGCTACGCCGGCGGCCTCACGCCCAATCCGACCTACGACGAAGTGTGCTCCGGCCGCACCGGGCACAACGAGGTGGTGCTGGTGGTCTATGACCCGAAGAAGATCTCCTACGAAGCTTTGCTCAAGGTATTCTGGGAGAACCACGATCCGACCCAGGGCATGCGCCAGGGCAACGACGTCGGCACACAGTATCGCTCCGCCATCTATGTATTCTCGCCGGAGCAGCGCTCCGCCGCGGAAGCCTCGAAGGCCGCCTATTCCAAGGCGCTGGAGGCGCAGCGCATGGGCCCGATCACCACGGAAATCCGCGATGCGCCGCCGTTCTACTTTGCCGAGGATTACCATCAGCAATATCTCGCCAAGAACCCCCACGGCTATTGCGGCCTCGGCGGCACCGGCGTGAGCTGTCCAATCGGCACGGGCGTTGCCGCGTAAGAATGCGAACGACGAGTAGCGAATGGCGAATGGCGACGACTGCTATTCGCTATTCGCCATTTTCGGCTCGCCAGCTATGATCGCGCAGAGGCAATTTCGCCGGAGGTGATCATGCGGTGGCCGGACGGGCGCTATATTCAGGCGTCGATCTTTTTCAGCCGCTGGCTGTTGGCGCCATTCCTGCTCGGCCTGCTCATCTGCCTGCTTTTTCTGATCTATCGCTTTTTCGCCGACTTGTTTGAGCTGGCGCTGCAATTGCCGGCGACGAACTGGCACGATCTTGTCACCGGCGTGCTCAATCTGGCCGACCTGGCGCTGACCGCCAATCTGATCCTCATCGTCATTTTTTCCAGCTACGAGAATTTCATCCGCCGCATCGACGCCACCGCACATCCGGACTGGCCCGAGGGTCTCACCCAGGTCGACTTCGGCTCGCTCAAACAGAAGCTGCTCGGCTCGATCGTCGGCATTTCCGCGGTCGATGCCCTGGCGTGGTATTTCGATATCGAGAAATACCCGGACACGTCGCGGCTGCTCTGGGTGCTGGCTTTTCCGGTGACTTTTGCCATCGTCATGGTGCTGCTTTCGATTGCCGACTGGCTGACCGCCCGTCGCCATGGCAAGCCCGAGTAAGCACCTCTACCTGCTGAGAAACCCGCCGCGGTGAGGGTTTGTTAACCATAACTGGCGTTAATCGGACCTCGGAATGCGCTCGAACGGGGTCGGATTGCGTCAATGCGGGTTACCCGCCCTCTTCTCCTGTTGTTTATTGCCGTGGCGAGCGCGGCCGGAGGATGCGCGCGGCAACCCATGATCGGCTACCAGATGGCGGCCGCGCCGGCGCCCTACGGCATCGACAATGTGGTCTACGGCTCGGCGCCGAACAGCTATGCGGCGAGCGGCTACGGATCGGTTGCGGCGCCGGCCTACGCGGCGGCCCCAACCTACCCTGCGGCCCGGACCTATGCTGCATCCCCGGCCTATGCCTCCGGCCCGAGCTATACAGCAGGCCCAACCTATGCGGCAGCGCCGTCTTATGCGGCCGCTCCAACCTACGTCGCCGCGTCAGCGCCGGGCTACGCCGCGGTCACAGCTCCGAGTTACGGCGGGGCTTACGGCTCACCTTACGGCTATGCGCCGACGACGCAGCAACCGCCTTACACGCTCGATTCGGGCGACCGGCTGCGCATTGTCGTGTTCGGCCAGGAGGGGCTGACTAATTCTTACGTGCTCGATGCCAGCGGCGACATCGCCATGCCGCTGATCGGCTCGGTCGCGGCGCGCGGCTTGACGACCGACCAGCTTTCGGCCCGCGTCGCCGAACTGCTTCGCCAGGGCTATGTGCGCGACCCCCATGTTGCTGTCGAGATCGAGGCCTACCGGCCGTTCTTCATTCTCGGCGAAGTGACCCAGCCGGGCCAATATCCCTACGTCGCCAACATGTCGGTCGAAACGGCGGTGGCGATCGCGGGTGGCTTCGGCCCGCGGGCGCGGCGGAAATCCGTCGTCATCAGCCGCAATTACGGCGGCCAGACCTATCGCTTCGAGACGCCGACCACCGCGCAGGTGCAGCCCGGCGACACCATCCAGGTTCAGGAACGCTGGTTCTGACCGCTCAGGCGCGCAGGCGCGCCGCGGCAGCAGCCGGGCTCGCGCCGTCAAAATAGCGGCCGCGATAGCTATGCTCGTCGAGGCCCGACGCGAGCGCCCAATCCGCCAATTCCTCGTGCCGCGCAAACCAGACGTCCGGCGATTTGGCGATATATTTCAGAATCTCCTGCACCACCGCCGTCATCAGCGGACGGCCGCCGAACTGGCAGTGGATGACCAGCACGATCAGCGCCATCGGCTCGTTCTCCGACAGATAGTCGAAGGTGCCTTTGTAGGCGTCGTAAAGGTCGCGCGGGCTCGCGCGCATCACCCGGTTGTCGGAAAAATCGGTCGTCGGCACGCCGGCAATAATGCCGTGCGGTGTGTGAATGCGGATCGGCAGGTCGGCGTAAGTGACATCGCAGGTCCATTTCAGCCCCGCCTGCGCCAGGAACCCCGCGGTCTCCGGCGTGAACGCGACCACGGGGCTGCCCCACCCCGTGACTTTCTTGCCGCCGCAGCTCTGCAACAGATCGACGCATCGGCCTATCGTCTTTTGCTGCTCCTCGAGCGACATGTAGGCGAGCGGCTGGTCCTGAACATAGGCGTGCCCGGCGATGTCGTGGCCGGATTTCACGATTTGCTTCACCGCCTCCGGGTAGTCCTCGGTGCAGCGGCCGTTGACGAAAAACGTGCCGGGAATCTGCAAGCGGTCGAGCAACCGCATCAGCCGCCAGACCCCGACGCGGCCGCCATAGGTCGACCACGCTTTGCTGGCATGGTCGAAGGTGCCGGCCTTGAGATGCGAGGTCTGCACCGAATAATTCGGCGCCGCGTTTTCCGACCAGGTTTCGAACATCACGGTCACCGAGACCGCGATCTTCTTGCCGTTCGGCCAAGCAAGCTGCTGCATCGCCATTATCAATGTCTCCTTCACTCGATCTGCGGAATGCCCAGGGCGGGAATAAGCTTCTGCCATTTCTTCAAGTCGGCCGCGATAAAGGCGGCAAAATCGGCGTGCGACTTATAGGCCGGCACGCAGCCGATCCTGGCGAGCTTGTCGCGAAAGATTTGTTCCTGCTCCACCGCGGCGGTGGCGCGATCGAGCCGCTCGACAATGGCGGCCGGCGTTTTGGGCGGCGCGACAAGACCGAACCAGGTATCCATCCGCACGTCGGGCAGACCAACTTCAGCCGTGGTCGGCACATCGGGAAACAGCGGATGGCGGATCGGCCCGGTCTGGGCGAGGATGCGCAGCCTGCCGCCTTCGGCCACCCGGGCGCTCGCCAGTCCCATCGAAACCATTTCGATCTGGCCGGCGATGGCGTCGTTGGCGGCTTGCTCGCCGCCGCGATAGGGCACGTGGATGATATCAATTCCGGTCTTGAGCTTGAGCATCTCGACGGCAATGTGCAGCGCGCCGCCCACGCCATTGGTGCCGTAGTGCAGCTTGCCGGGCCTCGCTTTCGCATAGGCGATGAATTCCGGCAGCGTCTGCGGCGGCAATTTCGGGTTGATCGCAAACACCGTCCAGGAGGTTGTGACCAAGGCGACCGGGGTAATGTCCCTGGTCGGATCGTAGGGGTAATTCTTTTTCTCGACCGGCAGCATCGTCAATTCAGACGGACCGATCATCAGCGTGTAGCCGTCGGGATCGGCTCGGACTAGGTCCTCGGTGCCGACCAAAGTCATGGCGCCGGGCCGGTTGTCGACCACAACCGGCTGGCCGAGTTGCGCGCCCAGCTCCTGCGCATAAACCCGGCCGAGCAGGTCGATCAGCGAACCCGCCGGCGTGGTGATGATCAGATGGATCGGGCGCGACGGATAATTGTCCGCCGCAGCGCGCGACGTGACGGGCAGCATGCACAGAGCGGCAATGCAAAGCAGTCCGATTGCCTTGCGACCAAGCATGCTGCCCTCCCCGCACGAGCAATCGTCAGATGTCAGTCTTTAGAAACTGATCACTGATCACCGATTGCTGATTTCTTGTTATTTCATATGCTTGGCAACGAATTCGTATGCGCGCTTGCGCCCCAGCATGGCGGCGGATTTGTTGTAGCTGCCGCGCTCTTCGCAGTTAAAGCCGTGCTGCGCATCGGGGTAGACAAAGATTTCGCAATCGCCACCGCGCTTCTGCTTGATCATCTCGACATCGCTCATCGGGATCGAAGCGTCCTTTTCGCCGAAATGCATCTGCGTCGGCACCTTCGGCTTCTCGTCGGCGTTCTTGGCGATGTTGCCGCCGTAAAACGCCACGGCGCAGGACAATCCGTTGAGCTTGCAGGCCGCCAGAAAAGCAATGCTGCCGCCCATGCAGAAGCCGACAATCGCGACCGGGCCTTCTTTTTTCAGCTCGTCGATCGAAGCCTGCACGTCGCGCATCATCGCGCCCCAATCGGGATTGGCGACGAATTTGCGGGCGTTGGCGATCTCGTCGGGAGTGTAGCCGCTTTCGAAATCCGGCTGCTGGCGATCGAACACCGCGGGAGCCAGCGCGGTATAGCCTTGCGCGGCGAGCCGGTCGCAAATGGCGCGGATGTGATGATTGACGCCGAAGATCTCCTGGATGACGACGATGCCGCCCTTGGCTTTGCCGGCCGGGTCGGCGCGATAGGCGCCAAGCTTGAAATTATCCGAAGATGTCAACGAAAAATGCTTACCCAAGCGATCCTCCTGTGCGATTGACGGCCGGTTTTGCCTGTGCCGGCCGATAGAACCCGGCGGCAGAGTAGCGGCGGGGCGCATTACGCTCAACCCACCCTGCGGCCCTCTTGGCCGCGTCAGCGCACGACGACAACGAAATTCGTGCCTTCGCCGGTTTCGTCGCCGAGGCCGTGATCGGACACGATCAGCGAGGAGCCGGGAACGATCAGGTCGGAAATGTAGTCGATCGCCGCTTGCGGAATGTCGATGCGGGCCAGCGCCTCGGCCGGCGTTTGCGGCGGCGGCAGATCGCCGATTGGCTTCTCATTCTCTTCGGCGAGGCGCCGGCCGCGCTCGTATCTGTCATAGCGGCTCTCACGGACGACTTTCCGCGGCGGCGGCGGTTCGCCGGGAAACGAGACCACGTTCCAGCGCAACGTGGCGTGATCGTCGCCGGTGTATTCCAGCGCGGTGAAAACGTTCGTGCCGAGCGGCCTGTCCGGATCGGAGATGGTGACCGGCGCCTGGAACAGCGGCGCAAAATCCTGACGCACGTAGATTTTCTTTTCCTTGCGACTGATGAAGATCGCAATCGGCGCCTTGCTCGCCGGCGCCACCCGAACCAGCGCGGCCGGCTCGAGCGGCGGCGTCGGCACGGTAGCGGCCGGCGCAGTGGTCGCAACGGCAACCGGCGACGGCGGACTACCGGGCTGGACGGACGAAAGAGAGACGCTCGCCGGGGTGGCCGCCGCGGCGGATTTTGCCGCACCATCAGTAGGATCGGGTTGCGCGGCATCGACGACTGCATCGGTGGCGGTGACGCTCTCGGTGCTTACGCGCAGGCCAAGCACGGCCGGCGGCGGATCCGGCGCGGCGGCGACCAGTTGCGGCGGCTTGGCCCGGTGCACGAACAGATGCGGGTCGGCGAATTCCGTCGGCCGCAATTCGCCTTGCGCGACGAAGACAGGCACGCCGAGCTTGGTGAGATGATAGAGCCGCACCGCGAAATCGTGCGGCATGCGGATGCAGCCATGCGATGCCCGATGGCCGATGTTCTCGCCCTCATGCAGCGCCACGCCCGACCAGGTGATGCGCTGCATGAAGGGCATCGGCGCATTGCTGTAGATATTGGAGCGGTGGAACACCTGCTTTTGAATGACGCTGAACACGCCCAGCGGCGTCGGCAGGCTCGGCACGCCGGTCGCAACGGAGGTGTCGGCGACGTGCACACCGTCGCTGTAGAGATGCAGCTTTTGCTGGTCGATGGAAACGAAGATCTGCAGCGGCCCTTTCGGCACATCGCCAAAGGCATCTTTGGCCGGCTCCTTGCTGACGGGTTTAGCCGCCCGGTGTTTGGGCCGGTGCCATATTCCGTAGCCATATCCGTAGTATTGCCGGTAGTACTGCGCCGATGCGGGCGCGGCGCCCAATGTCAAAATCAGCGCCGTGAACAGCCCGAGCGTGCAAGCGTTGCCGAGCGTCATTGTCGTCTGCCGCCGGGTAACCGGCGAGCCGCGCCGCGCGCCCTGCATGTTCAATTCCGCCCCCACCGCACGCGCGGGAAAATGCGCCTCAGCACGAACCTCAACGAACATGATCTGCTCCCGCCACATCGCGGAATGATGGCGGCCAATTCATGACGTAATGATGTTAAGGGATCATGCAATTCGGCATTGAGGCACGCTGCCGGCGCAGGGTGTTCGGTTACCTGAGCTTTACCTTTGCCACAGCGCCTACGCCGCGGGAGTGAGCGAGAACGCCTTCGCCAGGAGTTCATAGGAATGCCGGCGCGCGGCATGATCATAGACCATAGTCGTGATCATGAGTTCATCCGCGCCGGTGGCTTCGACCAAAGCGCGCAATCGCTCGGTCACCCGTTCGACACCGCCGACCACGAGGCGCGCACGATGCTGCGCCATGCGTTCGCGGTCGACCGGCGTATACGGATAGGCGGCGGCCTCCTCGGGGGATGCCAGCGGGAGATATTCGCCCTTGGCGCGGCGAACGTAATGCAGGTCGGCGCTCGAGGCGATGCGCTCGGCCTCCACATCGCTATCGGCCGTGATCGCCGCCGTGCCGAGGATCGCATAAGGTTCGGCCAACGTCGCTGACGGCTTGAAGTGCTCGCGATAGCTCCGCATGGCGGCCGCGGCATCGTAATCGGCGAAATGATGCGCGAAGGCGAAGCCCATGCCGACCGCGGCGGCGAGTTCCGCGCTATATCCGCTCGAACCCAGCAGCCAGATCGGCGGCAGCGCCACGTCGTCCGGCACAGCATGCACTTTTCGAAACGGATGGCCTTCCGGAAAGCCGCCGCGCTCGAGCAACAAGAGTTCCTGAAAGCGTTCGAGAAAATCGTCGCCCTGGCGCGGGTCTTGCCGGGCGCGCAAGGCGTAAGAGGTTATCTGATCGGTGCCCGGCGCGCGCCCGAGTCCGAGATCGATGCGGCCCGGGAACAGGGCCTCCAGCACCTTGAAGCGCTCGGCCACCATCAGCGGCGCGTGGTTCGGCAACATCACCCCGCCCGAGCCGACGCGCAGATGCGAGGTCGCCGCCGCGATCTGTCCGATCATGATTTCAGGCGCGGAACTGGCGATGTTCGCCAGATTGTGATGCTCGGCGACCCAGTAGCGCTTGTAGCCAAGCCGGTCGGCAAGCCGCGCCAGATCGAGCGAATTGCGCAAGGCCACGGAGCCGGGCGTGACCGTCGTGACGGGCGAGAGATCGAGGACGGAGAGCGGGATCACGCGAGGCCGGGCGCTTTGCGCATTATGGTGAGCACAAAGTGCTATGAGCCCGGCGCCAGCGCCGCCGTCAATCCCGGCGCCGCATCACGCTTTAATTTGCGCCGAACGATCCGCGCGACCAGGCGAAACGAAGATCGCCAACGGCCCGGGAGCTTCTAGCGCGTCACCGGAGCCGGCGGAGTTGGCGGGCCTGCCTGATATTGCGGCGCCTGCGGAACATCCGCCGAGGCCGTCGCCGGCATTGTCGCCGGCAACACCATCACGCGGGTGCCGACCCCGACCCTGTCGTAGAGGTCCTCGATGTCGGCGTTGGTCAGCCTGATGCAGCCAGAAGAAACGAACGTGCCGATGGTCGAGGGCTGATTGGTGCCATGAATGCGATAGAGCGTGTTGCCGAGATACAGCGCTCGCGCGCCGAGCGGATTGCTCTCGCCGCCGGCCATGAAGCGCGGCAGATAGGGCTGCCGCTCGATCATTTCCTTCGGCGGGAACCAGTCCGGCCACTCTTTCATCCGGCTGATGCGCTCGGTGCCCGACCAGGTGAAGCCCTCGCGGCCGACGCCGATGCCGTAGCGCAATGCCTTGCCGTGGCCGAGCACCAGATAGAGGAACGTGTTCGGCGTATCGATGATGATGGTGCCGGCAGGCTCGGGGGTCGGGAATTCGACGATCTGGCGCTGGAACTGCGGCGGCAACTGCTGGGCCGGGCCCCGCTCCGGCTGGTATTCGGGCGGCAGCGCGGCGACCACGGTCGCCTGGGCCGGTGGCGGCGCGGCGGTGGGCCCGGAGGGCGCTGCCGACGGCGGAGCATTGATCGAGCCGGTTACGTCGCTGGACCCTGAAGCTCCGGCCACATCGGCCGGCGGACGCGCCACCACGGTGCCGTCGGCCGACGGCAGCGGCTGCGGCGCGAAATAAGGGCGGCCCGCCGGTTGGCCCGAATAGCCGTCCTCGCCGGGTGCCGGCTGAACATAGCGGGAATCGATCGGCGTACCGCTCGGATCGCGATAGACCGGCGAGCCGGGATAGGGCGGAGGTGCGGGCTGCGGCGGGTAAACTTGGGCGGCAGCACCGCCCAGCAAGCCGGCAATGGAACCGGCGATTGCAAACGCAATGGCGACAAGACTGGTGGCACGCAAGACAGACCCCCGGCGACCCCTAAAACACAACGCTGTTCTGCAGCCAACATTTGGCGGGAACAAGGCACAAAGGTGCGCTCCTTGCATCTGCTTTTCGCATCGGCGGCAGTTCCCCCCGAGATGGTGAACAAATTGGTAATGGCTGCGCCGCGGCCGGTTATGTGCTACGGTGATCTGGGGACTTCAGCAGCGATCGCTGGCTGTTTGGTTGGGGGCGCATTATGGCGCGGTTTATCTCTGCCACGGTGTTTGGGACAGTTATTGCGACGATCGGCCTTGCCGCCTTCAGCACGCCGGGGCACGCCCAAAACACGGCGATCGACGACATCAAGGGCAAGATCTTCGATGCCAAAATGGCGCAGCAGACCTTTGCCGGCGGGCTTACTCATTGCAGCGAGTTGAACGGCACGAACTTCTATTTTCAGCCGCGCGATCGCGTTCTCAATATCGACGAATATCACCGGTCGTTGGATAATCTGGCGCTGCAGGGCGTGTTCAATCCCGCAACCAAGCGGCCCTGGAATCAAAAAGACGCCGACGCGCGCTGGGCACAGGTCCAAAAACAGGCGCAGAAGGACCAGGCGACTTGCGCCCTGGTGGCGAGCCTGCCCGACCTTCAGAAGAAGCTCCAGGTTATGCAACAACAAACGGCCGCGCCCAAAGGCGATGCGTCTGCGAACAAGAAGTAGCGCGCCGCGCAGGCGTGCATCTCGGACAGGCGACACACGGCGGCGGCGCAGGTGACGCTCAAATCTGCATGCTAGTGTCGCCACCGCACCGGAACTGCGCACCGGATCACCACCGCATCAAGGGGCCATAGCATGGACTGGACTGACCGACGGGAGCGGCTACGCGCCGTCATCGCAGGATCGCGTTGCATCTATCCCGGGTCGGTCTTCGATCCGATCTCCGCGCGCATCGCCGAAGATCTCGGTTTCGAAGCCGGCATGTTCGCCGGCTCCATCGCGTCTTTCACGGTGCTCGGCGCGCCCGACATCATCATGCTGACGTTGACCGAATTCGCGCAGCAGGCCTGTCGCATCAACCGTGCCGGCAAACTGCCGCTGTTGGTTGACGCCGATCATGGCTACGGCAACGCGCTCAACGTCAAACGCACGGTCGAAGAGCTCGAGACGGCGGGCGTCGCCGCGCTTACGATCGAGGACACGGCATTGCCGACGCCTTACGGTGCGACCGCGGCGACGCTCATTCCCATTGCCGAGGGCGTTGGCAAGATGAAGGCTGCGCTTGCCGGCCGCCAAGACAAGCGGCTCGTCATCGTGGCGCGCACCAGCGCCATGGCGATGACCGGCGTCGAAGACACCATTGCCCGGCTGAAAGCCTATGAAGCAACCGGCGTCGACATGTTGTTCATGGTCGGCGTCAAAACGCGCGCCCAGCTCGACGCGGTTGCAGCCGTGGTCAAGCTGCCGCTGTTTCTGGGCAATCCCGGCGACGAACTCTACGATCTCGATTATCTCAGCGCGCGCAATGTCCGGATATGTCTGCAGGGTCACTTGCCCTTCATGGCCGCCGTCCAGGCGGTGCATGAAACGCTCAAGGCACTGCGCGACGGCACGCCGCCGGCCGATATCAAGACCGTCGCCTCGGCGGATTTGATGAAACAGGTCACCCGCCAGGCCGATTATGCAAAATGGTCGAAGGAATTCCTCAACGCCGGACTATAGAGGCCGAGTATGCAGCCGGTCTGGTTGGGCGGAACGCCCAAGTCTGCGCCTGTTGATCGCAAGGGCTTGCAAACTCGCTCGTAACCGGGCTTGATCCCTGGGATCGGAGTGGACAAATAGGGTTCACGCGTCTGCTGTGTGATCTTGATCCAATTGGCTTGCTCCAAGTTTGTCTTGCTCCAAGTCGGCCGCCGCGAGCGAAGGAATTTTCGATGCCATCCGTGAGCGACTGGAAGGTGCCGTCGTCGGCACAACCGAAGCCGGACGATTACAGTTACGATCTCGAACGAGCTCTGTCCTCCGTCGTCGGTCTGCGCACTACGGTGCCGGCAGACGCGTTCACTGCGGAGACGCTCGGCACCGAACGCGCCGGCAACGGTGTTTTCATCCGCGGCAACGGCCTCGTTCTGACCATCGGTTACCTGATTACCGAAGCCGAGACACTGTGGATCACGCTGGCCGACGGCCGCTCGGTGCCCGGCCATGTGCTCGGCTACGACCAGGAGACCGGTTTCGGTCTGGTGCAGGCGCTGGCCAAGCTCGACGTGCCCGGGCTCGATATCGGCGACTCCGCTGCGGCGGCGCTCGGCGAGCGCGTCGTGATCGGCGGTTTCGGCGGCCGCCAGCGTTCGGTCGCCGCGCGCATCGTCGCCAAGCAGGAATTCGCCGGCTACTGGGAATATGTGCTCGACGAAGCGATCTTCACTGCGCCGGCGCATCCGAATTGGGGCGGCACCGCGCTGATCGGACCGGCCGGCGATCTGCTCGGCATCGGCTCGCTGCAGCTTCAGCATGCCGTCGAAAAGGGCCAGACGCAAAACATCAACATGATGGTCCCGATCGATTTGCTCAAGCCGATCGTCGACGACCTGATGAAACTCGGCCGGCGCAACGCGCCACCGCGGCCGTGGCTCGGGCTCTACGCGACCGAGGTCGAGAACCGCCTGGTCGTGGTCGGACTGGCCGACCGCGGACCGGCCAAGAAGGCGGACCTGCGTACCGGCGACATTATCCTGTCGGTCGCCGGCAAGGACGTGCGCGACCTCGCCGGCTTTTTCCGCCGCATCTGGGCGCAGGGCCCGGCCGGCGTCGACGTGCCGATCTCGATCTATCGCGACGGCGAAACTCTGGAGCTGCGGGTCAAATCGAGCGAGCGCAATCGCTTCCTGAAAGGCCCGAGTTTGCATTGATCCCCGTCATTGCCGGCCTTCCTCCCAAAGCGCCCGCAACCCCTCGCGATACGTCGGATAGCGCAGGGCGACGCCAAGCTCGCGTTTGAGCTTGTCGTTACGCACCCTCCGGCACTCCTGCCAGAAGCTCAACGCCATCGGCGACATCGAAACCGCCGCCTCGGCGAACGGAATTTCCGGCGGCGGCGCGACACCCATCAGTTCGGCGGCAAACGCCAGCGGATCAGAGGGCGGCGACGGCTCATCATCGGCAATGTTGTAGATTCCGGAGGCCTCCTGAGCGAAGGCAGCGTCGATCGCCTGGGCGATATCGGCGACATGGATGCGATTGAAGATTTGCCCGGGCTTCACGACGCGACGGGCATTGCTGCGCGCGATTTGCACAAGCGCGTTCTGGCCGGGCCCATAGATGCCGGCGAGACGCAGAATGGCGACCGCGACGCCATGCTGCGCACCGAAATCCTGCCACGCCTGTTCCGCCGCAAGCCGCGCATTGCCGCGCGGCGACACCGGCATGGCAAGGCTTTGCTCGTCGACCCAGGCGCCGTCACGGTCGCCATAGACGCCGATTGTCGACAGATAGACGACGGCGCGCAAATCCTGCGCCGCGGCCAAATCGGCACGGCACGCGGCCAGCACCGGATCGCCGCTGTCGCCGGGCGGCGCCGACACCAGCACAAAATGCGTTTGCGCGATCGCGCCTTTGAGTTCGGGCGAGACGGCTGCGCCGTCGAATAGAAGCGCGCGCGGGCCGCCGGCATAGGCACTCAAAATCGCGGCGCGTTCCTTGCCACGTACCGTGCCGATCGTGCCGTCGAAGCTTTCGCCGAACGCAGCGGAAAAATATTCCGCGCAATAGCCGAAGCCGAAGCAAAGAAGCGTGGCCATTATTCGGTCAATCTCGTGCTGCCGCCCATTCTGCGATGACGTCCGGATCGAGCTCGGTTGTCACGCGCTTTGCCGCGCCGCGTTCGAGCCGCGCACGGTCGAGCTGGCCGAGCGCCCAGACCGCCGCGCCGCGCACCAGCGGCGCATCATCGTCGAGCAGCCGCTCGGCCGCGCCGGCGAGCATCGGGTCGCCGGAATTGCCGATGGCGACCAGAACGTTGCGGACAAAGCGCGCACGGCCGATACGCTTCACCGCGCTTTTGGCGAACAGCGCGCGGAATGCGGCGTCGTCGAGGCGAGCGAGGTCCGCGAGTTGCGGCGCGCGCAGCGCCTGCCGCGCCGCGAGTTTCGCCTCACGGCCGGCGACAGCGAATTTGTTCCACGGACAGACTGCGAGACAATCGTCGCAGCCATAGATGCGATTTCCGATCAAAGGGCGAAGCTCGCGGGGAATTGCGCTCTTATGCTCGATGGTGAGATAGGAGATGCAGCGGCGGGCATCGAGACGATACGGCGCGGGAAATGCGGCTGTCGGGCAGATATCGAGACAGGCGCGGCAATTGCCGCAATGGTCGCCCTCGGGCGCGTCCGGCGGCAGATCGAGCGTGGTGAAAATCGCGCCGAGAAAGAGCCACGAGCCGAGTTGCCGCGACACCAGATTGGTGTGCTTGCCTTGCCAGCCCAGGCCAGCCGCGGCGGCGAGCGGCTTCTCCATCACCGGAGCGGTGTCGACAAAAACCTTGATATCGCCCCCGGCTTTTTCGATCAGCCAACGGCCCAGCTGTTTGAGCCGCGATTTTATCAGCTCGTGATAGTCGTCGCCGCGGGCATAGACCGAAATCGCGCCGCATTGGCGCTCGCGCAAAATCGCCAGCAGATCATTATGCGTCTCTTGCTGCGGGCCATAATTGAGTCCCAGCATGACGACCGATCGCGCCTGCGGCCACAGCGCGCGCGGATCGGCGCGGCGATCGGCGTTGTTCGCCATCCACGCCATGTCGCCATATGCGCCCTCGTCGAGAAATTCGCGCAGACGCCCCACCGCCTGCGGAATTGCGTCCGGCCGCGCGACCCCGACTGCGTCGAAACCTTGCGCGGACGCGGCCTCGACCAGTGCCGATTTAAGGCTTTCCGGCGTCAGGTTTGCAGGCGGCGCGCTTGCAGGTGTCAGAAATCGAGATTGGCGTAGTTTTGCGACGGCGGCAGTCCCGGCAGCGCCTCGACCAATAGCGGGCGGAATGACGGCCGCGATTTGATCCGCGCGTACCAGTTCCTGGCGGTCTCGTCTGCGTCCCACGGCACATCGCCCAGATAATCGACGGCCGACAAATGCGCCGCCGCGGCCAGATCGGCATAGGTCAGGATATCGCCGGCAAGCCAATCGCGGGTGCGGACCAGCCAGCCGATATAGGCTAAATGGTACCTGATGTTGCTCTTTGCAGCACGCAGCGTTTCCATGTCGGGCGAGCCGCCGCCGCTGCCGGCGGGGATGAAGCGCTTATAGACCCGCTCCGTCACCACGCCGCCGGAGACTTCCTCGAAAAACTTTTCGTTAAACCAGCTCATCAGGCGGCGCACTTCGATGCGTCCGGCAAGGTCGGCCGGCAATAGCCGGAATTCGCCAAGCGTAAGCCCGCGGGTCTCATCGAGATATTCGGCGATGACGCCCGATCCCGGTACCGGCGGCACACCCTCCTCGACCAGAACCGGCGTCGTCGCTGCCGGATTGAGCAGCAAAAATTCCTCGCGCCGTTCCCAAACCCGTTCCTCGACCAGCCGCGGCGGCAGGCCGTATTCTTCGAGCACCAGCCGCACAAAGCGGGAATGCGGGCAAATCGGATGATGGAATAGCGTCAGCATGCCGCCGTGAGCCTTGCCCGAATCCCAACCTTGCGTCAAAGCTTGCTGCGCTTGTAACGCGGCCGGCGCCGATCCGCAGAGGCGGCGCACCGCGCGACGGTCAGGTCAGCCATCCCGTTGTCGCGCCGGCAAGGATCACGACCCCGAGCACAAAGCGATAGACCACGAACGGCCAGCTGGAAAAGTTCTCCAGTATTTTCATGAGGCCCCAGATCGCGAAAAAAGCCGAAATGGCCGCGACGACAATACCCAGCGTCAGGACCGACCACGCGTCCCAATCAAGATGGATCTTGTGGAGTTCCCACAATTCCTTGAAGCCGGCCAGGGCGATTGCCGGCAAACCCAGCAGAAACGATAAACGCGCGGCTTCGTCGCGTTTGAAGCCAAGCATGAGCGCAGCGGTCAAGGTCGAGCCCGAGCGCGAAACACCTGGGATGAGAGCGCCGGTCTGGGCTAGCCCGACAAGGATTGCATCGAGCATCGTCGCCTTGTCGATGGTGCGCCGATGCCGGGCCAAAATCTCGGCAGCGGCAAGCAGTACAGCCATCGCGATGCAGGCCCAGCCGATGACGCTGATGGCGCGCAGCGGCGAATTGCAGGTGTTGAGCAGTTTGGCGAGTGCGAGGCCGGCGACACCGATCGGGATGGTCGCAAGAACGATCCATAGCGCAAATTGGAACGAGCGATCCCGGAAATCTCCGCGCATGGCGGCCGAGATCGAATTGACCGTCAATGTTCTGACGTCGGTCCAGAAATAGCTCACCACCGCGCCCAATGCGGCAAGCTGCATGGCCGCGGAGAAGGCCGAGCCGGGGTCCTGCCAGCCGAGGACGGCGGGGACCAGGCGCATATGGGCGGTTGACGAGATCGGCAATAATTCGGTGATGCCCTGCACCACACCGAGAATTGCGACCTTGAAATAACCGAGCGCAACGAAGCCGGTATCGATGCCATGAGTGCAAGCGTCGGACATATTCACATCGTCTTGTCAGAATGTGGTGCGCGTCATGGCGGACGGCTTTTACGCCGCGTGCGGACTGAACTGCCCGGCTTTGCGGAAGCGCCAGAGATAAGTCGGCACGATTGCGTCGATCGTTTCCGGCGTCACGCCGATCCCTTCGAGGGTGCGGCCGTCGTGCTTGGCCGCGTCGGACACGACGTTATCGCTCTTGAGCAGTTCGACCTGATCGGGCGTGATCGGCGGTTTCGGCAAGAACTGCAGGAACGTCGCCTTGAATTTCATCAGAGCAAAAGGCACCGGCACCAGCAAACGGCGGCGCCCGGTGGTCGCCAGAACGAATTCCATCAATGCCTTGAACGAGCGCACGCCCGGGCCACCGAACTCGTAGATCGAGCCCGACTTCAGATCGCCGTCGACGGCTTTGGCGATGGCTTCACCGACGTCGCCGGCAAAGACCGGCTGCATGCGGGTGTGACCGCCGCCGACGAGAGGCAGCGCCGGAGACATGCGCGCCAGCGCCGCGAAGCGGTTGAAGAAATCATCCTCGGGGCCGAATATGATCGATGGCCGCACAATGATCGATTGAGGCTGCGCGGCCAGCACCCGCGCTTCGCCCTCTCCTTTGGCGCGTGCGTAATGCGACGTCGCGTTTTCATCGGCGCCGATTGCCGAGACGTGAACAAGCGGCGCGCCGACAGCCTGGGCGGCGAGCGCCACGGCTTCGGCGCCGGCCGTCATCACCGCGTCGAAGCGCTGATTGCCGCGCTCGAACAGGAGACCGACCAGATTGACCACAGCGTCGGCGTCACGCATCGCCGCCGCGACCGAACCCGGATAGCGCAGATTGGCCTGCACGGCCTGGATCTGGCCGACCCGGCCCATTGGCCGCAAATGGCCACATAATTCCGGGCGGCGCACGGCGACGCGGATGCGGTAGCCGCGATTGGCGAGCGCCCGCACCACATGGCGGCCGAGAAACCCGGAGCCGCCGAACACGGTGACCAGCGTTTCAAGCTTGCTCTTGATTGCCATGCGCCGCGAAATACATGATCGCTTCCGCGCTGTATAGGGGATTGCGAAGGCGCCTGTGAAAGCGGGATAACCCCTTCGATTGACAAGGGGACGACCGCTTTCGTACCTATCCCACACGGCCCACCGCAATGCCCAGGTGGCGGAATTGGTAGACGCACTAGTTTCAGGTACTAGCGCCGCGAGGCGTGGAGGTTCGAGTCCTCTCCTGGGCACCACGGCCGGAACTGGCTTCTGATTTTCCGCGTTTTCGTGCGACAAGGCGCCGCTTAGGAAAAACACGACAAGAATCGGATCCAACTTCGTCTCGACGACAGGCTAACCCGTCGCTGCGGCAGTCGAATATCCGTTCTTGGCGGTCACTCCACCGCCTCATTCGCTATCTCCGACGACAGGCGATATCATCCCCTCACTGGCCTGCGCGGTATTCGACAAATCCCGCACAAGAACGGGTCGCGCCAATTGTCATGTAGCGGGGTTTGCGGATGAGTACGACGCTGAGCGAACCGCTGAAGGGCCGCGCGGTTTTTACCAGAATTTGGAAGTTGACGCTCCGGCGGGTGCTGTTTCCACTCTGCGTGCTGGCGCCATTCGCGTATTTCTTTCCCAAGATCGCGCTGTTCTACGCCATCTGCGGCGCCTACGACGTCAGCCGCAATAGCGGACTGAAATTATCGACGCTGCGGCGGTATTTCATCGGCAACGGCTTCTTGCTGTGGCTGCTGTCGCCCATCAACATTGTGCTGGATCTATTCGCGTTGCCGTATGTCAACAAAGGCGTCTACCGCCTCGACGATCTGCCGCCGGATTATCAGGACGAAGTGCGGCGTCTGCTCCGGGTCACCGACGACGCAGACCTCGTCCGCCGGCTCGAAGAGCGCTCGCAAGACCACAGGCGCACGATGTTTTCCTGGCGCTGGTACGGAATCAAATCCGAAGCCGCGGTGGATGTTCCCGGCTTCGACGGACCGTGGAAATACGTCAAGACAATCGGATTGTCCGTCTTCAACAAAAAGACCACCACGTCGCCCCACTTCGGCTGGCTGCGGCCGACCCTGCGGCTGCTCTACAACATCAACGATATGAAAGATAAATCCGCCTACATTGTTGTCGGCAACGAGACGAGCTACTGGTGCAACAATAAGTTGTTCATCTTCGACGATACGCTGTTGCATCTGTCGGCCAACGAGACCGACCAGCCGCGTTATTGCATGTTCGTCGATATTCTGCGTCCGACGCTTTTCCCGCGCGTCATGGCCGCCGTCGTCGCATTTGAGGCCTTTCTGAACTGGCAATTCAAGTTCATCCGGTTCAGCGGCTGGACCCTGGTCGGGCGATAATTGCCCGCTGCAGCAGCGGAAGGCCGTCGCCGGTCCGCACATTGCTGGCATGCGTGAAATCTCGATAATATCAGGGCGACATTTGATCCAGGTCAACGTTCCGGTCCCCGCTTCGCGTATGAGGCAGTCGTTCCGGGCGGGATGACCGGAGCAGGGGTCCCGGCAGCGATCTTAAGGGGAGGCCGGGCTTCGGCTGCGCCAAGCAGTGTCGTCCTTGATACATCGGCCTGAGAGACCAGTCGCGCTCTTCTGCCCGCTTGGAGCGCGTCATGCCGAAGGCATCCGATCTAACGCCTCGCGAAATTCAAGTTTTGAAGCTGTTGGCGCAAGGAAAGCAGGCACAAGAGATTGCCGGCTTGCTGGGCATCACCAAGCGGACCGTGGACGCGCACACCCATGCGGTCATCACCAAGCTCGGGGCGGTAAACACTCCCCAGGCGGTGGCGATTGCAATTCAGCAGGGGCTTATCACGCTATAGGCGCAAGGCCTCGACTTCACCGCTGCGCCGAATGATGTCGTCGTGCTGCGGGCGCGCCAATTTGCGGCTTCGCTTTTTTGGTGGGCTGGGATTGCTCGGATCCCCGCTATAGCGGCCGATTACCCGGATGCGTGCGATCAGCCGACCAGCGAAAGCGTGGCCCGCTCATAGCGGCCGGCGCCCATCGTGCCTTCCGGAAAGATGTGGTGATCGGCGATCCACTCAAAGGATTCCTGATAGACCTCTTTGGTGTAGGGCTCGAACACCAGCCGTTCGCCGGGTCCCCAGCGCCGGGTGTCCATCGTCGCATGGAAGCGGTCGGGGAATTCGTTCTTGTAATAGTGCGTGTATAGCTCCGGCCGCAGGTCGATATCGCGCTGCGCCTTGCGCAAGGCGCGGAAGAACTTTCTCAAATCCTCCGGATCGGGATCGCCGTGGATCATGGTGCCGATCATGAACGTGGTGTCGATTACTTTGCGGAAGCCGAGCTGCTCGGCAAAGTAATAGGGGCCGCTGAACAGATTCACGGCCGGCGCGGTACCGTCGATCAGCTTCTCCATGCGGGCGAACAGCATGCCGTCGGCATAGTTGAGATTGATTTGTTCCGGTTTGAGATAGGCCTCGAGCGCCTGCACGGTGGCGTAGTGGCTGCCGGACTGATAGCCGACCGAGATCGGCACGCCGGCGAGATCTATCGGCGTCTTAATCTTCGAATCGGCGGCGACAAAGATTCCCGCCGGCGCCACCGAATAGACGTCGGTATACATGCGGCCATGGCCGTTCGAGGCCGCGACATTGACCGTCCAGTGACAAGCGCAGCTGACGTTCGACTTGCGGCCTTCCTCGAACGACTGGAAGGCGCCGACCTTGTCACCTTTGTCATGAATTTTGCCGCCGGTCGTGCGCACCTGTTCGCGAAATTTGTAGTCGAGGCCCTCTGCGCGGAAATAGCCCTTCTCTTCGGCGACCCATTCCTGCAGGCGAAAATGCGGTTCGATCAGAAATTTTGCCATTGCCATGCTCTCCGGCGCCTCGCGCCAAACCCGGATGGCACGTTAGTCCTCTACGCTTGCGGGCACAATCGCGCGCCTCTTCAGGCCACGCGACGCGATCCGGTATTGGCGTGAAAGTCGCGGCCGTTGCCGGTCTCGGCGACGACGCCCGAGCGGATAGCGAAGGCGCCAAAGTGTTCGCCCGGCTGCCGCTCGCTGGCATAGGCGGCAAAAATCGGATCAAGCGCGGCAACGATGCCGGCGTGATCGAGATCTTCCCGATAAAGCTTGTTGAGTTGCGCGCCGTTGAAGGCGCCGCCGAGATAAAGGTTGTAGCGGCCGGGACCTTTGCCGACCAGCCCGATTTCGGCCAGATACGGCCGCGCACAGCCGTTCGGGCATCCGGTCATGCGGATCACGATGTCATCGGCCGAAACACCATGCGCGGCGAGGCGCTCGTCCAAAGCGGCAAGCAGCTCCGGCAGGTAACGCTCGCTTTCGGCAAGCGCGAGACCGCAGGTCGGCAGCGCAACGCAGGCCATTGCGTTGCGGCGCAGCCCCGACCACGGCGCCAGCAACCCTGCCTCACGCGCGATGGCTTCGATTTGCGTCTGCCGTTCGGTCGGGACGTTGGCGACGATCAAATTCTGGTTCGGCGTGAGACGGAATTCGCCGTTATGGATCTGCGCGATGTGCCGCAGCGCCGAAAGCTGCGCGCCGCCGTGGTCGTCGCCGAGCCGCCCGTTCTGCACGAACAGAGTGAGATGAGCTTTGCCCGCGGCGCCCTCGCTCCAGCCGTAGCGGTCGCCAGTCGAGGTGAAGCGGTATGGCTTGGCGGGTTCAAGCTTGACATTGGCGCGCCGCTCGACTTCGGCGCGGAACGCCGCGAGGCCGCGATCCTCGATGGTGTATTTGAGACGCGCATGCTTGCGGTTCTTGCGATCACCCCAATCGCGCTGCACCGTGACGACGGCCTCGGCGAGAGAAACCGCATGCTTGGTTTCGCAAAAACCCAGAAAGTCGGCGGTGCGCGGATAGGTTTCCGGCTCGCCGTGGGTCATTCCCATGCCGCCACCGGCCGTGACGTTCCAGCCGGCGACATCTCCGGCCGCATCGAGAATGGCAATAAAGCCGAGGTCGTGCGCAAAAACGTCGACATCGTTCGACGGCGGAACCGCCACCGCGATCTTGAATTTCCGCGGCAGATAAGTCTTGCCGTAGATCGGCTCGATCACCTCGTCCTCGCCCCCGGCGATGCGCTCGCCATCGAGCCAGATTTCACGATAGGCCGGCGTGCGCGGCGTTAGATGCTCGGAAATAGCTTGCGCCAGCGCCAACGCTCCGGCATGCGCCGGCGACTGCTCGGGTATCGCCCCACACATGACGTTGCGATTGACGTCGCCACAGGCGGCGATCGAGTTGAGCACCGCGTCGTCGATCGCGCGCAGCGTCGATTTCAAGTTCGACTTGATCACGCCGTGCAATTGCACCGTCTGCCGCGTGGTCAGCCGCATCGTGCCGTTGCCGTAATCACGCGCCACCTGGTCGAGCGCCAGCCATTGCAGTGGCGACAGTTCGCCGCCGGGAACGCGAACGCGGATCATGAAGGCGAAGGCCTTCTCCATCTTCTTGCGCGTGCGTTCGGGCCGCAGATCGCGGTCGTCCTGCAGATACATGCCGTGAAACTTGACGAGCTGCTGGTCGTCTTCGGCGATGGCGCCGGTGATCGCTTCGTCGAGCCCCTGCGCCAACGTTCCGCGCAGGTAATCGCTGGCTTCCTTGATGCGCTCGTTGCGCGAGACGTCGTCAGCCATGATCTTCAAGCCCGGTCGGAGATTCAGTAAACGTCCTGCAGGTAGCGCTTGCCGCGCTCCAGGTCGGCGACGGCCGCGTCGGCCACCGCCGGCGTCAGTGCCTTCACATCGGCAAAGGCGGCCGTCAGCGTCGTCCGGACGTCCTTGGCCATCGCCTTGGCATCGCCGCAGACATAGAAATAGGCGCCGTCGTCGAGCCATTCAATCAACTGGCGGCGGCGTTCCCACAGCTTGTGCTGCACGTAGGTTTTCTCCGGCCGGTCGCGCGAGAAAGCCACGTCCATCCGGGTGAGCGAGCCGTCGCTAAGCGCATCCTGCCATTCGAGCTGATAAAGAAAGTCGTGGGTGAAGTGGCGATCGCCGAAGAACAGCCAATTCTTTCCCTGGGCCGCGCTGGCGCGGCGTTCCTGCACGAAGGCGCGGAACGGCGCCACGCCGGTGCCGGGCCCCACCATGATGATGTCACGGCCGGGATCGGGCAACGCAAAATGGCGATTCGGCCGCAGCTTGACCCGCACACGGTCGCCGCGCTTGAGCCGCTCGGCCACATGGTTGGAGGCAACGCCCTTGCGCGGCCGGCCGTGAGCATCGTAACGCACCGCCGAGACCAGAATATGAGCCTCGTTGCCGGCCTCGCGGCGCGACGACGCAACGGAATAGGCACGCGGCGCAAGCGGCCGCGTCAGTGCACGCAATTGCTCGGCATCGAGCGAAGCCGGGAAGCCGGCGAGGAGATCGATGAGCTGCCGCCCCGCGATCCAATCGCGCCCGCGGCCCTCGGCGAGGAGCGCTTTGACCTCGCTGTGCCCGGTCAACGACGCGTAGGATTCAAGCGTCTTGAGCGAGAGCGTGGTCACGTCGCGCGTGGTCAGGAATTCGCCGCGCAGTGAGCCGTCTTTCGACAGCCCAGCCGAAGCGAGGACTTCGTCGAGGTAAGCGGGATCGTTTTCGGGATAAAGATCGAGTGAGTCGCCGGGTTCATAGGCCGGCACTGCGCCGTCGAAATCGAGCGCGAGATGAACCGTCTCCTTGCCTGAACGGGACGAATTGAGGTTCACGTGCTCGATGATCTCGGCCTCGACAATCCCGGTATTGGGCCGCACCGCGGCATTAGCGCCGCCAAAATCGACTTCGATGACGCGGCTGCGCCCGGTATCCGGCGCGGCGTCCGGCGGCGTCAGCGCTTTGAGCGCGGCACCGATCCATTGCCCGGCAGGTTCTGCGAAATCGAGATCGCAATCGACGCGCGGAACCACCCGCTTGGCGCCAAGCTCGGCAAGGCGTTCGTCGATACGCTTGCCGGCGGCACAGAACTCGGCGTAAGCGGTGTCGCCGAGCGCCAGCACACCGTATTCAATGCCGTCGAGGCGCGGCGCGCCGTCCTTCATCAGCTCGTCGTAGACTCGCGTCGTGCGGCCGGGTGGCTCGCCTTCGCCCCAGGTGGCGGCGATCACAACGAGGCGTCGCGCCGCCGGAAGCGCCGCAACATCGAGATCGGCCATATCGACAAGCGTCGGCTTGAAGCCGAGCTTGCGCGCCTGCTTCGACATATCGGAAGCAAGCTTCTCGCAATTGCCGGACTCGCTGGCGAATACGATGGTGAGCGGTTCGACGGGGAGCGCGGCCGGCGCCGGCGCGGTGCTGCTTGCGTGCTCAACTCCGGCAAGGAAACCCGCAAGCCACGCGCGCTGCACGGCAGTCGCCGGGCCGACCACGCGATTGAGCAGCGCCACGTCCTCTTCCGAGAACGGCGCGGTGTTGGGGATTGCGGCAACCGCACGCGACATGCGGGAACTCCTGGACGACAGCTTACGTGCTTAAATAGAAGGTTATTCTGCATAATCGCAATGAGTACCGATAAATAAGAAGGAATTTATCTGTGGGCCGTTCAAAGCGATGAAATAATTCCGAATCTTACGGGTCGTGCTAGATCGAAATAGCCCTTGGAATTCGATCCGACGCGGGCGATAACACGCGCGCATGCCGACCATCCGTCTTCACCGCGGCGATCTGCCCGACATCTCTCGCTACTTGAGCGCGCGCTCGCGTGCGGTTGCGATCGATACCGAGACCATGGGACTCGACCTGGACCGCGACCGGCTGTGCGTGGTGCAGCTGTCGCCCGGCGACGGCTCGGCTGATGTGGTGCAGATTCCCCCGCATGCGACCGACGCGCCGAACCTCAAAAAGCTGCTTGCCGACAAGACCGTTATGAAGATTTTTCATTTCGCGCGCTTCGATCTCGGCATGCTGTGCAAGGCATTCGGCGTGATGCCGGAGCCGGTCTACTGCACCAAGATCGCGTCGCGACTGACCAGGACCTATACCGACAAGCACGGACTCAAAGACCTCGTGCGCGAAATATTGGGGCAAGATCTTTCCAAGCAGCAACAATCATCCGATTGGGGCGCCCCCGAGCTCAGCGAGGCGCAGGTGTCCTACGCTGCCGCCGACGTCACCCACCTGCACGCGCTCAGAGACAGGCTCGATGCCATGCTGGCGCGCGAAGGCCGCGAGCAATTGGCGGCGGCCTGTTTCCGCTTTCTGCCGGAGCGGGTACGGCTCGACCTTGCCGGCTTCGCCGCCGACGATATTTTCGCGCATTCCTGATTGGCCTTGGTGGTCTGGTCCCTGCCGGGCCCTCGGCCCTCGCCGGGCCACATTCGCCAACCAGCTTTGTGGGGGCGATTTTTGCAAGACAGAACCGCCCAAAGCGTGGTCTAAGGTCGGATTCGGGGCGACCCGCAAAGGGATAGCTGCTTGGCCATCGTCTACCCCGAGAACGCCGCGAGAAGGCTTTCAGGCGAACCGCGCGGCAATTTCGAACGTACTTACCGGATGGCGCTGCGGCACAGCCGGCGCGTGCGTTGGTTGCGCATCGGCGTGCCCATCGGCATCGCCGTGCTACTGATCGGCGTCGTCGTCATCGATTACATGCCGCCGATCGGCGGCTTCCAGTTGCCGGGCGAACTCGGCAAGCTCGTCATCCACGGCACCAAAATCACCATGCAAGAGCCGCGGCTGACCGGCTTCACGCTGGATTCGCGCGCCTACGAGTTTTACGCAAAAGCCGCGGCGCAGGACATTACCAAACCAATCTCGTCGAACTCGACGACCTTCACGCCAAGATGGAAATGCAGGACAAAAGCAGCGTGGCGATGTCCGCCGACAACGGCATCTACGACGTGAAGTCGGAAATGTTGACGCTCAACGGCAACATTCACCTCGTGTCGACGACCGGCTACGAGGGCCGTCTGAGCGAAGCGGTGATCGATGTGCGCAAGGGCAACGTGGTCTCCGACAAACCGGTCTCGGTGAAAATGCTCAATGGTTTTCTTAACGCGCAGCGGCTCGATATCGCCGACAACGGCAGCGTGGTCCGCTTCGCCGGCGTGGCAATGACTCTGCAGCCGGGCAAGGAGCCCGCAGCCGACACCGCCCAATCGAACGCCAAACCAGGCGACAAGCCGAGCGGCCAATGATGTTCCGGTTACGACTTTGCGTCGCGCTGGCGGCGCTGACCATTGCGGCGCCTGCCGCCGCGCAGGGCCCGTCCACTGCGACAGGCCCGTTCCCGGGGCTGGCGCAGGATCACAACAAGGATGCGCCCGTCCAGATCGAAGCCGCGACGCTCGAGGTGCGTGACAAATCCAAGACCGCGACCTTTTCCGGCAATGTCCAGGTGGTGCAGGGCGACACCACGATGAAGTGCCAGAGTCTCGTTGTTTTTTATGGGCAGGAAGTCGGCATCCGCAACGACGGCACGCCGGTGACGACGACCAAGTCGACGCCCGGCATGCCGCGCGGCGCGCAGAATATCCGCCGTATCGAAGCGCGCGGCGGCGTCACCGTGATCACCAAGGATCAGAACGCCAGCGGCGACATCGGCATTTATGATCTGAAAACGAAGACCATTACCCTGAGCGGCAATGTGGTGGTCAGCCAAGGCCAAAACGTCATCCACGGCGAAAAGGTCGTGGTCGACATGATAACGGGAAATGCGCGCGTCGAATCGGGTTCCAGCAATGGCGGCGCCGGCGCCGGCGCGCCCGGACCTGGCCGGGTTCGGGCGCTGATCCAACCGGGCAAGGGTCAGAACGGACAGTCGAATTTCATGACGTTGGGCCCCGGACGGCCAAATTGACGCGCTGCCGCGGCCCTATTGCCGCGGAAAATCGGCTAAACTCAATAAACTGAACGCTGTTGCTTCCAGCTTCGTCAGGCGAGATTTCGAGACCGGCGTGCCAGACATCTTTTCATATTTCCGGCGTCGTAACCCCGCCCCGCGGCCCGCTTTGCTGGCCGGCGAGGAGGACGTGGCGCTGGAAAAGATCGATCTCGAAAACTTGGGCGGCGCCATCAGCAACGTCTATCTCGATATCGCGAGCGTGGCGCCGCCGGCGAAAAAGACACGCGGCAGGGCTCCGCCGCCGAAGCCGCCATCACCGACTCTGGTGCCGTCTCCTGTTCCACCGCCCGGGCCGCCGTCGGAAAAAACACGCGGCAAAACCTTGCCGTTCCCGCTGCCGACACCGGATTCGCAGCCGTCCACCCTTCCGCCGCCGGCACAATCGCGGCCGCAGCGCCAGCCGCCGCAAAACGGATCGCGGCCGAGCGCGCATACGCGCCGACGGTCTGACGGCAACGGCGCGGCGCCGCCCGAGCGCAAGGGACTCCTTGCCGTCCATGGCGTGGAGAAATCCTTCGTCGGCCGCAAAGTGGTGAAGGGCGTCAATCTTTACGTACGCAAGGGCGAAGCGGTCGGCCTGCTCGGCCCCAATGGCGCCGGCAAGACCACGGTCTTCTACATGATCACCGGGCTGATCAATGCCGACCAGGGACGTATCGAGCTCGACGGCCGCGATGTTACACCGTTGCCGATGTATCAGCGCGCCCGGCTCGGCATCGGCTATCTGCCGCAGGAAGCCTCGATCTTCCGTGGACTGAATGTCGAGGACAATATCCGTGCTGTGCTCGAAGTGGTCGAGCCGGACGCGCGGCGGCGTGAACAGGATCTCGATTCGCTGCTTGAAGAATTCAACATTGCGCGGCTGCGCAAGACGCCGGCAATCGCGCTATCCGGCGGCGAGCGCCGGCGTGTCGAAATCGCCCGGTCGCTTGCGACACGGCCGAATTACATGCTGCTCGACGAGCCGTTCGCCGGCATCGACCCGATCGCAGTCGGAGATATCCAGGCGCTGGTGCGGCACCTGACCAATCGCGGCATCGGGGTGCTGATCACCGACCATAATGTGCGCGAGACACTCGGCCTGACCGATCGCGCCTACATCATCTATTCGGGCCAAGTGCTGATGGAGGGTCGCGCCGACGAGATCGTCAACAACCCAGAGGTGCGGCGGCTTTACCTGGGCGAGGAATTCCGCCTTTAAGCTTTACGGAAATCGGTTGACGACACCGTGGGGGACCTGCTGTACAAGGCGGATAGAAGCAAGAATCGGACCAATTTAGACCCGGACCCCAGATCCACTCATGGCGCTTACGCAAAGACTTCTAATTCGGCAGAGCCAAGCGCTGGTGATGACGCCGCAGCTGATGCAGGCCATCAAGCTGCTGCAACTGTCAAACCTCGATCTGGTGGCCTATGTCGAGGCCGAACTCGAACGCAATCCCCTGCTCGACCGCGGCGCGGAAACCGAGCCGGCACCTGGCGAACCCGGCGGTGCCCCCCCGGCTGACGGCACCCCCGCCGCGAATGGCGAGGCGCTAAACGGCCACGACAGCGAAGCGCCTCTTGCCGCCCGCGATGAACGGCGCGAGAGCCCGCTCGACGATACCTCACCCGACGACAACGAGCCGATCCGGCCCCGCACTTCGGACTTGCCGTCAGGCTATTCGGAATGGGCGGGAACCGGCGCCGGCGGCCGCGACGACGGCGACTACAACCTTGAAGCCTTTGTGTCCGCCGAGACCACGCTGGCGGACTGGCTCCGCGAGCAGATGTCGCTTGCCATCGTCGATCCGGCGCGGCGCATGATCGGGCAATACCTGATCGATCTGGTCGACGAGTCGGGTTACCTGACCGGCGATCTCGCGGCGGCAGCGGAAAAGCTCGGCACCAGTGCCGCCGAGGTCGAGGCCGTCCTCGCCGTCCTGCAAAGCTTCGATCCGCCCGGCATTTGCGCACGCAACCTCGCCGAGTGCCTGGCGATCCAGCTCAAGGAACTCGACCGCTACGATCCGGCGATGCAGGCCCTGGTCGGGCGGCTCGATCTTCTGGCGCGGCGCGATTTCGCCATCCTGAAGAAAATCTGCGGCATCGGCGACGAAGACCTCGCCGACATGATCGCCGAGATTCGACGCCTCAACCCGAAACCCGGCCTCGCTTTCGGTTCTGCCCTGGTGCAGCCAATCGTGCCGGATGTCTTCGTGCGCCCGGCGCCAAGCGGCGCCTGGCTGGTCGAACTCAACTCCGACACGCTGCCGAAAGTGCTGGTCAATCAGAGCTATTACGCCGAGGTCTCGACGACGGCGCGGCGCGACACCGAGAAGTCGTATCTTTCGGAATGCCTGCAGAGCGCGACTTGGCTCGTCCGCGCTCTCGACCAGCGCGCCCGCACCATCCTCAAAGTCTCCAATGAGATCGTGCGTCAGCAGGACGCGTTTTTCGCGCGCGGCGTCCAGCATCTGCGCCCGCTCAATCTCAAAACCGTCGCCGAAGCCATCGGCATGCACGAATCGACGGTGTCGCGCGTTACCGCCAACAAATACATGGCGACGACCCGCGGCATATTCGAGCTGAAATACTTCTTCACCTCGGCGATCGCGGCATCCCACGGCGGCGAAGCGCATTCCGCCGAAGCGGTGCGACACCGTATCAAGCAATTGATCGACGGCGAGGGCACGGCGGACATTTTGTCCGACGACACCCTTGTCGAGAAGCTGCGCGATGCCGGCATCGACATCGCGCGGCGTACGGTGGCAAAATATCGCGAAGCGATGCGTATTCCTTCCTCGGTGCAGCGGCGCCGCGAGAAGCAAACCGTGGCGGCGAACTGATATCGGCGCGTTGACACTGCACCGTCCGATCACTAGCTCGAGTAAAGCGGTGAGAACGTGCCGCAGTGGCGGAGGCTGTCATGTCATTTCGCGTGTCAGGCAAGAATCTCGACGTCGGCGAAGCGCTGCGCGATCGCATCAACGACCGGATGGTCGAAACTTTGAGTAAGTATTTTGACGGAGGCTATTCCGGGCACGTCACGCTCGCCAAGGACGGCATCGGCTTTCGCACCGAGTGCGCTGTCCATCTCGATTCGAAGGTCACCTTGCAGGCCGAGGGCGAGGCGCCCGACGCCTATGCCAGCGCCGATCAAGCGGTGACGCGGATCGAAAAGCAGCTGCGCCGCTATCATCGCCGGCTCAAGGATCACCGCGCCGATGCCCATTGACGCGGTTGCGGGGGCTTCTTATGTTCCGCCGCCTTTGAGCCTGATCCGGAAATATGGGTTCCGGTTTTGATAAAAGATCATGCTCGAACCGAAAACCCCAATAGACCATTAGCGTTAAGCACTCAGCCCGCAGTTTCAGGTTCCGTTTCATGCCGCTCACCGACTTGGTCGCGCCAAACGCGATCCTCCCGGCGCTGAAAGTCAACAGCAAGAAGCAGGTGCTGCACGAATTGGCGGCGCGTGCCTCGCTGCTGAGCGGACAAAACGAGCGGGCGATTTTCGATATCCTGATGCAGCGCGAAAAACTCGGCTCGACGGCCGTCGGCAACGGAATTGCCATTCCGCATGGCAAGATGCCCGGGCTGACGCGATTATTCGGCCTGTTCGCGCGGCTGGACCGCCCGATCGATTTCGAGGCGCTCGATAATCAGCCGGTCGATCTCGTTTTCCTGCTCTTGGCGCCGGAAGGCGCCGGCGCCGATCACCTCAAGGCGCTCGCCCGCATCGCCCGGCTGTTACGCGATCCCACCGTGGCCCACAAATTACGTGGTTCCCACGACGCCGAGTCGCTGTATGCCGTGCTGGCGATGCCGTCCGCCAGTGCCGCCTGACGCGCCCCGGAATCAGCATTCGGTAATCGGCATTCGGTAATCGGCAGATCGAAATAAAACGGGCCGGCGAACATCGCTGGCCCGTTTCTGATTACTGATGCCCGATTACTAGATCCCGATCAGTGCACGCTCACCATTTCGAGCTCCTGGCTCCAGGCATTGGCTACCGCGGCTTCGCGGCTATCGGTCAGCATGATCGGGGTGCCGTCGGCGGCATGCAGCGCAAACAGGATCTGCCCCGGCGCCATCTGCGGCATTTCGGCCTGCGGGAACATTTCGCGGACGTCCTCAAAGCGAACCGTCTTCACATAGGCGATGTGTCCGTCGCCGAGCTGGGCGAGCGCTTCAGGGGACATATCGAGCTTGGGATCGGTTTGGTTCATATCATCACGATTTATACTATTCATGGCCCTCGACTCCTTTCAATGACTTTTGTCGAGTCCTCGTGGCTTCGTTAATCGCACTCTTTGATTGAGATCGATTTAACCACGCGCTCGGGCTGGGGGCGCGCCAGGTCGATCGACAGCAATCCGTTTCTCAAATCCGCGCCCAACACTTCCATGCCGTCCGCCAGCACGAAGGTGCGCTGGAATTGGCGTGCGGCGATGCCGCGATGGATGTATTGCCGGCTTTTGTCGTCCTGTTGGCGACCGCGAATGACGAGTTGGCTCTCCTCTACGGTGACATCGAGTTGGTCGCGGGTGAAGCCCGCGACCGCAAGGGTAATTCGCAGACGCTCGGGACTGTTCCCGTCGCGCGGCACGCGCTCGATATTATAGGGAGGATAGCCGTCAGTAGCTTTACCGACCCGATCGAGCACGCGCTCGATCTCGTCGAAGCCAAGCAGGAAGGGACTCGAAAGCGACGAAACCCTGGACATGATCTCAAAGTCCTTATTAAGCGACTTTGCGGGGCCCTTGCGGCACCCCAAGACGCGCGGAACGCCTCCGCGTGACATGGCGGTAATATGGCGACGCAAAATTAAGGGTGCAAGAAGCAAGGCCTGAAGGTGATCAATGCGTTAACCCGACGCCTCCAGCCGGTGCGCGGGCGCATTACGCAGCGTCGCCCGCAGCTTTCGGTCGCGGCGACATCGACTGCGAACGTCTCGGCATCGAGCACGACGCCGTAGAGATCCTTGGCCGCCGCGAGCGAGATATAGCCCTGCCTGGCGTCTGCCGCGACATCGTCGGCCGG
Source organism: uncultured Alphaproteobacteria bacterium (assembly GCA_963765365.1). Lineage (GTDB taxonomy): Bacteria > Pseudomonadota > Alphaproteobacteria > Rhizobiales > Xanthobacteraceae > BOG-931. The sequence continues at coordinate 24,440 of CAVXWL010000034.1, read as the reverse complement.
ACGCTCGAGCGGCGAGCCGTAGCCGCCGCCGCCGCCCGAGCGCAGCCGGAAGGCGTCGCCGGGTTTCAGCATCGCCACCAACACCTTGGCGTTGGGAAAATCGGTCTTCCAGCGGCCGTCGAGCCGCAGCGCCACTTCGTTGCCGGTCGCCTCGCCGCCGCCGTCGAGGCCCCAGGGCTTGCAATGGGCGCGCTCGACCTGGCGTATTGAACGTCATCGGCACGCGCGCGCGCACCACCCGCTCGACGCCGAGCCCGCCGCGATGCCGGCCGGCGCCGCCGGAATCCGGAACCAGCGCGTAGCGCTCGACCACGAGCGGAAACTTCACCTCGGATTGCTCGCTCGGCGAGTTATGGGTGTCGCCGTCATTGATGCAGACGGTCGCGGACACGCCGTCCTCGCTGCGCTTGGCGCCCCAGCCGCCGCCGAGCGGCCCGAAATTGGCGAGAAAGAATTCCGACGTCTTCGGGTTGATGCCGTGCATCGCCGCGATCACCAGATCGGCGTGATGGCCGGCGATGACGCGGTCCGGGATCACCGGCGCCAGCGCCTTGAACACCGTGTCGACGATGGTCATCGGATAGGTCATCCACCAGCGCATCGGCGCCGGCCGCACCGCGCTGACGATGCGCCCGGGCGGCACGATCGCCTTGAGGCTGCGGAACGAGCCGTCGTTGATCGGATAATCGGTCGGCGAGGTCAGGCATTTGTAGGCCACCTGCGAGCAGGCATAGCCGGTGGTGATGCCGGAATTGTAGAAGCCGCGCACCTGGCGCGAGACCTCGGTAAGATCGACCGTCATCTCGTCGCCCTTGACGGTGACGCGCACCCGGATCGGCACCTTCTTGCCGATGTCGATGCCGTCGTCGTCCATGTAGGACTCGGCCTCGTAGACGCCGTCCGGAATCGAGCGCGTGCGGGCGCGCGCCATCGCCTCGGAATGATCCATGATGGCCGCGATCGCGCCCAGAACCTCGCTCGCGGCCGTAGCGCTCGACCAGTTCGAGGAAGCGCCGCTCGCCGGTCTTCACCGCCGTGATCTGCGCGCGCAGATCGCCCATGGCGCGGCTGCGGCAGCCGCATGTTCTGCTTGATGACCTCGATCAGCGTTTCGTTGACCTTGCCGCGGTCGTGCAGTTTCAGGATCGGAATTTGCAGGCCTTCGGAAAAAATATCGGTGGTCATGCCGCCGAGCGTGCCGCCGATATCGAGCCAATGCGCCATGCAGCAGGAAAAGCCGACCAGCGCGCCCTTGTGGAAGATCGGCAGCGTCAGGGTGACGTGATTGAGATGGCTGCCGGTGAGATAGGAATCGTTGGTGACGTAAATGTCGCCGGGATGGATGTTGTCGCGGCCGAAATGCTTGATCTTCGCCTTCACCGTCTCCGCCATGCCGCGGATGAACATCGGCAGCCCGATGCCGATGGAAATCGTCTCGCCTTCGGCGGTGAACAGGCCGGTGGTGAAATCGAGCGCCTCGTAGATGATGATGTTGTAGGCGGTGCGCATGAGGTTGGTCTTCATTTCCTCGGTCACCGCGATGACGCCGTTGCGCACGATCTCGGTGACGACCGGATCGGTTTTGCGTCTGCTTGCGCGCTTCGTTTTCGATTTTCGCTTCATCGCTGGGTAAGACCTTACTCCGCCTTGATGCCGGCTTCCCGAATGACTTTGCCCCATTTGTCTGTCTCGGCGGCGATGAGCTTGCCAAAGTCGGCGGCCGAGCCGGCGAGCGGCATGCCGCCCATGTCGGCAAGCCGTGCCTTGATCGTCGGATCGGCAAAGCCTGCGTTGATCGCCTCGTTGAGCTTGTCGACGATTTCGGCGGGCGTGCCCCGCGGCGCGGCGACGCCGAACCACGAGCTCGCCTCGTAGCCAGGAACAAATTCGCTGACACTCGGGACGTCGGGTAGAGCATCCGAGCGTTTGACCGTGGTCACCGCCAGCGGCCGCAGCCGGCCGGCGCGGATATGGCCGATCGAAGCCGTCATCGTCGCGAAGCCGACCTGAACCTGGCCGGCGATCAGATCAACCATCGCCGGCCCGTCGCCGCGATAGGGGATGTGCTGAAGATTGACGCCGGTCATTTTGTTGAACAACTGACCGGCCAGATGGCTCGCAGTGCCGATGCCGGCCGAGGCGAAGCTGAGCTTGCCCGGATTGGCCTTGGCGTAAGCGATCAGTTCGGGAATGGTCTTTACCGGGACCGCCGGATTGACCTCGACGACATTCGGCACACGCACCACGCCGGCGACCGGGGCGGCATCGCGGATGAAATCAAAATTGAGATGCTGGTAAAGCGTGGCATTGGCCGCAACCGCCGGCGGCACCATGAGAAGCGTGTAGCCGTCAGGCGCGGATTTCAACACCGCTTCGGCGCCGACATTGCCGCCGGCACCGGGGCGGTTTTCGACGATGAATTGCTGACCGAGCCGTTGCGACAGCCATTGCCCGATCAGCCGCGCCAAAGTGTCTGTCGTGCTCCCGGCGGCGAAACCGACGATGATACGCACCGGATGCGCCGGATAGGCGTCCGCCCAGGCGATGCGGCAGACCAGCGGAAGCGCCGCAGTCCCCGTTGCCAAATACAGAAATTGCCGACGGAACAGTTTCATAACCGATCCTCCCCGGTCTTGAGGACGTTTATCGTCCTGTCTTATCGTCCCACTGTAATCGCAAGATTTCCCAATGCGTCAACCTCCATCGCGTCGCCGGGCATCAGCACGGTGGTCGAGGCATATTCCTCGATCAAGGCCGGGCCTTTGATGCGGTTGCCGGCAACCAGCGCGGCGCGGCGGTAGGTCGGCGTGGCGTGGAAGCGGCCGCCGAAATAGACCGGGCGTTTGCCGCCGAACGCCGCTTTCGGCGCTGTTCTTTGTCCGCGGCCGATCTTGCGCTGCGGCGGCTTGCGCATCAGCCCGGTCACCGTCGAGCGCAGGCTGACGATTTCGGCGCGTTCCTCGGGCGCCGAGGTGCCGTAGCGTTGCGCGTGCATGGCGTCGAAATGCCGTTTGATGGCTTTGCGGTCCTCGCGGGAGAAAACCGCCATCGGCAGGTCCACCGTCACCGCGTGTTCCTGCCCGACATAGCGCATATCGGCCGAGCGCTTGACCTCGATCCGCCCTGGCTTGATCGAGGTGGCGCCAATCGCATCGCGACCTTGCTGCTCGAGCGCGCGGTAGACCTTTTCCATTTCGCCGAATCGCGCTTCATCGAGCGGCGTGAACCAGGTGCGCACGAAATCGTAGCGCAGATCGGAGAACAGCATGCCGAAGGCGGAGAACACGCCCGGCGCCGCCGGCACGATGACTTTGCGCATGCCGATCTCGCGCGCGACCTCGACTGCGTGCAACGGACCGGCGCCGCCATAGGCAAACAGCACGAAATCGCCGGCATCGAGGCCGCGCTCGGTGGTGACGCCTTTGACCGCATAGGACATCGTGGTGGCGGCGATCCGCAAAATGCCATCGGCAGCCTCGACCGCGCTCATGCCGAGCGGATCGCCGATCTTTTCCTTGAGAGCGCGTTCGGCGGCCGCTTTATCGAGCTTCATTTCGCCGCCGAGGAAACGATCGGCGCCGAGCCGGCCGAGCACAAGATTGGCGTCCGTTACCGTCGGCTCGGTGCCGCCAAGCCCGTAACAGGCCGGCCCAGGCGAAGCACCCGCGCTCTGCGGGCCAAGGCGCAATGCACCGTCGTCAACGCGCGCGATCGAGCCGCCACCGGCGCTGACCTCGAAAATATCCATCATCGCGATCTGCACCGGCAGCGCGCGCTCGTAGCCACCGATCAAGGCCGCACCCGTCGTCAGCGCCTCGCCGCGATGGATGACGCCGGCCTTGGCGGTAGTGCCACCCATGTCGAAGGCGATCGCGTTGTCGATCTTCAGCGCACGGCACAGCGCCTGCGTGCCGATGACGCCGGCGGCCGGGCCGGATTCCAGCATGCGCACGCACTGGCTTCGCGCCTGGTCCGCCTCATAGAGACCGCCGGTCGATTGCACGACCAGGAATGAGCCGGCGAAGCCGGCCGCGCGCATATGCGCGTCGATCTCGCCGATGTAGCGGCGCACCTTCGGCCCGATATAGGCGTTGGCGGCGACCGTCGCGCAGCGCTCGAACTCGCGATATTCCTGCGACAATTCATGCGAGGCGGATACGAACAGTGCCGGATGATTTTTTTCCAGAATCGCCTTGGCGCGCCGCTCATGATCGGCGTTGGCGTAACAATTGAGAAACAGCACGGCGACCGCTTCGACGCCGAGGCTTTCGAGTCTCTGGCCAAGCGCCGCGATCTCGCTTTCATCGAGCGGCGTGTCGATCTCGCCGTCGGCCAGCATGCGTTCCTTCACTTCGAAGCGCAGGGCCCGCTCGATCAGCGGCACATGTTTCTGGAAAAAAAGATTATAGGCGTCCGGCCGGTTGATGCGGCCGATTTCGTAAATGTCGCGGAAGCCTTCGGTAATCAACAGCGCGGTGCCGGCGCCGGTGCGCTCAAGCATCGTATTGATGGCGACAGTCGAGCCGTGGAGAAACAGCGCCGCAGAGCGATAGTCGCTGCCAGCCTTGGCGACGCCTGCGCTTATTCCCTCGACCAGATGCGCCGGTGTCGACAGCGCCTTGCCGAACGTGAGCGCTCCCGTTTTCTCGTCGAACGCCGCGATATCGGTAAAGGTGCCGCCGATATCCGCCGCGAGCCGCAAATGTCCCCGTGCCATCGCGCAATTCCTTAGAGCATGGCCCGGAAAAGGGAAAGCCGGATTCCCGAAGGGCTGATGCGCGAACAGAACGTGAGAGCTGCTCTCTGACTCAATCGGATCGCAGCCGATCGCCCCCGCACGCGCCGCGTCAACGGGGCTTCAGTGGTCCCGGCATGGCGCGCTCGGCCTCTGCCGTGAGTTGGGTTTCGTGGCGCTTAACAAAGATGCCGCCGATGACGAAGCTGACCACCGTGATCAGGCCCAGAATAATGACAATGGGCCCTTCCAGGCGCTCGAACTCGCGGCCCAATGCGTAGGCGGCGTAACCGTAGAGCGCCGCCCAGAGGAAGGAACCGACGGCATTGGCAAGCATAAAGTCGCGCCACGGCATGACATTGGCGCCGGCAAAAATGCCGGCAAAGGTACGCAGCACCGGTATGAACTGCGCGATGAAGACAATCTTGCCGCCATGACGGAGAAACAGGTACTGGCCGAGTTTGATCCTGCTCGTGGTCATTCCCACGTAGTTGCCGTAGCGCAGCAACAGCCAATAACCGAATTCATGTCCGATTACGTAGCCGATCATGCGGCCGATGGTGGCCGCGCCGCCCGCCGTCAGGATGACAGGGACGATGTTGAGATCGTGCTTGCTCCCGGCATAAATCGCCGCCGCGAGCAGCGCGGTCTCACCCGGTAATGGAACGCCGATGCATTCCAAACCAATGATGACGGCAACCGTCAGGAGGCCATAGACGTGAATGAGGTGGCCGATAAAGTGCATGAAAGCCATGTACCGCAACGTCGCTCACTTATACATATTCAGACGTAAAGATAATGACTTGACTTTGCCACGTCGCCACCTAACCAGAGACTTGATGCATGTACAAAGACTTGCGGGAATTTATCGGCCTGGTCGACAAATTCGGCATGCTGCGGCGCATCACGGGCGCCGACCCGCAATTCGAGATCGGCGGCATCACCGAAGTCGCCGCCGGCCTGCCGGAATGTCCAGCGCTTTTGTTCGATGACATCAAGGGTTTTCGACCCGGTTTTCGCGTGTTCACCAACGCGACGACGAACGTGCCACGCGCCGCGCTGGCACTTGGTCTCGATCCCGCATTGCACCCGCTCGACACGCTCCGGGCCTGGATGGAAAAGCGCAAGGGGCTGCAGGCGCAGCCTCCAGCGACAGTGGCCACTGCGGCGTTTCTCGAAAACTCCAGCACCGGGCCGCACGTCGATATCGGTTTGCTCCCGGCGCCGCTTTGGCACCGGCACGACGGTGGGCCGTTTATCGGTTCCGGCTCGCTCGTCGTCATGCGCGATCCCGACAACGGCTGGATCAATGCATCGATCTATCGGGTCCAGGTGCACGGCCGCAATAAAGTGACGGTGCAATTCGATCATGGCGGCCGGCACGGCGCGATCATCGCCAGAAAATACTGGGATCGCGGCGAAAGCTGTCCGCTCGCCATTGTCCATGGCGAAGACCCGGCACTGTTCATCGCCGGCTTTGAATATCTGCCGGATGGCCAGTCGGAATACGAGTTCGCCGGCTCGATCAAGGGCGCACCGATCGAAGTCTTTGCCGGACCGGCGACCGGATTGCCGCTACCGGCGCATGCCGAGATCGTGTTCGAAGGCCGCCTGCTGCCGATGAACGAGACGAGTTTACCGGAAGGGCCCTTTGGCGAATTTACCGGCTATTATGCCGGTGCGGCGCGTCCCGGCCCGGTGATGGAGGTAACCGCCGTCCATCACCGCGACGATCCGATCCTGCTCGGCTCGCCGCCGATGAAACCGCCGCGCTTTCATTTCGGGCTGCCGTTTCGCGCCGCAACGATCTGGAGCAATCTGGAAGCTTCAGGCGTCACCGACGTGGCCGGCGTCTGGCAGCATGTCTCGCAACTGATGACAGTCATCGCACTGCGCCAGCGCTACGACGGTCACGCCAAGCGCGCCGCTTTGGTCGCTGCTGCGCACAGCTATATGGCGCGCATCGTCGTGGTGGTGGACGAGGACATCGATCCGTCGAACCTCGCCGACGTGATGTGGGCGGTCACGACGCGCTGCGAGCCGGCCGACGGGATCGACATCCTGCGCAATGCATGGAGCTCGGCACTCGATCCGCGGATTTCGCCGCAGGACAAAGAGCGCGGCGTCACCTCGCATTCGAAGGCGATCATCGACGGCTGCCGGCCGTTTGCCTGGATCGACAAATTTCCCAAGCCCTCGGCGCTGTCGGCGGCGGAAGCGCGCGAGATCGAGGCGAAGTGGGGAAAGTCTTTAGCCTAATTCACGCCACTGCGTTGGCGTCGTTCAAACTGTCGAGCAGCGACGAGCGGTAAAGGTATGCCTTGTGCAGCGCGACGTCCTCGGACGTGCGCCGCAAATCGTCGAGGTGCTTGCGGCGGATTGCCGGATCCTTCTCGCCGAGCGTGTTCTTGTTTCGGATCGACTGCGCCTGGACATAATCGATCTGTGCTTTGCGCCGTTGCCGCGTATAGCGGTCGAACACGCTCGCATCGGCGCGGCCGAACCAGACGTCGGCGAGCTTTTCCGCAAGATTGACGGCGTCATGGATGCCGCCGTTCATGCCCATGCCACCGATCGGATTATTGACATGGGCACTGTCGCCGGCGAGCAGCACACGGCCCTTGTTGAAGGTGGCCGCAACGCGCTGATGCACGGCGTAGAGCGCGTAATAGGGAATATCGAAATCGCCGCTCTTGTGATGGATGCCCTGCAGCCGGCGCTGGATCGCAGCCATGCTGAGCGCCTCTTCGTCGGTCTCGCCGGCGGCAACCGGCATGATGCCGCGCCAGATGCCGGGCGGGCCGTTGCCTTTCACTTTGAACAGATTGAGCCATTCGTCGGGGTCGGAGAAATAATTGCGCGTGCAGTAGCCACTGCCGGCGCCGGCGAAATCGAAACTGGTGGCGATCTTGATAAAGCGTTCTTCCCAGGTGAAGCCTTCAAAATCGATATCGGCAAGCCGCCGCACCGTGCTGCGGCCGCCATCGGTGCCGATCACATAAGCGCCGCGCACCCGCTCGGTGTCGCCGCCGGCCTCGATGGTGACGTCGACATGGTCGGCATGTTGCGTAAGCCCGGTGAGCTTGGCGCCAAAGCGCACTTCCACAAGACCGCTGTCCAGGAGCAGCGGCAGCACCGCACGCACCAGCTTGTACTGCTCCCATTGCAGCACGAAGGGATACGGCACTTCGCCTTCAAGAAGACGAATGTCGAATGTGGCAACCAGTTCGCCACTTGCACGGTCGCGAAATTGAAAAAGCGGCGCCTGAAAACCGCCCGATGCGTCCTCGGCAAAGGCCTGCCGCTGCAGCCCGAGAGCAGCCAGCATTTCGAGTGTCGGCGCGTGGATCGTCGCAGCGCGCTGATCTTCGACCGGCTCGGGCTCCGCTTCGAGGAGCAGCACCGGAATGTTTTTGCGCACCAGCGCCAGCGCCATGATGGCGCCGACCGGTCCGGCGCCTGCCACGATCACGCGTTTTTCGTTGCGGTTCATGCTCAAGTTCACACCTTGGCGATTTCGAATGTCGACGGGTGAAACAATTCCTCGACCTTCACTTTGCGATCAGCGAGACCCTGCTCATGGACATATTGCGTCAAGGCTTCGATCTCGGAAAGGTTTTCGGCAATGCCGTATTTCCAGAAATCCTCGCCCATGATGGCGCTGGTTTCATGGGTCTCGGCTTCGAGCCAGGGCAGCGTGACCATCAGCGCATTGACGTCGCGCAAGTCGATCATCGCCAGCGCCTTGGCCTCGCAAAATGCCTTGAAGACGCTGGTCGCCAGCCACGGATAATTTTCGGCCAGTGTTTTGCGGATGCCGACCAGATGCATGATCGGAAACAGTCCGGTCTTCTTGTAATAAGCCTGCTCGGCCGCCCGCGTATTGGCAAACAGCCGCGCGATGTGTGGCTCGCCGTTGAGAAACGACGACGGCGCCCGCGCAGTGAACAGCGCGTCCAGCTCACCTGATTTGAGCATGCCGACCAGCGTACGATCGTCGCCGATCGGTCGCAGATCGAGCCCTGGAATGGCCTTAAGCGGCGTGCGCTCGTGGCGGCCCGGCTGTTCCTGGCCGCCGCTGCGCCAATGGATTTCGTCGGGTTTGACGCCGTATTCGTGCTGCATCAAACCGCGCATCCAGACCACCGCGGTGATCTGATATTCCGGCACGCCGATGCGCTTGCCGCGCAGATCCTCCGGCTTTTCGATGCCGGCGCCCTTGCGGATGTAGATGCCGGAATGACGGAAGATCCGCGACACGAAGGCCGGGATGCCGATATAGGGCGAGGTTCCGGCCGCCACCGTGCGGATGTAGCTGGAGAACGACAGCTCCGAGATGTCGAATTCCTGGAATTTGAAAGCGCGGTGGAATATTTCCTCCGGATAGAGCGGCAGGTAGGTGACGGCGCAGCCTTCGACCTTGACGCTCCCATCCCTGATCGCGCGGGTGCGGTCGTAATTGCCGCAGGCGATCGTCACCGGCACGTCAGCCATCGTTCCTCCAAATCCGGGCCGCTCGTCTCCGCGACAGCGGGAGCCATGTTGCGGGAGCGAGCGGGATTGCCGCTTTCGCGGCGGCGCGTGGAATTAAACCGTACTTTCTTCGCTGCTCCCTGTGAAGCGCGCCGACGCATGGCTGCCGTGGCGCCGCGCTTGTTGTTCGTCCCCACGCGCGATAGTTTTGCGGCAAAGGAGAGCGCCCATGATGTCCACCGTGATCGGCGGAGCGATGCTGCCGCACGCGCCGCAATTCTTCACCATGCCGGACACCGAGGACGAGGCCCTGGTTGCGCATGTCCGCGACATCGCCGCCGACGTCGGCAAGCGGCTCCGGGCACTCGATCCCGATCTGTGGATCATCTTCTCCAATGACCACGCCGAGCAGTTTTTTCACACCACTGCCCCGCCGTTCACGGTGCATGTCGGCGGCGAGGCAACCGGCGAATTTGCCGGACGAAAATTCCATTGGCGGATTCCGAGCGAGATCGGCTTCGAGCTGGTGCGCCAGCTCTATCGCCAGAATTTCGATCCGGCCTTCACCTCGACGGCAAAGATCGATTACGCCATCGGCATTCCGCTGACCCATCTCGGCCATACCGACCCGGTGCTGCCAATCTACGTCAACGCCTATCTGCCGCCGCAGCCCACCATGGAGCGCTGCTACCAGTTCGGCCAGGCCGTCGCCCGCACCGTGACCGCCCTGGGCCTGAAGACCGTGATCCTGTCGTCGGGCGGCATGTCGCATTTCCCCGGCACCGACCGTTACTCCAATCCGGAGCTCGCCTGGGACAGGCGCGTGCTGGAAAAGCTCGCCGCCGGCAATCTGAAATCGCTGATCGGGTTCGACGAGGCCGAGCTCGACGACACCGGCAATATCGAGTTGCGCTGCTGGGCCTGCGCCGCCGGCGCCTTGGGCGAGCGAAAGCCCGACGTTATATCGATGGATCCGAGCTGGCACCACAATTATGCGTCACTGGCCTGGATCGGCGGCGGCAGCAATAGTGGCGGCGCGCAACACGCCGCGCATTATCCCTCGATCAAGCCGGAGCTGGTCGAACTGACTTCAGCGCTGCATGGCCTCGCCCATGACGAGGACATGCGGGCGCTATTCGTCGCTGACGCCGGCGCGTTCGCCGATCGCTACCGGCTGCCGCCGGAGCAGCGCGAAGCGCTGATCAAGCTTGATCTGCCGTCGATGGTGAAGATGGGTGCGCATCCGCTGGTGCCGTTCCTCGCGCAATTGCAGATCAAGCGGCTGCAGCCGCAACGCTGAGGAGCCCGGCGAGGCTTCACCATGAGTGGCGCGTTGCCTGGACCTGTCGGCGAGACTGAGAGTCCCGCCGTCGATTTTGCGCGAGCACGCAACGGAGACGATGCCCATGAAGAAGCTCGTTCTCGAAACCACGGCGCCGTTCCAGGGGCTGCCGGAGCTGGTCGCCTATGACGAAGGCCTGTTCGCCAGGGAGGGCCTCGCAATCGAATGGGCCGATCGCGAAGCCGGCGTCGAGAAAAAAGTCGAGGCGCACGTGACCACGCCGAAAGGCGTCGATCCCTTCGCCAGTCACGGCAAGCTCTTCGAACAGGGCAAGGCCGACATGTACAATGCTTGCGAATGGGGCAATTACTGCCGCGTCCAGGACACCGGCCAGGGCAGCCGGCAACTTGGCCGCCGCGCCATCGTCGCCTATGCGGCGATCGTGGTGCGACCGGATTCACCGGTCTATACGCCACAGCAACTCGCCAACCGCACCATCGGCGTGCCGTTTTATTTCGGCACCCATTACATCGCGCTGCATATGCTGGAAGGTTTCGTGCCGCGCCAGATGATCAAGCTGTGCCGGGCGCCCAACGGCTCGCGCTATCGCCTCGATGCGCTGATGAAAGGCGAGATCGAAGCCACCACGCTTACCGAGCCTCATGTGACGCTCGCGGAAAAGAAAGGTTGCCGCGTCATCTGTTCGGCCTTTTTTCACGGCACCGAGGTCGCCTCCGACCGCGTCGATGCCGAGACCTATGCCGCATTCAACCGCGCGGTGCGCGAGGCGGTGCGCTGCATCAATGCGGACAAGGCGGCGTACATGCATTACTTCATCGATTATTATGCCAAGAAGGATCCGGAAATCGCCGCCCTCAAAATCGAGGATTTGCGCGCCGGCCGGCTCGTGGTCTGCGACCCGGCGCCGATACCGCTCGATGAATTGCAGCGCACCTATGACTGGCTCAAGAGCTGGGGCATGCTGGAAGAGACCGCTTCGCCGCTGCAACTCGTCGACATGCAGGTGCAGCAGCACGCGCATGAGGCGGCGGAGTAATTCGCGGGCATTGCCGGTGGCGCGGCGCGCGATTCGGGATTACGCGGTCACGGGGTCGACGGCGAACGGACAGCAGCCAATGAATGGAAGAGGCGCCCGGCGTGCAAGCCTCTTTCCTGGTGTTGCGCTGTCGCTCAGCGTGACGCTTTTGCTCGGAGCCTGCAGCCATAACCCGCTCACTGCAAATAACGATGACGGTAGCGGCGCCGATGCCTATCCGGCAAATTACAAGGCCGATATTCTCGGCGCCATGCACGTCTATCTGAACGATCCGACCGGAATTCGCGATGCTGCGATTGCCGCCCCGGCACTCAAGGAGGTCGGCGGCGAAACGCGCTATATCGCCTGCGTGAAATTCAATCCGAAAAGAAACGACACCGATTATGCCGGCATGAAAGAACTGGCGGCTCTCTTCCTCGCCGGGCGGTTCGATCATTTTATCGACGCGTCGAAAGAGCAATGCGGCGGCGCCGCCTATGCTCCGTTCCCGGAGTTGCAAAAATTGCCGCCGTGATATCGCCTCGAATGGGGTTGACGCTGCGGCACTATTTTGGTCGTAGAATTTGCGGGGGTCGAGTTTTGGATCATATGAGATTGCCGATGAAAATGACGCAGATTGCGGTCGGCGTTGTGGCGGTTATCGCGCTTGCTGCGCAATCGGCCGCGGCGCAACCAGCGCCGCCGCCCCCGCCGCAATCCGGCCCGGAGCAATCAGCCCCGCCGCCCCCGCCGGACCAACCAGGTCCGCCGCCTCCGGCCGGAGCGCAAACCGGTCCGGATCAGCCTGGCCCGCCGCCGCCCGGTGCGCCGCCGCCTGGGCTGCCATCTGGGCCGCCCCCGCAAGCCGGCGGCCCGCCGCCTGCCGTCGTCAACACCAATGTGAATCTTCGCCAGGGACCCGGCACGAACTACAATATTATCATCACCATTCCGGCCGGCGCGCCGGTCGATGTCAGCGGTTGCAGCGGCGGATGGTGTCAGGTCGGATTTGAGGGCCAGAACGGCTACGTCATCGCGACCAGCCTCGGCCAGGGCGGCCCGCCGCCCGGTCCGCCGCGCGGGGCCTATCCGCCGGGTTATGTGCCGCCGCCCTACCCGCCGCCATATCCGCCGCCCTATTACGGGCCAAACCCGTATTACTACGGCGGCTACTACCACCCCTATTGGCGGCACGGCGGCTATTACGGCTGGCACCGGCACTGGTAGCGCATGATCCGGAACAAGGCCGCCCTGAACCTGAACCGGCGCGGTACGAGCCTCACTGCTCCTCGCCACTGAAATGCACGGCGGCGCCGGATGCCGCCAGACATAGCGCGATGATCAGGAAAATGCCGCCGACGCCGGTCGCGGCGGCGATCAGGCTGGCGAGGAACGGCACCGCCATCTGTCCGATCCGGTTACCGGTATTGCGGATCGACATCACCGTGCCGATCGCGGCTGGCGTGGCGAGGTCGACCACATTGGTGAGACTCAGCGTCGTCGCGATGCCGAGCGCAAATCCCGTCAGCGTCATCGCCGCAAACAGCAATGAAAGCTTGATCGGCAAGGCCAGACAGGCAAAGCCGATGGCCGCGCCCGCCATGCTCACAAGCGTGAGCGGGCGTCGCCCAAGAAGCGCGATGATCCGCACATAGCCCATCCGCGAGATCAGCGCGGCGACGGAGCGAACGGTGAGCAGGCTGCCGATGTCGCGCACATTGATATTCTTTTCCGCGCCAAGCAGCGGCAGATAGATCGTGACCAGATCCTGCGCGGCCATGGTGATGACACTGGCGACAAGATACGCCATGAGCCCGCGCTGCCGCATCAGCATGCGCAGCGGCACGAGTTCTTTATTCTTCGTCTGCAACATATGCTTCGGCGCCGGCCGGATCGCGGCGGCCGTCGCCAGCGACGCAAAGGATACGACCAGTCCGATCGCAAAAAGCCGGCCGGTCGGCGGCAGCGTCGCCGTTCCACCGACCCACGCGACCAGATAAGGGCCGATCCCCTGCCCGACGGCGCTGGCGATGACATAATTGCCGAATGCGGCATCGCGGCCGCGCGGTCCGGTGCAGCGGACGCACAGCATCTGCTGACTCGCCATGATGAGAATGTGCGAAATTCCGAGCAACGCCGTGAGCAGGAGAAGCGCCGTGAGCGAACCGGCGGCGAAGCGAAAGCCCGCGCAAGCGATGACGAGAAGACTACTGCCGATCCAGGCCGCCTGCGCATCCTTGCCGCGATCGAGATAGCGGCCGACCCGGACGGCAAAGATGATCGGCAAAATCGCAAAGGTTGCCGAAATGATGCCGAGCCATACCACCGGCAGGTTGAGTTCGATGGCGCGATACGACGTTGTGACCCGGACGATGGCATAGACCGCCTGGATGATCGCGACGTTCAACATCAGCGGAACGAGCAGCCGATAATCGACGTCGTTGGTGCGGGAGCCGGCCGCACGGCGCGCCGCGGCCGGCTGAAACTTGTCCCAAAAGCTCGACACCGCGCCCCCGCGACCCCGTTCATTCGATTGCGACCCTAGGTCTATCACCGCGCCGACGCGCCCGCACCCCGTCTGGCGCAACGCTCCCACGCTGCCCGCGACGGTCGGGCTTGTCCGGGCCAGCCATGGCTTTAACCTAGCGCCGCGATCAAGACGCGGATGCCCGCACAGGGCCCGACGTGACGAACCAGGGGAAACGCAATGACAATGACTGGACAAAGATCACGGAGCATCATCGTTATCGGTCTGGCATGCGCCCTGCTGGGCGCGATGGCCGTGCCGCTGCACGCCGCGGACGATTACCCCACCCGGCCCGTGACCATCGTCGTGCCGTTCCCGCCTGGTGCATCGAATGACGTCTTGGGCCGCTATGAAGCGGACGTGCTGCAGCGCGCCCTGCACGGCAGCTTTGTTGTCGAGAACAGGCCCGGCGCCGGCGGCGATATCGGCATCTCTTACGCCGCGCGAGCAAACCCCGACGGCTACACGCTCTTGCACGCGCCGTCGGCGATTACGCTATTGCCTTACGTCATGAAGTCCGCCTCGTACGACCTGGCGCGGGATTTCGATCCTGTTACGCTCGTCGGCCTTACCCAGTTCTGTCTGGTCGTATCGCCTTCGCTCGGCGTGAACTCGGTCCCGGACTTGATCGCGCTCGCCAAGAAACAGCCCAATGCGCTGACCTATGCGTCGGCCGGCATCGCAACCCCGCACCAGATTTTCGCCGAGGAATTCAAGATCGCGACCGGCACCAGTATTCGCCATATTCCATACAAAGGCGGCATGCCGGGGCTGATCGACGTTGCAAGCGGCAACGTCTCGATGGAATTCAGCGATCTCACCCCGGCGCTGCCATTGATTCAGTCCGGCAAACTGAAACTGCTCGCGGTGCTCTCCAGCAAACGCGATCCCGACATGCCGGATGTCCCGGCATTGGCCGAATTCGTGCCGGGCTACGAGGGGCAAAGCTGGCAAGGTCTGTTCGCGCGCGCCGGCACGCCGAAGGCAATCGTCGAGGCGCTCAACGCTGCTCTCGTCGCCGATTTGAAAAAGCCGGAAACCGCCGCGCGCTTCAAAACCATGGGCGTTGTCGCGCAAGGCGACACGCCGGCGGAATTTCGCGCTTTCATCGCTTCCGAAACCGCCAAATGGAGCAAAGTCGTCCGCGCCGCGAAGATCGAGATGCCTTAGCGGTCCCGTCGCGGTCGGACGGTTCAGTCCTTGGCGGTTTCGACGTGAAAGCGATGTAGCACCCGGTGAAAAATCGGCGCCAGCACGAAGCCGGTGGCGATGATGATCACAAGGCCCGAGAAGATCGCATAGAGCCCGGCAAAAACCTTGCCGCCGGTGGTCTTTAGCTCGCCCATCGGCCCCATGCCGGACAGAATCATCGCCGCGTTCACGAATGCATCGACGAAGGACATACCCTCGAAAAATGCATAGCCGGCAATCCCGATCGCCAGTCCCGCGGTGGTCAGCACCAGCCACAGGGCGATCGCGATGCCCATGCGGGCGAGGAATTTGCGGCGGGAAGCCACCGGGTGGCCGCGCTGCTCAAACCCGGTGACGCTGGGGGCACGCTGGACCATCACCTCATCCTCCTTCGCTGCGGCCGATACTCTACGCCCAAACGCCAGTTGAGCGCTCCCCGGTGCAAGCCTAATATCCGTCCGGGAAGGAAAATCACCATGCTCGACAAAACTTACGATCGCGCCGCGCAGGACATCGGCAACATTGTCGGTATCGGCCATGTCAATGTCTGCATCGACGACCAGCACAAGGCGACGCATTTCTACATCAGCGGACTGGGCTACACGCGCGATCCGTTCCTCAACACCGGCGCCGGCAATATGTGGGTCAATGCCGGCATGAGCCAATTCCACCTGCCGATGGGCAAGCCCGAAGTGGTGCGCGGCACCACCGGGCTGGTGATGCCGGACCGCGCGGCGCTGTTGAAGCGGCTCAACAGGGTGAAGAAGGCGCTCGACGGCACCAAATTCCAGTTCCGCGAAAGCAATGACGGCGTCGAGACGGTGTGCCCGTGGGGCAACCGCATCACCGTGCACGAGCCCGACCCGGCCCGCTTCGGCCGCATTCAGCTTGGCATGCCCTATGTCCGCTTCGACGTGCGGCCAGGGACGGCCGAGCGCATCGCCCGCTTCTATCGCGAAGTGGTGGAGGCGCCGGCGCAGGTGAAGAAGAATGGCGCCGGGCCGGAGGCGAAAGTGCAGGTCGGCGAGAATCAGTATTTCTATTTCCGCGAAACCGATGCGCCGCAACCCGACTACGACGGCCACCACGTGCAGATTTATCTCACCAACTTTTCCCGGCCGTATCGCAAGCTGCTCGATCTCGGCCTGATCACCATCGAAGACAATGATTACCAGTACCGCTTCAAAGACATCGTCGACCTCGACACCAAGGAAGTGCTGTTCACGGTCGAGCACGAGACCCGCAGCGCCACCAACCCGATGTATGGCCGGCCGCTGATCAACCGTAATCCGGCCGCCACCAATATGGATTACAAGCCCGGCCACGACCAATTGGCTTGGGCGCTGCCGTGACCGTCATTCCGGGGCCAAGCGAAGCGAGGAGCCCGGAATCCATAGTCCCTGCAGTCCAGGCAATGGCGCGAATTTTCGTGAACCTCTCTAACCGTGATTATGAATTCCGGCTTCGCGCCAGAGCTTGTCATCGGGCCGGCCGAAGGCCGGACCCGTTGGGCGCGTCCCGGAATAACGCATGACGTCACGTCGCGCGCTCATCATCGGCGGCTCGCTCGGCGGCCTCATGGTCGCGCATCTGCTGCGCTCGGTGGGATTCGACACGGTCGTATTCGAGCGCAACCACGAGGAGCTGTCGAGCCGCGGCGTCGGGCTTGGCACGCATCCGCAGCTTGTCGCCATCCTCAAGCGCGCCGGGATTGATTTCGACGAATCGATGGGGATCACGCCGCCGCGCGGCGTTTGCCTCGATCGCCAGGGCAAGATCATCATCGAGCAGCCGATGGCGCGCACGCTCAGCGGCTGGTCGCGGCTGTACCGCGCTTTGCTCGATGCGCTGCCGAGCGAGGCATACAGGTTCGGCAAGCGGCTGACGCGCGTCGAACAGGATGGCTCTGGCGTCACCGCGACGTTCGCCGACGGCACCAGCGGACGCGGCGATCTTCTGATCGGCGCCGATGGTGTGCGCTCGACGGTGCGCGCGCAATTCCTGCCCGGCGTGGAGCCGGTCTATGCCGGCTATGTCGCCTGGCGCGCGGTGCTCGACGAAGCCGATATTCCCTCCGCGCTGTGGCGCGAAGTGGTCGAGCTCTACGCCTTCTGCCTGCCCGAGGGCGAGCAATTGATCAGCTATGCGGTGCCGGGGCGTGACAATGACACCGCCATCGGCCGCCGCGCTTATAATATCATCTGGTACCGGCCGACCGATCCCACAGCGCTTGCCGATATCTCGACCGATGCGCAAGGCCGCTATCATGCCGCCGGCATCCCGCCGCCGCTGATCCGGCCCGACGTGATCGCGCGCGTCAAAGCCGACGCCAAGCGTCTGATTGCACCGCAGATCGCAGCGATTCTCGAGCGCACGACGCCGTTCTTTCAGCCGATCTACGACGTCGCTTCGCCGCGGATGGCGTTCGGCCGGGTGGCGCTGGCCGGCGATGCCGCCTTTGTCGCCCGGCCGCATGCCGGCGCCGGCACCACCAAGGCGGCGCTCGATGCCGCCTGCCTTGCCGACAGCATCGCCGAAGCCGACGGCGGCCTTACCGCCGCACTCGATCGTTACGAGCGTATGCAATTGCCGTTCGGCAAGGCGCTGGTCGACCTCAACCGGGATGAAGGCGCTTACCTGTCCGCGCAGATCAAGCCCAAGGCCGACCGCAACGCGGCGGAACTGCACCGCGACCTTGGCGAAGTGCTGCACGCGCACATCGCACGCAGCGATCAGATGGGCGAGATCGTCGCCAGCCACGGTCTGACCGGGCTTTATTGAGCAGGCTTGCGGACCGTCACGATCGGCTATTCTTTGCCGACGTGCGTCATGACTCCCGCCCTGGCCCGCGCAATGGCGGCAACAACTGCCGGCATCCAGGGCCGAAGATCAGCGATATCGTTGCTCGGTGCGCCGCTGCAGCTTGTCGCAGCAGCTCGCCGTTTTTGACACCGGCCCAGCCGGCCTCGGCAACGGTCTTGACCTCATGGCCCGGAATATCTCTGCGCAGCGCGCGAGGAACGCACTCGTCAAGCAGCACTCGCATCGGCAATCAGGCTGGCTTTTGCCTGCTCAAGCGCGGCAATGGCAAGCTCGCGCGTAACGGTCGGGAAGTCGTCAAGGAACTCGTTCAACGAGTGGCCGCCCTCGATGTAGTCGATCAGTGCCTGTACGGGAACGCGCGTACCGACGAACACCGGAGTGCCGCCCAGGATATCGGGGTCGGAGTGAACGACGGAACGCTCTGTCATCGACGCTCCTCTAACTTCGCGCGGCCGTTACGCCCGGCGCAAGGCAAGATTACCCGATCCGGGCAGCCCGGTCGAGGACCGCGCGCAGCGACCAGATGGGCGACATCGTCGCCAAACCACGGCTTGACTGGGCTTTATTGCGCGGGCTTCCGGACCGTCGCGATCAGTTCTCCACGTCATGGCCGGACTTGTTCCGGCCATCCACGCATGAAGCGGGCGCACCGACATGTTCGTCATGTTCCAGCATGCGACATCACCGCGGCATTATCGAAATGAATAGTTCGGCTGGAACCGCCTACCTTTAAGCTTCGAATCGGGAGAACGAACAAGATCAACATCCCATTCGACCCCTTAGCTTAAAGGAATAGAGATTTAGTACCTGAATTTAAATGGCATCGTTTGGTTGGAACTTTCCGACCAGTGCGCGAACACAATCGGCCCATGTTCGAGGACGGTATTCAGCTCGCAGTTGCGCTTCCCGCGCCTTCAGATAATCCGGATCGATTATCAGTCGTTCGATTTTCGCATAAGCTTCGTCATCATTGCTTGGATCAAAATAATCAATGAGATTGCCACCCACCTCCGGAATTGACGTGCGGTTTGAAGCCACGCAGCACTTGCCCTGGGCCAAGCTTTCCGCGACTGGAAGTCCCCACCCTTCACATAGACTCGGAAAAACCGTGAACATGCAGGACCGGTAGCATTCACACAACTCGGCGTCCGTTAAGTCGGATACCAGGATAATTTTGTTGTCCAGATAGTTGCTGGCGCGGAGTTCCGCCAGAAGATCGTCAACCGACCAGCCAATCTTACCTGCGAAAATCAGCATCGGTATGGCATCCCTGCCATATCGCTCCAACAGCCGTCGCCATACTCTCACAAGCAACCGATGGTTTTTTCGAATTTCAATCGTCGAGACGAACAGAACATAGTGAGGAGGAAAGCGTGTCGTCGTTTGGGCTAAAGCATTCAACCGATCGTTTAAACCAGAGCCCGGCTCCACGACCTCGATATGCGGCAAAGACCAACCATTGGCGTCAGCCAGCCTAATTAGAGTATCCCGCGAATGCCGCGAAATCGTCAGAACCATGTCGGCAAGAGGAATGGCATCCTCGAGCCAACTGCGAAATTGGATAACGTGCTGCCGCTCTACAAAGGTTTCGTATTCAATCGGAATAAGATCGTGAATGAGGATCGCGAACTTTATGCCATAGCGTCGCTTCGCTTTTGCGATGTGCTCGATACAGTGGGGAATTCCCCAGCCGGCACCCAGTGAAACGATGACGTCACCTGGCCTAACGAGCGGCAGGAGCTGGTACCGGCGAAATCTTACGCTGATGATATCGTGAACTGCGACTTTTAATATCGAATAGAAAAATCCCGGATGGCGGATGATCTCTGGCACCGCGGAGAGGAAATTGTTCAACAATTTCGCGGGCGCCCATAATGTCTCCCATGGAGCGCGGGCGCCGGGTGGGTTTGAGTATGCCGAGAGAATCCTCTCGAAGGTGATCGTGCGAAGTTGCTTCGTATACAAGCTGAGGCGACAAAACCTAATACGTTTGGTATTCCCATAAAGTCTCTCAGCTTCGAGGTAGATTTCAAAAGGTACGCGCTGCAGGCCGGTCGGATTTCGAAAATGATCGAAGTATCGAAGGAAATCCTCGACTTCAAACCAGACGACCGGTAACGGGTTATTGTCCGGGCACTGGGATTCGTCGGCAAGTTCGCTGGCGTTAATTGGATAGGACACGTGCATTGGGTGCGCTCAGCCAGGGGGCCCCATGCGGGTCGCGTCAACGAAGATAAAGGAACGCGGCAGAGCGAGTTTCGTTACCGTGGCGAGATCGACGATCTCGGGGATATTAGCGAGGTAATTGCAAGAAAAAGCGACAGCGTCCGGCTGCCACTCTTTGACCATTCCGTGATAATCGGCGCTGCTCTCAACCTGCAAATCGATCAGACGAGCAGAATATCCGACGCCACGCGTCGCTTGCGCCACCAGTTCAAGACCTAACGGCTCAAGACGCAAGAATACATTCGTGTAAAGTAACGGGCCGGGATGAACGAAAAGCACCCTCATGAGGACCTGCGAAGCCTGACACCCGGCAAACTCTCAGAACCGTCCCAGAGGGAATCATATTCGACAAGAGTACACCCAAGCAAGGCCGATTTGAGGAATGGCCCGTCCAGCGGAGCGCTTGATCCGGCATAAATCGCACCGCAGGCGCGAGCACATGACGATAGGAAGAGCTAGAGTCCGGTTGAGGTCTAGACGCCGACGTTGCCCCCTGACCGTACAACGTCCGCTGTTATCCCCATACGGGATTTCCGGCCGCCTATGAGGACCGCGTGCCGGACATTTGTTGCGAATTTTTCAGGGCGTTCAATTCGGCACCAAAGAATCATTCCGGAGCGTGGACTACGGCTTGACCGGGCTTTATTGAGCGGGCTTGCGGACCGTCGCGATCGGCTCTCCATGCCATGGCCGACCTTGTCCCGGCCACGCAGCGCACGCCGGGCGAGTTGAGCCGCGAAGAGAGCCGGCCGTATAACTATCATTCGGCGATGTCTGCCCCGAAAGCGGACATGAGACGGACCCGTCAACATGTTCATGTGCATGGGCCACAAACGGACATTTGCCTATGTGGGCAGACTACTTCGCGTCGTGGAAGATGATGCCGACGGTGTGCCGCAGGCCGCTGCGGATGCGGCTGACGCCATGCCGGAGATTGACGCGATAGTTGCCTTTCGTGCCCTTGACCGGCCGGTTGTGGACGGCGAAGGCCACCGCATCGCCCTGCCGCAGCGGCACCACCTCGGCCCGGCTCTGCATGCGCGGCCGCTGCTCGGTCAGGACGAACTCGCCGCCTGTGAAATCCCGTCCGGGTTCAGAGAGCAGGATCGCCACCTGCAGCGGGAATGCGAGATCACCGTAAAGATCCTGATGCAGGCAATTGAAGTCGCCCGGCACGTATTGCAGCAGCAACGGCGTCGGCCGCGTCTGACCGTGGTCGTGACACCGCTTTAGAAATTCGGCATGCAGTTCCGGATAGCGCTCGATCGAGTCCCATGCGCTCGTTCCAGTCGTTGGCGATGTTCGCCAGACGCGGATAGAGCGCGGTGCGGAGGCCGCCGATCAGTGTCGGGCAGCGGATATTTGAAGTAGCGGTACTCGCCTTTGCCGAAGCCGTGCCGGGCCATCTGGATGTGGCTGCGGAAATGCCTTCCTCCTCGGATAGAGCCCCGCGATCTGCCGGCACTCGTCCGGCGACAGCAGCTTTTCTATCACGGCGCAGCCGTAGCGGCTGAGCTCGTCCGATAGCGCGTGCCAGTCGTATCGGGCGACGCGCATTCCGCGGTCCGAGTCGCGGTCGATGAGCGGACGACGCTGGCGAGATTCATGGCTGCGCCTCCTTCGCGATCAGCGCGCGCTTGCGTTCCACGCCCCAGCGCATAGCCGGAGAGCAAGCCGTCGTTGCGCACGACCCGGTGGCAAGGAATCGCCACCGCGATCTTGTTCGCCGCGCAAGCGCCCGCCACCGCGCGCACCGCCTTGGGCGAGCCGATCCGGCGTGCGAGTTCGGCATACGAAACGGTGCGTCCCGCCGGGATGTCCTGCAGGGCGCGCCAGACGCGCTGCTGGAAGGCCGTGCCGCGAATGTCGAGCGGAAGGTCGAGACCTGCCCGGGGCCTCGACGAAGCCGACGACACCGAGCGACCAGCGCTTCGTATTCCCGATCAGCGCCGATCAAGTTTGCCTTCGGGAAGCGGTCCTGAAGATCGCGAACGAGTTCGTCGGGATCGCCCCCGAGCAGGATCGCGCAGATCCCTTTCTTGCTCGACGCGACCAGGAGTGCGCCAAGTGAGCACTCGCCTACCGCGAAGCGGATTTCTTCGTTTATGCCGCCCGACCGGTATTGGGTAGGCGTCATGCCGAGCACGTCGGTGGATTTCTCGTAGAAGCGGCCGCTGGAGTTAAAGCCGGCGTCATAGATCACTTCGGTTACGCTGTTGCTTGTCATGAGGCCCTCCCGAATTCGTGTTGCGCGGTGCGCATCTGCATAGTCCTTAGGGGTGAGGCCGGTCGTTGCTTTGAACACGCGATGAAAGTGACTGGGGCTGCGGTCAACAGCCGATGCGAGATCGCCGAGCGCTGGCTCTTCCTCACTGTTCTCGATGAGACGGCACGCTTTGGCGACGAGAGCCGCGTTTTCAGCATCGACCGAGAGGCCATCGGGGTTGCAGCGCTTGCAAGGCCGGAAACCCGTCGCCTTCGCGTCTTCGAGCGTATCGTGCAGTTGTATGTTCTTCGGATTGGCAGCGCGGGATGGACAGGACGGACGGCAATAAATTCCCGTCGTCGCCACTGAATACCAGAACTGGCCGTCCGCCGAACGGTCGCGCGCAACGACCTGCCTCCAACGGGGATCGTTAGCCACAGGCTGCGCTCGCGATCTTTCGCTTTTTAAGATCGTCATTGTCATCACCCGCCTCGGTGTTCGTCGATGCTGCCCAATATGGCAATGTCGTTTGTGCCGCACACTCCGGCTCTTGCTTTCAAATCGGGCAACATTGCTCGCGAAGCCACCCGATTCCCGCAAGCGGGAGGTGCGGTCTGGTCTCCAAACGTAAACGGGCCCGCGCCAATGACGACGCGAGCCCAGAGTTTCGGCCGTTGCACCCACCAATTGCCGCCGATCAGGCGACCTTCAGCAGACCGAGTTGCGTGAGTGCGGTGACGCCGTCGTCGAGGCCGATTTCCTCGACGATCTTACCGTTCTGGAGACGCAGCACCGTCGTGCCGGTGAAATGCATCTTGCGGCCGGTAGCTGCAGGAAGCGAGCCGACCAGGAAGTCGTTGAAGGCAGCGCCAGTATGCGTACCGCCGCCCTCCCAGCGGCCGACGACATAGTCGCCCTCGGCGATCAGATCCGCGGTGCCCCGGAAGTTCAGATCCGGGAAGGCGGTGCGGAAATCGGTCATGAACGCTTTGATGTCATCGCGGCCACGGCGCGGCTCGTGCAACGAATATTGCAGAAGCATGTCGGGCGCGGCAAGTTCGTCGACAATACCGAGCTTGCAGGTCTTACCCCAAAAGTCGGCGAACCAACGGCCAACGATGGCTTTGTTGTCGTCTTGTTTGGTCATCCGGATATTCCTTCTCTATTAGTCTCGCAAGTCACTGACCTCAGCGACTTCCGCAATGGCTAATCCGAGTAACTGACTCACAAACTCCGCTTCTTGCCGCGGTATCGGAACCAGCGTCGCGTCGGCGGCCGTGCACTTTATTGATTTACGAGCAAGAAACGGAGTGCCGGTGACGCGCGCCGGCTGAAAGGATGCAGAGGGTCATTGCTACGGAGGATGACATGCTGACCAAGCAGGCCAAAATGCCATTTCTTGCTCTTCACACGCTCGCCGCCGCGCGTGGCGAAGGATTGCATCCCGAGTTCGTGAAATTGTTCACGCGTCTCGCTGCAGGAGCAGATGCCACTTTTTCCGAATCCGCTCATCCGCCGGCAGGATTCACCTTTGAACCAGTGCCCGAAGGGCCGACTTCGAACAAGCGGAGTCACAAGCGTGCATAGGGCGACGAAAATGGTGATGCAATGTCCGCTTAGGGTCAAAACCGGCCTTTTGACGATGTCCGGCTCACGACCGTTGAGCCCCGGTAAGCAGACACATGTCGGACATCGCTGCACGCCAGAAACGTGCCAATAGGTGACATCGTCTGCTGACTTGACGTAAAAGAGGCCGTCGACTGCACCGGCATTCCCTTTCAGGCGCGTATTACTTCGGCTTTCTTGGCGAGCCGGGAACGGTCGGTCGGCACGAACGTTTCGACCCAGCAGCTGAGCCCGACCATTCATCGCGGCGTGCTCCCCGCGAGCAAGCGAAGCAAGCGTGTTCCTTAGAGAAGTCCTTCGCGCGATTGATAAGAA
>CAVXWL010000033.1:0-16430 GCA_963765365.1 uncultured Alphaproteobacteria bacterium | reverse complement strand
TTGCGCGCGATGCTTAGGCAAATTTTAAGCCGGCATGCGTAAGGTCGCCGACTGTAGTTGTCGAGTTTGTGAGAGTCGCTATGACAGAACCCCATCGCCCGAGGGTTAAATACGTCATCGGGCCGGACGGTTCCCCCCTGACTATCGCCGATTTGCCGGCACCGGGGACGAAACGTTGGGTCATCCGCCGCAAAGCGGAAGTTGTAGCCGCCGTACGCGGCGGACTGCTGTCGCTCGAAGAAGCGTGCAGCCGCTATACGCTGACGGTCGAGGAATTCCTCTCCTGGCAATATTCGATCGATCAGCACGGCTTGGCCGGGTTGCGCACGACCCGGATCCAGCAGTACCGCCAGTAACGGTCGCTTAATCGATCTTACCGAATTGCCAACGCCGGCCACCGCCGTCGGCGATTGGATTTCCGCGTCCATGTTCCGACTGCGCCGCCGCTTGGCGGCGCGCGGGCCGGTGCCGCGATGCAGGTTATGTGCATTTCCGCACTTTATTAACCGGGCGCTAACCATCCACCGGGCAAATCTTGCCGAGTGAAACGCCTGCGCGTCGTTCTGCGGAGGAAAGCTCGGTGCAAGGTCTGATCGAGTTCGTCAAAACGCTGGGCGCGCCGCGCATTGCCGCAATGGGCGCCGTCACCCTGGCGCTGATCGGCTTCTTCGCCTTCCTCATCCTGCACGTGACCGCGCCGCAGATGACACCGCTTTTCACCGATCTGTCGCTGGAGGATTCCGCCGTCGATCGCCAAGGAGCTCGATCGCGAGGGCGTCACCTATCAGTTGCGCAACGACGGCAACGCCATCATGGTGCCGCGCGACAGCGTGGCGCGGCTGCGCATGACGCTCGCCGAGAACGGCCTGCCCAAAGGCGGCGGCGTCGGCTACGAAATATTCGACAAGTCGGATGCGCTGGGCACCACCAGCTTCGTCCAGAACATCGACAATCTGCGGGCGCTTGAAGGCGAACTGGCGCGAACCATCCGCTCGCTTGACCAGGTCGAGGATGCCCGCGTGCACCTGGTCTTGCCCGACCGGCCGCTGTTCTCGCGCGACAAGATCGACCCCTCCGCGTCGATCGTGCTCAAGCTGCGCGGCACGCTGGAGCCGTCGCAGGTCCGCGCCATCCGCCACCTTGTCGCCACCGCGGTCAGCGGGCTCAAGCCGCAGCGCATCTCGATCGTCGACGAGCAGGGCCAATTGCTGGCCGACGGCGCCGGCGATGACGCGACCGGCGGTGACGGTGCCGCCGACGAACGCCAGGCGTCCTACGAAAAGCACCTGCGCGAGCAAGTGGCGTCGATCGTCTCCTCGGTGGTCGGACCCGGCCATTCGCGCGTCCAGGTCACCGCCGCTTTCGACTTCAACCGCATTACCCAGACTTCGGACAAGTACGATCCCGACGGCCGTGTCGTTCGTTCCAGCCAAAGCCGCGAGGAGACCTCCAGCACCAGCGCCGGCAACAACAACGAGGTCACGGTCAGCAACGAGTTGCCCGGCGCCAATCAGCGCCAGCCCGCGGCCGCCGCCACGCCGCGCGACGACAGCCGGAAGACCGAGGAAATCGTCAATTACGAGATATCCAAGACCACCAAGACCGAAGTGATCGAAGGCGGCCGGCTCAACCGCCTCTCGGTCGCCGTGTTGGTCGACGGCACCTATGCCAAAGACGACAAGGGCAACGTGTCCTATCAGCCGCGCACCAAGGCGGAGCTCGATCAGATCGCGACCCTGGTGCGCTCGGCAATCGGCTTCGACCAGAAGCGCGGCGACCAGGTCGAGGTCGTCAATCTGCGCTTTGCCGAGACCCCGGCCAGTCCGATCATGGAGCCGACCGGCTGGCTCTCGGCGCTGCACTTCACCAAAGACGATATCATGAACATCATCGAAATGGCGGTGATGGGCGTGCTCGGCATCGTCGTCCTGCTGTTGGTGGTGCGGCCGCTGGTGCGGCGCATCATCACCCCGGAAGAGCGCAGCCTCGCGGCCCTGCCGCCCGGTTCGCCGGCCATCGAGGGCCTGCCGTCGGCGACGTCCGCCACCGCGCTCGCCGCGGAGAATATCGACCCGGGCAAGGCCGCCGAGCCGAGCCAGACATCCAAGATGATCGACATTGCCCAGATCCAGGGCCAGGTCCACGCCCAATCGGTGCAAAAGGTCGGCGAACTCGCCGACAAGAATCCACAAGAGACCGTGTCCATCATCCGCACATGGCTGCACGACAGCGCCGCCGCCTGATCGATCACAAGCATGAACGCACCAGCTCCCAAACATGACGATAGCGCTCAACGCGAGATCGCCAACGCATTGGCAAGCCTTGCCGGCAATGCCGGCAAGGCGGGCGTGGCGGCCCCGGGCAAACGCCCGCTGCGCGGACCGGAGCGTGCCGCCGTTCTCTTGCTCGCACTCGGCGAACATCACGGCGGCAAGATTTGGAGCATGCTGGACGACGACGAATTGCGTCAGATATCCGTATTGATGTCGACGATCGGCACCATCGACGCCGAGCAGGTGGAAAATTTGCTGCTCGAATTCGTGTCGCGCATGTCGGCCTCGGGCGCGATCATGGGCAATTACGACGCTACCGAGCGGCTGCTGCAGCAATACCTGCCGCCCGAGCGGGTCGGCAACATCATGGAAGAAATCCGCGGGCCGGCCGGCCGCAACATGTGGGAGAAACTCTCCAATGTGCAGGAAGAGGTGCTCGCCAATTATCTGAAGAACGAATATCCGCAGACCGTCGCCGTGGTGCTGTCGAAGATCGGTCCGGAACACGCCGCGCGCGTGCTCGCGATCTTGCCGGAAGATTTGGCGCTCGATGTGGTCAACCGCATGCTCCGCATGGAGGCGGTGCAGAAAGAAGTCCTCGAGCGCGTCGAGCAGACGCTGCGCACCGAATTCATGTCGAACCTGTCGCAGACGCGCCGGCGCGACGCCCATGAAGTGATGGCCGAAATCTTCAACAATTTCGACCGCCAGACTGAGACCCGGTTCCTGACCGCGCTGGAGGAGGACAATCGCGAAAGCGCCGAGCGCATCAAGACCCTGATGTTCACCTTCGACGATCTGACCAAGCTCGATGTCGCTTCCGCGCAGACGTTGATGCGCCACGTCGAGAAGGACAAGCTCGGCATCGCACTCAAGGGCGCCGCCGAACCGGTGCGCCAGTTCTTCCTGTCGAACATGTCGACCCGCGCCGCCAAGATGCTGATGGACGACATGGCGGCGATGGGTCCGGTGCGGCTGCGCGAAGTCGACGAGGCCCAGGCACTGCTTGTCAATCTCGCCAAGGATCTCGCCGCCAAGGGCGAGATCGTGATCTCCAAGACCCGCGGCGAAGAAGAGTTGATCTATTGAGGCGGATGGTATGAGCGCGGCGAAACGCAAATTCCTGTTCGACACCGACTTTGCCGGCGCCGCCGACCGCAAGCCGACCGAGCCGACGATCACGCTTGCCGAACACACGCTCAAGCTCGCCGATGCCGAAGCCGCAGCGCGCAGCAGCGGTTACGCCGAAGCGCAGAGCGACGCCGAGGTCGAGTTGGGCCGGCGCCTGGCAGAGACGCTCGATCGCATCGCGGCCGGTCTCGACGTGGCAAACCGCGCGCTGGCGGCGATCGAAGCGCGGCTGGAATGCGAAGCGGTCGAGGTTGCGGTGGCGGTGGCGCGCAAGCTGGCGCCGGCATTGATTGCCCACGAGCCGTTCGCGGAAATCTCGGCGCTGGCCAGCGACTGCTTTCGCCAGTTGATTGCCGCGCCTCATGTCGCGGTGCGGGTCAGCGACGCGCTCTATGCCGCCGCCAAGGAAAAACTCGAAGACATCGTGCGGGCGCGCAGCTTCGAGGGCCGGCTGGTGGTGCTCGCGGAACCCGATATTGCGCTGGGCGACTGCCGCATCGAATGGGCCGACGGCGGCATCAATCGCGACAGCGCCGCCACCGATGCAGCGATCAATGCGGCCGTCGAGGGCTATGTCAGCGCGCGCCGCAACGTCGCGGCGGCGCAGGAAATGCTGAGGAGATCCGAGCATGAGTGAGGATGGCAAGATTCCGCTACCGAATCTCGAAGGCGGTGAATCGGCGATCGAAGCGCCGCCTTTGGCGGTCGAGCCGGAAGGGCCTATCAACCGGATCGCGTCCGACCTCGAAGCGGTGTTCGACGTACCGGTGCAGGTCTCCGCGGTGCTCGGCCGCGCCCGCATGGACATCGGCGATCTCCTCAAGCTCGGGCCCGGCACCGTGCTCGAGCTCGACCGCAAAGTCGGCGAGGCGATCGACATTTATGTCAACAACCGCCTGGTCGCGCGCGGCGAAGTCGTCCTGGTGGAGGAAAAGCTCGGCGTAACCATGACGGAAATCATCAAGGCGGAGCGGGCGTAGCTGCCCCGGCTTTAGCGAGCAAGGAACAAAAATATGCGCCTTTTGATCGTCGGCACGCTCAACGGCCAGCTCACCACCGCGACCAAGCTCGCGATGGACAAGGGCGCGATGGTCACCCATGCCTCGGATATCGCGCAGGCGCTGGCGGTGCTGCGCTCGGGGCGCGGCGCCGATCTCCTGATGGTCGACGTCGCCATCAACATTCGCGAGCTGGTCGCCGGCCTCGAAGCCGAGCATATCCACGCTCCGATCGTCGCCTGCGGCACGGCGACCGACGCGCGCGCCGCGGTGGCGGCGATCCACGCCGGCGCCAAGGAATATATCCCGCTGCCGCCCGATGCCGAACTGATCGCCGCCGTGCTCGCCGCGGTCGCCGATGACCGGCGCGAACTGATCTACCGCGACGAGGCCATGGCGCGCGTCGTCAAGCTGGCGCAGCATGTCGCCGCGAGCGAAGCCTCGGTGCTGATCACCGGCGATTCCGGTACCGGCAAGGAAGTGCTGGCGCGCCACGTGCACGCCCGTTCGGGCCGCGCCAAGAAGCCGCTGATCTGCGTGAATTGCGCCGCGATTCCGGAGACGCTTCTGGAATCCGAACTGTTCGGCCATGAAAAGGGCGCCTTCACCGGCGCGGTGGCGCGGCGTGTCGGCAAATTCGAAGAGGCCAATGGCGGTACGCTGTTGCTTGACGAGATTTCCGAGATTGACGTGCGTCTCCAGGCGAAATTGCTGCGCGCCATCCAGGAGCGCGTCATCGACCGCGTCGGCGGCACCCGGCCGGTGGCGATCGATATCCGCATCATCGCCACGTCGAACCGCAATCTTGCCGAGGCGGTGCGGGACGGCAGCTTCCGCGAGGACCTGTTATTCCGGCTCAATGTCGTGAACCTGAAAATTCCGCCGCTGCGCGAGCGGCCAGCCGATGTGATCGAACTCGCCGAGTATTTCGTGAAGAAATATGCCGTGGCGAACGGCGTGGCGGCGCGGCCGCTGTCGGCCGAAGCGCGCCGCACACTGGCCATAAACTACTGGCCCGGTAATGTGCGTGAGCTGGAGAACACCATGCATCGCGCGGTACTGATGGCGAGCGGCGACCAGATCGGACCCGAGGCGATCCTCAGTCCCGACGGCGTCAGGCTCGACCAGCAGAAAAGCGCCCCGGCGGTCGCGCACGCGGCGTTTGCTGCGGAGCAGGTTTCGCGGGGGCTGGTCGGCCGCACCGTCGCCGAGGTCGAGCGCGACCTGATCCTGGAGACGCTCAAGCATTGCCTCGGCAACCGGACCCACGCGGCGAACGTGCTCGGCATCTCGATCCGGACATTGCGCAACAAACTTAATGAATATGCCGCCGATGGCCTGCCGGTGCCGCCGCCGGGCGGCGGCGAGCCGCGCGTGGCTGCCGCGTAGCGAACATTGATTGATCGCGATCTTGCCCGAAAACGGGCTACATTTCGGGTTGAGGTACTGTTATCGCCTCGCCTATCCTGTCGCTTCAATCAAGATCACCCTTCCATTTAGAGATAAACATGCAGCTCCCTCGTCGCCGATTTCTCAATCTGGCCGCGACCGCGGTCGCCATGCCGGCGCTGCTGCGCAGCGCGCACGCCGACACCTATCCGTCACGGCCCATTCATCTTCTGGTCGGATTCCCACCGGGCGGCGCCGCCGACATCATCGCGCGGCTCACCGGGCAAATGCTGTCGCAACGGCTCGGTCAGCCCGTCGTCGTCGAGAACCGGGGCTCCGCGGGACAGCAGATCGCTGCCGAGGCGGTGGTCCACGCACCGCCTGACGGCTACACGCTGCTGTTGCTGGCCAATCCGAATGTCATCAATGCGATGCTCAATCCGAATCTCAGCTTTAATTTCAGCAGCGACCTTGCGCCGGTCGCCGGCGTCGATCTCAATCCGCTGATCCTGGAAGTCAATCCGTCGGTGCCGGTCAAGACCGTACCTGAACTGATCGCCTACGCCAAAGCGCATCCGGCCCAGCTCAACATGGCGTCCGGCGGCGTCGGCTCCACGCCGCATTTGGCCGGCGAACTGTTCAAGATGCTGACCGGCATCAACATGCTGCATGTGCCCTATCGCGGCGATGCTCCCGCCATCACCGACCTGCTCGCCGGCCAGGATCAAGTCATGTTCGATCTCATCCTGTTGTCGCTCAGTCACATCCGCAGCGGCGCGTTGCGCGGGCTTGCCGTCACCAGCGTCAAACGGCTGCCGACGCTGCCGAACCTGCCCCCGGTGGCCGATTTCGTGCCGGGGTACGAAGCCTTCGCCTGGCAGGGTGTCGCGGCGCCGAAAGACACGCCGCCCGAAATCGTCGCCAAGCTCAATGCCGAAATCAACGCCTCGCTGGCCGATCCCAAGATTGCCTCGCGACTGACCGACCTTGGCGGCGTGCCGATGCCGATGACGCCCAAAGCCTTTGGCACGCTGATCGCCAGCGAAGTGGAGAAGTGGGGCAAGGTCATCAAATTCGCGAATATCAAGACTGGCTGAGCGGGCTATACTGCTCGCTATGCGACTGCACCGCCGTCGATTCCTCGGTCTAGCAGCGGGCGCCGGAGCCATTGCCGCCGGATCGCGCATGGCGCGGGCCGATCATTATCCGTCGCGGCCGGTGCGGCTCGTGGTCGGTTTTCCCCCAGGCCAATCGGCCGACATCAGCGCGCGGCTGCTCGGGCAGTGGCTGTCCGACCGGCTCGCGCAGTCATTCGTCATCGATAATCGTCCGGGCGCCAGCAACACCGTCGCCACCGACCTCGTCGCGCATGCAGCGCCGGACGGCTACACGCTGCTGTGGATTTCGACGAGCAATTACATTAACGCAACGCTCTATCCAAACCTGCCCTACGATTTCATCCGCGACATCGAGCCGGTCGCAAGCAATACCCGTTCGCCCCTGGTGATGGTGGTGAACCCGTCGCTTCCAGTCACGTCCGTCGCGGAGTTCATTGCCTATGCCAAGGCGCATCCCGGCAAACTCAATATGGCCTCCGGCGGCAACGGAAATTCGACCCACATGGCCGGCGAATTGTTCAAGATGATGACCGGCATCGACATGATCCACGTGCCCTACCGCGGCTCGTCGCCGGCGCTGATCGATCTTCTTGCCGGCCGCATGCAGGTCATGTTCGATCTGATGGCGTCGTCCATCGGCTACATCAAGGCCGGCAAGTTGCGGGCGCTTGCCGTGACGACGGCAGCGCGATCGCAAGCACTGCCGGATCTGCCGACCGTGGGCGACACCGTGCCGGGCTACGAAGCAAGCGCGGTGGGCGGCATCGGTGCGCCCAAAGGCACGCCGCGCGAGATCGTCGATCTGCTCAATAGCCAGATCAATGCGGCCCTGGCCGACCCGAAGATCAAGCTGCGGCTGGCCGAATTGGGCGGCACGCCGTTGCCGGGCTCGCCCGACGACTTCCGCAAACTGATCGCCGGCGAAACCGCGAAGTGGGGCAACGTGATCAAGTTCGCGAATATCAAGGCGGGCTGATGCCAGTCGGCTCGCAATGACGGCTTATTTCATCGCCTCGCCGGCTTCGACCATGATGGTCTCGACTTCGCCGGCGCCGCTGCGGCGGAAGGCTGCCGCCTCGTCATATTCCTTCGACGTGAAGCAGGCGACGCCCTGTTCGAAAGTCGGAAACTCGATCACCACGAAGCGCTGAAATTTGTGCGGCCCTTCCATGACCTGGAAACGGCCACCGCGGGCCAAAACCTTGCCGCCATATTTGGCGATGATCGCCGGCACGAGATCGGTATATTTCTTGTATTCGACCGGATCGTTGATTTTCGAGCGTGCGACCCAATAGGCTGGCATTTATTTCTCCAGTTTAGCGAAGCGACGAGCCCGCAATCTATAACAACCGAGCGTGACGATGGATTCCCGGCGCGACGCATCGCGCCGATCCGGAATGAGGCAAGAACGAAGAAATCACTCCGCAGCGCGGCGAGCGGCGATGATCTGGTCGGCGGTGCGGCCGGTGAGTTCGGCCATGTGGTCGAACTTGAATGTGAAGGTACCGGAGCCCGCGGTCGCCGAACGAATCTCGACAATGAGATCGCCGATCTCGGCTTCCGGCATTTTGGCGCGCACCACGTCCCAGCCGTCCCAGCCGTCGCGCGTATCGAAACCGAGGATTTGGCCGCGCCGTCCCGACATCAGCGCGTTGATCTTTGCGGTGGCATCGCTCGGGCAGACGATCTCCACCAGATGGATCGGCTCGAGCAGGACCGGCTGGCACTGCGGCAGGCCTTCGACGACGCCGATGCGCCCGGCGGTGCGGAATGCCATGTCCGACGAATTGACGGTGTGGTAGGAGCCGTCGACGAGCGCGACATGCAGGTCGACCACGGGGAAACCGAGCGGCCCGTGCCGGAGCGCATCGATGACGCCCTCCTCGACCGACGGAATATAGTTGCGCGGCACCACGCCGCCGGTGATCTTGTCCTCGAAGCCGAAACCCGAACCGCGCGGCATCGGCTTGATGTCGAGCACGACGTCGCCGTATTGGCCGTGACCGCCGGATTGCTTCTTGTGGCGGCCGCGCTGCACGACACCCTTGCGGATGGTCTCGCGGTAACCGACGCTCGGGGTGCGCCGTTCGATGGCGACACCATAACGATCGCTCAACCGCTCGGTGGCGACGCGCAAATGCATTTCGCCCTGACCCCACAGCACGACTTCGTGGGTCTCGGCATTGTGCACGATGGTGATCGAGGGATCTTCTTCGGCGAGCTTGTTGAGCGCCAGCCCGAGCTTGACGTCGTCCTTGCGTTCCTTGGCCGAGATCGCAATCGCCAGCACCGGCGGATATGGCGCGACTTTGGCGAGCGCGGCATGCGGCTGTTTGCCCGCCGTCAGCGAGTCGCCAGTCTTGGCTTTCTCGAGCTTGGCGAACGCCACCGTCTCCCCGACCAAAGCCGGACCGCGCTTTTCACTGGTCTGGCCGACCAGCTTGAAGACTCCGGCGACGCGGCCGGCTTCGTCGTCTTCGATCAAAAATGTCGTGCCGTCGCCGGCCTGGCCGGCGAGCATGCGCACGATCGACATTTTGCCGCCGTGGGCGGTGTTTTGCGTCTTGAGCACATAAGCGATCGCGTCGTTGCCGGCCTTAACGCCGAGGCGCTTGGCGGTCTCGGTAATGCCCGGCGATTCATGGCGCAGCGCCTTCAAGATTCGCAACACGCCGTTCGCCCGTATCGCGGTGCCCATCAGCACCGGACAGACCAAGCCGTCGCGCAATTCGTGGCGCAGATCGTCGAATACCTTGTCGCGGGGCGGCTGGATGTCTTCGAGCAACTGCTCCATCAGCTCGTCATCATGATCGGCGAGCGTCTCCAGCATCGAGAAGCGCGCGGTCTTTTCCCGGTCGGCGGCGTCGCCTTCCAAGGGGACGATTTCGGAGGCAGCGTGCTCCTTGTAGACAAAGGCGCGTTCCAGCGCGAGATCGACGAAGCCCGAAATGAGGTCGCCGGAGAAGGTCGGAATCTGCCTCAGGATCAGCTTGGTGCGCGACGCGGGCTGCAGCAGTTTCAAGACGTCGTGGACGCCGGCGTCGGCCTTGTCGATCTTGTTGACGAACAGGACGCGCGGAATTTTCCGGTCTTCAAGCTCGCGCAGAATGAGCTGAAGCTGCGGAATTTTCTTTTCGTCCATTTCGCAAACGACGATTGCGGCGTCGATCGCCGGCAACACCGCACGCATGTCGTGGACGAATTCGACCGAGCCGGGGCAGTCGAGAAACGTATAGGCGTCGCCCATGAAATTCGTGGTGGCGACCGTCAGTTCGACGCTCATGCGGTGGTGGCGCGCTTCCTTGCTGGCGTCGCCGACCGTGTTGCCGGCCTCGACCGCGCCCTGCCGTGCAATCGCTCCGGTGCGCGCGAGGATCGCCTCAAGCAGCGTCGTCTTGCCGCTCTGGAACGGGCCGACCAGCGCGACGCAGCGTGGGCCGCTGACGCGCGCGCCGTTCGTTGCAAGGCCATTTTCCGCCATGACCACCTCCCGCGACAGCTTTCGGAAGCGACCCTGTCGTTCGGCGCAGAGCCGCACACAGGTATCGTTTCAGGCGGCGCGGGGGCCGGTCAAGAGGCGTAACATCGCGCCGCGGCGGCGGTGCGGAGGCCGGGCTCGGCGCCCGGCCGGACGTTACTGCGCGTAGTGCAGGGTCAACGCCCCGATGCCGCCGGCAGCATTGAGCCCGACCTGGCCCTGGACCGAGAGTGGCTGCAAGGCCACCGAGTTGTTTGATCCGCCGATCAAGGCATTGGCGCCGACGCCGGCCACAACGGTCGCTTGCGCCGTTGCCCCGGCGTAGGTTCCGGCAAGCATGCCGACATAGCGGTTGGTACCCGCGAACACGCCCCAAACGATCGCCGAGCCGGTGGTAAAGCCGACGTCGAGACCGATGATTGTCATCGTCCCGGTGTAGGCTTCCGGCGGACCGGCATTGGGCTGGAAATTGCAACTGACGTTGCGTTGCGACCCGATAATCAGGCCGATGCCGGCCGAAACCGAGCAGGCGAGCGTCCCGACCTGAACCCGGTCCTGCGCCTTGGCCGGCAGCGTCGCCACTGCCGCCATGCCCAGCGCCATCGCAGCCGCAAATCCCCGACGAATCATCTCTTTAACTCCCTCAGGGGCCCGCCCAGGGCCTGTTGCCTATAGTCTAGGCGAGATTAAAGCCCGCGTCTCGCACGGTTTCTCACATCGTTAAAGTACGCTTCGCGGACTTCGTCCTCCCCGTATTCATCGGGGAGGCTGTTAGAAAAATCCCAGCGATTCGCAGCCGGTGCCGGCCTGGAAGCTTCCCTTGTGACGCTTGCCGGGAATGTCGATGATATGCACCGAACCATCGCCCTGGCAGGCGACGAACAATTCGTCGCCGCGGAACGCCATGTCCATCGGCTGCGAGCCGACCTTGATCGCGGTCTGCGCGCGGAACGACGGATCGATCAGGCTTACAGTGTCGCTGTTGAGGCTGGTGACGCCGAGCAGCGAATTGTCCGGCGCGTAGCGCGCGATCTGGGCCGCCTTCGGCACGTCCTTGAGAACGATTTCTTCGCGCACTTTGCCGGCTTCGGTGTCGATCAGAAACAGCGTCGGCTGCGCGTCGTCGACCGCGACCACGGTGCGGCCATCGGGTGTGATAGTAATGCCGGCAAGCGGGCGCGGCGTCGCGATCTTGCCGAGGAGTTTGCGGGCCGGCAGATCGATAACCGACACCGCGGCATCCTCCTCATTCTCGGTATAGAGCCGCGCCCCGTCCGGCGAGATGATCAGGCGGTGGCCGTTGGTCGAACCGGAATCGATCGCCTCCACCACCTTGTTGGCGGCGCGATCGATCACCGCGACCTTCGCCGAGTTCTCGCAGGTGATGTAGATAAAGCCGTCCGGCCCGAGCTTGAGCGTGTGCGGCGCGACATAGGGCGACAGATCGATGGTGGTGGCCAGCGTACGCTTATGCAAATCGAACACGCACAAATGATGCTGCGGATGCGGATTGCGGCCATGGATGCCGTCGCCGAAGATCGGCACATAGGCCATGCCGGTTTCCGGCACGATCAGGAGTTCATGAACGGTCTTGGCAAAACCATCGATCACCAGTTCGGTTTCATAGGTGACAGGATTGAGGAACAGGACCTTTGTTCCGATCTTGTCGACCGCGATCATGCCATGTTCGACGTTAGCCATCTTTGCAGCTTTCCTTCCCCGCGTGCCGGCCCGGAGCGATCCCGGCTGTTATGATTGTGATAGCCCGGACGGGGCCGAAAGAGGAGTTGTCATGCGCGCATTTCGCAATCCCGGCATGCGCCCGGTGTTAACCGCGGCATTCGCCGCGGCGGTGGTCGCGCTCGCCGCAAATCCGCTTCCTGCGGCGGCCGCCGACGTCACGATCCCGTTCAATGCCACGCCAGTTCCGCACCTCGTCCAAGGTTACGTCCCGCAAGGATACGTCTACCAAGCTTACGATTTTGGCGGCCGCTATTACAGCTATGATCGCCCCGCCTGCCCCGAACACTATTATTACGGTTGCAAATACGGTCCGTATGGCACGCCGCAGTGCACCTGCTGGCCCGGTTTTGGTTTCTTCGGGTATCACTGAAGTCGGGGCCGCGAGAGCCGCTTGCTTTATTCACGTCAGGTGCGAGACGGCGAGCAGAGCCAGCGGGCCGAAGGCGGCAGCGGCGATGGCCAAGAAAGCGATCCAAAGCGGCGGTTCGTGCGGATCTGGCACCGCAATCCTCTCCCGACCCAAATCGGCAGACGAACCCACAGAGATCGACGTGTCGCAGCCGCCTCTCCCGTCAATACCGGTGCGGCTGTTTGGTCGGCCATCGGGCGTGCGGCTGCTCTTGTCGGGTCGATTGCTTTGTCGAGATCTTATGTTCATTCGGTTTCGCGATTCGTCCGGCACGGTTGAGGCACTAGGAAGCGGCGATTGTTCTGATCGTGCTCGATCCGGCATTTTGTCTTATCAGAGTGAGCGCTTCGGCGATGCCGTGGGCATAGCCGATGAAAGTTCGTGTCAGCCAGTCCTGCCGCCGCACGATGAAACAGCCGCTGCACTCGATCACGTAATACTTGCTGTTGCCGCAGCTGAAAGCGCGTTCGGATTCCATCGGAGCTTCCTGCCGAGAGAAACCAGTCTGGCTGCAGGACTTTGCGGCGATTGACATTCCATGCACCTCAAGCGCTCACAGCCGCGCGTGTCTCCGGGGACGGATGAGCACAAAGCGCGTCAGCGCCGCGCGTTCGTCGGACAGTGCCGCGCCGCGGGTCGGTTGTTTGGGCGACCCAACGCCGCCCCACCGCCTCTGCTCGTCACAGCCAGCGAGTCAGCTATTCCAAGAAGAATGGAACCTTTTAAGGGAAACCGGCAGCGCGTGGCGCTAGTTCCGTTGCCGGCGAAGACATAATGCCTCACCGACCGAGGCGCGCAATCGCGATGAGTGGACCGCCGATACCGGCCCTTGCGATTCACACCCCGAGATAACGGTTCATCACGTCGGGCGCGGCGCGCAACGCATCTGAGGTGCCTTCGAACACGACGTGGCCGTTGTTGAGCACATAAGTGCGGCTGGCGAGGCTGAGCGCGGCGCGGACGTTCTGTTCGACAATGACGATGGTCTGGCCGGCCGCCACCAGCGTCCGGCAGACGTCGAGCAAATTCTGCACGATGATGACGGCGAGCCCTTCAAACGGCTCATCGAGCAGGATCAAGCGCGGCCGCCGGATCAGAGCACGCGCGATCGCCAGCATTTGCTGCTCGCCGCCGGACAGCGAGCGGCCATAGCTGCCGCGCCGCTCGCGCAGTCGCGGAAAGATCGCGTAGATTTCGTCAAGCGGCAGCGGATCCGGCGCGGACAGAGCGGCAAGGTCGAGATTCTCCGCGACCGTGAGACCGCCGAAAATCCGCCGCTCCTCCGGAACCAGTTGAAGGCCGCGGCGGGCGATCTGATGGCTCGGCAGCGCTTCGATAGGCGTGCCTTCGAAACGAATCGTGCCGCTGCGCGGGTGCAGCACGCCGGCGATGGATTTCAGAGTCGTGCTTTTGCCGGCGCCGTTGCGGCCCAATAGTGCCACGACTTCGCGCTCGCGGACGGCGAGCGAAATGTCGAACAGCACGTGGGAATCGCCGTAATAGGAATTAATGCGATCGACCTCGATCATGCCGGTGGCGGAGGGCGTGCTCGCACTCATGGCACTGCCATCCCGCCGAGATAGGCCTCTTTGACTCTAAGGTCGCCGGAGATTTCCTGCGGCGTGCCCTCCACCAAGGTGTGGCCTTCGTGCAGGACGGTAATGCGCTCGGCCAGTTCGAACACCGCGTCCATGTCGTGCTCGACGAGAACGATGGTGCGGCCCTTGCGCAAGTTGCGGATCAATTGCTTGACGTCTTCGCGCTCGGCAGGACTCAAGCCGGCGAGCGGCTCATCGAGCAGCAGCACCGAGGGCCGCGACGCCAAAGCAAGGCCGAGCTCGAGCCGGCGCTTCTCGCCATAGGGCAGCGTGTTGACGACGAGGTCTGCGCAGGCGGCGAGCCCAAGCTCGCTGATCAGTGCCGCGACGATCGCCTCAACCTCAGCGAAACTGTCGGCGGAGCGAAATATATCGAGCCGCAAGCGGCCGCGCTGGCGGCCGAGCGCGCCGATCCGCAGGTTCTGGCGCACCGTCAATTGCGCGAACAATTGGTTGATCTGATAGCTCTTG
Organism: uncultured Alphaproteobacteria bacterium; assembly: GCA_963765365.1. Taxonomy (GTDB): domain Bacteria; phylum Pseudomonadota; class Alphaproteobacteria; order Rhizobiales; family Xanthobacteraceae; genus BOG-931. The sequence goes on along the minus strand of CAVXWL010000033.1, from coordinate 1,822 downwards.
GACAATCCATACTGATAGGCGGCGGCGACGTCGGAAGAAGTGATGTCGATGCCGTGCATCAGGATGGCCCCGGAATCGACGGTCTCCTCGCGCTTGAGCAGCCGCAGGAATGTGCTCTTGCCGGCGCCGTTGGGGCCGATAATGGCGTGGAAGCAGCCCCGCGGCAGCGCCAGCGAAATGCCGTCGACGGCACGGATGCCGCCATAAGCCTTGCAGACGTCGCGGGCTTCGAGCGCGAATGCCGTCGCGCTTGAGCCTGGCGCGGCAAGCGTCGCCACCGGAGCCAATAGCGCTTCATGCGCCGCAGCCGCAGCAGGCTTGGCGCTATCGGGTGCGCCGCGGGCTGCAGTATCGACGGTGACTTCGGCGCGGCTGCGCGCGCGCAGATGCGTCCACCAGCGCACAACGGTGCCGACGATGCCGTTCGGCAGAAACGTGACCAAAACGACAAAGACAAATCCGAGAACGAATTTCCACAGATCGCCGACCGCCGGCACCTGTTGCAGCACGTCGCGCAGCGACAGCCAGATCGCGGCGCCCACGGCCGGCCCAATGAGCGTTCCAGCGCCGCCGATCACGGTCTGGATGACGAGTTGGCCCGACGTATCCAAGGCGAATGCATCCGGCGGCATGTAGCTTTGAAAAATGCCGAGTAGCGCACCGCCGCAGCCGGCGAAAATAGCGGCCAAGACGAAAACGGCGAGCTTGTAGCGAGCGACATCGTGGCCGAGAGCCGCGGTGCGTTCCGGATTTTGCTGGATCGCGGTGAGCACCGCGCCAACCGGTGACCTGACGACAAAGCGCGCGAACACAAAGCCGAGAAAATAGAAACCGGCGACCAGTTGGTAGCTCGGCCAGGAGCCGGCGAAGCTGTAATGCAGCGCGCCAAGGTCGATGGCCGGCGCCGGCACGCCAGGCAATCCGTTTTCGCCGCCGGTCCAATTCGACAGCGGCGAATTTTCCAGGAAATAGGACAATTCGCCGAACGCCAAGGTGATCATCGCGAAATAAATGCCGACGCGGCGCAGCGCCAGAAATCCGACGAACAGGCTGAAGGCGGCGGCGGCGGCGATGCCGGCCGCCATAGCGAGCCAGACGCTGTCGAGCGTGCCGCTGGTCAGGAGATAGGCGGTGACGAACCCGCCGCAGCCGTAAAACGCGGCCTGGCCGAACGACAGCAGGCCGGTGCGGCCAAATAAAAGGTCAAAGCCGAGCCCGAAAATGCCCCAGATCAGAATGCGGGTGAGAAGATCGGCTGAGCCCGACACGGCAACGAAGCCGAACGGCAGGATCACGAGGGCAGCCGCCACGGCGAGTTCGGGCGCCCACCGCGCCAGCCGGCGCCCTTTCGACGCTGCCATCATGCGCGCCCCATGGTGCCAAACAGGCCGCGCGGCCGCAGAATCAGCACCAGCGTCATGACCGCGTAGATCGCGGCTTGCGCGTAAGCCGGGTCGAACAGCGTCGTCAAAGACAGGATTTCACCCACCACGATGCCGCCAACCACGGCGCCCGGGAACGAACCAAGCCCGCCGATCACTACGACGACGAAGCACTGCACGAGAAACGGCTCGCCCATATTGGGGATGACCGCAGCGAGCGGCGCATAGATGACGCCGGCGATGCCCGCAGCCATCGAGCCGAGGCAGAACACAATGAGAAAGGCGCGCCGCACCGGGGTGCCGAGCAGCTCCACCATCAGCGGGTCCTCGATGCCGGCGCGCACCACCAGCCCGATGCGCGTGCGGTAGAGCAACACATAGAAGCCGAGCAAGAGCGCCATGACGATGCCGATCGCCTCGACGCGGTAGAGCGGATAGAT
>CAVXWL010000032.1:0-30693 GCA_963765365.1 uncultured Alphaproteobacteria bacterium | reverse complement strand
GGCAGCGTCGCCCGGCATCGATCCCGCAACGTGATGGCCCTGCCTGAACTCACTTCGATCCCTGCTGTGTGGAAGCCAAAATGCCCTTGGCTTGAGCGAGCCATGAATCCATGAAGCCGCGCGCTTTATCCATCGGCACGTAGCTGTCCGGATCGGCGTATTGCTGATTGAGATAGGCCTTGAATTCCGGAGTTTGCGCCACTTTCGCCAGCGCGTCGGACAGCATCTTGACCCGAGCCGGATCAGTGCCGGCCTTGACCACGATGGCACGGAACTGCGGCAGCGTGACGTCGTAGCCGAATTCCTTGGCGACCGGAACGTTGGCAAATTGCGGAATGCTCAGCCGATGCGGATAGAAGAAAATCAGCGGGCGGATCTTGCCGCCGTCGAAATAGCTGCGCACGTCACCGGTCTGCTCATAGAGCACGTCGGCATTGCCGCCGAGGATCGAGGTGTAGCGCAGTTCGGGCTCGGCGTAGGGGATCGGCTGGAACTTGAACCCCTGCTTGTCGAGATAAGAGGTGGTGATGTCATCGGCGCTGCCGAAGCCAAGCACTGCGACCTTCAGCGCCTGCTGTTTCGCGGTGGCGGCAAGCTCCTGCCAGGTGTGCCATTTGCTCTGGGTGTTGACCCAATAGCCGGACGGCTGCTGGATCATGATCGCGAGCGGGATGACCTGGTCGGCGGAGAAGCCCGGATGTGGCCCAGCGAGCAGCGAATAGGTATCGCCAATCAGGACCGCGAGCGTGTAGCCGTCGGCCGGAGAATTCAGGAGCTTGGTGATGCCGGTTTGTCCCGTCGCGCCCGGGACGTTGAGCACCGGGAAGGAGACGCCCAGAACTCTGCGACATGATCTTGCCGGAGGTCCTGGCCAGGAGATCGGCGCCACCACCCGGACCCTACGGCACGATGAGTTGATCGGATGGTTGGGAAATTTTTCCTGCGCTGCGCGGCCGGTCCGAATGCAAACCACGACAAAGCAAAGAACCGCGGCGGCATACCCCGCCATTCTTTGAGCGACGATCACCATTCCTCCCTTGTTTTCGCATTAGCTGGGCCGGCAGCGCCGGAGTTCAAACCCCTGTTCTGCGCGAACTGATCCCGAATTCCATTGAATGAGACGTACGGTTTTAAAAGCAAATAGCACAGTGCTAATCTGACGACAACGAGGCTGACGGCCGCAGCAATGGGCGGCCGTTTTGTGCATCCGCCGTCGGCGCTGAAAGTCCAGGCCGGCCAATCGCGGCAAAAACAAAAATAACAACAATCAATCGGAAAACGAGGGAGGGTGGCGTGTGGACATCATCAACTGCTCAGCGTCCAGAAGGTTTGGTTTCAAAAGATCTTGCCGCGCAAGAAAACTTGCTGGCGCGGCTCGATCGCATGCCGGTCAACGGCAAAATACTGTTTCTCGTCGGGCTGCTCGGCGTGATCTGGATATTGGAGGCCTTCGACATCGGCATCATTGCGCCGGTCTTGTTCATTCTTAAAGGCGAGTGGCAGCTGTCGCCGAGTAATATGGGCCTGATCGGTAGTGCCGGAACGTTGGGAATTGTCATCGGCTTGCTTTCGGCCGGCCGCTTGGCCGACCGCTTCGGCCGCAAATCGACCTTGGTCGCCGGCATCGTGATTTTCAGTATCGTTACGTTCCTTGCCGCCTTCTCACAGACGTCACCCAGCTCGCGATCTTCGTTTCATTGCCGGCCTGGGACAAGGCGTGGTGTTTCCAGTTCCCTATTTGCTGCTTTCCGAATTCGTCAACAAGCAATGGCGTGGCACTGCCGTCGGCCTTGCCAATTCTTTGCTCGGTTTCCTTACGGTCTCAACACACTGCCGGCGCGCTGGTGGTCGGTCATATCCCGGCGAGCGAAGCGTGGTGGGTGCTGTTGATGCTCGGCGGCATTCCAATTCCCATCGTGCCGATTATCATGGCATCTCCGGAATCGCGACGCTTTCTATTGAAGTTCGGCAAGGCCGATACGTTCGCAGTTCGTCGAGGAGCTGAAGACATCAGCCGGTGCCCATGACGAGAAGCTGATCGACGAGGGTTCACTCCAGGTGCTGGAAGCGACGCGAAACGCCGCGTCTCTATCTCCGACCTCTTTCGCTACCCCTACCGGACGCGTTGCTTCGTGGCCTATCTGGCGCTGTTTCGCCGTTCATCGTGTTTTACGTCATTACGATCTACGGGCCCTCGATCCTGCACGATGGGAGCCGGCAAGGGGTCGCCCTTATTACACGTCGGAGGTGTTGTTCCTGACCGTATCTCGACCGCAATCGCCGGGAGCATCGGCAACAAGATGAGCCGCCGCTGGGGGCTGGTGATTATCATGTCGATAACGGCCATCGGAACCGTGGCGCTGGGCCAGCCGCTGTCCCGGGCCGGGACGATCGCCGCCGCAATCGTGGTGTGGAGTTTTGTCTATGCGGGGTTCCCGTTGGCGAAACTCTATATGGCGGAGCAGTTCCCAACGCGGCTGCGGGCGACCGGAGCGATGCTGGGCGAGAGTATCACGCGCTTTCTCGGCGGCGTCGTTCTCGTTTATCTGTTCCCGATCATGAGCGCCGCCATGGCGGCGTCGACCTTGTATCTGATACTGGCGGTGCTGACGGTGGTCTGCATCCTGCCGATCTGGCTCTTCGGCTTCCAGACCTCGGGCGTCAGTGTCGAGCAAACCGGCACGGACCTCTCCGCGCTCGCCAAAATGGGATCGCGCAATTAAAGCGCGGTCCCAAAATGTGGGGCCGGATCATGCTCAAGCCGGGCGGATCGTCAGATCGGCTCGATGACGAACAAGGTGCGGCCGTATTCGACCAGTTGGCATTTTCGGCGCCGATCTGGACGATGCGGCCGTCGTTCTGGGCGGCGATCGTGGTGAAAGCTTCATCACCTCATCAGGCAAAGCGGATCGCCTTGGGATGGTGCTGCCGATGTCGACGAGGTCGCCGCGTCGGGGGACGGCGTGCGGTATAGTGCCGACCATTGGCGCGATGACCTTGATCGATGGGGCGCTTTCGGCGCTTGGGCGTGTGGCGGAGCGGCGGCTGGCGACGGAGTGAGTGTGGTGACCGGCGCTGTGGCGGGCGGCGTCGCCATAACGGGTCGGGAGGCGACATCGTGCGGCACGGCAGCGGCGCCACCGGCAACATTTCGGCGTACCACGAGTTTCAAGTCGCCGGTTTCGACGATCACCTCGTCGCAGGCGCTGCCATCGATGATTTTGAGAATTTCGGCGATCTCATCATAGTTCAGGCTCATGCGCCCCCGCTTCCTTCACGCTTTGGATCCATCGTTGCCGTCTTCGTCGTCGAGCATCGCCGAAAGGCGCATGGCGGCGTCTTGCAGCAAGGGGATATGGCGCAAGCCCTGTTCTCATGCGCGCCAGTGGCGCCGAAATTGCCAGCGCCGCGACCGGCTGGCGTTGCGCCCATCGACGGAACCGCCACGCAGACGACGCCGGCCAGGTATGCCGATTGTCGGTCGAGATTCTCGCAGCTCGGATTTTTTCGAGTTCACTGCCAAGCCGCGCGGCGTGGGTCATGTGTTCTCGTAGCGATGCAACGGGATAGTGCGCAGCAAGGCCGTCGCTTGCGCGGCGCCAGCATGCTCAGGAACAGCTTACCCATCGCGGTGCAATGCAGCGGCACGCGCGAGCCGGGTTCGAAGCGCAAACCCAACGGCCATGCCGACTCGACACGGTCGAGATCGATGACGTTGCTGCCGGCCATCACGCCGAAATTGCAGGTCTCGCCGATTTTATTCGACAAAGCCTCCAAGATCGCGTGACGCGGCGCCTGCGGCATCGACGCCGAAATAATGCACGGCCGAGTTGCAGGAGCCGTGCGCCCGGGACGAAGCGCCGCTTGCCTGGCTCGCGCTGCAACAGCCCCTCGCTTTCCAGCATGCGCACGATGCGATGCGCGGTCGGCTTCGGCATGTTTTGCAGCGCGCTGATGTCGCTGACGCCGAGCGGACGCCGAGCGGTCGCCAGCGTCTCGATGATGGCGAGCGCCTTGATAGTCGGGAATGCATGTTCCGCGGGTTCGGCAGCCGGGCGTTTGCCTGCTGCGCGCTTCGTTCGCGGCTTCGAGAGGCCGGTGGGGTCGAGGGGCGTTTCATGCGTTTTATCAAAAAACAACTCGTAATGTCTTGCATATGATTTTTCGCTGTCAAACCCATATGGGGAGGAATGGCCGCCGATTAAGACGGCCGCGTCAGGAGGGATGGGTGCGTCGCGTATTGATTGCCAATCGCGCAGAGATTGCACTGCGCGCCATCCGCACCTGCCGGCAGTTCAGTCTTGAAAGCGTCGCGGTGTATTCCTCGCAGACGGCAATTCTCGCATCGCTGGGCGGCCGACCACGCCGTCTGCATCGGGCCACCACCGCCGAAAGCAAGCTATCTCAATGCAGCCGCGCTAATCGAAGTCGCGTCCGCCTGCCAATGCGACGCGGTTTATCCCGGCTACGGTTTTTTGGCGGAAGACCCCGGTTTCGCCGCGCGCTGCGCGGAAGCGGGATTGATTTTCATCGGCCCCAGCGCCGAGGTCATCGCGCGGATGGGTGACAAAGTCGCAGCGAGGCAGACCGCCGCGGCATTGGGCATTCCGGTGGTGCCGGGTTCGAACCAGGGCTTCACTGCAGCGGCGGAAGCCAAATCGCATGCCGATGGGATCGGCTATCCGTTGCTGCTGAAAGCAAGTGCCGGGGGTGGCGGCCGCGGCATGCGGGTTGTCACCGACGCCGATGCTTTTGTCCCATTGTTCGAGCAGGCAAGCGCCGAAGCCGCGGCGGCGTTTGGCCGGCCCGATGTCTATCTCGAGCGGTTTTTTTGTCTGTCCGCCACATCGAAATCCAGGTATTCGGCGACCGGCATGGCAATTATGCGGAACTCGGCGAGCGCGATTGCAGCGTGCAGCGCCGGCATCAGAAGCTCATCGAAGAGGCGCCGTCGCCGGTGCTAGACAATGCGGCACGTCGCGCCATGGCCGACGCCGCGCTAACCCTCGTCCGCGCGATCAATTACGTTAATGCAGGCACCGTCGAGTTCATCTACGACGTCGCGAGCGCGCGGTTTTTCTTTATCGAGATGAACACCCGCATCCAGGTCGAGCATCCGGTGACCGAGATGGTGACCGGAAACGACCTGGTGGCGGAACAGTTTCGCGTCGCCGCGGGCGAGAAGCTTGCGATCGTTCCGGCCGGCAGCGATGCGCCGGTGGCGATCGAATTCCGCATCAATGCCGAAGACGCCGAACACGGCTTCCGCCCATCGCCGGGCATGCTCAAGCGCTGGCGGCCGCCGAGCGGCCGAGACATCCGGCTCGATAGCCACGTTTACGAAAATTACGTCGTGCCGCCTTTTTACGACTCGATGCTTGGCAAGCTGATCGTCACCGGCCGCGACCGCGCGACGGCGATCGCAACGGCAGCGGCGGCACTGGCGCGCTTCGACGTCGCCGGCATTGCCACCACGGTGCCGTTCCACGCCGCTTTGTTGCGCCAGGCGGAATTCGCCCGGGCGGAAATTCATACCCGCTGGGTCGAAGACCGATTGCAGGCGCAGGAACGGATGCACGTGCATTGATGACCGCCGCAAAAACCGTACGGCTTGTCGATGTGACGCTGCGCGATGCGCATCAATGCCTGTGGGCGACGCGCATGACCACCGCGATGATGGCCGACATTGCGCCGCGGCTCGACCGTGCCGGTTTTGAGGCCATCGATCTGGTTGGCGGCGCCGTGTTCGACGTCTGCGTGCGTTATCTGCGGGAGGATCCGTGGGAGCGTATGCGCATCGTCAGCGGCTGGGTCAAGGAAACGCCGTTGATCGTGATGACGCGCGGCCAAAGCTTGTTCACTTTTGAGTTCTTTCCCGACGACATCGTCGAATTGGCGGCCGAACGGATTTTCGCCAACGGCATCCGCTACCACACGCCCTATGATGCGCTTAACGACATGCGCAATATGGAAGTGCCGGTGCGCGCCGCGAAGCGCGCCGGCCTTTATACCGCGGGCGGCGTGGTCTACACGCTCAGCCCGGTCCACACCGATGATTACTATGCGCGCAAGACGCGCGAACTCATCAAGCTCGGAGTCGATGCGGTCTATCTCAAGGACCCGAGCGGACTGCTGACCCCGGAACGCGCACACACGCTGGTGCCCACGCTCAAGGAGGCCTGCGGTGCGTTGCCGCTGCACCTGCACTCGCATTGCCTCACCGGTCTTGCACCCTACACCGCGATCCGCGCCGCCGAACTCGGTGTCGACGTGGTGCATACCGCCACCTCCACCTTGGCGAACGGCGCTTCGCATCCCGCGACCGAAAGCTTTGTGCACAACGCCCGGCGCGACGGTTTCACCGTGCCGATCGATCTCGCTCCGGTGGATGAGGTCGCCAAGCGCCTGCGCTACATTGCGGCGCGCGAAGGCAGACCTGTCGGTCATATCGCCGAGCACGACGCCTTCCACTACGAGCATCAGATGCCCGGCGGCATGGTGTCGAACCTTAAATCGCAATTGGCGCCGCTCGGTATCGCCGACCGCCTGCCCGACGTGCTGGAAGAGGCCGCACGCGTGCGCCACGATCTCGGCTACCCGATCATCGTCAGCCCGTTCGCGCAATTCGTCATGACGCAGGCCGTGCTCAACGTCATGGGCAAGGAACGCTACGCGACGGTACCCGACGAGGTACGCAAATACGTGCTCGGTCATTACGGCGAGATCGCCGGGCCGATCGACCCCAATCTTTATGACCGCATCGCCAAGGGCGCAGCGCCGACCACGGCGCGGCCGGGCGATCTGGTCGAGCCGGGCATCCCGCGGGTGCGGCGCGAGCGCGGGCCGTTCGCTTCCGACGACGATCTTCTGCTGGCGGCGTTTTACTCCGACGGGCAGTACCGGGCGCTCAAGGCGGCCGGCCCGATCAAGACCGAGTATCCGCTGGCATCGACGCCGCTGATCACGCTGCTGAAGGAGATTGCGCTGCGGCCCGGCATCCGCTCGTTTCATCTCGTCAAACGTCCCGCACTGGCGCATGACCATGACCGTACCCGCCATCATCACCGTTGCCATCACCGGCGCCATCCCGCGCAAGGCGGATACGCCTGCGGTGCCGGTGACGCCCAGCCAACAGATCGAATCGACGCACGAGGCCTATGAAGCGGGCGCCAGTGTCGCGCACATTCATGTCCGCAATGCCGACGAGACGCCGAGCTCCGATCCGGCCCTGTTCGCGGAAGTCGGCGAAGGCGTTGCCAAGCACTGTCCCGGCATGATCATCCAGTTTTCCACCGGCGGCCGCGGGCGGGAGCAGAGCGAGCGCGGCAGGATGCTCGACCTCAAGCCTGACATGGCCTCGCTCGCCACCGGCTCAGTGAATTTTCCGGCGCAGATTTACGAGAATCCGCCGCAGCTCGTCGAGGATCTCGCGCGCTCGATGCTGCGAAACAACGTCAAGCCGGAGATCGAAGTCTTCGACGTGGCGATGCTTTACAACGCCAGGGCGCTCGCCGATCGGGGCCTGCTCAAGCGCCCCTGCCAGGTTCAGTTCGTCATGGGCATCCCCAATGCGCTGCCGGCGCGGCGCAAATTACTGGAATTTCTGGTCGGCGAACTCAACGACATCATGCCGGACGCGACCTGGTCGGCCGCCGGAATCGCGCGACATCAACTCGACGTCAATCGCTGGTGCCTCGAGCTCGGCGGCCATGTCCGCACCGGGCTAGAGGACAACATCAAGTTCGACAAGGATCGGCTGGCAAAGAGCAACGCCGAACTGGTCGCCCGCCTTGCCGGACTGTGCGGCGAATATGGGCGGCACGCCGCGAGCTGCGTTGAAGCACGCAAATTGCTGGGACTGCCGGCGACCTAAAGGCGCCGGATCATAACAAGCAGGGGAGAGGAAAAATGAATCAGGCATTTAACAAGGACGACGGCGCGACGACGTCGATCGGGACCATCGCCTTCGCCAGCGCGATCGGCACCACGATCGAGTGGTACGATTTTTTCCTTTATGGCGTGATGACGCCGCTGGTACTCAACAAGCTGTTTTTTCCCAACGCCGACGTATTGATCTCGACGCTATTGGCCTATGGCACGTTCTTCGTCGGCTTCCTGTCACGACCGATCGGCGGCATCATTTTCGGCCATTACGGCGATCGGATCGGGCGCAAGACGGTGCTGATCCTCACCGTGCTCATCATGGGCATCGCCACGTTCCTCATCGGGTTCCTGCCGACCTATGCCAGTGCCGGCATGTGGGCGCCGCTGTTGCTGTTGGCGCTGCGCATCTTCCAGGGCATCGGCATCGGCGGCGAATGGGGCGGTGCCGTGCTGATGGCTGTCGAACATTCGCCTGGTGGCCAGCGCGGTTTCTACGGCAGTTGGCCGCAGATCGGCGTGCCGGCAGGCCTCCTCATCAGCGCCGGCGTCGTCAACGCGCTGTCGTTCATGAGCAATGAGGACTTCTTCGCCTGGGGCTGGCGCATCGCCTTCCTGCTTAGCATCGTACTCGTCGTGATTGGCGTCTATATCCGGCTGCGCATTCTTGAGACACCGGCTTTCGCCAAGGCGCAGCAGGAGAAGCAGCATCGTGCCGGTGCCGTTCTTCGAACTGTTCCGCACCCACACCAAGAATACGATCCTCGGACTTGGCGCGCGCTACATTGAGGGCGTGACCTTCAACATCTACGGCGTGTTCATCATCGGCTATCTCGCCAACACGCTGAAAATGCCGCGCCAGTCTGCACTGTCGGCGGTGATGATCGCGTCCGCGATCATGATCGTCATGCTGCCGATCTGCGGCCGGCTGTCGGACCGCATCGGGCGCCGCAAGATGTTCGGGATCGCCGGGCTCTTGATCGGCGTAGTGTCGTTCCCCGCCTTCTGGCTGATGGGACAGGGATCGACGCTGCTGGCGACGATCGCGATCACGGTGCCGTTCGCCTTCATCTATCCGGCGGTTTACGGCCCACAGGCGGCGCTGTTCTCCGAACTGTTCGACACACGAATGCGCTATACCGGCATTTCGTTCGTCTATCAGTTCTCGGGGATTTTCGCGAGCGGACTGACGCCAATCATCGCTACGGCTCTGCTGCCGCTCGGCGGCGGCAAGCCGTGGCTGATCTGCCTCTACATTCTGTTCGTCAGCGGCGTCAGCGCGCTGTCGGTCTATGCCATGACGGATCGGCATAAGAGCGACATCACCCTCGACGAGAAAGCAGTCGCGCCGTTGCGCGGCTAAACAGTGGACGGACTCGAATTGCGGCGCGGCCAAGATGGATCTCAATCTTAAAGGTCGCGTCGCATTCATCACCGGCGGCGGTGCCGGCATCGGCGAGGCCATCGCACGGGTGCTGGCGGCCGAGGGCTGTATGGTCTGCGTCGCCGATCGCGATGGCGCTGCGGCGGGGCGTGTGGCTTCCGAAATAATGGGCGCCGGGCTAGCCGCCCGTCCCGTCGTGGTCGACGTTGCGGAGACCGCCGCCGTCGACGCGGCCTTTGCCGGCGTCGGCCCCATCGACATTCTGGTCAATGCCGCGGGGTTGCTCTCCACCGGTCACGTCGCCGATTTGCCGGCCGGCGAGTTCAACCGTGTTGCCCGGGTCAATATCGACGGCATCATCAACTGCGTGAAAGCGGCGATCCCGGCGATGGCCGCTGCGCGCCGCGGCCGCATCGTCAACATTGCGTCGGTCTCGGCGATGCGCGGCGGCGGCTCGGTCGGCAATACGCTTTACGGCGCCAGCAAAGCCGCGGTGGTAGCACTGACGATGGGGCTCGCCCGCGAACTTGGGCCAAGCAACATCACCGTCAACGCCGTGGCACCCGCGATCTTGGATACGGCAATGACCCACACCGTGCTGACCGCCGATGCGCGGCAGAAAATATTGCCGCGTATTCCGCTCGGCCGCCTCGCCACCACCTTGGACGTCGCCGATCTGGTGGCGTTTCTCGCCTCCGATCGCGCCGGTTTCATCACCGGAACGGTGATCCCGGTCGATGGCGGCATTCTCACGACGTGAAGGATTTGTCCAGTACGAGACTTCTCACCCGATTGCGTCTCGTCCGACCGCGTTATGTCACGCGGTCGCCAGAACGACTGCGCAGGTGGTGATGATGTCGTCGACAGAGGCGCCGCGCGACAAGTCGCTGATCGGGCCGGCAAAGCCTTGCAGGAACGGACCGATGGCCGTGGCGCCGCCCAGCCATTGCACCAGCTTGTAGCCGATATTGCCGGCATCGAGATCGGGAAAGATCAGTACATTGGCGCGTCCGGCGACGGCGCCGGGATCTTTGAGCTTCTTTGCCGCGACCGCCGGCACCAAGGCCGCATCAGCCTGCATTTCGCCGTCCGCCGCCAAGTTCGGCGCGCGTTCGCGAACGAGTTCGAGCGCGCGGCGGACCTTGTCGACGCGCGCATGCTGGGCGCTGCCCTTGGTCGAGAACGACAGCATCGCGACCCGCGGCGTTTCACCGAGCAGGGTTTCGGCGCTGCGCGCCGAGGCGATGGCGATATCGGCCAACTCCTCCGCCGTCGGATCGACGTTGACCGCGCAGTCCGCAAATACGAAGGATCGCGGGCCGGAGCCGAGGAAGTCCGGTGCGACGATCAGAAAATAGCTCGAGGGCAGCGTCATCCCCTGCGCAAGCCCGATCGTCATCAGCCCGGCTTCGATAACCCGGCGCGTCGGGTTGGCGGCGCCGGCGACCATGGCTTGGGCATCGCCCTGGCGGACCATCATGCCGGCGAAATAAAGCGGCTTTGCCACCAGGCGTGCGCCCATTGCAGGGGTCATGGACGGGCGCAGGCCGGCGGAGGTCGCGCCATAGACTTCGAGGCGTGCATCGTTGCGCGGATCGATCACTTCGATGCCACCAAGCCCGATACCGGCGGCGTCCGCGCTTTTCGTTACCGCATCTGCAGCACCGAGCACGATCGGCTGTGCGATTTCCCGGTCAATGAGACCGCGCGCGGCTGCGAGCACGCGCGCGTCGTCGCCTTCCGGTAAAACAATTTTGAGATGACGGCGCCGCGCAATATCGAAACAACGCTCGACGGGATTCATGATTATCTCGACGTCAGACGAAATACGGCAAACTTTGAGTGAGGCCATAGATGACCGAAACAAACGAACCGATCAAGATTCACCGCGGATTGAAAGGCGTCTATTTCGACCGCTCGCCATGCACCTTCATCGACGGGCGCATCGGCGAACTGCGCTACCGCGGTTATTCGATCCACGATCTCGCCGAACATTCGACATTCGAAGAGACCGCTTGGCTGTTGCTGCGCGGTGAGTTGCCGACCAATGCCCAACTCGTCGAATTCGACCGGGCTTTGAAGGCGGCGCGCGAATTGCCCGCCCCGATCTTCGATATCATCCGCACCATCAAGCCGCGCATCCGATGGACGTGCTGCGCACCGCGATTTCCGCGCTCGCCGCTTTCGATCCGGAGACCGCGGACAACTCGCCCGACGCCGTGATCCGCAAAGGCATTCGCCTCACCTCGCAAGTGCCGATGATCGTTGCCGCCCATGCGCGGCTGCGCGAAGGGCTTGAGCCCGTGGCCGCCAGCAACGAGCTATCCCATGCCGCCAATCTGTTGTGGATGCTCAAGGGCGAGAAGCCGAGCGCCGATGCCGCGCAATTGATCGACCGCGATCTCGTGCTGCACGCCGAGCACGGCTCCAACGCCTCGTCGTTCACCGCGCGCGTGGTGATCGGCACCGAGGCCAATCTGCACGCCGCCATCACGGCGGCGATCGCGGCGCTGTCGGGGCCGGCGCATGGCGGCGCCGCCGAGGACGTCATGAAGATGGCCGAGGAGATCGGCGATCCGTCGCGGGCGGCGGATTATGTCCGCGACAAGCGCAAGGCCGGCGAAGCGGTCACCGGCTTCGGCCATCGTGTCTATCGCGCCGAAGATCCGCGCGCGCGCCATATGCGCGCCGGCGTCGAGCGGCTGTCGAAGGAAATGGGCCAGCCGCGCTGGTACGAAATTTTGCAGGCCGTGGTGGCGGCGATGGCGCCCTATGCGCGCCACGGCGTCAACGTGAACGTCGATTTCTATTCCGGCGTCGTCTACCACCTGCTCGGCGTCAAGCGCGATCTGTTCGTCCCGATCTTCGCCATCGGCCGCGTCCCCGGCTGGGTCGTGCAAGCGCTTGAGCAGATGGACAACAACATCCTGATCCGCCCGCTCACGCTCTATAGCGGTCCGGACGCGCGAACCTACGTCCCGATGGAGGGCAGGACGGGCTAAATCGGCACGTCCTAGCCCGTCACCACTCTTCACTACGAGCACGCTGCGAGCGATAGCGTTTTATCGCCGTCGGTGGTTGCAACCCGGCACAACCATCAGTTTCTGGTGAGAAATTCTCCCCTTGACATTGCAGAAACTGGAGTCATAGTGAATTCACTATGGATGCAAAACTACAGCGCAGCGTAGTGGACGAGGCTTATGACAGCCTCAAGAAATCGATAGTCGACGGCGTTTTGCAGCCGGGGCAGCGGTTGCGCGCGCTGCGGGTGGCGCAGGAGCTCAAGATCAGCCGCACGCCCGTCAAGGAAGCGCTGGTCCGTCTTGAACAGGAAGGTCTGCTGCGGCGCGAGGCGGGCGCGGGCTTTATCGTGCGTGGATTAAGCGTCAGCGAAATCCTCAAACTCTATCGCGTCCGCGAAGTCCTCGAGATCGAGGCGGCACGCGAGGCGTTTCCGAATTTGACTGCCACCGCGCTCGACGCGATGCGTGCGGCGCTCGACCACGCCGACGAGCTTTTGGCGCAACTGCAATACGCGGATTTTCTGCGCGCCAGCCGCAGGTTCCACGATCTCATTACCGCGCAGAGCCAAAACACCGTGCTACAGGAAATGCTGGCAAATCTTGGCGCCAGGTTCTGGAGCATTGGCACCATCGTTGTCTCCAGGCACCCGCAACGGGCGCAGGACATCCGCCGCGAAAATCGCGCGATTTTGGATGCGCTGGCAGGCGGAGATCTAAAAACCGTCGAGAAGGCTGTCCGAGCGCACGTCAAAGGCGCCGACGCCGCGGTACGCTTATTCATCGAACGAGAAACGCAGCACCTTTTCATCGTGGCGGCGTGATCCATCCGGAGGAATGCATGGATACAATGCAGTCCACACTCAAGTCGCGCCGCCTCGGGCTTGAGGGGAAATTACCTGCGCCGGCCGCTCAAGATACGCCGGGTCACGGTTTGTTGAGCCGTTGGATCCCGGTTGAAGATCCGAGCAAACCACGCAAGAGCAACACGTACCATCCGGTCATCCTCAAGCTCGAACTGCTCAGCCAAGGGCTGAAAGTTTCGCCGGACGCCGCCATACAGATCGGCAAGACGCTGAAAACCGATCACGCCGTCGGCGCCGTCGGCAAGCACGCGCTCGACATCATTCTCGATCCCGGAAAAGTCTATGTCGGAGTTCCGGTCGGCGCCGCGGTCAGCGAGCATTTGACGATCGGTACGCCGTTCACGCTGGAAATCGATAACGGCAAGTATTTCATCGGCAAGAAGCCCGCGGTGCTGCGCGACAATGGACGCTGGGAATGTGTCGACGAGAGCGCCAAGGCGGACCGGCTGATGAGCGTCACCATACCGCCCTATCCGCACTACTACGACCACCAGACTTCGCGCGGTCATTCGATGCGCAGCATCATGCCGATCGCCGGCGACTTCGGCGGCGCGACGATCTTTCCGCACTGCCATTACTTCGGCAGGTTTGTCGACGATTACCGGCACACCGAATGCCGGTTCTGCGGCATCGACGAGAATCTGGAATCCGGCCGCGACATTTTTCCGAAGCGGCCGGACGATTTTTTGGAAACGGTCGCCGAAGCACGAAAGTATCCGTATTTTCGTCACGGCCCGGTATTCGCTGGCGGCACTACGCCGCCGCCGGATCGCGGCGCCAAGGCGCACGCCAAATATCTGCGCGTGCTCAAGGACGCCTTCCCCGATAACTGGCTGCGGCTGACCATCGCGCCGCCGGAGGAAGAGCGCTACGTCGATATGCTGTTTGAATCCGGCGCCGATCTCGTTGGCTTTAATTACGAGATCTTCGACCCGCTGCTGTTCGCCAAATTGTGCCCGGGGAAGGTTCGCGACATCGAAAAGGGCAGGCCGGGCCATGCGCATTATGACCGCATGCTCACCTACATGGTGCAGACCTTCGGCAAAGGGCATTCCAGTGCCAATCTGATCGCCGGGCTCGAATCCGCGCAGAGCACGGTCGAAGGTCTCGTCCATCTGACTTTGATGGGTGCCATACCGACCATCTTTGTATTCGTTCCGTTGAAGGGCACGACTCTTGAAGATCAGAAGCCGCCGTCGATCCGCGAGATGATCTACATCTATGCCAACCTGAAAGAGACCACCGAGCAGTTCGGCGGCGATACCTATTGCGCCGGATGCAACCGGATGCTGATCAACACCAAATATTACGACGGCATGCAGCCGACCATGCCGACTATCACCGAGGATGATCTGCGCTTCGCCGGACTGCCGCCCGAGGATCTGCACATCGCGCCGCGCGTGCCGCATGTCCTTGCGGTAAAATATTGATCTTCGGACCGCCGTCGCGTGTATTGTTGCTCGCAGACCGGGTAGAATGTGACTGACAATGGAGGCGTCCATGCGTCGCGACGTTCGCACGCTCCGGTCGATCGCGGGATTGCTTGTTGCGGGAATATTTTTTTGGGCGGCGCCAGCGCGTGCATTTCCCGATCGCCCCATCAACATGATCGTGCCTTGGGGCGTCGGCGGCGGCGGCGATCGGGTGGGACGGGTCGTGGCCGGCCTGATGTCGGCCAAGCTCGGCGTTTCGGTCCCGGTCATCAATGTCACCGGCGCGGCAAGCCAGGTCGGTCTCAACAAGGCATTGGGCGAGCCGGCCGACGGCTACAATGTCATCGAGATCACCTCCGACAGCTACATCCTGTTCGCCGCGGCCAATCCGAAATTTAAGGTCACGGACTTCACCGCGCTTGCGGTGGTAGATCAGCAACCCAGCGGCTTCTTTGTCCGCGAAGACAGCCCCTTCAAGACGTGGGACGACGTTTTGCTGGCGGCAAAGTCTAGACCTGTGACGGTGGCCGGGTCGGGCTTCGGCACGCAGAGCGACGTGACCGTCAATTATTTCGACAAGGTGCAGGGCCTGAAATTGGTCAGCGTACCGTTCGACGATCCCGGGCTGCGATGGAACTCGCTACTGGGCGGCCATACCGACTTGTTATACGCGCAGTTCGGCGACCTCGCATCGTACCTGGCGAGCAAACAGTTACGCCCCATTCTTGCGTTCGCGGAAAAGCGCATTCCCGATTATCCGGTAATTCCGACGGTGGGCGAGCTCAACTATCGCATCAACATCACGCACTTCCGCGCCTTCGCCGTCAAAAACGGCACCGCGCCTTCGCAATATCAGGCGCTGGTATTGGCCATGGACACAGCCGCGCAGGCGCCCAGCTATAAAAAAATGCTCGCCGACGAGGCCGCGGTACCCGACAGCTATGTGTCCGGCGAAGCCGCGCAAGCGTATGTGCAGAAATGGGTCGCTGAACTGCGCGTATAACAGATCGGTATGGCCGCCGATAGCGAATTCATCGCAGACCGGGATCGTCGAACGGTACGCTAACCAATCTCAGGCCCTGCACCTGATCGAGATCTTGACGGTCACATCGCTCTGGGTGCCGAGCCCGACCCGGCCACCGTCAGGTCTGGACTTCGCCGCCGCAGAACGTCATCCCACGTTTAACGGGCTGTCTGGCCGGACAAGAAGCCGCTGGGCTGCTGATCTATCATCGTGAGCGCGGTGAAATCCGTGCCTTCTAATTTGGGATTGGCGGCGGCGAACAGAATATAGCTGTCGGAAGTTATTTGGATGACGTTATGGCCGTTGGCCGGCTCGAGCAATGCCTTGTTGAATCGACCTGGCTTGCGCGCCGGTGACATTGATGACCGGGACCGAACGCCGAGCTTGGTCGACATCAGGCCGGCCACGACGCGTCCGACGCCATCGCCGCCGCCGCCAACGCCCAAGGCACTATCATGTTGATCGGCCGATCGGGAATGCGCGCGCTGGCGCCGCAAAAAGATATTCCCGGAACAAGAGATCCCGCAATCGACCGGAGCCTGCGAACATCGCAACACATGAACGCCTCCGTTGTCGGTCACATTCTACCCGGTCGGCGAGCAACATTCCACGCAACGGCGGGGCCCCGATATATTTCACCGCCAGGACATGCGGCACGCGCGGCGCGACGTGAGATCTTCGGGCGGCAGCCCGGCGAACCGCAAATCGTCCTCGGTGATAGTCGGCATGGTCGGCTGCATGCCGTCGTAATATTTGGTGTTATCAGCATCCGGTTGCAGCCGGCGCAATAGGTATTGCCGCCGAACCGCTCGGATGTATCTTTCAGATCGGCATAGATGTAGATCATCTCGCGGATTGACGGCGGCTTCTGATCTTTAAGTTGTTCCCTTCAACGGAAAGGGGACGAAGATCGTTGGTGTCGCGCCCATCAAATTGAGGTGGACGAGACCTTCGACCGTGCTTTGCGCCGGCTCGAGCCCGGCGATCAATTCGCGCTGGAATGCCCCTTGCCGAAGGTCTTCACCATATAGGTGAGCATGCGATCATAATGCGCATGGCCGAGCCGCCCTTTTCGATATCGCGAACCTTCCCCGGCACAATTTGGCGAACAGCAGTGGGGTCGAGATCTCGTAATTAAACCGACGAGGTCGGCGCCGGATTCGAACAGCATGTCGACGTAACGCTCTTCCTCAGGAGGGGCGCGATGGTCAGGCGAGCCAATTATCGGGGAAGGCGTCCTTGACACGCGCAGGATATTTGGCGTGCGCCTTGGCGCGCGATCGGGCGGCGGCGTGGTGCCGGCGGCGAATACAGGGCGGTGAGCAAAATACGGATACTTTCGTGCTTCGGCGACGGTTTCCAGAAAAATCGTCCGGCCGCTTTGGAAAAATGTCGCGGCCGGATTTGAGTTTCTCGTCGATGCCGCAAAAACGGCATCGGTATGGCGGTAATCGTCGACAAACCCGCCGAAGTAATGGCAATACGGGAGGATCGTTGTGCCGCCGAAGTCGCTGGCAATCGGCATGATGCTGCGCATGGATTGGCTGCGCGAAGTCTGGTGGTCGTAATAGTGGGGATAGGGCGGATGGTGACGCTCATCGAGCCGTTCCGGCTTTGCGCTCTCGTCGACGCATTCCCAGCGTCCGTTGTCGCGCAGCGCCGCGGCTTCTTGCCGATGAAATATTTGCCGTTGTCGACTTCGAGCATGAATGGCGTACCATCGTCAAATGCTCGCTGACCGAGGCGCCGACCGGAACTCCGACATAGACTTTTCCGGGATCGAGAATGATGTCGAGCGCGTGCTTGCCGACGGCGCCGACGGCATGATCGGTTTTCAGCGTCTTGCCGATCTGTATGGCGGCGTCCGGCGAAACTTTCAGCCCTTGGCTGAGCAATTCGAGCTTGAGGATGACCGGATGGTACGTGTTGCTCTTGCGTGGTTTGCTCGGATCTTCAACCGGGATCCAACGGCTCAACAACCCTTGACCCGGCGTATCTTGAGCGGCCGGCGCAGGTAATTTCCCCTCAAGCCCGAGGCGGCGCGACTTCGAGTGTGGACTGCATTGTATCCATGCATTCCTCCGGATGGATCACGCCGCCACGATGAAAAGGTGCTGCGTTTCTCGTTCGATGAATAAGCGTACCGCGGCGTCGGCGCCTTTGACGTGCGCTCGGACAGCCTTCTCGACGGTTTTTAGATCTCCGCCTGCCAGCGCATCCAAAATCGCGCGATTTTCGCGGCGGATGTCCTGCGCCCGTTGCGGGTGCCTGGAGACAACGATGGTGCCAATGCTCCAGAACCTGGCGCCAAGATTTGCCAGCATTTCCTGTAGCACGGTGTTTTGGCTCTGCGCGGTAATGAGATCGTGGAACCTGCGGCTGGCGCGCAGAAAATCCGCGTATTGCAGTTGCGCCAAAAGCTCGTCGGCGTGGTCGAGCGCCGCACGCATCGCGTCGAGCGCGGTGGCAGTCAAATTCGGAAACGCCTCGCGTGCCGCCTCGATCTCGAGGACTTCGCGGACGCGATAGAGTTTGAGGATTTCGCTGACGCTTAATCCACGCACGATAAAGCCCGCGCCCGCCTCGCGCCGCAGCAGACCTTCCTGTTCAAGACGGACCAGCGCTTCCTTGACGGGCGTGCGGCTGATCTTGAGCTCCTGCGCCACCCGCAGCGCGCGCAACCGCTGCCCCGGCTGCAAAACGCCGTCGACTATCGATTTCTTGAGGCTGTCATAAGCCTCGTCCACTACGCTGCGCTGTAGTTTTGCATCCATAGTGAATTCACTATGACTCCAGTTTCTGCAATGTCAAGGGGAGAATTTCTCACCAGAAACTGATGGTTGTGCCGGGTTGCAACCACCGACGGCGATAAAACGCTATCGCTCGCAGCGTGCTCGTAGTGAAGAGTGGTGACGGGCTAGGACGTGCCGATTTAGCCCGTCCTGCCCTCCATCGGGACGTAGGTTCGCGCGTCCGGACCGCTATAGAGTGTGAGCGGGCGGATCAGGATGTTGTTGTCCATCTGCTCAAGCGCTTGCACGACCCAGCCGGGGACGCGGCCGATGGCGAAAATCGGGACGAACAGATCGCGCTTGACGCCGAGCAGGTGGTAGACCACGCCGGAATAGAAATCGACGTTCACGTTGACGCCGTGGCGCGCATAGGGCGCCATCGCCGCCACCACGGCCTGCAAAATTTCGTACCAGCGCGGCTGGCCCATTTCCTTCGACAGCCGCTCGACGCCGGCGCGCATATGGCGCGCGCGCGGATCTTCGGCGCGATAGACACGATGACCGAAGCCGGTGACGGCTTCGCCGGCCTTGCGCTTGTCGCGGACATAATCCGCCGCCCGCGACGGATCGCCGATCTCCTCGGCCATCTTCATGACGTCCTCGGCGGCGCCGCCGTGCGCCGGCCCCGACAGGGCCGCGATCGCCGCCGTGATGGCGGCGTGCAGATTGGCCTCGGTGCCGATCACCACGCGTGCGGTGAACGACGAGGCGTTGGAGCCGTGCTCGGCGTGCAGCACAAGATCGCGGTCGATCAATTGCGCGGCATCGGCGCTCGGCTTCTCGCCCTTGAGCATCCACAACAGATTGGCGGCATGGGATAGCTCGTTGCTGGCGGCCACGGGCTCAAGCCCTTCGCGCAGCCGCGCATGGGCGGCAACGATCATCGGCACTTGCGAGGTGAGGCGAATGCCTTTGCGGATCACGGCGTCGGGCGAGTTGTCCGCGGTCTCCGGATCGAAAGCGGCGAGCGCGGAAGTCGCGGTGCGCAGCACGTCCATCGGATGCGCGTGCTTGATGGTGCGGATGATATCGAAGATCGGGGCGGGCAATTCGCGCGCCGCCTTCAAAGCCCGGTCGAATTCGACGAGTTGGGCATTGGTTGGCAACTCACCGCGCAGCAACAGCCAAGCGGTCTCTTCGAATGTCGAATGTTCGGCGAGATCGTGGATCGAATAACCGCGGTAGCGCAGTTCGCCGATGCGCCCGTCGATGAAGGTGCATGGCGAGCGGTCGAAATAGACGCCTTTCAATCCGCGGTAAATCTTGATCGGTTCGTTTGTTTCGGTCATCTATGGCCTCACTCAAAGTTTGCCGTATTTCGTCTGACGTCGAGATAATCATGAATCCCGTCGAGCGTTGTTTCGATATTGCGCGGCGCCGTCATCTCAAAATTGTTTTACCGGAAGGCGACGACGCGCGCGTGCTCGCAGCCGCGCGCGGTCTCATTGACCGGGAAATCGCACAGCCGATCGTGCTCGGTGCTGCAGATGCGGTAACGAAAAGCGCGGACGCCGCCGGTATCGGGCTTGGTGGCATCGAAGTGATCGATCCGCGCAACGATGTACGCCTCGAAGTCTATGGCGCGACCTCCGCCGGCCTGCGCCCGTCCATGACCCCTGCAATGGGCGCACGCCTGGTGGCAAAGCCGCTTTATTTCGCCGGCATGATGGTCCGCCAGGGCGACGCCCAAGCCATGGTCGCCGGCGCCGCCAACCCGACGCGCCGGGTTATCGAAGCCGGGCTGATGACGATCGGGCTTGCGCAGGGGATGACGCTGCCCTCGAGCTATTTTCTGATCGTCGCACCGGACTTCCTCGGCTCCGGCCCGCGATCCTTCGTATTTGCGGACTGCGCGGTCAACGTCGATCCGACGGCGGAGGAGTTGGCCGATATCGCCATCGCCTCGGCGCGCAGCGCCGAAGCCCTGCTCGGTGAAACGCCGCGGGTCGCGATGCTGTCGTTCTCGACCAAGGGCAGCGCCCAGCATGCGCGCGTCGACAAGGTCCGCCGCGCGCTCGAACTCGTTCGCGAACGCGCGCCGAACTTGGCGGCGGACGGCGAAATGCAGGCTGATGCGGCCTTGGTGCCGGCGGTCGCGGCAAAGAAGCTCAAAGATCCCGGCGCCGTCGCCGGACGCGCCAATGTACTGATCTTTCCCGATCTCGATGCCGGCAATATCGGCTACAAGCTGGTGCAATGGCTGGGTGGCGCCACGGCCATCGGTCCGTTCCTGCAGGGCTTTGCCGGCCCGATCAGCGACTTGTCGCGCGGCGCCTCTGTCGACGACATCATCACCACCTGCGCAGTCGTTCTGGCGACCGCGTGACATAACGCGGTCGGACGAGACGCAATCGGGTGAGAAGTCTCGCACTGGACAAATCCTTCACGTCGTGAGAATGCCGCCATCGACCGGGATCACCGTTCCGGTGATGAAACCGGCGCGATCGGAGGCGAGAAACGCCACCAGATCGGCGACGTCCAAGGTGGTGGCGAGGCGGCCGAGCGGAATACGCGGCAATATTTTCTGCCGCGCATCGGCGGTCAGCACGGTGTGGGTCATTGCCGTATCCAAGATCGCGGGTGCCACGGCGTTGACGGTGATGTTGCTTGGCCCAAGTTCGCGGGCGAGCCCCATCGTCAGTGCTACCACCGCGGCTTTGCTGGCGCCGTAAAGCGTATTGCCGACCGAGCCGCCGCCGCGCATCGCCGAGACCGACGCAATGTTGACGATGCGGCCGCGGCGCGCAGCGGCCATCGCCGGGATCGCCGCTTTCACGCAGTTGATGATGCCGTCGATATTGACCCGGGCAACACGGTTGAACTCGCCGGCCGGCAAATCGGCGACGTGACCGGTGGAGAGCAACCCCGCGGCATTGACCAGAATGTCGATGGGGCCGACGCCGGCAAAGGCCGCGTCGACGGCGGCGGTCTCCGCAACGTCGACCACGACGGGACGGGCGGCTAGCCCGGCGCCCATTATGTCGGAAGCCACACGCCCCGCCGCAGCGCCATCGCGATCGGCGACGCAGACCATACAGCCCTCGGCCGCCAGCACCCGTGCGATGGCCTCGCCGATGCCGGCACCGCCGCCGGTGATGAATGCGACGCGACCTTTAAGATTGAGATCCATCTTGGCCGCGCCGCAATTCGAGTCCGTCCACTGTTTAGCCGCGCAACGGCGCGACTGCTTTATGTCGAGGGTGATGTCGCGCTTGTGCGTTCCTTCATCAGATAGACCGACAGCGCGCTGACCATGCTGACCACCAGCACGTATAGGCAGATCAGCCACGGCTTGCCGCCGCCTGCCGGCAACAGCGCAGTGGCGATGATCGGCGTCAGTCCGCTCGCGAAGATGCCGGAGAACTGATAGACAAACGAGATGCCGGTATAGCGCACCCGGGTGTCGAACAGTTCGGAGAACAGCGCCGCCTGCGGGCCGTAAACCGCCGGATAGACGAAGGCGAACGGCATCGCGATGGCGATCGAGATCAGCAGCGGCGATCGCGTCCCATCAGCCAGAACGCCGGGAAGGTCAGCACGCCGATCAGCAGGCCGGCGATGCCGAACAAGCGCGCGCCGCCCGACCCTGTCCGACAGCTTGCCGAAGATCGGCAGCATGATGATCATGATCGCCGAGGAGATCATCACGCCGGCGAGCGCCGTCTGCCGCGACACCTGGAGCGTGCCGGTGAGGTAGCCGACGAGGAACACGCCGTAGATATTGAAGGTCACGCCCTCGATGTAGCGCGCGCCCAGTCCGAGCAGCGTGTTCTTGCTGTGGGTGCGGAACAGTTCGACCACTGGCACCGGCACGATCTTGCTTCTCCTGCAGGCGGCTGAAGGCCGGCGTCTCCAGGATCCTGAGCCGGATATAGAGGCCGACCACGACGAGTACGAGCTCAGCAGGAACGCGACGCGCCAGCCCCAGGCGAAGAATTCAGCATCGCCCAGGAACGACAACAGATTGACAACGCCGGCGCTGAGCAGCAGCCCTGCCGGCACGCCGATCTGCGGCCAGCTGCCGTAAAAGCCGCGCTGGCCGCCCGGCGAATGTTCGACCGCCATCAGCACGGCGCCGCCCCATTCGCCGCCGATGCCGATGCCCTGGAAGATGCGCAGCACCAGCAGCAAGAGCGGCGCCCAGATGCCGACCGAGGCATAGGTCGGCAGAAAGCCGATGAGAAACGTGGCGACGCCCATGATCAGCACTGTCAGGATCAGCACCGTCTTGCGACCGACGCGATCGCCATAATGGCCGAATATGACGCCGCCGATCGGGCGCGAGATGAAGCCGACGAAAAAAGTCGTGTAGGCGAGCAGCGTGGCCACCAGCAGGTCGAAGTTTGGAAAAAACAATTTGTTGAGGACGAGCGGCGTCACCACGCCGAACAAGAAAAAATCGTACCACTCGATTGTCGTACCGATGGCGCTTGCGAACGCGATCGTCCGGATCGACATGTCGCGCCGTCGTCCTTGTTATATGCCTGATTCATTTTTCCTCTCCCCTGCTTGTTATGATCCGGCGCCTTTAGGCCGCCGGCAGTCCCAGCAATTTGCGTGCTTCAGCGCAGCTCGCGGCGTGCCGCCCATATTCGCCGCACAGTCCGGCAAGGCGGGCGACCAGTTCGGCGTTGCTCTTCGCCAGCCGGTCCTTGTCGAACTTGATGTTGTCCTCCAGCCCGGTGCGGACATGGCCGCCGAGCTCGAGGCACCAGCGATTGACGTCGAGCTGATGCCGCGCGATGCCGGCGGCCGACCAGGTCGCGTCCGGCATGATGTCGTTGAGTTCGCCGACCAGAAATTCCAGCAATTTGCGCCGCGCCGGCAGCGCGTTGGGGATGCCCATGACGAACTGGACCTGGCAGGGGCGCTTGAGCAGGCCCGCGCTCGGCGAGCGCCCTGGCGTTGTAAAGCATCGCCACATCGAAGACCTCGATCTCCGGCTTGACGTTGTTTCGCAGCATCGAGCGCGCGAGATCTTCGACCAGCTGCGGCGGGTTCTCGTAGATCTGCTTGCCGGAAAATTCACCGAGCCGGTGGCGAGCGAGGCCATGTCGGGCTTGAGGTCGAGCATCCTGCCGCGCTCGCTCTGCTGCGCCCGCGGCCGCCGGTCGAAAACTGGATGATCATGCCGGGGCAATGCTTGTCGACGCCTTCCTGCACTTGCGCGAACAGCTCCGGATCGGAGCTCGGCGTTTCGTCGGCATTGCGGACATGGATATGCGCGACCGCGGCGCCCGCTTCGTAGGCCTCGTGCGTGGATTCGATCTGTTCGCTCGGCGTCACCGGCACCGCCGGCGTATCCGCCTTGCGCGGAATGGCGCCGGTGATGGCAACGGTGATGATGGCCGGTACGGTCATGGTCATGCCAGCGCGGGCCGTTGAATGAGATGAAACGAGCGGATGCCGGGCCGCAACGCGATTTCCTTCAACAGCGTGATCAGCGGCGTCGATGCCAGCGGATAGTCGGTCTTGATCGGGCCGGCCGCCTTGAGCGCCCGTATTGGCCGTCGGATAAAACGCCGCCAGCAAAAGATCGTCGTCGGAAGCGAACGGCCCGCGCTCGCGCCGGACCCGCGGAATGCCCGGCTCGACCAGATCGCCCGGCCGCGCCGTTGTCGGCGCCGCGCCTTTGGCGATGCGGTCGTAAAGATTGGGGTCGATCGGCCCGGCGATCTCGCCGTAATAGCCGAGCACGTATTTGCGCACCTCGTCCGGCACCGTCGCGTAGCGCTCCTTGCCCATGACGTTGAGCACGGCCTGCGTCATGACGAATTGCGCGAACGGGCTGACGATGATCGGGTAGCCGAGATCGTGGCGCACGCGCGCCGCCTCTTCCAGCACGTCGGGCAGGCGGTCGGCGATGCCGAGCGGCGCCAGTTGCGATTTCAGATTGGAGATCATGCCGCCGGGCATCTGATGCTCGTAATGGAAGGCGTCGTGCTCGACGATATGGCCGACCGGCTTGCCTTCGCGCGCCGCGATGTAGCGCAGCCGCTCGGCGACCTCCTCGACCGGCGCGAGATCGACCGGCACGTCGAAGCCGTCGCGCCGGACATTGTGCATGAAGCTTTCGGTCGCGGGATGCGACGCGCCGTTGGCCAGGGTCGAGGTCGCGGTGTGCACGACGTCGACGCCGAGTTCGACCGCGCGGATCGCGGTGTAAGGCGCGAGACCGGTGAGGCAATGCGAATGCAGGTGCAGCGGCAGCGCGCCGCAGGCCGCCTTGAGCGCCGGCACCAGCGTGTGCGCGCGTTCCGGCGTGAGCAGGCCGCTCGGGTCCTTGAGATAGACCGCGTCGACGCCGAGCTCGACCAGTTCGCGCGTCTTGCGCGCGTAGTATTCGTCGGTGTGGACCGGGCTCAGCGTGTAGACGACGCCGCCGGCGGTATACAGGCCGACCCGCTTCGCCGCGCGCACCGGCACCTCCATATTGCGCATGTCGTTGAGCGCGTCGTAGGGCGTGTGGTAGCGGATGCCGTTGGCGAAAATCCGTTCCGCGGTCAGTTCGACGATGTCGTCGGGAAAGAACTCGAACGTGAACAGGCTTTGGCCGCGCGTCATCACGATCAGCGGCGTTTTCTTGACCCAGCCGCTGACGATGCGCATGCGCTCCCACGGGTCCTCGCGCAGGTAGCGCACGCAGACGTCGAACACCGCGCCGCCGACGAGGTCGATGGCCTCAAAGCCGGCGCGATCGAGCCGCGGCGCGATGTCGGCCATCATCGCGGTGGTCATGCGCGTCGCCCACAGGCATTGATGCGCGTCGCGCAGCGTCACGTCGACCAGCCGAACGGTTTTTGCGGCGTCATCAATGCACCTGCATCCGTTCCTGCGCCTGCAATCGATCTTCGACCCAGCGGGTATGAATTTCCGCCCGGGCGAATTCCGCGCGCCGCAGCAAGCCGGCGTGGAACGGCACCGTGGTGGCGATGCCGGCGACGTCGAACCGCGCCAGCGCCGAGGCGCCGTTTCGATCGCCGTCGCGCGGTCGCGGCCGCTGACGATCAGCTTGCCGAGCATCGAATTGTAATACGGCGGCACCACGTAATTTTCGTAGACGTGGCTGTCGAGCCGGATGTCCCGGCCGCTCGGCGGCCGCCAGCGCTTGAGCATGCCCGGCGACGGGCGGAAGCCGTGTTCGGCGTCCTCGGCATTGATGCGGAATTCGATCGCCACTGGCGCATCGCTGCGCGGCCGGGACGACGGAGCCGCTCGCCGGCGGCGACGCGAAACTGCTCCGCCACCAGGTCGTTGCCGGTCACCATCTCGGTCACCGGATGCTCGACCTGGATGCGGGTATTCATCTCGATGAAGAAGAACCGCCCGCTCGCGACGTCGTAGATGAACTCGACGGTGCCGGCATTGACGTATTCGATCGCGCGGATGAGCGCGAGCGCCGCGTCCGCCATGGCGCGGCGTGCCGCTCGTCGAGCACCGGCGATGGCGCCTCCTCGATCAGTTTCTGATGCCGGCGCTGCACGCTGCAATCGCGCTCGCCGAGTTGCGCATAATTGCCGTGCCTGTCGCCGAATACCTGGATTTCGATGTGGCGGACTCTCGGAAAAAACGCTCCAGATAGACGTCGGGCCGGCCGAACGCCGCCGCGGCTTCGGCGCTCGCCTGCTCGAACAATGGGAAAAAGCTTCGGCGTCGGTGACAACCCGCATGCCGCGGCCGCCGCCGCCGGCGCTTGCTTTCAGCAGCAACGGAAAGCCGATCCCCTCGGCATGCGCCTTGGCTTCCGCCGCCGCGGTGAAGCCCTGGTTCGAACCCGGCACCACCGGAATGCCCAATGCCGCGGCGGTCTGCCTCGCCGCGACCTTGTCACCCATCCGCGCGATGACCTCGGCGCTGGGGCCGATGAAAATCAATCCCGCTTCCGCGCAGCGCGCGGCGAAAACGGGGTCTTCCGCCAAAAAACCGTAGCCGGGATAAACCGCGTCGCATTGGCAGGCGGACGCGACTTCGATCAGCGCGGCGGCATTGAGATAGCTCGCTTTCGGCGGTGGCGGCCCGATGCAGACGGCGTGGTCGGCCGCCCAGCGATGCGGCGAATTGCCGTCGGCCGAGGAATACACCGCGACGCTTTGCAGACCGAGCCGCCGGCAGGTGCGGATGGCGCGCAGCGCGATCTCTCCGCGATTGGCGATCAATACGCGACGCACCCGTCCCTCCTGACGCGGCCGTTCCTTAATCGGCGGCCATTCCTCCCCAGTGACTTTGACAGCGAAAAATCATATTGCAAGACATTGAGTTGTTTTTTGATAAAACGCATGGAAACGCCCCTCGACCCCACCGCCTCTCGAAGCCGCGAACGAAGCGCGCAGCAGGCAAACGCCCGGCTGCCGAACCCGCGGAACATGCATTCCCGACTATCAAGGCGCTCGCCATCATCGAGACGCTGGCGACCGCTCGGCGTCCGCTCGGCGTCAGCGACATCAGCGCGCTGCAAAACATGCCGAAGCCGACCGCGCATCGCATCGTGCGCATGCTGGAAAGCGAGGGGCTGTTGCAGCGCGAGCCGGGCAAGCGGCGCTTCGTCCCGGGCGCACGGCTCCTGCAACTCGGCCTCGGCATTGTTTCGGCGTCGATGCTGCAGGCGCCGCGTCACGCGATCTTGGAGGCTTTGTCGAATGAAATCGGCGAGACCTGCAATTTCGGCGTCATGGCCGGCAGCCACGTCATCTATCTCGACCGTGTCGAAGTCGGCGTGGCCGTTGGGCTTGCGCTTCGAACCCGGCTCGCGCGTGCCGCTGCATTGCACCGCGATGGGTAAGCTGTTTCTGAGCATGCTGCCGCCGCGCAAGCGCGCGGCCTTGCTGCGCACTATCCCGCTGTATCGCTACACCGAGAACACCATGACCGACGCCGCGCGGCTTGGCAGCGAGCTCGACAAAATCCGAGCTGCGAGAATCTCGACCGACAATCAGGAATTCCTCGCCGGCGTCGTCTGCGTGGCGGTTCCGGTCCATGGGCCGAACGCACAGCCGGTCGCGGCGCTGGCGATTTCGGCGCCGCTGGCGCGCATGACGCTGGAACAGGGGTTGCGCCATATCCCCTTGCTGCAAGACGCCGCCATGCGCCTTTCGGTGACGCTCGACGACGAAGACGGCAACGATGGATCAGCGTGAAGGAAGCGGGGGCGCATGAGCCTGAACTACGATGAGATCGCCGAAATATTGAAGTCATCGATGGCAGCGCCTGCGACGAGGTGATCGTCGAGACCGGCGACATGAAACTCGTGGTACGCCGAAATGTTGCCGGTGGCGCCGCTGCCGTGCCGCACGATGTCGCCTCCGACCCGTTATCGACGCGCCCGCCATGCGCCGGTCACCCCACTCGCTCCGTCGCCAGCCGCCGCTCCGCCACGCGCCCGCGGCGAATGCGCCGCACAGATCGAAGTGGTCGCGCCGATGGTCGGCACCTTTTACCGCGCGCCATCGCCCGACGCGGCGCCCTCCGTCGACATCGGAACGCTTGTGCGCAAGGGTCAACCCCTGTGCCTGATCGAGGTGATGAAGCTGTTCACGACCATCTACTCCGAGCATGACGGACGGGTGGCCCAGATCGGCGCCGAAAACGGCGAACTGGTCGAGTACGGGCGCGCGCTGTTCGTGTTGGAGCCTGTCTGACGATCCGCCCGGCTTGAGCATGATCCGGTTCCCACATTTTGGGACCGCGCTTTAATTGCGCGATCCCATTTTGGCGAGCGCGGAGAGGTCCGTGCCGGTTTGCTCGACACTGACGCCCGAGGTCTGGAAGCCGAAGAGCCAGATCGGCAGGATGCAGACCACCGTCAGCACCGCCAGTATCAGATACAAGGTCGACGCCGCCATGGCGGCGCTCATGATCGGGAACAGATAAACGAGAACGACGCCGCCGAGAAAGCGCGTGATACTCTCGCCCAGCATCGCTCCGGTCGCCCGCAGCCGCGTTGGGAACTGCTCCGCCATATAGAGTTTCGCCAACGGGAACCCCGCATAGACAAAACTCCACACCACGATTGCGGCGGCGATCGTCCCGGCCCGGGACAGCGGCTGGCCCAGCGCCACGGTTCCGATGGCCGTTATCGACATGATAATCACCAGCCCCCAGCGGCGGCTGATCTTGTCGCCGATGCTCCCGGCGATTGCGGTCGAGATGACGGTCAGGAACAACAGCCCGGACGTGTAATAGAGGGCGTCCTCCTTGCCGGCTCCCATGCGTTGCAGGATCGAGGGCCCGTCAGATGGTGATGACGTAAAACACGATGAACGGCGAAAGCAGCGCCAGATAGGCCACGAAGCAACGCGTCCGGTAGGGGTAGCGAAAGAGGTCGGAGATCGAGACGCGGCGTTGCGCCGTCGCTTCCAGCACCTTGAGTGAACCCTCGTCGATCAGCTTCTCGTCATGCGGCACCTGGCTGATGTCTTCAAGCTCCTCGACGAACTTGCGAACCGTATCGGCCTTGCCGACCTTCAATAGAAAGCGTGGCGATTCCGGAAGAAATGCCATGATAATCGGCACGATGAGAATTGGAATGCCGCCGAGCATCAACAGCACCCACCACGCTTCGCTCGCCGGGATATGACCGACCACCAGCGCGCCGGCGAGTGTGTTGAGACCATAGGAAAAACCGAGCAAAGAATTGGCAAGGCCGACGGCAGTGCCGCGCCATTGCTTGTTGACGAATTCGGAAAGCAGCAAATAGGGAACTGGAAACACCGCGCCTTGTCCCAGGCCGGCAATGAAACGGAAGATCGCGAGCTGGGTGACGTTCTGTGAGAAGGCGGCAAGGAACGTAACGATACTGAAAATCACGATGCCGGCGACCAAGGTCGATTTGCGGCCGAAGCGGTCGGCCAAGCGGCCGGCCGAAAGCAAGCCGATGACGATTCCCAACGTTCCGGCACTACCGATCAGGCCCATATTACTCGGCGACAGCTGCCACTCGCCTTTAAGAATGAACAAGACCGGCGCAATGATGCCGATGTCGAAGGCCTCCAATATCCAGATCACGCCGAGCAGCCCGACGAGAAACAGTATTTTGCCGTTGACCGGCATGCGATCGAGCCGCGCCAGCAAGTTTTCTTGCGCGGCAAGATCTTTTGAAACCAAACCTTCTGGACGCTGAGCAGTTGATGATGTCGACACGCCACCCTCCCTCGTTTTCCGATTGATTGTTGTTATTTTTGTTTTTGCCGCGATTGGCCGGCCTGGACTTTCAGCGCCGACGGCGGATGCACAAAACGGCCGCCCATTGCTGCGGCCGTCAGCCTCGTTGTCGTCAGATTAGCACTGTGCTATTTGCTTTTAAAACCGTACGTCTCATTCAATGAGAATTCGGGATCAGTTCGCGCAGAACAGGGGTTTGAACTCCGGCGCTGCCGGCACGGCTGATCCGAAAGCCAGGGAGGAATGGTGATGGTCGCTCAAAGAATGGCGGGGTTTGCCGCCGCGGTACTTTGCTTTGTCGTCGGTCTTGCATTTCGGACCGGCCGCGCAAGCGCAGGAAAAATATCCAGATCATCCGATCAACTTCATCGTGCCGTGGGGTCCCGGCGGCGGCGCCGACATCCTCGCGCGCACCGCTGGCAAGCTGATGTCGCAAGATTTCGGTGTGTCGGCCCCGGTGCTCAACGTGCCGGGAGCGACCGGCATGACCGGCATGACCAAACTGCTGAACTCGCCGGCCGACGGCTATTCGCTGGCGGTGCTCATCGGCGACACCTACGCCCTGCTCGCCGGTGCCAAGCCCGCGTTCAATGCCGACGAGGTGATCCCGCTGGCGATCATGATCCAGCAGCCGTCTGGCTTTGGGTGAACAGCAACAGCCCGTGGAAAACCTGGCAGGACCTGTGAAGACCGCGAAAGAGAGGCGCTCAAAGTCGCGATTCTGGGCTTCGGCAGCGCCGACGACATCACCACCAACTATCTCAAGACCAAGGGGCTGAAGCTCGACGCCCATCCCCTTTGCAAACCCGGCCTTCGCTACACCTCGATCCTGGGCGCCAACGCCGATATGCTCTACGAGCAGACCGGCGACGTGCGCAGCTATTTCGACGGCAAGAAGATCCGCCCGCTGATCTTCTTCTATGAGCACCGGCTGACCATCCCGGTATTCGCCGACGTGCCGGTCGGCAAGGAATTCGGCTACGACGTCACGCTGCCGCAGTTCCGCGCCATCGTGGTCAAAGCCGGCACCGATCCCGCGCGCGTCAAGATCCTCACCGACGCATTGGCCAAAGTTGCCAAGAGCCGGAATTCAAGGCCTATCTCGAGCAGCAATACGCCGATCCCAACAGCTACGT
>CAVXWL010000031.1:0-130539 GCA_963765365.1 uncultured Alphaproteobacteria bacterium | reverse complement strand
TCCCCCAGGAGCCGGCCGCACCCATTTTCAGGCCTCCCCGATTGATGGCCACGTTGCCGCACCCCTTCCGCAGGCACCCGCAACCTGTGTAGTTTTGTTCGAGTACCGCTTGCGACATACCGGCGTTCGGTGAAGTCAGGGCGGTACTTGGGCGTTCGCCGGGCGGGCAATCCAAAAATCCGATCGGTTTCGCTTCGGCCGCCTGCGTTGCTGCGAAAAGAAACTCAAGCCTGGGGAGCACGCCATGATACTTCCGCGTCGCAAATTCCTGCATCTGGCCGGGGCGACCGCCGCGTTGCCGTCGCTGACGCGCTTCGCGGCTGCACAAGACGCCTATCCGTCACGGCCAATCCACCTGGTCATCGGCTTCACCCCCGGCGCGGCGGCCGATGTCGTCGCCCGCGTGCTCAGCCAAGCCACCACGCCGATCCTCGGGCAGCAAATGGTGGTCGAGAACAAGCCGGGCGCCGGCTCGAGCATCGCCGCCACCTATGTGGCCCACGCGGCCAACGACGGCTACACGCTGTTTCTCGCGACCTTGTCGATCATCACCAATCAGATCATCAATCCCAATGCGGCGCTCGATCTGACCAGGGATTTCGAACCGGTCGCGCTGATCCAGGACGCGGCGATTATTCTGGTCGTCAATTCGGCGAGCGATATTCACAGCGTCAAAGAGCTCATCGCGTTTTGCAAGGCGAACCCGGACAAGGCTCTCGATTCAAATGTCATCGGCAGTATGCCGCATTTCGCCAGCGAGCTTTTTGCGCAAAAGGCCGGCATCAAGCTGACGCAGGTGCCCTATCAGGGCAGTCCGCAGGCGGTCGAGGACGTCGTCGCCGGGCGCACACTCATGACCTTTTCGCCAGCCTCGACGGTCGTCGGTCAGATCGCGGCCGGCAAGCTTCTCGCGCTGGCGACCACCACCAGCAAACGCGCCGGCGCGCTGCCGGACGTGCCCACCATGGCGGAAGCCGGACTGCCCGATGTCAACACCAGCCTCTGGTTCGGCCTGTTGGCGCCGATCGGCACGCCGCGGCCCATCGTCGACAAGCTCGCCGCCGCGGCCAGTCAGGCGATGCATTCGCCGGCTGCGATCAAAGCACTGCGCCCACAGGGCGACGATCCGCTTGATGCCGGCCCCGATGAGTTCGCAGCCTTCATGAAGAGCGAGATCACCCGCTGGACGCAAGTCGCGCACGCCGCAGGAATGTTGAAGAGCTAGGGGATCAACTGCTCAAGACGGGCGATCGACCTCGGGTCGCCGGGCCCGCCGTTCTATCCGACGGGCTTTAGCCCCTTCGCGTATTGCTGGAAGCGCCGGACGTAAATCTCGGCGCCGCCAGCGATACCCTTGATCGCCGCGTCGTCGAGCGAGCGCACCGCGCGCGCTGGCGCGCCGACGATCAGCGATCCGGCGGGAAAGGTCTTGCCCTCGGTAATGAGCGCGCCGGCGCCAACCAGGCAGTTGTCGCCGATGCGCGCGCCATTGAGCAAAATGGCGCCCATGCCGATCAGGCTGTTGGCGCCGACGGTGCAGCCGTGAAGAATGACGTTGTGGCCGATCACGCAATTGCGCCCGATGGTCATCGGAAACCCCGGATCGGTGTGCAGCGTCGCGTTGTCCTGGATCTGTGAACGCTCGCCGAGCTCGATCCACTCATTGTCGCCGCGCAGCACCGCGCCGAACCAGACGCTGGCATCGGTCTTGAGACGGACTTTGCCGATGATGGTCGCCGTGGGCGCGATCCAAAAACGCCCCTCCTCCGGCAATTCAGGCCGGTGGCCGTCGAGTTCGTAAATCATTGCCGATAAATATCAGACGTTGAACAGCGATTGAAGCGCCAGCACCACCACGGTTCCCGACATCAGACTCCACAATCCGGCGATGACGGTGGCGACCATGACGATCTCGGTACGGCGGCCTTCGATGCGGCGGCCGCGGATCGTGTTGCGCATGATGATATAGGGCGCGGAGAACATGAGCAGCGGGATGGCGGCAAACCGCGCCGGCACCGGACCGACTTCGAGCAGCCGAAAGCTCGGAAAGTGCTTGCTGAACAGCCGATAGCCGCTGGCGCACAGGCCGGCGACGGAAAAGCCGATAGCAAGCGCGAAAAAGGATTCGATCGTGTCTGGCGTGATGGCCGGCAGCATGGACATCGTGTCCCCCTTGTCTCCAAGCCATTGCAGAGGACGGGCCGCGCCGCTACGAAATGATTAAGGAAAGGTTAATTGGGATAATTTACGGTTTGCGGCCGGGGGTTTAGCGTCATGAATCTGGTCTTGCGCATACTGAAATCGGCGGCGGCAATAGCGGCCGTTTTCGCCGTGGCCGCGCCGCTTCATGCCGCGACGCTCAACATCGTGGCGATCGGCGCCAGCAACACCACCGGCTTCGGCGTCGGCGAGCAGAACGCCTATCCCGCAGTGCTCCAGGCGCTGCTCCTTAAAAGGGGCATTCGCGCCCATGTCATCAATGCCGGCGTCAACGGTGATGTCACCGCCGGCATGCTTCGCCGCATCGACAGCGCGGTGCCGAACGGCACCGACATTGTAATCTTGCAGCCGGGCGGCAACGATCTGCGCTTCTTTGGCACCAAGGCGGCCCGCACCGCCAATGTGGAGGCGATGGCAAAACGGCTGCGCGCGCGCGGTATCCGCGTCATCGTCTATGACCCCGATCCGGTGCCTGCGGATTTTTATCAGTGGGATCACATCCACTTTAACGCCGCGGCCCACGCCAAAATTGCGGCGGTGCTGGCCGCGCAGATCGAAGCAGCCGTCAGGCCGGCAACGGCGCCGCCGGCAAAGCCATAAAGCGCCACTGCCCTGCCCCTCCGCGCAACGTTTGCCCGTGCGATACTGAGCGCTGATTTGCGTCAGCCGGCTGGAATTCATGACAGCGCATGCTGTGTCCCGACAGAAATCACGCGGCCGCGCGCGCGGCGTGTTCACGATGCCATTTGCCCTGACCGTCGTGCTGGTGGCGTCGGCCGCAGCCTTTGTGTCGTATGTATTATGGCCGACATGGCCGAGCGGGCCCGCGGCGCCGCTCGACGCGCCGGCCATGCCCATCACTGTCGCCAGCGTCCTGTTCGACGTGCCTCCGGCAGCGATCCGCGAAAAAGTCCAGCGGCATCCCGGTGAACAGGAGCGTATCGATCTCGCTTTCGCATGGCCGTCGCTGGTTCCGCCATCGGATAACAAGCCTTCGGAGCAGACGGTGCTCAACGCCGCCAACGCCGCGGCGGCCGCCGGCGAGCCGGAGAACGAACGGCTGTTCGTGACCATTACTGGACTGGGCAAGGAGCTGCCGCCGCTGGAGCGGCTGCGGACCATCTATCCGCGCTACGTCGAAACCAAAGCGAGCGCCGGCCCCGCGGGCCTGGCTGTGCTGCCGTTTCGCGCCGGCACGCCTTACGAAGGCGAAGATCTGGTCTATGTCGGAACGAGCCCCGAGCAGTTCTTCGCCCTTTGCACGCGCGCCGGACATACCGTGCCGGGCACCTGCATTCACGAGCGCATGCTGGACAGCGCCGAAATGACGTTCCGCTTTCCCCGCGGCTGGTTTGGCGACTGGCGCACAATTGCCGGCGGCTTCGACCGGCTCGTCGCGCAATTGCATCCACAAAAATGAAAATTGGGCCGGCGCGGTGCGCGATGGCCCCGCCGGTCAGGCCAAATCCATATCCAGGATTGGCATTTCGAGGATATAGGCCCCGACGCGGCGTTTTTCGTCGTCAACGAACAACACGCCGATGAATTCTTCGCCGAGATAGGTTTCAAGCGAATCCTGTTTCCGCGGACGCGGCACGACGCGGATGGCGGTATTGTCGAATTTACGCTTGAGATAGGCATCCAGCCGTTTGATCCGATCGATGTCGGCGACCTCTCCCAAGTCAATTTCCATGCGAAAATTATAGGACAGGTCGTCGTCTTCGTCGTCGAGGTTGAGATCGCCGAGGAGTTCCTCGCCAATATAGACCGCGGCGTCCTTCTTCGGCCCCGGCACCACGCGGATGCGGGCGTTGCCGAACAACTTCTTCAGATAAGCGTCGAGCTTCCTGACTGCCTGAACATCCACCGCGCGTCTCCTGACCGGAATTCGGAACTTAGAGCATGATGCCAAAAACCGGAACCCGGCTTTTGGAAAAGTTCATGCCGCAACGAAACATCGAGACTATGACCAGATTCAATCTGGTCGGATCATGGTCTAGTGAGCTGAAATCTCGTCCTGGAACATCTGGTCCATGGAGCGCGCCGGTTCCGGACAACCGGCGACGCCGATCACTTTGGCCGGCACGCCGGCCACCGTCACATTGTTCGGCACCGGCTTGACCACCACCGAACCGGCGGCAATGCGCGCGCAATGCCCGACTTCGATGTTGCCGAGAATTTTGGCGCCGGCGCCGATCAGGACGCCATAGCGGATCTTGGGATGGCGGTCTTCGTGCTCCTTGCCGGTGCCGCCGAGGGTCACGTCATGGAGCATTGAGACGTCATCCTCGATCACCGCGGTTTCGCCGACGACAAGACCGGTGGCGTGATCGAGGAAAATGCCGCGGCCGATTTTTGCCGCAGGATGGACGTCGCACTGGAATACAGCCGATGAGCGGCTTTGCAGATAGAGGGCGAAATCGCGGCGGCCCTTGCCCCACAGCCAATGCGCCAGACGATAGGTCTGGATGGCATGAAACCCCTTGTAATAGAGCAACGGTTCGATCAGGCGATGGGTCGCTGGATCGCGGTCCATCGTCGCCATGATGTCGGCGCGGAAGGCTTCGCCGATCGCCGGTTCATCCTCGACGGCGTCCGCATAAGCCTGCCGGATGAGTTCGGCCGACAGCGCCGAGTGATCGAGCCGCGCTGCGAGCCGGTGCACGACCGCCGCTTCCAGCGCGTCGTGGTGCAAAACGGTCGAATAGATGAAAGTAGCAAGTTCGGGCTCGCGGCGGACCACATCTTCCGCCTCGCGGCGGATGCGCGCCCAAACCGGATCGACCTTATCGAGGGCCGGCTTCGCCTGATACTGCGCCATCGCTGTCTCCCGTGAACTGGCGTGACCTTCTATCATATTGGGCAGGGCTTCGCGCAAAACCAAGGGTTTTAGCCGATGGGCCAATGACCCACATTTGTCGGCCATTGGCCTCAATAACTCTGCCAATGACCCAGCATCAGGGCCGTTTCGCCAGAAAATCGAGCACCCCGGACTTAAACACCCTATCGCCGACCGCCAACATGTGGTCGCGGCCCGGAATGGCAAGGGACTGCGCCCCGGGAATAAGGGCTGCGAGTTCCTCAGGCGACCCCGCAATCGGATCCTCGCTGCCGACCGCGACCAGCACCGGCGCCGCAATGCGCCCGACCTCGCTCGCGCTGAGCGTCTGGCGCGAGCCGCGCAGGCAGGCAGCGAGCGCAGGCAAATCGGATTTGGTCTGCTCGGCAAAAGCGCGAAACATGTAAGCCACCGGATCGGTCACGTCCGCAAGCGACGGCGCTTCGAGCGCGTCGGCGATCGTGTCCGGAAGGCCAACGCCCTCGACGAGGCGAATGCCGAGACCGCCAAGCACGACGGAGCGCACTTTGTCCGGATGCAAAAGCGCCAGAAAAGCCGAGATGCGCGCACCCATGGAATAGCCCATCACGTCGGCGCGCGGCAGACCGAGATGATCGAGCAGCGCCCGCACGTCCTCGGCCATGATGGCGCTGTGATAGGCGGCGGGATCGTAAAGCTTCGAGGAAGCGCCGTGGCCGCGATCGTCGAGCGCGATCACGCGCCGCCCGGCGCGCGTCAGCGTGGTCACCCAACTCGGGCCGACCCAGTTGATTTCCTTGTTCGAGGCAAACC
Source organism: uncultured Alphaproteobacteria bacterium (assembly GCA_963765365.1). Classification (GTDB taxonomy): domain Bacteria; phylum Pseudomonadota; class Alphaproteobacteria; order Rhizobiales; family Xanthobacteraceae; genus BOG-931. Next base: position 124,688 of record CAVXWL010000031.1, on the reverse strand, counting down.
CGTGCACCAGCACAATCGGCTCGCCCTCCCCTTCGTCAAGGAAAGCGATCTCGACGCCATCATGAGAAAACCGCGGCATGCCGGACGATTGTCATACCGGCGCGGCAAACGCCAGCCGCTCGGCTTTCCGGACGCGGCGCAGTTTCTGCCGCAGCAGATGGCGCTGCGTCATGCGCTCGACGGCGGCCTTGGACGACGCGCAGAAGCCCAAAAGCGCGAACCCCGCCCACAACAGCCAGACCGCGACATCGAAGGCGCCGGCAGTGAGCACGATGGCGGCGCGGCCGAGGAGTTTTACGATCGCACGCGTCTTGCCGCCCTTGGCGGCGGCGAGCCGCGCCAGCCTCGACATGTCCTGCGGCTGTTCGGCAATCGCAAGACTGTCCATGGCGGCCTGGCCCCCGGCCTTGGTCTCGACGCGCCCGGCATTTTCCGCAAGTTCGGCGAGCCCTCCGGCGCCTTCGACTTTCACCGCCTCGCGCACGAAACGCACGGCAAGGACCGGATTGAACCGCCCGCTCCGGCGCGCCGCCTTCACGACGGACAGGCCGATCCGTTCCGGCGCGGTGAGGCCGAACGTGGCGTAGGTCGCCGCGGTGATGGCGATACCGGCGCCGGCAAGCCCGAGAATCCACAGATCGTAATGCTCGCCGGTCAGATAGCGCGTGCCCTCGCGGGCGGCGTCGCGGATATCGCCGAAGACGAAGAGATCGCCGAATGCGGTCCCGGCAAAACTCGCGAGATCGGTCGGCTCGCCGGTCCACAGGCCGTGCACAAAGCGGCCGGCCGTATTCGAAGGCGAGGCCTGCCTGGCGTTCGCCGCCTTTACGGCGTCGGCCAGGGCCGGATCGAGCGCCACGCGGCGATCGGCGGCGAGTGCGACAAAGCTGTTCGCCAGATCGATATCGCCGGCAGCAAGTGCTGAGCGGATTTCGCGGTCGGCAACGCCGCGATCGAAGCTGCGATCGAGCGCCCGGTCGGCAATCTTGACCGGGTCATCCGCCGCGGCAAGCGCCCCGCGCGCGGCAACGCCGTCGCGAATGAAAACGACGGCGGCAAACGCAAAAGCGATGGCGCAGACGAGCCCGAAGGCCGGATGACGCAGCGTTTCGATCAATTGCCTCCGGCCCATCGCCCGGTCCTGCTCCTGCGCACCGCCTCGCCGAATCTGCCAAGGGGGAATCTGTCGAGAATGCTAGCAATCTGCGGCTTTTTCACAACGGGCGCACTGCGTAAAGGCTCGCTGGAAATCGCGCCATGAGCCCGCTATGGTGCCGTCGTCTTCGCAAGCGGATATCACCATCATGACGGATTCGATCGTTCCGCATTTCCACAACGATCTCGGTGTTGCGGTCATCGAAATTGGCGCCCGGGAATTCATGTGTGTCGGCGCCAAGCCGCCGTTCGACCATCCTCACGTCTATTGCGACATGGGCGACGACGCCGAATATATCTGCCCGTATTGCTCGACGCTCTACCACCACAATCCGGCGCTTGCGCCCAACCAGGCGCGCCCGGCGGAATGTGCGCTCAATGACGCCGAAATCTGACCCGCTAGCGTTTCATCTGTTGCCGTGACGTCCTCGCGCAGCGTCATTGTGGCGGGCGCCGGCATCGGCGGGTTGACCGCCGCGCTGGCGCTGGCCCGCAACGGCTTTCGCGTCATCATCCTGGAGCAGGCCGAGCGCTTGGAAGAAACCGGCGCCGGCATTCAGCTTTCGCCCAACGCTACGCGGGCGTTGATCGATCTCGGGCTCGGCGGGCGATTGCGGCCCCATGTCGTCGCGCCGACAGATTTGCGCGTGCTGATCGGCCGGACCGGCGGCGAAATCGCGCGCATCCCGCTTGGCGAGGCGGCGCAGCGCTGCGGCGCGCCATACTGGATCATCCATCGCGGCGATCTTCAGGCCGTGCTCGTCGGCGCCATCGCGCAGGAACGCGACATTGCGCTCAAGCTCGGCATGCGCGTGGACGATTTCGCCACGCACCGACATGGCGTCACGGTCTCGGCGAGCGGAGCAGGCGGCGTGTGGCATGAGCAGGGTTACGCGCTGGTCGCGGCCGACGGCCTGTGGTCGGTGTCGCGCACACGCCTCGGATTCAAGGAACCGCCGCGCTTTGCCGGCCGCACGGCATGGCGCGCCGTAGTGCCGGTCGAGGACGTGGCGCCGGAGTTCCGGGAGCCGCTGATCCACCTCTGGCTCGGACGCGACGCCCACGTGGTGCACTATCCGGTCAAAGCCGGCAGAGCGATCAATATCGTGGTCATTACCACCGACCAATGGAACAAGCCGGGCTGGAGCGAGCCGGCGAGCCGGGTCGATCTGTTGCAGCGGCTGCCCGCCGAGCGCTGGGCGCCAGCGGCGCGCGATCTCGTTCGTCAGCCGGAAGCCTGGCTGAAATGGGCCCTTTACGACCGCCGGCCACTGCCGAATTTCGCCCACGACGCCGCGGCGCTCCTTGGCGATGCCGCTCATCCGATGCTGCCGTTCCTGGCGCAGGGCGCGGCGATGGCAATCGAAGACGCGATCGTGCTGGCGCGATGCCTCGCGCGCATGCCGGGCGATGCCGCCGGCGCGATGAAGGCCTATTCGGCGTTGCGGCGCGGGCGCACCCGCAAAGTGCAGCGGATGGCGGCGCGCCAGGGCGCCCGCTACCACCTGCCCGTTCTCCCCGCTATGCTCCGCAATGCGGCGATGCGCGGCATGGGCGGCGAGCGCCTGTTGCGGCATTACGATTGGCTTTACGGTTGGCGGCCACCCGCCGCTTTGTCGAAATCCTGAAAAACGCAAGCGGCCACCAATGCCAACCACCGAGGTTTTGTTTCCCACCACCATCGCCGGCAGCCTGCCGAAGCCCGCCTGGCTTGCCGTGCCGAACAAGCTGTGGGCGCCGTGGCGGCCGCAAGGCGAAGAGCTCGCGACCGCCAAGGACGACGCGACGCTGTTGGCCATCAAGCTTCAGGAGGACGCCGGCATCGACATCGTCGGCGACGGCGAGCAATCGCGCCAGCATTTCGTCCACGGCTTTCTCGAAGCGATCGACGGCATCGACTTCGACAAGCGCGTCGAGATGGGCATCCGCAACGATCGCTACAAAGCGATGTGCCCGACCGTGGTCGGCCCGTTACGGCTGCGTGCGCGCGTGCATGCCCGCGAAGCCCGCCTGGCGCGCGCCCATACCGAGCGACAGCTCAAATTCACGCTGCCCGGGCCGATGACCATCGTCGACACTATCGCCGACGCCCATTACGGCGACCGTGTCAAAATGGCTTTCGCTTTCGCCGCGCTCCTCAACGAGGAAGCCCGCGGGCTGGCCGCCGACGGCGTCGACGTCATCCAGTTCGACGAGCCGGCCTTCAACGTCTACATGGACGCAGCCGCCGACTGGGGCATCGAGGCACTGCATCGCGCCATCGAGGGTGTCGCCTGCAAAAGCGCCGTGCATATCTGCTACGGCTACGGCATCCCCGCCAATATCGAATGGAAGGCGACGCTTGGCGCCGAATGGCGCCAATACGAGAAATTTTTTCCGGCGCTGGCGAAAAGCCGGATCGACCAGGTTTCGCGTCGAATGCATCAACTCGCACGTGCCGACAAGCGTGCTGAAACTGCTCGACGGCAAGGACATACTCATTGGCGTCATCGACGTTGCCACCGACAAGATCGAAACGCCGGAGGAAATCGCCGCCGTGATCGCTAAAGCGGCAGAATACGTCCCTGCGCAAAAAATTATCGCCTGTACCAATTGCGGCATGGCGCCGATGCGCCGCGAAATCGCCGCAATGAAACTGGAAGCACTCGGCCGGGGCGCGGCGCTGGCGCGCAAAAGATACGGCTGATCCTTCCGCAGGCGCTGACAATTCCACACACAAATGTCCGACCGGAACGCCGCGTGAGGCGCTCGGTAGCATTTTGTTAAAGTTTGGCGGGTTGGATATGGACAAGTTTAAAAAGGGAAGCGCAATGCAGGTGCCGTTCGTAACCACCGTTTCATTCCCGGACCACGACGGGATTACCGTGCACCTGCAGTATGGCGTTGCCGCTCCGACCGAGCGCGAGGCGCGAAGCGAGCTCGCGCGGCGCCTGATCAACCAGGAAATCTACAATTATTCGATTTCGGAAATCCGGCGCGCAACGTCGACCGAGGCCGAATCGCTGAATTTGCCGCAAGGCGCCATCATATTGCTGAACTGAGGCCGCAGCCTCGATCGCGCTTACGCTCTTTCGGCGGGTTCCCCGGCGGTCATCGGTCGCTGCGCGCAATGACGTCGATCAATTCGGCGACCTTGCGCCGCTGCTCGGCTTTGTTTCCGGACGCGATCGCGTTCTCGACGCAATGCGCCGCATGATCGGCAAGGATCTCCTCCTCGGCCCGCCGCAACGCGGCGCGAGCCGCCGAGAGCTGGGTCACGATATCGATGCAATAGCGATCGTCCTCGACCATGCGGGAGAGGCCACGCACCTGGCCCTCGATCCGATTGAGGCGCTTGAGCACCGCGGTCTTGGCAACGGCTCGCATGGCTTCTATATACCCCTACCGGGTACCCGTTTCAAGGCCGTTGATCGTGGATCATTCCGCTCATCCTTCCGACGCCATGGCTGCCACAACCGATCCGGTCTGCGGCATGGCGGTCGATCCGGCGCAAAGCCGGCATCGCCACGATTACCGGCATCACGCCTACTATTTTTGTTCGGCCGGCTGCCGCGGCAAATTTGCCGCCGATCCGGAGAAATATCTCAAGCCGGCCGCCACACCGGCGCCGCTGCCGCAAAGCGATAAAGACGCGATCTACACCTGCCCGATGCACCCTGAAATCCGGCAGGTCGGCCCCGGCTCCTGCCCGATCTGCGGCATGGCGCTCGAACCCGTGACCGTCGACCGCGACGGCTGTACCCAATCCCGAACTTCTCGACATGACGCGGCGCTTCTGGATTGGCCTCGTCGCTAACGCTGCCGGTCGTCGTGCTGGAAATGGCCGGACATTATATCGACATTGGCGGCTGGATCGCGCCGAACACGGTCGAACGTCGTCCAATTGGCATTCGCGACGCCCGTCGTGCTGTGGGCCGGCGGGCCGTTCTTCGTGCGCGGCGGGCGCTCGTTCGTGACGCGTCAGCTCAACATGTTCTCGCTGATTGCCGTCGGCACCGGCGTCGCCTGGGTCTACAGCGTCGTCGCCACGCTCGCACCGCAACTCTTCCCGCCGGCATTCCGCAGCCATCACGGCGCGGTCGCGCGTTTATTTCGAGGCGGCGGCCGCAATCACCGTGCTGGTGCTGCTTGGACAGGTGCTGGAACTGCGGGCGCGCGAGCGCACCTCCGGCGCGATCCGCGCCCTGCTCAATCTGGCGCCGAAGACGCGCGCGCCGCATCGCCGCCGACGGCAACGAGAGCGAAGTCCCGCTCGACAGTGTCGTTGTCGGCGATCGCCTGCGCGTGCGGCCGGGCGAGAAGATTCCCGGTCGATGGCGAGCTCCTCGACGGCCGACTCGCCGTCGACGAATCGATGGTGACCGGCGAGTCGATGCCGGTGACCAAATCGGCGGGCGCCAAACTGATCGCCGGCACGCTCAACCAGAGCGGCAGCTTCGTGATGGCGGCCGAAAAAGTCGGCCGCGACACGCTGTTGGCGCAGATCGTGCAAATGGTCGCCACGCGCAGCGGTCGCCGCGCGCCGATCCAGCGTCTCGCCGATCAAGTGTCGGCGTGGTTCGTGCCTCTGGTGATCATGACTGCGCTCGTCGCTTTTGCGGTATGGGCCGTCTTTGGGCCGGAGCCGCGTTTCACCTTCGCGCTCGTTGCCGCGGTGAGCGTGCTCATCATCGCCTGCCCTTGCGCGCTCGGCCTGGCGACGCCGATGTCGATCATGGTCGGCGTCGGCCGCGGCGCCCGCGCCGGCGTCCTGATCAAGAACGCCGAGGCGCTGGAGCGAATGGAAAAAGTCGACACTCTGGTGATCGACAAGACCGGAACCCTGACCGAGGGCAAACCCAAAGTCACCGCCATTATCCCGGCGGCGGTTTTCAGCGAAACCGACGTGCTGCGTCTCGCCGCATCCATCGAGCGCGCCAGCGAGCATCCGCTTGCCGCAGCGATCGTCGCGGCAGCGGGCGACCGCAAGGTCGCGCTGGCCGAGGTCCACGATTTTGATGCGCCGGCCGGAAAAGGCGTCAGCGGCACGGTGGACGACCGCACCGTCGTCCTCGGAAGCGCGAAATTTGTCGGCGAATCCGGCGCCGATGTTGCAGCGCTGCAAAGCGATGCCGACCGTTTGCGCAACGATGGCGCCACGGTGGTTTTTCTCGCCGTCGATGGCAAAGCCTGCGGCCTCATCGCCATCGCCGATCCGGTCAAATCAACTTCGGCCGAAGCGCTGCGAAGCCTGCGCGGCGACGGCATCCGCATCGTGATGCTCACCGGCGATAACCGCATCACTGCCGGCGCGGTCGCCCGCCGTCTTGGGATCGATGACATCGAGGCGGAGGTGCTGCCCGACGGCAAGGGGGCGATCGTCGCCAAGCTGCGCGCCGAAGGCCGCATCGTGGCGATGGCCGGCGACGGCGTGAACGATGCGCCGGCGCTCGCCGCAGCCGACGTCGGCATCGCCATGGGCACCGGCACGGACGTGGCGATCGAGAGCGCCGGGATCACCCTCCTCAATGGCGACCTCGACCGGCATCGTGCGGGCCCGGCGGCTTTCGCAGCGCGACCATGGGCAACATCCGGCAAAATCTGCTGCTGGCGTTGTTTATAACGCGCGCCGCGATTCCGATTGCCGCCGGCGTGCTTTATCCGCATTCGGCATTCTGCTGTCGCCGGTCATTGGCGCTGCGGCGATGGCGCTCTCCTCGGTCAGCGTGATCGGCAATGCGCTGCGGCTGCGGTGGGTGCGGCTCTAAGCCGACGCGCTTCCAAACTCAGCCCCAACTCTTGCGCACGCGCTGACGGATATCGACCCCCACGCCGCGGGACTGTTGCGGCGCGTGCGCCGGCACTTCGGGCGACCAGCCACAAACCTCGAAATGTTCGAGCAAGCCGGACGGGATAAACCGCGTGCGCGACGCATACATATGCCGATCGCCGTTGTTGCGCTGGCCGTGCACGAAGAAACGCTGCGGCACCATGAGGTGAAGATGGTCCCTCGCCCGCGTCATGGCGACGTAAAAGAGCCGCCGTTCCTCTTCGATCTCGGCGCTCGTTCCGGTCGCGAGATCCGACGGCAAGCAGCCGTCCACCGCGTTCAAGACGAACACCGATTTCCACTCCTGCCCCTTGGCCGAGTGAATGGTCGAGAGGATGAGATAATCTTCGTCGAGGAGCGGTGTGCCGGCGCGGTCGCTGGTGGCTTCCGGCGGATCGAGCGTGAGTTCGGTGAGAAACCGCTCGCGGCTCGGATAAGTCGACGATATCTGGATCAGTTGATGCAGGTCGACCTGTCGCAAACCGGCGTCCTCGTGGATGCGATCGAGATGCGGCTCGTACCAGCGGCGCACGAGATCGAGTTCGGCCGGCCAGCCCGCCGCGCCGGAGCGGACCAGGCGAACGGCCTCGACGAATGACGGCCAATGCTCGGCGGCCACCGCCGGCGCTTTCGTTTCGCACAAACCATCGACCGGATCGGCCGCCGCCTGCACGCGGTCGAGCGCCTTGGCGGCGTTTGCCGGACCGAAACCGGGCAACAGTTGAATGACGCGGAAACCGGCGACGCGATCGCGCGGGTTCTCGGCAAAGCGCAACATCGCCAGCACGTCCTTGATGTGCGCCGCCTCAAGAAATTTCAAGCCGCCGAATTTCACGAAGGGAATGTTGCGGCGGGTCAGTTCCACTTCGAGCGGACCGCTGTGATGCGAGGCGCGAAACAGCACCGCCTGCGCTTTAAGCACAATCCCGGCCTCGCGGGCTTCCAGCACCTGTTCGGCCACGTAGAGCGCTTGATCGGCTTCGTCGCGCACGGCGACGATCCGCGGCAGTTCGGCGGATTTTCGTTCCGACCATAAATTCTTGGTGAACCGCTCTTCGGCAAGATCGATGACGGCATTCGCCGCTGTGAGGATCGGCTGGGTCGAGCGATAATTCTGTTCCAGCGTCAAAACCTCGGCGCGCGGCATGAAATGGCCCGGAAAGTCGAGGATGTTGCGCACCGTCGCCGCGCGGAACGAATAGATGGCCTGCGCGTCGTCGCCGACGACTGTCAAACCGTTGCCATTCGGCTTGAGCGCCAGGAGCACCGAGGCCTGCAGCCGGTTGGTGTCCTGGTATTCATCGACCAGCACGTGATCGAAGCGTTGCGCGATGGGCTCGGCGATCGCCGGCTCCTGCATCATATGCGCCCAGTAGAGCAGCAGGTCGTCGTAATCGAGCACGTTCTGCGCCTGTTTCGCCTCGACATAATGCGCGAACAGCCGGCGCAATTCGTCATGCCAGAGCGCGCACCATGGAAAGTTCGCCCCGAGCACATCGCCGAGCGCGGTCTCGCTGTTCACCGCGCGCGAATAGATCGCAAGGCATGTTCCTTTGGCGGGAAACCGTTCCTTGGTTTTGGAGAAACCGAGCTCGTGGCGAATGAGGTTCATCAGGTCGGCGGAATCTTCGCGATCATGAATCGTGAAGGCGCGCGCCAGTCCGATATTCTCGGCATATTCGCGAAGGAGCCGTGCGCCGATGGAATGGAAGGTCCCCGCCCAGGCAATCGCGTCAGCCAAGCCGCTCGACCGCGCCCGTGTCGCCTCGGCGAGAATCCGGTCGACGCGCCGCGTCATTTCGGCAGACGCCCGGCGCGAAAACGTCAAGAGCATGATGCGCCGCGGATCGGCGCCATTTTGGATGAGATGAACGACGCGATGCGCCAGCGTAGCGGTCTTGCCGGAACCGGCGCCGGCGATGATGAGAAGCGGGCCGCAATCGGCCAGCGCCGCGCCGCCATATTCGACAGCGCGCCGCTGCTGCGGATTGAGCTTGTCGAGGCGCGCCGCCGCCATTGGCCACGAATCACTATGAGGAACCGAATTCGACTGAATCACGGTCCCGTTTTGTTCGCAACCTTGGCAAGTGAACTCGATGCCGCGCCGTCGTTTGCTTCAACGAATGATCTGGTCGCTTTGAAACTGCGGCGTGAAATTGCAATTCTTGTCCACGGCCTCACTCTGCAAAAGCTTCTCTTCGCTGCGGACGGATTCGTAATCGGTGCGGTAAGCGAGCGAGCCGATCACGGCGCCGCCGCCGCCCTGGTTCGCGCGTTCTATCAGGTCGCGCAAATCCTTCTCTCGCGCCGCCAGAACCTTGGCGCGCGCCGCGAGGTCGTTACAATGATAGGCGCTGTAGCGGCCCGGATCGACCAGAAGCGAACCAGCACCATTGGTGCAGCCGGCCAAGGCGGCAAGCCCAAAGCACACCAGCGCAAGACGCAGCCCCGCAACATGCAATCGGGATGACGGGTTTGAAGCGCTGCCGCGCATGGCCGGTTGCGGCCGCCCATTGCCGATCTCATCATCAAACAGCATCAAGACGCCCACGCCCGCGACTTCGCGCCAATTCCCCGTGGTCAATGTGCCGCTTACCTGCGCCGCAAATATGGCGAGGCCGTCGCCGGCGCGTCGGTCCGCGGCAGGCAAGACTAGCGATTATCAGGAAATTTGACCCCAAGGGTCAAACCGTCACGCCAGATCACGCGGCACTGCCGGTGCGCGCCGCCGTCCGTGGTCAAAAGCAGCAGGAATTTGTCCGGAAGCTCGGCCTCGGCGGCGAGGCTGAGCCGCGCGCCGCTGTCGGAAACATCGGAAATCGCGCAACGCAACAGCGGCGTATCCTTGTCCTTCATGATTTTCGCGTTGTAGTGGAACTGCCGCCGCGGCTTTTTGCGCAGTTCGGTCCGCTTGCCCATGGCCCCATCGAAGTCCCGGCTATGCCGCTATGGCGGCGAAGCAGTGCGATCCATGGACCCTAGGTAAGGCCCATTAAAGACGGGTAAATTCGCGCTGCCCTGGCGCCGTTTCCGCCTTTTGCTGGAACAGCTTGGACCCACCGGTGCGACGATCTCAATCTAGCCATATGTGTCGCTAGTGTTACATTATCGTGAGAATAGCGTGACGTTTCCTCGAGTAAGCCAATGAGTCTCCGCCTGGATATCCTGGTCGAACCCGGTCGCGGTGTGGTGGGGCTTTTTGCTCGCCGCCAGCGCGCTCAATATCGTGCTGCTCTTTGTCCTGCACACCTCCTACCGCAGCAATCCGTTCGGCGGCCCCGACCGCCGCTTGGCGGTCGAGCCGCTCCTGCTGCTTTGCGCCGCTTATGTGTTCGGCTGCGCCTTCCGCTCGATCCTGCCGCGCGCCGACGTGCAGCGGATTTGTCTGTTCGACACCTGGCTGTCCAGCGTCCTGATCGGCCGCTCGGTGGCCACCATCGCCGAACTCTGTTTTGCCGCCCAATGGGCCATCGTGGTGCGCGAACTGGGCAAGGTCACGCACTCCGATACCGCAAAAAACATTGCCAAAATGATCCTGCCGCTGATCGCGCTCGCCGAATGCTGCTCGTGGTACGCGGTGATTTCGACGAATTTTTTGGGAAATGTCCTGGAGAATTCGCTGTGGACCGTCACCTTCGCGCTCATCGCCATCGCGCTGTTGCGGCTCGTCGTGGATTTTCGCGGGCTTGCCCGCTACGCCATTGCCGCAACCATCGTCGGCGTCACCGGCTATATCGTCTTCATGGCCGGCGTCGACGTGCCGATGTATTTTGCGCGCTGGCAGGTGCAACTCGCCGACGGGCACCGCTTGCTCGGACCATTGACCGGCTTGCATGACCTCGCGACCCGCTGGGTCGTGACCCACGACATCGCCAAGTGGCACCACGAGATTCCGTGGATGTCGCTTTATTTCAGCGTGGCGGTATGGACGAGCCTGATGCTCGGCGGCTTCGGTCTGGTGCGCCACCTCGTGCCGCGCTACCGCGTGCGTCGGCCGCTGTTGAAAGCGACGCGGCGCCCGATCGCCATCCCGGTCCGCTGGTCCTGACATCTTCGCGCCACGCCAAAGCGATAGGCAGTTCGCGGCGAATCCGATATTATTTTTAGCGCTGATTCGTACGCCTCGCGTTTATTGAACGGCCGTGGAGGTGACGGGCATGATCATCACGGTGGCCACCATGAAAGGTGGCAGCGGCAAGAGCACGCTGGCGAGCTGCCTGGCGGTGTATTGGCATTTGCGCGGCCGCCACCCAAGCCTCATCGATGCCGATCCGCAGCGCTCGATCATGCGGCTTGCCGCGCGCGAACGCGCGCTCGGCGGCGTCAGCGTGATCGAGGATGCCAGCGAAGACGCCTCGCAGACCGCGCGCCGCCTTGCCGCCGACGACGGGCTCGTCATCATCGACACGCCGGGCTTTCGTTCCAGAAACACGCTCGATTGTCTGGCGCTGGCGGACTTTCTGCTCATTCCGGTAAAACCGTCGCCGTTTGACGTCGACCGCATGCTCGATACCGTCAGCATCCTGACGAACCGCAGCGACGGACGGCAGCCGCCGTTCCGCTGCGTGCTGACACAGACCACGCGCGATTCCGTGGTCGCCAAGCACATCCGGGCCGAGTTGACGGCCGCCGGCTTGCCGGTGCTTGCCAGCGAGATGGCGAACCGGGTGGCTTATCCGGAAGCCGCCTTGTGGGGCGCGACGCCGAGCCTCATCAGCTGGAAAGGCCCCGCCGCGCGCGAGATCGCCGCGATCGCCGACGAGGTCGACATGGTGCTCGGCGCACAACAGGCCGCCGCATGACCCGAAAACCGCTCCCCAAAGCCATCACCCGGCCGCTCGGCAACCTGCGCAGCTTCGGCTCGGAAACCAAGGCCGACAGCAAGGCGCTGTTGCAAAACGCCGCTGCACCCTTCGACAAGGTCGAGGCCGAGCCCGCGCTTGCGGTCTCATCGGCGCCGATCGCCAACGATCTGACGCCGGCGGCGCCGGAAGTGTCGCAAAAGCACGCGGTGAAGCGCCGCGCGCTGGCGCAGAAAATCGTCGCCAGGCACAAGAACTATGCGGCCCTCGGCGGGCTCGTGCCACTCCCCGTCGCCAATATCGCGAGCGTCGCTGCCATCAATCTGCGCATGGTCAAGCAGCTCAGCGATCTTTATCAGGTGCCGTTCGAGCGCGATCGCACCCGCTCGCTGATCGTCAGCCTGATCGGCGGCGCGGTGCCGACCGGCATCGGCACGGCAACGTCAACGACGCTGATGTGGATCATTCCCGGCGGCCTCATTGTCGGCCTTGGCGCTGCGGCGCTAACCGCGGGCGCGCTGACCCGCGGCATCGGCCTCGTCTTCATCGAGAGCTTTGAGAGCGGCGCCAAGCCGAACGACAGCGTGAACTGATCTGTCCGCTCGAACTGTTGCGGCGGAAGTCTTAGAGGGCTTGCGCCCGGTAAAGCCGATCATCGCCGACATGCCGCCGTGCGCTGAGCCTTCGTGGATTTCGCGCTCCTCCTCGAGGAACGTCACGTCGCGGAAATCGCCGAACGCGCCCTCGATCATCGCTTTTGTGTAGAGGTTTTCGATCTGCTTCGGCCCGCCGGTGCCGTAATCCAATTGCCTCGGCGTATAGCCTTCGATGATCAGGAGGCCGCCGGATTTGAGCGCGCGGCGCATGCCGGCCCATTTCAGGGCGCGCTCGGCGGGCGTGCTGAACTGGGTAAAGACTTCCACGACCACATCGAAGGCGGCTTGCGGATAAGTCCAGCGATGCACGTCGGTTTGTTCAAACGCGACATTGACCCCGCGCTCGGCCGCAAGCGCCCGCGCTTTCTTTTGCGCCGAGGGCGAGAAGTCGATCGACAAGACGTCGAGACCTTGCTCGGCGAGCCAAACCCCATTGCGGCCTTCGCCGTCGGCGACCGCGAGCGCGCGCCCGGACCGCGGCAGGATCGCCTTGCAGGACGCGAGAAAATGGTTCGGCTCCTTGCCGAAGGCATAGTCCGGCACCGCGTAACGGGTCTCCCAACGCTCGTATTCGCTCACTGATGTCTCCGGGATTGGGTATTGCCTTGTTGTCGTTTCATCTAGCCTACCAAACCGGCGCTGCAAAGAAACGACGGTTGGTGCGGACGGCCGGACTTGAACCGGCATGGGAAGTTACTCCCGAGGGATTTTAAGTCCCTTGCGTCTACCATTTCGCCACGTCCGCTAAGCGCGTCTCGCATGAAATCCGCGCTGCGAGCCTCACAAATGAGACCGCGCGGCTATTTCTAAAGCATCATTCGGCAAAGCGGAAACCGCTGCCGGCCGCTTTATTGCGGGTGCTTCTTGTTCTGCGATAATTGTTGCTTCTTCTTTTCCAGCGGCGCCGGCGGCGCCGGGCGCACGGTGGCCCAGGGATCGTTGGTGGCGTTGCGGTCGGGAATCTTCTGCGTCGCCGATTTGTAAGCCTGGTCGATCGCCTTGTCGTGCTCGATCTGCTCGGGCGAGCGATGCTTTTCTTGTTCGAGATTGATGCTCGGCATCGGCAATTGCGCGAAGGCGACGCCGGTCAGCGCCACCGTGAACGCGATCGCGCAACCAAAAGCGCGCAGTGCATTTTTATTCATATCCATCACACTCACCGTGTCTTCCACCCCGTCCCGGCGACCAGGTCGTTATTCCTCGAACAGCTATTCCTTGAAAACATGACCCCACAGGTCGTCCCAATCGGCTCCCGAAATGTCGGTCACCCGGCCGTCCTTTTCGAAGAATTTGTTGGGCACCTGGAACATGGCAAGCATCAGGCCACCCTCGGGCGTCCAGGCAACGTGGCGGCTGCCGGCCTCGCGCCAGACGAATTCGCCGGGGCCGACCGAAAAGCCTTTGGCGGGGCCGTCTTTGTCGACGAGCTTGCCTTCGAGCACGTAAGTCTGCTCGATCCTGACATGCTCGTGGTCGGGCAGCGTGGCGCCCGGCGCGAATTTCATCAGCGCGGTGACAAGCCCGGTCTCCTTGTCGAACAGCAGGCCCTTGACCTCGCAGCCGTCAAATCGCGTCTTCTTCCATTCCATCTGCGCCGGGCGAACGACGTGCGAGTGGGTATCGAGCGTGTCGTGCCTGGCTTTGGGTGTGACGGCGTCCATGGCGTCCTCCTCGGCTATCGGGTTGCCGCCATAATAGCCGATCGCAGAGCGGCGCGCACTACAACCCGGCGTCGCGGATCGGCGGCTGGAAGGCGAGGCCGGTATCCCAGGGAAAGTAGATCCAGGTGTCCTGCGACACTTCGGTGATGAAGGTATCGACCAGCGGCCGGCCCATCGGCTTGGCATAGACGGTGGCGAAATGGGCGCGCGGCAACAGCGCCCGCACCACTTTGGCGGTCTGGCCGGTATCGACCAGATCGTCGACGATCAAGACGCCGGCGCCCTGCCCGCCGCCGCTTGCCACGATCGAGGGGGCGACGTCCTTGAGGACTTTCAACTCGCCCTGGCTGGTGTGGCTGTAGCTGGCGATACACACCGTCTCGATCAGCCGGACGCCCAGTTCGCGGGCGACGATCCCGGCCGGCACCAGGCCGCCGCGGGTGATGCAGACGATCGCCTCGAACGGGCCAGCGGCATGCAGCCGCCAGGCGAGCGCCCGGGAATCGCGGTGGAATTGATCCCACGACACCGGGAATATCTTTTCGGGATCGCGCGGGATCGGCTTTTCCGGCTCACGGACTTCGGTCTGCGTCATCGCGATCAGGTCCCCGCGGCGGGTCGTTGAGTGGCCCGGGACTCGATATCAGACCCGACGGACCACGCGCAATCAGGGAATCTCGTACACGGTCGTTTCATCGGCGATGCCGCGCAGCGCGGCGCGCTGCTCGGCCGGCCGCAGGCTCAAGTGTTCGAGGATCTTCGCCGACTTCGGATCGTCGACGACCGACTTGGTCACGAAGATGGCGCGCGACGACGCCAGGCCCTGCACGCGCGCCGCCATGTTGACGGTCTGGCCGAAATAATCTTGGCTGTTATTGAGCGTCACCGCGAGGCATGGCCCTTCGTGAATGCCGATTTTGAGCAACAAGTCTTCGTTGTTGCGCTCGTCATTGATGCGGCTCATGGCTTCGCGCATGCGCAGCGCCGCCGCCAGCGCCCGGTCGGGCGTCGCGAATGTCGCCATCACCGCGTCGCCGATGGTTTTCACCACGGCACCGGTCTCGGCCGCCACGATCTCGTTAAGCACGCCGAAATGCTGGCGCACCAGATCATAGGCGACGAGGTCGCCGACCCGCTCGTAAAGCGCGGTCGAGCCTTTGAGGTCGGTGAACAGGAACGTGAGGCTGGTGATCTTGAGCTTCTGATCGACGTCGAGCGTATCGGTGCGGTAGATGTCGCGGAAAGTCTGGTTGGTCAGAAGACGCTTGGCGGTGATGAAGGGCTTGCGCTTGCCGAGTAGCTGATGAAGCGAATCGCCGGCAATCCACAGTGCCGGCAGGACGCGGCGGTCGGTGCGGTTCTCGAACGAGAGCCGCAGCGGTCCCGGCCGCATCTCGACGGTGCCGACCGGCGCCTTCACTTTGTTGAACACCATCGACAGCGTCTGGCGTTCCTGGGTCGGTTCGCCTTTGACGTCGATGAATTGCGTGCCATGCGTCACGGGATCGAATGCGATGACGAAATCGTTGGGCAGTTGCAACGACAGCACCGCCCGCTCGCCGGGCGCCAGCTCGATCGAATCGATGGTGAATTCGGCAAGGCTCTGGCCCAGAGTCTCCGGCAGATCGACGCCCGAACTCCAGAAGATCTGGCGGTAATATTCGGTTTCCGGCAGCGTATCCGGATCGTGCGCGGCGATGCGGCGCACGCGCGGGCTTACCGTAAATGTCACCTCGACCATTTCGTCGAGCGTCGGCTTGTAGCCGGACGCGCAAAGCCCGCAGGCATATTCTTCGTGGTTGACGGTCTTGAGCGTCGCACCGGCGTCGAGCACGCCGCCGCAACCGGGGCAAAGCACGTTCCATGACAGTTCGAACACGCCGAGTCGCGCCGCATGCAAAAACGCGGCGACGGCGCACTCCGCTTCGAGATTATGCTTGGCGGTGAAATCGAGGGCGTTGATCCGGCACAGGTCGCGATCGGGCGCGTCGGCGACGGCATGTTCGATGGCCGCAACGCAATCGGTGTCGGCCGATTGGCGCAGCACCTTGAACAACGCCTCGATATCGCTCACCGCCGGCTATCCAGGTTGTTATGGCGCCCGAACGTCAAAGGTAGGTGCCGGAGTTGGCGACGACAAGGCTTGCTCCAAGAATGACAAGACTTTGGCGGCAAATAGAGCCGGGCACTCCCTCACAGCGAATTGATCCACTCGACCACTTGTTTGCGCGCGACCAGCGGCGTCGTCAGATGGCCGGCGAAGACTTCGACATATTTGCTCTTGGGATTCTTCGCGGCGGCGTCAAAGGCGTATTGCGGGCCGCGGCGGTCGATCGGATCAAGCTTGCCGACGACCCAAAGCAACGGCACCGGATGGAGCGCGCCGCCGATGGCGGCTGCATTTCTCGGAATCACCGCCGGCCCGTCGGGATCGAAATAGCTGAGATAAACAAGCGGCGTCGCATGCGCGATCAGCGGAATGCCCTGCGCCATGTCGGGAAATGTTTGCGGCACGTCGCCCTTGCCCTCGGCGATCAGCTTCCTGGCGCGCATCACCGCGTCGGCGACGAAACTGCGCATCTCGCCGACCTCCGGCAGATGCGCCGGCGAGAGCGCGACGACGCCGGCGAGACCCGGGTGCCTTGCCGCGTAGCCTATCGCCGCATTGGCGCCGAGCGAATGGCCGATGACTACGATCCGCGTCGCACCCTTGGCTTTGAGCCCGGCGATAGCCGTGTCGATCTCGCCCATCGCCTGGTCATAGGTGGCGCCATAGCGGCGATGAAACGACCACGGCATCTCCGGCTTGGCAATCAGCGCGCCCTCGTTTTGCAAGGCGCTCAGAATTCCGCCGTTGAACGCGCCGGGCCAACTGCCCTTGCCATGCAGATAGACAATGCCGAAACCCTGGAGCGTCGAATCCGGGGCCGCAAAGCAAAAACCCGGCAGCGCAAGCGCCACGGCAAGAGCCAGCAACAGGCGCGCAATGACAAGAGCAGCGGTCCGGCGCCGGTTCATGCTGTCAAAGTCCCGCGCCAAGATCGGCGAAATGGATGTGCAAGACGAATCACGCCGGCGATTGCGCCGCGCCAATCAGGCTTTGGCAAGCTCGGCCTTGACGCGTTCCAGCATCGCCGCCACGCCTGCCTTCGCGTCGGCCAGTTTTTGCGGGTCGCGCGAGCGCACCACGACATTGGTATTGGCAGTGCCGTTCTCGTCCTGGAACGGATAGGAGCCGATCACCACGTCCGGATTGTTTTTGGCTATCTCGCCGAGCGCGGTGCCGATATCGCCTTCGCGCAAATCGGCGCGCACGGTTTCCGAAAGCATCCGGGCGCCGGTTTTAAGCTGCGGCGTGACGTAGTCGAGCATCGCCTGCATCACGCTCGGTATGCCCGCCATAACGATGACGTTGCCGATACGAAAACCCGGCGCTCCGGAGACCTTGTTGAGCACGACCTCGCCGCCGAGCGGAACGCGCGTCATGCGCATGCGCGCCTCGTTCATCACGCCGCCGGTCGCGGCGACGCGCGCCTGCATGATCTCCACCGCACGCGGGTGATAATCGATCGGCACGCCGAACGCCTTGGCGACGCATTCGGCGGTGATGTCGTCGTGGGTCGGACCGATGCCGCCGGTGGTGAAGACGTATGTATAGCGGGCGCGCAGCGCGTTCACCGCCGCAATGATTTCCGGCTCTTCGTCGGCGACCACGCGCACTTCTTTAAGATCGATACCGATGCCGGTGAGATATTCGGCGATGTAGCCGATATTCTTGTCCTTGGTGCGGCCGGACAGGATCTCGTCGCCGATAACGAGAACGGCGGCGGTGACGATTCCGCCGTCGGCTTTGCCCGCACCAGCGGTCGCGCTTTCGGACATCGGCTCGGTCCCCGTGCTGCGCCTGCTCTAGCCCGGCGGCGATGGCGGCTCAAGCGGGAAGCAGAAAGCGTCGGGATTCAATGGGAAAGCTCAGGGACGATTTTGCGGCGCGAGCCCGGCGGCGAGGATGTCGTTGCGCTTTTCGAGGAATTCGTCGCGATCGATATCGCCGCGGGCATAGCGCTTGGCGAGAACTTCCAGCCCGGTCCGATCCGTCAGCGTATCGCGCAACGCGGCCATCGCGCGGACGCGCTTTCGCCATTTATGCTGCACGTACCAAGCGGTGCCGGCAATGACAATTCCAACGATGATCAGCGGTTCGAGCATCGGTCCAATCCCGCCCCGACAACGGGTAACGCCGTTCCCGGTTCCAAGTCAAACCGTCCCGTTTAGCCATCACGATGGTCAAATCGCCCAAAACATGAGCAATAATCACCGCCAGGCTGGCAACCAACCCGTGGTTCAAGCGTTCGAATTGGCGCGAAGATTGCTAGAAGTATGCGGTGCCGCAGGCGTTTAAGGGTTTGAGCGGGCCGGGGTCGACATGTTTGACGAAATGAGTGGCAGCGGTGACACCGTGCGACCGGCCTATGCGGAGCTGTCGCAGTGGCTCGGCCAGGTCAAACCGGATGTGCTCGATTTCCGCCGCCGCGAAGCGGAGCTGCTGTTCCGGCGCATCGGCATCACCTTTGCGGTCTATGGCGACCCCGAGGCGCAGGAGCGCCTGATCCCGTTCGACGTCATTCCGCGCATTATCGCGGCGAAGGAATGGGAGACCCTGACGCGCGGCCTGGAGCAGCGCGTCAACGCCATCAACGCCTACATCAAAGACGTCTACGGCCGCCGCGAAATTCTCAAGGCCGGCATCGTCCCGGAGGATCTGGTTTTTCAGAACCCGGTGTTTCGCCCCGAGATGAACGGCCAAAAGGTCCCGCACGACATTTATGTCCACATCGCCGGCATCGACATCATACGGCTCGACGCCGACACGTTTTATGTCCTCGAGGACAATGCGCGCACGCCCTCCGGTGTCTCCTACATGCTGGAGAACCGCGAGATCATGCTGCGGCTGTTTCCGGAATTATTCTCGCGCTACCGCGTCGCGCCGGTCGAGAATTATCCCGACGAGTTGTTGCAGACGCTGCGATCGGTTGCGCCGCCCTCCGCATCGTCGGAGCCCAATGTCGTGCTGCTGACGCCGGGCGTACACAACTCGGCCTATTACGAGCATTCCTTCCTGGCCGACAAGCTCGGCATCGAACTGGTCGAGGGCCGCGATCTCGTCGTCAAAAACGACCTCGTTTACATGCGCACGACCGAAGGGTTGAAGCGCGTCGACGTCATCTATCGCCGTATCGACGACGATTTTCTCGATCCGCTGGTGTTTCGCGCCGACAGCGCGCTCGGCGTGCCCGGCCTGATGTCGGCCTATCAAGCCGGCAGCGTCACGCTTGCCAACGCGGTCGGCACCGGGATCGCCGACGACAAGGCGGTCTACAGCTACATGCCGGAGATCGTAAAATTCTATCTCGGCCAGGAGCCGTTGTTAAAGAACGTCCCGACCTGGCGCTGCCGGGAGCGCGAACATCTCGCCCATGTGCTCGATCACCTCGAGGACCTGGTGGTCAAGGAAGTTCACGGCTCGGGCGGCTATGGCATGCTGATCGGGCCGAAGGCCGACAAGGCGACCATCGCCACGTTCCGCGCCAAGCTTAAATCCGATCCGAAGAATTTCATCGCTCAGCCGACGCTGGCGCTATCGACCTGTCCGACTTGCGTCGAAGAGGGCATCGCGCCGCGCCACGTCGATTTGCGGCCGTTCGTGCTCTCCGGCCGCACCAGCGTTCGCATCGTGCCGGGCGGGCTCACCCGCGTCGCACTCAAGAAAGGCTCGCTGGTCGTCAATTCGAGTCAGGGCGGCGGCACCAAGGATACCTGGGTGCTGGATGGGTAAAAAATTGGGTGTTGGACGGATCAGGCAGCTGGCAGCAAACGGATAAAGCGATACGACATGCTCTCGCGCACCGCCGACAATCTCTACTGGCTCGCCCGTTACGTCGAGCGGGCGGAATATATCGCTCGTATTCTTGACACCACGCTGCGGCTGACCGCGCTGCCGCTCGCCTATGTCGGTAGCACCAACGAATGGGAATTGGCGGTCGCGACCGCGGGCTGCGCCAGTGCATTCTTCGAGACTTACAAGGAAGCCAACGAGGAGACCGTCACCGAATTCCTCGCTTTCTCGACCACCAACCCGTCGTCGATCCGTAATTGCTTCGAGAGCGCCCGGCTCAATGCGCGCGCGGTACGCACCGCGCTGACGATCGAAATGTGGGACGCCATCAACGGCGCCTGGCTCGAACTGAAACGATGGGGCAACGGCCCAAGCTCGCGCGAGGAGTTCGCGCGCTTCCTGCGCTGGGTGCTGGGATCGTCGCTGCGTTTCGACGGCTCCGCCTACCGCACCATGCTGCGCAATGACGCCTACTGGTTCTCCCGGCTCGGCGTTTATATCGAGCGCGCCGACAACACCGCGCGCATTCTCGACGTGAAATATCATCTGTTGCTGCCGGCCGACGAGAAAGTCGGCGGCCCGCTCGATTATTTCCAGTGGTCGTCGATCCTGCGCACGGTTTCGGCGCTGACCGCCTACCACTGGGTCTATCGCGCGAACGTCAAGCCGTGGCTGGTCGCCGATCTGCTCATCCTCAAGGACGAGATGCCGCGTTCGCTGGCGAGCTGCTACGAAAATCTGGTGCAAAACCTCGATCGCATCGCCAACGCCTATGGCCGCCAGGGTCCGGCGCAGCGCCAAGCCCGCAGTGTGCGTGCGCGGCTGGAAAACTCCAAGATCGAGGACATTTTCCAAAGCGGATTGCATGAATTCATCGACGAGTTCGTCGAGAACAATAACAGCCTGGGCAATGCGGTTGCGCAGCAGTATTTGCTGTAAACGGCTTCGGTAATCGGCAATCACAAGCTGGAGGACAGCACGGCCCTTTGTCGTCTATCTTCGGCCGTATCGGTCACCCGACCACGGACCTCTGAGCGTCGACTTCCGATCCTGACATGCGAATCCGCGTCGCCCAGCACAGCATCTATAATTACGATCCGCCCGCGACGGGTGTGATCCAGGTGCTGCGGCTGACGCCGCGAAACCACGAGGGCCAGCATGTCGTGCGCTGGCGCATCGATGTCTCGGCCGATGCGCGGCTGGCCGCCCACGAGGATTCCTTCGGCAATATCACCCACGTTTTCTCCGCCGACGGACCGTTCAGCGAGCTCACCGTCGAGGTCGACGGCGAGGTTGAAACCCAGAACACCAATGGAGTCGTGCGCGGCACCGTCGAGCGTTTCGGGCCAAACCTGTTTCTGCGCGACACGGCATTGACGGCGGCCGATCCGGCGATCCGGAATTTTGCGCAAAGCATCCGGGCCGAGAAACGCGGCGACCTTCTCGCCGAACTGCACGCGCTGCTCGACGTCCTGTTCGAGGACATGGTCCACGAAGGTGACGAGACCGGCGGCACCGCAAGTGCCGCCGAAAGCTTTGCCCGCAAACGCGGCGGAGCGCGGGATCTGAGCCACATTTTCATCGGCGCAGCGCACAGTCTCGGCATCCCGGCGCGCTACGTGGCGGGCTATTATTGCAGCGACGACGACAACGCCAGGTGGGCGGCGGGTCACTCCTGGGTCGAAGCATCCGTCCCCGATCTCGGTTGGGTCGCCTTCGATCCCGCCAACGGTTTCTGCCCGACCGACGCGCATGTGCGTGTGGCCATAGGCCTCGATGCGCTCGGCGCCGCGCCGGTCCGCGGCATGCGCTATGGCCCGGGCAAGGAGACGCTCGCGGTGGACTTCAAAGTCGGGCAATAGTTTCCTATCCTCGCCGCTTCACGGCCGATGATGTTATATAAGCCGCGCAGGGGAAAGCTGAGTCGATGACCTATTGCGGCGGCATTCTGGTGCGCGAAGGGCTGGTTATGTTCGCGGACACGCGAACCAATGCCGGCGTCGACAACATTTCGACGTTCCGCAAGCTGCATGTGTTCAAGGACCCGAAGAAGCGCGTCATGGCGATCGCGACGGCGGGGAACCTTTCGATCAGCCAATCGGCGATCAGCATCCTGACCGAAGGCTATGACAACCCGGAAACCGGCGAACACGAAACGCTGATGAACGCGCCCACCATGTTCCAGGCCGCCCAGCGCGTCGGCCACGTCATCCGCACCATCCACTCGATGGAGGGCAAGGCGCTGGAAGCGTCGGATGTGAATTTCGACGTGTCGTTTTTGTTCGGCGGCCAGATCATGGGCGAGCGGATGCGGCTGTTCATGGTGTATTCGGCCGGCAACTTCATCGAATGCACCACCGACACTCCCTATTTGCAGATCGGCGAGCACAAATACGGCAAGCCCGTGCTTGATCGCGCCATCAATTACGAGATGGACCTTTATGACGCGCTCAAAGTGGGTCTCGTCTCCATCAACTCGACGATGCGCTCGAATCTGTCGGTCGGCATGCCGATCGATCTTCTGGTGGTGCGCCGCGATACCTGCGACCCCGAATTGATCTACCGGATCGAGCCCGGGGAACCCTATTTCACGGACCTGCGCGAGCGCTGGTCGGCGGCATTGCGCGCCGCCCATATCGGCATCCCGCGGCCGCCTTATCTCAACAGGCGCTGAACGGCCCTCCCCGCCACGCCGTTAAGCGCGCGTTAACGTACTTGCCGGGAACCGCCGCGCCTGCACGTCTAAGGGGTTTACGCCGGTTAAATGCAAGCAAGTGGAAAGCATTAGTCTCTAAGGTCCCGGCGAGCGAGTATCTCCAAAGGGTGGACGCGTGTTGCCTGCGGCGCAAGCGCAAATCGCCGGGGAACGGAAATCGTCGCGGTGGGACCAGGCGCGCCTGGTCATGCCGATCGGCGTGATCGTCGCCGTGGCCATCGTCTGTGTCGTCGTTGCGGTGCTGACCTCCGCGCGGCGCGCCGATGAATTTGCCGTCAATACCGAGCAACAACTGATCAAGCAGTCGGTCGTCGAGGTCGGCAAGCATGCATTGCATCTGGTCGAGGGCGTGGCGGCGACGCCGAGCGCCGTAGCGAAGATACGCGACAGCTACGACCCGCAATGGGCGGATCAGCAGGTCGGACAATGGCTGACGAAATTCCACTTCGATGTCGTCGCGGTTGTCCGTGGCGACGACGGTCTCGAATTCAGCCGTTTCCTTACCGGCAGCGACGGCGACGCGAACGCCCTGACGGCCGAATTCAAGCCTATCATCGATCTCTTGCGTGGACGCCTCACCGCTACTCCGGCGCGGACCCTGTCGCTGGTCGAGGATCAAAACCTCGCGGAACCGGGACGCAGTGCCCTCCTGGTGCAAAGCTTCCTTGGCAAGCCCGCTTATATTGCCGCGGTAGCGGTCGGGTCCGACGCGGATCTTGCGCAGGGCAACGATCATGCGCCGATCGTGCTCGCCGTGAAATATCTCGGCGTCCGTCTGCTCAGTAAGGTTGGACGTAATCTTCAAATAAGCGGCTTGCATGAGATCGATGCGCCGGCACGGGCGAGCGGCGATCGCGTATTCGCACTCACCGATCCGCGGAACGAGGTGGTGGCGCGGATGGCGTGGAAGCCATCGCAGCCCGGCGGCGCGATCGTCCTGAGCGTGCTGCCGTTTATCGCCGTGGCGCTGGCCGGCTTTGCCATGCTGGTCGGCTTCGGCATCCGCTATATGCGACGTGCCGCTGCGGAGATCGCCGCCGGCGAGCAGCAGCTGCGGCACCTCGCGCTGCACGATCCGGTGTGCGGCCTGCCCAACCGCATCTATTTCGGCGAGCGGCTCGAGCAAGCCATCGCCGATGTGCGCGCCGGCGGACTTTCGGCGGCGGTGTTCTATATCGACCTCGATCATTTCAAGGACGTCAACGACACGCTCGGCCATCACATCGGCGACGAACTGATCCTCAACGTCACCCAGCGCCTGAGCCGCATCATGCGCGGCGACGATCTGGTTGCCCGGCTCGGCGGCGACGAATTCGCCATCATCACCACTTGCGCATCGGATTCCTATTCGCTGCAGGCCATCGCCGGCCGCATCATCGCAGCGGTCTGTGCGCCCTATGCCATCAGCGGCCACAACATCATCATCGGCGCGTCGATCGGCATCGCGGTGATCGACCGCCGCGTCGGCGATGCCGCGGATATCCTGCGTTACGCCGATATGGCGCTCTACCGGGCCAAGAACGAAGGCCGCAACCGCGCCTGCATCTACGATGCGGCGATGGACGCCGATTTGTCGAGCCGCAAATTGCTGGAGGGCGATCTCCTGCAGGCGATCCAGCACGACGGCTTGCGCGCCGCCTATCAGCCGATCGTCAACGCCGCGGGCGATACCGTGGTCGGCGTCGAGGCGCTGGCGCGCTGGACCCACCCGACGCACGGCGAAATCCCGCCGTCGCGCTTCATTCCGATCGCCGAGCATTCCGGCCTGATCATCGAGCTCGGCGAATGGATGCTGCGGCGCGCCTGCAGCGACGGCCGCAACTGGCCCGGCCTGACCGTCGCCGTGAACGTTTCGCCGCTGCAATTCCGCCGTTCGGACTTCGTCGAGGTGGTCGAACGCATTCTCACCGAGACCGATTTCGACGCCAACCGGCTCGAGCTCGAACTGACCGAGAGCACGCTGCTCGGCAATATGGAGACCGCGGAACTGTCGATGCTGCGTCTCAAAGCCATCGGCGTGCGTTTCGCGCTCGACGATTTCGGCACCGGCTATTCGAGCCTGCTCTATCTGCGCCGCTTTCCGTTCGACAAGCTCAAGATCGACTCCAGTTTTGTGCGTTCGATCGAGAAGGCGCCCGACGCCGCCGCCATCGTTCACGCCGTGGTCAGCCTCGGCCGCGGCCTGGGCATGAAGGTGACGGCCGAAGGCGTCGAAACCCCCGAGCAGCATCTGTTCCTGCGCGCCGCCGGCGTGCATTCGATGCAGGGCTACCGCTTCGGCAAGCCCGGCACTGCCGCCGAACTCGACCATCGGCTTGCCGCACCCGACGAATACCGCGTCGGCAGTCCCGACCAGGAAGTCGCGCTGGCGAGCTGACGGCATGCCGTCATTGCCGGGCCGCGCGAAGCCCGCAGCCCGGAATCCATCGTCCCTGCACGCGAACGATCGGCACGGCCCTTCCGTAACCACGCGATCCGTGGTTATGGATTCGGGACAGCCGCCAAAGCGGCTTCCGGAATAACGCAGGGAGGCAGGGATGGCCGCGCGGAAAGTTGCATTGGTGACGGGAGCCGGCACCGGCGTCGGGCGCGCAGTGACGCTGGCGCTGCTGCGCGAAGGCTATGCCGTGGTGCTGGCAGGCCGGCGCAAGGACATGCTGGAAGCGGTCGCCAAAGAAGGCGCGCAAACTCCCGGCGAAGCACTGACCGCGCCGACCGATGTCGCCGACCCGGCATCGATCAAATCGCTGTTCGCCAAAACCCGCGAGACCTATGGCCGGCTCGACGTGCTGTTCAACAATGCCGGCATCGGCGCGCCGGCGATGCCGATCGAGGACATCCCGCTCGACAAGTGGCAGGCCGTCGTCGCCACCAATTTCACCGGCGTCTTTCTGTGCACCCAGGAAGCGATCAGGATCATGAAAGCGCAAAACCCGCGCGGCGGCCGCATCATCAATAACGGCTCGATCTCGGCGCATACGCCGCGGCCGGGCGCGGCCGCCTATACCGCGACCAAGCACGCCGTCACCGGATTGACCAAACAGACGGCGCTCGATTGCCGCGGCCAGGACATTTGCTGCGGTCAGATCGACATCGGCAATGCGGCAACCCCGCTTACCGACCGCATGGTGCAGGGCGAAGGCGTGCTGCAGCCCGACGGCTCGAAGAAGATCGAAGCCCGCATGGCCGCCGACGACGTCGGCCGCGCGGTGGTCTATATGGCTAGCCTGCCGCTCGACACCAATGTGCTGTTCATGACGGTGATGGCCAATTTGATGCCGTTCGTCGGCAGAGGATGATCGGCGGCACATGCTCGCTGACTGGCACGAATTCTACGCTCTCCTCGGCGGCGCCGCGGGCGCGCTGCTCTCGCTGCTGTTTGTCGTGGCCTCGATCGGGGCGAGCGTGATGTCAGCCGACACTGCCGGCGGCACGCGCACCTTCATGAGCCCGGTCGCGTTCCACTATGCCAACGTCCTGTTTCTCGGCCTGGTCGCGCTGATCCCGGCGCAGACCTGGGAATCATTCGGCCTCACGCTTGTCGTTGCCGCCGCAGGCAGCCTCGCCTATTCGCTCGTCATCCTGGTGCGTGTATTGCGCGACTCGCGCGCCGACATGATCGACAATTTTGCCTACGGCGCGGTGCCGGCCATTTGCTACACCGCGGGTCTGGTCTCCTCGGTCCTTATCCTGAAAGAAAATGCGGCGGGTCTCGACGTGCTGGCCGGCGCGGCATTGTTGTTGCTCGTCATCAATATCCGCAACGCCTGGGATTTGATGCTGTCGATGGCGCGGCGCGCCGCCGCGCAGCGAAAGAAGACCGAGCTCTGAGCCACCGCAATGAAGAAAGGCCGCCCGCGGAAGCACCGCCGGCGGCCCAGTCTTCGAACTTAAATTTTGTTTTTCAGTTTCTCTGCGGAGCGGAAGGCGCCTGCGGATTGGCGGCCTGCGGCTGCGCCGCTTGCGGGTTCGCCGCGAGATAGTCGTCATAGGTGCGGCCGGCGTAGTTCGGATTGGTCGGCACCACCGACATCGGCACTGCGGTCGCTGCAACCGGCGTGGTCGGCACTTGCGTCGCATCGGCGGCATCGTTGACCGGAGCGCTGGCCGATTCCTTGGTGCAGACGTCGGCGAACACCACAAGACCGCTCGGCGTATAGGATTTGGTCAGGCAGGTGCACGGGCCGGGCGTCGCGACCACCGCCGGGGCAACCGGCACTTCATCGGCGACGTCATCGACGACGATCCAATGACCGAAACGCAGCACCCAATGGCCGTGATCGTGGTGATGGAAGGCCCAGTGGCCGGGGAAGCCGGGATGGCCGTGGCCCGGGAACGGGCCGGGGATGATCGGATGACCGCCGCCGGGCGGCTTGCCGGGGAAGATCGGCGTCAAGGTACGCCCGCCGTGGCCGGTGAAGCGCGCCATCGCGAAATGGCCGCCGCCGCCGCCAAAACCGCGGCCGCCGCCGAGACCGCCGCCGCCAAAGCCGCGCGCGTCGGCTGACTGAGAAGCAAGGCTCGCCACCGCAACGGTCGCCGCGGCAGCAAGAGTGAGGATCAGTTTGCGTGACATGGTCGTTCTCCGAGTTTGGGTTGGTTGGGGGCTCGAACGAATTCCTATGCCCGTGGGACAGCCGGTCCGGAGAAAGGTTCAGCGGATTTTTCGGGAGGCAAAAACAGCCCGATTTCGCGTGATTTGCGGCTTTTGCGGCTGGCCAGGGCCGGAAACCCTCAAATTCCCGAAGTGACCCCGGCAAGCTTGCCGAAGGGTGGCCGAAAAGCGAAACTTGCGGCGGACCTTCGGCACCCGAAAAAACGGCGCAAAATTTTCTTCTTATTGGCTTGAACCTGCGCGCCCGCCGGCTGCCTTACCGATGAGCCCGACAGGCCCCCGATGCAGACCAGCGCAGACGAGGTTCTGATCGCAAAGATCGCCAAGGGCGATCGGCTCGCTATGGAGGCGCTGTTCGGGCGCTATCGAGTCCCGGTCTATCGGTTCATTTTGCGCATGGTGCGCAACGAAGCGACAGCCGAGGATTTGAATAGTGACGTGTTCCTCGATGTCTGGCGGCAAGCCGGGACATTCGAGGGCCGATCGGCGGTCTCGACCTGGATTTTCAGTATCGCCCGCTTCAAGGCGCTGAACGCGCTGTCGCGGCGGCCGACGGAGGAACTGGACGACGAGAAGGCCGGTGCCATCGAGGATCATGCCGACGATCCGGAAATCGCGCTGGCAAAGAAAGACAAGGCCGCGGTGCTGCGGCAGTGCCTTACCAAGCTTACGGTGGAGCATCGCGAGATCGTCAATCTTGTCTACTACCAACATAAGTCGGTGGAGGAAGTTGCGGGAATTGTCGGCATTCCGGAAGCCACGGTGAAGACGCGCATGTTCTACGCACGCAAGAAATTATCGGAGCTCCTCGCGGAGCTCGGCATCGAGCGAGGTTGGCCATGACGAGCGCAGACAATACCCGGCGCGAACCGAGCGAAGTCGAGCTGTTGCTGCCGTGGTATGCGGCGGGAACGCTGGACCCGAGCGAGATGCGGCAGGTGGAAGCTGCGCTCGCCAGCGACCCCGAGCTTGCCGGCCGCTACGAATGGGTGCGCGCGGAATTCGCGCAGGAAACATGGCTCGGCGACGCCGCCGGCGAGCCGTCGCCGTCTGACGTGAAAACGCTGTTCGCCAAGATCGACGCTGTGCCGGCGCGGCGGGTTCGGCCGTCGGCAACGCTCGGCGCCCGCTTTGCCGAATTTCTGGCCGGGCTTTCGCCGCGCACGCTTGCCTTCGCGGCGGCGGCGGCGGCTCTGGTCATCGCGCTGCAGGCCGGCGTTTTGACGGGCTTCATCCTGGCGCAGTCGCCGGCGAGTTACAGAACTGCGTCCGCTCCGGCGACCGCGCTCGGCGACGGCAGCTACGTTCTGATGCGCTTTCAGCCGCAGGCCAGCGCCGCCGATATCGCAAATTTCCTCGACGCCAACAAACTCAGCATCGTCGGCGGACCGTCCGGCGGCCAGATCTTCCAGGTGCGCGTCGCGGCGACGAAGCTTGCGAAAGCGGACCTCGCCCGCATCGTGGGCACGCTGCAAAGCGACAAGGTCGTGGCCTTCGTTGCCATCACGAATTGAACCGCGACGAAGTAAGGAAAGACGAACTGAACAAGACGAATTGACGCTTGCGCCCGCGCTTTCATCCCTCGCCGCCTGACGTGACGCGGCGCTGCATCGGAAGACCGCCATGCGAAAGAGCTCAACGCACATCCCGCCGATCCCAAGTTTCCTGCTCTGCGCCCTGGTGCTTGCCGCCTGCTGCATCGGGCAATCGCATTCGGCCGCCGCATTCGGCTTCGGGCGCGGTTTCGGGCGGCCGGTCATGGGCGGGGCGCCGTGGCGGCGCATGCCGCCGCCGGCGCGCGGCGGCGGCACCGTCGGGCGCTATCCCGGCCGCGGCTGGGGTCCGCACCGCCCGGTCATCGGCGGTGGCGCCGTTGGTGGTGGCGCTGTTGGCGTCGGCGTGGTCGGTGGCGGCATTGTCGGCGGCGGCGGCGGCGCGCCGCCACACGGCGGCAACAACGGCAACAATAACAATAATGGCGGCGGCGCGGCTGCCGCTCAAGGCAATCCGCCTTACATCCCCGACGAGGTTGTGACTTCGTTTGCGGCCGGCACCTCGCCGCAAACCATCGCCGACCTCGCGCGCCGCAACAATCTGACCGAGATCGAGACGCAAAGCCTGCCGCTGATCGGCACCAGTCTTTATCGCTGGCGCATCGGCGGCGGCCGCAGCGTCGCCAGCATCGTGCAGGCGCTCGGCGGCGAGAACAGCGTCGCCAGCGTTCAGCCGAATTATCTGTTCGCGCTGCAGGAGGACGCCGCGGCTCCGGCAATGCCGGCCGCGCCGAGCCACGCGCCGCAATATGTGCTCGACGCCTTGCAGGTCGCGGAAGCCCACAAGCTTTCGACCGGAAAGAACGTCGTGGTCGCCGTGATCGATTCGGAAATCGACGTCACGCATCCGGATCTCACCGGCACGATCGCTGCAAGCTTTGACGCGCTTGCCGGCGACCAAAGCCCGCATCCGCACGGCACATCCATCGCCGGCGCCATTGCCGCACACGGCCGGCTGATGGGCATCGCGCCCGGCGCGGAAATATTGGCCGTGCATGCTTTCGACGACGGTCCGGGCGCCGCCAAGGGCCAGGCCACGGGCACGTCCTTTGCGATCGACAAGGGTTTGCAATGGGCCACGGACAACCATGCGCGCATCATCAATATGAGCTTTGCCGGCCCGGCCGATCCGATGCTGGCGCGCCTTCTGGCGGCGGCCTTCGCCAAGGGCATCGTGCTGATCGCTGCGGCCGGCAATGCCGGGCCGCAATCGGAGCCGCTTTATCCGGCGGCCGATCCCGACGTCATCGCCGTCACCGCGACCGACGATCATGACCATGTCTTCGCCATGGCCAATCGCGGCCGCTACATCGCGGTCGCAGCACCGGGCGTCGACGTTTTCGCGCTTGCGCCCGGCGGCACATACCAGATGAGCACCGGAACCTCGATCGCGGCGGCCCATGTCAGCGGCATTGCCGCGTTGCTGCTCGAGCGCGAGCCGTCGCTGACGCCGGGCAATATCCGCAGCGTGCTTGTCGCGACGGCAAAGCAGATCGGGCCGCCGGTGCCGGATTCGGCGTACGGCGCCGGTCTCGTGAACGCGCTTCGCGCCGTGACCTGGCTCGACCGCAAGCCTGCGGAATCCGGCGGCACGCAAGCCAGGCAGTAAGGCTCCCGCCCCGCGCGACGCGGTGGGGCCGAAAAGCTTTGAACCTCGCGCCACGGCGGCTGTCTTACCGAAGCGATCCGACGCGACTGGATCGAATGCTCGCGCAAGCCGGCATGACGCCGGTTGCGCCAAAAGGAGCCGTGCCATGGCCATCCGCTTCCCGCTCATCGTCACCGCGATCCTCATTCTTGTCATGGCGGCCATCTCGCTTGCCGCGGCTGCCATCCTTCCCGCAACGGTGCCGCTGCGCTTCGATGCGCATGGCGTGGCGACGAGCTACGGCAGCGCCGCTTTGCCGCTGGCGGTGATGCCGCTTGCCGCGCTCGTCGTGTCGGCGGTTTTTGCAGGGCTCACCCGCATCGAGCCGCGGCGCGACAATCTCGCGGCGTCGCGCGCCGCCTACGCCACACGCTGGATCGGCGCCGTCGCCGTGATCGCGATCGTGCATGCCTGGATCGTCTATACGCTTCTCACCACCGCGCGCGGCTCAGCGCCGGTCGACCCGACGCGGCTCGTCTTCGCGCTGGTCGGCGCGACGATCGCGATCGCCGGCAGCCAGCTCGCCAAACTGCGCTCGAATTTCATGATCGGCATCCGCACGCCGTGGACGCTGTCGAGCGACCAAGTGTGGGAGCGCACGCACCGTCTCGCCCGCGTTCCGGCGATGCTGGCGGGACTTACGATCCTGCTCGCCGCCTTCGCCGCGCCGGTGGCGCTGCTGTTCAAGCTCACCATGACCGTCGTCATCGTCCTCGCCGCCGGCCTCATTGTCCTGTCTTACGTGTTGTGGCGCCGCGGCAACGGCCATCGCCTGGGCGCGTAAAGATCAGCCGTTCCCGCGGCGCGTTTTTGCGCGCGCGAGCGATGTCAAACAGCGAACTCACACTCCTCGTCACCACCGGGCTTGACCCGGTGGCCCATGTCGAGCCGTAGCCCGGATGGAGCGGAGCGTAATCCGGGGACGATCGACGAGCTTTTACGCCGTTCCCGGATTTCATCCGGGCTACGAAAGGTCGCTGTAGCCCGAATGGAGCGGAGCGTAATCCGTGAACGATCGACGCGCTTTTACGCCGTTCCCGGATTTCATCCGGGCTACGAAAGTTCGCCGTAGCCCGGATGGAGCGGAGCGTAATCCGGGGACGATCGACGAGCCTTTACGCCGTTCCCGGATTTCATCCGGGCTAGTGCAATACGGCAACGGTGACTCCGAAAGCAATCTCGGCCGCGTGCTCGACACGCTCAAGCCCGCCGACATCGTCGTCGGCACCAAAGTGCGATTGCCGCAGGCCGATGTTGGCCGCATCGGCGACGCCGTGGCGAAATCGCTCGACGCAAGCCTCAAGCGGCTGCGCCGCGAGCGGGTCGACATTTTCCACCTGCACAATGCGATCGCGGCAACGGGCGGCGGCGCGGCGCTCGGCATCGCCCAGGTGCTTGATATCCAGCAAGTGCTTATCGAGGTGGTGCCGGCGTTCGAGAAACTGCGCCAGGCCGGCAAGACGCGCTTTCTCGGCCTTACCGCGGTCGGCGATACCGCGGCGCTGCATCAGGCGATCGACTCGCGCGCCTTCGACAGCGCGCAGGTGGTTTACAACATGCTCAATCCGTCCGCGGCAATCGCCCTTCCCGCCGATTATCCGGCGCAGGATTTTGGCCGCCTGTTCGACCGCACCAAGGCGGCCGGCACCGGCGTCATCGCCATCCGCGTCCTGGCGGGCGGCGCGCTCTCAGGCTCGGCCGCGCGGCATCCGATCGCGAGCCCGCCGCCCGAACCGATCGGCTCGGCGCAAAACTACGACGGCGACCTCGCCCGCGCCCGCCGCCTCATGCCGTTGGTGACCGAAGGATTTTGCGCAAGCTTGAGCGAAGCCGCCACCCGCTTTGCCGTTTCGCAGCCGGCGCTCGGCACCATCCTCATCGGCATGGCCGAGCCGCAGCAATTCGAGGACGCGCTTTCAGCCGTGCAAAAAGGCCCGCTGCCGCCCGCGGCGCTGGAGCGGTTGGCGGCGTTGCGGGCGGGGTTTGTTGGGGAGGTTAGGTGAAAGGCAGAAGGGAGAAGACAGATTCTTCCGAATTCTAATCACCGTCCCAAGGATTAAGCACCGGCACACGCGCTCTTTCACAATCAGCCGTGTCTCGGGACACGACGGTGAGCCCGTGCTCCAGCGCGGTCGCCCCGATAATGAGATCGGGCTGCGAGAAGGTGTGGCCGCTCTTGCGGCCCTCTTGGACCAGAAGCCGCCACTTCAACATGATATCTTCGGTCACCGGCAGAACGCGCTGATCGAACATCGGCCGCACCTTGTGAGTCAGCCAATCGTATAACTCCGCGCGTCGGCCGATATCTGCGACCAATTCAATGCCGAACCGAATTTCCGCAACGGTGACCGAGCTGATGTAAAGATTGTCGAGCGGCTGCGCGCGCACGAAGGCGACGACTTTGGGCTCCGGTCTGCGGCGCTGCAATTCCGAAAGAACGTTGGTGTCGAGCAGCCAACTCGTCACAGGGCGACGTCGCGCACCGGCATCCGGGAGCGCCTCGGCTCAATGTCAATCTGGGGATAGGGCGACGACTGCATCACGGCGACGAGCGCTGCGCCGGTCAAATCGCCTTTCAGGCGGCGAAACTCCTCCGCCGCCACGACGACGACTTCGTCGCGTCCATGTACCGTCACGTGCTGCGGGCCTTCGGCGTGTACGCGGCGGACCAATTCGCTGAATTGCGCTTTGGCGTCCTGCAGCAGCCAGCGACCGGGACGGCGGTCGCGCTTGCGCCGGCGGGGTTTTGGCGATTTGGCCGTTGATTTCACTAATCTGGTCATGCTGACCATATTATCATACCGGGCGGGGAAAACAACCGTCGCGGGGGGAGCAGCGCAGTAGCTCACGCGGTCGAACGTCTTTTTGCGACATTTGCAAAACCAAAGACGTGGATGGCCGGAACAAGTCCGGCCATGACGACGGACGCACGACGAAGAAACTAATCCGTCATCCCGAGGTGCGCGCCACAGGGTGACGGTGCCGAGCGGCCCCTCCCCCCTCGTCACCACCGGGCTTGACCCGGTGGTCCATGCTCAAGTGCAGCGCGTGCAACTGCGGGAAATGTGCGCGGACCGCAAGGCCGCATGGATTGCCGGGCCAGGCCCGGCAATGACGGATCGGAGTGGTGCAGCGTCGCCACTCACGGCGCGGCGATCTCCCGCCCGGCGATAGCCGCGAGGATGTCGCGTTTGCCGCCAGCGCGGCGCGCCGGGTCGTCCGCCATCACCCGGTACATCATGTGCTCGAGATCTTTGGATTCGGCGGGCAGGCCGTAGCTCGCGAGGAGACCGCGGGTTGCGTGGTAGCGCACCAGCGCTTCGGGATCGTCGAGCGCCGCGATGAACGCGCGCGCGACGGCGGGATCGCGAACGTCGTAGAGCGCCTCCGCGGCTTCCTGGCGGATCGTCCAGTCGCCGCCGGAGGCAAGCGCCTCGATCATGGCGGGAAGCCAACGCGGATCGGGATGGATCTGCCACAGCGCCTTCGCCGCGTGGATCAGGGTATAGGGCAGCCAATCGCCGTCCGGGTAGGGCTCGCGTTCCCGCCGCGCCCGCGCTTCGGCCTCGAACAGTGCGACGAGCGCGGGCTCGGCGCGGCGCGAGCGGAGCACGCCGAGCCCAATGATGCCGCGCGAGTTCGGGCAGATAGCGCAGCAGCATGTCCTCGGCCTGCGCGCGCTCCTCGCCTTCGAGCGCGGCGAGGGTCGCCTGGTCGAGCCCCTGGCGCGCGGAATTGGTGTCCTCGAAAAAGCTGAAGCGGAAACGCTCGAATGCGGCTGACGGCATGATGCTCGGCTCACTTCCTCTTTGGTCGTGCGGCCCCCCTGCCCGGTTCGCTCCCGGGCGCGGGAGACGAACGCCCCTCCCCCGTCACCACCGGACTTGATCCGGTGGTCCATGCTGAAGTGCAGCGAATGCGAACGTGGGGGAGTAACGTGAGCGCGCGTCACGGCCGCATGGATTGCCGGGTCAAGCCCGGCAATGACGAATGACGAGACGGCAGGCTACAGTGCCCCACTAGGGAATCGGGGCCACCTCCATAATGCCAAACCTGCAATCGGCGCTGGGCGTGTTCGCCATCCTCGCCTTCGCCTGGGCGATCAGCGAGAACCGCCGCGCGGTGCCGTGGCGGCCGGTGGTGGTCGGGCTTGCCATCACCTTTGCGCTGGCGATCCTGATGCTCAAAGTGCCGCAGGCCAAAATCGCGTTTGTGTGGATCAACGACGCCGTCACTGCCCTCGCCGCGGCGACGCGGGCCGGCACCTCTTTCGTGTTCGGCTATGTCGGCGGCGGCCCGCTGCCGTTCGAACTGAAAAGCCCGGGCAACGAATTCGTGCTCGGATTCCAGGCGTTGCCGGTGGTGCTGATCATCAGCGTGCTGTCGTCGCTGCTGTTCTATTGGCGCATCATGCCGCCCGTCGTGCGCGGTTTTTCCTGGGCGCTGGAAAAGACGCTCGACGTCGGCGGCGCCGCGGGCCTCTCCACCGCGGCCAGCACCTTTGTCGGCCACGTCGAAGCGCCGCTGTTCATACGGCCCTATCTGGCGCAACTGTCGCGCAGCGAAATGTTCATCGTCATGACCGGCGGCATGGCGCGCATCGCCGGCACGGTGTTCGTGCTCTATGCCACGATCCTCGGTCCGTACATTCCGGACGCCGCCGGCCACATCATGGTGTGCTCCGTGCTCGGCGCACCGGCGGCGATCTTCATCAGCCTGCTGATGGTCCCCGATGCTGAGGAGAAGCACACCGGCGGCACGCTCGACGACGCCGCGCAATCCGCCAACTCGACCATGGACGCCATCGTCAAGGGTACCGGCTCGGGGCTCGAATTGTTGCTCAACATCGTCGCCATGCTGATCGTATTCGTGGCGCTGGTTTATCTCGCCAACGCCATCCTCGGCCTGCTGCCCGACGCTTTCGGCGCGCCACTGACGATGCAGCGCGTGCTCGGCTGGATCATGGCGCCGGTGTGCTGGCTGCTTGGCATTCCATGGTCACAGGCCGTGACCGCCGGCGGGCTGATGGGCATTAAGACCGTGCTCAACGAGTTCGTCGCCTATCTCCAGCTCGCAGCGCTGCCGCCCGGCACGCTTGATCCGCGCTCGCGGCTGATCATGCTCTACGCCATGTGCGGCTTCGCCAATTTCGGCTCGCTCGGCATCATGATCGCGGGGCTCACCACCATGTGCCCGGAAAAGCGCGACGAAGTGGTGTCGCTCGGCTTGAAATCGATCGTCTCGGGCACGCTGACGACGTGTTTGCTGGGGGCGATTGTTGGGGTGCTGACGCCGTAGCTGCGCGCGAAGTTCCGCGCTCACGCGCTCGGTCTTTTCCGTCCGGATTGCCGCTTGCGCGGCAACAAGCGGGGCGATCGAGAGGTGATCGCCCCGCCCGTTATTTCGTCTGCACTGCTGAAGAACAAGACGCCGTCAGTGGACGATCGTCGTCGGATGCCGCAGCCAGGCCTCGTAGGTGATGTTGAGCATCGACGGCACGTCGATGATGCCGATGCTGTCCCAGGTGAACATGGCATAGCCCGGTTTCGAGCCATCCACATTCGCCGGCACGTGGGCCGAGAGCTTGCCGGCGAGCCAGTGGATCGAGCCATAGCCGCACAGGCTGACGCAATGATCTTCGGTGGTTTCGGGTCCGAAGTTCACGGCGAACCAGCCGTTCTTGCCGCCGCTTGCGCTGCCGCCGTTCGCCCACCACAGATTCTCGAGCTGATTGGCGCCGATGCCCAGTTTGACCGGGCCCTCGGAGATCGCGCTCTCGAGGATGTTGGCGTCGTGCCAGTCGACCGACAGATGGCCGCCGTCGTCAAAGGTCTTGCCGTTCTGCGCGAAACCGCCCGCCACCATCCAGTTCATGACCTCCACGAGATTGGCGCCTTGCAGCACGCCGTGCTGGTTGGCCCAAGCGGTCACTTCCTGGTCCTGGACGAAGATTTCGGGGTGATGGCAAGTCTTAGCGAAGGCCTCTTCCGCGGTCACGCAGTCGCCGTCGGAATAATTGCCCCAGAAGGAAATCTCTTGGGCAACGTAATGTGCTCTTTCGGATGACTTCTGAGCGGCTTGTGCGGCGTGGCGCCGGCAAGCAGATACCGCGGCGTGGGGATCGCGCCGCGTCCAAGACGAATATTAGGCATGGTCAACCTCCTGTGAGATGGAGGCTGCTTCGAGGAGGCGCAGTCGAGAAAACACCGCCGATTTAATTTATTTCTTATGAGGCACGCCGGAACCCGTCACAGCCTCAGAATTTTAATTTTCGATCACGGTGCTGACGTTCAACGACAGCAAACTCACGCTAGCACCAAATTACAGCTCGCAACAGAAAGTCGACATCAAATTTCCGTGCTGCTGAAGGTAGAATGCTACGTCGCTGCTTGTTCAGCGCGATCGTCGCGGTGCTTAAGCTGAAGCCACCCGTCATTGCGAGCGTAGCGAAGCAATCCAGTCTTTCGCGTTCGCAGGCGTGGATTGCTTTGTCGCTTCGCTCCTCGCAATGACGAGGCCGGCGTGCGCGAAGCTATTCAGTGCAATCGAAACTCGCCGTCGATGGCGCGGATCTCGGCGGGCTTGATCAGCCGCGCATGCGCCACCGTCACCGAGTGCAGCGGGCCTTCAAGTTTCTCCAGCCAGAAATTGAGGAATTTGTTGAGCACCGGAAAGTTCGGACAGAGGTCGTAATCCTGCCAAACATAGGTCTGTAATAGCCAAGGGTGATCGGGCCGCCGGTAGAGGATATTGGCGGTGGTCAGGCCATAGCCTTCGAGCTGACTGCGAAACTCTTTCGACACCATCGTGCCCTCCAATCCCGGCATGGGAATGTTTCGAATTCGCTCGTTGATTACAAGCCTCAAAATTGAATAAGTTGTTTACATTCAAGGCACTAGCAGCATCCATCAACCTCTGCTAACAGGGCTGCCCGCTAACAGACTGGCCACGCTAAACCGGACGCCGGATTCAACGGAACCCGCCGCGCCGAGTTTCCGTCATCTGGGGCAAGAATATTTTCCGCGCCGTCCCGGAACCCGGGGCGCGTTAACCCCAAGCCGAATTTGTTGGCAGTCCATTTCGAGGAGTGCTAATAAATTTCCGAGCGCCACTTGCGGGCCGGGAAATTCAGCCCCAAATCGGCATCAAGCGGTCCACCGGGGAAAACTTTTTCGCCTCTCTTCGTGGTTCGCCTATCACTCACACGCCAACGTTTCCAATAACTTAGGAGGACACCATGAAGTTCCGCCCGCTTCACGACCGCGTCGTCGTCAAGCGCATTGACGCCGAGGAAAAATCAGCCGGTGGCATCATCATTCCCGATACCGCCAAGGAAAAGCCCTCGCAGGGCGAAATCACCGCCGTCGGCCCGGGCGGCCGCGACGAGGCCGGCAAGCTGATCCCGATCGATCTGAAGGTCGGCGACCGCGTTCTGTTCGGCAAATGGTCGGGCACCGAGGTCAAGATCGACGGCCAGGAGCTCCTGATCATGAAGGAGTCCGACATCATGGGCGTGATCGACGAGCCGATCGCCCGCAAGAAGGCCGCGTAACCAGCGCCGCATTGTCAGGGCCGGACTTGTTCCGGCCATCCCGATCGAGCCGGCACGGCAGTGCCAAGTGCATCGAGATCTCCGGAACAAGTCCGGCGATGACGGGCGGAAAACAACTTAACTCTCAGGAGCAATTCCAATGGCTGCCAAGGAAGTTAAATTCTCGGTCGATGCGCGCGACAAGATGTTGCGCGGCGTCGACATCCTCGCCAATGCGGTGAAGGTGACATTCGGCCCCAAGGGCCGCAATGTCGTGCTCGACAAATCGTTCGGCGCCCCCCGCATCACCAAGGACGGCGTCACCGTCGCCAAGGAAATCGAGCTTGAAGACAAGTTCGAGAACATGGGCGCGCAGATGGTCCGCGAGGTCGCGTCAAAGACCTCCGACATCGCCGGTGACGGCACCACGACCGCGACCGTGCTTGCGGCTGCGATCGTCAAGGAAGGTTCGAAGGCGGTTGCCGCCGGCATGAACCCGATGGACCTCAAGCGCGGCATCGACCTCGCGGTCGAGACCGTGGTCGAGGAGCTGAAGAAGAACTCGAAGAAGGTCACGTCGAATTCCGAGATCGCCCAGGTCGGCACCATCTCCGCCAATGGCGACAAGGAAATCGGCGACTACCTCGCCAAGGCGATGGAAAAGGTCGGCAATGAAGGCGTGATCACGGTGGAAGAGGCCAAGAGCCTCGAGACCGAGCTCGACGTCGTCGAGGGCATGCAGTTCGACCGCGGCTATATCTCGCCCTACTTCATCACCAACGCCGACAAGATGCGCGTTGAGATGGAGGACCCCTACATCCTCATCAACGAGAAGAAGCTTTCGGCGCTCAACGAACTGCTGCCGCTTCTGGAAGCAGTCGTGCAGACCGGCAAGCCGCTTCTGATCGTTGCCGAAGACGTCGAGGGCGAAGCCCTCGCCACGCTCGTCGTCAACAAGCTGCGCGGCGGGCTGAAGGTCGCGGCGGTCAAGGCGCCCGGCTTCGGCGATCGGCGGAAGGCCATGCTGCAGGACATCGCGATCCTGACCGGCGGCCAGGCGATCTCCGAAGATCTCGGCATCAAGCTCGAGAACGTAACGGTCGCCATGCTCGGCAAGGCCAAGAAGGTGATGATCGACAAGGAGAACACCACGATCGTCAACGGCGGCGGCAAGAAGAAGGACATCGAAGACCGCATCACGCCAGATCAAGGCGCAGATCGAGGAGACCACCTCGGACTACGACCGTGAGAAGCTGCAAGAGCGGCTGGCCAAGCTCGCGGGCGGCGTCGCGGTGATCCGCGTCGGCGGCGCCACTGAGGTCGAGGTGAAGGAGCGCAAGGATCGCGTCGACGACGCGATGCATGCGACCCGCGCCGCGGTCGAAGAGGGCGTGCTTCCGGGCGGCGGCGTGGCGCTGCTGCGCGCCACCGAGGCGCTCAAGAAGGTCCGCACCGCGAACGAGGACCAGAAGCACGGCGTCGATATCGTGCGCAAGGCGCTGCAGGCTCCGGCCCGCCAGATCGCGACCAATGCCGGTGAGGATGGCTCCGTGATCGTCGGCAAGATCCTGGAGAACTCGAACTATGGCTTCGGCTTCGACGCCCAGGGCGGCGATTACGTCGACATGGTGAAGAAGGGCATCATCGATCCGACCAAGGTCGTGCGCCAGGCACTGCAAGGCGCGTCTTCCGTGGCCGGTCTGCTCATCACCACCGAGGCGATGGTCGCCGAACTGCCGAAGAAGAAAGACGCCATGCCGGCAATGCCGCCGGGCGGCGGCGGCATGGATTTCTAATCCATCGTCGATGCATTGAAATGCGAAGGCCCGGGAGAAACCCCGGGCCTATTGCTTTACATCTTCACGCGCGCATAGCCCTGGTCGATCAGCCGCATCGCGGGGAGCCAATCGTGCACGCTGATCGTCGGCGCCTTGCCTTCCCGCCAGCGGTCGAGCGCGTCGCGGGTTGCGGTGAAATACGGCGCGGTGAGATCGGCGCCCGGCAGAATCTTGTCGCCGTCGGCGGTGGCGAGCTTGAGCACGCCGTCTTTCATGGTGAGGATGGCGTCGCGGCCGGCGATCTTCCACTCGCCGTCGGTGCCGTCGCGCGGAAACACATTGCCGACCTCGATCGTGCCGAGAACCCCGCTCGCCGAACGGAGCATGACCGAAGCATAATCCTCGATGGCGCATTCATGCGCGCGGGAACTTAGTTGCGCGCCGGTCACCTCGGCCTCCTCGCCGGTCAGGTGGAGGAACATGTCGAGGCCGTGCGAGCCGAGGTTTCGCAAGGCTCCGCCGCCGGCCTCGGCGGGATCGAGCATCCAGGCGCAGTCCCAGGCCGTATAGCGCGGCGGCGCCGGACGGTTGATGCGGACGTAAATGTGCGACAGCGGACCGAAGGCGTTGGCGGCGAGGAGTTCGCGGGCCCGCACGGCAAAGGGCGCGTAGCGTTGCGCCAGCGGGACGGCGACGAATGCGTTAAGCCGCGCCGCTTTCGTGGCAACCGCTTCTACTTGCGGCGCACTGATCCCCATCGGCTTTTCCATCAGGAACGGAAAGCCCAAATCGAGGAGATCGCTGGCGATGGCCGCCATCTGCGAATGCCGCCCCAGCGCGACGACGAAATCGGGCCGGGTCGCCGCAAGCATCTTGCGGTAGTCGGTGTATCTTGGCGGATTGCCGATTTCGGCGGCGCGT
This sequence comes from uncultured Alphaproteobacteria bacterium, assembly GCA_963765365.1. Lineage (GTDB taxonomy): Bacteria > Pseudomonadota > Alphaproteobacteria > Rhizobiales > Xanthobacteraceae > BOG-931. Next base: position 83,947 of record CAVXWL010000031.1, on the reverse strand, counting down.
TTGGCGACCAGACCGGGGGCGGAGTCTTGAACGGCGATCAGCTCGACGTCTGGCATGGCGACGAGGTGGCGAAGATAAGCGGCATCGTTGAGCGCGTGCCAGTGGCTGACTTCGATAGCGGCGACGCGAATGGTCATGGATATCCTCTGCGTGGTTGCATAATCGACCGCGACCCGGAATGACTCAGGCCGTCAAGCCGAGAATCTGCCGGGCCTCGCCGGGCGTGGCGACGTGATCGCCGAGCACTTCGATGATCTTCGCCGCCTTCTCGACCAGCGCCGCGTTGCTCGGCGCCAGCTTGCCCTTTTCCAGATAGATATTGTCCTCAAGCCCGACGCGCGGATGGCCGCCGAGCAGAACGGTCTGCGCCACCATGGGAAACTGATGCAGCGAAATGCCGAAGGCGAACCACGGCGAATCCGGCGGCAACAGGTTGCGCATATAGGTCATCGCCTCGGGCGTCGCCGGCTGGCCCCAGGAAATTCCCAGGCAAATCTGGAACATGCCCGGCGGCTTGACGTAACCCTGCTCGATGAATCGCTTGGCGAGCAGCAGATGACCGGTTTCGAATACTTCAAGCTCGGGCATCACGCCGGCGTTTTTGATCGCCGCCGCCATGGTCGCAAGATGGTTGGGCGTGTTGACAAAAACGCGGTCGCCCATATTGAGGCTGCCCATATCGAGGCTGCAAATATCGGGTTTCAGCTCGACGACATGGCGCACGCGTTCGGCGGGGGATTTGAGGACGCTGTCGGGACCGGGCTTTGATGGGTCGCTTTCGTCGTGGGAAAAGCGCGCGCCCGGACCGGTGGTCAGGTTGATCAACACGTTACCGTCGCGTTCCCTGATCCGCTCCATCACTTCGCGATAATGCGCGCCATCCATGCTGGGCTTGGTGGTTTTTGGATCGCGCACATGGATGTGGACAATCGCAGCGCCCGCCTTGGCCGCATCGAGCGCGGAATGGGCGATCGCTTCGGGCGTCACCGGCACCGCGGGGTTGCGGCCGGGCGTGTCAGCCGAGCCGGTGACCGCGCACGAGATGATGACCTTTCGCAGCATGACCTCCCCCAAATGTGCGGCCGCCTTATCGAGCCCGTGGCGGCTTCGCGGCACTTAGCCCTGGAATTTATAACCGGACGTCGCCGCATTGTCGCGCCGCGTGAGAGGCAGCAGCAAGCGCACGCTGCACGCAGGCCGAGCGGATGACGCCGCGGCTCGCGCGCGATATAAAGCGGCATGGCGCAAATCAAGGCCTGCCCAAGCTGCGGCAAAGACATTCCGGGCGACGCCCGGTTTTGCCCGCAATGCGGCACGGCGCAGGCGCCAAGCTGCGCGTCATGCGGGCACACGAGTCCGGCTGGCTCGCGGTTTTGCGCAAATTGCGGTGTCGGCCTTGGCGGCGCGAACGTCGGCGAGGCCGCAGCTGCCGCGCCGGCTTTTGCCGCCGCCCCGCCCCCGGTGGCCGTTGCGCCGGCGCCGCCGGTCGCGCGCGCCGCGAGCGTTGCCGAGCGCCGCCAGCTCACCGTGATGTTCTGCGATCTGGTCGGCTCGACGGCGCTCTCGACCCGGCTCGATCCGGAGGATTTGCGCGACGTCATCGCCGCCTATCACAAATGCGCCGCCGGCGTCGTCACCGGATTCGGCGGCTATGTCGCGAAATATATGGGCGACGGCGTGCTGGTCTATTTCGGCTATCCGGAAGCACACGAAGCCGACGCCGAAAATGCCGTGCGCGCGGCGCTGGCGCTGGTCGAAGCCATCGCGCAATTGTTCGGGACGACCGCGCATCAGGTGCGCGTCGGCATCGCCACGGGCCTCGTCGTGGTCGGCGAACTCGTCGGCGCCGGCGAAGTGCAGGAGCGCAATGTCGTCGGCGAGACGCCGAACCTGGCGGCACGCCTGCAATCGGCCGCCGCGCCCAATACCGCAGTGATCGACGCAACGACCCACCGCCTCGCCGGCGATCTGTTCGAATACGAAGCCATCGCCGCGGCCGCGCTGAAGGGTTTTTCGGATCCAGTCAGCGCCTGGCGCGTGGTGCGCGAACGCACCATCGCCAGCCGCTTCGAAACCTTGCGCGCCGCAAACCGCACCCCACTGATCGGCCGCGACGAGGAAATGGATATGCTGGCCCGGCGCTGGCAGCAGATCAAAACCGGCGAAGGCCGCGTCGTGCTGTTGGCCGGCGAGCCCGGCATCGGCAAATCGCGCCTGACCGCGGCGCTGGAGGATAGCCTCGCGGGCGAAGCACATGTCCTGTTGCGCTACTTCTGCCAGCCGCATCATCAGGGCAGTGCACTGCAGCCGATCTTCGGCCAATTGCAGCATACCGCCCGCTTCACGCCGAACGACACCGCGGCCGAGCGGCGCGCCAAGCTTGCGGCAGTGCTGACGCCGGAGGCGGGAATTGCCGCAGCCGACGTCAGTCTGTTCATGGAGCTCCTGGGCCTCGCGGACAGCCGCGCGCCGGAGCCTGCCGATATGGATCCGCAGCGCAAGCGGCGGCGGCTCCTCAACGCGCTCCTCGAACAGCTCGAAGCGCTGACGCGCCGCCGCCCCGTGCTCATTCTGTTCGAGGACGTGCATTGGGCCGACCCGACCACGCTCGAATTGCTGACACTGACCATCGAGCGGCTGCAAAGCCTGCCGATCCTCCTCGTCATCACGTTCCGGCCCGACTACCAGCCGTCGTGGACCGGGCAGCCGCACGTCACCATGATTACCCTCAGCCGGCTCTCCCAGCGCGAACGCGCCACTCTGGTGGCGCACATCACCGGCGGCAAATCGCTGCCGCCGGAGCTTCTCGATCAGATCGTCGACCGTACCGATGGCGTGCCGCTGTTCGTCGAAGAGCTCACCAAGGCCGTGCTCGAAAGCGAGCAGTTGCAGGTGCAAGGCGACCGCTATCTGCTCGATCGGCCGAGCCAGCCGCTCGCCATTCCGTCAACGCTGCAAGCCTCGCTGATGGCGCGCGTCGACCGGCTCGGCTCGGCGCGCGAGGTCCTGCAGATCGGCGCCGCCATCGGCCGCGAGTTCTCATACGAGGTCCTCGCCGCGGTCGCCGGATTGCCGGACGTGGTGCTGCAAGACGCGCTGATCCGGCTCACCGAAGCCGAGCTGTTGTTCTTGCGCGGCACGCCGCCCAACGCGACCTATTCCTTCAAGCACGCGCTGGTGCAGGACACCGCTTATTCCGCAATGCTGCGCGTGCGGCGCCAGCAGCTCCACTCCGCCACCGCGCTGGTGCTTGAAAAACGTTTCCCCGACGTGGCCAAAACCACGCCCGAACTGATCGCGCAGCAATTCGAGCGCGCCGGGCAAACCGAAAAAGCCGTCGAATATTACATGCGCGCCGGCGAGCGGAACTTGCGCCGTTTCGCCATGAAGGAATTGGTTGCACATTATTCCAACGCGCAGCGTCTGGTCACGGCCATGCCGGAAGGCCCGGAGCGCGACAGACTGGAGCTCGGCGTCAGCCTCGGATTGGGCCTCGCCCAGCTCATCGCCATCGGTCCGTCGTCGCCGCAAGCGGCGACGCATTATCGGCGGGCCCATGCGCTCGCCCACGCCTTGCCGGATCGCGGGCGGGAGCGCTTTTTGGCGACCTGGGGCATCTGGTTCAACGCCACGACAGGCGGCCGGCCTGATGAGGCCGCCGCACTGTCCGACGAGCTCGTGGCGATCGCGCGTCAACTCGATAATGCCGACTTCCTACTCGAAGCCTATCACGCCAAGGTTCCGATGATGCTGCGCGAGGCGAATTTTACGGCGCTCAGCACTGCCGCGCAGGAAGTCGTCCGCCTCTACGACCGCGAGCGGCACCGCGATCACGCCTATTATTTCGGCGGCCACGACGCCCGCATGTGCGCGCGATCGTTCTATGCCTTGGGCTTGTGGGGTCAGGGCCTTCTCGAACAGGCGCACGCCATGGCCTGGCAGGCGATCGACGATGCGCGCCAGCTCGGCCATGCTTTTTCGCTGGCGCATGCGTTTCAGCGCGCCAGCATGACGATGATGTTGCTGCGCGACACCGAGAAATGCCAAGCGGTGGCGGACGAACTCCACCCGCTCGCCGAACGCAACAAGTTTCCCTGGCCGCTCGCGGATGCACTGTTCCTTCGCGGCTGGCTCGCGGCGCAACAGGGCGGTTATGACGCCGGCATCGATCAGATGGTGCGCATGGTCAATCTGCCGTACTACGCCGGCTTCCGGCCGATCATGCTCATCCAGATCATCGAACAACAGTTGCGCGCGGGGCTTACGGAGCAAGCCTTGACGAGCGCCGATCTGACGACCGAAGAGATACGAAAAAGCGGCAACCATTTTTGCGAACCGGACGTCTTTCGGCTGCGCGGCGAGATTTTTCTGGCGCAATCGCGTGGCGACGCGGCAGCGGCCGAGGCCGCATTCCGCGAGGCGCTTGCCAGCGCAACCCGGCAATCATGCCGCCCGCTCGCATTGCGCGCCGCCATGAGCCTGGCCAGGCTGCTGGGTGAAAAGGGCCGCCGCGAAGAGGCCCATGGCCTGCTGGCGCCGGTCTATGACGGCTTCACCGAAGGATTTGGACGCCCCGATATGGTGGCGGCGAAAACGCTGATTGCCGAACTCGGCTGAGCGACGCCCGGCCGCCGGCGCTCGGATCCCATATAATGACGACATGAACGAAGCTTTCTTCAGCGATCTATCGGCATGGCTGATCCAGGCCGGTCTGGCCGGATCGTCGGAAACCGGCATCGTGTCGGGATTCTGCGAGCGTTGCGTCGCGGCCGGACTGCCGCTCGACCGCGGTCAAGTGTTTATCGACACGCTGCATCCCGTCCATGAAGGCCGGCTGTTTCGCTGGGGCTTTGGCCCAGCCGAATCGTCGATCCTCGAATACGGCCGCACCAGCCTGGATGGACTCACTGCATCGGATTCCAGTCCGGTGGACGTGGCGGCCGCCGAGCGCTGGCGCCGCAGCCCGTTCTACAGAATGTTGCAAACTGGCGAATCGCAGTTGCGCATCCGTTTAAACGCGGCAGTGGCCGACCAATTCTCGTTCCTTTCTGATTTGCTCGCGGCTGGAATGACCGACTATGTCGCGATCATCAACCGCTTTGCCGCCGAAGGCATCATCGGCGAAATGGACTGTGTGTATTCATCATGGGCGACGCGGGCATCTGACGGTTTCAACGACGGCCACATCGCCGCGCTCACCCGCATCGCGCCATACCTCGCACTCGCCATCAAGTCGGTATCGCTCGCGCGCATGACCGGCACGCTGATGGCGACCTATCTCGGCCGCGACGCCGGCCAGCGCGTGTTGAGCGGACGGATCGTGCGCGGCATCAGCGAGCGCATCGACGCCGTGGTCTGGTTCAGCGATTTGCGGGGATTTACCCGCATCACCGACACCGCACCGGCGCAAGTCATCCCGCTCTTGAACGACTACGCCGATGCAATCGTCTCGGCGATCCACAAGCACGGCGGCGATGTTCTCAAGCTGATCGGCGACGGCACGCTTGCCATTTTCACCGCCGAAGACCGCGCACGCCTGCGACATGGCGCTGGCGGCAGCGATCGCGGCGCGCCGGGGCGTCGCCGAATTGAAAAAGCAAAGGGCGGCGGACGGCAAACCCGTCACCGACATGTATCTCGGTCTGCATGTCGGCGAAGTCTTCTACGGCAATGTCGGCAGCCGCGAGCGGCTGGACTTCACCGTCATCGGCCCGGCGGTCAACGAGGTCAGCCGGATTGCGGCGATGTGCCGCTCGGTCGATCAGCCGATCCTGATGTCGGCGGCGTTCGCCGAGGTCGGGGACATCAAGCGCCGCCTGGTTTCGGTGGGACGCTATGCCCTGCGCGGCGTGTCGCATCCGCAGGAACTGTTTACGCTCGATCCCGACGGGTGAGCCGGCGCACAAAAACGGAAACGACCACGAGCGAGGGCGCGCGTTCATCCGGCGTCGCCGATCTCACCGTGGCCGTTGCGGCAATGGAGAAAACCCAACACATCTCCACCGCCGCTAACATCGAATAGGTAACATTCCTGGATGACAGGCAAATGACTCAGACATCGAGGCAAACCAGCATGACGCAGACCCGCAGCGGCCGCATCTATATCGGCGTCGGCGGCTGGACTTTCGCACCGTGGCGCGGTGTGTTTTATCCGCGAGGCCTGCCGCACGCGAAAGAGCTTGCTTATGCCAGCGAGCGGCTGACTTCGATCGAGGTCAACGGCACGTTTTATCGCTCGCAGACGCCGGCAACGTTTCGCAAATGGGCGAGTGAGGTGCCATCCGGCTTCGTGTTCGCGCTCAAGGGCCCGCGCTTTGCCGTCAACCGGCGTGTGCTCAAGGAAGCGGGCGACTCGATCAAACGCTTCCTTCATTCCGGCATCACCGAACTCGGCGACCACCTTGGGCCGCTGCTCTGGCAATTCGCCCCAACCAAAAAATTCGACGCCGCCGATTTTGGCGGCTTCCTCGAATTGCTGCCGCAAAAATTCGACGGGCATGCGATCCGGCATGTCATCGAAGTCCGCCATGACAGCTTTGCCACCGCCGAATTCATCGCTCTGCTGCGCGAATTCATCATGCCGGTGGTGTTCACCGACCATGCGAAATACCCCAACATCGCCGACGTGACCGGCGACTTCATTTATGCGCGGCTGCAGCGCGGCATGGACAATGTGACGACCGCCTATCCGCCGAAACAGCTCGATGCCTGGGCCGGGCGCTTGCGCAGCTGGTCAAAAGGCCAATCACCAAAAGATCTGCCGCACATTGCTCCGGCGCCAAAGGCCAAGGCAAAGCCGCGGCCGCGCGACGTGTTCGCCTACGTCATCCATGAGGGAAAAATCCGCGCTCCCGACGGCGCGATGGCGCTGATTGCGAAGTTGCAATCGCAAGCCTGATGCCGCGACGAACTGGAATCCATCATGCTGAGCCGGAAAAGCTAACGGCCACATGTTCCGACGTGGCGCGCGTACATCCGGCGTCGCCTATCGTAACAGTGGCCGTCCCGCAACGGAGCCCTGAAGCTCAACGCCGCACAGCCTACATAGGTGCCCGAAGGCAGTTATGCAAGGCCGGCTTTTGTGCAACATTATGCACCCGACTTGGTTCCAAAAGGTTAACAAACCGGAACGCCGCTCACCGTTGCCGCTCGGCGACCGATTTCAGGGAGCACATCATGACAATGAATCAGCCCAGTCCCGGCCAGGATATCGGCCGCGCGGTCGCCAGCGCGATCCATGCCCATTGGGGCCTCTTTCTATTTGAGGGCATCGTGCTCATCCTTCTCGGCATGGCCGCGATCATCGTGCCGGTGATCGCGACGCTCGCATTTACCCTTGTCATCGGCTGGCTGTTCCTGATCTCCGGCGGCGTCGGCCTGGTGACGACGTTCTGGATGCGCAACGCGCCGGGCTTCTGGTGGGCGCTGTTGTCCGCGGTCATCGCCATTGCGGCAGGCATTATCCTGATCCGTTGGCCGATCAGCGGGACGATATCGCTGACGCTGGTCCTGATCGCCTTTTTCATCGTCGAGGGCATCGCCACGCTGATGTACGCCTTCGAGCATCGGGCGCAGCTCTCCGGCCGCTGGGGCTGGATGCTGGCGAGCGGCATTGTCGACCTTATCCTCGCAGGCATTATTTTCGCGGGCCTGCCGGGAACGGCGGCCTGGGCGCTCGGGCTTCTGGTCGGCATCAACATGCTGTTCGGCGGCACGGCGATGATCGGCATGGCGCTCGCCGCGCGACATCCGGCGTAGCTGCAAGCCGGCCGCTGCACGGATAATTCGTGCCGGTCAGCAATCGCCAGCTCGTGTCCGCTTTGCAGCGCATCGCCGGCATTGGGCGATAGCGCCCTCGCGGCAAAGAAAAACATGAAAGCGCTGGTCTACACCCAAGCGAATGTTCTCGTGCTGCGCGACGAGGCGGAACCGCCGCCGCGCAACGACGACGTTCTGGTTCGGGTCGATGCGGTGGGCATCTGCGGCTCGGACATGCACGCCTATCACGGACACGATTTACGCCGGCCGCCTCCTTTCGTCCTGGGACATGAAGCGGCGGGTGTCGTGATCAGCGGCCCGAAAGCCGGGGCGCGCGTTGCGGTCAATCCGCTCGTCGCCTGCGGGGTCTGCGACTGGTGTCTGGCCGGCCGTCAGCATTTGTGTCCATCGCGCGAACTTCTTTCGGTACCGCCGCGCGCGGGCGCGTTTGCCGAACGCGTGCGCGTCCCGGAATGCAACCTCGTTCCCATCCCCGATCACCTCGACATGCAAAAGGCGGCGCTTACCGAGCCGCTGGCGGTGGCCTATCACGCCGTCAATCTCGGAGCGCGGCTGCTCGACCGGCCGATTTCGGCCAGCCGCTGCGTGGTCCTCGGCGGCGGCGCCATCGGGCTCGGCTGCGCTCTGGTATTGGCGATGCAGGGCGCCCGCGACATTGCGATCGGCGAACCCAATGCCGCGCGCCGGAAAACCGCCTCGCGCGCCGCCGACTTTCGCTGCTACGCGCCAGACGAAGCCGGCGCGCCGGCAAAGCTGACGAGCGACCTCGTGATCGATGCGGTCGGCGCAAGTGCGACCCGGACCGCCGCCAGCCGGCTGGTCAAACCGGGAGGCGTGATCGTTCACGTCGGACTGCTGCCGGGGTCGGAGGGGCTCGACGTCCGCAAGATCACGTTGCAGGAGATCATCGTCGCCGGCACCTATTGCTATACGCCGCTCGAATTTCGCGAAACGCTCGAGGCTATCGCAAGCGGTCAGCTTGGCGCGCTCGATTGGGTGGAAGAGCGGCCGTTGGCGGATGGACCGCAGGCTTTTCGCGATCTCGATGCCGGCGCCACCGCCGCTGCCAAAATCGTGCTCAGGCCCTAGAGCGGTCGCTGTTCGCGAAAATCGGTTGTCGGATTGGCACTTGCGCGCCAATGAGCACGCTCAGCCGGCGGGCTGCGGGAGGCGGGCTTTTTCCACGCTGCTGGCGATCACGGCAATCAGCATCACGGCGATCAGGAAGCCGAGCGCCATAAAAACGGTCGCGTCGAGCACCAAGCCGAAGCCGCCTTTGCCGTAAAGCACCGCGATCAGCGAAACCGCAACGCCCGACACCATGAAAGTGAGGAAATAGCGTACCGCATAGACGCGGCCGCGCCAGGCGTCGGCGGTGTAGCGGGCGATGACGAGATCGTTGACGGTGATCTGGCCGTAGATCGCCGCCATGGTGAAAGCGAGCGCGAACAACAGCGTCACGCCGGACGCACAGGCGGCCCACACCACGCCGGAAAACTGCATCACTGCGAGCACAGCGAACAGAATATGCAGCGGAAATCGCTCGACCAGCCGGCCGACGGTGAGTTGCGCGATGGCGCCGCACAGGAACACCGCCGTCGTCAAGCCGCCGACCGCGACCAGCGAAATGTCGTGGCCGACCCGTTCGTCGACGATCTTCGGCAGCGACACCGAAATGGTGTTGAAGACCAATCCGGCGCTCAGCGCCACGATGACGAACAATACGAACAAGGTCGCTGCGATCCGCAGCGGCAGCGACACGTCCGCGGCCTTCGATCGCGACGCGGCGTGGTGCTTGCCTTCGTCAGCAACGAGCCACGGATAGACCAGGCCGGTAATAAGACAGATAACGCCCGGCACCAGAAAAGCCCCGCGCCAGGAAAACGCCGCCGTCAGCGCCGCCGTTATTCCGGCCGCGAGCGACACGCCGAGATTGCCGCAGACGCCGTTAAACGCCAGCGTGCGGCCGCGCACCGTCGCATTCTCCAGGATTACCGCGGTGCCGACCGGATGATAGATCGCCGCGAACACGCCAAGCATAAACAGCGCGAAGCCAAGAACATAAAGCGACGGCGCCAGAGCGGCGCCGATGAGCGAAGCGCCGCAGCCGAGATAGAATGCCACCATCAGGTTGCGGCGGCTCCAGCGGTCGCCGAGCCAGCCGGCCGGCAGCGAGAACAAGCCGAAAGCAATGAACGATGCGGTCGCCAGCGCGATCAGCGTCGAATAAGAGCGGCCATAAACCACCTCGAGCTCGATGACGACGGTGGGATAGATCAGGATCACGAAGTGATCGATCGCGTGAGCCCAATTCATAAAGCCGATGGCGATCCGCCGGCGCGACTGCTCAGCGGTGCGCTCACTCGGCAAAGGCGTCGTCGCTGCAATCGTCATCGTTCGATTCCCGGCCAGTCTCAACGGTATAGCGCGGGGCTGCCGGACCACATACCGCATTCTTGCAGGTCAGCCCGGCGCGGCCCCGGCCACGTCTGCCGCCGCTGACGGGCCGAGTTTTCCACAGGCCGGCGCCGCATCATGGGGGCTTGATTTTGGCAGGTGACACAACCGATATAACCTAAGGTTGTTCGCGGGCCGGTTGGGGCTACCCGGTGTCACTGTTGCGGGTTGTTGGTGCGATGGCCGTCGCCGTCGCGGTTATGCTGTCGAGTACGGTATTGGGGCGGACGGAACCCGCTTCGCCCAATACGCCGTCTTTTCTCATGTTCGGCGGCACCGATTTGTGGCGCTACGGCGCGTTCCTCTACGGCGGAGCGCTGTGGTCGCCGGCGGGCTGGACACCGGTGGCTTCACGCTAAAACTCCTCGTGAATGGCGGCGGCTATACCTACAACGCGAGCGACCTGCAGGCCGATGTCCACGGCACCATGCTGTCCGGTGCGGCGCTGCCGGGCTGGCGCTTCGTGCACGACGGCCTCACCGTCAGCGTCTTCGCCGGGCCCGTCGTGCAGGATTACCGGCTGTCGCCCTTCGATCCGGGCAGCCGGCTGCACGGCCTTTATGCCGGCGGCCAATTCGCAACCGACATCTGGTATCAGCCGGCCGCCACCGTCATGGCCGCGATCAACGGCGCGATCACTTCGATCGGCCCCACCGGCTATGTGCGCGGTGCGCTCGGCTATCGCATCTTCGACGCCATGTTCGTCGGGCCCGAAACCGAGATGATCTGGTGCGCAAACTTCCAGCAGTTCGAGATCGGCGCGCACCTCACCGGCTTGCATGTCAACGGCGTCGAATGGTCGGCCGGCTCCGGCTGGTCGATGGATTCCGACCGTCGCAGCGGGCCTTACCTGCGCGTCGGGGTCAGCACCAGGTTTTGAGCGCCCTTTTTAATCGAGGGTGCGGCGGAAGCGCGTCACCGCAATCGTCATCGCGAAGGCCATCAAGCCGGCCAGCGCCCAGGTGTCGTATTGCAAGTCGGCGAGCCCGGAACCCTTGAGCATGATGGCGCGCACGATGCGGTTAAAATGCGTGAGCGGCAGGAACTCGCCGACCATCTGCGCCCAGCGCGGCATGCCGAGAAACGGGAAGATGAAGCCCGACAGCATCATGTTGGGCAAAAAGAACATCATCGACATCTGCATGGCCTGCAGCTGGTTCTGCGCCAGCGTCGAGAAGGTGTAGCCGAAGGCCAGGTTGGTGGCGATGAACAGCGTGGTCAGCGCCGCAAGCAGCGTGATGTTGCCGACGATCGGGACGCCGAACAGCAACGCGCCGGCGCCGAGGATCAGCGCCGCCTGGACGAAACCGACCACGACATAGGGCGCGATCTTGCCGAGCATGATCTCGAATGGCGTGATCGGCATCGCCAACAGGCTCTCCATGGTGCCGCGTTCGATCTCGCGCGTGACCGAAAGCGCGGTGAAGATCAGCATGGTGAGCGTCAGGATGGTGCCAAGGAGGCCCGGCACGATGTTCAGCGCCGTCACGGCAGCCGGATTGTAGCGCGCATGGGCGCGGATCTCGAACAAGGGCTGGCCGGCAGTGGGAAGCCCGCGATCGTTGGCGAGCGCGGTGCTGACGATCTGCGACAGCGCCGCAAGCGCCGACCCGCTCGCCACCGGATCGGTGGCGTCGGCGGCGACAAGCAGCGCCGGATCGTCGCCGCGCCGCAGCGCCCGCTCGAAGCCGGCCGGGACCTCGACGGCGAACAGCACTTTGCCGGACGCCAGTACCTGGTCGAACTCGGCTTCGTCGTGCAACAGCTGGGTGACCTTGAAGTACTTGGTGTTTCGCAATGCGGCCAGGATCGAGCGGCCGACGTCGCTTCGTTCCTGCAGCAGAACCGCAGTCGGCAGATCGCGCGGAGTAGTATTGATCGCGTAACCGAACAGCACGAGTTGCAGCAGCGGGATCGAGATCATCGTGGCGCAGGTGATGCGGTCGCGGCGCAACTGCAGCACTTCCTTGAGCAGCATGGCGCCGGTGCGGCGCCAGAAGCCGCCGGCTCCGATAATCGTCCCAAGGGCAGCGCTCGCCTTCATCGGACATCGTCCTTACGCGCTTCGTCTTTGGGCGCTTCGCCTTTGGGCACGTCGCCTTTGGCGGCCCCCGGGGTCTGGCCCATAAGGTCGATAAAGACGTCTTCGAGCGACGGAGATGAGCGCTCCCAGCTAAGTTTGGGCCGACCGCGATAGGGCGTGATGGCGGCCTCCAGCGCGGCACTGTTACGGCCGGAAATGTGCAGGCTGGTGCCGAATGGCGCGACCATTTCGACGCCGGTACGCGCTTTGATCTCTTTGGCGAGCGCGGAAAGATTTTCACCGTCGGTCGAGGTGACCTTGACGGTCGTCAGATGCGAGTTCGCGACCACCTCGCTGACCGTGCCGCGGGTGAGGACACGGCCGAGATCGATATAGACGATCTCGTAACATTGCTCGGCTTCGTCCATGTAATGGGTGGAGACGAGGACCGTGAGGCCGGCGGCGGCCAGTCCGTGAATCTCACTCCAAAAATCGCGGCGCGCCTTGGGGTCGACACCGGCGGTCGGCTCATCGAGCAAAAGCAGTTTTGGCTGGTGCAGCGTGCAGGCGCCAAGCGCGAGCCGCTGTTTCCAGCCGCCGGAGAGTTTTTCCGCCACTTGCTCCTCACGGCCCTGCAGGCCAAGCCGCGCGATCGTCGCTTTGGCGACGGACGCCGGGTGCGGCAGGCCGTAAATGCGCGCAACAAATTCGAGGTTTTCGCGGACCGAAAGATCCTCATAGAGGCTGAAACGCTGCGTCATGTAACCGACATTGATCTTGATCTTTGCCGCCTCGGTGCGGATGTCGTAGCCGAGACAGGTGCCCTCGCCTTGGTCGGGCGTCAGCAGGCCGCACAGCATGCGGATGGTCGTCGTCTTGCCTGACCCGTTGGGGCCGAGGAATCCGAATATCGTGCCGCGTTTGACCTGCATCGACAGGTCGCGCACCACGGTGTGGCCGCCGAACGACTTGGTGAGGCCATGCACGTCGATGGCAATGTCGGAGGGCGCCGCGGCGCTCATCGTGTCGCCTCGGGCGACGGCGTCGGTGCCGGCCGCGGCACGAGCGTCACGTCGAGCGGCTGACCGACGCGCAAGGCGCCCGGCCTATCCGGGTGTGCCTCGATCAGATACACAAGCTTGGCGCGTTCCTGCAGGCTGTAAATCACCGGCGGCGTGAATTCGGACTGCCGGGCAATGAAGCTCACCCGCGCGGTCAGATCCTTTGCACAGCCGTCGCAGCCGATCTTGATCGTGTCGCCATAGGCGATGCGCGGCAGCACCGTCTCCGGCACGTAGAAGCGCACTTTGATATTGCCGGGAGGCAACAGCGCCACCACCGGCCGGTCCGCCGGCACCATTTCGCCGGGACGGTAATAGACCTGCTCGACGGTCCCCGTCACCGGGCTGAAGACGCGGCGGCGCGTCAGCCGGGTCTGCGCCGAATTGACCCGCGCCTGCGCATCGCGCAGCGCCGCCTGCGCGGCGTCAAAGTCTTTCTGGGTGCCCGATGCGTTCTTCAGCAGCATGGCGGCGCGGTCAAAGGTCTGTTGCGCATTCGTCAGCGAGGCCTCGACCTGAGCCAGATCGGCGCGTTGCAGATCGTCATCGACGGTAAACAGCGGATCGCCGGTTTTGACGGCATCGCCCTGGTCCACGGAAAGCGTCATGACCCGGCCGACCTCATCGGGCGCCACGAAAATCAGATCGGCCTCGACCCAGCCCTGATAGGTGGTGTCGGTTTTATCGCAGGCCGGAAGCAGAAGGGCGAGCAGGAGCGTGGCGGCGGCAAAGCGCGTCCTCATGCCGGCCTCCGCGGCGCCAGCAGCCGTTCGAAATAGGCACGCATCATGGCGCGCGCATCGAGCGGTTCGAAACGCTCGAACAATCCGCTCCACACGATGGCGACCACGGCGGGAGCGCCGAGCAATTGCGGGAAGCGGATCAGCGTGTCATCGGCAAGCTCGCCGCGCTTGCGCGCCCGGCGAAACAGTCCGCGCGCGGCCGTCATGATCCGCTCCAAAACTTCGCGATAGTAGAACTCGGCAATGTCGGGAAAGCGCGGCCCCTCACTGATAATGAGCCGCATCACCTGAATGCGGCGCGTGCCGAAAATTTCGCGGACGAGAATCTCGATCATCCGGTCGGCAATGACGCGCAACGGCAGATCGGTGGCGAACGCCGACTCGATCGTGCCGACGACGGGGCTCATGGAGCGGATCAGCTCCTGAAACAGGCTCTCTTTGTCTTTGAAGTGCAGATAGATCGTGCCTTTGGCGACGCCGGCCCGCTTCGCCACGTCATCAAGCCGCGCCGCCGCGAAGCCGCGCGCGGAAAACTCATCGAGCGCAGCGTCGAGGATTGCGCCACGCCGCGCGGCTGCCTTGGCGGCGCGCGCGCCCTGCCGGGGCGCTGACACGGTGCGGCTGGTTGCCGGTAGAACCGGCCGCTGCGGCCGTGATTTGCGGCTATTAGTCATTTCCGTAATATGACTGACCAGTCAGTCAATTTCAAGGCCGCCTTGCGATTGTTGTAATGCGGCCGGAGCGGAGCGCTTTGATCTGGCTCAAGATCTGCCTGCGGCCGCCGCAGCGGCCTTGTCCGCGGGCCGGTGTCAGCACGCGATAGTGTGAACGCGCGGCTGCCACGCCCTTTGCTGGATTTCGCCCCTCCCCGTTCCGCGCTAGAGATGCTCGCGGTCGCCCGCACCCGTTGCCGAGGAGGACGATTTGACCGCCACCGCTTCGGTGCCGCGCCCCGCGCGAACCCGCCATCCGTGGTGGACGCAGCTATGGGTGTGGGTGCTCATCGCCATGGCGCTTGGCGTCGTGCTCGGCGTTTTGGCGCCCGACCTCGCCGTCAGCATGGGGCCGCTCGGCGACGCCTTTATCAAGCTGATCCGGATGCTGATCGCCCCGATCATCTTCTGCACCGTGGTGACCGGGATCGCACATATGGCGGATATGGCGCGGGTCGGCCGGGTCGCCATCCGGGCGCTGATCTATTTCGAGGTCATGACGACTGTCGCACTGATCGTCGGCCTCGTCGCGGTCAATGTCCTAAAGCCCGGCGCCGGCATGAACGTCGATGTCAGCAAGCTCAATCCGAGCGTCGTCGAGCCTTATGTCAAGCTGACCCATCAAGTCGGCGCCATACCGTTCCTGATGAACATCATTCCGTCGACCTTTGTCGGCGCCTTCACCGAGGGCAATATCCTGCAAGTCCTGTTCATCGCCATCCTGTCCGGTTTTGCACTGGTCTCGCTCGGCGAGCGGGCAAAGCCGCTGGTCGACATGATTGATGTCGCCGCGAAGATGGTTTTTGTCATCGTCGGCATCGTCATGTGGACGGCGCCGCTCGGCGCCTTCGGCGCCATCGCGTTCACCGTCGGCAAGTTCGGCGTCGGCTCGCTGGCTTCGCTCGGCAAGCTTCTGCTCGGATTTTATCTGACCTGCGTGATCTTCATTATCGTCGGCTTTGTCCCGTTGGCCCGTTTCTGCGGCTTCAGTCTGCTCAAACTGATCCGTTACATCAAGGAGGAGCTTCTGATCTGCATCGCCACGACCTCGTCGGAGACAGTGCTGCCCCGCATCATCGCCAAGCTCGAACGGCTCGGCTGCGAACAGAGCGTGGTGGGGCTGGTGGTGCCGACCGGCTATTCGTTCAATCTCGACGGCACCTGCCTCTATCTGGCGACCGCGACGGTATTTCTCGCGCAAGCCACCAATACGCCGCTCGATATCTGGCACCAGATCGGGCTTCTCTTCATTCTGTTGCTGACATCGAAAGGTGCGGCGGGCGTCGCCGGCGCGGCGTTCGTGGTGCTGGCAGCAACCCTTGGCGCCGAAAGCAGCATTCCGGTCGCCAGCGTGGCGCTGGTCCTCGGCATCCATCGCCTGATGTCGCAGGGCCTCACGCCGACCAATCTTCTCGGCAACGCGGTCGCGACGATCGTGATGGCGAAATGGGAAGGCGCGCTCGACGAAGCACGCCTGCACCGCGAGCTCGATAGCGGCGATTGATCAGAGCGCGGGGAAGCGTTGCCGGGCGCGCTCAGCCCTTCTCGTCGCAGGCCCAGGCGCGCACCACGCATTCGCGGCCGCCGAACTGCGCGCAACGCTGCATCGACAAGTTCTCCGCCTTGCCGAGATGCGAATTGAGCGCCCAGCCATAGGAGCCGCAGGGATTTTTGGCGTCGACCGCCATCGCCGCGCAGCCCTTGCGGACGATGCCGACGACCTGGCAATGGCCGCCAGAGCATTTGCGCATGGCGGCAGCCCGCGCATCGGTCACTCTCGCGAAATCGAAACCGTAGCCATAGGCGCCGCAGGTACCGACCGCGAGCGCCCCGGCCGCATCGGCGGCGTTGAGCGTCGCGGCGGCGAGCACAATGGCGAGCGCAATATTCCGCGCAATTGCGAACATGGAAAGCCCCTCCCCAGAGGATGCGAGAAAGCTAATGGGGAAGAGTTTCGAGTTGGTAAATCGATCCCTCCGCCGGGCTACCCCCGGTGGCCTTGGAGGAAATCTCAGGTCCTCTCCAGCTCTTTCTTCACTGCGGCGAGGGCTTCCGGCGTGTCGACGTCGGTCAGGGCCGCGGTCCCGGTCAGCGGCACCTCGACGACGGCTTCGGGGTAGCGACCGATCAGATAGCGCGCGCCGACGTCGCCCTCGACCGTCATGAGGTCCTGGAAAAACCGCCGCGACCACACCACGGGATTGCCGCGCTTGCCGTCGATGGTCGGCACGACAATGAGCGCGCCTTTGTCGGGGTCGAGCGCGCCGATCAGTTGATCGATCAGGCCAAAATCGACCTGCGGCATGTCGCCGAGGCAGACGATGGCGCCCTCCACTTCCGCCGGCAGCGCGGCGATGCCGGTTTTGAGCGAGGTGCCAAGGCCATCGGCGAAATTCGGATTGTGGACGAATTTGACCGGCAGGCCGTCGAGCACCGCCTCGACGCGCTCGTGCTGATGGCCCGTGACGACGATCACCGGCCGGGCGCGCGATTTGAGCGCCTCGTCGACGACAATGCGAACCAGCGGCTGGCCGGCGATTTCCGCCAGCAGTTTATTTGGGCCGCCCATGCGGCTCGAGCGGCCGGCGCCAAGCACGACCGCGGCGATGGAGCGGCCGGGCTGCAGCGGTTCCTCGCGCGGCTGCGGCCGGGTGACGATTTCCATCAACAGCCCGCCGACGCCGAGCCCGGTAATGTCCTCGGGCGGCACCGCGAGCCCGGCGAGGAGCCGCATCAGGACCCAATCAAAACCGTTCTCCTTGGGGCTGCGCGCGCAGCCCGGCGCGCCGATCACCGGTCGGTTGCCGGCGGCACCGATCATCAACAAATTGCCGGGATCGACCGGCATGCCGAAATGCTCGATGCGGCCGCCGATCTCTTCGAGCGCCGCCGGGATGACGTCGCGGCGGTCGGCAATCGCCGACGCGCCGAACACGATCGCAAGCTCGGCGCCGGCCTTGAGCACCTCATCGAGCGCACGCGCAAGCGCCGCACGCTCATGCGGCACGCGGCGCTCGGCTACGATTGCGGCGCCGGCGGGCGCGAGCCGGTCGGCGGTGATCTTCAGTGTCTTTTCGATCACTTTGGTGGCGAGACCCGGCAGCACGGTCGACACGATGCCGACCTTGCGCACGCGATAGGGCGCGACGCGCAGCAGCGGTTTTGCCACGCTGGCAAGCGCCGCATCGCGTGCGGCGCCGGCAACCGCGAACGGGATGATTTTCACCGTGGCAATCATCTCGCCGGCGACCACCGGCTTGAAAGCCGGCAAGGTCGCAAAGGTGATGGCCTCGTCGATCCGGTTGAGACGGTCGATGGCGTTCTTGTCGACGACCAGAACGCCTGAGGTTTGCGCGAACAGATTGGCGCGCCCGGTAAAGGCGCGATCGACATGCACGGCCTCGCCGGCGACCGCCTCGGCGATCTCCGCCGCGGCGATATCTTCACCGACGTCGCCGGGCTCAAGCCGCGCCACGACGAGGTCTTTGATGCCGGCGGCTTGCAGCGCCGTCACTTCGGCGGCGCCGATCAGCGTGCCTTTCTTGAGAACGAGCCCGGCCTGGCGGAGGGTGTGCACGGCCGTCGCACCAAGCGCATCCTGCGGCGCGACCGCACCGAACTTCATGACGCCGCCACAGCCCCCACCCGGCCCTCCCCCGCTTGCGGGGCGGCGATTGGGACGGCGTCGGCTTCCTCGCGAAGCCGTTCGGTGATCTGCGCCATGATGGCGACCGCGATCTCGGCAGGCGACACGGCGCCGATGTCGAGACCGATCGGGGCATGGATGCGCGCGGCGGCCGCGTCGCTGACACCGGCGGCTTTGAGCCGCTCGATGCGGCGCGCATGGGTTTTGCGCGATCCAAGCGCGCCGATATAGAAGCAGTCGCGCGCCAGCGCATGAAGCAGCGCCGGATCGTCGATTTTCGGATCGTGGGTGAGGGCCACAAACGCCGTGTAGCGATCGACATTGAGCGGCGGTAGCGCCGTGTCGGGCCACTCCGCAATCACTTTCACGTCGGGGAAGCGTTCAGGCGAAGCAAACGCAGTGCGCGGATCAACGATGGTCACGTCGTAGCCGAGGATTTTCCCGATCGGCGCCAGCGCCTGGCTGATATGCACGGCGCCGGTGATGACGAGCTGCGGCGCCGGAACATAGACGGTGAGAAAGACGCGGCCGTCCGCGGTCTCCTCCATGCCGCTTTTGCTGGTGCGCAGATGCTCGGCCAACACCGCGCGCAGCGGATCCTTGGCGATGTCGGCTGACTTGACCAGCCGCTGCCGCCCGTTTTCGGTGTTGGTCACGACGATCGCCGCGCGGCGCGCAGCGCGCTCGGCATTCAATGCGGTCAGGATGTCGAGTTTCATGGCGGCGAATTCTACTCCACTTTCTCGACGAACACCCGGATGGTGCCGCCGCAGGACAACCCGACCTTCCAGGCGGTCTCGTCGGCAACGCCGAATTCCAGCATTTTGGGCTTGCCGCTCTCGATCACATCGAGCGCCTCGATGACCACGGCGCCCTCGACGCAGCCGCCGGAGACCGAGCCGAGGAAATTGCCCGCCTCGTCGATGACGAGGTTGGAGCCCACCGGTCGGGGCGCCGAGCCCCAGGTTTCGACCACCGTTGCCAGCGCCACCGCGCGGCCGTCTTTGCGCCAGTCCTCGGCGGCTTTGAGGATATCGTTGTCGGTTGCAAGCATGATCAGGTCTCCGTCATTCACAGCGAATAGCGAATGCTGAGTTGCGAGTTGAGCTATCGCTACTTCTCTTCCTGTTCGCCATGCGCTATCGCGCCATACGCTATATCCAGCCGAATATAGCGTCTCACGCCACGTTTTGCATCCATGCTTTCGGACCGGCGGAGCCGCCGCCCTTCGCCAGCGCGGCGACAAGGCCGGCCATGGATTCGAGATTGTGGATCGGCCGGAATTCGTCGACCTGCGGCAGCATCGTCCTGATGCCGCGGGCGCGGGCCTCAAAGCCTTCGAAGCGCAACAGCGGATTGAGCCAGATCAGCCGCCGGGCCGAGCGGTGCAGCCGGTCGATCTCGAAAGCCAGCGTATCGTCGGCGTCACGCTCGAGCCCGTCGGTGATGAGCAGCACGATAGCGCCCTGGGTGAGGACGCGCCGCGCCCACAGCTTGTTGAAGGCGCGCAGCGACGAGGCGATCCGCGTGCCGCCCGACCAGTCGGGCACCGCCGCCGAGCAGGCGGCCAGCGCATCGTCGGGATCGCGCTGGCGCAGGCTGCGGGTGACATTGGAGAGCCGCGTGCCGAACAAAAACGTCGAGACGCGTTTGCGCGCATCGGTGAGCGCGTGGAGAAAATGCAGGAAGATGCGGCTGTACTGGCTCATCGAGCCCGATATGTCGAGCAGCGCGACAATCGGCGGCGGCTTGGTCTTCGGCCCGATGAAGCGCAGATCGATAAAATCGCCGCCGCCTTTCATGCTGGCGCGCAAGGTCCGGCGGATGTCGATCAGATGGCCGTGGATATGCGGCGCCAGGCGGCGGGTGCGCACTTCGGCAAGCGGCAGCACGAGCCGGTTCATCGCCTCTTTCGCCCTGGCGATCTCGGCGCTGGTCATCTGCGCGAAATCCTTCTTTTGCAGCACTTCGCGGTCGGACACCGTCATGCGGGCGTCAAGCTCGATCTCGCGTTCCTTTTTCAGCTTGTCGTCGAGGCCGGAGAACAGCGCCTCATGCACGCGCGTCGCGCCGGCCTGTGGCGCTTGCGGCGGCGCCGGCGATTGCGGCAGCATCATCGCCAACAGCTGATCGACATAGCCGCGGCGGCGAAAGAAGATGCGGAACGCCTGATCGAACAGGATCGAATGCTCGTGGCGTTTCACGAACACCGCATGCAGCGTCCAGTAAAAATCCTCGCGGGTGCCGACGCCGGCCGCCCTCACCGCTTCCAGCGCATCGAGCACCGCGCCGGGCCCGACCGGAATGCCGGCGGCGCGCAGCGCGCGGGCGAAGTAGAGAATGTTCTCGGCAAGGCGGCCGTGTCTTTTCCTCCCCCGCTTGCGGGGAGGACGACCGGCGAGCCGGGGCCGGAGGGGGCCTGTCCTTCTTGCATCTGCCAGCCTTACCGCAGTGCTCCCCCTTCCCTCCCCGCAAGCGCGAGAGGGAATAGGGCTCACTCCGCCGCGCGCAGCTCCGACTTCACTTCGTCGAGGAGTTCCTTGACCTTCGAGCCTTCGAGCCGGGCGATGTCGTCCTGATATTTCAAAAGCACGCCAAGCGTGTCGGACACCGTCGCCGGATCGAGCGCCACGACATCGAGCTCGGACAGCGCGCCGGCCCAATCGAGCGTTTCGGCGACGCCGGGCGATTTGAACAGATCCTGCTTGCGCAACGCCTGCACGAAGCCACCACCTGCTCGGACAGCTTCTTGCCGACGCCCGGCACCTTGGCGCGCACGATCGCGAGTTCGCGCTCGGCGCTCGGATAGCCGACCCAGTGATAGAGGCAGCGGCGCTTGAGCGCATCGTGCACCTCGCGGGTGCGGTTCGAAGTGATGACGACGACCGGCGGATGCGCGGCCTTCACCGTGCCCATTTCCGGAATGGTGATCTGGAAATCGGCCAAAACTTCGAGCAGGAACGCCTCGAACGCCTCGTCGGTGCGGTCGATCTCGTCGATCAGCAGCACCGGGGCGCCGGCGGTGTCCGGCTCGAGCGCCTGCAGCAGCGGCCGCTTGATGAGAAACCGTTCCGAGAACACGTCGTGCTCGAGCCGGGCGCGGTCGTGCTCGCCTTCGGCCTCGGCAACGCGGATGGCGATCATCTGCGCCGCGTAGTTCCACTCATACACCGCTGCGGCGACGTCGAGCCCCTCGTAGCATTGCAGCCGGATCAGCCGGCGGCCGAGCGTCGAGGACAAAACCTTGGCGATCTCGGTCTTGCCGACGCCGGCCTCGCCTTCGAGGAAAATCGGCCGGCCCATTTTGAGCGCCAGATAGAGCACCGTGCCGAGCGAGCGGTCGGCGAGATATTCGGCTTCGGCGAGAAGATCGACGGTGGCATCGATCGACACCGGAAGCGGGCGCGGAGAAGATGTGGTCATGGTCTCAACTTAACCCGTCACGGCCGGGCTTGTCCCGGCCATCTCCGTCTTCCTGCCATGTAAAGACGTGGATGCCCGGCAACAAGTTTTCGCCCCGGGCCAGCTAAGGCCGAACTCGGCGGCCGGGCACGACGAGAATTACGCCGTTAACTAATCACGCCGCCGGCTTGCCGATGGCCTCGCCGACAGCGCGCCGCGCCAGCACGCCGACGAGATGGGCGCGATATTCGGCGCTGCCGTGGATGTCCGCGTTCATGCCGTCCGCCGGAATGGTCATGCCTTCCAGCGATTTCGGCGAGAACCGCTTCTTCAGCGCCTCTTCGAACGATTTGACGCGGAACACGCCGTTCGAGCCGGCGCCGGTGACGGCGACCCGGATCTCGCTGCCGCGCTTGCCGACAAACACGCCGACCAGCGCGAAGCGCGAGGCCTGATTGCGGAATTTCTGATAGGCGGCCTTCTTCGGCAGCGGAAAGATCACCTTGGTGATAATTTCGGAAGGCTCCAGCACGGTCGAGAACATGCCGCTGAAGAAATCGTCGGCCTTGATGCGGCGCTTGTTGGTGACGATGGTGGCGCCGAGGCCGAGACAGGCGGCCGGATAGTCGGCGTTGGGATCGTTATTGGCGATCGAGCCGCCGATCGTGCCGCGGTGGCGGACCGCGGGATCGCCGATCATGCCAGCGAGCTTGGCAAGCACCGGAGCCGCCTGCTGCACCACCGGAGATGTGTTGACTTCGTTATGTGTCGTCATTGCCCCGATCGACAGCGAGCGGCCGCTCTGCTCGATGCCGGACAATCCCTCGACCAGCGTCATATCGACGATTTGCGGCGGCCCGGCGAGACGCAGCTTCATTGTCGGCAGCAAAGTCTGGCCGCCGGCGAGCAGCTTGGCGTCGCCGTTCTTGGTGAGAATGCCGGCAGCCTGGCGCACTGTTTGCGGACGATGAAACGTGAAGGCTGTACATCTGAAGTCTCCTGATTATGCCGCGTGCGGCATGCCTGTTTTCTGCAGCGCCGCCCACACCGTTGATGGCGTGGCGGGCATCGCGAGATTTTCCGTGCCGATCGCGTCGGTGATGGCGTTGATGACGGCGGCCGGCGCGGCGATGGCGCCGGCCTCGCCGCAACCCTTGATACCGAGCGGGTTCGACGGACATTTCGTCATCGTCGTGCCGACCGTCAGCGGCGGGAAATAATCGGCGCGCGGCATGGCGTAGTCCATGAACGAGCCGGTCACGAGCTGGCCGTCCTTGTCGTACACCGCCCCTTCGTAGAGCGCCTGGCCGACGCCCTGGGCGATACCGCCGTGGACCTGGCCCTCGACGATCATCGGATTGACCACCACGCCGAAATCATCGACCGCGGTCCAGGCGACGACCTCGGTATTTCCGGTTTCGGTATCGACCTCGACTTCGCAGATGTGGCAACCGGCCGGAAAGGTGAAATTGGTCGGATCGTAGAACGCGCCCTCCTTCAGGCCGGGCTCAAGCTCGTGGCCGGAAAATTTGTGCGCGATATAGGCGTTGAGCGAAACGTCGCCCCATGCCGCCGATTTATCGGTGCCGGCAACGCTGAATTTGCCGTCCTTGAACTCGATATCGCCTTCGGCCGCTTCGAGCAGATGCGCCGCGACCTTCTTCGCCTTGGCTTCGACCTTGTCGAGCGCCTTCACCAGCGCCGACATGCCGACCGCACCGGAACGCGAGCCATAGGTGCCCATGCCGAACTGCACCTTGTCGGTGTCGCCGTGCACGATCGAGACATTGTCGATCGGAATGCCGAGCCGCTCGGAGACGACTTGCGCAAAAGTGGTCTCGTGGCCCTGGCCGTGGGCGTGAGTGCCGGTGAGGATTTCGACCGAGCCGGTCGGATTGACCCGCACCTCGGCGGATTCCCACAAGCCGACGCCGCAACCGAGCGAGCCGACCGCTTGCGACGGCGCGATGCCGCAGGCCTCGATATAGGTCGAAAAGCCGACGCCGCGCAGTTTGCCGTGACGCGCGGATTCGCGCTTGCGCTTGGCAAACCCTTTGTAGTCGGCAAGCTCCATCGCCTTCTTGAGCGAAGCGTTATAATCGCCGGCGTCATAGCTCATGATCACCGGCGTCTGGTGCGGGAAAGTCTTGACGAAATTCTTGCGCCGCAGCTCGGCCGGGTCCTGCCCCATTTCCCGCGCGCCGACTTCGACCAGCCTCTCGACCACGAAGGTCGCTTCCGGACGGCCGGCGCCGCGATAGGCGTCGACCGGGCCGGTATTGGTGTAGACGGCGTCGACCTCGCAATAGATCTGCGGAATCTCGTACTGGCCCGACAACAGCGTGGCGTAGAGATAGGTCGGCACCGACGATGAGAAGGTCGACATATAGGCGCCGAGATTGGCGATCGTCTTGGCGCGCAACGCCGTGATCTTGCCGTCGGGTCCGAATGCCATTTCGGCATGCGTGACGTGATCGCGGCCGTGCGCGTCGGCGAGAAATGCCTCGGAACGATCGCAGACCCACTTTACCGGCCGGTCGACGCGCTTTGACGCCCACAGCGCCACGACTTCCTCGGGATAGATGAAAATCTTCGAGCCAAAGCCGCCGCCGACATCGGGCGCGATCACGCGCAGCTTGTGCTCCGGCGCCATGCCGACGAAGGCGGCAATGACCAGCCGCGCGACGTGCGGGTTCTGCGTGGTGTTCCACAGCGTAAACGCGCCAGTTCCGGAATCGTAATCGCCGATCGCCGCGCGCGGCTCGATCGCGTTCGGCACCAGGCGGTTGTTGACGATGTCGAGCTTGGTGACGTGAGTGGCCGATTTGAATGCGGCATCAACCGCTTTGGCATCGCCGATGTGCCACTGATAGATGGTGTTGTTCGGCGCGACGTCGTGAATTTGCGGCGCGCCCGGCTTCTGCGCCGCCGCGGGATCGGCCACGGCGGGCAACACGCCATAGTCGACTTTGACTTTCTCCGCGGCATCGCGGGCCTGCGGCAGCGTTTCGGCAATCACCACCGCGACCGGATCGCCGACATGACAGGCCTTGCCATTGGCGAGCGCCGGATGCGCCGCCATTTTCATCGGCGTGCCATCCTTGGAATGGATCATCCAGCCGCAGATCAGATTGCCGATCTTGTCGTTGGCAAGCTCGGTGCCGGTTAAAACCGCGACCACGCCCGGCATCGCGGATGCCGCTTTGGCGTCGATGGATTTGATCGTCGCGTGCGCATGCGGCGAACGGAGGAAATAGGCATAAGTCTGACCGGGCCGGTTGATGTCGTCGGTGTAGTGGCCCTTGCCGGTGATGAAACGCTGATCTTCCTTGCGGCGCACTGCGGCGCCGATACCGGTTCCGCTCATAGTATTGCCCTCCGGCAACTCGTTCCCTGGAACGGGAATCGCCCAGCGGCGATTCCGTCCCCGGCTTCTCCCTATTCGGCGGCTTGGCTCGTGGCGCCGCCAGAGCCGCGCATTGCGCGCGCCCCCGCGCCGATCGCTTTGACGATGTTATGATAACCGGTGCAGCGGCAGATATTGCCCTCGAGCTCCTCGCGGATGGTGCGCTCGTCGAGATCGTTGCCTTTGCGCCGCACCAAGTCGACGGCAGTCATGATCATTCCCGGCGTGCAGTAGCCGCATTGCAGCCCGTGGTTTTCCCGGAACGCTTCCTGCATCGGGTGCAGCGGCCCGTCCGCCGCCGCCAATCCCTCGATGGTCAGCACGTTGGCGCCATCGAGCTGCAGCGCCAGGACGGTGCAGGATTTGATGGCCTTGCCGTTGACGTGCACGACGCAGGCGCCGCATTGCGAGGTGTCGCAGCCGACATGGGTGCCGGTGAGCCGCAGGTTCTCGCGCAGAAATTGAACGAGCAGCGTGCGCGGATCGACGTTGGCGCTGACGGGCTTGCCATTCACCGTCATCGAGACGGCAACCGTGTCGGTCGTGGCCATGGGACTCCTCCCTGAAGACTTCCGGTCAAAACGTCGCGATTCGCCGACATTTCGGTACCGCGGACGGATCAGGGATCGAATTGATGGCTTTTTGCCGGTTTTCGCACCCTGGAACAATAATTACTCTGAACCGCTGGCCGGGGAGCGGTCAAGGGAGTTTCGCAAGGGAACCGCTGCGACTTTGGCGCGGGCCTGATTTGCAAGACCGGCAAGGAACCACCGGCGCAAGCAGCGCTTGCTACGGTTGAGGACGCGCGGAGAGAGGCCGGTGGCCGCTGCCCGCGGCGGGACACAACAGTGTCAACACGGAGTTGGAGACATGCGCTCAACAATGATCGTGACTGTCGCGGCGCTCGCTTTGGCGGGCGCGGTAGCTGCGCCGCCGGCGTTCGCGCAAAATTACCCCCCCGGGCCGCAATGTAGACGACGGCGGAATAGCTGCCGAGCCGAGCGGTGCGCCGGAGTACAATGGCGCCGGCCAAGTCGTGCAAGCGCCGGGAAACGAAGTCGGCGGCAATAACTGCGCGAGCAGGTTTCGTTCCTTCGACCCGGCAACGGGAACATATCTCGGCCGCGACGGGCAGCGTCATTCCTGCCCGTAAGCGCCATTGCTGAGATGACGGCTCGCCGCTTCGACCGGCGGGCCGTCGTTTCAAGCGCTCTTCGGATTGACGGCCGCGGCGAAGGCGGCAAAAAAATCGTCGGCGACTTTCTTGGCGGCACCATTGACCAGGCGCTGGCCAAGCTGCGCGAGCTTGCCGCCGATTTGCGCGTCAACATCGTAAGACAGCAATGTGCCGCCGTCCTTGGGCGTCAGCTTGACCGTGGCGCCGCCCTTGGCGAAGCCGGCGACGCCGCCGTCGCCCTGGCCGGAAATCTTGTAACCGTGCGGCGGATCGAGATCCGACAGCGTGACCTTGCCTTTGAACTTGGCTTTGACCGGCCCGATCTTCACGGTGGCGATGGCCTGCATCTCGGTGTCGGAGATTTTGTCGAGCTGCTCGCAGCCCGGAATGCAGGCTTTCAATGTTGCCGGATCGTTGAGCTTTTCCCACACCGTTTCCGGCGCGGCCGCGAGCTGAACCTCGCCATTCATCGTCATCGCCATCGGCGTTTCTCCTTGGCCAGCGGTCGTTCCCCGGGCCGTCCTCGGCAATCGCTTAGCGCCTCGCACCGCCGCTGGAAAGGGTGCTAATAAGCCGCCGACCCGCGGGAGGATAAACGATGCCGGATATCAAAGTCGACGACGGTTGCATCATCCATGTCGAAGTGGAAGGGCCGGAGGGCGCGCCGGTCCTGATGCTGTCGAATTCGCTCGGCACCAACCTGCATATGTGGGACGACCAAATTGCGCCGTGGGCGCGCCAGTTCCGCCTGGTGCGCTACGACCGCCGCGGTCACGGCAAATCGAGCGTGCCCAAAGGCCCTTACACCATGGAGCGGCTCGGCCGCGACGTGGTCGGCGTGCTCGATGGCCTCGGTATCGCCAAGATCAATTGGTGCGGACTGTCGATGGGCGGCATGGTCGGGCAATGGCTTGGCGCCAACGCGGCCCCCCGCATCGACAAGCTGATCCTGTCCAACACCTCGTGCTACTTCCCCGACAAAGCCGCCTGGGAAGGCCGGCTCAAAATGGTGCGCGACAAAGGCCTTGCCGGCATTGTCGACGCCAACATGGAACGCTGGTTCACCAAGGACTTCCGCGAGCGAGCGCCGCAGGCCATGGCAAAAATGCGCGAGATGTTCTTGGCGACGAAGCTCGACGGCTATTGCGGCTGCGGCGAAGCGATCCGCGACATGGACCATCGCCCGCTGTTGGCGAAAATCACGGCGCCGACCTTGGTCATCGCCGGCCGCCACGATCCGGCGACGCCGCTCGAAGGCAACGAATTCATCAAGCAGCATATTCCGGGCGCGGCGATCGCGGTGCTCGACGCCGCCCACATCGCCAATCTGGAACGGCCGAAAATTTACGCCGACACGGTGCTGGGCTTTTTGCAAAGCTAGTCCCGGCAACGGCTGGCGAACTTATTGCGGACCGATCCGGATTGGCGCGGGCAGACTTGCCGGCAGCTTTCCCAGCATGTGAAGCGCCGCCTGCATGGCAACGATGTAGCCATAGGCTCCCATTCCGCAGATGACCGCCTTGACGGCGGCTGAGAGCTTCGAATGACGATGCAATTCGTCGCGGGCGTGGATATTGGAAACATGAATTTCGATGATCGGACCGGCAAACACCTTGAGCGCGTCGAACATCGCAATGGACGTGAATGAGTAGGCAGCCGGATTGATGATGATGGCGTCGTCCCGCGCCGCCTGAATAAGATCGACCAGAGCGCCTTCATGGTTCGATTGATAAAACGACAGTCGCGCGCCGGCGATTTTCGCAAACTCCTCACAGCTCGTCTTGATCGCGTCGAGCGTTGTCGAGCCATAAATGTGGGGTTCGCGCACGCCAAGAAGGTTGAGATTCGGCCCATTCAGAATCATCAGCCGTGCCGTCATTGTGTTTCCTCCGTTTGCGCCGAGCTTTGCGCCGTAAAGCGCGCGATTGAACGCCTTTCGGGCGGCGCTCGGCGAGACAAATCTTTTCGCGGCCGGTGAATAATGCAACATGTTCGGCGTTCATGAGCTGTGAACTGCACCAATGCGAGGACACGGCGATGAGGCTTATGCTGTTCATACCGGCAGTTATCGTCGCAATGGCCGCTGCCGGCAGGCCCGCCGAGGCGCAGAACTATCCGTGGTGCGCGCAATATGCCGGCGCCGGCGGCGGCGCCCAGAATTGCGGCTTCGTCAGCTTTGAACAATGCATGGAGACGGTGCGCGGCATGGGCGGCTTCTGCCAGCAAAACACGCTCTACACGCCGCCGGCCGGCACCGGCCCGGGGCGTCGGGTGCAGCAGAAGCCGCGCACGCATTCCTGACGATCTTTTTCGGGAACCGGTCTCCTCATTTGCGATCATGCTCCAGGAGCATTGGGACTTCGCCGGCTCGACCTGTTCGCTTCAAACGCTTCAGGCTAAAAGAGCGAGAACCGGACCCATCCCCGACAACCCATATCGATGAAAAAGATCGGCTTCCTGTCATTCGGCCATTGGACGCCTTCGCCGCAGTCGCAGACGCGATCGGCCTCCGATGCGCTTCTGCAATCGATCGACTTGGCTGTGGCCGCCGAGGAACTCGGCGCGGACGGGGCTTATTTCCGGGTGCACCACTTCGCCCGCCAGCTCAGCTCGCCCTTCCCGCTCTTGGCCGCTGCCGGTGCGAAGACCAAGCGGATTGAGATCGGCACCGCGGTCATCGATATGCGCTATGAGAATCCGCTCTACATGGCGGAAGATGCCGGCGCCGCCGACAACATCGCCGGGGGACGCCTGCAGCTTGGCATCAGCCGTGGTTCGCCCGAGCAGGTGATCGACGGCTGGCGCTACTTCGGTTACGCCCCGTCCGAAGGCAAGACCGACGCCGACATGGCAAGACGCCACACCGAGGTGCTGCTCGAAGTGCTGCGCGGCGAGGGATTTGCACGCCCCAATCCACGGCCGATGTTCCCCAACCCTCCCGGACTGTTGCGTCTCGAGCCCTATTCGGAGGGCCTGCGTGATCGCATCTGGTGGGGCGCCGGGTCGAATGCCACTGCGGAGTGGGCGGCGAAGCTCGGGATGAACCTGCAAAGCTCCACGCTCAAAAATGACGAGAGCGGACGGCCGTTCCACGTCCAGCAGGCCGAGCAGATCCGGATATTCCGCGAGGCGTGGAAGACGGCCGGTCATGCGCGCGAGCCGCGGGTGTCGGTCAGCCGCAGCATCTTCGCGCTCGTTGACGATCGCGATCGCGCTTATTTCGGGCGCGGCAATGAGAGCGACGACTCGATCGGTTTCCTCGGCGACAACACACGCGCCATTTTTGGCCGCAGCTACGCCGCCGAGCCCGACACCCTCATCGAAGAACTCGCAAAGGACGAGGCCATCGCCGAAGCCGACACGCTGCTTTTGACCGTCCCCAACCAGCTCGGCGTCGACTATAACGCCCACGTTATCGAGGCGATCCTCAAGCATGTCGCCCCCGGACTTGGCTGGCGCTGACGCTTGCAAGCGTCAGGAGCTTTCCGGCTTATCCCCAAACGCGCGCATCAATTCCGATCGCGGATGACAGCGCGGACATCTAACGCTAATCGGAGACGATGCTCCCCCGCCCCTTTCGCATCGGTCGCGCGGCGACCGGACTTGGCCTGTTCGCGACCGACGTGATCGCGCGGAACGCCTTCATCGTGACCTACCGCGGCAAGCGCATTCCGACCGCGCAGGCGCAGGTGCGCGAGCGCCGGTCAAAGTCGAAATACATGTTTGAAGTTAACCGCCAATGGACCATCGACGGCTCCTCGCGGCGGAACCTGGCCCGTTACATCAATCATTCCTGCCGGCCGAACGCCGAGGCATTGTTGCGGAAGAGCCAGATCGTTTTCGTAGCGCTTCGCCGCATTGCGCCGGGTGAGGAGATCACGCTTGATTACGGCAAGGAATATTTCGATCTCTTCATCAAAAGTGCGGGCTGCCGTTGCATAGCATGCCGCGCCAAGGCCGCCCTCCACAGGCGGCCACGCAAACGCTAGTCACGAGAGCCTGCGACTTCGCGGCTCCCGGCCGCCCGCGAACCTTGATTGACCTGGCGTTACTAATAGCCATGGAACCAAGAGTCCGGCGGAACAGCCATGGAACGCGACGCGGAAATCGATCAGATCAAGCAAGAGCTTGCAGTCCTGCAGGCCCGCTACGCGCGGTATCGCCGAATAGCGCAGCGAGTGCGGAGCGTTTTCATCGTTCTCGCGGTGGTCTTGGCGATCGGCGCCTTGGCCTTCGCCATCGAGCTGTTTCTGTTCGACGCGCTTTACGGTGCGTTTTTCACTGGCGCGATTATTTTGTTCGCAGGCGCAATGACCTGGTTCACAAAGTCATCCGGCCTGCGCTGGATCGATGTTGCCTCGCCATATTTTCGCGGCATCTACAGCCCCAATTTCTTCTATCCGGACGCGCAGCAGCCAAAACCGTACGGCGAGGCCGACTGGCTGGAGCAGCAGATTGCAGATCGGGAGCGACGCCTCTCACAATTGGGAGCGACTGTCCCCGGCCGTAATGGGACGGATTAGATGATGCGCGGCGACCGGCGTTACGCGCCCGGCGCGGTCGGCCAGTGCCGCTCGTGGAACCAGTCGCGGTAATCGCTCATTTTGGCGCGCTGCGCCGCCGGCGCGTGCCGCGTACAGGTCGCGGCTTCGCTGCTGCCTTGCGGCGCGCCCCAACGCAGTTCGACGCAGTCGTTCGGGTTGTAGGCCATCTCAAGACCGGACGCCCGGTCGATGACGTCTTTGAGCGAGAGCGTCCACTGCGAGCCGTCGCTGCGAGTATAGGAGAACTTGCGCGCGGCAAGATCGGACGTCAGCACGTTCTGTAATTCGGCCTTCACGTCGGCCGCGCTCTTGCCGGGCGGTATGGCAAAGCGGTCGGCGCGCCGCGCGACGTGATCGGGAAAGCCGCGCACCACATCGATTGCGATCAACAGCCGAAAATCGCGCGCCGGGGTCGAATAATCCTCCCACGCGCCGGTGGTCTCGAAGATCGATGGGCCGGACGGCATCTCGACTTCGCCGTGCGCTTTGTTCTGATAGATGCGCCCGTTTTCGATGGAGGTGACGCGCGTCTTCACCTGCTCGTCCAGATCGGTAATGGCGCTCTCCATCGCCCGCACCGGATCGAGCGGCTGCGGCGACATCACGTCATCCATGCGATCGTAAAAGTCCTGGGCGCTGAGCTTGGTCTGCTCAAGCGAGAAGTCGCGATATTGCGGATCTTTGGCGATCTCGGCATTGGTGAGCCGCCGCAGCGCCCCGTTCTTCTCGCGCATAATGGGCCGGAAGCGCTTGAATCCGGGACTGCCCAGCGCGGGATCGTGCACGAACAGGAAATTGCCCTGCCAGAACCGCTTGCGCGTGACGGTGCCGTCGGGCTCGGCATCGACGGCGAGGAAGACGCCGGGCGCGCCGTTTGCTTCCGGCACCCGCTGCACCAGCATCAAAACGTGCCCATAGGGATCGGCGTAGACGACGCCGGGGCGCAGCGTCGCTTCCGTCAACGGCACGGTATAAAAATCAGTGTTGTCGTCGGTCGCCGCCACGCGCACGGAGCCGGTATGCACGACGTCGCCGACGTCCCGCAGATAGGCGGCAAACGTCGCCGGCCTCGCGGGCTTGGGCGGCGTCGGTGCGGCCGGTGCCGCAACCGGTTCGGGCTGCGGCTCGGGACGGGAAAACAAATGCAACAGGCTTGGCGTCGGGGTAGGCGCGGGAGGAGCCGCTGCCGCGGCGGCGTTTTGTGCGGCTGCCGCCTCCTGCTCCGGCGGCGGCGCGGGACGCGTCACTTCGGGATGCTCGATGTCGTACCACTGGTAACATTTCGGCGGTTTGCCGGCGAGCCCGCGCGAGCAATTCGAATAGCCGAACGGCAGCCCCATCTTGTAGGAGAAATAGGCGCGCAAAAAGTAGACGAAGTCGGCGCAGTCGGGGCGAAGGCCCATCGTTCCGTTGTCTTCGCCGAGACCCAAATAGTTGAACAGCATGTTGCGCGAGCGGTCGCGCAGCACATCCTGCCAGCCTTTCCACGACAATTCGACATCGAGCGGCCCATCAAACAGTTTGGCGATCCACGCCGAATACAAATTCTCCGTCGCCCGGTTCCAGGAGTTGCGCACCTGCCACATCGAGCTCGACGCCGAACGCAGCGGCGCCGTTTTCTTTGCGCTCACCGCGATCTCGCGCGTGATTGTGCCGCAGCCATCCGGCGCGCCGTTGAGCGTGAGCGTGATGCGCCACTTTCCCGCGGCCGGCGACGCCACCGCGGCGAACCAGTAATACGGCGGGCCGCCGCGCGGACCATCGGACTTCGCCGCAACCGTTCCATCCGGCGCGATCAGCGATAGCGCGCCATCAAGCGGTTTCTCCGCGGCGACGAGAATCCCCAACGGCATTCCGGTCCAGGGCGCGAACGGCGCGGGCAGGATCGACAGCCCCGCGGCTTCTTCGCAGCTCGCGGACGCAGTCTCGGCGCGCGCGGCCGTTGCCGGGAACGCGACGGCAAACAGGCCGGCGACGGTGAGCAAACATGCCGCCGCAGCGACGGCGGCGTGGCGCGCTAGAGCCAATCGAGTCCCCTTCCCGGAACAGCCTCGGACTGCACTCTGTCCCATGGCCGGATCGGCCGCGAACAGGCCGGTTTGCAGGATACCGAACTGATGGCGATCAGTCAGCGAGTATAAAGGCGATTTTGCGGCCCGCCGCGCTTTCGCCCAGATCCTTGTTGGCACAGGTCCTTGTTGGCGCAGGTCCTTGTTGGCACCGGTCATTGTTTGCCTGGGTCATTGCGGCCGCCGGGGCGGGCTCCACAAGCGACGAAACGGCCCTATCCGCCGCGCCGGTCGCGAAAATCGTGCGGCGTGGTGCCGGTCTGTTTGCGAAAGAAGCGGGCAAAGTGAGACGGATCGGCAAAGGCCAGTTCCGTGGCGATGTCGTGGATCGGCTGCGTGGTGAAGACAAGCTGGCGCTTGGCTTCGGTGAGCACCCGCTGGCGAATGAGATGGCCGGCGGTGACGCCGGTGGCGCGCTTGACGTGATCGTTGAGCCGATCGACGGAAATGCCGAGCTTTTCGGCGTAAAATCCGAGCAGGTGCTCGGTGCGAAAGGACGTATCGATCAGCAAATGCAGTTGCGCGACCATGGCATCGGCCGGGTGCAAAGTGACCGCCCCGGTGCGGGCGTGGCTTGCCGCGAGCCGCGCCACCCCGACGGCAATCAGCACCAGAAGCCCGCCCATCGCCAGCCGATAGCCTTCGCGCGCCAGGCTTTGCTCCGCGGCGAGCTCGGCGCACAACGCTGAGAGCCGCGCACGTTCCGTCTCGTCGGCAAGCGGCACGACGGGTTGCGCCGCCAGCGCGCGCAGGCGCATCAATGCTTCGTCGGCGCGGTTGGTTAGCGCGGCCGTGACGTCCTCGGTAAAACTCACCACCCAGCCGTCGGTTGCGTGGGGCTCCAAGCGAAAACCGTGGGCAATCGCCGCCGGAATGAGGATTGCGGCGGGCGCGGCGAAGGTGAATTTCGCTGCGTCAAATGTCATCTCGCCGCTGCCGCGCTCGATCAGCAGAATCTGGAACAGACTGCGATGGCGATGCGCGCGGATGGTCCAG
Source organism: uncultured Alphaproteobacteria bacterium (assembly GCA_963765365.1). Lineage (GTDB taxonomy): Bacteria > Pseudomonadota > Alphaproteobacteria > Rhizobiales > Xanthobacteraceae > BOG-931. The sequence goes on along the minus strand of CAVXWL010000031.1, from coordinate 49,931 downwards.
TCATGGATCGTGGAGCGTGAGGCAATAGTCTCGACGTGAATGAAGTCGAACGCCTGATCGTCGGGCGGATCGCCGTAAAGATGAAACAGCGGCAGCGCATTCGACATGCCGCCAGCATAGGCCGATGGCAGCGCAGAAGAACCTGGCGCGGGGAGCGCAATCGAAGCTTTGCACAAAAAAGGCGGCAGCCCGCAAGAACACGGGCCGCCGCCCTCCGAAACCAGATTGTTAGCGGTTAAAGCCGCCCGGGCCGCTACCCTGTTGACCGCCGCCGTGCTGGCCACCCTGTCCGGGCTTGTTCTGGCCACTCTGCTGCTGCTGGCCGGGCTTGTTCTGCCCGCCCTGCTGCTGCTGGCCAGGCTTGTTCTGACCGCCCTGCTGCGGGTTGCTCTGATTTTGCTGGTCACGCTGCGGGTTGTTTTGGTCGTTCGCCATCGGGACGCTCTCCGTGATTGTGAGGGGTTTTGAACTGCGTCTAGACCCCCGCCCAGTACGACAATCGACGATGCGAGCGATGGTTCCTTGGCCGGCGCTGCGCTCCATGGTCAAGCAACTGAAATATCAAATTAAATCGCAACAATTGCTACATAATGCCGGACTTGGAGATGGTCCCCGGCTATACCGGTTTATAGGCGCGGTCATGATAGACCAAAGCCGGGCCTGCCGGCCCAATCCGCACCGCTTGTACCGCGCCGAAGATGACATTGTGCGAGGCGACCGCCTTGATCTCGATGGTGCGGCAGTCGAATGCCACCACGGCGGAGGTGAGCACCGGCGAGCCGGTCTTGAGCGTGATCCATTCGCCTTGCGAAAACCGCTCGTGCAGGTGGAGGCCGCTGCGGCCGGCAAACATGTCCGCGAGCTTTTCTTCGCTGGCGGGCAGCGTGTTGATGCAGAATACGCCGTTTTGCGCCAGCACCGGGGCGGAGTTGCTGCGGCGGTTGAGACAGACGAGCAGCGTCGCCGGCTGATCGGACACTGAACACACCGCGGTTGCGGTGAAGCCCGATCTTGCCGGCCGGCCCCGTCGGTGGTGACGACATGCACCGCGGCGCCGAGCCGGCTCATCGCTTCGCGGAAGGCGACCGGCTCGACGCTCGTGACCTGTTCCGGCGCGACCGCCGTGAAGGCGCCGTCCATCGCGTCGTCGGGCCGCTGATCGATCCAGCTCATACTCATCTGGTCCGTCCTTCACTCCGCCGCGTCGCGCTGGTGCCCGCCTTTTCGGGCCGCTAGTCCCGCGCGACTCTCCGGCAGGCCCGGATAGGCGACATCGTCGGGATTGAGCCAGGCCGGATCGGTCCAGCCGTTCTCGTCGTATTCGGACATGCACTGGTCGGCGAGCGCGGTCATCTGCGTCGAGCGTGCCGGATGACGCGCGCATTCCACAGCGCCTGGATGCGGATGTCCTCGTGATTGCCGGCGTAATTGCGCTCGTAAAGCTCGTGCCGCCCGCCGAATTCGGTGCCGATGGCGTCCCACAGAAGCTTCATGATCTTGATGCGCTCCTTGTAATCGATGCCGTAGGAGCCGCGCACGTAGCGGGCAAGATAGCGATCGATCGCCGGATTTTTGAAGTCCTTGGTCGACGACGGCAGATAGATCAGCGACGAGGCGACGATCTTGTCGACGATCTCCTTGACGCGGCCGTAGGCATCGCCGGCAAATACGCGATAGCTCGATCCCGACTGCAGGTTCGGCAGCACCGCGCCGTTCACCCACGGCGTCGGATTCATCGCCATGGCGTCGGTCAGCGCCCAGAACAGATTACGCCAGGCGATGACTTCGCCGAGCATGGCCTGATTGCCGCGGAACTCGTCGGAGCCGGCCGCGTGCAAGGCCTTGGCGAGGATGCCGGCGAGGAAATCGAGCTTTACGGCAAGCCGCGTGCAGCCCTGGAACTGATAACCCGCCAGAAAGCCCGACTGCGGAAAGAAGATCTTCAGCTTTTCCAGATCGCGATGCAGCAACACGTCTTCCCAGGGAATAAAGACGTTGTCGAACACGAAGATCGCGTCGTTCTCGTCGAAGCGCGACGACAACGGATAATCGAACGGCGTCCCCATCACGCTCGCCGTCATCTCGTAGGACGTGCGGCAGAACAGTTTTACGCCCGGCGCATTCATCGGCGCGATGAACATCACCGCGAGATCGGTATCGTGCAGCGGCACCGCGGCGTTCTGGCCGAGAAAATTATAGTGCGTCAGCGCCGACGACGTCGCCACCACTTTGGCGCCCGAGACGTAAATGCCGGCGTCGGTCTCCTTCTGGATCGTGATGAACACGTCCTTGACCTGATCGACCGGCTTTGCCCGATCGACCGGCGGATTGACGATGGCGTGGTTCATGAACAGCACGTTTTCTTGCGCGCGCCGGTACCAGCGCCTTGGCGTTGTCGGCGAACTTGCCGTAAAAATCGTAATTGGCGCCGAGCGTATTCATCAGCGACGCCTTGTAATCCGGCGAGCGGCCCATCCAGCCGTAGGACATGCGCGCCCAGGCCGCGATGGCGTCGCGCTGCGCCACCAGTTCCTCGCGCGAGCGCGCCGCCCGGAAGAACTTGTGGGTGAAGCCCGCCGGAGCCGGTGTCGGTCGGGCAGGTCAGCAAGTCCTTGGTGGTTTCGGCGTGCAGCGCATCGTAAAGCCGCGCGATCGAGCGCGCGGCGTTGCGGAACGCCGGATGGGTAGTGACGTCCTTGACCCGCTCGCCATAGATATAGACCTCGCGGCCGTCGCGCAGGCTTTCGAGATATTCCGCGCCGGTGAACGGCCGCCCTTTGCCGCGATGGCGTCTTCGGATTTGGCCCGGTCCATCGGGATCTCCCGCTCATGGTGTTGCCATGGCCTAGCCCGCGGCAGAGGTGACGGCAATACCGGGTTTCGGCGGCCCCGATGCGCGATTCTACGCTGCGGCACAAAGCGCCGCGGCGTTGCCGCGCCGCGGCACCCCTGTTAAGCCTTAACGACAACGGTTGCGGCCGGGCAGCCATGCGGAGGCGCACAGGACGCATGGAAGTCTTTCTCCAGCAGCTCATCAACGGCATCACGCTCGGCTCGATCTACGGGCTGATCGCGATCGGCTACACCATGGTGTTCGGCATCATCGGCATGGTGAACTTCGCCCATGGCGACGTCTTCATGGTGTCGGCCTTCATCGCGCTGATCGCCTTTCTGATCCTGACCACCTGGCTCGGCATCTCCTCGATCGTGCTCGCGCTGCTGATCGTGCTGATCGTGGCGATGCTGTTCACCTCGCTGGTGAACTGGACGATCGAGCGCGTCGCCTACCGGCCGCTGCGCGGCTCGTTCCGCCTGGCGCCGCTGATCTCGGCGATCGGCATGTCGATCTTCCTGTCGAATTTCGTGCAGGTCACGCAGGGACCGCGCAACAAGTCGATCCCGCCGATGATCAGCGGCGAATTCGTGCTGTTCACGCACAACAATTTTCCGGTCACGCTGTCCTACAAGCAGTTGATCATCTGGGGCGTCACGGCGGTGCTGCTGCTGGCGTTCTGGTATCTGGTGGCCAGGACCACGCTCGGCCGCGCGCAACGCGCCTGCGAGCAGGACCGGAAGATGGCGGCGCTGGTCGGCGTCGATGTCGACCGCACCATCGCCATCACCTTCGTGATCGCAGCCGCGCTCGCCGCCGTCGCCGGCACCATGTACCTGATGTATTACGGCGTGGTCACCTTCTCCGACGGCTTCGTGCCCGGCGTGAAGGCCTTTACCGCCGCGGTGCTCGGCGGCATCGGCTCGCTGCCGGGCGCGGTGATCGGCGGGCTCCTGATCGGGCTGATCGAGACCATGTGGTCGGCCTACTTCTCCATCGACTACAAGGACGTCGCCGCCTTTTCCGTATTGGCGATCACGCTGATCTTCCTGCCGCAGGGATTGTTCGGCCGCCCGGACGTCGAGAAGGTGTGAGGTGACGGCGCTCGCCAATTCCGCCGCTGACGATCCGCGCCGGGAGCCCGCGGCGCCCGCACCCAACCGCGCCGACGCCATGGCGGCGCTGCGCGACGCCGGCATCACCGCAATAGTCGCCTTCGGGCTTTTCCTGCCGCTGATCGGGTTCAAGACCGACGTCAACGGCGAAAACGCGCTGATCCTGAGGACGCGCTGGCCGTTATTGTTCGCGGTCGTCGCCATCGTCGGCGTCGGTCGCCTCGCCTATTCGCTCGTCATCGAGCCGCGCCTCAAGCGCCGCGCGTTGCGCCCGATCAGGACCGCGCCGGCGGCCTGGCGTATCGCCGTCGGCAAATGGTTCGTTCCCTTCGCCATCGGCTTCGTCATCGTCTATCCCGCGCTGGTGCTCGCCACCGCCGGCTTTCGTGGCGGCGTAAAGTGGATCGACAATTTCGGCGTCCAGATCCTGATCTATGTGATGCTCGGCTGGGGCTTGAACATCGTCGTCGGCCTCGCCGGCCTGCTCGACCTCGGCTATGTCGCGTTTTACGCGGTCGGCGCCTATTCCTACGCGCTCCTTGCCAAGACGCTCGGCCTCTCGTTCTGGCTCTTGTTGCCGGTCTCGGGCATCCTCGCCTCGTTCTGGGGCATTTTGCTCGGCTTTCCAGTGTTGCGGCTGCGCGGCGATTATCTGGCGATCGTCACCCTCGCCTTCGGCGAGATCATTCGCCTGGTGATCATCAATTGGACCGCGCTGACCAACGGCTATGCCGGGATCGGCGGCATCCCGCGGCCGTCCTTCTTCGGCATACCGTTCAATGCCGACGACAACGGTTTTGCCGCCGTGTTCGGGCTGCCGTTTAGCCCGCTCTACCGCGTCATTTTCCTCTATTACATCATTTTGGCGCTGGCCTTCCTCACCGCATTCGTGACGGTGCGGCTGCGCCGCCTGCCGGTCGGCCGCGCCTGGGAGGCTCTGCGCGAAGACGAAATCGCCTGCCGCTCGCTCGGCATCAACACCACCAATACGAAACTGACCGCGTTCGCCATGGGTGCGATGTTCGCCGGCTTTGCCGGTTCGTTTTTTGCCACCCGGCAGGGTTTTATTTCGCCGGAATCTTTTACGTTCCTGGAATCCGCGACCATTCTGTCGATCGTCGTGCTCGGCGGCATGGGCAGCCAGATCGGCGTCGCCATCGCCGCCATCGTCATGATCGGCGGCACCGAAATCATGCGCGACCTCGATTTTTTGAAGCGGATTTTCGGCTCGACCTTCGACCCGACGCAATACCGCATGCTCATTTTCGGCCTTGCCATGGTGCTGATCATGGTATGGCGGCCGCGCGGGCTGATCTCTACCCGTTACCCATCGGTGTTTTTGACCGAACGCAAGAGCATCGCCGCCGACCTGGTCAAAGAAGGCCACGGTTAGCCGCGCATGATCCCAAAGAATGCCGACTGGTCCGCGAGCAGGTCATGAGCGAACAAGTTTTGCCGGCCGACACTTTGCTCCGCGTCGAGCATCTGACCATGCGTTTCGGCGGTCTCGTCGCAATCGACGACCTCAGTTTCGACGTCAACGCCGGGACCATCACGGCGCTGATCGGGCCGAACGGCGCCGGCAAGACCACGGTGTTCAACTGCATCACCGGGTTCTACAAGCCGAGCAAGGGGCGGCTGGCGCTGCGCCATGGCGACGGCGTGGCATGGCGCAAGCTCGAAACGCTGACCGGCAGCGGCGCCCGCAGCATCGCCGACCGCAACGGCGCGCTTTATCTGCTTGAGCGCATGCCGGATTACCTCGTCGCGCACCGCGCGCGGATTGCCCGCACTTTTCAGAACATCCGGCTGTTTGCCGGCATGACGGTCCTGGAAAATCTTTTGGTCGCTCAGCACAATCGGCTGATGCTCGCCTCCGGCTACACGTTTTTCGGCGTGCTCGGCCTGCCGGCATATGCGCGCGCCGAACGCGCGGCGATCGAGCGCGCACGCGACTGGCTCGAGCGCATCGGACTGACCGCGCGCGCCGACGATCCGGCGGGCGAGCTGCCCTATGGCGCGCAGCGGCGGCTCGAAATCGCCCGCGCCATGTGCACCGATCCGGTGCTGCTGTGCCTCGACGAACCGGCAGCCGGCCTTAATCCGCGCGAGAGCTCCGAGCTCAACGATCTCCTGCGTGCCATCCGCGACGAGTTCGGCATTTCCGTGCTGCTGATCGAGCACGACATGACCGTGGTGATGGAGATTTCCGACAAGATCGTCGTCCTCGATTACGGCGTGAAGATCGCCGATGGCGAGCCGGAGGCGGTGCGCAACGATCCGAAGGTGATCGCCGCTTATCTCGGCGTCGCCGAGGATCAGCTCGACGAAGCGGAAGCCGAGGCCGGGCTATGAGCGCGCTTCTGTCCGTTCGCAGCGTCAAGACGTTCTACGGCCGCATCATGGCGCTCAAGGGCGTCGATCTCGACGTCAATGACGGCGAGATCGTCACCTTAATCGGCGCCAACGGCGCCGGGAAGTCGACCTTGATGATGACGATCTGTGGCGATCCCCGCGCCCGCGAAGGCTCGATCCGGTTCGCCGACCAGGACATCACCGCGCTGCCGACGCACGAAATCGCCAAGCTGCGCATTGCGCAGGCGCCGGAGGGCCGCCGCATTTTTCCGCGCATGACGGTGCTGGAAAACCTGCAAATGGGCGCGACCACGGCCGAGCCGTCGACTTTTGCAAATGACCTCGAGCGCGTGCTGGCATTGTTCCCGCGTCTCAAGCAGCGGCTCGGCCAACGCGGCGGCACGCTGTCCGGCGGCGAGCAGCAGATGCTGGCGATCGCGCGCGCGCTGATGAGCCGGCCGCGGCTCCTGTTGCTCGACGAGCCGTCGCTCGGGCTGGCGCCGCTGATCGTGCGGCAGATATTCGAGGCCATCAAAACGCTCAATCGCGCCGAAGGATTGACCGTGTTTTTGGTGGAGCAGAACGCATTCCATGCGTTGCGATTGGCGCACCGCGGCTACGTCATGGTCAACGGGCTGATCACGCTGTCCGGCACCGGGCGTGAATTGCTGCGACGGCCTGAAATCAAATCCGCTTATCTCGAGGGCGGGCGCTAGCGTCCGGACGATCAGCATGGACAACGCGGCATCGGCACTGGCTGGCCTGCTTTACGAGGAAGGCTCGTTTGGCGTGTTCCTCCTCGTCACCGTCATTTTGGGCGGCGGCGCGGCGTGGCTCGCCGGCCGCGCCATCGCTCTGACTTGGCGGCCGTGGTGGCAGATGGTCGCATATTCGCTGATTTTGGGCCTCGCCGTACGCTTCATTCATTTCAGCCTGTTCGCCGGCACGCTGTTGTCGCTGCATTATTATCTGGTCGACAGCGCGTTCTGCCTGGCGTTCGGTGCTCTCGGCTTCCGCGCCGCGCGCGCCGCGCAGATGGTCGAGCATTATCACTGGCTCAACGAATCCGGCGGCGCGTTGCGCTGGCGCCGCAAGTCGTACTGACTTAAGATCGACGCGACGTTGCGAGTGCCGGCCTCCAATGCAGGAGATCAAGCGATGACCAAGATCACCACCCTGGGCGTAACGTTGGGCTTTGCGATTGCCATTGCGGGTGCGATGGCCGGACCCGCTTCGGCCCAAGTCAAAATCGGCGTCGCCGGCCCAATCACCGGGCCGAATGCCGCGACCGGCGCGCAGATGAAGAACGGCGTCGACCAGGCGGCCAAAGATCTCAATGCGGTCGGCGGCATCCTCGGCCAGAAAATCACGGTGGAGTACGGCGACGACGTGTCCGATCCGAAGCAAGGCGTCTCGGTCGCCAACGATTTCGCCGCCGACGGCGTCAAGTTCGTGGTCGGCGACTACAATTCCGGCGTCACCATTCCGTCGTCGGAAGTTTATCAGGAAAACGGCATCCTGGAGATCACGCCGGCATCGACCAATCCGAGCGTCACCGAGCGCGGCATGTGGAACATTTTCCGCGTCTGCGGCCGCGACGACCAGCAAGGCCGCGTCGCCGGCGATTACATCCTCAAACACTTCAAGGGCAAGAAAATCGCCTTCGTCAACGACAAGACCACCTACGGCAAAGGGCTCGCCGACGAGACGCTAAAGACGATCAAAGCCGGCGGCATGGACTCGGTACTCTACGAAGGCATCAATACCGGCGAGAAAGATTATTCGGCGCTGGTGTCCAAGATCAAACAATCGGGCGCCGATCTGGTTTATTTCGGCGGCCTTTACACCGAGGCCGGCCTGATCGTGCGGCAGATGCGCGATCAGGGCGTCACCGCGCCGCTGATGGGCGGCGACGGCATCACGTCGGATGAATTTGCTTCGGTGGGCGGCCCGGGCGTCGTCGGCTCGCTGATGACGTATGGCCCCGACCCGCGCAACCGGCCCGAGGCCAAGGCCGTGGTGGCGGAATTCCGCGCCAAGAATTTCGAGCCCGAGGCCTATACGCTTTACAGCTACGCCGCCGTGCAAATCATCGAACAGGCGGCAACGGCGGCAAAATCGCTCGACCCGAAAAAAGTCGCCGAGACGATGCATTCGGGCATGAATTTCAAGACCGTGATCGGCAACATCTCCTACGACAAGAAGGGCGACATCACCCGTCTCGATTACGTCGTCTACAAATGGGTGAAGGGGCCTGACGGCAAAATCACTTATGTCGAATTGCCGGACACGCAGACTAACTAGCCAATTTTACCGAGCGACGGAAAAGTCTGCAGCAGCCAGAAGCTCGCCTCGCTGACGGTGCCGGTGAGAAAGGCGACGCCGGTAAGTACGAGAAGGCCGCCCATCGCCTTCTCGACCAGGCCGAGATGAGCGCGGAAGCGCGCGAGGAAGGCAGCGAATGGCTCCACCGCCAGCGCCGCAATCACAAACGGCACGCCAAGACCGAGCGAATAGATGGCGAGCATGCCGGCGCCTTTGAGCACCGTCGTCTCGGAGGCGGCGATCGCCAGGATCGCGGCAAGGATGGGGCCGATGCACGGCGTCCAGCCCAACGCGAAAGCAAGCCCCATCAGATAGGCGCCCCACAGCCCGACCGGCTTTGCCATTTCGAGCCGCTTCTCGCGCATCAGCCAGGCGATCGGGGTAAGACCGAGAAAGTGCAGGCCCATGACGATAATGCCGATGCCGGCAATCACTGCGAGCGGCCCCGAATAGATGCGCAACAACCCGCCGACCGCACTGGCGCTGGCGCCGAGCGCGACGAACACGGTGGAAAAACCGAGCACGAACAACAGCGCCGCTGCGATGGTCTCGCGCCGCACCCGCGGCTCAGTCTCGGCATCGCCGAGCCGCTCAAGCGATGTGCCGGTGAGATAAACCAGGTAGGGCGGCACCAGCGGCAGGACGCAGGGCGACAGAAAGCTCAGCATCCCGGCGACAAGCGCGGCAATGACGGTGACATTCATGGGCATGAAATGCACCGAGCCGCAGGTCTAATGCAAGCTGGCGATCGCAGGGCGGCTGCGTCATTTCGGAACACGAGCGCGGATCGCCGGCCCGCAATCCATGACCCCTGCCATTCGGCGAGATTTCAGTGCTAATTCTGTGCGACCTGCGATTATGGATTGCGAGCTCGCGGCTCGCGGCGCACCCCGGAACCATGGAATGCCGCCATGCGTAACCTGATCACCGACGTGCCGGGGCTAAGAGTTGGCCATGCGGAAGACGCCCGGCTCGGCTCGGGTTCGACCGCCGTTATTTTCGACGCGCCTGCGGTCGCCTCGATCGACATCCGCGGCGGCGGTCCGGGGACGCGCGAATCCGCGCTTCTCGATCCCGCACAGACGGTCGAGGGCATCGATGCCGTCGCTCTCTCTGGCGGCTCGGCTTTCGGGCTCGACGCTGCCTCCGGTGTGCAGGCCTGGCTGCGCGAGCAAGGGCGCGGCTTTGTCGTGCGCACGGCTCGCGTTCCGATCGTGCCGGCCGCCGTGCTGTTCGATCTCTTGAACGGCGGCGACAAAGACTGGGGCCGCTTTCCGCCCTATCGCGATTTTGGCTATGCGGCCGCGGCCGGCGCCAAGCTGGACTTTCCGCTCGGCAGCGTCGGCGCGGGCACTGGCGCAACGACGGTGAATTGCAAAGGCGGCATCGGCTCGGTGTCGGCGCAAACCGCCGACGGTTGCACGATCGGCGCGCTGGCGGCGGTGAATGCGGTGGGTAGTGTTCTTGTCGGTCGCGGCCCGTGGTTTTGGGCGGCGCCCTTCGAGATGAACGGAGAGTTCGGCGGCCGCGGCCTGCCCGGCGACTTTTCGCCGGCAATGCTCGAACCGGCGATCAAAGGCGCGACCCCTGAAAATACCACGCTCGTGGTGGTGGCGACCGATGCAATATTAACCAAGGCACAGGCCAAGCGCGTCGCGGTGATGGCGCAGTCCGGCCTGTCGCGCGCCATCTATCCGGTTCATAGCCCGCTCGACGGCGATGTCGTCTTTGTGGCCTCGACCGGACGGCGGCCACTGTCCGATCCGATCGCCGGCCTGACAAAACTCGGCGCGCTCGCCGCCAACGTCGCGGCACGTGCAATCGCGCGGGGCGTTTTTGCCGCCACGGCTCTGACGCTGCCCGGCGCCATTCCGAGCTGGAAGGATCAATTCGGCCGCTAGCCCAACGGGTTCCAGGATACCACAAATCCTTAACGTGATGCGGAAACCACAGCCGCTATTCTCCACCGCCGCAAGCCCGGTTTTTATTGACTCGTTCCCCGATTGCGCCTTCACTTTGCACAGTCCAGTTGTAGCTGTGGCGGAGGTTACGATGCGCGTCGTGGTCGTTGTTTGTGCGGCGTTGCTCACGCTGGCTCTGGCGGCATTTGGTGTCGTCGCCGCGCAGAAATCACCGGAATCGGGTTCACTGGTCGCCTTCGCCGAGCACATCCTGTCGCCGGCACAGGCCAAGAGCACGCCGACCGCGCCGCGCGCCGATAATCAAATTGCGCGGACACACATCGCTCCCGCCCAGATTGCCCGAAACGAAATCACCGACGCGCCGATTATCAAAGTTTCAGAAGCGACGGTGGCGCTGCAGCCGGCCGCGTCAACCACCGCTCCAGCAAATGTCGAGCTCGCTCAAAATACGGCGGCTGCGGCGACCTCGGCCACACCGGCGCCTGCACCTGCCCCCGCGCCGGCACCGGCCGCCGCCAGCGCCACGAGTTCGCTGTGGCCCACCACGCTGCCGCAGTGCAACAATCCCGACGCGCTCGGCATGTCGCGCATCGTCCAGATCGACACGACAGGCGGCCCCGCATTCGGCACCGAGCACTTCAAGCAATATGACTTCCTGCGCGAGAAGGAAGTGGTGCTGACCTTCGACGACGGCCCGTGGCCCGAGAACACCGAGATGGTGCTCAAGGCATTGCAGGATAATTGCGTGCGTGCGACCTTTTTCGAGATCGGCGAGCACGCCACCTGGGCGCCGCAACTGACCAGGGAATTGGTGCAGGCCGGAATGACCGTCGGCACTCATACCTGGTCGCATAAGGACCTGGCGCGAAATCCTTATGCCAAGGATATCGAGCAGGCCAAGCAAGAGATCGAGATGGGGGTGAGCGCGGTGCACATGGCGGCCGACGGCGGTCCGGTTGCGCCATTCTTCCGCTTCCCCGATCTGCAGATGCCGGCCGACCTGATCGCTTATCTCGGCACGCGCAACATCGCCACCTTCTCGACCGACATCGACACCTTCGACTTCAAGATTCACAAGCCCGATCTGGTTGTGAAATCGGTGATGACCAAACTGGCGAAGAACGGCAAAGGCATCCTTTTGATGCATGACTTCCAGCATGCGACCGCGGAAGCAATGCCGGAGATCCTCCACCAGCTTCACCTGGCGGGTTACAAGGTGGTCGGTCTGGTGCCGAAGTTCGCGGTGACGACCATTCCGAAATACGACGACATGGTCCGCGCCAACGACAAGTTCTCGTCCAGCAACAATACGCGCCCCGAGCAGAGCGTCATCAAGACGATCAGCAATTAGTCGTTGTCATTGCAGGAAGCGCTCGGCGCCATAGGGCTGCGGATCGCAGAACGGCGTTGCCCCGGTCATCATCTCGGCAACAAGCCGGCCGGTCGCCGGTCCGAGCGTCAATCCCCAATGCGCGTGACCGCAGGTAAGCCATAGCCCGGCCTGACCCGGCGTGCGGCCGATGATCGGACGAGAATCCGGAAAGCACGGCCTGGCCCCAAGCCACGGCTGCACTTCGACGGCCTCGCCGAGCGGAAACAGCGTACGGGCGGCGGGCGTCACGAACCGCATCTGCCGCGGCGTCGGCGGCGCATCGCGCGCAGCGAACTCGACGCCCGTCGTCAGGCGGATGCCCTGCTCCATTGGCGCCAGGACGTAGCCGTTGTCGGCATCGAGCACCGGACGCGCCAGTGCGGCATTTCCCTGAGGATGGAAGTGACGGTGATAGCCGCGCTTGACCGCAAATGGCAGCTTGATGCCGAGCGGCGCCAGCAGGTCCGGCAGCCAGGGACCAAGTGCGATGACAACGTTTTCGGCATCAAGCGGCCCGGCCGCGGTGTCGACTCGCCAATGCGAAGCGGAGCGATGCAGCGAGCGGGCGTCGCCGGCAAACGACAGCCCGCCGAGCGCCGCGAACCGCGCGGCGTAAGCGCGCGTCAATGCCAGCGGATTGCTGACGCTCACTGCACCGGTCCAGTGCACGGCATGGCGGAATACCGGCCGCAGCGACGGTTCGAGCGCGCGAGCCGCATCGGGCTCCAGCGCGACATTGGCGATGCCAAAACTCGCCGCGAGATCGAGTTCGCGTTTGAGGCCGGCAAAGGCCTTTTCGCTCCGATAGAGTTTAAGCCAGCCGGTGCGGCGCAAATATTTCGCGGCGCCGGCCTCGGTGCTCAGCGCATCGTGCTCGGCCACGGCGCGGGCGAACAGCGGCCGCATCAATTGTGCGGTCTCGACCAATCGCGCCGGCTGCGAAGCGGCACGGAAGGCAAAGAGCCACGGCGCTACCTGCGGCAGGAAGGCGAGGTGATAGTTGGCGAGCGGCGAGCGTTTGAGCGCGATGCGAAAGAGCGTCGCCCAATCCGAGGGAAACGCCGCCGGAAAAATGGTATTGCCCTCGATAATCCCGGCATTGCCGTAGGATGTCCCCTCTCCCGCCCCGCCGCGGTCGACGAGCGCGACCGCAAGCCCGCGCTTGGCCAAGTGGACGGCGGTCGACGTGCCGACGATTCCGGCTCCTAGCACAATGACATCGGTGCGCGCCACGGAACCTCCTTGCAATCGATCCGCCGATCAATCCGTCACCAATCTGGCGAGGCGCAGACTAGCCGGCAAGGGCCGACAAGCTCCGCCGCCAATGGAGTTTTCAAGGCGATTTCCGCGCGTTGCCCACCGGGAAGCGGCGTGTTACCCGAACGCATAGGCTTTGAGAAATCCGATGCCCCGCCCGCTCATAATCGCCCCCTCGATCCTCGCCGCCGATTTCGCGAAATTGGGGGAAGAGGTCCGCGCGGTCGACGCTGCCGGGGCCGACTGGATCCATGTCGACGTCATGGACGGCCATTTCGTGCCGAACATCTCGATCGGGCCCGATATCGTCAAAGCGATCCGGCCCCACACCAAGAAGCCGCTCGACGTGCATTTGATGATCGCGCCCTGCGATCCCTATCTCGAGGCTTTCGCCAAAGCAGGCTCCGACCACATCATCGTGCATGTCGAGGCCGGCCCGCACATCCACCGCTCGCTGCAGGCGATCCGCGCGCTGGGCAAGAAGGCCGGCGTGACCTTGAATCCAGGTACGGCGGAAAGCTCCGTCGAGCACGTCATCGACCTCGTCGATCTGATCCTGGTGATGTCGGTCAATCCGGGATTTGGCGGACAGAAATTCATTCCCGACGCGCTCAACAAGGTGCGCAATCTGCGAGCCATGGCCGGCGGCCGCCCTATCGACATTGAAATCGACGGCGGCATCACGCCTGAGATCGCGCCCGAAGTCGCGCGCGCCGGCGCCAATGCCCTGGTCGCCGGCTCGGCGGTGTTCAAGGACAAGACACCGGAATCCTATCGCGCCAACATTGCCGCCATCCGCAACGCCGCGGCGCTGGCGCGGGGAGAAGCGGCGTGACCATCCCGCGCTACACCCGTCCGCAGATGGCGGCGATCTGGACGCCGGAGACGCGGTTTCGCATCTGGTTCGAGATCGAGGCGCATGCCGCCAGCGCCATGGCCGAGTTCGGCATGATCCCGAAGTCGGCGGCAAGAACCATTTGGGAAAAAGGCAGCACGGCGCAATTCGACACCGCGCGCATCGACGAGATCGAGCGCGAGGTCAAGCACGACGTCGTCGCCTTTCTCACCCATCTCGCCGAGATCGTCGGACCGGACGCGCGCTTCGTGCATCTCGGCATGACCTCATCGGACGTGCTCGACACCTGCCTCAATGTGCAGCTGGTGCGCGCCGCCGACCTGCTGATCGCCGACGTGGATGCGATCAGGACGCGCTCTGGAACGCCGCGCCCGCGAATACAAATTCACGCCGACCATCGGCCGCTCGCACGGCATCCATGCCGAGCCGACCACGTTCGGATTGAAGCTTGCCGTCGCCTTTGCCGAGTTTTCCCGCGCCCGGCATCGCCTTGAACTGGCGCGCAAAGAAGTTGCGACCTGCGCGATTTCCGGCGCGGTCGGCACCTTCGCGCAGGTCGATCCGCGCGTCGAAGCCTACGTGGCGCAAAAGATGGGACTCACCGTCGAGCCAATCTCGACGCAAATCATTCCGCGCGATCGCCATGCGATGTATTTCTCGACGCTCGGCGTGGTCGCGGCCTCGATCGAGCGGCTGGCCACCGAAATCCGCCACCTGCAGCGCACCGAAGTTCTCGAAGTCGAGGAGTATTTCTCCGAAGGCCAAAAAGGCTCCTCGGCGATGCCGCATAAGCGCAATCCGGTGCTGTCGGAAAACATCGTCGGGCTGGCCCGCATGGCGCGCGCCTATGTCGTGCCGGCGCTGGAGAATGTCACGCTCTGGCATGAGCGCGACATTTCGCATTCTTCGGTCGAACGCATGATCGGTCCGGACGCGACGGTGACGCTCGATTTCGCGCTTAATCGCCTCGCAGGGATCATCGACAAGCTCGTCGTCTATCCCGACAATATGCGCAAGAATCTCGACCGCCTCGGCGGGCTCGTCCATTCACAGCGCGTGCTGCTGGCGCTGGCGCAAAAAGGCGTCGCCCGCGAGGACGCCTATCGCCTGGTGCAGCGCAACGCCATGAAAGTGTGGGCCGGCGGCGGCGACTTTCTGGAACTCCTGAAAGCCGACCCGGATGTGCGCAAGCATTTGAGCGAGGCCGAACTGGCCGCCAATTTCAATCTCGATTTCCATATGGCGCAGGTCGACACGATTTTCGCCCGAGTCTTCGGCCGGCCCTAAAGCTCCGGAATCGCACCCGAACGCTCTGATGCCAGCCTCGCGCCGTTAACCATGTTTGGGCATTCTCAAAGCAATTCAGGGGCTTCCACTCCTTGCCCGACTCGGTCGTGTGACGTAGTTTCACGCAACCAACGGAGGAGAGGGCCATGGGCCGTCTGGTGCGAAAGCCGAAACCGGCGGAGCTTGAGCCGGCGCAAAGCTCCGACTTCGGCGGCATGTTCCAGTCGCGCGCCCAGCCGTTGGCGCATGCCGAGCCTGGCGACGACTACCTCACCCGGATCGTGAAATACATTCCCGCCGAGATCATCGGCTGCTCGATGCTGATCAATGCCATCCTGGCGCAGGCCATGGTGGCCGGCGACGGCAGCGCCACGATGGCTGGCTTTTCCGTGACCACGATCGCGATCGGCGCTCTGCTCGTCGGCCTGATCTTGACGCCGTTGTTCTGCTGGTATGTGCGCGAGGACGGCGACGCCTGGATCGTCAATGCCATCGTCTCCACGGTCGCATTCCCGTTCTGGGCCTATCTGATGGGCGCCGTCGCCTTCGCCAAATTCCATGACGGTAATCTGGCGGCGATCCTGATCCTGACTTTCACGGGCGTGAGCGGGCTCGTGGCGCCGATCGCGGCGCAGCCGAAGCAACTGGAACAAAAGGCTGCAAACCCTAAGGACGGCCCGCGGCTGGTCGAGAGCCTCACGGCATAGCCGCGCACGCTGCCGTTCCGATCTAAGCGGCCCTTGCAACAATCGACCGACAGATTGCGGACAGCCGATCCTCATGTCATCTGTCGCGCGATGGCGGCTCATAGAACCATCTTGGTGTTCGATTCCGGGCTTGGCGGCCTCACCGTCTATCGCGAGGTCGCAGCGGCGCGGCCCGATGCTGATTTTCTCTATGTCGCTGACGACGCCGCGTTCCCTTACGGAGGGCTGGCGGATCGCGAACTGACCGCGCGCGTGGTCGATCTGATCGGCGAATTGATCGCAGCCCACCGGCCCGATCTCGTCGTCATTGCCTGCAACACCGCTTCGACGATCGTGCTCGGCGAGCTTCGCAGGCGATTCACGGTGCCGTTCGTCGGCACGGTGCCGGCGATCAAGCCGGCCTGTGCTGCGTCGGTGACGCGGCGGGTGTCCGTGCTCGGCACCGAGGCGACGGTGAAGCGCGAATATACCCGCACTCTGATCCGCGATTATGCCCAGGACTGCGAGGTGACGCTGGTCGGCTCGACCAAGCTTGCCGCCTATGCCGAAGCGGAACTCGGCGGTACGCCCGTCAGCGACTTAGCGTTGCGCGCCGAGATCGCCCCCTGCTTCCGCGACGACGGCAAGCGCACCGATACGATCGTGCTCGCCTGCACCCATTATCCCTTGTTGATCGAGCGGTTGCGGCAGTTGGCGCCGTGGCCGGTGAATTTTCTCGATCCGGCGCCGGCGATCGCACGGCGCGTTGTCGATCTGATCGGGCCGGCGGTGCCAGAACACCGCGGCTCGTCGCGCGCGATCTTCACTTCAGGCCACGGCGCCGAGGCTGCGCTGGCGCGTTTTGGCGTGCGCGTCGGGGCGCCGGCCGCGTCCACGACTCGATGATAACTGCCTAAACTCAGATCACTCCCTGCACCCAATATCGCCTTTACTCCGCGCCCAGTTTTGCGAGGCTGTTGGCAATGGCTGATGTCGGGGGCCGATAAACAGAGGCGCGACCATGACAATCGCCATACCCGCCGAGCGATCGGCTCAGGTTTCGAACCGCTGGAATCAGCTCATCCTCGGCGTCATCGCCATGATGGCGATCTCCAGCCCGCAATATGTCTGGACGCTGTTCACCGGCCCGCTCAATCAGAAGCTCGGCACCACGCTCGCCGAGCTGCAGTGGACCATTTCGCTACTGGTCATCCTGCAAACCTGGTTCTCGCCGTTCCAGGCCTATCTGGTCGATCGCTTCGGGCCGCGCGTGCTGATTTCGGTAGGCGCGCTCTTGTCCGGCGGCAGTTGGATCCTGTCGGCTTACGTCAACAGCCTCTGGGCGCTCTACTTCACCTACGGCGTACTTGGCGGCTTCGGCACCGGCATCATCTATGTCGGCATTATCGGCCTGATGGTGCGCTGGTTTCCGGACCGGCGCGGTCTCGCCACCGGCCTCGCCGCCGCCGGATATGGCTTTGGCGCGTTTTTCACCAGTTTCCCGATCGACAGCATGATCAAAGGCTACGGCTATGCGCAGACCTTCATCGTTTGGGGCGTGATCCAGGCCGTCATCGGCATCGTCGCGGCACAATGGCTGCGCACGCCGCCGGAGGATTATCAGGCGCCGAGCGCGGCGCCCGGCGTCTCCGTCGTCACGTCGCAGCGCAGCTACTCACCGCGCGAAATGCTGAAAAGCCCGGTCTTCTACATGCTCTTTCTGATGATGAGCATGATGTCGACCTCCGGACTGATGGTCGTTTTCAATGTCGGACCGTTCGCCAAGGATTTTGGCGTCGCTAACATGCTCGTCCTCGGAATGGCGGCGCTGCCGCTGTCGTTGACGCTCTCGCGCGTCACCAATGGCCTGACGCGGCCGTTCTTCGGCTGGGTCTCCGACCAGATCGGCCGCGAAAGCACAATGGCGCTCGCATTCTCGCTGGAATGTGCCGCCATCCTCGTCCTGTTCGCCTATATCCATCAGCCGGCGCTGTTTGTGGTGCTCAGCGGGCTGGTCTTCTTCGGCTGGGGCGAGATCTTTTCGCTGTTTCCGTCAACGCTGACCGACACGTTCGGGCCGAAATACGCGGCGACCAATTACGGCTTCCTCTATATCGCGCAGGGCGTCGGCTCGATCCTGGCCGGGCCCGCGGCGGCGTTCCTCAAACAGCAAACCGGAAGCTGGACCGCCGTCTTTATCGTGGTCGCGGTGCTTGATGCGGTGACCGCCGTGCTCGCCGTCACGGCCTCGCGCAGCATGCGCAAGACGCATTTTGCCGGCGGCTGAGGCCCCGGCAGCCGCCGAGAGCGCCCAGGTTTGACACTCGGGGCGTTTCCCCCTAAAAACCGCGCACTTCGCGGGCCATGTTTTACAAAATCCAGGCCCGCGCGGTGTTTCGCGACCCGCGGTTTGAGCCGGCGCTTCGGCTTAAAACCTGTCGGTTCCGGTCAATGACCGGGACAGGAGGAGGGCGCGATCCTCAGCAGCACACGGCATGATCCCGAAAAGTGGTCTTTCCGGTTTTCGGGCAGATCATGCCGCAACCGACTTAGCGAGGACGCGAATGACCAAGCGCCATCAGGCGAAGTACAAGATCGACCGGCGGATGGGCCAGAATATCTGGGGCCGGCCGAAGTCTCCGATCAACAAACGCGAATACGGCCCCGGCCAGCACGGCCAGCGCCGCAAGGGCAAGCTGTCAGACTACGGCGTGCAATTGCGCGCCAAGCAGAAGCTCAAGGGCTACTACGCCAATATGTCAGAGCGGCACTTCCACGGCATCTACGACGAAGCCCGGCGATTGAAGGGCGATACCGGCGCGCACATGATCGCGCTGCTCGAACGCCGCCTCGATACCATGATCTATCGCGCCAAATTCGTGCCCACCGTGTTCGCCGCGCGGCAATTCATCAGCCACGGCCATATCAAGGTGAACGGCAAGCGCGTGACGGTCTCAAGCTACCGGGTGAAAGTCGGCGACGAGATTGAGGTCAAGGAGAAGTCGAAGCAGCTTGCCTTGGTGCTGGAAGCCAATGCGCTCGGCGAACGCGACGTCCCCGATTACGTCGAAGTCGATCATTCGAAGCAGACGGCCAAGCTCAGTCGCATCCCGACGCTGTCGGACGTGCCGTATCCGGTGCAGATGGAACCGCACCTCGTCGTCGAATATTACTCGCGCTAATCCCCAGCCATTCCGGGGCGCCACAGCGCGGCGAGCCCGGAATCCATAACCACGAATAGTACAGCACCCCTCGGAAGGGAGCTGCACGCGTGGTGGCTATGGATTCCAGGCTCTCGGCGATGCCTCAGCCTCCGGATGACGTTAAGACGCGCCCGCGGTTTCCTTCACCGGCACGCCCTTGCCCTTAAGCAGCGACTGCAATTCGCCGGCCTGGAACATTTCGCGGATGATGTCGCAGCCGCCGACGAACTCGCCCTTGACGTAGAGTTGCGGGATGGTCGGCCAGTTCGAATACGACTTGATGCCGCCGCGCAGATCGTCGTTCTCGAGGACGTTCAAGCCCTTATAGGGGACGCCCAGATAGTCGAGGATTTGCACAACCTGGCCGGAAAAACCGCACATCGGAAACTGCGGCGTGCCCTTCAGGAACAGGACCACATCGTTGGCCCTAACCTCGTTGTCGATGAATTGCTCGATGGACATGAAAGATCACCCTTAGCGTTCATCTGGTTGGCGCCGCGGGCGTTGCTTCCCGCGCCGAATCTCGCCCTTTCGTCTTGCAATATATGTACCGCAAAGCCCGGGCAAAGCCCATGCGGAACCGTCATGCCCGAATGGCGGCAATCCAGGCCTCCGGCGAGCGCCTGTCACCCCTCTGGGGTGCCGGTCTGTAAGGCAAGCGCGTGCAGCTTGCCGCCCATTTCGCCTTTAAGGGCCGCATAGACGATCTGGTGCTGCTGAACGCGCGATTTGCCGCGGAACAATTCGGCAATGACGGTTGCCGCGTAGTGGTCGCCGTCGCCGGCGAGATCGCGGATCGTCACCTCGGCATCCGGAATGCTCGCCCGGATCAATCGTTCGATATCGCTCGCAGCCATAGCCATGGCGCGCCCTCAACATGTCGGTGTTGCAACATTGCACTATTCATAACCGCATTGTCACTGCATTCTGGCAAAAACGAGAGGGTGTCATGGGTTTGAAGCCAACGGCCACAAGGGCTTTTCCGGCCGTCGCTGCGTTCCTCCTGATTCTGACGAGCCAGAGCCTTCAGGCGCAGCAGCCATCGCAGGACCAGATCGCCGCCATCCGCGCGTCCTGCCGATCCGACTTCATGGCGAACTGTTCCGGCGTGCAGCCGGGCGGCAAAGACGCACTGGAATGCCTCAAGCGCAATCTCGCCAGGTTGTCGGGATCGTGCCAGGCGGCGGTGAGTGCGATCGCGCCGGCGGCTCCGGCGCAGCCGGCCGCCGTTGCCGCCCCGCCGCCAGCCGCCGCTCCAGCCGCGCCAGCACCGGCCGCCGTCGCGGCCCCTCCCCCTCACGCCGCGGCGGTCGTCGCCGCGCCCCGCCCGGTCACCGAGCCGCAAAAACCCTCGACGGCGCAGACCAGCACCATCCGTCAGGCGTGCCGCTCCGATTTCATGGCGCATTGCCCGGGCGTCACGCCCGGCGGCAAAGAGGCGTTGATGTGTCTGCAACGAAGCGTCGGCACGCTGTCGCTCGCTTGCAAGACGGCGGTGGCCGCGACGATGCACGCACCGGGTATCGCCGCTCGTCCGGTAAATGCGCCGGCCTCAGCGGTTGCGCCGGCGGCAATACCGACCGCCCCGCCACCGGCGCCGGCTGTTGCACCGCTGACTTTGCGGCCATTCCTGTTGCCGCAAAGACGTCTCGCGCTCGTGGCAATCTGCAGGGCCGACGCCGAGAGACTTTGCAGCGGTACGCCGCCGGGCGGCGAACGCATCCTCAACTGCCTGGCATCACAAGCCGCGAGCCTGTCGCCAAGCTGTTACGCCGCGCTGTCCCGCGTCAGCGAGCAATAACGCCGGTTCGTTTGCGACGCGCCCGGTTTTGATGGGGTGATCTATTCGGAAAACCGGTGGCCACTTTTCCGGATCGTGCTCTACGCGGCCCCAGCCATATAGGCCGGCAGCCACGCTTCGAAGCGCCGCCGCAGTTCGTCGACCGGCAGCGGCCGCTCGCCATCGACCGCGAGAACCGCGCCGCCGGTCGCGCCGAGCCGGTGCAGCGGCACGCCGGCCGCCTTGGCACGTTCCGTCACTTGATGTGCGTCCTTTGCCGTGACGACATAGCGGCCTTGATCTTCGCCGAACCAGAAGGCGTGAGCCGGAAGTTTTGATGGCGCCTCCAATACGGCGCCGACCCCGGACGGCATCGCCATTTCGGCGAGCGCAACCAAAACCCCGCCGTCGGACACATCGTGCACCGCCGTAACGCGGCCGTCACGGATCAGGTCGCGCACGAAATCGCCGTGGCGGCGCTCGGCAGCGAGATCGACCGGCGGCGGCGCGCCGTCTTCGCGGCCGCATATGTCGCGCAGATAGAGCGACTGGCCGAGCCAGCCTTGGGTTTCGCCGACGAGAAGGATCGCCTCGCCTTCCGCCTTAAACGCAAGCGTCATGGATTTGGTGAATTCGTCGAGCAGGCCCGACGCCGCCGATCGTCGGCGTCGGCAGGATCGCCTTGCCGTTGGTCTCGTTGTAGAGCGAGACATTGCCGGAGACGACCGGGAAATCGAGCGCACGGCAGGCTTCGCCGATGCCGCGCACACAGCCGACGAATTGCCCCATGATTTCCGGCCGTTCCGGATTGCCGAAATTCAGGTTGTCGGTCAGCGCCAGCGGCCGCGCACCGACCGCGGTGAGATTGCGCCAGGCTTCGGCGACCGCTTGCTTGCCGCCCGTAAACGAATCGGCCTCGCAATAGCGCGGCGTCACGTCGGCGGTCAGCGCCAGCGCCTTCGGTCCTTCATTGATGCGCACCACGGCAGCATCGCCCCCCGGCCGCTGCACCGTGTTGCCGAGAATGACGTGGTCGTATTGCTCCCAGACCCAGCGCTTCGAGCAGAGATCCGGCGTGGCGATGAGCTTTTCCAGCGCATCGGCGACACGGATCGGCGGCACAACCGCGGCCGGCTCGATCACCGGCCGCCGTTTGTTTTCGATGAAGTGGCGCTGATAGAGCGGCGCTTCGTCACCGAGCTCCTTGATCGGCAGGTCGGCCATCACTGCACCGCCGTGGCGGACGATAAAGCGCATGGTCGGCGTGGTTTCGCCGACGACGGCGAAATCGAGTCCCCATTTGCGGAAGATCGCCTCGGCTTCCTTCTCCTTGTCGGGCTTGAGCACCATGAGCATGCGCTCCTGGCTTTCCGACAGCATCATCTCGTAGGCGCTCATGCCGGTTTCGCGGCACGGCACTTTCTCGAGGTCGAGCGTAACGCCGAGATCGCCCTTGGCCCCCATCTCGACCGCGGAGCAGGTCAGCCCCGCCGCGCCCATGTCCTGAATGGCGATGACACAGCCCTTGGCCATGATTTCGAGGCAGGCCTCAAGCAGGAGCTTTTCCGAGAACGGATCGCCGACCTGCACGGTCGGCCGCTTTTCCTCGGCGTCGGCGCCGAATTCCGCCGACGCCATGGTGGCGCCGTGGATGCCGTCGCGGCCGGTTTTCGAGCCGAGATAGACGATCGGCATGCCGACACCGGACGCCGCCGAGTAAAATATCTTGTCGGCGTCGGCGAGACCGACCGCCATGGCATTGACCAGGATGTTGCCATCGTAGCGGCGATCGAACCGCACCTCGCCGCCCACCGTCGGCACACCGAAGGAATTGCCATAGCCGCCGATGCCGGCGACGACGCCGGAAACCAGCGCGCGCGTCCTCGGACTTTTCGGATCGCCGAACGACAGTGCGTTAAGGCAGGCGATTGGCCGCGCGCCCATGGTGAAGACGTCGCGCAAAATGCCGCCGACGCCGGTCGCCGCGCCCTGATAGGGCTCGATATAGCTCGGGTGGTTATGGCTCTCCATCTTGAACACGACCGCCTGGCCGTCGCCGATATCGATGACGCCGGCGTTCTCGCCCGGCCCCTGAATCACGCAAGGGCCCTTGGTCGGCAGCGTGCGCAGATGAATTCTTGAGGATTTGTAGGAGCAGTGCTCGTTCCACATCGCCGAGAAAATGCCGAGCTCGGTGAAGCTCGGCGTGCGGCCGATGAGTTCTACGATGCGCTCGTATTCTTCCGGCTTGAGGCCGTGCTGGGCGATCAGCTCGGGGGTGATGGCGGGCTCGTTGGAGATCACGGAGGTTATGTAGCCTTTGCCGGGCGCAAATTCACCCATCCAGGCGGGGCTTCACTCGGCCATCCACGCCTAATTCGTGCCGCCAATTCATGCCGCGCGGGCGAAATGTTCCGTCAACCCGGCGAACAGGCCACGGCCGTCGGTCCGGCCCATGGACGCTTCGACGTGATTTTCCGGATGCGGCATCATGCCGAGCACATTGCCGGTTTCGTTGACGATGCCGGCGATGGCGTTCATGGCGCCGTTATGGTTCCAGTTCGGGTCGATCATGCCGTCCGGCGACGAATAGCGGAACAGCACCCTGCCCTCGCCTTCGAGCCGCGCAATGGTCTCGCCGTCGGCGATGTAATTGCCCTCGCCATGCGCCACCGGCACGCGGATGACCTGGCCGGCATTGTAGCCGCGAGTGAAGGCCGTATCCGAACGCTCGACCCGCAGATAGACGTCGCGGCAGATAAAGCGGAGTTGCGCGTTGCGCATCAGCACGCCCGGCAAGAGCCCCGCCTCGCAGGCAATCTGAAAACCGTTGCAGACCGCCGAGCACCAAGCCCGCCCTTGGCAGCGAAGGCGCGCACCGCATCCATGACCGGCGCGCGCGCGGCGATGGCGCCGCAACGCAGATAATCGCCATAGGAAAAGCCGCCGGGAATGACGACGAGATCGGTGCCCGCCGGCAGCGCCGTGTCGGCGTGCCAGACCATCGCCGGCGCGCGCCCGGAGATAAGCTTAAGCGCGCGCGCCATGTCGCGCTCGCGATTGATTCCAGGGAAGACGATAACGGCCGATCTCATGGTCATTCTCGGGCGCCCGATCCTGCTCGCACTACCCGGTCACCTCGATCCGGTAATTCTCGATCACGGTATTGGCGAGCAGCTTTTCCGCGGCATTTTTCAGCGCCGCCTCGGCGCCGGCCCGGTCCGCATGCTCGATCTCGATATCGAACACCTTGCCCTGGCGGACGCTCGCCACTCCGCCGACACCGAGCGACCGCAGCGCCCCCTCGATGGCCTTGCCCTGCGGGTCAAGAATGCCTGATTTCAGCGTGACGGTGACGCGGGCCTTCATAAGCACTTCAATATGTAGGAATCACGCGGCCCGCAACCAAGCGGACGGGCCTAATTCACCGGTTCGCGCGCCTGCTCGAACAACTGCCCATAGCCGGCGAGATGGCCGCTGTCGCCGACCAGCCGCATGGCCGACCAGAACGCCGCCGTGGCCGAAGAAACCACCGGAATGCGGTGTTTCGCTTCAAGCGGCGCCGCCACGCCGAGCGTGCGCAAGCCGCCGCAGGAGATCAGGATTGCTTCAGCGCCCTTCGAGTGTTCGACCGCGCTGTCGCTAAGCGCGATAATATCGGCCTCGCTCTTCTTGCTCGGCCCGAGGAACTCGAGAATATCGAAAGCTTCCAGCGCCAACACGTCCATGCCGGCCGCGACCAAAAGCTCCTTCAGGCGCCGATTGACGATGTCCGTATAAGCCGTCGCGACGGCGACGCGCTTGGCGCCGACCTCGCGCAGGCCGTCGATGATGGCCTGGCTCATCGTGCTCACCGGCAGGCCGGTCTTTTTGCGCAATTCCTCGAGCAGACGGTCGTGCGCTTCGGGGCCACGATAGAACGTCAGCGACGTGCCGATGACCATGATCGCATCGACGCCCTGCTTGGCCAGATAGTCTGCCGCCGGCAGGATGCCGTTCCAAGCCGTGCTCGTAGCCTTCGGGCGTCAACGCGCGAACGCCGACGCCGCGCGGGATAAAGCGCACGCCCGGATACATCAGCGGACCTTCGAAGGGCACCTCGTCGGTCGCAAACGGCACGACGAGGCCGATGGTGACGTTGCTACGCATTTCTGGACGCATTTCCCGCTGCCTTGATTCTAGCCGGCACCGCTTTTCGGGTCAGCCCTTGACCAGGATCGGCCCGGTGCCCTGCGGCCGCTCGCCCTCGTTCATGATGCCGAGCCGCTTGGCGACCTCGGTATAGGCCTCAAGCAGCCCGCCGAGATCGCGGCGGAAACGGTCCTTGTCGAGCTTCTCGTTCGACTTGATGTCCCACAGTCGGCAGGAGTCTGGCGAAATCTCGTCGGCAACGACGATGCGCATCAGATCGTTTTCCCACAACCGGCCGGTTTCCATCTTGAAATCGACGAGGCGGATGCCGACGCCGAGAAACAGCCCGGAGAGAAAATCGTTGACGCGGATCGCGAGCGACATGATGTCGTCTATCTCCTGCGGCGTCGCCCAGCCGAACGCGGTGATGTGCTCCTCCGAGACCATCGGGTCGTTGAGCTGGTCGTTCTTGTAATAGAACTCGATGATCGAGCGCGGCAGTTGCGTGCCTTCCTCGATGCCGAGGCGCTGCGACAGCGAACCGGCCGCGATATTGCGCACCACGACTTCGAGCGGAATGATCTCGACCTCGCGGATCAATTGCTCGCGCATATTGAGCCGGCGGATGAAGTGGGTCGGCACCCCGATATCGTTCAAGTGCTGGAAGACGTATTCGGAGATCCGGTTGTTGAGGACTCCCTTGCCTTCGATCACCTCATGCTTCTTCGCATTGAAGGCGGTCGCGTCGTCCTTGAAATGCTGGATCAGCGTTCCGGGCTCGGGTCCTTCATAGAGGACCTTCGCCTTGCCTTCATAGATGCGGCGACGGCGGCTCATCGGAGTGTACCGGGGTTTGGTGAAATCCATGGGATGCCGTGGCTCCATTTTCAGGTGTCAAGATCCGCGGCGGCGGCAGGCTGCTACGCGTGCGCACGACTCAACTCAGCGGCCCCTCCGCAACACGAAAGCTAACCGAAGGTGACGCGGAGTACAATCGACATAGACCCGCACGGGCCCAACCGCAACGTCGATCTGCAAGCGCGATTGCGGTTGCCTTGACGGGGCACCCCCGATATGCAAGGCGGCAAGGGATTTGCGTATTGTTTGCGCGCTCTCACGCATAGCGCAGGAACGGCACAAGGGCAGCACATGACCACATTCGACAAGCGCGAAGAAGCCTTCGAACAGCACTTCGCGCACGACGAGGAACTGAAATTCAAAGCGACCGCGCGGCGCAACAAGCTTCTCGGCCTGTGGGCGGCGGAAAAACTCGGGCTTTCCGGCGCCGAAGCCGACAGTTACGCGCTCTCGCTCGTCATGGTCGAGTTCGAGGAGAAGGGCGAGCACGACGTCGCGCACAAAATCCGCAAGGATTTCGACGCCAAGGGCGTCGCGCAGTCCGATCATCAGATCGGCCGCACCATGACCGAGCTGATGGCCAAGGCGATCGCCGACATCAAAGCCGGCCGTAAGCACGCTGCGATTGCCGATCACAATATAGCGATTAGGGAACGAGCGCTCATCATGGCCATTGCCGCCTTCACTCTCGCCAAGCGACTGCACGCCGGAGAAACGGTGTTCTCCGGCTGGTGCGGCCTGCCCTATCCGATCGTCGCCGAGACATTGGCGCGCGACGGCTTTCCCGCGGTGACGATCGAAAGCCAGCACGGCCTGTGGGACGTCGGCGGCATCCTCGCCGGCATCGCGGCGGTCCGCCAGGGCGGCGGCGCGCCGATCGTGCGCGTGCCGCTCGGCGATTTCGCACTGGTGAGCCGCGCGCTCGATTTCGGCGCCGAAGGCATCATCGCGCCGATGATCAACACGCCGGCCGACGCGCGCGCCTTCGCCGCGGCAGCCAAATTTCCGCCGATCGGCGAACGCAGCTGGGGGCCGCACCGCGCCATGACGCTCGGCGGCGTCAGCCGAACAGGCGCAACTATCTGCGCGAGGCCAACGATCACGTCATCACGCTCGCCATGATCGAGACCCGCACCGCGCTTGCAAAACTTCGAAGCGATCATCGCAACGCCCGGCATCGACGGCTTCTTCCTCGGCCCGTCCGACCTGTCGATCGCGCTGTCGGACGGCAAAAATGTCGACCCGCTGTCGAAGGACGTCGACCGCGAACTCGACCGCATGATCGCCGGCGCGCAAAAGGCGAAGAAAATTCCTGGCGCCTATTGCCACTCCGCCGAGCGCGCGGCGGCGCTTGCCAAGCGCGGCGTAAAATTCCTCGCGGTGTCGAGCGATCTCGCGATGCTGCGCGCCGGCGCGGCCGCGGCGCTGAAGGTGCTCAAGGGCTAGCGCGCAAGCCGTGAAACGTTTCGCGGTGTCAGCACCGCGCCGGGCAGCATGCGCGACAGCGTGCGGTCGCGCCAATCCAGTGGTGCACCAGCGCGGCGCCGGCATGAATGCCGGCGAGGATCAACAGCGCGTCGGCGAGCCAGTCGTGCAGTCCAGAGAATGCTTCGGGCGAGATTGCGATCGACCGGCCACGGCGACGGAACTGCCAAATGCCGAAAACCGGCAGCGCGTGGCCGCGCTTGAGCTGAACGATCATGCCGAGAAACGGCACCGCGAACAGCAAACCATAAAGCGTGAAGTGGCTGAGCTTGGCGGCGATCTCGAGAAGCCTGCCGAGTGGCGTCGCTTCCGGCGGCGGCGGCGGATTGATCTGCCGCCAGAACAGACGAACGAGCAGCAAGCGCCATCACGCATTGCCCGAGCGTCATATGCACGAGAAGGCCGAATTGGCGCGGCGCGCCTTTCGGCAATCGTCGCCGAACTGGCCGAGCAGAAAGCCGCAGATCACAAAGATCGCGGTGAGCCAGTGCACAATTTGCGGAACCGCGCCGTAGCGCGTTTTTGAGTTCGCCCATTGCATCTTTGAGCCTTGTCGCACGCCGGTTCGCGCATCGCTTGGCATTGACACCTATTCGCTCCAGCGAGGCTTGTCGATATCGAGGACGTCTCGACTCACATCGCTGGCAAGTATTTCGACCACGCGATAGCCGCGCGCCGCAAGCCAGCCGCGCTTCGCAGCGCGCGTCGCAGCGGCTGCCGCGCTCTCGCCGCCCGGCACAAGATCGATCACGAGACGGAGCGGAAATGAGACGAAATCGCAGATATTCTGGCCGACCGGGGTTTGGCGCTTAAAGCCGCGGCCGGCAAAGCGCCGGTCGTTGACCAGGGCCTGCCACAGCGCGCGCTCGGCTTCGGTCGGATTGCGGCGCAAAAGCCGCGCCAGGCCGCGCACCGGTCCGCGCTCTTTGGGAACACGGCCGGAGCCCTGCTCGGCCAGCAGCGCACGCAGCATCTCGGCCTCCTCGCCGTCGAGCACGCCGCCGCGCGCCGGGCCCTTGCGGCCTTCCGCGATCGCCGTGATTACGCCGTGCAGCGTTTGGATGTCCTGCTGCGTCGGCGCCATGCGGGTAAAGATATTGCGCAGATTGATCTGCATGGTTTCGCGCTTGTCCGGCGGGCGGAAGAACTCGACCTTCTCCAGTTCGCGCTCGAGCGCTGCGAAAAAGGCCAGAGCTGCTGTTTCGGCGCTGGAGCGGATTTTTCCGGCATGGCGAACGGCAAGCCGCTGCCGGCGAGCTTGAACCATTCATAGGCCACGATCACCACGGCCTGCGCCAAGTTCAGCGAGGCAAACGCCGGATTAACCGGCAGCGTGACGATGCAGTCGGCCAGCGCCACCTCGTCGTTTTCGAGCCCGTTGCGCTCGCGGCCGAACATGATGGCGACGGTCTCGCCGGAAGCGATGCGCGGCGCCATTTCGGCGGCGGCCTGCGCCGGGCCGATGACGGGCTTGGCCTGGTCGTGGGCACGCGCGGTCGTCGCCAGGACAAAACTGCAGTCGGCTATGCGCGGCCGGCAGCGTGTCGTAGAGCACGGCGTCGTCGAGGATCCGGCCGGCGCCGGTCGCCATGACACGGGCCTTCTCGTTTGGCCAGCCCTGCCGTGGTTTGACGAGCCGCAGGCGCGACAGGCCGAAATTCGCCATGGCGCGCGCGGCAGCGCCGATATTCTCGCCGAGCTGCGGCTCGACCAGGACGACCACCGGTCCTGGCGGCGCGCTCCAGCTCTTGGTCTTGTCGGTGCCGGCGCCCGGCATGCAGTGCTCCTCGGCGGGCAAATGCCTCAACGGTCAGCCCCTGCCCAAGCCGGCCGCTTGCGTCAAGCGTGGCAGCGTACCAGCCGCATTCGGGTCGACGGGCCGTTATCTCGAAGCCTCGGACAAGGCTTTTACCAACGGAGTGCGGATGCTATAGGGCGCGCGCCGAACTCCCGTCAGTCGAATTCCCGGTTGGCGATGTCCGCGCCGAGAACAATTCATTTGAGGGCCCGCGGGAAAGACCATTCCACCGCGCCCGCCAATGTTCAGTTTCCGGTCGGCCCAAACGAACCGCGACCAGAGGTGCAAGCATGCCAAATCTCGAAATCATGTGGACAAAAGTCGATGAAGCCCCGGCGCTCGCGACCTATTCCCTCTTGCCGATCGTCAAAGCCTTCGTCGGCGCGGCGGGTGTTTCGGTGAAGCTTGAAGGACATCTCGCTGGCCGGTCGCATCCTCGCCAGTGTCTCCGACAAGCTCCCCGCTGCGCAACGGCTCAACGACGAACTCGCCGAACTCGGCGCACTTACGCTCAAGCCGCGACGCCAACATCATCAAGCTGCCTAACATCTCCGCCTCGATCCCGCAGCTCAAGGCCGCGATCAAGGAACTGCAAGGCAAGGGCTACGGCGTTCCGGACTATCCGGACAACCCCTCGACGCAAGCCGAGAAGGACATCAAGTCGCGTTATGACAAGGTGTTCGGCAGCGTCGTCAACCCGGTATTGCGCGAAGGCAATTCCGACCGCCGCGCCGCCGGCGCCGTCAAGCAATACGCCCGCAACAACCCGCACAAGATGGGCGCCTGGAGTTCCAGCTCCAAATCGCATGTGGCCTACATGCCGGGCGGCGATTACTACGGCTCGGAAATCGCGACCACCGTCGCGTCGCCAACCAACGCCCGCATCGAGCTGGTCGGCGCCGACGGCGCCGTCACGGTGCTGAAGGCGAAAACGCCGCTTGCGGCCGGCGAAATCATCGATGCGGCGGTGATGAGCCGCAAGGCGCTGCGCGCCTTCTTTGCCGAGCAGATCGAAGCCGCGAAGAAGGAAGGCGTGCTGTTCTCACTGCAAGTGAAGGCGACCATGATGAAGATCGCCGACCCCATCGTGTTCGGCCATGCCGTTTCCGTCTTCTTCGCCGACGTGATCGAGAAGCACGCCGCCACGCTCAAGCGTCTCGGCGTCAATCTCAACAACGGCTTCGGCGATCTCCTGACCAAGATCGAGACGCTGCCGGAGGCCGAAAAAGCGGCGATCAAGGCCGACATCAAGGCCGACTATGCGAAACGACCGGGCCTCGCCATGGTCAATTCCGACAAGGGGATCACCGGCCTCGACGTGCCCAGTGACGTGATCATCGACGCTTCGATGCCGGCGATGATCCGCGAATCCGGCCGGATGTGGGGCGCCGACGGCAAGCTGCACGACGCCATCGCCGCGATCCCCGACCGCAGCTACGCCAGGATGTATCAGGCGGTCATCGAGGACTGTAAGGCAAACGGCGCGTTCGACCCGCAAGACCATGGGCTCGGTTCCCAATGTGGGGCTGATGGCGCAGCAGGCCGAGGAATACGGCTCGCACGACAAGACATTCGAAGTTCCCGCGGGCGGAACGGTTCGCGTCGTCGCCGATGACGGCAAGGTGCTGCTGGAGCGTCCGGTCGAGACCGGCGACATCTTCCGCATGTGCGAGCTTCGCGACGCGCCGATCCAGGACTGGGTCAAGCTCGGCATGCAGCGCGCGCGCCTCACCGGCGCGCCTGCGGTGTTCTGGCTCGACGCCAAGCGCGCGCACGACGCCCAGGTGATCGCCAAGGTCGAGAAATACCTGAAGGATCAAGACACCGGCGGGCTCGACATCCGCATTCTGCCGCCGGTCGAAGCGATCAAGTTTTCGCTCCAGCGGATTCGCAAGGGGCAGGACACGATCTCCGTCACCGGCAACGTGCTGCGCGATTATCTGACTGACCTGTTTCCGATCATGGAGCTCGGCACCTCGGCGAAGATGCTGTCGATCGTGCCGCTATTGGCGGGCGGCGGTCTTTTCGAGACCGGCGCCGGCGGCTCGGCGCCCAAGCACGTGGAGCAGTTCGAGCACGAGGGCTATCTGCGCTGGGATTCGCTCGGCGAGTTTCTCGCGCTTGGCGCCTCGCTCGAGCATTTGGCGCAGACCTATAAGAACGCCAAGGCCCAGGTTCTTGCCGACACGCTCGATGCGGCCATCGGCAAAATCCTCGAATTCAACCGCTCGCCTGCGCGCAAGGTCGGCGAGATCGACAATCGCGGCAGCCATTTTTATCTGGCCTTGTACTGGGCTCAGGCGCTGGCCGCGCAGACCAAGGACGCGGAACTGCAAGCGCGCTTCAAACCGCTGGCCGAGACGCTTGCCAAAAACGAGACCAAGATCAATGCCGAGCTGATCGGCGCACAAGGCAAGCCGGCCGACACCGGCGGTTACTACCTGCCCGATTCCGCCAAGGCGTCGGCGGCAATGCGGCCGAGCGCCACGCTCAACGCCGCGCTCGCCGCGCTCTGACCGGGCCTCGCATGCCGGCGCATATAACAGGATAGGGAAAAAGCCGGGCAACAGCCGACACATCGCGCGAAGCCCGGCTTTCGCCGCCGCCGCCCCGGTGCTATACGACGCCGCCGGGCTTGCGAGGGCGTTATCCGAGCGCGCGCCTATTCACTGCCAATCCGAAGCTGCAGCCAACCGCGCTCCAACGGGATCGAAGCACTATGGCAAAAATCAAGATCACCAACCCCATCGTCGAGATGGACGGCGACGAGATGACCCGGATCATCTGGAAAGAGATCAAGGACAAGCTGATCTTTCCCTATCTCGACATCGACCTGATGTATTTCGACCTCGGCATGGAGCATCGCGACGCGACGCGCGACCAGGTCACCATCGACGCCGCGGAAGCCACCAAGAAAGTCGGCGTCGCGGTCAAATGCGCGACCATCACGCCCGATGAGGCCCGCGTGAAGGAATTCAACCTGCACGAAATGTATCGCTCGCCGAACGGCACCATCCGCAACATTCTCGGCGGCGTCATCTTCCGCGAGCCGATCATCTGCAAGAACGTGCCGCGGCTGGTGCCGGGCTGGACCAAGCCGATCATCATCGGCCGCCACGCTTTTGGCGACCAGTATCGCGCCACCGACTACAAGGTGCCCGGCAAAGGCAAGCTCTACCTCACCTTCGTCGGCGACGACGGCAAGGAGATCAAGCGCGAAGTCTTCAGCTTCCCCGGCGCGGGCGTCGCCATGGCGATGTACAATCTCGACGATTCGATCCGCGATTTTGCCCGCGCGTCGATGAATTTCGCCTATAACCGCGGCTATCCGCTTTATCTGTCGACCAAGAACACCATCGTCAAAGTCTATGACGGACGTTTCAAGGACATTTTCCAGGAGGTGTTCGACGCCGAGTTCAAGGACAAGTTCGCCGAGAAGAAGATCACCTACGAGCACCGGCTGATCGACGACATGGTGGCGGCGGCGCTGAAATGGTCGGGCGGCTATGTCTGGGCCTGCAAGAACTACGACGGCGACGTGCAGTCCGACACCGTGGCGCAGGGCTACGGCTCGCTCGGCCTGATGACCTCGGTGCTGACGACGCCCGACGGCAAGGTGGTCGAGGCCGAGGCCGCCCACGGCACGGTGACGCGGCATTATCGCGAGCATCAGAAGGGCCGCGAGACCTCGACCAATTCCATCGCCTCGATCTTTGCCTGGACGCGCGGGCTTTCGCACCGCGCCATGCTCGACAACAACGCCGAGCTGGCAAAATTCGCCGCAACGCTGGAAAAGGTCACCGTCGCCACCGTCGAGTCGGGCTTTATGACCAAGGACCTGGCGCTACTCGTCGGGCCCGACCAGAAGTGGCTCACCACCACCGGCTTTCTCGACAAGATCGACGCGAATTTGAAGGCCGCGATGGCCTAGACGTGTTGCGAAACGGGCCGGCGTCGCGGCGGAATATTCGCGGCGCGGCCTGACAAGGCGCGGGCGAACGCCTATCTACCGTGCCATGGGCGAACCCGACGCAAAATCACGCAAGCCGAGCCTCGGCGCCATTGCGCTGATCTTGCCGGTATTGGCCATTTTGGCGGCATCGATCTGGCTTGCCGCGCGAACCTGGATCGCGAGCAGCGCCTCGCCGATGTCGACCAGCGCCGTTGTCGCCATGATTCTCGGCGTGGTATTCTCCGTCGTGGTCGGCTGCGGCCTGATGGCGCTGGTGTTCTATTCGAGCCGCTACGGCTATGATGACCGCGCTTACGATGCCACCGAACATCGCGACAACGATCGGGAGTGATCGCCAATGACAGGGACGACAGCGACAACGACAGGGACCGCAACACGGACCATCCGTTTGCAGGGCGACAGCAATGCACATGACCGCCCGTGGCGCGTCGCCGTCGAGCAGGGCTTCTTCGCCGCCGAAGGTCTCAATGTCGAATATCACGAGGACAATCCGAAGGGCACAGCAGGACGCGTCGCCGATTTTTCCGAGCGCTGGAAGGAAAGCCAGCTGCAGAAGGGCGCGCTCGAAGTCTATCCGGTGTGCGAATGGGGCGCGATCGAGCGGGTGCAGGCGCTGGGCGGCGGCAAAATCATCGGGCTCGACACCACGGTGCGCACCGGCGCGCTGATGGTGCGCAAGGATTCCAAGATCCAGTCGGCGCGCGACTTGCGCAAAGTGCCGATCGCGGTGACCTGGCACGCCGGCACGTTCTATGCCGCCATCGAAGTGCTCGAAGCCGCCGGCGTGCCGTTCGACGACATCACACTCGTCCACGCCAATGACCGGCTCGATGCGCTGTTGAGCGGCAAGACGGAAGCGGCGGCGCTGATGGAGCCGCTGGTGAGCCGCGCTGCGGGAGCCGGCGCCCGCAAGATCGCCGATCTGCGCTGGCGCGGCGGCATCGTTGCCGGCGACGGCGTCGACGACGAGACGGCGGGGAAACTGCGCCGCGCGCTCAACCGCGCCATCGCCTGGCTGCGCGAGAACGAGAGCCGTTCGCGCGACGAAGTGCTGCGCGACCTTGCCCCGGAACAGCGCAAGACCGGGCTGATGCCCGAGCTTGTCGGCGTCGAGAACTACCAGGCGAGCGAATTCCAGGAAAAGGTCGACTGGATGCTCGACCGCGGCTTCCTCAAAGACCCGCCGGCCTATGCCGACGTGGTGCGCGGCAAGTAAGCCGAAACGGCAAACAGCGCACGCCGCATCTTATTTGCTGCGGGCCGTCTTTGCTGCGCGCTTAAAGCCAAAAATAAAATCGCCCCCGGCGGGGAAGTCGCCGGGGGCTTGATCCGCAGGGGGAAGCTGAAGATGGTGGAAGCCTTCCCGCCGCGGACGAAACGTCTTCGATCATAAAATTGCGGCGGGAAGTTGTGGCGCGCTCCCGCCCTCGCCGATTTCCCGGCGCGCGTTATCAGCAATGAACTTTTTTGGTTAATGCCAGATTTCCCGCGGCGGCCGCGCGCCAGGCGCACGATTATTTTTCGCGGCGCCGGCCGCGCTGCCGCGCCCCAACATGCACCCCAAAACCGGCGCCCGGCGGGGCGCAGCATTTACGGATGAGGCCAATCGAAGGCGGCAAGAGAAAATGGCGTTAGGCTATTAAAGCCCTCATCGCGCTTGTTATTTTCGCCCGGCCTCAATTCGAACATGGCCGCTTTTCGCCACTTTTGTGATGGCTATCAACTCGATTTGAACTTTTGTCGCTTAGAACTCTTTCCAACGTTGAGGCGACTAACCAGGTGGAAGCGGAGAGCAACCTCCGCGGCACTTGCGAATTAACCGAAGGCGCGGGATCTCCACCCGCCCAAACGACAGGGACGTCAGCCATGATCGATCTCCAAAAGCTTGCCGGCCGTGGCGCGCTTTTTGCGCTCGTCGGCGCCACCACAATGCTGGCCAATACCGCGAGCTTCGCGGAGCCGTCCTATGACGGACTGTGGAGCGTGTTGGTCATGACGCAAAAAGGCGACTGCGATCCGGGATATCGCTACCCGATCCGCATCGCGCACGGCCAACTCGTCAACGCCGGCGACAATGCTTTCACCATCACCGGCAAAGTGGCGCAGACCGGCGCAATCACGGTGACCGTGAGCGCCGGCGGCAAGAGCGCCAACGGCTCCGGCCACCTCGCGGGCGCCGAAGGCGGCGGCATGTGGACCGGCGGCTCCTGCTCGGGCACCTGGACCGCGGAGCGCCGCGCGTCCTAAGCCACGCCGAAGCATTAAAGCGCGCGCGTTTTCCAAAACAAAGCGCCGCTCGATCCGGAGGGAGCGAGCGGCGTTTCGATTCGAGAACTTCGCCCGTCCCTACCCTCCCCCGTGATGCTCAGCGCGGGTGACGCCACGCCGAACTGGGGGAGGGAAACGCGGGTACGCTACTGAGAGCTTGGAACTTTGTGCGCCTGGCTTAAAGCCGGGCGCAAATCGTCACGCGGCTTTGCGATTTGCAGCTTTGCGGTTTGCGGTTTGCGGCCTTGCGATTTACTCGGCGCAGTCTTTCCGCGAAACCGGCTGCCGCCCCGGATCACGTCCGGGGCGCGCCAATTCCGGTCAGGCTGTCACTTCAGCCCTCCGCGGCATCGTCATCCGCGGTGGCGCCGCCCTCTTCGCCGGCGAGAATTTTCTCGGCGATCAGGCCGGAATTCTGCCGAATCGCGGCTTCGATCTTGTTGGCGATATCGGGATTGGCCTTGAGGAAGGTTTTGGCATTCTCGCGGCCCTGGCCGATGCGCTGGCTGTCATAGGAGAACCAGGCGCCGGACTTTTCCACGACGCCGGCCTTGACGCCGAGATCGATCAGTTCGCCGTTCTTGGAGACGCCCTCGCCGTACATGATGTCGAATTCGACCTGCTTGAACGGCGGCGCCAGCTTGTTTTTCACCACTTTCACGCGGGTCTGGTTGCCCACCACCTCGTCGCGCTCCTTGATCGCGCCGATGCGGCGGATGTCGAGGCGGACCGAGGCATAGAATTTGAGCGCGTGGCCGCCGGTCGTGGTTTCCGGCGAGCCGTACATGACGCCGATCTTCATGCGGATCTGGTTGATGAAGATCACCATCGTATTGGAGCGGTTGATCGAGGCGGTGAGCTTGCGCAGCGCCTGGCTCATCAGGCGGGCCTGCAGGCCGGGCTGGCTGTCGCCCATTTCGCCTTCGAGCTCGGC
Organism: uncultured Alphaproteobacteria bacterium; assembly: GCA_963765365.1. Lineage (GTDB taxonomy): Bacteria > Pseudomonadota > Alphaproteobacteria > Rhizobiales > Xanthobacteraceae > BOG-931. The sequence continues at coordinate 13,493 of CAVXWL010000031.1, read as the reverse complement.
GCGCGGCACCAAAGCCGCGACCGAATCGATGACCAGGACATCGACCGCGCCGGAGCGCACCAGCGTGTCGGCGATTTCCAGCGCCTGCTCGCCGGCGTCCGGCTGCGAGATCAAAAGATCGTCGACCATGACGCCGAGCTTTCGCGCATAGATCGGGTCGAGCGCATGCTCGGCATCGATGAAGGCGCAGATGCCGCCCTTCTTCTGCGCCTCGGCGAGGCAATGCAGCGCCAGCGTGGTCTTGCCGGAGGATTCCGGGCCGTAGATTTCGACCACCCGGCCGCGCGGCAGGCCGCCGATGCCGAGCGCGATGTCGAGCCCGAGCGAGCCGGTGGAGACGGTATCGATATCCATCGACTTGTCGTTCTTACCGAGCCGCATGATCGAGCCCTTGCCGAAACTGCGCTCGATCTGGGAGAGCGCGGCATCAAGGGCTTTCGATTTGTCCATGGACGGTCCTTCGACGAGACGAAGCGCTGCACTCATTTTCCGTGCTCCTATATGGCCGGGATTCGAGGGACACGGAAGCGTTGCGCCCGTCATCCCTCCCCCCATTGGCCCGCTGGCAATGGCGAAGTCAGCACTGTACACGATATGTTCTATGTTCGCAATATGTTCTTTTGGGAGGCCCGGTACTGGCCCCTTTCCATGGGCTTTTCCAGCGGGTGGTCCCTTTTGAAACTGGGTGGTCCCTTTTGAAGCTTAGGACCATATTCCCCGCTACATCGTGTAGCGTTTTTCGACATCACTTAACATCTATGTTGCATTTTCTAACGCGCATGTTATATTACCCCCATGACAAATGGCGACAACAACAATCCCCTAATGGAAGCGGCTGAAAAGCTGCGGAAAGAGGCATATGCGCAGGGTTGGCGCGATGCTCTCGCCGCCTTGACCAAAGCCGCCACCGAGGCCGCCGAGCTCAATCCGAACACCGACAGCGGCCAAGGCTCCATAGACTTTTCCACAGGCAACCGCGAGATGATCGGCATCACGCAAGGCAGCACGCCTTGGTACGTCTTTCAGGCCGTGCGGAAGCGTCACGGCATGACCGGCTCGGAAGTTGTGAGCGTCGTGCAGGAAAGCGGCCACAAGGTCTCTGACGCTTCAATCCGCACGTCTCTAATGCGGCTAGAGCGCAAGAAGCTGATCGTTTCGAGGCACAAGAAATGGTTTCCGGTGTGAGCCGGAAAGGAGGCCGGGACCCTGCGCTAACAGGGTCCCGGGAAATGAAGATGGCGGGGATCGTCTACTAGTTAGGACACCGTGGTTACATCACGGGAAAGCCGGGGCAGAACCGGCTCCCTGCACCATCTTCAACCAAGTGGGTCCGTCACTGCGCTAACAGCGGCGGACCCGGATCGCAACCCCGGGATAGGACCCCGAAGTCGTGACCACTAAGGCAAATATAGCAGATTCCACGCTATTTTCCATAGCCACGCTTCGGGCCCGTTCCATGTCGGATAGGACCCGTCATGAACAATCTTCCGAAATCCAAACAAATTGAGATCATTAGCGCCCTGTGCGAAGGCGTCGGCCAGCGTGCCGTCAGCCGTCTCACTGGCACCGACCGCAAGACCGTTGCCCGATTGGCACTTCGCGTCGGTCGCGGCTGCGCCGAACTGCACGACCGATTGATGGTCGGCCTTCGCGTGCAGCGGATCGAATGTGACGAGCTCTGGGCCTATGTCGGGCATAAGCGCAATCCGCAGAAATCAAAGCCCCGCCGCTCGCCGGTATTCGGCGACCAGTACACCTATGTTGCCCTCGCCTCTTCGACGCGCGCGATCATCGGCTATCGCACCGGCAAGCGCGATAACGCCACCACGGACGATTTTATTCAGGACTTGCGCCAGCGTGTGATCGGCGCGCCTGAGATTTCGACGGATGGCCTGCACTACTACAAGCCTGCGATCCGCGACGCTTTCGGCAAACGCGCCACGCACGGCGTGATCCAAAAGACATATTCGGTAACGCACCTGAACGTAACCGAAGCCTCACGCCGCTATTCGCCGGCACAGGTAGTAGCGGTACAGCGAATTGCCGAAGCGGGCGAGCCCGAACACATTTCGACCAGCTACGTTGAACGGTCGAATTTGACGCTGCGCATGGCCTCAAAGCGGTTCGCCCGGTTAAGCAACGGTTTTTCCAAAAAGATCGATTGTCACCTTGCTGCCGTCGGCCTTTACGTTGCGTTCTACAATCTGTGCCGCGTGCATGAGGCGCTACGTAGCACGCCAGCGATGGCGCTCGGCATCGCGGATCGCGTCTGGACGATTGGCGACTTGATTGAGGCGGCACTCGCCACTCAGCCGATCACACCGGAAACTACCGCGCCAGATCGGCGTAAGAAATTCCGCGTAATCGAAGGCGGGCGCGAGTAGCGCGCCCGCTATTCCTCTAATATCCAATCTAGTTGCTTGCTTTCGTTCGCCCGCTGCGCAGCGCGGACAACTTCAAGGCTCATCGGAACTTCAAGAGTTTTATTATGTTCCACGATGTCGATAACCGGGACGATGCTTATCTTGTCATAGTCACGGGCCATGTCATCATGGTGAAACTTTCCCGCGTTTCTTGCCTCGTCCAACATCGGTTTAGTCGGCTTTTCGAGCGTTATCAGGACGGCCATTGCCGCCTTTTCCCGGTCCATATCGCCACGCAACGTAGCGATGTCGCTACGGTCAACGCCGCCAGATTTCACCTGAAAGATGATCTTGGCGTTGTCCTTTTTGCCGATCTTGAAGTAAGCGCGGCCGTCAATTCCAGCATCGGCGCCTTTTTTCTCATTAATGACGGCACGATTGCGCGTGTAGGTAAGAACCGCCCATTTCTCAAATTCCTTGCGCAGCCGGTCATCGTCCCGCTTCGCAAGTGCAATAGCGGACGCCATATCTTTCGGAATGCCATCCGTTTTGATCTTTCCGAGTTCTTGTTCGCCGAAATGTTCTTCAAGCCGCTTAAGTACCAGCGAAATCGATTGATAAGTGATGTCTATGCCAATCCATTTGCGTTTGAGCGCCTGAGCTACCGCGACGGTAGTGCCACACCCACAATAGGCATCGAGGATGATGTCGCCTTCATTGGACGAGGCCCGAATAATACGCGCCAAAAGCCCCATCGGCTTTTGCGTCGGGTAGCCGATCTTCTCCCCCTTTGGTCCGGTCCGCCGCTTCTCCAGCCATTTGACATCGCGATCTATCGGCTCATTCGTATTGTAGAGACAACCGTTCGTGTAAGGCTGGTAAGACCAAACATCTTGCAGCAGCGCACCCTTGCTGCTGTAGAGATACTGCCGATATTCCGGCAGGCCATCCACATCGGTTGTGAGAAAGCCCTCATCGGCAATGAAGTCGAGCTTTTCGTGTTGCTCCATTTCTTCAATGCCGAGTTCTTCGGCGAGCGTTCCGGGAAAGGCCCAGTGGCGCCCCTTTGCGGTTACGTTGTATCCTCTCCACGGCTGGCCGCTGACTCCATTTCGCGTTCCCGATCCTGTCAAAGTTTGGGAACGGTAAGCCCCCTTTTCGTCATTCTTGTTGAAATAGCCGTTCACATAGCCGAGTAGATAGGGTCGATAAATCTTGTTCCAGATGTAGTCCTTTGTGTCTTTCACATAGAAAAAAATGGTGTCATGGATCGGACCGTACCGCCTAGCGGAATTGTGCGAGCCGGACCGGCGCCAAATAATCTCATTGTTGAAATTGCCGCCTTGCGAGCAAAATACGGCATCAAGTATGAGCTTCAAATAGTGACTCGATGTTGGATCGCAGTGCAGATAGAAGCTGCCGCTTGGCTTCAACACACGATGAATTTCAGTCACGCGGAGCGCCATGTGCACCAAATAGGCAAGTAAGCTTCCTTGCCCTAAGACGTTCTCCAAGCCCTTGATGAGTTCGACTAGGCGCGGTTGAAATCGCCCTTCTGAGTTTTCCAGAATGTCCTGAAAGCCAATAATCGCCCAATCGTCCCATTTCCAGGTGTCAATAAAGGCTTGGGCCTGGGCGCGATCTTCCATTCCATAATTGTTGTAGATCTGATTGTAATTCCGCTTCGAGTTAAACGGCGGATCGATGTAGCAAAGCGCGACGCTTTCAGATGGAATTTTCTTGCTGCGAAGAACCTCTAAGTTGTCGCCATAATAAAGTTGATTCTGCCATCCCCCAATAGCCATCGCGCACTCCCCACCAGGTTGTGTCAGCATGGGAAGGCAACAGCCGTGCCGCAGGCGAAAATGGAGTCAAATGAATCACTTGAAAAACATTTGGTCGTCGCCGCACCGAGGGGAAATTGCCCAAGCGGCAACCTTTGCCGAGTCAAACGAGACTGGCCCCTTTTCAGGATAGCTGGTCCCTTTTGGTCAAAAATCGTCATAAGGGGCCAGTACCGGAGGCCCGGTACTGGCCCCTTTCCATCCCGATTGGTCCCTTTTGAAAAATCGGGTGATCCCTTTTGACTTACGGCTCGGCCAACTCTTTTTGCAAAAGAACCATTGTTCGCCGCTTGCCCCACTTCTCGCCAATCCGGGGCATCCTTCCGGTCTCTACGAAACCCATGGAGCGGTGCAATTTCAGCGACGTCTCGTTCTCGGAATCGACCGCGCCGACGATGACCTTTTTGCCTTGCTCGCGCGCCAAGTCGATCAATGCGGCAAGCAGCGCCCGTCCTACACCTTTGCCGCGCGCAGCCGTCGAAACGTAAACGAGGTGCTCAACGGTCTGCCGAAATCCCTCATACGGGCGGAATGGGCCGAACGAACCAAAGGCAAGTACCTGCCCGTTGTCCTCAGCAATCAGCACCGGGAAGCCATCGGTTTGGCGCGCGGCTATCCATTTGCGGCGATCTTCAACGGTGACAAATGTCTCGACCCAGATCGGCGGAGAATGTTCGACCTCATGGTTGAAAATTGACGCGATCTCGCCGGCGTCTGTATTGCGCGCGGAACGAATTTCCATCAACCCAACCTTGGAGGCCGCCTCAGTTGGCGGCCCCTTTCATTATAAGCCCTTGCCAGAGTCCTGGCGTCTTCCTCGCCATACTCGAAAGCCAATTGAGTTACGCCCTTAGTCTCATCTTTCGGATTGACCTTTTTCAGTTCCTCTAAAACGCCGGTACTGGCCCCTTTCCCTCCCCGCCCTGCCCGTTTTGAATTTAACAGTGGCCCGGGGGCATGGCGCCCCCGGCTCACGCCTAACGGTCGTACTTGCCCAAGACCTCGTTCCAGTGATCGACCGCCTGCCGCGCGTTGCGCACCAGCGTGGCGAAGGTCTCCTCCTTATAGAGCCGGCGCCAAAGGCCGGTGTCGTAGAGCTCGACCAGATGATTTAAGGTCTGGCGCGCGCTGACAAGCTGCCGTTCGATCTTCTTGCGGTGGACATAGGCGGTGAGCGTCTTGGCCATGGCGGCGGAATTTGGCCAAAAATCGTAAAAAATAAATCTGCCCCGATCCGGGCCAGTTACCCACCGCCAAGAACCCCCGCCAAGAACCCCCGCCAACACCTCCGGCGAGCCGGCGGCGGACCAACCACAGCCTGCGGCGCCTGGCGGGCGCCCGGCCGGTCCCGGGTGCCTGCCGCCCCAATCATGCACGGGTTGTTAATAAACCCGATGCAGCCTAGCGACGGGGGTTGTGAGCCCATGACCGGAGCTACCACCGTGGCCGCGACCGCGATGCTCGATACCGAAGCAACGACGGCGCCCTGCCCGAAATGCGCCACCACCATGGTGCTGGCAGCGATCACGCCGCATCCGATCGCCACCGCGATGCGGCGGCACACCTTCCTGTGCTCCACCTGCAATCAGACCAAGACCTATATGCTGCCGGCCAAATAGGCCGCGGCTTGCATCGGGCTCTCATGGCTGGCTGCCGCTGTTGCGGGTGACGCAGCAGTTGCGATGTCCTGTCGCAGTTAAGCTTCGGCGGTTTGGACAATTTTACATCATGTATTTGAGAAAGCTTCATTGATGCCCGCTATACGCATCTCTACCGATCCCATTGGCCCCGTTGTCTTTCCCATGTGGCAAGCGCAATCCAAAGCTGAATTGATCCTCCGCAAGGCCCGCGAGCAGACCTCGCAATACGACGTCGTCAAAAGCCTGATCCAGGCCATCGACGAACTCGCCCGCGAAGTCAGACGCATCGACAACGATATTCGCCGGGTGCGGCGCGACGTCAACGTCAAGCAGCGGTTCTAATCGAGATGCTGCCGGGCGGTCGTTTTCGCGCCATCGTCCTTCGCAAGCGCGCGGATTCATCGGTTGTGACGGCTTACGTATAATTCCGTAATTGATGGCCGCCGGCGGCACCGCTCTAACTCGCCATCACATGGCGACTTTTGTATTCCGGTGCCCCAATACAGGATTGAATGTTCAAGGCTGGTCGGCTGATGCGCCGGCCGACGAGGATGAGTTCGAGCTGGTGACATGCTCGGCCTGCACCCGGGTTCATCTGGTCAATCCGAAAACCGGAAAGACGCTGGGGAGCGAAGAATAGGGCCCAGGAATAGGGCCCAGGAATAGGGCCCAAAATAGGGCCCAAGAATAGGGCCCAGGAATCGGACCGGAAATCAGGATTTCAGTTTTGTTCTAGATCAATGCGAGGCGGCCCGGTTGCGGGTCTCATGATCTAACACCGTCAGTGGGGACTAACCGTGCCTCGCTATTTCTTTGTTCTGCAAAGCTCCGATGGCGAGGACGATGATGCCGACGGCACGGTGTTGCCGAACGACGCCGCCGCCCGAAAATACGCCGAGCGCATTGTCCGCGAACTCAAGGAAGCCGGCGGCTACGATGATCCGGGACTGAGCATCAAGGTCAAAAAGGATTCGGACGGCGAACTGTTTGCAATCCCGTTCTAGGAATCTCTCCGGCCCGATGTCTTCCGTCGGGGAATTGCGCGAGATCAATGCGCACAGGTCATGCGGCCGTCATGTTGCGTCCATGACCCACGAGAGCCCCAATCCGATCTGCCCGAGTTGCGGCAAGCCGATGCGCCTTGGTCGCACGCTGCCGCGCATCGGTGGCCTTGAGGAAATACGCGTCTATAGCTGCCGGCCGTGCGGCGTTGCCTTGACCGAGGCGGGTGACGCCGAACGGGTACGCTGCGTCATTAGGGAACTCGTGAGATTTGCCGCAAAGCCGCGCGATGGGGCTGCGGCCGCACCGGCACCCGGCAAACGGCGCGCGTTTTCGGGCGTCTCCACCTCGTTGAAATAACGGCGTCGAAATAACGGCGGCGGCCTGACTGTTTGGGGCCGGCCGTTGCTCAGGCCTCGATGACGATTTTCGGCGCCGGTCGGGTTGCGCCGGAAAGGCCGTCGCGCACGCGCGCGGCGATGTCGCGATAGATTTGCGCATTCGGCGAATCCGGCGCGGTGGCGACCACCGGCAGGCCGGCGTCGGACTTTTCACGGATCGTGATATCCAGCGGCACTTCGCCCAAAAACGGCACGCCGAGCCGCTCGGCTTCGTGGCGGGCGCCGCCGTGGCCGAAAATATCCGAGCGCGTGCCGCAGTGCGGGCAGATGAATGTCGACATGTTCTCGACAATGCCGAGGACCGGCACGTTGACGCGGCGGAACATGGCGATGCCGCGCCGGGCGTCGATCAGCGCAAGATCCTGCGGCGTCGAGACAATGACCGCGCCCTTGAGCGGCACCTGCTGCGCCATGGTGAGTTGCGCATCTCCGGTGCCCGGCGGCATGTCCACCACCATGACATCGAGCGTGCCCCACTCCACTTCGCGCAGCATCTGGGTGAGCGCCGACATTACCATCGGCCCGCGCCAGATCATCGGCGTTTCCTCTTCGATGAGGAAGCCGATCGACATCACCGGCATGCCGTGGCGCTCGATCGGTTTTAACCGCGTGCCGCCGACGGTCTGCGGTCGCTCGCGGATGGCGAGGAGCTTTGGCATCGACGGGCCGTAAATATCGGCGTCGAGGATGCCGACTTTCAGGCCGAGGTCGCGCAAGCCGAGCGCCAGATTGACCGCCGTGGTCGATTTGCCGACGCCGCCTTTGCCGGATGCAACAGCAATGATCGAGGTGACGCCGGGAATGCCCGCGGGCGACGGCGCCGAGGCGCCGCCCGGCGCCGGTCCGCGCGCCCGGGCCGCCGCGGGCGCCGCGCCCGGAGCCGCTTGAGGCCGCGGCGGCGGGGCGGTCCGGCCGGCCGCACGCTCGGCGGTGAGCGCCACCATCACCGATTTCACGCCGGGCACCGCGCGGATCGCGGCCTCGGCGCGCTCGCGCACCGCTTCCCAGGCCTGGACCGCCTCGGCGTCGACCGTGATCGAGAGGAACACCTTGCCGTCGCCGGCGACGATGTCGGAGAGTTTGCCGGTCGCCGGCAGGGCCGTGCCGTCGGGGCTTGGCACCTTGCCGAGCGCTGCGAGGACGTCGTCTTTCAAAGCTGTCATGCGACCTACATAGGCCCCTTGCCGGGCGGGTCAATCGCCGCCGACCCGGTTGACGTCGCCCCGTTTGCCGGGTCATGACCGGCGCCAATCGGCCAGCGCTCATCAACCGGCGCGCAGCAATGGAGGAGACAATGGCGAAGGTCGCGTTCGTAGGCCTGGGCGTGATGGGCTATCCGATGGCGGGGCATCTTGCGGCCAAGGGCGGCCACGAGGTCACGGTTTACAACCGCACCGCCGCCAAGGCCGCCAAATGGGTCGGCCAGTTTGGCGGCAAGAGCGCGCCGACGCCGAAACAGGCGGCGCAGGGCCAGGATTTCGTGATGGCCTGTGTCGGCAACGACAACGATTTGCGCGAGGTGATGCTGAGCGAAAACGGCGTGTTTGCCGGCGTCGCCAAAGGCGCCATCGTCGTCGACCACACCACCGCATCGGCCGAGATCGCGCGCGAGCTTCACGCCGAGGCAAAAAAGCGCGGTTTTGAATTCATCGATGCCCCGGTGTCCGGCGGCCAGGCCGGCGCCGAGAACGGCGTTTTGACGGTGATGTGCGGCGGCGACGCAGGCCCTTTCGCCAAGGCCGAAAAGGTCATCGCGGCCTTTGCCCGCGCCTGCAATCTGATGGGCGCGCCGGGCTCCGGCCAGCTCGCCAAAATGGTCAACCAGATTTGCATCGCGGGACTGGTGCAGGGGCTCGCCGAAGGGCTGCATTTCGCGATGAAGGCCGGGCTCGACATCGAAAAGCTGATCGCGACCATTTCCAAGGGCGCGGCGCAGTCCTGGCAAATGGAGAACCGCTATAAAACCATGGTCGCCGGCAAATTCGATTTCGGCTTCGCGGTCGACTGGATGCGCAAGGACCTTGGCATCTGTCTGTCGGAGGCGCGCAGGAACGGCGCGCATCTGCCGGCCGCGGCGCTGATCGATCAATTCTACTCGGACGTCCAGGCGATGGGCGGCAAGCGCTGGGACACATCGAGCCTGATCGCGCTGCTCAATCGCTGAGGCAATGGAACATCCTCCCCCGTTTTCACGGGAGAGGACAATCAATCCACCGCCTGGATATCGGCGTCCTTGGCGAGCTTCACGGTCGCATCGAGGTCGTCTTTGAAGAATTTGTCGAATTGCGCGACGCTCATCAGCTCGGGCACGACGCCGAGCTTGGCCAACTTGTCCTTCACCGCTTCGACTTGGAGCGCCTTCTCGGTGGCATCGTGGATCTTGTCGACGATGGCGGACGGCGTTTTAGCGGGCGCCGAAAGCCCGACCCAGAAATTGGATTCGGCGTCGGGATAGCCGGCTTCGGCAGCCGTCGGCGCGTCCGGCAACAGCGCCGAGCGCTTGGCGGTGCTCACCGCCAGCACCGAGAGCTTGCCGCTCGCCAGTGCAGAGGCGGCCGCCGCCAGCGGAATGAAATAATAATCGATCCGTCCCGCCATCACTTCGGTGAGCCCGCCCTCGCGGAACGGGATATGGCGAACGTCGATCTTGGCGGCGAGGCGGAACTTCTCGCCGGCCATGTGCGAGCTCGAGCCGACGCCGGCGGAGGCAAAGGTCAGCGTTCCGGGTTTTGCCTTGGCCGCAGCGACAAGATCGGCGACGGTTTTAAAGCCGCTCTGTTTCGACGCGACCAGGACGTTGGGCTGCGAGCCGAAGATCGCCACCGGAACGAAGTCGCGCAGCGGATCGTATGGCAGGTGCTGGTGCAGCACCAAACCGTTGGCCATCGAAGACGAACTGGTGACCAGCGTGTAGCCGTCGGGGTCGGCCTTGGCGACGTCGGCAAAGCCGACGACCCCGCCGGCGCCAGCTTTGTTTTCCACCACCATGGCTTGACCGAGGAACTGCGATAATTGGTCGAGGACGACGCGCGCCGTCGTGTCGGAGGCGCTGCCCGCCGGAAATGGGCTCACCACCCTGATGGCCCTGCTCGGATAGGTGTCGGCGAACGCGGACCTGGTCGTGATAAAGGCCGTGCCAAGGACGGCGCTGGCGAATGCGCGGCGTGACAACACGTGAACCTCCCTTAATTCCATTCGACTTTTGGGGACCATCGCCGGTCTTCCTCATGCGGAGGATTAACCGTCTGGCCCCGACGGCACTGGGCCACTGATAGCAGCTTTCGCAGTTCCATAAACAGGGCGACCAATCGGCGCAGTCGCCACAGCCGGCAACCGCAAGTGCAAGCCCGATGGAACTATCGATGGAACTCTTGGCCCTGCGCCGAATTCCTATGCTCGGCTGCCATGATTGCTTCGATCGTGGCCGGAAGGACATCCCATTGCGCGTTAACCCAACACATTGATCCGGATCGACACAATGCAGGACGTCAAATTCAGGCTGGTCAACCCCGGCCTAAAGCCGCGACGGACCAAGGTCGAAATGCCCGGCTGGGCGGGCAAGCCCGAGCCGCGCGCCGACGGCTCGCACGAACAGGCCTGGCATTGCGCGCCGTTCACCGAGGGTGCGCAATACGGCATCGAGATTTTTTATCCTTACGCCAACGAACTCCGCGTCACGAGGAAGGACGGCAAGCTCATTTTCGACGGCGATTTCGGGCCGCCGCCCGAGGGCGATAATCTGATGTGGCCGCCGTTTCGCAGCTTCGGCCAAGATTATTATAGCTGCCAGTTTCTGCTCGATCTCAAAGTCGATAAGGACTGGGCGGTGCGCACCGAGCCGCATCCGCGATTTTACACCGATCCCACCGATACCGTGCCCATTGCCGTTCCGGCGCTGCTGCGCACCGAATGGTGGCCGATGATTTCGTTCGTGATCTTCAAGGCGCCGGCCGAAGGACGCAGCCACATTTTTCGGCCCGGCGAGCCGATGCTGCAGATTGTCATTTTGCCGATCACAGCCGATTTCACGCTCGCCGCCATGGACGAGGAAGAAGCCGCCGAGCGCGAGCTGCGCGGCCGGCGCATTCACGCAAGCCGCCCGACGCTTGCGGCGGATTCGACCTGGACCTCGAGCACCAACACGGTGTTCGACGGCACCTATCGCCATCTGCTGCGTGCGGCCAAGGCCAGGGATCGCGGTGCCTGATCGGCGTCGGGAGAGTTCAGCCGAAAACAAAAAGGGGCGTCCGCAGCGAGACGCCCCTTTTGCCGTTCCGGTTCGTGACCCGCTAGTGGATGACGATCGCCGCGCTCGGGTGGTGATGATGATGGTGGTGGTGATGGTGGTGATGCACGACCACCACGTGGTGGTGATGATGGTGATAGTGATGATGATGATGCCCGACCTGCACGGAAATCTGGGCGACTTCGTTGGCCGACTGCGCGGCGCGCCGCGCGTCTTCAGCCTTCAATAGCGGCGTGGCGTTGGGAACAGGATCAAGAAGATCCCGGTAACTCCCGGCCGGCGCGAGTGTCGGCGCTTGCGCCGGCAACGCCTGGGCAGCGGTCACGGCTGTCAAAGCCGCTGCGGCTCCCAACAGTCCGGCAATTTTCTTGTCCATAATTCCTCCAATGGAAGTGAACGCCCTTTACCCCCACGCGACCAATCCGTATCCGGGGCATTCGTTCCCGGCGCGCGTCCGCTGCGGATTAAACGGAGATTTTCTTTGCCGGACGGATGGATGGCGAATTCTGCGGAACCATTCCGGCAATCGCGACGTTACGAAAAACCGATGCCCGATCGCGGGTGCGAAAATGCAAAGAAACGGGACGCAAACAGCGGGAATAAAGGACGACACGATGCGCTATCTTGCCCGGCGCGATCTTGCCCGGCGCGATCTTGCCCGGTACGGCTTTTGGACCTGCGCGGCGATTTATGCCGCGATCGGCGTCGCTGGCGTCGTTTTCTTCAGCAGCCAACCGAAGGCGGCGAGCTTCACCGAGGGCTACGGCACGATCCGGCTGGCGGCGCAGCGATAGCCCATATTTTTTCGGCGTGTTGCGATCGCGCCATCAGGCAGCGGCGCTCGGGCGCGACGACACCGCCTTATGCCAGCGCTTGACGTCGGCGAGGTCGTCCGGCACGGCAAGCTTCGACACGCGCATGAAATCCACCGCCACCATGGCGGTGATATCGGCAACGCTGTAATGCGGGCCGGCAACATAGTCCCTGCCCTGCAATTCGCCGTCGAGGAATTCGCAAAAACGCGATGACCCGTGGCTTGTTCGCTTCGCCCCAATCCGGCACCTGCGGCTGCACCATCGCTTTCATTGCCGGATGCAAGTGCTGGAATACGCTGGCGGCGGGGAAGAGGAGATGAAGCTCGGCGCGCCTGTTCCACATCTCGACCAGCGCGCTCTCGAGCGCGCCGCGGCCGAACAGGGGCGGCTCGGGATTGAGCGCCTCGAAATACCGGCAAATGGCGATTGATTCCGCGATCACGGTGCCGTCGTCGAGCAACAGCGCCGGCACCCGCTGCATGGGATTGATCGCGGTGTAGGCCGCTGAGCGCTGCGCCAGCGCGCCGAGGTCGACCTGTTCGTTCCGCTAAAGGTCGCGCCGCGCTTACAGAGCGCTTCGACGAGTTCATCGCTGCTGTTTGGGACGCGATTACGTGAGGGCATCCCACAAGAAGGCGAAGGGCGTTGGTTGAGGCCCAGGGGGGGCGCCACATCACTTGTTGCGAAGCACGATGTAAAGGAAGTACGGAGGGTCGCCGTAGTTTCCGCCGCCGCCCGCAATTCTGTTTTTCGTGATCTCTTTGTTGTGGGCGATGAGGTCGCGTTCCACTTCTGAGACGGATTCGAGCGACGAACTCTGGTAGAGCACGATCATTTCGTCGTAGTTCGCTAGGTACTTTGACCACCTGGCGCGCGGGTTGTTTGTAATTCCAATTTTGAAGCTGCGCACCACGTCTTCCCGGGTGTATGCGCTGACCCTCCGTCGCATGGTGCTTGCAACAATCGACGGTCTGCTCACCGGGTCGAAATGTATCGCGTTTGTGTTCAAGTCGACCATGGCGTACTATCCCTTCTGTTCCATTTTACAGCACGCCTGAAACATGTGATGAATGGTTTGTTTTGTGTCTGGTGCAGACACACCAAAGGAGAGGGCATCGGATGGTCCATCGAGATCCCAGTCGGATCGCGCGCCCCGACGAGTGAGTACGGCTGCGTTCACGG
>CAVXWL010000030.1:0-53450 GCA_963765365.1 uncultured Alphaproteobacteria bacterium | reverse complement strand
TTCTTCCTTAGTGGATTTCCAAAGAGTGACTAAGTGAATGTACTCGCCATCCCGATCCGTTCTCTCTTCATAGATCACGGTATAGAGCCTTTCCCCAACCCAACCAATAGCCCGCCATTGCTCCGGTAAATCCGAACGCTGGTCAAGGTAGTAAGGGCTTTCCCAAAGCATTTGGGCTTCCTCGAAACCAATCTCACGTGCCCGGTTCCGACGAAGGCTATTGCTCTTGTTCCTGTCGAACTTAAACCGCATCTACGCTCCATGTATAACTGTTATACCATCTATTCCTGATTACCTCAAGAAAGCATCCGGCACGAATTTAGGTGTCCACGACGGGTCCCCGTCGTGGACAGCCTTTGAATGGGTTCCTCACTCAAAACCATAAAATGAATAAGGGACGGATTTTGAATCTTTTACCGTGCTGTTGCGCGGCCGATAAAAATCCGCTCCACTATTTCGGTGTTCTTCTGCCTATTTCAGCATTGGCATACGTGCCGCTGGCGGTCGCGTTTTCGCCGTGGGCCTGGTCCAATGCCGGGCTTTTCGCCATACAGTTCTGCCGTCCATTGCTTTATGCGGTCTATTTCTTCGCCGGCATCGGCATCGGCGCCGCCGACGTCGAGCGTGGCCTGGTCGCGGCCGATGGTATCCTGGCGGCGTATTGGCCACATGCGCTTGCGGCGGCGCTTGCCTCGCTGTTTCTTTGGATGGGACTGACGGCGCTGACCTTAAGCGGCGACGCCCCGCTCGTCATCTCGATTGCCGCCGATCTCGGTTTTGTGCTCGCCTGCGCCGCCGGCTGCTTTTTCCTGATCGCGGTCTGCCTGCGGTTTGCGACCCGCTATTGGCGTTCTCTTGGCTATCTGTCGGCCAACGCCTATGGGCTTTATCTGGTGCACTACGTGTTTGTCGTTTGGTTGCAGTACGGCCTGCTTGCCTCGCCGTTGTTTGCAGTCGTCAAGGCGGCGATCGTTTTCAGCGCAACGCTGATTTTGAGCCTGGCGACGACATTCGCCGTTCAGCGCTTCTCATGGGGCGCACGCTTGATCGGCGCCTCGCCACGCGTGGTCGCGACTTCATAAAGGCGTCGGCGCGCACCGCCGGGACGCAACCGGGGGAAAGCTCTATAATCCGTCCATAGATGTGTCTATGCGCCGGCGGCTCGCCGCTATTGGCGCCGGCTGCCAACGGGGCCGCTATGATTGCCGTGATCCGACTATGCAGAGCCGCGCTCGTGGTGATCCTGTTCGCGTTGCTCGGTACGCCGGCAAGCGCCGGCGAACGCGCACTTGTCCTCGACGTCGACGGCGTGATCGGGCCGGCCATCGCCGACTATGTCGTGCGCGAGATCAATGCGGCCTCACCGGCCGAAGACGGACTGATCGTGCTGCGCATGAATACGCCGGGCGGTCTCGATTCCTCGATGCGCGAGATCGACACGGCGATCCTGGCTTCGCCGGTGCCGGTCGCGACCTTCGTCGCGCCGAGCGGAGCACGCGCGGCGAGCGCCGGCACCTATATCGCCTATGCCAGCGCGATCGCGGCCATGGCGCCGGGCACCAATATCGGCGCCGCCACGCCAGTTCAGCTCGGCGGCAATCCGCTGGCGCCAAACGGCGGATCCGATCAGAAAACGCAAGCGCCCGGCAAGGCTGGCGAGCCGGCAGACGCCGAGTCGCGCAAAATCGTCAACGACGCGGTCGCCTATATCCGCAGCCTTGCCGCCGTGAACGGCCGCAATGCCGATTGGGCCGAGGACGCGGTGCGCTCTGCGGCGAGCCTGCCGGCCGCCGAAGCGATGAAGCTTCATGTCGTCGACGTCGTCGCCGACGACGTGCCCGATCTTCTGCGCCAGATCGACGGACGCACGGTGATGGTCGCCGGCAAGCCGCAGCGGCTCGCGACCGCCGGCCTTGAGGTGGTGGCCGCGCCGCCAGACTGGCGCACCGAGCTGCTCATGCTGGTCACCAATCCGAACGTCGCCTTCATTCTCATGCTCATCGGCGTCTACGGGCTCATCCTGGAATTCTTCAATCCCGGCGCCGTCGCGCCGGGCCTCGTCGGCGCCATCAGTCTGCTGGTCGCGCTCTACGCGCTTGGCGCTGCTGCCGATCAACTATGCCGGGCGCCGCGCTCGTGCTCATCGGCATCGGCCTGATGGTCGCCGAAGCCCATATCGGCGCTTTCGGCGCGATCGGCGTCGGCGGCATCGCCGCTTTCGTCATCGGCGCGCTGATGATGTTTCCCTCGCGCGTCCCGGGCTTTGCGCTTTCGGGCGCAGTCGTGACCGGCGCCGCCATCGGCAGCGCCGCGCTGCTTCCTGGTTGCGCTCACGGCACTGTTGCGCTCCCGCAAGCGGCCGGTCGTCACCGGCGGCGAAGCGCTGATCGGCGCCGACCGGCGAGACGGTGTCGTGGCAGGGCAGCGAGGGCGGGTCAGGGTCGGACGGCGAAATCTGGCGCGCGCGGGCCGAGGCGCCGCTAGCCGGCGGATCCCGCGTCAAAGTTGTCGACCGCGACGGCCTTATCCTTCTCGTCCGAGCCGCTATGATCGCAGCGCGCTGCACGCCCGCCCTCGCACCAAGACCTTGTCGTGCAGGCTGCGCGGCCTGGCCACCAATCGCGACAGCCAGACCGCATTGAATTGCAGATCCAAGCCCAAGGAGCTCAGCCATGTTTCTGACAGCCGTCATCGTCATCGGCGTCTCTGGTCCTGATCTTTCTCTATGCCTCCATCCGCATCCTGCGCGAATACGAGCGCGGCGTGGTGTTCACGCTCGGCCGCTATACCGGGACCAAAGGGCCCGGGCCTGTTCCTCCTGGTGCCGTTCGTGCAGCAGATGGTGCGCGTCGACCTGCGCGTCGTCGTCGACGAAGTGCCGCCGCAGGACGTGATCTCGCGCGACAACGTCTCGGTCAAGGTCAGCGCCGTCCTCTATTTCCGCGTCGTCGACGCCGAGCGCGCGATCATCCAGGTCAGCAATTACCTGGCGGCGACCAGCCAGCTCGCCCAGACCACGCTGCGCTGGGTGCTGGGCAAGCACGACCTCGACCAGATGCTGGCCGAGCGCGACAAGCTCAATGCCGACATCCAGGACGTGCTCGACAAGCAGACCGAGGGCTGGGGCATCAAGGTCTCCAACTGTCGAGATCAAGCGCATCGACCTCGACGAGAGCATGGTGCGCGCCATCGCGCGCCAGGCCGAGGCCGAGCGCGAGCGCCGCGCCAAGATCATCAATGCCGAGGGCGAGCAGCAGGCGGCGCAGAAGCTGGTCGAAGCCGCCCGCATCCTGGCGCCGAGTGCCGCAGGCGATGCAGCTGCGCTATCTCGGCACGCTGTTCGACATCGCCAGCGACGCAGCTCCACCATCGTGTTTCCGTTCCCGATCGATCTGATGCAAGCCTTCTCGGGCATGGCGAGCGCGGGGCGGATCGAATGGGCCGCAGCGGCGCCTGAGGCAAATCGCGCCCGCTGTTGCAATAGATTCGCAAAAGGGTTTTGAACGCGTCGTCGCGAATGTTATGTGATCGCTGCAAGCTCGTGGCCGCCATCGCTCCGCGGCGGCGATTTCTACGACAATTCAGTGACAACACGCAGGCGCGAAGACATGCGAGTGATCGTCCCAATTTCCGTCAGCGGCTGGGCCCGCTTATTCAGCCGATGGGATGTGCTCGCTGTCCTTTTGTGTCCTCGGCCTTCTGGTGTTTCTCGGCGAGGCGAGCCGCCATCTGTTCGAGCCCCTGACCGAGCTGCAGCAGCAGCCGACTGTCGCTCGATCCACGCAACCTGCCCGAATACGCCGCGCGCACGACGCTGCGCATGCTCATCGCCATGGTGCTGTCGCTGATCTTTACCTTCACCTACGCGACGCTCGCCGCCAAGAGCAAGCGCGCCGAGCGGCTGCTGGTCCCGCTACTCGACATCCTGCAGTCGGTGCCGATCCTCGGCTTCATCTCGGTCACCGTGGTGTTCTTCATGGCGCTTGCGCCGGGGCGCGTGCTCGGCGCCGAATTCGCCGCCGATCTTCGCCATCTTCACCAGCCAAGCCTGGAACATGGCGTTCAGCTTCTATCAGTCGCTGCGCACAGTGCCGACCGAACTGCAAGAGGCGTCGCGCAGTTTCCGGCTCAGCCCGTGGATGAGCTTCTGGCGCCTCGACGTGCCGTTCGCCATGCCGCAGCTGATCTGGAACATGATGATGTCGATGTCGGGAAGCTGGTTCTTCGTCGTCGCTTCCGAGGCCATCAGCGTCGGCAACACGACGGTAACGCTGCCCGGCATCGGCTCCTATATCGCGCTTGGCCATCGAGCACCAGGACCTCAGGGCGGTCGGCTTGGGCCATCGCGACGATGCTGGTGGTGATCCTGATCTACGACCAGATTCTGTTCCGGCCGCTGGTGGCTTGGGCGGATCGCTTCCGCTTCGAGCAGGAAGCCGGGATTGCTGCCGCCGCGATCGTGGGTGTTCGACGTTCTGCGCCGTTCGCGCATCATCGAGCGGATGACGCGGCCGTTCGGTATAATGTGGCGGCTTACGCTGCGGGCGCGCCGGCCGGACAAAGCCGAACCTGTGAAGCCATCGTTGCCGATCGCGCGCAGCAGGGTGGCATTTCAATTCGGCCTTATCGTCAGCGCGCTTGCTGCGGTCGCATTGTGGCAGATCGTGCGGTTTGTCATTGAAGGAATCACGCTCGCCGACGTCGGGACGACGCTACTGCTCGGTTTTGCAACGCTGGCCAGGGTCATCGTCCTCATCGCCATTGCCAGTGTGATCTGGGTGCCGATCGGCGTTTGGGTCGGCACGCGGCCGCACGCGGCCAACCTCGTCGCGCCAATTGCGCAATTCCTCGCCGCCTTTCCGGCAAACCTGCTGTTCCCGGTCGTCGTCTCGATGATCGTCGCGTGGCGGCTTGATCCGAATATCTGGCTGAGTCCGCTGATGATCCTCGGCACGCAATGGTACATCTTGTTCAATGTCGTTGCCGGCGCGGCAGCGATCCCTGCCGAACTGCGCGCCGTCGGCGCGAATCTGCGCGTGCGTGGCTGGCTGTGGTGGCGTCGCATAGCCCTGCCGGCGGTGTTGCCGTATTATGTGACCGGTGCAATCACCGCCTCCGGCGGTTCCTGGAACGCGAGCATTGTCGCGGAGGTGGCGTCCTGGGGCCACGAGCACCTCCAGGCTTACGGGCTCGGCGCCTATATCGCGCAGCAGACCGATGCCGGCGATTTTCACCGCATCGTGCTCGGCATCGTCGTGATGAGCTTGTTCGTGGTCGTCATCAATCGCGTGTTCTGGCGTCCGCTTTATTTCTACGCCGAACGCAAATTCCGGATGGGATGAGGATAAGCATGACTGCCGCTTTGCTCGATGTTCACTCGCTTCGTCAGTCGTTTCCGCGGGCGGACGGCGGCGAGCATTTGGTGCTCGACGGTGTCGACCTGATGCTGACGCCAGGCCAGATCGTCGGGTTGCTCGGCCGCACCGGCTCGGGCAAATCGACCTTGCTGCGGCTGATCGCCGGCTTGGCGCTGCCCTCGGCGGGGACCGTCACCTATCTCGGTGAGCCGGTTAGCGGGCCGGCGGACGGCATCGCCATGGTGTTCCAATCCTTTGCGCTCTTCCCCTGGCTGACAGTGCTGGAAAATGTGCAACTCGGGCTTGAAGCGCTCGGCCTGCCGGAACCGGAAATCCGCAAGCGCGCGCTGGCGGCGATCGATCTGATCGGCTTGGACGGCTACGAATCCGCCTATCCACGCGAACTCTCCGGCGGCATGCGCCAGCGCGTCGGGTTTGCGCGCGCGCTAGTGGTTCATCCCAACATCCTCCTGATGGATGAGCCGTTCTCCGCGCTCGATGTCCTTACCGCCGAAACGCTGCGAACCGATTTCCTGGAGCTGTGGGGTGAAGGCAAGCTGCCGATCAAAGGCGTGATCCTGGTGACGCATAATATCGAAGAGGCGGTGCTGATGTGCGACCGCATCCTGCTATTCTCCACCAATCCGGGCCGCATTATCAGCGAAATCACCGTTGACCTGAAACAGCCGCGTAATCGCCTCGACCCGCAGTTCCGCGATCTGGTCGAGAAAATCTATGTGGCGATGACGGCGCACAAACAGGGTCCGGCGCAAATCGGCACCATCGTCCCGGCGACGACTATCAATACAGTGCTGCCGCGGGTATCGGCCAATCTTCTGTCCGGCCTCATCGAAACGCTGGCCGCCCCGCCATTTGGCGGGAAGGCCGACTTGCCGGTGCTCGCCGACGAATTGCACATGGAAGCGGACGAACTGTTCCCGGTGGCCGACGCGCTGCAGATGCTGCGCTTGGCCGAGATTGAAGGCGGCGATATCAAACTTACCGACACCGGCAAGAATTTTGCCGAATTAGGCACCGACGACCGCAAAAAATTATTTCAGCGTCAATTGCTGGCTTACGTTCCGCTGGCCGCCCATGTTCGTCATGTGCTGACCGAACGCGCCAACCACGTCGCGCCAAAGTCGCGTTTCTTCGACGAACTCGAAGATCACATGAGCTCGGAAGACGCCGAGCTTACGCTGCGCGCGGTGATTGCCTGGGGGCGTTACGCCGAGATGTTCGCCTACGACGACGATTCGGGCACGTTTAGCCTGGAGAATCCCACCTGACTTGATTTGACCCGTCTGGATCACGCCGGCGGCGGCAGAAAGACGACCTCGTGCTTGGCGGACAGCGCGACCACCTCTTCGGGCTTCTGCTCTTTCATTGCGTGAATCGCCCAGAACAGATCGTAGAGTTTGCGCGTCGGGGCCACCCAGAAAAAGCATTTTACCGGCTGATCTGACTTGTTGAAAATCCCATGCGGGATTCCCATCGGCAGCCGGATGAGATCGCCCGCGGTGGCGACGAAATCCCTGCCCTCGAGCACCAGGTCGAAGCGGCCTTCGAACATGTAGATGAATTCGTCCTGCGTCGGATGAATGTGCGGCGGCACGAAAGTGCCAGGCGGGAAAGTCGCGTGCCAGGAGAACGATGCTTCGTTCATCGACTTGGGCACGTAAGTCTGGCCCAGGATGTTCCAGACGATCCCGTCGATTCCGGTGCCAGCCTTGGTTAATCCCGCGGTCATCGCTTGCATGCCGTTACTCCAATACGCTTCATGTCTCGGTGGCTGCTCGTGAGTGCCATTCAAACACGAATGCGCCGGCACAGAAACGATTCTGTGATCATGCCACAATGCCATTTCGCGACAGCGTAAACGCCGCTAGGCTTACGGGCGATGAGCCGACCGGAATTTGCCGGAAGCATGTGGTGATTCTGCGGCTAGCATATTGACGAAGCAAGGTTTTCTAGGAAAATCGGCCCGCCGCCAGGTCGCGGCAGGCGCTCCGGTCAAGCGGCAAAACGAGGGCGACGATGTCATTCATACCGAGCACTGAAGGGGGCACCCGCATACGCTGGCTGCTGTTAGGATCTCTGACACTCAACTTGTTCTTCGCCGGCGCCGCCGGCGCGGTAGCTATCCGCTACACCGGACCGGCGCCGTTGGCGACAGTGACGCGTATCGACCATAGCCTGGCAGCCCGCCTCGACCGTATCGCAGCGACCCTGCCGCCGGCCGACGCCGAGGTGTTGCGCGCGCAGCTTCACTCCGAAGCTGAAAAGGTCGCAGCCGTGCAGGCCGATCTCCGTCTCTCTCAAGAAGACGTGCGCAAGAGCTTGCGCGCGCAGCCATTCGATCTCGATGCAATGCGCAGCGCGATGTCGGAGAGCAGCGCCGCACATGACAACTTCGATCAGGTCATTCACGACATGATCGCTGCCGCCGCTACCAAGATGTCGCTGGTGGGCCGGACCAAGCTCGCTGATTGGCGAACCGAGCGCGAGAGAGTGCGGGCGTTGCAATAACAGACGGCGGCACGAAGCTTATGCCGCGCTCCGACGGCCTTGCGTCGCGATCGCCAACAGTGCCCGCTCGGTGATAGTGTCGGCGAGCGCCGGGCGCCGGCGCGATTCCAGCACAGCGTCGGCAAGTTCAGCCATGGCGGTCGTCAGCCGCCCGGCGTTCCAGGCTTTCAGAGCGGCTTCGACGAGCCCCTTCCTTCGGAAATGCACTGGCGGCTGCGCGGCGTCGAGCGAAAACGCTGCGCCATTCTCGATTGTCGTGCGCCATTTGTGCAGTTGCGCCAGCTGACGCTGGGCGTTGAACAGCAGCGATCCGGCCGCGGTGCCCGCCGTGCGCGCTTTGGCAAGCTGCGCTTCGACCTCGGCCGGGCGGCCGGCGAAGACCGCGTCGACGATGTCTTCGAGCGCAAGGGCCGAGGCATCGGATACCACGGCGGTGACGTCCTCGACGCCAACTTGGCCGCGGCCCTGCGCATAAAGCGTGAGCTTGCGAATCTCATTGCGCGAGGCGGCCCGGTCGCCGCCGAGCAGCGGGATCAGAAGCGCGCGGGCCTCGGGCTTCAGCGACAGCCCAGCCGCTCGCATCTCGTCGTCGATCAGCCGCGCTCGGTCGCGTTCGCTATCGGCGTAGCACGGCAGTGCCGCGGCGTTCTTGGCGCGTTCGCATAACGCGCGAAGCGGTGCATTGCGGCGCAAGTCGCCGGACTCGATGACGACGCGGCATTCGGCCAGCGGCGCGCCGAGCAGTGCCTCGACTGCCGCTGCGATGTTACGGCTTCCCGCCTTGACCCAGATGGCACGGCGACCGCCAAACAGCGGCATCGTCTGCGCCTCCTCGACCAGACGCGACGGCTCGGCAGCAAGCGCCTCGCAATCGAGCCGGGCCAGCGCAAACGGGTCGTTAATGTCGTCGACGGAAGCCTTGACGATGGCGTTGACGCGTTCGCTTACCAGGCCAGTGTCCGGGCCGAACACCAGGACCACGGGCCGCGCCGGGTCGGGGCGAGCGACGAAGGCATCGACGTCGGCGGGTTTAACAGCAACCATCGCTGAACTCCGTCCGGGAAACGAGGGCGCTAGGTTCCCGCAACGAAATACGACGCAAGCCGGTTGCGGATCGCCTCGGCGGCCGACTGGACGGCGTGGTCTTCGGCGTCGAGCAGTGCGCGCTGTGCGCCAAAACGCTGCTCCGAACCGGGCATGTCATAATCGACGTTTGCGAAAGTTGTGTCGCTTACCACGATCTTGCCAGTCGCAATTTCGACGAGTTGATAATGCGCCGCGATGCCGGCGACTTGTGCGGTCGGCCGGCCGCTCGCGACGTCGACGATCACGGTGAATCCCGTCGTCGACACTGTGACATCGAGCCGATGCGTCGGCGCGGCTGGCCCGGCGCCGCCGTTGAGATCGAATTGCAAGGCATTGCGCATGCCGACGGCGAGGCGGGCCTGAGGCGTGCCCTGGCGCAAGGGGATCGGCGCGATTTGCACTTCGTCAAGTTTGTCTTTGATGCTGTCGCCGCCGACCGACGGATGCGAGCCGTAGAGCGGCTGAAAACAGCCGGCGAGGAGGCTCGCCGCGCCCAGGACGACAGCAAGGCGCGTTGCCCTGAACGCTGCACGATATTCACGCCACCACATTGACGATCCGTCCCGGCACGATAATCACCTTCTTCGGCGGTTTGCCGTCGAGCGCCACTTTTACCGCATCGAGCGCCAACACGGCAGCCTCGATTTGGGCATTGGCGGCGTCGCGTGGCACTGTCACCTCGGCCCGCTTCTTGCCGTTGATCTGGACCGGGAGCGTCATCGTGTTTTCAATAAGCAAATCGCGCTCGACGGCGGGCCATGCCGCCTGCGCGACCAGCGTATCATGGGCGAGTACGGCCCAACATTCCTCGGCAAGGTGCGGCATCATCGGGCCAAATAGTTGCACGAGAACGTTAACTGCTTCGCGGATGGCCCAGCGCAGGTCAGGCGGGATGTCAGGACGGCCCCCATCGTGCTCCCCGATATCGCCAATTACGCCATTGAGAATATTGGCGAATTCGTAGATATGCGCCACACAAACATTAAAGTGCAGCTTTTCAATGTCATCGGACACCCGGGACAGCGCCCGATGCGTCGCCTTGCGTAGCGCCAGTGCGGCCGCAGAGAACGCGGCGGGGCGCACTTCCGGCGCCGATTTGGCGACCTCGGCCGCTTCGCCGGCGAGCCGCCACAGCCGCTGCGAAAACCGCCAGGCGCCCTGAACCCCCCGTTCGGTCCATTCGACGTCCCGCTCCGGTGGCGAATCCGACAGCATGAACCAGCGCGCGACGTCAGCGCCGTAGGTTCCGATGATATCGTCAGGATCGACCGTGTTGCGCTTCGATTTCGACATTTTCTCGATCGCGCCGATCTCGACTGGTTCGCCTGTCGCAATCAACGTGGCGCGGCGGATGTCGCCATCGCTTTCGATTTTCACGTCCGCCGGCATCGCCCATTCGCCGTCTTTGGTTCGATAGGTCTCGTGCACCACCATGCCCTGGGTGAACAGACCGGCGAACGGCTCATCGAGCCCGACATGTCCGGTCGCCTTCATGGCGCGGGTGAAGAAGCGCGAGTAGAGCAGATGTAAAATCGCGTGCTCGATGCCGCCGATATATTGATCGACCGGCATCCAGGCATCGACGACGGGTAAGTCGGTCGGCTCAGTCTTGAGCCACGGATCAGTGAAGCGCTCGAAATACCACGACGAGTCGACGAAGGTATCCATCGTATCGGTCTCGCGCCGCGCCGGGCCGCCGCATGACGGACACTTCACATGCTTCCAGGTCGGATGGTGATCGAGCGGATTGCCCGGCCGGTCGAAGGTGACGTCGTCCGGCAGCGTCACCGGCAGATCCTTCTCCGGCACCGGCACCACGCCGCATTTCTCACAATGGATCACTGGAATTGGGCAGCCCCAATAGCGCTGCCGGGAAATGCCCCAATCGCGCAGCCGGAAATTCACCTGGCGCTGCGCCACCGGGCGATTACCGGCACTTTCATTTTCTAACCGCCGCGCCACTTCCTGCTTGGCCTCGGCGATCGTCATACCGTCAAGGAAACGCGAGTTGATCATGCGTCCATCGCCGTCATAGGCGGTGTTGGTGATGACGAAGCTTTGCGGATCCTGGCCCGGCGGACAGACCACCGGCACGTTGCCGAGGCCGTATTTGTTGACGAAATCGAGGTCGCGCTGGTCGTGCGCCGGGCAGCCGAAAATCGCGCCGGTGCCGTAATCCATCAAGATGAAATTCGCGACATAGACCGGCAGCGTCCAGTTTGGATCGAACGGATGGATCGCCTTGATGCCGGTGTCGAAGCCGAGCTTTTCGGCGGTATCGATCTCGACCTGCGCGGTGCCGCGGTGCCGGCACTCCTCGACGAATTTCGCCAGCGCGGGATTCTTCGCCGCTGCTGCGACGCTGAGCGGGTGATCGGGCGCCAGCGCCATGAACTTGGCTCCGAACAAGGTATCCGGCCGCGTGGTGAAGATTTCAAGTTCGCTTTCGCCGTTCGGCGAGGTCTTTTGATCGAGCGCAAAACGGACCAGCAGTCCTTCAGAGCGGCCGATCCAGTTCTTCTGCATCAGCCGGACTTTTTCCGGCCAGCGCTCAAGCGTGTCGAGCGCGTCGAGCAAAGGTGCGGCGAATTTGGTGATGGCGAAGAACCACTGCGTCAGTTCGCGCTGCTCGACCAATGCGCCGGAGCGCCAGCCGCGGTCGTCGATGACCTGCTCGTTCGCCAGTACGGTCTGGTCGACCGGATCCCAGTTCACCTTCGATTGCTTGCGCTCGACCAGTCCGGCGCTCAGGAAATCGAGAAACATCTTTTGCTGGTGCTTGTAATAGGCCGGATCGCAGGTCGCGATTTCGCGGCTCCAATCGAGCGACAGCCCCATCGATTTGAGCTGCTTCTTCATGGCCGCGATATTGTCGTAGGTCCATGCCTTGGGATGGACCTTGCGCTCCATGGCGGCGTTCTCGGCGGGCATGCCGAAGGCGTCCCAGCCCATCGGGTGGAGCACGTTGAAGCCTCGCGCCCGCTTCGCCCGCGCCACCACGTCGCCCATCGTGTAATTGCGGACGTGACCCATATGGATGCGCCCCGACGGATAGGGGAACATTTCCAGCACGTAGTATTTCGGCCGAGGGTCGTCGTTCTTGGTCGCGAAGATGCCGCGCTCGTCCCAGATTTTCTGCCAGCGCGCCTCGGCGTCGCGGGCGTTATAGCGGTCAGTGGCCATCGGATTTGCAGTCGTCCCAGACGTCTTTTAAAGCATGATCCGGAAAAGCCTGCGCCCGACCTGATCCGGGGTGGGTACCGGCTTTCGGATCATATCCTGCTTCGAAAATGTTGCCGGACGTGACACGAAAGCCCTCAGTGGGTCAACGGGTTGAGAAGCCAGATGCAATACACCACCCTGGGCCGCACTGGCCTGCGCGTCAGCGTTGCCGGTCTCGGTACCGGCGGCTTCTCCAGGATGGGGATCAAATCCGGCAAGACCGAGGACGAGGCCGCGCGTCTTGTCCTTGACGCGGTGGAGCTCGGCGTCAACTTTATCGACACCGCGCCGCCCTATGGCACCGAGGGCGTGGTCGGCCGCGCTCTCAAATCGATCCCGCGTGACCAGGTCGTGGTGGCGACAAAGGCCTTCATTCACCGCAACGACGAATGGTCGACGCCGCAGCGCGTGGTCGCAAGCCTCGACAATTCGCTTCGTCTCCTGGGTACTGATTACGTCGACGTGTTCAATCTGCATGGCGTGGAGGCATACGAATACGACTATGCGCTGAACACGATTGCGCCGGTGCTGATCGAGCAGAAAGCCAAGGGCAAGATCAGGCATATCGGGCTCACCGAAAATCCGATCGTCGATTTCACCAACGAGACGCTTAAGCGTGCGCTCAAGGACGACATCTGGGACGTGTTCATGGTGGGCTTCCACATGATGCACCAGGGTGCGCGGGCGAACGTATTTCCGGCCACGCGCGAGAAGGACATCGGCACGCTGCTGATGTTCGCGGTGCGCAGCATCTTTGCCGATCCGCCGCGCGTTGCGCGGGAGATGAAGGAGCTCGCCGCCAAGGGCCAAGTCGAGAAATGGCTCGGCGAGAGTAACGATCCGCTCAGCTTTCTGGTTCGCGAAGGCGGTGCGGCCAGCATGATCGAGGCGGCCTATCGGTTCGCACGCTACGAGCCGGGCGTCGATGTCGTGCTGTTCGGCACCGGCGACGCCGCGCATTTACGGACCAATGTGGCGTCGCTGCTAAAGCCGCCATTGCCGGAAGCCGATCGGGAGAAGCTTGCAGCTTTGTTCGGCCACCTCATCGGCGTGGGGCTCGATGGCCATCAGGGGCGTGGCCGATGAATCTCTTCAATGCACCGCGCCGGCGGCGTCGCGGCGCAGGACTTTACCGGGCAAGGCACCGGTGTGCACCGCGTTTTCGACAACGGTCACACCGTTGACCATGACCGTTGTGCGCGCGCCGCTCGGATAGTGATGCGGCGCCGCGTACGTCGCCAGCTCCTTGAAGTCGGTGGGATCGAACACGGTGACGTCGGCGCGATAGCCGGCTTTGAGCAAACCGCGGTCGACAAGCTTTAGCGCCCGGGCGCTCGCGCCGGTCATTTTATGGATGGCGATTTCGAGCGGGATCAGGCCCAGCTCGCGCGTGTAATGGCTGAGTACGCGGGGAAAGGTCCCGTAGAAGCGCGGATGCGGCAAACCCTGGCTGGTGATGCCATAGTCGGCGACGCAGTTGCCGTCGGAGCCGACCAGTGCCAGCGGCGAGCGGATCATGTCGCGGACATCATCCTCCGCAATCGAGCTCACCAGCACGCGCGTGGCGCAGCGATCCTCGATCAGATAATCGCAGACGACGTCAATCGGATCGGCGCCGCGCTCACGCGCCAGATCGGCGATGGTGCGGCTTGCATAATGCGGCAGATGCGGCGAAATCGAAATCCGCACGCAATCCCAGTCGGGGATGCGTCCCCAATTATTGAGACCTTCGCGGGCAATGTCGGCGGCGATCCGGCCCCGCGTCTCCGGCAAAGCCAATCTCTCCAGCATCGCTGGCACGCCTCCAGCCTGCACCCATTGCGGCAATAGGTTTTTCAATGGATTGCTGCCGACAGCATAGGGATAGGAATCGCAATCGACGTCGATGCCGCGCGCCTTGGCTTCCGCGATCATTGCCAGTGCCTTGGCGGTTTTGCCCCAATTGTCGAGGCCGGAGCATTTGAAATGCACGATTTCGACATGGAGCTTGCAAGTTTCGGCGACATCGATCGCCTCGCGCAGCGCGTCGAGAACTTTATTCGAACTCGTCGCGCAGATGCGTGAAGTAGCCGCCGTTATAGCGCTTCACCACGCGGCAAAGCGCGATCATCTCGTCTGCGTCGGCGTAGGAGCCTGGCGCGGTGAACAATCCCGAGGACATGCCGAGCGCGCCGGCCTGCAATCCCTCCTCCAGCAAATCGCTCATCGCCTTTAATTCGCCGGCAGTCGGCGGGCGATCGTCCATGCCCATCACCATCAGCCGCAGCGTATTGTGACCGATCAGCATGCCGGCATTCACCGCCGTCGACGGAAAACTGTCGAGATAGTGCGGGAAGCTCGTCTCTCGGAATGGCAGCCAGGGCGCGCTTGGCGACAGGTAGTCGCGCAACAGCTCCGTCTTACCCGGCAGGACCGGCGCGACGGAAAAGCCGCAATGCCCGATGATCTCCGTGGTGACGCCTTGGCGCACTTTGCTTTCGGCCTTGGGATTGATCGGCAATGTGAAGTCGGAATGGGTCTTGATATCGATGAAGCCTGGGGCGACCACGAGACCGGCTACATCGAGGTCGCGGCGGGCCGGCCCGAGCGCTGGCCCGATGGCGGCGATGCGGCCGTCGGCAATCGCGAGGTCGCTGCACACTCCCGGGCTGCCACTGCCGTCGATCAGCAAGCCGCCGCGCAAGGCAAGGTCGTACATCACGATGCTCCCGGCAGAACTGTGATTATTCCGGATGGTCTTCCGGCCAGCCGTTGCAATGAGCGCGTTCGTGACGAACGTAAGGCCTTATATCCTTCACCGGACCACCGCGCGGAACGACAAGGTAGCACGTACCTCTGGCCAGCCACGAGCAGGCATCAGCGTGCACGCCCATGCGGGCACAGGCTTTGCGGGCTTCGACGAGCGGCCGCACACGCTCGATCACAGGCCCCGGATAACGGTGATCGTAGCGTAGCGGAGGTTCGAGAACGTAGATCGGCATCGCCGGGGTCCAACCATCAGACGAGTTCGTCTGCGATCCACTTTGTAATCGACCTGTGGGTGGGCGACCAGCCGAGAGCAGCGGCGGCTTTGCCGCGCACGCGGCTGTTGGAACCGAGCGAATATACCGCCATGTTGCGGCCCCACGCGGCAATCGCCTCATCGGCAGACCATGATTGCGCTGTGCCAAGGCCAAGACGGGCCGCTAGGGCATCGGTGATCTCGCGCAAACCCTCTTCACCGCTTTCGACATAGAAGAACGCGCCTGCGGGCGCTTTGGCGACGGCCAAGACATAAAGCGCCGCGACGTCGGCAATGTGCACGTTCGACCAGCGGTTCAGGCCGCGCCCGATATAGCGCGCGATCCCCGATGCTTTGGCTTGTCGCGTAAGCGCGGGAATCTGCACGCTGTGCGCCTCAGGCCCGAGAGCATGTCCGTAGATCATGGTGTTGCACAGCACGATGCCTTGGGCGGCGAGCACCAGGCGGTCGATGGCAACGCGCGGGGCTTTGTCGGCAACTGGCGTGACCGGCGTGTCTTCTTGGTAGATGCGCGCGGACGGCTCGCCCATTGCGAGATCAGCGATGATGCTCGATCCACTCGAATGGATGAACGGCTTGCCGGAACCGGAAAGGCCGGAAAGCAGCGCTTCGACGGCGCTGCGATGATCGCTTGACGCGGTATTGACGACAGCGTCGGCGGCGTTGGCTTCCTCGCGCAACAAGGGCGCATCGTCGAGGGAGCCAAGGACCGCCTCGACGCCATGGGCGGCGACAATGGCGGCTTTGGTCTGGTCGCGGACCAGCCCGCGGACCTGATGGCCCGCGGCGATCAGCGCCGACGCGACCGCTCCGCCGATATAGCCGTTGGCACCGGTGATGAAGACGCGCATCGTGACCTTCTAACCAGCCGCCATGCGTCGCCCGCCGAGTATGTTTAAATACAACAACTACAGCGGGTGGAGACATGAGGCTAATCGCGGTGTTATTCCGCCGAACGTTTGACTTCTCAACTCGAGGTGGAATTTTAACGCAAAATTTGCGTGTATTGGTCGAGAATCCGACACAGCAGTCGGCAACACCCCGCTGCACAACCGAAGTCATGCCGCTCCAAAGCGAGCCGCTGGCTGTCATTGGTGTCCGCGATGCTGGCCGATCACTCGCTTATTGACGAATTGGAGGACGCTATTGAGAGCGGCTCCAAGGATAAGCGCGTCGACACGCTGCGGCGCATTACCGATCTGTTCGTTGCCAACTCCGATCGCCTCAACGATCAGCAGATCAATGTGTTTGACGATGTCCTCGGTCATCTCATCAAGCGGATCGAGGGCAGGGCGCTGGCGGAGCTCAGTCAACGCCTGGCGCCGGTCAATAACGCGCCAATCGACGTCGTGCGGCAGCTCGCCCGCAATGACGACATCGTGGTCGCCGCGCCGATCCTCACGCAATCGCACCGTCTCAGCGATCACGATCTCATCGACATAGCCAATACGAAATCCCAGGGTCATCTCCTTGCCATCGCGGGTCGGGTGCAGATCGAAGCAATCGTAACGGACGCGCTACTGCAGCGCGGCGACCAGGGTGTTTTTCACAAGCTCGCGGAGAATTCCGGCGCCAATTTTTCCGAGGGCGGCTTTGCGACCCTGGTGCAACATTCCGAGCGCGACGTCCGCCTGGCCGAAAAGGTTGGGCTGCGGCTCGACATCCCGCTGAAACTCTTTCGAGAATTGCTGCTGCGCGCCACCGAGGCGGTGCGCTCCCGGCTGTTGGCCTTGGCGGGCCCGGAAAGCCGGGAAAAGATTCAGCGCGTTCTCTCGGCAATATCCGAAGACGCGCAGCACGAGGCGGGTTTTCAAAACGAGCACGACTACGCCCAGGCCCATACCGAAATGCTTGCCATGAAAAGCAAGGGCGAACTCAACGAAACGGCATTGTTCAAGCTCGCCAAAGCCGATCATTACGCCGAAATGGTCGCGGCGCTCGCGTTGCTGTGCGGAGCGCCGATGCCGCTCGTGGAGAACCTCTTGCAAAGTGAACATCGCGAAGCCTGGCTGATCCCGTGCAAGGTGGCCAACCTGGATTGGCCGACCGTTCGCGCCATACTGAGCTGCCGCTCCATTGCGCGGACGATGTCGGATCAGAACTCTCGATGCTGCGCGAACCGATTATTACAAGCTGTCACAAGCCAGTGCCGGTAAAGTCCTGCGATTTTGGCAAGTCCGGCAGACGACGTCGAAAGACGTCGTCCCGAACGTCAGGCTTCTTGCGCGCGGATCCTAGGCGAAAGCTCCGGGAAACCGAATGGGACGCGAAGCCCGCAATACCAAACGCCGCTTTATTTCCACCGGGGCGAGGATAGTTCTCGCCGACGGTGCCGACTTGGCGAATTGTCGGATCATCGACATATCGGGCACCGGCGCGCGCCTTGAGGTGACGAATCTCGATGCCGTGCCAGAGCAATTTTTCTTAGTGCTTTCTTACGACGGGCGCTCGCGTCGTCAGTGCTCGGTCGTATGGCGATCGGAAAAACAATCGGCGTAGAATTCGTTCCGGACTGTCCCACATCGTGACGGCGGCGTGGCGTCATCACGACCGCCAACTCTCTATCGCTTTTTCTTGCCTCGCGCCTTGCGAGCCGCATAGCGGGCATCGCGCTCGGCCTTTTGCTCGGCCGCCTTGGCGAGCTCGCGTTTCTGCTCTTCAGCCGCGGCGCGTTCGGCCTCCAAAGCAGCTTCCCGTTTGACTGCCGCCGCCGCTTCGGCCTCGCGCGCTTTACGCTCGGCCTTCTCAGCCTCGCGAATTTGCTTCGCCGCGGCGCGATCGGCGGCGTCCGCCGCGCGCGACTGCTGCCGTTCGGCCGCTGCCGGGTCGGCCGCCTGGGCGCGAAATTTCTCAAGCGCCACCTTTTTGGCGGCTGCCGCCGCCTTTTGCCGGTCCTTGAAGTCGGGTTCCTTAAACCAAGCCATCGCTCTCTAACCTCGCCGGAATCTCAGATTGCACCTACTATCGTAAGATCAGCGTGCCCGCCAACCCAGAACCGTAGCTAAAATGCGTTCGCCCGTTTCCACGCTGCGCCATTGCGCATCGCTCCAGCAGCAAGCAAACGGCACGACATAGGTGCCGACATGGTCCTCGCACAGGAGCTCAAGCGGCTGGTCGGCCGGAGGAAATCCGTCGTGAATGAAAGCGTCGAGGCGCTGTTGCCGTGTCGCCATATGGGTCGCGCGCCGATCTGGAAGGTTAACTTGTCCGCTAAGGGAAGCCGGCGGACGGCGGGGAAGCCGGACAAACCGCGCGTAAGCGCCTATATAGGCTAAAGCGAGTTGATATCAACCAGTTGCATTGTGAGGACGCCATGGCGTTTCGGGTCAACTACGGAAGGGACCGTGCCGAGCGCGACCGGGCGGCGCGCGCCCGCACCGCCGAGAAATTGAAAAAACGCGAAGAGAAATCTGCACAGCGCAAGGCGCTCCGCGCCACGCCCGAAACTTCGGATGAAACGGCGGAACACGGGACGGAGCAGGTCTCTCCAAGTAACGACGAAGAGGGCTAGATGGCTTTCGACCGAACACGACGCGGCAGCGACCCGAGGCAAGCCGCGGAAGCGGCGTTCAAGGCGGCAACCACCAAGCCAATCCCGACGCCGGATCCGCTGCCGAAGAGCCCGTCGCTGCCCGGTGTGAAGGAGCTCGTCTCATTGCGCCTCGACCGCGACGTTCTCGATTATTTCCAGGAGACTGGACCCGGCTGGCAAGATCGTATCAATGCGGCGTTGCGAAAGGCGGCCGGTAAATAACCTCACAATTTCGCGTCGCGAGGAACTGATATGTCCGATTGTCTGCACTGCGACATCAATGAACTCGTGCAGAAGCACATCGATCGCGGCGGCGCCGACGTCGATATCGCCGAGCTGGCGGCGAAGATCGCCGAGAGCCTCGCCGATCTTATTTTGCTTGCGCCCGAGACCGAGCAATCGAAGCTGATGGCTGACGCCATCGCCTGCTTCGGCAATGTCTTTCTCGAAAAGAGTGGCGCGATCGAAATCGAGGGATCGGATGCGCGCCACTGATTCCGCTTGCGCGCGGCGGTCACGCGCGGCCGCTGCCTGCGCTGCAGTAAGCTTTGGCGTGGCGGTTCTTCTTGCCGCGGATCGGGTGCAAGCGCAGACGCCGCAACTGGAATCGCAGGCCCGGATCGTCGT
This sequence comes from uncultured Alphaproteobacteria bacterium, assembly GCA_963765365.1. Lineage (GTDB taxonomy): Bacteria > Pseudomonadota > Alphaproteobacteria > Rhizobiales > Xanthobacteraceae > BOG-931. The sequence continues at coordinate 34,075 of CAVXWL010000030.1, read as the reverse complement.
CACCGGCGACGGCAGCGTCAGCCTGCGACCGGACTACGCCGAGATCAGGGCTGGCGTGACGACACGCGGACCAACCGCCAAGGTGGCGACCGACGCGAATTCAAAACTGATGGCGGGCGTCACTGCGGCATTGCGAAACTCCGGGATCGAGCAAAAAGATGTTCAGACCTCTGAATTCTCGGTCGAGCCGATCTACACGCAACCGCAACCGAATGCTGACTCGAAGTTGTCCGGCTTCCGCGTCGCCAATCAGGTCGAGGCTAAAATCCGCCAGATCGCTGATGTCGGCGAAATCCTCGACCGCCTGATCGCGGCCGGCGCCACCGACCTGAGTAATGTCGCGTTTTTGCATTCCGACGTGTCAACGGCACTCGACCGCGCACGCACGGCTGCGGTCGCCGACGCGCGTCGCAAAGCCCAAGTCTACGCGCAGGCCGCAGGCGTTTCCCTCGGCCGCGTCGTTTGGCTTACTGAAGATTCCGGCTACGCGCCGCCCGGCCCGATGGGAGCCATGCGTGCCGCCGGGGGATTAACCGCGGTGCCAATTTCGAGCGGCGAAGACACCCTGCACGTGCGGATCGTCGTTGGTTTCGATATTGCGCATTAGCGCATTGATTCGGCCAAGTTCCGAGTGCCGAAGGCATCAACTCGTAAGTAATGTAATCAGCCTTTGCCGATGATCGAAATATCCCTGCCATCGCGATAGGCCGGATTTTTCCAGCCGTCCTCGTCGTAATCGGACATGCATTTGTCGGCGAGCGCCTCCATCTGCTTGAGTTGTCCGGAGAATTGCGCCTGTTGCAGCGGAAAGATACGCACCAGTTCGTGGCTGCCGGAATAGTTCATCTCGTAGAGTTCGTGGCGGGCGCCGAATTCGGTTCCGACGGCATCCCAGAGAAGCTTCATGATCTTGATGCGCTCCTTGTATTCCATGCCGTTCGAGCCGCGCACGTATTTCGCCAGATATTTGTCGACGTCCGGATTCTTGAAGTCGAGCGCGCTCGACGGCAGATAAATCAGCCCGGACGCGACCACCTTTTCGATGATGTTGCGTATCGCCGGATAGGCTTCGGTCATGAACAGGCGATAAGTCGAGCAGGCGCGTCCGTTGGGGAGCACTGAGCCCTCGACCCAAGGCTCGGGATTGCACGCCATCGCGTCGGTGAGCGACCAGAACAGATTGCGCCAGCCGACCACTTCGCCGATCTGCGCCTGTACGCCGCGAAATCCGTCGACGCCGGTCGCGCGTGCTGCCTTGGAGAGAAGCCCGATGATGAAATCGAGTTTCACCGCGAGCCGGGTGCAGCCCTGCATGGTGAAGCCGTTGAAGAAGCCCGACTTCGGATAGAAATTCTTTAGCCGATCGACGTCGCGGTGAATGAACACGTTCTCCCATGGGATGAACGCGTTGTCGAAAACAAAAATGGCGTCGTTCTCGTCAAATCGCGAGGTGAGCGGATAATCCCACGGCGTGCCGGTGGCGGCCGCCGCGAATTCGTAGGACGGCCGGCAGATCAGTTTTATGCCGGGCGTGTTCATCGGCGCGATGAACATCACCACCATGGCCGGATCGGTGATCTCCTGGCCCATATTCTGGCCAAGGAAATTGTAATGGGTCAGCGCTGAATTGGTGGCGACAACCTTGGCGCCGGAGACGTAAATCCCGGCGTCGGTCTCCTTCTGGATGGTGATGTAGACGTCTTTGACTTCCTCGACCGGCTTGTTGCGGTCGATCGGCGGATTGACCAGCGCGTGATTGAGATAAAGCACCGCCTCCTGCGCGCGCTTGTGCCAGGCCCGGGCGTTGTCGGCAAACTTGCCGTAGAACGCGGCATTGGCGCCGAGCGTGTTGAGGAAGGCCGCCTTGTAATCGGGGCTGCGTCCCATCCAGCCGTAGGAGATGCGGGCCCAGGCGGCGATGGCATCGCGCTGCGCCATCACCTCCTCGCGCGAATGCGCTACCTTGAAGAATTTGTGGGTATAGCCGCCTGATCCGGTATCCGTCGGCGCGGTGAGGACGTCCTTCGTGGCCTTGTCGTGCAGCGCGTCGTAGAGCAGCGCGACCGAAGCCGCGGAATTGCGGAATGCCGGATGCTCGGTGACGTCTTTGACCCGCTCGCCATAGATATAGACCTCGCGGCCGTCGCGCAGCGATTCCAAGAACTCTGCCCCGGTGAACGGGCGCTTTTTGTCGGCGATAATGTCTTCGGGATGCCGGGGCATCGTATGCTCTCCCTTGTCGCTGTCCATTTTGTCAGTATACTGACGAATTGTGCCAAGTATAGCGATGGTCTGGTTTGTCCGTCAACGCATCGGCTTGCCGGCGACGAAGGGCGCGACAAAGAGGTTCCGATGACGAAGGACGACAGCCGTTTCCTGGAGAAACCGGGACATCTCATTCGCCGATTGCAGCAGATCTCGCTCGCGCTGTTCCTCGATCAGACCAGGGCCTTCGACATTACGCCGGTGCAGTATTCCGCGCTGATCGCCATCGGCAACCATCCGGGAATCGACCAGACGGCGCTCTGCAATGTCATCGCCTTCGACCGCTCGACGATCGGGGACGTTGTCGGCCGTTTGGAAAAGAAGAAACTCGTCAAGCGCCACAACGGGTCGCTCGACCGCCGCACGAAATCTCTTACCATCACGCCGGCCGGCCGGCGCTTATTGCGCGAAATCGAGCCAGCCGTTCAAGCAACGCAGCGGTTGATCCTGGCGCCGCTAAAATCGGGTCAACGAGCCGCATTCATGACGATGCTCAAGCATCTCGTCTATCTCAACAACGAGCGCAGCCGGGCGCCGTTGCGACCGAAAGAGAGTCGGCAGCGCAGGCGCGGAGCTGCTACAAGCCCGGCCCGCACCCCGCGAAAGACCGTGACGCATGTGGCGTCGATCAATGGCGCCGCCGCCGAATGAGCCTGTCGCGATGTCGGCCGTGATCACGCTTTAGCGCGCTGGCAGGCTTCCCAGAGATTTTGCGCGGTGGCCGGCATTTCGAGATGCGCGCCGGCGCCGTTCGGAATGGCGTCGGCCACGGCATTCATCACCGCCGCGATTGCCGCCGTAGTGCCGGCTTCGCCGACGCCTTTGACGCCGAGCGGATTGGTGGTGGCCGGCACGTTGTGCATGCCTTCGCGCAGCGGCGGCATGTCCTCGGCGCGCGGCATGGCGTAGTCCATGAACGAACCGGTCACGAGCTGGCCGGAGTCGCTATCGTATACCGTGCGTTCCATCAGCGCCTGGCCGAGGCCGGAAGCGATGGCGCCGTGGAGCTGGCCCTCGACGATCATGGTATCGAGCGGATTGCCGCAATCGTCGACCGCCGTATAAGAAACCAAGTGCATATGGCCCGTCGCAGGATCGATCTCGATCTCGGCGATGTGCACGCCGTTGGGAAATGTCTGCGGCGTTTCAGTTATGGTTTTGGTGTCGAGATCCTCGGCGATCTCGCCGCGTTTCTTCATCTCGGCGGCGCGCGCAGCGACCTCGAACAGCGTGACGCTGCGGTCGGTGCCGACCACTTCGAATTTGCCATCCCGATAGCCGATATCGGTCTCGCCGGCTTCGAGCAGGGTGGCGGCAATCGGCTTACCCTTGGCGAGGATCGCTTCGATCGCCTTGACCAGGGAATGGCTCACGGTCATGCCGGAGCGCGAGCCGACTGAGGCGTAGCCCGGGAGTTCGTTGCTGGAATCGCCGTGGCGGTGCGGAATTTTCTCGGGCGCGATACCAAGCCGCTCGCCGATCAGCCGCGAGAATACCGTGGCGTGGCCCTGGCCGGTGTTCTGCACATTGAGCCTGAACTGCAAGGTCTCGTTGCCGGGAAATTCCAGGAACGCGCTTTCGATCGGCGAACCGCCGGCATGTTCGAGCATGCAGCAGATGCCCAGCCCGCGGTATTTGCCGCGCTTTTGCGCCTCGCGCCGGCGCTGCTTGAAGCCCTCGTGCTCGGCGAGTTCCAACGCTTTGTCGAGGATCGGCTCGAAGTCGCCGGAATCGATGACCGTACCGACCTGAGTCTTATAAGGGAAAGCCGACTTTTTGATCAGGTTGCACCGCCGCAATTTGGCCGGATCGATGCCGGTCACGCGCGCCGCTTCGTCGACCACGCGTTCCAGCGCATAAATCGATTCCGGCCGGCCGGCGCCGCGATAGGGCGCGGTCGGCAATGTGTTGGTGTAGACGCATTGCACGCCGATATCGATGCGCGGGATGTCGTACATGCCGGGCAGGCAGCGGGTGAAGCTCAGGGTTGGAATATTGGCGCCGATGGCGCCGAGATAGGCGCCCATATTGCCGACGCTGCGAATGCGCAGCGCCAGAAATTTACCCTTGTCGTCAAGCGCCAGCTCCACCGCCGAGAAGGTATCGCGAGCCTGATTGTCGGACAGAAACGCTTCCGAGCGTCCGGACATCCAGTGCACCGGGCGACCGAGTTTTTTCGCCGCCATCAGCAACGCCATGTATTCCGGGTAAGCCGAGGTCTTCAGCCCGAACGCGCCGCCGACGTCTTCGGTGATGACGCGCAATTTTTCTTTCGGCCAATTCATTATGCCGAGGATATTGTCACGCATGGCGCCGGCGCTCTGCGAGCAGACGCGCAGCGTATAGGCGTCCTGAGCCGCATCGTAGCCCGCGGTTGCCCCGCGCGGCTCCATCGAGGCGACGCAGAGGCGCTGGTTCATTTCCGAAATGCGCGCGACGTGCTTGGCGGAAGCGAAGATACGCTCGACTTCAGCGGCATTGGCGGTCGGATCGGCGGCCGGCCCCGGCCAGTCCACCGCAAGGTTATTTGGTGCTTCTGGCCAAAGTTGCGGCGCGCCGGGCGCTAATGCCCCGCGCGCATCGATGACCGGGGTAAGCGGCTCGTATTCCACGTGAACGAATTCGGCGGCGTCCTGCGCGACCAAAGCGCGTTCGGCGATAACAACGGCGACGGCTTCGCCGATATGCATAACGCGGTCTTTGGCGAGCGCGGGCCGGTTGGTCATGATCAGCTTTGACCCATTGCGGCCCGGCAGCGGCGGATGGCGCGCAATATTGCCGACGCCTGCCATGTCGTCTGCGGTCAACACCGCAACGACGCCCGGTATTGCGGTCGCGCCCGAACTATCCACGCTGACAATGCGGGCGAAGGCATGCGGTGAGCGTACGAAACATGCATACGCCTGGTTCGGCTCCGGCGCGTCGGCGACATAGCGGCCTTGACCGCGGACCAGGACGTCGTCTTCGACGCGGCCGTGCGATGGGTGCGTATCTGCGTCCGTCTTGGCGTCCATGCTGTGTTCCGGAAATCTTGGTTTGGCGATATTTGGCGGGGCTTTCGAGGCCTCTTTATAACGGAATCCGCCAATTGCTAAAGGGCCCTGCGGCGGGTTCGCATGCATGGCCTCCATGCTCTTGCCTGCCTTTGCCGGTTATGCGCAAAACAGCCGGCCATTCCGGGAGCGAAAATGACCTCGACCCAAAAGACCATCGATACCCATACCCACATCCTCGCCGACGCGACGATAAACCTGCTGCAAAAGGAGATTCCGAAGCTTGGTCTGAAACTCACGCCCTATGACGACGAGAATTCAGTGATCGAGGTCGCCGGGGTGCCGTATCGGCCGTTCCCGCGCGGCGGCCATAATGTCGAGCGCCGCTTCGCGGACATGCATGCCGCCAAAGTCGATATGCATGTGCTCTCGGTGTCGCCGCAGACCTGGCTCTATAGCCAGGAGGCGGCGGTCGGCATCGCGGCTTCGACGATCCAGAACGACGAAATCGCGCGGCTCGCCAAAGAGTATCCGGACCGCTTTTCCGGCATCGCCACGCTGCCGATGCAGGCGCCCGACAGAGCGGCCGAGGAATTGCGCCGTGCCATGGGAAAACTCGGGCTCCATGGCGCGATGATCGCCTCGAACGTCAACGGTAAAAATCTCGACGATCCGAGTTTCGAGCCGCTCTGGGCGACAGCCGCCGAGCTCGACGCGTTCATGGTGATCCATCCTGGAAACATTGCCGGCGCCGATCGGCTCCGCTCCTATTATCTCAACAATCTGATAGGCAACCCGCTAGACACCACAATCGCTGCGGCGTGCCTGATCTTCGGCGGCGTCATGGAGCGGTATCCCAAGCTCGATTTCGTCATGGTCCATGCCGGCGGCTTTATTCCCTATCAGGGCGGCCGCTGGGTTCACGGCTGGGAGGTGCGGCCGGAACCAAAAGCGCATCTGAAACATTCGCCGCAGCGCTATCTCGATCGCCTGCGCTACGACACCATCACGCACGCCAAGGCGCCGCTCGAATTCCTTATCGCCTCTTCCGGCGCCGAGCGCGTTTTCCTCGGCAGCGATTATCCCTATGACATGGGCACCGGCGAATGCGCGCGTCAGGTGAAGGCGGCGAATATTTCCGCGGCCGATCGCGATCGAATACTCGGCGGTCACGCGGCGGAGATCCTCAAGAAGCGTGCCCGGGCAGCAACGAAGTAAAGGGCTATGGACGATCAAACAAATCTTATCCACATCCCGTCGCGCGCGACGCTTGCGCTGATCGCGGACGCATTCGTCGCGGCGGGCTTGCCGGCCGCCGACGCCGCGCGCTGCGCTGAATTGATGACGGAAGCCGATCTCACCGGCGCCGACGGCCATGGCATTTTCCGGCTGGCGCAATATGTGCGTCGGATCAAAGCCTGTGGCTTCAACAAGCATCCGAACATTTCGGTGAAGAAAACAGCACCGGCAACCGCCCTGGTCGACGGCGACAATGGCATGGGCCATCTCGTGATGTCGCGCGCGACCAGTGAGGCGATCACGATAGCGCGTGAAACCGGCGTCTCCTGGGTCGGCGTGTGCCGCTCGAACCATGCCGGGCCCGCCGGGCTCTATGCCGAAATGCCAGCGGCACAAGGCATGATCGGCTTCTACGCCGCCGTCGCCAATGCCAATCACATGGCGACCTGGGGTGGCGCCGATTTGCTTCTGGGCACCAATCCTCTTGCCATTGGCGTGCCGTCAGGCGGCGCGCCTCTGGTCTTCGACATGGCGACCTCGATTGTCGCCTACGGCACGGTGAAGAAATATGCGTTGCGCGGTCTCACCATGCCGGAAGGCTGGTTCGTCAGACCGGAGAGTGGGGAAGCCATTACCGATCCGAATAAATCGGGCGAAGGCATCCTGCTGCCGATGGGGGAATACAAGGGCTCGGGCCTGGCGCTGATGATCGGGCTCATGGCCGGTGTTCTTAACGGTGCCGCCTTCGGCCGCGACGTCGTCGATTTCAACGCCGATGACGGCAGCGAAACCAATACCGGCCACTTCATCGTTGCGGTCGACATCGCGCGGTTTTTGCCGCTTGCAAAATTTACCGCGGAGGTTGACCGCCACGTCCGCGATCTGCGTGCCTCGCAGCGTCTGCCCGGCGTCGACGAAATCCGCCTTCCCGGCGACCGTCGCGCCGAATGCCGCGAGGAGCGCTTGCGCGACGGGGTGCCGATCGCGGCACAGCTTTTGGCGCAACTCGACAAGCTCGCGGCAGACCTGAAAATTACCCCACTGCGGGCGCGCTAAAGCGCGACGCCAGGTCACAAGGGGGCGATACTGTCGGCAACTTGACTCCATTCTGCCCACCGACCAGTGTTTGGGCGAAAGCCCACAAGAAATCAGGAGAGGCAACGCATCATGGCATTGACCAAGAGACAATTGATTTCCTCGGCCGCGGCGGCCGGGTCAGCGACACTATTGACGCCGATGCGGCGCGCCCGCGCTGCGCTCGACAAGATTTCGGTTGCGGTAATCCCCATCGCCGACTGTGCGCCGATCTATCTCGGCAAGGCCAAGGGCTTCTTCGCCAAGCAGAATCTCGACGTCGAATTGTCGACCCAGGGCGGCGGCGCCGCGATCATTCCGGGCGTGCTATCGGGCCAATTGCAATTCGGCTTCAGCAACGTGCCGTCGCTACTGATCGCACAGAATAAGGGGCTGAAATTCGTCGGCATCGCCCCTGGGGTTTCCTCGACCGGAATCGCCGGCAAAGATTTTTGCGCGATCCTCGTTCCGGGCGACAGTCCGATCAAGACCGCCAAGGACCTCACTGGCAAGACCGTCGCGGTCAATAATCTCAACAATATCGGCGAGGTTGCGGTACGCGCCGGCGTCAAAGCCGCGGGCGGCGATCCAAAAAGTCTCAAGTACATCGAGGTGCCATTTCCGGATATGCCGGTGGCGCTGGCCGACCACCGCATCGAGGCCGGATGGATGGTGGAGCCGTTCGTCACCATCGCTCAGTCGCGTGGCGACAGGGTCGTCGATTGGCCCTTTGTTGCTATCGCACCGAAAGCAGAGATCGCGGTTTATTTTGCCTCGGTGCAATACGCCAATGCCAACCCCGACATGGTCAAACGCTTCAAGGCCGCGATCACCGAGTTGATCGCCTACGCCGACACCCATGCCGATGAAGTGCGCCAGATCATTCCGACCTATACGCGCATTTCGCCGGAAATCGCCGCCAAGATCATTCTGCCGATATGGCCGCCAAAATTTAACCTCGTCTCGGCCCAGGCGATGGCCGACGACGCGCTCGAAAACGGGCTGATCAACAAGAAGGCGGACGTCGCGGCGCTGCTGCCTTCCTAAAGCTATGCACGCGGCACCAGCGACCAAAGTGCGGGCCAACTTTTCGGCCCGCACTTTTATTTGGCTGCAGGGCGCCGGCGGCCTTGTCGGATTTGCGCTACTGCTCGAGATCGCGCCGCGGACCGGCATCATCTCGCCGGATTATCTGCCGCCATTTTCCACCATCATGGTCGCGCTATTCAAGGAAATGACGACAGCGACATTCTGGACGGCGCTAAGCGACACCTTGGAAGCTTGGGCGATCGGGCTCGTCATATCGGTTGTCGCCGGCGTCGTGATTGGCATCGCCATCGGCAGTTCTCAGGTGTTGCGAACTCTGACCAATTCGACAATCGAATTCTTACGTCCGATTCCATCCGTCGCGCTCATCCCGCTCGCTGTCCTGCTGTTCGGCTCGCAAATCCAGTCGACGCTGGTGCTGGTGGTCTATGCCTCGTTCTGGCAGGTGCTGATCCAGGTGCTCTACGGCGTGCAGGACGTCGACCCGGTGGCGCGGGAGACCGCGCGGTCCTATGGCCTCGGCGCCTGGGCGCAAATCCGCTACGTCACTTGGCCCACCACGCTGCCTTATCTGATGACTGGCATCCGGCTTGCCGCCGCTGTGGCACTCATTCTCGCCATCACCAGCGAGGTCGCAATCGATACCCAGGGCCTCGGCAAGCAGATCACCGACACCGAGTCCGGTGGCGCCGTCGCTATCATGTATGCCTATGTCATCGTGACCGGCATTATCGGCGTCATCGTCAACCTGGGGGCGCGAGCGCTGGAGCGGCGGGTGCTGGCTTGGCATCCCTCGGTTCGACTGGATGCAGCGGAAGCCGGCGCATGAAGAATATTCTACTGCCCCGCCGTGTCGCGGTCGCACTCGCGCTTCCGGTGACGCTGATCGCCGCCTGGTGGATCACCAGCGCCGACAGCCAGAGCTTCTATTTCCCGCCGCTGCAGACAATCCTGCACACCTTCGCCAAGCTTTGGTTTCGGCCGCAGGCTCTATCCGACATAGGGCCGAGCCTGTGGCGCTTGTCGGTCGGCTATTTCGCCGCTGCGCTTCTTGGCATCGCCATCGGCATTCCGGTCGGCGCCTCGCGCAACTTGCGCAACGTGCTCGAGCCGGTGCTGGAATTCCTGCGCGCCATCCCACCGCCGGTGCTGGTGCCGGTGCTGATTCTGTTCGCCGGCCTCGGCAACGAAATGAAAGCGCTGGTGATCGTGTTCGGCTGCATCTGGCCGGTGCTGCTCAACACCGTCGCTGGCGTGCGCGCGCTCGACGAGGTGCTCGCCGAGACGGTACGCAGCTATCGCATCGGCGGCCTCTCGCGGTTTTGGCACTTCATGCTGCCGGGGGCCAGCCCGCAGATTTTCACCGGATTGAGGCAGTCGTTGTCGATCGGCATCATCCTGATGGTGGTGAGCGAGATGTTCGCCGCCAGAGACGGCATTGGCTTTGTTCTGGTGCAATATCAGCGGACCTTCGCTATTCCGGAGATGTGGAGCGGCATCATTCTGCTCGGCATCATCGGCATTGTCCTGTCGCTGATCTTTCGCGCGATTGAGACCTGGCTGCTGGGCTGGTATCACGGCCTGCGGCAATCGCAACGTGCCAACTGATCATGCCTGAGGGATCGATGGATCGAGCAACACCGCCAATGCTCGAGGTAAAGCACCTGCGCAAGGTCTACGAGGATTTAAGCCGGACGATCGAGGCGATCCGCGACGTCAATTTCTGCGTCGGCCAGGGTGAACTCGTCTGCATCGTCGGCCCCTCAGGCGCCGGCAAGACCACGCTGCTCAAATGCATCGCCGGACTGTTGGCGCCCACCGCCGGGGCGATCGTGCTGGAAGGCCAGCCGGTGACTGGCCCGCCGCCGGCGATGGCGGTGGTGTTTCAGGAATACGGCCGCAGCCTGTTTCCGTGGCTGACCGTGCACGACAACGTGGCGCTGCCCTTGAAGCAGAAAAAGATGACGGCGGAACGCCGCGAAGAGCTGGTGCGTAATGCGCTGTCCGCCGTCGATCTCGTCGGCGTCGACGGCGCCTATCCATGGCAGCTCTCCGGCGGCATGCAGCAGCGTGTCGCCATCGCCCGTGCGGTCGCCTACGAGCCGCATGTGCTGTTGATGGACGAGCCGTTCGCGGCGGTAGACGCGCAGACGCGCGCCGATCTCGAAGATTTGATCCGGGTGCTTTGGCATCGTCTGCGGGTGACCGTATTGTTCGTTACTCACGATATCGACGAGTTGGTTTATCTCGGCCAGCGTGTGCTGGTGATGTCGCATGCGCCCACCGTCATCATGGAGGATGTTACAATCGACCTGCCCGATGACCGCACGCAGCTGGAGACGCGCTCGATGGCGCGGTTCGGCGAATTGCGCAAGCATATCTATTCGCAGATCCAGTTGGCCAAACAGGGCTGGCGTCCGCCGGCCCAGTGAGGCGCGGCAGTTACCGCCGTTCCCCGAAATGTTGACCCCAGGCACGTTCGCGCTGACTTTATTGTTGTCGTTTTTGACCGCGCTCGGCCCGCTGTCGATGGACATGTATTTGCCGTCGCTGCCGGCGATCTCGCGCGCTTTGCAGGCGCCGATCATCGACGTGCAATTGACCATCTCCAGTTATCTGTTCGGTTTTGCCGTCGGCCAGATTTTCTATGGGCCGATTTCGGACCGCATCGGCCGCAAACCGGTGCTGCTGACGGCGCTGGTTCTCTACGGCTTCGCCAGCATCGGCTGCGCGCTGGCGCAATCGGTCGACGGCCTGATCGCACTGCGCTTCGTCCAGGCGCTCGGCGGCGCCGGCGTCATCGTTCTGGCGCGCGCCGTGGTGCGCGATATTTATTCTGGTGCGCAGGCGAGCCGCGAATTGTCGTTGATGGGCGCGATCACCGCCTTTGCGCCGATTATCGCCCCGACGATCGGCGGTCTGTTGCAGACCGCATTCGGCTGGCGTGCGACATTCGTCTTGCTGGTGATCTTTGCCGCCATCGCCGGCTCGGCCGCCACGTGGTTATTGCCGGAGACGTTGCGGCGGCGCGCAACTGAACCGTTTTCATTGGCCAAGATGGCGGCGCTCTATCCGTCGGTGCTTGCGCACCGCGGCTTCCTTGCCAATCTCGGCATTATGACCACGACCTTTGTCGGGCTCTTTGCCTGGGTGTCCGGCGCGCCAATCGTGATGCAGGGCGCAGTCTACGGTCTGTCACCCTTGGTCTTCGGCATGATCTTCGCCATGGGCGCGGGCGGCTACATGTTGGGAACGTTCACGGCGGCACGCATCGTCATGCGCCTTGGCATCGACCGCACGATGGGCATCGGCTGTGTGGTGCTGGCGGCTGGCGGATTGATCATGGTCGCCGTCGTGGCGCTGCACCTCGCCAATGTCATCTGGTTCGTCGGATCGATGATGATTTATCTGGCTGGCCTTGGGCTTGCGTTGCCTGCAGCGATGGCTGGCGCGCTCACGCCGTTTCACGATCGCGCCGGCACGGCATCTTCGCTGATGGGCTTCACCCAGCAGTCGGCTGCGGCTGTCGCTGCAGGCGCGATCGGTCTCTATCTCGGCCATTCCGCCTGGCCGGTGGCGGCTGCAGTCGCGTCCATGGGCTGCGTCGCCTTGCTGATCTGGGCGTTCACCCGCAAAGTGCGCGCGGCGGAGTGGTGAGGAACACCCGCTGCCAAGCCAGTAGCAATTGGTACCAAAACCACATATTCCCTTGGCAAGAATAGGGTACAGGGCAGGCAGCGACCAGGAGATTGGTTCAATGGCGAAACTTCCAACACGCACGCTCGGTTCGTCCGGCATCGTAACCTCAGCCATCGGGCTCGGCTGCATGTCGTTGTCGGGCGTTTATGGCGCAAGCAATGACGACGAAGGAGCGGCACTGATCCGCGAGGCGCTGGATCGGGGCATCACTATGCTCGATACATCGGACGCCTATGGCGCCGGCCATAACGAGGAACTTGTCGGCAAGGCCATAAAAGGCCGCCGCTCCGAGGTGGTGCTGGCGACCAAGTTCGGAAATCTCGGCGGCCGCGGCGGTAAAGTCGCGGACGGCCGGCCCGAATTCGTTATCAGTTCCTGCGAGGCAAGCCTCAAGCGCCTCGGCGTCGACGTGATCGATCTCTATTACCAGCACCGCATAGATCCGAGCGTTCCGACCGAGGATACGGTCGGCGCCATGGCCAAACTTGTCGAACAGGGCAAGGTCCGCGCACTGGGCTTGAGCGAAGCGAGCCCGCAAACCATTCGCCGCGGCCACGCCGTGCACAAAATCGCGGCCGTGCAAAACGAGTTTTCCCTGCTGTACCGCACCGAGGGCGAGGAGACTCTGCGCACCACGCGCCAGCTCGGTATCGCCTTCGTCGCCTATTCACCGCTCGGCCGCGGTTTGCTGACCGGCGCGGTTGAAGATCCTAAAACCCTGCCGGAGAATGATGCGCGCCGCCGCCATCCGCGCTTTGCGCCGGAAAACATCGGCCACAATCTGGGTCTGGTGCAGAAGATTGCCGAAATCTCGCGCAAGAAAAATTGCACGCCGGGCCAGCTCGCGCTGGCGTGGCTGCTCGCGCAGGGCGACGATATCGTGCCGATCCCTGGCACCAAGCACAAAGACCGTCTCATCGAGAATATCGGCGCACTCTCGATCGAATTAAGCGACGGGGAACTCGCGCAGATCTCGAGCGCGGTGCCGGTCGGCGCCGTTGCCGGCTTGCGCTACCCCGAAGGGCAGATGAAGAGCGTCTATGTCTGAACACACTTCTCTCGGGTCGTAGCTCCGACGCCGCGACGCGCTAGGCGCGAGTTTGGCGAAAGGGACCGCGCACGCTACACTCGCTTCCGACCGAGACGACGAACCATGGGGCGTGGCATTGCCACGCCTGGACCAAGCGCCGCGCAGATGGCGCAAGCGTATGTGGGAGGCAAAATGTGGATCGCGCTACGGTCGGATTTGGCGCGGTCGATGCCGGTCTGCACGATCGGGGCGATCACCCTCTGTATCGGCGGCTGTTCCACCCGATGATTTTTCGCAAGCATCGCAACACAGTCTGTTGGCAGTTGGGCTTGACCGTCGCTTTGATGCTTGCCGCGCCGGCTGCCACGCGCGCCGGCGGACAGATGACCTTCGGCGACGATACCAACACCAGCGCCAACGACGGCCCGCCTTTTTTCGGCTTCGTGCGCGATGCCGATGGCTCTGCCGTCGCCGATGCAAAGGTGACCGCCGCGGTCAAGACCGGGGGTGCCGTGGTCACGACCACCAATAGCCTTGGCGTCTACAAGTTTCCCGGCTTTGCCAAGAGCATCAATCCAGATGACATCGTCATCTCCTGCGAGAAGACTGGCTACAAACAGACGAACGTCGCGCGCCGTCCGGGTCCTCAAGGCGACATGACGGATCCGATCGAAGTCGAGTGCTACCTGCAGAAAGACTAATCATGGCACGCGCGCATTGCGCCGTTGCGGCGATCGCGCTTCTCTTCGCCGGTATCCAGGCCGGTCCTGCAAGGGCGCAGATGCTGAGCGGTACGGTCGCTTCCGCCGCAGAAGGTGCCATGGAAGGCGTGCTGGTCAGCGCGCAAAGGACAGGCTCCCCGATCACCGTGACGGTGGTCAGCGATGCGCGCGGCCGCTTCCGCTTCCCCGATGGACGCTTGGCCCCGGGCCGGTACGCATTGCGCGTTCGCGCCGCGGGCTACGATCTTGGCGGTCCCGCAATGGTCGATCTCGGACCGGCGCCGGTCGAGGTCGCGATCAAGCTGCGGCCGGCTTCGGACCTCGCGGGTCAGCTCACCAACACCGAGTGGCTGATGAGCATGTCCGGTACGCCGGACGACAAGCGGCCGCTCATGGAATGCATGAGCTGTCACAGGTTGGAGCGCATTGCCCGTTCGACCTACAACGCCGAACAATTCGTTCCGGTACTGGAACGTATGGCGCGATACGCCAACAACACGATTCAAGCCCGCGTGCAGATGCGCGTTGCCGCGGTCAAGATCAACGAGCCGGCCGTACAGAAGCTTGCGGCCTATCTGGCGACGATAAATCTCAGCGAGGGTCCCGTCTGGAATTACAAGTTGCGAACGTTGCCGCGTCCCAAGGGACCTGCCACCCGTGTCGTCATCACCGAATACGATCTGCCGCGCCCGACCATTGCGCCGCACGACGTCCGCACCGACCCCGATGGGAATGTCTGGTACTCTAATTTTGTCGAGAATTTCCTCGGTGAGCTCGATCCCAAGACCGGCGCCAACCGGGACTATCCGATCCCGGTCTTAAGGCCGGGATTCCCCACCGGCTCGCTTGATCTCGAACCCGACGCTGACGGCAATCTGTGGCTCGCCATGATGTTTCAGGGTGGCTTGGCCCGCTTCGACATGAAAACCAGGACATTTCAGGTCTATCCAGTCAGGGGCATCGCCGATGATGACGCCATGCAGCAGTCGATGGTGATGCCGCGCGCCGACAGCGTGGACGGTAAAGTGTGGAGCAACGACGTGGCCCGTCACGCCATCATGCGGCTTGATCTTAAGACCGGCGCATACCAGCGGATCGATCCGTTCAAATTCATGGGCGGCAGCCGGCCCCACGCGCCCTATGGCATGGCGGCCGACGCCGCAAATAATCTCTATTTCATGGATTTCGGCGATGAGAATATCGGCCGCGTCGACGCCAAAACGGGCGACGCCACGATCTTTCCGACTCCGACCAAGAACTCACGGCCGCGCCGGACGATGCTCGACGATCACGGCCGGCTGTGGTTTGCCGAATTCGCCGCCAACAAGCTCGCGATGTTCGACACTAAAACGGAATTGTTTCAGGAATGGGACGCGCCTACGGCCTATACCTATCCGTACGACGTGTTCTGCGACAAAAATGGCGAGTTATGGAGCGCCGGCATGGCAAGCGACCGCGTGCTGCGTTTCGATCCGCCGAGTGGGCGCTCGGTGGAATATCTGTTGCCGCGTCCAGCCAACGTCCGGCGCGTCTTTGTCGATAATTCGACCGATCCGGTCACGTTCTGGGCCGGCAATAATCACGGTGCCGCGATTATCCGGCTTGAGCCGCTCGAATAGGAGAGGAGCCATGAACAGGCATTTGATCGGTATTGCGTCGGCGCTGACGTTGTTCATTGCCATCTGCGGCGGTGCTTTGTCGCAAAATGCACCAGAACCGGCAGCGCCCGTCCCCTACGCGATGACGATGGGCGACATGATGAACACGCTGGTGCAGCCGCGCCATGCCAAGCTCGGACTGGCCGGTAGCGCCGGAAATTGGCCGCTTGCGGCCTACGCCCTCATCGAAATCCGCCAGGTGTTTGCGGGCATAAAGAAAGCGCAGCCGCGGTTTCGCGGCTTACCGGTCGGTGAACTGGTCGACGCGGCGCTTGGCCAGCCGATGAACGCTGTGGAAGCCGCCATCAAGCAGCAGGACGCGAAAAAATTCGTCGTCGCCTACGAACAACTCACCCAAGGCTGCAATGCTTGCCACCAATCGGTCGATCATCCGTTCGTGGTCATCAAGGTGCCGGACGCGTCCGAATTCCCGAATCAGGATTTCAAGCCGGTGCATTAATTCTTTGCATCGGAGAGAAGAGCGGCCATCACGCGCTCGCGGGTCAGCGGCAGGTCGCGGAGTCTCGTGCCGAGCGCCCGCGCTACCGCATTGCCGATGGCGGCTGCGGTCGGCCCGGCCGTCGCCTCGCCGACGCCGAGCGGCGGCTCGTCCGAGGCTGGATTGACGAACTCGACTGTCACTTCGGGCACATCGCTGAATTGCAGCACCGGGTAAGCGTCCCAGTCGCGCGCCAGAACGCCGGAACCGTCGAAGCGCACTTGCTCTTTCAACACCCAGCTCGTCGCCTGGAGAATACCGCCTTCGAGCTGATTGATCGCGCCATCGGGATTGACGACAAGACCGGCATCGGTGGCGCACCAGACGCGGGTCAGGCGGATTTCCTCCTCGATGTCCACCTGCGCAACCACCGCGGCATAGGCCGCGCGGTTCTTGTAGCGCGCGAAGGCGATGCCGAGCCCAGGTGTCGCCGCGCTGCGCTCTTGCCAGTTGCACATGTGGGCGACGTGTTTGATCACGCCTTTGGCGCGAGCGTCGGAGAGCAGCGACAAGCGATATGCGACCGGATCGGTGGCCGCCCGTTCGGCGAGTTCGTCGATGAAGGATTCGATGGCGAAGACGTTGGGCATTGCGCCAAGCCCGCGCAGCGCCGAGGTTCGCACCGGTATTTGTGGAATGAGATGATGCACGATCCGCTTTGAGGGAATGACGTAAAGCGGCTCGCCGTTTCGGGTGGCGCCGCCACCGGAGGATTCCGGGACGTCAGCCGGTTCGGGCGGCGGTGGCGGATCAGGCAATGCTTCCGCTGCCAGAAGATTTCCGAGCCCGGGCCGGGCATTGTGCGTGCCGCTCCAGATTTCCGTCGTCCAGTCCACCGGGCGGCCAAGATCGTCAACGGTGGCGCGCACATTCACCACCATGGCCGGACTGACCGGCTCGAAAGCGAATTCCTCCTCGCGCCGCCAGCGCACGCGGATCGGACTGCCTGGTTTGAGAGCCGCGATGGCGGCGGCGTCCGCTGCGGCGTCGTCGGCGCCGTTATGGCCGTAACATCCCGCGCCCTGCACGTGCTTCACGGCGATCGCAGCGGGCTCGAGCTTGAGCATCTGTGCCAGCGATTTGCGCAACGGAAATACCCCTTGCGAGTGCGTCCACACCGTGACGCGCTGATCACGGCAGAGTGCCAGCGCACATGACGGGGCAATCGACGCATGTGCCAGATAGGGCCGGCTGAATGTTGCCTCGTGCGTGCGGCCGCGGAGTGGCACGTCAGGCAGCGGACTGCCGATCATGCGATCGATCGAGGGCTGCTGCAGCAGCGAGCGCGCCTCTTGCCGAAACGCGCTGACCGGCTCGACGCCGTCCCAGGTGACGTGCGCCTGAGCTTTCACTGCGACGCTTTCGACCACGGCTTCGTCGCGGCCGACGATGGCGAGGAAATTGCCGCTGCGCACGATCTCGATCGGGTCCTTGGCGCTGCGGTGTATAGCGGCTTCGTCGATGGCGACGATCGACGCGGTCCGCCCCGGCTGCCGCAAGACCCGCGCATGCAGCATGCCGTCGATGACCATGTCGTGCATGAAGACATCCTCGCCAAATACCTTGGCGGCGAGATCGACGCGCGGTGCGTCGTGTCCGACGATGCCGTACGCGGCCGATGTCTTGGTTGTCGCGCGTCCGGTCGCGCGGCGCGTCAGATCGACCGAACCGGCCAGTGTCCAATAATCATCGCCGGTCGGCGCGCCACGGCAGATGACCGCGCCATCTTTCACCGCCAGATCGGCAAGCGGCAGCCCGCGCACGGCGGCGACGCGTTCGAGATGAAGGAGCCTGACTTCCGCGCAGGCCATTCGCAACGCGACGCCGCCAAACTGAATCGATTGGCTGCCTGCCGTGAAGCCTTCATTCGGCGTCAGCTCGGTATCGCCCGATTGCAAAACGATTCGGTCCGGTGGGATATCGAGTTCGTCGGCAGCGATCTGAATCATCGCGGTCAGCACGCCCTGGCCGATCTCGACTCTGCCGGTGGACACGACAGCCTTGCCGTCGGCGCGGAACGAGACCCACTGATCGAGCCTGGGATTGTCGACGAGGAGGGCAGGGAGCGTCGGCGTATTCATGATTGTGTCCCGCGCATCCGTCCGGCAGCGCGCTGTACCGCGCGAATGATCCGGTTATGCGTTCCGCAACGGCAGATATTGCCGTCGAGCGCGGCGACGATATCGGCGCGGCTCGGCGACGGATTACGCGCAAGCAGCGCGCTGGCGGCAACGATGATTCCAGCCAGGCAATAGCCGCACTGCCCGGCTTGCTCGTCCAAAAACGCCTGCTGCAAGACATGCGGCTTTGCCGCCGTGCCGAGGCCCTCGACAGTGACCACGGATTTGCCGGCCACGCTCCAGATCGGCTTGGTGCAGGATTTTTCTGGCGCGCCGTCGATCAGCACCATGCAGCAGCCGCATTGTTCGAGGCCACAGCCGAACCGCGTCCCCTTCAGATCCAGCCGGTTGCGCAGCACGTCGAGCAGCGGCGTTTCCTCGTCAGCGGCGACGTTGACGGGTTGTCCGTTTACAGTCAGATCGAAACTCGGCATCGGCATA
The DNA here is from genome assembly GCA_963765365.1 of uncultured Alphaproteobacteria bacterium. GTDB lineage: Bacteria > Pseudomonadota > Alphaproteobacteria > Rhizobiales > Xanthobacteraceae > BOG-931. Next base: position 15,288 of record CAVXWL010000030.1, on the reverse strand, counting down.
TCAGTCGCTCGCAACTATATATAAAGCGAAGGGGTCGATCACGGTTATGCGCTGCGCCGATTCACTCGCGTCGTCAATGCGGTTCAGCCCAACGCGGGCATCTGCGTGATGCGCGACCGTCAGATTCGGCAATTCCATGAGCGCCTGCTGAGATAACCCCATCAGGGCCATCTTGCCCGATGCCGCGACCACCCGGCAACGGTCGGGCCAAGGAAGGCTTCCAGGCCCCCTGACGGGTCCGCTGCGATCCGATACCATGCAACAGTCTTTGTGGCTTTAACGCTAATAGCTTTCGGCATCGCATGGCCATTCGCATCATCGGCATGATCGGCGTCACGCCGCCTTCGAGCGACGCCACATTGCACGTCATCGAGGGCGGCCTGTCGCCACATTATGTGAGCGAAGCCGCCCGTGCTCACGAAGCCGCCGGGTTCGATCTGGTTCTGGTTGGCTATTCGTCGTCGTCCGCAGAAGGCTTCCTTGTTGCGCTCCACGCAGCCGAGCGGACCGAGCGGCTCGGTTATCTTATCGCTCACCGGCCGGGCTTTGTGGCGCCGACGCTGATGGCGCGCAAAATCGCCACGTTTGACCATCTCGCCGGCGGCCGGCTCGCCATGCATATCATCACCGGCAAGACCGACGATGAGCAGCAGGGCGACGGCGATTTTACCCCGAAGACGGAACGTTACCGCCGCGCTGCGGAATATCTCGAATTGATGAAACTGGCGTGGTCGAACGAAAAGCCATTCGACTTTACCGGCGAATTCTACCGCGTGAAGGGTGCGCATTCCGATGTACGCCCGCTGCAACAGCCGCATCCGCTGTTGTTCTTCGGCGGGGCGTCGGACGGCGCGCTGGAAATGGGCGCGCGGCTTTGCGATGTCTACGCGATCTACGCCGAGCCGCTTGCCTCGACGCGCGATCGCATCAAGGAATTTCGCGCCCGCGCGGCCGCGTTTGGACGCATGCCGGGCTTCAATGTCTCGCTGCGTCCGATCATCGCTGCCAGCGAAGGCGCCGCCTGGGACAAGGCGAACAGAATCCTCGCCACCATGGCCGGGGAAAACGGTAAAAAAGACTGGAGCCGCCAGGAGGCGACGACCGGTCCGGTCGATAATGCCGGGCGCCGGCTGATGAGCTTTGCGCTCGAAAGCGATGTGCATGATGAACGGCTGTGGATGCCGATCGCGCGCGCGACCGGCGCGCTCGGCAACACCTCGTGTCTCGTCGGCACGCCGGAGCAGGTGGCGCGGGCGATTCTGCAATATTATCGCCTTGGCGTCGGCTCATTCCTGATTCGTGGCTTCGATCCGCTCAACGATACTGTCGATTTCGGTCGCGAACTCATTCCGCGCATCAAAGCGGGCGCCACGGAAATCGACCGGCTACAGGCCGCTGGGTGATTCAGCCGTCTTGCGGCCCGGCCCGGAAGTTCCAATACTCAAGCGCGTTGGAGTCCTCCCACGCATGCGGCTCCAAGAGTGAGGTAATGTGGCGGTCAGGCGTCGCAGCGAAGCGATAAGATGGCGCGCGGCTTTGATCCTCGCCGTGTTTTTTGGCGTGGCGGGCATAACGACGGCGAACGTCGCGCAGGCACAGGGATTTTTCGATTTTCTGTTTGGCGGCTCGCAGCAGCAGCAACCGCCGCCGCAGAATCCGGAACTGCCGCCGCCGTCACCGGATGTCGGGCGGGTCGCGCCAGCGCCGCTCGGGCCGGAACATGTCAACGAAGGTGCCGGCTCGACCGGGCACACGGTGGCCTATTGCGTGCGGCTCTGCGACGGCCAACACTTTCCACTGGAGCAGATGGCGAGCGCCACGCCGGTCGAAACTTGTCGCGCGATTTGCCCGAACAGCCAGACCAAGGTCTATTTCGGCGCCGAAATCGGCAGTGCGGTGGCGCGCGACGGCGCGCACTATGCCGACCTCAATACTGCGTTTCTCTATCGCAAGCAGCTTGTCGCCAATTGCACCTGCAACGGCAGGGATGCCTTCGGCCTCGTCCCGATGGACGCCAAGACCGATCCGACGTTGCGGCCCGGCGATGTCGTCTCGACCAAAGAAGGGCTTGAGACCTATAACGGCAGAAGCGGAACGGCCGGCGCATTCACGCCGGTCAGTCCCGCCGAACTTGGCCCGCAATTGAATTCCATAACCTCGCCGCAGCCGAACCCGGCGCCTGCCGCCGCAACGGCATCGCATCATTGACAGCCATGCAAGGTGTCCGGATTTCCTCCTCTTTCGGAGCCTACGCCGAATTACCCGGCGTGAAACTGTGGTTTGTCGACACCGGCGGTGCCGGTGCGCCGATCGTTTTGCTGCATCCGAACACCGGCACGGTCGCAATATGGGAGCCTCAGATCGCGGCCTTCTCTCAAGCCGGATACCGCGTCATCGCGTTCGATCGCCGGGGTTGGGGCCAGAGCACGCCCGATCCGAAGTCCGGTCCGCAGCCTGGAAGTATCGCGGGCGATCTCGACGCGCTTGCCGGGCATCTCGCGCTCGATAAATTCCATTTGATCGGGGTCGCCGGCGGGGGTTTCGCCGTTTTGGACTATGCGGCGTGGCGGCCGGACCGGTTACGTAGCCTCGTTGTCGGCGCCAGCACCGGGGCGATCGTGGACGATGAAATCGCGGATTTTATCGCGCGTATCGCGATCCCGGAGATCAGGAAACAGTCAGCACACTACCGGGAAATCGGAGCGTCCTATCGCGGCGCCAATCCTGACGGCACCAGGCGGTGGATCGAGATCGACGAGGCGTCGCGCCAGCCTGGCGGCGCGTTTCAGCCGCCGCTGCGCTCGCCAAATACGCTTGCGAAAATCGCGAGCATCCCCGCGCCGTCGCTAGTGATCGCCGCGGGCGCCGATCTTTTGGCACCGCCGGCCCTGATGCGCGTCTGGGCAAGGTATCTGAAAAACCACGAATGGGCGGTGATCCCTGACGCCGGCCACGCCATGGCTTGGGAACAGCCCGGCCATTTCAACGACATCGTTCTCGATTTCGTCAGGCGGCACTGACCTAATAGCCATAAAGAGCGGCATCGCCGAACGCCGCTGACGCGATCCGCGACGCATGCTAAAAAGCCAAGCCCAAATATCAACGTCATAATCCAGGTAGTAACGCGCCCATGCCTAAACTCTATGAAGCGCTCGCAGAGGCGTTCCTTGCGGAGGGAGTAGACACGCAGTTCGTCCTGATGGGCGACGGCAACATGCACTGGTCCACCGCCTTTGCCAAACTGCCGGGCGTTCATACCGTCCACGTCAGGCATGAGCACGTCGCCGTAGCGGCGGCGACAGCCTACAACGTAGCAACCGGCAAGGTCGCCGTTGCCTCGGTCACCTGCGGTCCTGGCGTGACGCAGTTGATGACGGCGCTGCCGGCCGCGGTTCGCGCCCGCCTGCCGATGGTGGTGTTCGCCGGCGAGTCACCGGTCAACGCCAAGTTCTACAACCAGTATATCGACCAGGCGCCGCTAGTGACCGCAACCGGCGCGCATTACATCGCCGCGCACAGCGTGCCGCGCATGATGGACCACGTGCGCGAGGCCTTCCACGTCGCCAAATACGAACGGTGCCCGGTAGTCTTAGGCATTCCCTACGACCTGCAGAAGGTCGAATACATGGCCAATCAGCCCTACGAGACCTCGGAAATGTACCAGCCCAAGGTCGGGCGCATGCAGCCCGATCCGCAGCTCGTCGCCGAGGCCGTCGACCGGCTCGCCGCGGCAAAGTCGCCGATCATCCTTGGTGGCCGCGGCGTACTGTGGTCCGGCGCGCGCGATGCGGTGGTCAAGCTCGCCGATCGGTGCGGGGCGCTACTCTCCAACACGCTGCCCGCCCGCGGGCTTTTCCACGATCACCCGTTCGGGCTCGGCACCACCGGCAGCTACTTCACGTCGCTGGGCAGAGAAATGTATGAGTTCGCGGACCTCGTGCTCGCGGTCGGCACCAGCCTGTCTTACTACGTCGGCGGCGGGCATTATTGGGGAAAAGCCCTCAAGATCCAGTTGGACGATGCCCCACGCGGCTTGCGCGATGGACAGAAGGCCGCCGACATCTACGTCAGATCGGACGCGCGCGTTGGTGTTGAGGCGATCCTTGCCGGCCTCGACAAGAAGCTCGGAGCCGGCAAACCGACGGCGGCGGCGATCCGCTCCAAAGAGCTCGCGCATCGCATCGCGACCGAGCCGGCAGACTCGATGCCATTCGACATCGAGCCCGGGGTGCTGGATCCGCGCGAGGTGATCCGGGCCATCGACGCGGTCGTGCCAAAGGATTGGGACTGCGTCGTCGGCGGCGGCCATCAGGCCTATTTCAACACCCAGATGCGCGGGCGGCCGGCGGACCGCTACACGACTGTCCGCGAGTTCGGCGCGGTCGGCAATGGCCTGTCCTATGCGCTTGGCGTTGCGGCTGCGCGCCGGCAGGGCCGCGACGGCAAGATCGTGCTGTTCGAAGGCGACGGCGGGCTGTTGTTCCATATCCAGGAACTCGAGACGCTCAAGCGGTGCGGATATCGCATCCTGATCTGCGCGATGAACGATGGCGGCTACGGCTCGGAGTTTCATAAGCTGCGCGCCGACGGCATCGACGACAGTCTGGCCGTGTTTGGCCGGCCCGCGTTCGAAAACATCGCGAAGGGCTTCGGTCTGCGCGGCCACGAGATACGCGATGTGTCGATCATCCCGAAGCTGTTCGCCGACTTTAATGCGCAGGGCGACAGCGAAATATGGAACATCCAGATCTCAGATAAGGTCACGGCGCCGGTGATCCGCCAGACCATCAAGCGCGGGCATGGCAATATGTGAGTTGAGGTCGGCCTCACCTGGTGTGACTCCGTCTTGTTCCTCTCGGCGCTGTTCGGCTTGACCGCCTCGACAAGCGGCCATGCGAAGCGAATAATATTAGCTCGCAAGGGAGGACCGTGATGACAACGCAATCGCTCAATCCAGCGCAGATGGAAGCTCGCGTCGCCCGGTTTGGCAAGCTGCAGACCTACCAGAGCCAGAATCTGGCAGCGCAAGGCAATCCGCCCGGCGCCATGGAGAAGATCACGGCGCGCAAAGTCTATCCGGTGATGGCACCTGCGGACTATCAGGGCCGCAGCGCCGGCGCGCCGGTCAAGGGTCCGCGCGGCCTGATCGTCACCATCGCCGAATGCGAGCCCGGCAACGGGCCGGGCCTGCATCGCCACCTCAACACTGTCGAGAACTTCATGTGCCTGTCCGGCCGGTTCGAGATCGCCTGGGGCGATCATGGTGAGCACGCCTTGGTGCTCGAACCGCTCGACATGATTTCGGTGCCGCGCGGCGAGAACCGCGGCTTCCGCAACGTATCGAACGAGCCCGGCCGTCTCCTCGTCATGATCGTGCCGGAGACCGCCGAGCAAGCCGATCCGATTTCCTATGCGCCATCACTCGCCAAGGAGATTGAGAGCGAGTACGGCAAGGCCGCGCTGGAAGGCCTGCAAAAAGTCGGGTTCAAGTTCGAGGACGAGCCGGCGACGTCCTCGTTGCAGCTACGTGGCATTTCGACCTGCGAATTGACTTCCCGCGCGTAAGCGGCGAACCAAGATCCTGGCCGCGCAGCGCAATGACGCGAGTTTTTTACGCGTATATACTCCCGGTGTTTGAATGCGGATCAAATCCGCAAGCCAAAATATCCTTGGGAGGACGTCATGATCTCACGCGCCATCGCAGGCATGTTGGGTGCTACAGCCGTGCTCGCCTTCAACGGGCTTTCCGCGCGGGCGGCTCCGTTCATGATCGTCGGCGACGACGAAAAGGTTTCGTTTAGCGATGGCAAGGCCATCGTGTCGCCGCCGGGCAAAAACTCCGTGTTGATCGTCGATGTGGCGGACCCGCTCGACCCGAAGATCGTCGCCAATCTTCCGCTGAAGAATTCGGTAGTCGGTCCGCCGGTGAATCTCGCCATCGATCCGACCGGCGCAATAGCGATTGTCGCGGATTCGATGGATACCATCAAAGATGGCGACGATTGGAAGCAAATTCCGGATAACAAGATCTACGTCATCGATCTCAAGGCGAAGCCCGCTAAGCTCGTCGACACGATCGAGGGCGCCAAGCAGCCGTCGGGTCTATCGATTAACCCGGCCGGCAATCTCGCGCTCGTCGGAAATCGCGCCGGCAAATCTATCTCCGTCCTGTCGATTCACGGCACCGACGTAAAGATCACCGATACTATCGACATGGGCGACGAGGTCTCGGCCGTCGTCTTCACGCCGGACGGCAAGCATGCGCTGGCGGCAAAGTCTGCTGCCAATAAAATCGCACTGCTTGACGTCGACGGCGACAAGGTGACCTACACCAAGCGCGATCTTCCGACCGGGATATTTCCCTACAATGTCGTCGTATCGCCGAACGGCTCAATTGCCCTGACGGCGGACAACGGCAACAACGGATCGTCAGACGGCAACGTTGATACGGTCAGCGTTATTGATTTGGCGGCCGAACCGGTGCGCGTCATCGATCACATAACGGTGCCGGACAGTCCGGAAGGATTGGCGTTCAGCCCGAAGGGCAATCTCGCCGTCGCCGTTGAAGCAACGGGTTCCAACAAAAGCAAAGACGAATTCTACTATCACCCGCACGGTATGGTGACCGTCCTGCAGGTCAACGGCAAGAAAGTCAGCCGGCTCAACGATATCGAAGTCGGCGCGTTGCCGGAGGCGGTCTGCTTCACGCCCGATGGCCGATATATCTACGTCGGTAATTATTCAGACCGCGATTTTTCCATTCTGCGCGTCGATGGAACGAAGGTCACGGACACCGGCAAGCACTTCAAAGTACCGGGCCAGCCTGGCTCGGTACGCATGAGCCCGCGCTAGCCCGACCGCAAGCATACGGCCCGGTCCAGACGGTGATCCGATTAAATTGAATCTGATCACCGTCCGGATGCCGCGCGACGGATCACGCAAATACATAAGCGGCAAGGATCACAAAGGCGGTCACGGCAAGCGTGGCGTGGACGCCGATCAACGCTCCAGGGCGTCCTTTCTTCCGCAGACGTTGCGCAAGGATAGTGCCGCCGGCCAATGCCGCGATGGCGAATAGCAGGGCGGCCGTCGCGCCAAAGGACGTCGTTCCCAGATCCGTTCGGATCGGTGGATTTCGTAGTACGACAATGAGGCAGGCGAGGCCCGTGATGCCAAGCAGCCCGTGCAATGCTGGGATCGGCCACGGCGCCGCCCGTGCCGTCTCGCCGCGCAGGTGAATAACGAACAGAACGCTGCCCAGCAGGACGGCCGATCCGAGGATGATGAAAGTGGCGATCAGCACTTGCTCACGCATACTTCCCAAGCGCCCCGCGCAAAATCTCGCGTGACGGCTCGGAGCCGTCGACCAGGCGCAGCGCGCGGCGCTTTATCTTCCAGCCCGACGATGAGCGCACCAAATCCCAGCGGTTGGTCACCACACGGTGAATATGGTAGCCGCGGGAGGCGCCGTGGTTTGGCACTTCGATTTCCTCCCCGGTCTTCCTTGGCGTGAGGATCTGGAGGTAGGAAATCACCACCGCCTTGTCGCCGTCCACCGTGACATGCGGCAGGCCGGTGAAATGGGCGAGCCCGCCGGCAATCGCGGCCTGGTGGCCGGCGCTCTTGAGGTTCGCACCAATACCTTTGTTGCCGTTCCAGCCCGGCAGATCGGCGCCACGGTCGAATTCCCCGTCTTCGCTGTAGACCGATTCGGCATAGGCGGCGGCGCCGGTATCGGCGCTTGGCGGGTGGCCGGCGATAAGATTGTAGATTTCAAGCCGGTCCTCGATAGCGCGGATTCGGCGTTCCAGGCTGGTCTGTTGATCGGCCATGATTTGTCCCCGACTTGTGATTCACACCGGTTATCGAGTTATATTACCATCGGCTTCGGGCGATTTTGCACCAATGCGGCGACAAGCTTGGCATTGTCGCGCTGCGAAATCAGGGGGAACAGCATGGCGTCTGGCGGCGAAGTCAATCGCCGTTCATTCCTCGTCGGTGTGAGCGCCGCAGGCGGTGGTCTGGCGCTGAGCTTTGCTATTCCGCAGGTGCCCTCTTCGGCCGTACCGGCAGGCGGCAGCCACGGCGCGCTGGATATCACCTGCTGGGTAGGGATCGCGCCCGACAATACAGTGACCATCCAGGTCGCACATTCCGAGATGGGGCAGGGCGCCATGACCGGGCTCGCCATGCTGGTCGCCGAGGAGCTCGAATGCGACTGGACGGCGGTGAAGACTGAATTCGTGTCGCCTACGGAAAATCTGCGAAGAAATCAGCTTTGGGGCGACACTTCCACCGGGGCGAGCCGTTCAATTGCGTCCTCGCAAGACTATCTGCGCCGCGCCGGCGCCACCGCGCGGGAGATGCTGATCGCCGCGGCGGCGGCGCGATGGCGTGTGTCGCCCGAACAATGTTCCGCGCGCAACAGCACGATCGCGCACACGTCAAGCGGACGTACGCTCAACTTCGGTGCTGTCGCAGCTGACGCCGCCAAAATCGAGCCGCCATCGAGCGTGACGCTAAAGCCGCCACACACATGGACGCTTGCCGGCACGCCGCAGAAGCGTCTCGACGTCTTCGACAAGGTCACTGCAAAGCCAGTCTATGCGATAGACGTGCGGCTGCACGACATGCTCTACGCGTCCATCGTGCAGTGCCCGGTTTTTGGCGGCGCGCTGCAGTCGGTGGACGAAACGTCAATCGCCGGCATGGCCGGCATCCGCGGCGTCGTGCGCATGCCGGATGCGGTCGCGGTGGTGGCGGATTCGTGGTGGCGAGCGAAGCGTGCCGCCGATGTGCTCCGCGTCAGATGGAATGACAACGGCAATGACGCGGTCTCAAGCGCGGCAATCGCCGCGTCGGTGCATGCCGCCTTAGCTCAAGCCAAGTCGCAGTTCGGACGCTCCGACGGCGATGCCAAGGCGTCGCTCGCCCGCGCCGCGCGGCGGATCGAGGCGGATTATGCTGTGCCGTTTCTGGCGCACGCAACCATGGAGCCGCAGACCTGCACCGCGCATGTCGGGCCCGATGGCGTCGAAATCTGGGTGCCAACCCAGGACCCTGCAACGGCGCTTGCCACCGCGGCGCTCGCCGCCGACGTGCCCAACGACAAAGTCACGGTCAACCGGATGATGCTCGGCGGCGGCTTCGGCCGGCGCGCGCCGATCCAGGAATATGTCCGCCAGGCCGTCGTCATCGCCAAGAACTTCAAGGAGCCGGTCAAGCTGGTCTGGTCGCGCGAAGAGGACGTTGCGCACGATCTCTATCGGCCATGCGGCATGGCGCGCATGACGGCCGGGCTTGATGCTGACGGCATGCCGATAGCGTGGACGATCCGCCTCGCCGGACCGTCGTTTGTGGAGTCGCTGGTGGCAGGCTTCGGCCCGAACGTTAACGACAGGACCTTCGTTAGCGGCCTTGCCGCGGAAATGCCCTACGACGTGCCGAACTATCTCGTCGACTACGTGGTGTGTCCAACCCCGGTGCCGCTCGGCGTCTGGCGCGCGATCAACTACACGCAGAACGCCTTCTACAAGGAATGTTTTGTCGACGAAATGGCGCATGCGGCCGGTGTCGATCCTTATCTTTACCGGCGCCGGTTGTTGCGCAACAGTCCGCGAAATCTTGCCGTGCTCGATGCGGCCGCCAACCGCGCCGGCTGGGGCGACGCGCCGCCTGCGGGGGTCTTTCGCGGCATCGCGCTTAACGAGGCCTGCGGCAGTTATTGTGCGCAGGTGGTCGAGGCGTCCGTTGCTGTCGGCGGCGTGCGCGTTCACCGCGTCGTCTCGGCGATCGATCCCGGTCACGTAGTCAACCCGCTTTCGGTCGAGATGCAGACGCAAGGCGCCGTTCTCTACGCGCTGACTGCGGCGCTCGATGGCGAGATCACGATCAAGAATGGCGCTGCCGAGCAATCGAATTTCGACACCTATCGGATGCTGCGGCTGGCCGACGCGCCCGTGGTCGAGACGGTGATCGTGCCGAGCGGGAGTTTCTGGGGCGGCGTCGGCGAGCCGCCGGTGCCGCCGCTGGCGCCGGCCTTGTGCAACGCCATCTTCGCCGCCACCGGCAAGCGGATCCGCTCGCTACCGCTGAAGAACCATGATCTGCAACATGCTATTTGAGAAAATTCGGGTTGCCTAATTCGCGACCGATCGGGAGGACGCGTTCATGAAAGCTCGGCAGATTGCGTGTATCGCGTCGGTCCTCTTCATTGGCGCCGGAGCGGCGCAGGCGCAGGTCTCGGTGGACGTTGCGAAAATCACATGCCGGCAGCTCCTGTTCGACAAGGTCATCAGTCCGAACGAAAAGTCGCTGGCGCTCTGGTTGAGCGGCTACTACAACGCCAAGCGCAACAGCACCGTCATCGATATCGCGGCGCGGCGCAGAATACCGATAAAGTGGAAGATTACTGCCGGATGAACCTGGACGTGACGGTGATGGATGCGGTCCAAAGCGCGCTTAGCGCAAATCACTGATCGCGCCTGGCGCGATGGATCCGTTCCCGCGGGTTGTCCCGCCTTGGGGCACGAAAATTCGGGGTGAATTGCGGTTTCTCAGCGTCGCCCGAACAGCTTATCGAGCAGCCAGAAATCAAGGCCGCTGCCGCTATTTTGCCGATTGCTCTGTTGGCCGCCGTTTGCCGCAAAAGGTGCGACCGGAGCGGGCGGCGGCGGCGAATTGAACCACGAGCCGTCTGCCAACCCCGGCAGCGGCACCGGCGCGATGCCGGCATGGGCGACCTTCATGAAGCGGCTCCAGATCTCGACCGGAAGGCCGCCGCCGACCGCTCGCTTGGTCGGCGAATTGTCGTCATTGCCGAGCCAGACGCCCGTGACAAGGTGCGAAGTGTAGCCGACAAACCAGGCATCGCGGTAATCCTGGCTGGTGCCGGTTTTGCCGGCGGCCTGCCAGCCGGGCAGGCTTGCCGAGCGCGCGGTGCCCGAGATCAGCGTCTGTTGCATCATCGTATTCATCATCGCGATGTAACGGGGATCGACAATGCGACCGAGCGGCTGCGCCGAGCGGTCGTAAAGGATCTTGCCGTCCGCGGTGGTGATGCGTTCGACGACGTGCGGTGAGATCGCGAACCCACCGTTGGCGAAGGTCGCATAGGCCGTCACGAGTTCGAATGGCGACACATCCGAGGTGCCGAGCGCAATCGACGCATTGGAGTCGAGTTGCGAGTTGATGCCGAGCCGATACGCGGTGCGGATTACCGCATCGGGGCCGAATTCGAGCGTGAGCCGCACCGACACGGTGTTGAGCGAATTGGCGAGCGCCTGAGTGAGCGTCACCGGCCCCAAATATTGGTGCTCGAAATTCTCCGGCTTCCAGCCTTTGACCGCGATTGGCGCGTCCTCGCGGATGGTGTCGGGGGTGAGCCCGTGTTCGAGCGCGGTGAGATAGACGAAAGGCTTGAACGCGGAGCCGGGCTGGCGCTTGGCGTCGATGGCGCGGTTGAACTGGCTTTCGCCATAGTTCTTGCCGCCGACCAGAGCACGCACCACGCCGTCCGGCGTCATCGCCACCAGCGCGCCTTCACCGATATTGAGCTTGTCGCCCTTCTGGTTGAGCGTATCGACCAGCGCCTGTTCGGCCGCGCTTTGCAGTGCCGGGTCGATCGTCGTGTGCACGACGATGTCCTGATCGATATTGCCGACGATGTCGTTGACGGCGTCCATGACCCAGTCGGCGACATAATTGACGGTGCCGGCGCCGGCCGGCTGGATCGCGCGGGCCGGGTGCGCGAGCGCAAGTTTGGCGGCGCTCGCGTTGATCATTTTCAATTCCGCCATGTCGGTGATCACCAGCGCGGCGCGGCGCACTGCGCCGTCGGGATTGTGGTTCGGCGCCAGCCGCGACGGGGATTTCACGAGACCCGCCAGCATCGCCGCTTCGGGCAGCGTCAATTGCCGTGCCGACTTGCCGAAATAGCGCTGCGCGGCGGCTTCGACGCCGTAAGCGCCGGAACCGAAATAGACGCGGTTGAGATAGAGGTCGAGAATCTCGGCTTTGCTGAATTTGTGCTCGAGCCACAGCGCGAGTGCGATTTCCTGCAATTTGCGGGAAACCGTGCGCTCCTGCGTGAGGAACAGGTTCTTGGCGAGCTGCTGGGTGATGGTCGAGCCGCCTTCGGAAACGCCGCGACGCAATACGTCGGCGACGCCGGCTCGGACAATTCCCCACGGATCGATGCCGAAATGCGCGTAGAAACGCCGGTCCTCGATGGCGATGAAGGCATTGGGGACATAGTCCGGCAATTGGGCAAGCGGCACCGCCGCGCCGCCCATGTCGCCGCGGGTGGCGAGCGTCGCGCCATTGTCGCCGAGGATCAGGATTGAGGGCGGCCGTTTTGGGATTTCTAGCGATTGGATCGGCGGCAGGTGGATGCCGATCCAGACGAGCCCGCCGATGCCGGCGATCACCGCCCACAGCGCCAGTACCGCACCCCAATAGAATAACCGGCCGACCCTGAAGCCGCGCTTGCCGCGGCGCCGCGTTTTACGGGGCGGACGCGGCGTGCGCGCGCGACCGCGGCTGCGGGTTTCGGAACGGAACGGTCCGCCGACGCGATCCTCCCGGCGCAGACGAAGATCGAAGCCTCCATCGTCGCCGGTCCGCTTGCGGCGTTCGCGCCACGCCATATCCCGCCCTCAGCGCGGAAAACGCGCTGAAACTACGGTAGAGGCGTGGATTTAAGACGCGGTTACCCGGCGGCCCGGCCCGCTCTTGCAGGCGGGACCGCGTTCGCGGGCGGCCCCATTCCGCCGGCATGGACGTTACCCGGCCGCAGCCTCTTTGGCGGGCTTGGCTTCCCCGTTTTGCGGGGTAAACAGCGACAGCAGCGGCCGCTTGATGGCCGATTGCCGGGCCGGCGTCGCGATCTTGGCGCCGAGAAGATCGGTCACATAGAATACGTCGACGACGCGCTCGCCGAAGGTCGCGACATGCGCCGAGGCAATATTCAGGTTGAGCTTCGACAGCGTCGTAGTGAGTTCATATAGCAGGCCGGGCCGGTCGAGGCCGGTGACTTCGACCACCGTGTAGCGATTCGACCATTGGTTATTGATGCTGACCTCAGGCTCGATGGCAAAAGCCTTGAGCCGGCCCTTGGGCGGCGCACGTTTTGCCACGACGTCCGGCAATTTGAGTTGTCCTCGCAGCGCCTTCTCGATGGAGTCGCCAATGCGTGCGCCTCGCCTTGCCTCGTCTTCGTCGTGCTCGAACTCGCGCGACACCGCAATTGTATCGAGCGCCAGCCCGTCGGTCGTAGTGTAGATCTGCGCATCGACAATGTTCGCGCCAGCCAGCGCACAGGCGCCAGCGATGATGGAGAGCAGCCACGGATGGTCGGGTGCAAACACCGTCAGTTCGGTGACGCCGCGCGCCGCATCGAAGCCGACGCTGGTGGCGAGCGTCTTGCCGGCCTCCTCGCTGGCGCGCACGAAGGCCGCGTGAGCGAGCTTGTGCGACAGGTCGACCTTAAGCCAGTAGGCCGGATAGAGCCGATCGACATGGGCTTGTAGCGTCTGCTGCGGCCAAGCCCTGAGTTCGGCGCGGAATTCGGCCTGCGCCATGGCCACGCGCTGGGCCCGGTTGACCTCGGAGAACCCGCCGGTGAGCACCGGCTCGGTTTCGTAATAGAGCGTGCGAATGAGCTGCGCCTTCCAGCCGTTCCACACGCCGGGGCCCACCGCGCGGATGTCGGCCGTGGTGAGGATGGTGAGAAGCTTCAGCCGCTCCAGTGACTGCACCACGGCGGCGAAATTCTCGATCGTCCTGCGGTCGGAAAGATCGCGCGATTGCGCCACCGTCGACATCACGAGGTGAACCTCGACCAGCCAGGCGACCAGCTCGGTCTCCGCGGCATTGAACCCGAGCCGCGGACACAGCCGGCGCGCGATGCGCGCTCCGGCCAGCGAGTGGTCCTCGACGCGCCCCTTGGCGATATCGTGCAGGAACAATGTAACCGCGAGCACGGTGCGGTGCTGCGGCTGGATGGTGTTGATCAGCTCATTGGCAAGGCCGAGCGCGGGATTGTCGCCACGCGTGATTTCGTCGAGCGTGCCGATGCAGCGAATGAGATGCTCGTCGACCGTGTAGTGGTGATACATGTTGAACTGCATCATCGCCACGATGCGGCCGAACGAATGCACAAAGGCGCCGAGCACGCCGGCTTCGTTCATGCGCCGCAGCACGGTTTCGGCGTCGTTCTTGGAGGTCAGGATTTCCACGAACAGGCGATTTGCCTCCTTGTCCTCGCGCACGTCTTTGTCGATCAGCTTGAGCGAACGCGCAGCGATGCGCATGGCTTCGGGATGGAACGCCAGATTGTGCTGTGGTGCGAGACGGAACAGCCGGATCAGGTTGACCGGATCGCGCCTGAAGATATCGGGTCGCGCGATGTTGATGCGGTTGTTGTCGATGACGAAATCGTCGGTGCCGGAAAGCTTCTTCTGCTTTGGCACGTGGCGCAAGCGTGCGATCACCCGGCTCAAGACCGGCGCGGGCTTGGCCTGGCGTTCCTCCAGCCCCGCGCACAGAATCGCGGTGAGGTCGCCGACATGCTTGGCGGTGAGGAAGTAATGCTTCATGAAGCGTTCGACGTCGCGCAAGCCGGGATGCGCCGTGTAGCCGAGCCGTACCGCGATATCGCGTTGAATGTCGAACGACAGGCGCTCCTCGGCCCGCCCAGTGAGAAAATGCATGTTACAGCGGACCGACCACAGGAAGTCTTCGCAACGGCGGAACATCTTGTATTCGTCGCGGTCGAACACGCCGCGGTCGATCAATTCCTCGGGCTCACGCACGCGATAGACGTATTTGGCGATCCAGAACAGCGTATGCAGATCGCGCAAACCGCCCTTGCCGTCCTTGACATTGGGCTCGACCAGGTAGCGCGACTGGCCGGCACGGCGGTGACGCTCTTCGCGCTCGGCGAGCTTGGCGGCGACGAATTCCGGCGCTGTGCCCTGCACCACTTCCTTGTCGAACCGCGATGTCAGTTCGGCGTAGAGTTTCGGGTCGCCGAACAGATAGCGCGCTTCGAGTAGCGTGGTGCGGATGGTCATGTCGGCTTTGGCCTGACGAATGCACTCATCAACCGAACGGGTGGCGTGGCCGACCTTCAGCCCCATGTCCCACAGGCAGTAGAGCAGCGCCTCGGCGACTTGCTCGCCCCACGCGGTCTGCTTGTAGGGCAGCAGAAAGAGCAGATCGATGTCGGATCCCGGCGCCAGCAGGCCGCGGCCATAGCCGCCGGTCGCGACCACCGCCATGTGCTCG
>CAVXWL010000029.1:0-57729 GCA_963765365.1 uncultured Alphaproteobacteria bacterium | reverse complement strand
CAATCACGACTGGTGGCACGACCTTGTCGGCGTGCGGACCCGCTCGCCGCCGTGCACATCCCGATCCTGCAAAATAACGCCGTACTCCTCGGCGACGCGGGACAGCGCTTCTGGCTCGCCGGCCTTGGCGATCAGCTCGCGCATCGGATCGGACACGGCCGCTTCCGCGGCGTCGACGATCTGCCTGGCACGCTGGGCAAATCAAACCGACGATCCGGTCGTGCTGCTCGCCCACGAGCCCGACATTTTCACCGAAAGTGCCGGCGCGCGTCGCGCTCACGCTCGCCGGCCACACGCATGGCGGACAAATCCGCGTGCCGTTCATCTGGCCGCACTTCGTGCCGTCGCGATATGGCGCGCGTTCGCCTACGGCCACGTCGTCGAGGACAACCGTCATCTGATCGTCTCCGGCGGGCTCGGCACCAGCATCATTCCCGCCCGGCTCGGCGTGCCGCCGGAAATCCTGCACGTGACGCTGGGCGCCTAGAACGACGCCCAAAAGCAAACGGCGCCGGCTCAGGCCAGCGCCGCTTTCATTTTCAGCAGATTCGCAGAAGTTCAGTAAGGCTTCGACGCCGCGGGATTCGTCGCGCGACTGCAGCCGCGGCGCAACTCTGGCCGCTGAACGGCGCATCGCCGTTCTTCGGCGCCAGCACCACGACGATGGTGCCGACCTTGACGCGATTATAGAGATCGATCGCGTCTTCGTTGGTCATGCGGATGCAGCCCGACGAAATCGCCTGGCCGATATATTCCGGCTGATTGGTGCCGTGGATGCGATAGAGCGTATCCTTGTTGCCGGAATACAGATACATGCCGCGCGCGCCCAGCGGATTATGCGGGCCGCCGGTCACAAAGGCCGGCAACGGCCCAAGCCGCTGCTGCTCGCCCGAAGTCGGAATCCAAGCCGGCCATTCTTCCATGCGGCCGATCTTGGCGATGCCGTTCCAGGCCTGAGCTTCTTCGCCCACCGCGATGCCGTAGCGGATCGCCTGGCCGTGCGGCAGCACGTAATAAAGGAACTTGTTGTCGCTATCGACGACGACCGTACCCGGCGCTTCCTTGCGCGAATAGTCGACGATGTGACGGCGATACTGCTCGGGAATAGCGGCCTGCTGATACGGCAGGTTCGACATCAGCTGCTTGTCGCGGGAGTTCCAGCCGGCCTGCGTCGACGGCTCGATCGTCTCCTGCATGCAGCCGCCGAGCGTATTCCGCAGCCCGATGATCAAAAATGCAATCGAACGCATTGCCATCACTCGCCTACCCATCCGTCCGCCCAGAGCCACCCCGGCCAAACGAATGTCCGTGATTGCCAATACCCCAAAGCGTGCCAGCGCATGCCAGTCGTTACATGCCTCTGCCCATAAGGTCCGCGAGAGCTGTTGCAGGAATGCCGCAGTTCCCGTTGGTCGACGTGGATAAGCTGCGCCGAAACTCCGGGTCAGCTGCCGCCCAAGCCGGCCGCACTATGATCCGGAGACATTAAGCGAGAGTTTACCACGAACCGTGCAGTTAGCCGCAGACCGGCACTGCAGTCGGAAATGTCATGGCGACGCGCGATTTGTCGCCCATTTCCGCCGCACTCCTCGCTCAAGTTTTCATCATCACCGAGAGCAATAGGGAATGGGGTTCCATATGACGAGTCTGAGTGCCGAAATGGCCAAGAAAATGGGTCAAGAGAGCCAACCGCAGCAGAATAGCCGCGAGAATCATCGCTCACAACACCGCGCTTGACGGACGCTACCGGCAGATCGGGATTCCCGCTGTCGCCGCCGCCGTGCGCTATCAGGGCGTTGCCAAGAACCCGGCCTATGCGCCGGCGCCGAACCGCTGGCGGGACACCGGAGACGCGGCCGCCTGAGCCGCTTCGGGCATCACGCTAATGCCGGCCCACGGCCGGCGCCAAGGGGACGAAAGTCCCCTTTTTATTTGGTAATAGTCCGAATCCGCCCGCGGGCTAGCGTCCGACAACGATCCAGGGCTCCTGATCGCGCGTGAGCCAGACCTCGACCGCCGCCAAAGCGGCGACGACAACCCCGATCAGGACGTCGATGCTCATGGCATCACTGTTCTGGAAGCCGAGAAGCCAGGGCGATACGATGAGCGCCAGAGCGGCAATCAGAATGAACCATTCCTCCCAGACCGCGAACGCGGCGAGCGCCGCAATCGACAGCACCGCGATGACGATCCCGACAATCGACGCCGTCTGCCATTGCGCACCGGAAGACACATCGAACAGCCAGGGAGAGAAGAACAGAACGCCGCTGAGAATGAGGTTGACGACGTCGCAGAACCGCATGCTCGACCAATCGTCCATGATATCCTCGCAGATCGTACCGGCGCGCGGCAACGAAGAGGCCCAACAATCCCGGCCGATGAAAAACCGCGGGCGGGTGCTTTGGTTCCGGCGCAAGGCGAAACAGCCGTCATGACCTCGGCCGATCTTACCGAAGGCTTCTCCTCAGCCGAGATCGAAACCGGCCGCCGGTTGTTCGCCGGCCAATGGAACTTCCTCTCCGCCGCGGGTTCGCTGGCGTCGCTGCCGGCGATGGCCGGACCTGAAATCGCCTTCGCCGGGCGTTCCAATGTCGGCAAATCCTCGCTGATCAACGCACTCACCGGCCGCAAGGCGCTGGCGCGGACCTCCAACACGCCCGGCCGGACCCAGGAATTGATCTTCTTTGGCGGGCCATCGCGGCTGATGCTGGTTGATATGCCGGGCTACGGCTACGCCGCGGCGGCCAAGACCAAAGTCGCGGCCTGGACGGGCCTCATTACCGCTTACCTGCACGGCCGCAGAACGCTCGCCCGCATCTACCTCTTGATCGATGCACGCCACGGGCTGAAAGATGCCGACGACGCCATCCTCGACACGCTGGGCGAGGCGGCCGTGAGCCACGAGATCGTGCTCACCAAGTGCGATCAGGTCGGCGCGGCGGAGCTTGCCGAGCGGATTGCCGCGGTCGCAGCGGCGATGCGCAAAAGGCCGGCGGCGTTCCCCGACCTGATTGCGACTTCAGCAAAAAACGACATCGGCATCATGCAATTGCGCGCCGCCATCGCGCGGCTGTTAGCTGAACGCCCGCGCTGAGCCCAAATCCGCGGAAGCATTGTGGCGCGACCGCCGCACCGCTACATAGGTCGCGCCACACGCCGGGAAGATGACACCGATGAGCCAAAACGATCCTTCGAGCCCCGAGGTGCAAGCCCGCATCCTGTCGGAGGCCCTGCCCTATATGCAGCGCTACGACGAGGAAACAGTCGTGGTCAAATACGGCGGCCACGCCATGGGCGACGAGCATCTGGCGCGTGAATTCGCCCGCGATATCGTGCTGCTGGAGCAGACTGCGATCAACCCTGTTGTCGTGCATGGAGGCGGACCGCAGATCGAAGCCATGCTCAAGAAAGTCGGCGTGCAATCCCAATATGCGGCCGGCTTGCGCATCACCGACGCCAAGACGCTGGAAATCGTCGAAATGGTGCTTGCCGGATCCATCAACAAGCAGATGGTCGGCTATATCAACGAAGCCGGCGGCAAGGCGGTCGGGCTGTGCGGCAAGGACGGCAACATGGTGGTCGCGCGCAAGCTGACGCGCACCGTGGTCGATCCGGATTCCGCCATCGAGCAGGTCATCGACCTCGGCTATGTCGGCGAGCCCGACAAGGTCGACACCACCGTGCTCAATCAGATTCTCGGCCGTGAATTGATCCCGGTGCTGGCGCCGGTCGCCGCCGCTGCCAATGGCGGCACCTACAACGTCAATGCCGATACCTTTGCCGGCGCCATCGCCGGAGCGCTGAAGGCCAAGCGTCTGCTCTTGCTCACCGACGTGCCCGGCGTGCTCGACAAATCGAAAAAACTCATCAAGGAGTTGTCCGCCGATGAAGCGCGCCGCCTGATTGCCGACGGCACCATTTCCGGCGGCATGATTCCAAAGGTCGAGACCTGCATCGACGCACTCGAGCGCGGCGTCGAAGGCGTGGTCATCCTCGATGGCAAGGTGCCACATGCCGTGCTGCTCGAATTGTTCACCGAGCTCGGCGCCGGCACGCTTTTTCGGCGGTGACATTTGACTGATCTGCGCGACCGCGCCCACCGGCTCGTCCCCGGCATCGCCGCAGGGACGACTTTGGGCATCGCCGATGTCCTCGCCAAACTCGTGCTTGCCGCCGGCTGCGATGTGCTGACGATGCTATCGCTGCGCAGCCTGGTCGGTATCGCCTTCATGTCGGCATGGCTGCGTATCGGGCCGAGGGCGAAAGCCGATGCCAGGGTGCGTTCAATCTCTCTGGCGATCGGCATCATTTTCGCCGGCCTCATCTATTGTCTGTTCAAGGCCATCGCGATCATCGACGTGCCGACGGCCGTCCTGACCTATTTTACCTATCCGCTTTTGACCGGACTTATTGCTCCGCTTGCCGGCCTCGATCGGCTGCGCTGGCAGGGCGCGCTGTGCGCGGCCGCCGCCTTCGTCGGCCTGGCGATCATGATCGGCGCGCATCCGGCCGGCCTCGCCGTCATCGGCATCGTCTATGCGCTTGGCGCCTCCTGCTGCCGCACCATCATGCTCCTGATCACGCGCGCCTACCTGATGAACGCCGACGCGAGAGTGGTGACGTGGTACTCGCTCATTTCATCGACCCTGGTGTTTCTTGCCGCATCAGGCGCGATGCATGCGTGGCACGCACCGCAAACGAATCTGGGCTGGCTCGCTCTCGTCGGCATGAGTGTCGCAAGCACCGCCGCCGTTTTATTCGTTGTCGTCTCGACGGTGCGGATCGGGCCGTTTCGCACGGCGCTGATCATGAATCTCGAACCGCTTACCGCGATGATCTTGAGCGCGATCGTGCTCGCCGAGGTGATCACGCCCGCGCAAGGTTTCGGCAGCGCCATCATGCTCGCGGCGCTGGTTGCATTCCAGCTCACGCGCTGAGCACGCGGACATATTTTCGCGAAGCTAAATAACGCGGCTGTCGAGAATGCGGTCGCTTGCGGCCAGCCACGCCGATCCGTTCCTGGTCAGTTCGGCCCGCATCGCCGCAAGATTCTCGACGGTACGGACGGATTGTTCATCGACCATCCACTGATAGGCGAAGGTGTACACGAAAGCGCATCGCGCATAGCGCTTCTCCGAATACCGCATCAGCCGCGCTTCGACCGGAACATCATCGTCGAGCATGTCGCGCGCGAGAATGTAGCCGTCCTCTGCGGCCATCGCCGCGCCTTGCGTCAGGTGTGGGGGAAACGTGTGCGCGGCGTCGCCGCCGAGCACGACACGGCCGCGGAACCACGGCCACGGCAGCAACATCGGCGCGATCGGGCTGTAGACGATGTCGGATTTCGCATCGAGCGCGGCGGCCACTTCGGCGACATAGCTGCGATATTGCGAGAGGCGCGCCCTGAATAGACCCGGATAGTCCTGCCGCTTGAAATTCGCATCCCGCGGTTCCGGGCAGATGTGGAAGACGTACATCAGATCGCCGCCAAGCGGCATGGCGCCGGTCTTGCCGCCAATGCCGAGGAGGAATTCCATGCCGCGCACATAATCGGGGCGCGGCACTTGCACGCGCCAGCCGCCGTAGCCGGAATGGCGCGGCGCGAATGCCGTGCCGACCAGATGCAACCGGGTCGTCGATCCTATGCCGTCGAAGCCGGCGAGGAGGTCGAAAGTGCCGGTCGTTCCGTCCGAAAAGGCCACCGTGACCCGGTCGTCTTCGTCCTGGATTTCACTGACGGTCAGTGCGGTGCGCACCTTGACGCCGGCCCGCATGGCGGCCGCCAGCAGAATTTCGTGCAGGTGCATTCGGGACAGCGCGCAAACCGCCGGCACGACGTCATCGCCGAGCAGGAATTTGTGCTCGACGATCAGTTCGCGATTGAAATCGAAAATCGACATCCGGTCATAGCTGAAGCCGCTCGCCAGAATTTGCGGCAGGAGCCCGAGCGCGGCGTAGACGCGCAACGCATTTGCCGGCTGGCCGAGTCCGATGCCGGGCACATCGAAGTTTGGCCGGCGCTCGATGAGCACAACTTCGACGCCGCGTCGCGCGAAGGCAGTGGCGGCCGTCAAGCCGCCGACACCGCCGCCGACCACCAGGACACGCCGGATTCCCGCCAATGGTCTGTCGTCCCTTGCAACCGGCTTTTAGGTTTATCATCCGATATCGATCGGACATAATGGCAGCGATTTTTGATCGCGGAAACCCGAGACGTCACGCCGCATTCTCATGAAAACAGCCATCGTCAATCTCGGCGTCATTCTCTCTGGCGACTGGCGCGAACCGGTCGCGGCGGGCGACTCGATCGTCATGGCCGATGGCAAGATCGTTCTCGTCGGAACGGCCGCCACTGCGCAGATCGAAAACTGCGACGTGGTGATCGACGCCGATGGCGCCGTCGCCATTCCGGGACTGATCGATTCCCATGTCCACATCACTTTCGGCGACTACACGCCGCGCCAGCGCACCGTCGGTTTCCTCGAAAGTTACGTTCACGGCGGCACCACGACGTCGATCTCCGCGTCCGAAGTTCATGTCCCGGGACGGCCGAAAGACCGTGAAGGCGTCAAGGCGCTGGCCGTTGCCGCCATGAAATGCTTCGAGGCCTACCGTCCGGGCGGCATGCGCGTCTGCGCCGGATCGGTGATCCTTGAGCCCGGCCTTGAAGAACCGGATTTTGCCGAACTTTCGGGCCAAGGCGTTTGGCTCGCCAAAGCCGGCTTTGGCGCCTTCGCCACGCCGTTCGACTATGCGCCGATGATCGGCTGGGCACGACGACACGGCATGATTACGACCGTTCACACCGGAGGCTCGTCCATTCCCGGTTCGTCCGGCATCTGGGCGGATCACCTGATCGCCATGCAGCCGCACGTCTCGTTCCACGTCAATGGCGGCCCGATCGCCATGCCCGATCGCGATTTCCCGCGGCTGGTGAACGAAACAAATATTGCGCTCCAGGTCTGCACCGCCGGCAATCTACGCACCGCTTTGTGGACCGCACAATTGCTGCAGGACGCCGGTCAATTCGAGCGGCTTCTGATCGCGACCGACACGCCGACGGGCAGCGGCGTGATGCCGTTGGGCATGCTGTATACGATTTCGCATCTGGCGAGCCTTGCGAAGATTCCGGTCGAATGGGCGATTGCTGCCGCGACCGGCAACAATGCCGACGTCTATCGCCTCAACAGCGGCTATCTGCGGCCGGGCCGCGACGCCGACGTGGCCGTGATCGATGCCTGTGCCGGCGGCTCGCAGGACAATGCGCTCGACGCGCTGCGCAATGGCGATATCGCGGCAGTCGCCGCGGTGGTTTCCGACGGCGTGCCGCGGTTTGTCGGGCGAAGCCGCAACACACCGGGTCCGATCAGGAATGTCCGGGTCGCCCAGTGCAAGCTGCCGCGGGATTTCAGCGGCAGCTCGCACTGAACTTCAAACCGCGCAGAAGCCCATCTTGCTCTAGGCCGCGATGGCCTGCGGCAGGATCGGCGAATCGGCGTCGAACCTTTTGCCGCCGCGCAGACAGAACACCGGCCGCAGCAACCGCTCGGCGATGACCTCGGTCCGCTCGTTGTCGCGCAGAATGAAGCGGCCGCGGTCGTCGGACAGCACTGAAATGTCGGCGTCGAAGCCGGGCGTGAGCGCGCCAAGCCGATCGGCAAGCCCGATCATCTGCGCCGGATGCGTGGTCACCATCGGCACAACGTCTTCCAGCGGAATGCCGAGCGCCAGCATCGAACTCATCGCCTGCGTCAGGGAGAAACGTGCCTGACCGTGGAACGGATGGTTCTCGTCGTCGTAGTGCTGTGCCGGCGTGCCGCCGGGAGCCGGCACTTCGGTGTTATAGCCGTGCATGTCGGCGCCGAGCGTGTGCGGGATCACGCCGGCAGCGAGCGCCTTGCGGGCGATGCGGTAGGAGAAGTGACTGCCGTGCCCGACATCGACCTTGAGCCCGCGGTCGAGCGCGGCGCGGATGACGGAGTGAACTTCGCCCGCCCGGTTGACGAAGCCGCCGGGATGCCGCGTGAAGGGATGCGCCAGAATATCGCCGGGGCGCAGCCGCGGGATGACGCGTTCGAGGATCGTGTCGGCGTCCTCGCCGTTGGCGCCGCTTTCCGGCAGGCCCCACAGCGTGCCGAAGTGCACGTAAAGCGGCAGCTCCGAGCGCCGGCCGATCTCCGCCGACATTTCCAGAACTTTTATGCCCCAGCGCGCAAAGCCGCCGATCTCGGCGTGGCCCTTGATGCCGCGCACGATGTCCTTATTGGCGTTGGCGGACGCAACGGTCGCGTCGACGTCGACGCAGTCCGGGCTGTAGAGATTCGGGTAGTAATGACCCTCAAGGCCGCCGACCAGATAGGCCGAGAGGAATGCATAGACCCGGGTCGCTGCCGGCTCGACGATGAAGTTCCGGAAGCCCGGCAGCGTCATGCAGGATGGACCGCCCTGATCGATCACCGTGGTGACGCCGGAGCGCACGCCGACCATGTCCGGGTTCAATCCGAAGCGGCCGGTGACGTATTGATAGACATGGCCGTGGGTGTCGATCAGGCCCGGCAGCACCAGCTTGCCGGAGACATCGATCGTCTCGGCGGCACTCGACGGCAGGATCGTCTCATCGATCGCCGCGATGCGGCCATTGCGGATCGCGACATCCCGCACGCCGTCGATGCCCGACGCCGGACAGATGACCCGCCCGCCGCGGAGCAGCAGGTCGTATTTCGAATTCTCAGCCATTGGAATTCTCAGCCATTGCAATTCTCAGCCATTGCAATTCTCAACCATTGGATACCCTCGCCGGCTGCCGCCATGGCCTCCACGGCAAAGGTGGAGCGGCACAGTGCAGCCCATGCTCTGCATTTTAAAGCACGCGATATCGCAGCGCAGCAAGGCCAAAAAAAGAGCCAATCAACCGTAACGGCAGCGGCGGCACTTTCAACAGTCGCGGATCGCGCCGCGGCGATGTAAGATAGCGGCAAGAAAATCCGGGGAGGAAAATATGAAGGCCCAAGTCAGCGCCGTTACGGCGGATCGCGACCATTCAAAGCGGATGCGCTGGTTCGGTTGCGCCTGCCATTCTTCGCGCCGGCAATTCCTTGCCGGCGCCGCTGCGGTTGGCGCGGCAGCGGCACTGCCGGGCGGCGGCACCGCCGCGCAATCGGCGCCGGCCAAATTGATCGACACCCATCATCATTTCTATCCGCCGCAATACCAGAAGGCCTGGGCGGACTGGGAGGACCAGCGCAAGATTCCCCATTTCGGCGTTCAGCTGGCTTGGACGCGCGAGCAAGACCTTGGCGAGATGGACAAGAACGGCATCACCACCAGCATTCTGTCGCTCGCTTCGACGCCCGGCGTCTGGTTCGACGCCGGCGCCGGCAAGGCGCACGACATGGCAAAGTTATGCTGCGAATTCGCCGCCGAAATGGTGCGCGACCGGCCGGGCCGCTACGCCCTGTTTGCGCCGTTGTCGATGCTCGACACCGATGCAACGCTCAAGGAAATCGAATACGCCTTCGACACGCTGAAAGCCGATGGCATCAATCTGCAGACCAATTACGGAGACAAGTGGCTTGGCGATCCGGCCTATAAGCCGATCCTGGAGGAACTCAACCGGCGCAAGGCGGTGATCTTCGTGCATCCTCTGGTGGCGAGCTGCTGCGCGCGGCTCAGCGTCGGCGCCTTCCCCGCCGTTATCGAGGTGCCGCACGATACGACGCGCACTGTCGTGAGCCTGCTGCTCAGCGGCACGTTTGCACGACTGCGTGACATCAGATGGCTGTTCTCGCATGGCGGCGGCACGATTCCGTTCCTCGCCGGCCGCATCGAGGCGTTTTACGACCAGAAAGGCCGCGCCCCGAACGGGTTCGCGCCGGACGGCATCGAGGCCGAATTCCGCCGACTCTATTATGACACCGCCAACGCGACCCATCCCGCAGCGATGGCCGCCCTCACCAAGCTGGTGCCGATGTCGCAGGTGACCTATGGAACCGATTATCCATATTTCCCACTCAATCAGATCGAGCGGCTGCGCGAGCTTAATCTGACGGCGCCTGATCTCGAGGCGATCGCCAACGGCAATGCCACGCGATTATTGCCACGGCTTAGCGCATAGCGCGCTGCCCGCCGCAGGGAACCGAACACGAAAGCGTCATTGGCGCTTGATCCAAATCGCGGCTTCATGTCACAAACTCGGCCAAGTTCACGCCGAAGATTCGTCGACCCTTCAAGCACATTCGATATTCAAGCGGTGAGGATGGAACCATGCGGGGGTTCCAAAACAATTCGTTCGATCCCCAGACGCTCGTCGTTCTGGAGGCGGCCTTCGACGAGGCTTGGCTGACGCTCAAGGCGATCGGCAATTCGACGGTGAAGCCCGACGAACTGGCGCGCTGCGTGCTGCGGCTTGCGACGGAAGGCGAGCGCGATCCGGTACGGCTGCATGACGGCGCGCTCAAGGGCCTGATCCCGGCCACGTCCTGGCGCGAGGCGGGCTAATCGTCATTGCGAGGGGTGCAACGACGAAGCAATCCAGACCGAACTGGCAACTGGATTGCTTCGCTCCGCTCGCAATGACAGAGAACGAGGAATGGACTGCGAACGCGATGCCGGCGACAAAAGCGCCAGCCAGCGTGCCGGCAAGCAATGCGCACAGGTATGGCATAGACTCGTATGGAATAGACTTGCGTAAAGTCCGGCGCATCGATTGCTCTTGCCCCACCCGCTGCTAAATTCGGTTCGTTTTCGAACAAAACCTCATCCTTGGAAATCATGGCAACACCGAGTCCCGGCACCACGCCGACCGTCGCTCGCGGCTTCGATCACATCACCACCTGGGTGTTCGACCTCGACAACACGCTCTACCCGCATCATCTCAATCTGTGGCAGCAGGTCGACGAGCGGATCCGCGACTACATTGTCGATTTCCTCAAAATCGGCCGTGACGAGGCGTTTCGGCTGCAGAAGGATTATTACCGGCGCTATGGCACGACCATGCGCGGCTTGATGGAGGAGCACGGCCTCCAGCCTGACGAGTTTCTCGAAATCGTGCATCAGATCGACCATTCGCCGCTGCAACCCGATCCCGTGCTGGGCGCCGCCATTGCCACGCTGCCGGGACCAAAGTTCATCCTCACCAATGGCACGCGGCATCATGCCGATGCGGTGATGCGCCGGCTCGGTATTGAACAGCACTTCGACGGCGTATTCGATATCAAGGCCGCCGAGCTTGAACCGAAGCCGCGGCCGCGGGTCTATGAGCGCTTTCTCGCCCACCATAAAGTCGATCCGACGCGCGCCGCGATCTTTGAAGATCTCGCCCGCAATCTCGAAGTGCCGCACGCGCTCGGCATGACCACGGTATTGGTCGTTCCCGAAGGCGCCCGCGTCGTGTTGCGCGAGGAGTGGGAGCTTGCCGGGCGCGAAGCGCCGCATGTCGATCATGTGACCGACGATCTCGCCGGATTTTTGCGCGGTATCGTCGCCGGACGGCGTCGGTAGCGGGAGGCCGGACCGCGCCGCCTTGACATCGCGCCTGCCGGACCCGACAAACCGCGCAACGGGAACCGCGTTCATGTCAGCCGGCGCCATGGAAAATCTGGCCACGACCATCGATTCCGCCTTCGAACGGCGCGACGGCATCGGGCCGTCCACCAAGGGCGAAGTCCGCGAAGCCGTCGAAGAGGCGCTCGATTTGCTCGACCGCGGTGACGCCCGTGTCGCCGAACGGGTCGGCGACGGCGCCTCGAACAGCGCTGCTTGGCGCGTCAATCAATGGCTCAAAAAGGCGGTGCTGCTGTCGTTTCGGCTAAACGACATGAGCACGATCCCGGGCGGGCCCGGTCACGCCGTGTGGTGGGACAAGGTCCCGTCGAAGTTCGATCGCTGGGACGAGGCCCGCTTTCGCGCCGCCGGCTTTCGCGCGGTGCCGGGCTGCGTGGTGCGCCGCTCGGCCTATATCGCGCCGGGCGTTGTATTGATGCCGTCGTTCGTCAATCTCGGCGCCTATGTCGATTCCGGCACGATGGTCGATACCTGGGCCACGGTCGGCTCCTGCGCGCAGATCGGCAAGAACTGCCACATTTCCGGCGGCGCCGGCATCGGCGGCGTGCTCGAGCCGTTGCAGGCCGGCCCCGTCATCATCGAGGACAATTGCTTTATCGGCGCGCGCTCCGAAGTCGCCGAGGGCGTGATCGTGCGCGAGGGTTCGGTGCTGTCGATGGGCGTCTTTATCGGCGCCTCGACCAAGATCGTCGACCGCGAAACCGGCGCGACGCTGCAAGGCGAAGTCCCTGCCTATTCGGTGGTCGTGCCGGGCAGCATCGCCGGCAAGCCGGGCAAAACCGGCGAACCGACACCGAGCCTTTATTGCGCGGTGATCGTCAAACGGGTCGATGAGAAGACCCGCGCCAAGACCAGCATCAACGAACTGCTGCGCGATTAGAGCATGATCCGGAAAAGCGGATGCCGGTTTGCCGCTCGGGCACACCCTGCTTCGACGGGCGGCGCAAGGTCCGCAACGATCATGCTGCAGAGAGACTGATCGCGCCGATGGATTGGGCTTTTCTCTACAACACTTTCGACGGCCGCATCGGCCGCAAGACGTTCTGGATCGCCATCGCCGCGCTGACCGTTGCCGAGATTTTCAGCCATATCCTCGCCGAGGAAATCCAGGGCGATCGGCTGAGCGCCATTGTCGATCTGGCCTACACCTATCCGGAATTCGCGGTCGCCGTGAAACGCGCCCACGATCGCAATATGCCGCTTTGGCTCCTGATCGCGTTCTTCGGCGCGAGTGCACTGCTCGACCTCCTCACGGTGCTGGAAATGACCGGCACCGACGATCAGCCGAGCCTGCTGTCAATCGGCATTGCGCTGCCATTCACGGTGATGGCCGTCGTGCTTCTTGTCGAACTCGGCTTTCGCCGCGGCACCAACGGCCCGAACCAATACGGCCCCGATCCGCTGGCGCCGCAAACGCCGCCGCCGCATAGTTGAACCGTTTGAACCGCTGCTGAGACTAATGAGGCGCGGCTTTCGCCGGAGCGGATGGGCGGTGCGTCAATGCTTGGATTTTTCACCAGCCTGAACGGCCGAATTGGCCGGAAGAGTTTTTGGCTCTGGACGCTCGGAAGTAGCATTGTGCTCGTCCTGGCGCTGCTCGCCGCAATGTCGGCGATCATGTCGTTCGCCACTGACTATCGATGGATCAGCGGTTGGTGGTTCAATCTGCTTTTGCAGCCGCTGCTTTACCCCCTGTTCGTGATCGACGTGAAGCGTGGCCACGACCGCGATTTTCCGACTTGGGCGATCGGGGCCTATTATGTGCTGCTTGTCGTGTACGGCGTGGTACCGAAATTCGGCTGGCCGCAACTGCGACCGGACCAGGACTGGTTCTCCTTTGAAAATCTCTGCGCGGAATTTCTGGTCCTGCTGGTGACAATCGTCGGGCTTTACTTCCTGGTCGAACTGGGATTCCGCAAAGGCACGCCCGGCTCGAACCGCTTCGGGCCCGATCCGCTCGCGCGCCACTTCCGCACCAATACGGCTGCCGTCCGCCCGCGGGTGGTCGAACGAAACGGCTAACCGGCGCCGCTTCCTGAACCGGTTGGCGGCGCCCTTGACGCATGCCCTGCGCTGACCAATCTTGCGCGGCTCATGACCGCCGATCCCGTCGCCATCGCCCGCGATCTCGTCCGCTGCCGCTCCGTGACGCCGGAGGAAGGCGGCGCGCTCGGCTATTTGCAGGCCGTGCTGGAGCAGGCGGGTTTCACCGCGCACCGCATGGTGTTCGCCGAGCCCGGCACCGCGCCGGTCGACAATCTTTATGCGCGCATTGGAACGGGCGAGCCCAATCTGGTCTTCGCCGGACATACCGATGTCGTTCCGGCCGGCAACGAAGCCGCATGGTCGCATCCGCCGTTTGCCGGCGAAGTCGCCCAAGACAGGCTCTACGGCCGCGGCGCCGTCGATATGAAGGGCGGCATCGCCTGCTTCGTCGCCGCCGCGCTTGATTATCTCGGCGCCAATGGCGGACCGCCAGAAGGTTCGATTTCGCTTCTCATCACCGGCGACGAGGAGAGCGTCGCGGTCAACGGCACGATCAAGCTGTTGCAATGGGCGGCAGCGCGCGGCGAGAAATTCGATCACTGCGTTCTCGGCGAGCCGAGCAATGTCGAGGTGATTGGCGACACCGTCAAAGCCGGCCGGCGCGGCTCGCTCAACGGCACGCTAATCGTCTCCGGCCGCCAGGGTCATGTCGCCTATCCGGAGCGTGCCGATAATCCGATCCGCGGTCTGGTCACACTGGTTGCGGCCCTGCAAACACCGCTCGACGACGGCAGCGAGCATTTCACGCCGTCGAACCTGGAATTCACCTCGGTCGATGTCGGTAATCCGACGGTCAATCTCATTCCTGGCGAAGCCCGCGCGCGCTTTAACATCCGTTACAACGACCGCCACAGCCACGCGGCGCTCAAGGCGCTGGTCGAGCAGCGCGCGCACGCGGCGGCGGCCGGCCGCGTGCATTTCGCAATCGACTGGCAGTCGTCGAATGCGGATGTTTTTATCACCAAGCCCGGGCCGTTCACCGAACTCGCCGTTGCGGCGATCGCCGACGTCACCGGCCGCAGGCCGAAAATCTCAACCAGCGGCGGCACGTCCGACGCGCGTTTCATCAAGGATTATTGCCCGGTGCTGGAATTCGGCCTGGTCGGCCAGACCATGCATGCGGTCGACGAATGCACGCCGGTCGCCGACCTCGTCACGCTCACGGCGATCTACCGGCGGATCATCGAGCGGTATTTCGCTTAATCGCCGCGCGCCGCAATCACCTGTTCAGCAGCGGTGACGCCGGTGAGATAGCCGCCATGAGCCGTCGAGAAATCGTGGCGCGAGCAGGCTTCACCGGCGAAAAACAACCGATCGTCAACCGGCTCGGCAAGCGCCTGTCGGCAATCGGCGTGACCCGGCGTTGCAAACGAATACGAGCCGAGCGCAAACGGATCGCTGCCCCAGCGATGAATATTGAGCGGCTTGACGCGGCCGGCAAAACCGCTGCCGAGCACGCCGACAAGTTCGCCGACCGCGAAGTCGAAGAAGGCGGCGTCGCCGCCAGCTTCGAGATCGGCGGCCAACCGGCCGCCGAAATAGGCTTCGATCATCGGCCAGCCAAACGGCCTGACGTGATAGCCGGCCGTCGCCACGCGGTCGGTGTGGCCGAACAGCCGAACCCCTTTGTCGAATTCTTCGGCGCCGGCGAGCGACATGAAGAGTTTGTCGGCAAGCCCGAGCGGCAATCCACGCGCTGCTTCGATCTTTTCCGGCAGCGCCGGTGAAAATTGAATCCGCTCGGCGGCGAGGACCGCGCTCGGCACGGTGACGATAACCCGGTCTGCCGCGATCGTACCCTTGGCCGTTTCGATGCGCACGCGCTTGCCGCGGTGATCGATGCCGTGGACCGGGCAATCGAGCGTGGCCGGCAAATCCGCGCCGCAGCCGCTGATCAACGTGCCATAGCCTTTGACGACGCGCCAATTAAGATCGGTGCTGTCGTACCGGTAGAGATCCTGCAACGAAATCCGGTCGAGCTCGGCGCCGCTGATGTAAGTGCTCATCGCGTTGATCAGCGCATTCCAGCGGCAGGCCGGGTCAAGCAAGGTCGAAGCCGGAGCATCCGCCTCGTTTTGCGCCGCTGCGTCGAGACGTTCATAGAAGTCGCCGAAGGCCTCGCGGAACGCGGCATGCTCGGCGCGCGGAAAGCTTGCTTCGAGCGGCCGATGCATCCAGGGCGGCGGCGCTTTGTCGATCAAAAAGCCCTCTCGCTCGGCAATGCCGGTCCACGGATTGCGATCGGCGGAATGCAGCCAGCCGCAACCAAGATCAAGGCCAAAGCCCGCATCGTCGGTTACCGTCCAGGCCCGCCCGCCAAGCCGCGGACGCGCTTCAACAAGGAGGCATTGCACCGAGGCTTCGCGGAGCCGCCGCGCGGCGGCAATACCGGCGGAGCCCGCACCGACAACAACGACTTCAAATTCGCTCGCCATGAATGTCCTGCGATGGGTCCAACGCTGACGAGTTAATATTCCACCCGGACCAGATAAAGCCCGTGCGGCGGCGCGACCTGGCCGCAGGCGGTTCTATCTTGCGCGGCGAGCGCCGCGGCCAGATCGCCGGCGCTCCATTTGCTCTCGCCGACATGGACGAGCGAGCCGACCATCGAGCGCACCTGATGCTGAAGAAATGAGCGCGCTACCGCGGTAACGCGCACCTCGTCGCCATCGCGCGCCACGTCGAGCCGGTCGAGCGTCTTGACCGGCGATTTGGCCTGGCATTCGGTCGAGCGGAACGTCGTAAAATCGTGCTTGCCGATCAGGCTCTGCGCGGCGGCCTGCATGGCGGCGCCATCGAGCGGACGCGGCACGCGCCAGGCGCGATTGAGCTCGAGCGTCAGATCGGCGCGCCGATTGACGATACGGTAGAGATAGTGCCGCTTGACCGCCGAGAAGCGCGCATCGAAATCGGCGGCGACCTGTTGCGCGGCCAGCACGGCAATCGGCTGCGGTCGCAAGTGGAAATTGATCGCGTCGCGCACCGTGTCGATGTCCCACTCCTTGGCGAAGTCGACATGGGCGACCTGGCCGAGCGCATGCACACCGGTATCGGTGCGGCCGGCGCCGGCCACGACGACGCGTTCGCCAGCAAAGGCCGCAACGGCGTCGGTCAGCGCGCCCTGCACGGATAAACCACTGTCCTGCGCCTGCCAGCCGACGAACGGCGTGCCGTCATATTCGATGATGAGCTTGTAGCGCGGCATCAATGCAACACGCTGCCGGGCGCGACCGGCATGCCGCGCAGGAATTCGTCCGCATGCATCGGTCTGCCGCCGGATCGTTGCAGTTCGACGATCCGCAGGGCGCCCTCCCTGCAGGCAATCGTCAAATGCGCGTCGAGCACGCGCCCTGGCTCGCCCGTGCCCTCGCCCCTGGCCGTGCGCAAAACCTTGATGCGGCCGGCGCCAGCAAGCTCAAACCACGCGCCGGGAAACGGCGACAGCCCGCGGCAATGGTCGTGGACTTTGCTCCACGGCTCTTTCCAGTCGATGCGCGTCTCGTTCTTGTCGATCTTGGCGGCGTAGGTTGCGCCGGCGTCCGCTTGCGGCGTCAATGTCAGCGATCCGCGCTCCAGCGCACCGAGCGCAACCACCATCAGTTTCGCACCGAGCCGCGCCAGCTCATCATGCATTTCGCCCGTGGTCGTATCCGGTCCGACCGGGACGCGCGCCGCCATGGCGATCGGGCCGGTGTCGAGGCCTTCGTCCATTTTCATCACCATCGCACCGGTCTCTTTATCGCCGGCCATGATGGCGCGATGGATCGGCGCCGCACCGCGCCAGCGCGGCAACAGCGAGGCATGCAGGTTGAAGCAGCCGAGCGGAAAAACGTCCAGGATAGGCTTCGGCAGGATCAATCCATACGCCACGACGACGGCAGCATCCGCGCTATGGGCGCGCATCACCGCCGCCGCGCTTGGTTCTTTCAAGGTCGACGGCGCGAAGACGGGGATTTTCAACCGCTCGGCTTCTTCGGCAACCGGCGTCGCCGTCAGCGCGAGCCCGCGCTTCGCCGGTCGCGGCGCGCGCGTATAGACGGCAACGACGTCATGTCCGCCGCCGACGATCTCGACGACCGTGGGCACGGCGAAATCGGGCGTGCCCATGAACACCAGGCGAAGCGCCAATCACGCCTCCACCTTCTTTATTCCCTTGGCCGCCTTGGCGAACTTCTTGATGACCCGGTCGCGTTTCAGCTTCGACAGATGATCGATGAACAAAACGCCGTTGATATGGTCGATCTCATGCTGCAGGCAGGTCGCCAAGAGGCCCTTGGCCTCGATCTCGCGGGCTTTGCCGTCGCGATCGAGATATTTGACTTTGACCCGCGCCGGCCGCTCGACCTCCTCGTAATATTCCGGGATCGACAGGCAGCCTTCCTCGTATTTGGCCGTCTCCTCCGACGTCCAAACCAGCTCGGGGTTGATGAAGACCTGCGGCTCGTGATTGTCCTCTTTCTTCGACAAATCCATGGTGATGACGCGCTTGGCGACGCCGATCTGGATCGCCGC
This sequence comes from uncultured Alphaproteobacteria bacterium, assembly GCA_963765365.1. GTDB lineage: Bacteria > Pseudomonadota > Alphaproteobacteria > Rhizobiales > Xanthobacteraceae > BOG-931. The sequence continues at coordinate 39,609 of CAVXWL010000029.1, read as the reverse complement.
GAGCCCGATGCCCGGCGCCTTGTACATGGTCTCGAACATGTCATCGATCAGCTTCCTGGTGCCGGCATCGATATGTTTGACCGGTTCGGAAACCTGCCGCAGCCGCTTGTCCGGAAGTGTAATGATGTCTTGCACAGGCATAGTTTCGTCCAAAGGATGCCGCCGCGATTTAAGCGGTGCACCAAGCGGGGTCAATGCACGGCGCGCATCCGTCGGACTTTGCGCGGCAGCCCGATCGCCCCGCCGATCGCTCATTGATCCTTCAGCCGCGACGGGATATGACCGTTCGCTCTTCGTTCCAGTGGCGAATCGCAACGGGCAGAACGACCGATGACCGACAGCCTGCCGATCCTAGCGGCCATTGTCGCCGCCTGCGCCGCCCTCGTCGTACTTGGCGTCGTGCTGTGGCGATCGGGCCGCACCGCCGACCCGCACGCCACGATCATGACCGATTTGGCGCAGCGGCAGACCGATTCCGCCACGCGGCTCGAAGCCATGATCCGGATGCTCGGCGACCGCCAATCGCAGCTTCAGCACGCGGTCAACGAGCGGCTCGATTCGGTCTCGCACCGGCTTGGCGATTCGCTGCAAAAGACCACGCTGAGCACTACTGAGAATTTGCAAAAGCTCAATGAGCGGCTCGCCGTCATCGACAGCGCGCAAAAGAACATCACCGAGCTCGCCACCCAGGTGACTTCGCTGCAAAGCGTGCTCAGCAACAAGCAGTCGCGCGGCGCATTCGGGCAAGGACGCATGGAGATCATCGTTCGCGACGGGCTGCCGAAGAATTGCTACGAATTTCAACACACCCTGACTAACAAGATGCGTCCCGATTGCGTGGTGTTTCTGCCCGACAATCGTCCGCTGGTCATCGACGCCAAATTCCCGCTCGAAGCGATCTCCGCCTACCGTGAGGCCAAAGGCGACGACGAGCGCCGTGTCGCCGCCGCCCGCGTGCGATCGGATATGACCAAGCATATCGGCGACATCGCGCAGAAATATCTGATACCTGGCGAGACCCAGGATATGGCGCTGATGTTCGTGCCGTCGGAATCGGTCTATGCCGAGTTGCACGATGGTTTCGATGACGTCGTGCAGAAGGCCTATAACGCCAGGGTCGTCATCGTCTCACCGTCGCTACTGATGATCGCCATTCACGTCATCCAGCAGATCCAGAAGGACGCGCGGATGCGCGAGGCCGCCGGCCAGATTCAAGCCGAGGTTGGCCGGCTGATCGACGATGTGTCGCGCATGCACGAACGTGTGCTGAAGCTGCAAGGCCATTTCGGCCAAGCCACCGAGGATGTCCGCCAGATCGTGGTCTCGGCTGAAAAGATCCAAAAGCGTGGCGCGCGCATCGCGGAAGTCGAGATCGAGGACGAGAGCCGCGTCGCCGATGTCATTCCGGCGCCGATGCCGCGCAAGCTGGAAGCGGGCGAGTGACGCCTGAGGTTTCCCGCGCTGCCGCAACGCCGCGCCTGTCACTCGCGGATACGCTTGCCGTCTATCTCAAGCGGCGCGTACTGATCGTTCTGTTCCTCGGCTTTTCGTCCGGCCTGCCGCTCGCGCTGTCGGGCTCGACGCTGTTGATCTGGATGACGGAGTCCGGCGTCAACCTCGGCACCATCGGCCTGTTCGCGCTGGTCGGCACGCCCTACACCATAAAGTTCCTGTGGGCGCCGCTGATCGACGCGCTCGACGTGCCGTTGCTGTCGCGGCGCTTCGGCCGGCGCCGTGGCTGGCTGTTGCTGTCGCAACTGCTGCTGATTGCGGCGATCGTCTTTCTCGGCGCCTGCGATCCCGCGGTGTCGCCATTCTTCGTGGCGGTCGGCGCGCTCCTGGTCGCCACCGCGTCGGCGACGCAGGATATCGTTATTGACGCCTTTCGTGTCGAAAGCCTGGACGAGAGCGAGCAAGCCGCCGGCATGGCGTCCTATGTCGCCGCCTACCGCATCGGCATGCTGGTCTCGACTGCGGGCGCGCTATTCCTGGTGAGTGGCTTCGAGGGCGTCTCCGGTTTTGACCGCCACGCCGCCTGGACCGCGGCCTATGTCGTGATGGCAGCGCTGGTGCTGCTCGGCATCGCCACCACGCTTGCCGCCACGGAGCCGGAGAAATCGACCAATGCCGACGCCACGCATGCGCGGGAAAATAACTTGCAACGCGTCGTCGAAGCGGCGATCGGGGCGTTCTCCGAATTTCTGACCCGCGATTTGGTCTTCGTCGTGCTTGCCTTCGTCGTCCTCTTCAAGTTCACCGACGCATTGTCCGGCGCGATGACGGCGCCGTTCGTCATCGATCTTGGATTCTCGCGCAACGAATACGCCACCATCATCAAGGGTGTCGGGCTCGCTGCTACGCTGATCGGTGGTTTCGCTGGCGGCTTTCTGGCCCGCTTTTATTCGCTCCCGGCTAGTCTGTGGCTCGGCGGCATTCTGCAAGGGCTCGCCAACCTCGCCTTCTCCTGGCAGGCGGTCCTGGGTTTGAACGCCGCCTGGCTGACATTCGCCATCGTCGCCGAGAATTTCACCAGCGCGATCGGCACCGTGATCTTCGTCGCCTACCTCTCGGCGTTGTGTCGCAATCCGCTGCACACGGCGACGCAATATGCGCTGCTCACCGCACTCGCGGCCTTCGGCCGCACCTATCTGTCGTCGGGCGCGGGTTTCATCGCCGCTGCGACCGGCTGGCCGTGGTTCTTCGGCATTTGCGCGGTATCGGGCGCACCGGCGCTACTACTTCTGGCTTGGCTGCAACATCGCGGCCATTTCGACGGCTTGACGCCGGCCAAGTCGTGAACCGGCAATAGCCCGGTGCGCGTTACTAGGCGAGCCGTCTGATCGCTGAAAAATCATCCGTCTGTGACGATTTTAGAGGGGCCCAAATGCCCGCAAAAAAGTCTTTTTGTAAGGATCAGATCGCTATAATCGCCGTTGTACCGTTGCGTCCCTCGAACCCGGCGCCCTGCCGTTCCAGTCGCAGTCCATATGGACACCATCCTCGTCAAGCTTTTTGCGGCGGCACTTGCGTTGAGCGAGGTGACGACTGCGCCGCAGGCCGTCAAAACTCATTTCGACCCGGTCCAGGATCAAAGCGCGGTGGTGCAGATTTTGCGCAACGGCTGCGATCACATGAAGCAGGCGTTCGACATCGAATCCATCAATCTCGATGACCTCATCTCCACCGCGCTCAACGATCCGAGCGCGGCCGGCGCCAATATTCCGGCATTCCACGGGCTCAATTTCGGCGATCTGAACACCGCCTATCACCAGTTCTGCAAGAACGAACCGATCACCACGCCGGTGGTCGACCTCGGCCAGGTGATCGACTTTTTCGACAAAGCGGCGGCCGACTTGCCGGATCAGACGACGCTCAAGGGCCGAAAATTGCCGAGTCTCAGCGTCGTGCTTGATGGCTCCGGCAAGGATTTCGCCGACGTATTCGTGCCGGGCAACAGGCGCATCTGGGTACCGCTCGACAGCATTCCGGATCGGGTACAGAAGGCGTTCATCGCCGCCGAGGATCGGCGCTTCTACCAGCACCATGGCGTCGACGAGCGCGGCATCATCCGTGCCTTTATCGGCGATCTGGCCGAGCCCGGACGGCCGCAGGGCGGCTCGACCATCACCCAGCAGGTGGTGAAAAATCTCCTGGTCGGCGAAGACGTGACCTACGAGCGCAAGATCCGCGAAATGATCGTGGCGTCGCGACTGGAAAATACGCTGAGCAAGAACGAGATCCTCGAACTGTATTTGAACTCCGCCTATCTGGGCCGCGCCTCCTGGGGCGTCGAAATGGCCTCGCGCAGTTATTTCGGCAAATCGGCAAAGGACCTCACGCTCGCCGAGGGCGCGATGCTGGCGGGCCTGTTGAAGGGCCCGAATTATTACAATCCCGACCGCCATCCCGATCGCGCCAAGGAACGCCTCACTTATGTGCTCGAGCGCATGCAGGAGGACGGCGTCATTACCGCTGCGGAGAAAAATCAGGCGCTCGCTTCGCCGCCGAAGCTTGTGCCGTTTGCGCATCCGCATCGCGACCTTGGCTACCACTTCATCGATTTTCTTGGCCGCGAAGCCAAGGCCGACGGCGTTCCCAACCTGACCGCGGAACCCTACACGGTGCATTCGACCATCAACGCGCAATTGCAGCGCGACACCGAAGCGGCGTTGCAGGAAGGCCTGGCGCGTTACGAGATGTCGACCGGCCGCGCCCAGTTTCGCGGGCCGGAAGCAAACATCGCCGACGCCGTGCAGAAATACGAAGTCGACAACAAGGCCGGCGTGCCGGCCTGGCAGCACGCGCTGCAGGACGTTCACCTGCCGCTTTATGATGTGCATTGGACGCCGGCCGTCGTGCTGCAGAAGAGCGGCAAAAACGGCGACGGCGCCGTCCGCGTCGGTTTGCCCGACGGCCGCATCGTGCCGCTGTCGGCGTGGTCTGCCGCGATCAGGCGCGACCTCAATCTTTACGACGTGGTCTATGTCAACGTCGTCGAGCCCAAGGTCGAGCCCAGAAGCGAGCAACGATCGCTCACGGCAAAGCCGAAAGACATGAAAGGCTCAAGCAGAGCTGCATCGCCCGGGGCGGTCGCGCAATTGCGCGTGCGGCCGACGGTAGAAGGCGCGGCATTGGTGCTGGAAAACAAGACCGGCCGTATCCTCGCGATGGCCGGTGGCTTTTCTTATCCGTTGAGCCAGCTCAACCGCACCGCGCAGACACAGCGCCAGCCCGGCTCGGCGATGAAGCCGGTGACTTATCTGACGGCGCTGCAGCACGGCCTGCAGCCCAATACGCTGGTGCCGAACGACCCGATCACGTTTCCTCCGATTGGCGTCGACGGCCGCGACGCGATCAATCGCGAATACGACGGCAGCGCGCGCGAGCAGGATTATTGGTCGCCGCGCAACGACGATCTCAGCGAGGGCGGCGCCTACACGCTGCGGCGCGGCCTGGAAAATTCCATCAACGTCGTGACTGCGCATCTGCTCGACGGTGGTGTCGACGCGCAACCGGAAAAAAGCCTCGACGACATCTGCGCGACCGCGGTTGCCGCGAAAATCTACTCACAATGCGTGCGCTATTATCCGTTCGTGCTTGGCGCGCAGCCGGTGCGGATGATCGATCTCGCAGCGTTCTACGCAGCCGTCGCCAATGAAGGCGCGCTGCCGCAGCCGCACGGCATCGATTCGATCGAGCAGAACGGCCGCACCATCTATCAATACCCGGATGCGCCGTTGCCGCGGACCGGCGCCGCCGACCCGGCGGCGTTCTATCAGCTTAAGACCATCCTGCAGGGCGTGGTGGCGCGCGGCACCGCGCGCGCGATCGCGTCGCTATCGCCCTATGTCGCCGGCAAGACCGGCACGACCGAAGATGCGGTCGACGGCTGGTTCGTTGGGTTCACCAACGACGTCACCGTGGCGGTCTGGGTCGGCTACGACAACGGCGACGGCAAGCGCCGCTCGCTCGGACCGAGCGAGGACGGCGCGCGGGTGGCACTGCCGATCTTTCGGCCGATCATCGAAGCGGTATGGGCGGACGGCGTCGCGCCGAAGACGCCGCTGAGCGGGCCGTCGCCGGAAGCGAGGCGTGACCTGGTCGATATCCCGATCGACTACCTGACCGGGAATCGGATGAACGGTGGAAATTTCATCGAGCACTTTCGCCGCGGCGCTGACGGTCAGGTCGCAGATACGCAATTCCAGCTCGTATCCCAGGACGACGCCTACGCCTATCAGGGCGGCCAATCCGACCAATTCTGGGGCGGCGCCTCCGACAACAGCGGCCGGTCCTATTTCCCCAATCAAGGCTGGCAGCCGCTACCCCAGCAGCAGCCGCCGCAGCCGATGTCCCGCGGTTTGTTTGGCTTGTTCCGGTCGTGGAATGAGCAACCGCCGCCGCCGAATCGGAATTACTATTGGGGCGGCCGTTGAGCTGACGGCATTCAATGACATTGGCGAGAGAATTCTAGAATGGCGACGCGGCACGCAATCGCGCTTCCGGCCTTGCTTACGGCGTTAGTTGCCGGCTCTTTGATGGGCCTGGCCGGCTTCGCCTTGGCTGCTGACGCACCGGACTTCCAGATCGTCGAGGTCGGCGCGGCGCGCGATACCGCGGTCACCGACATCAAGCCGAACACGATCGATTTCAGCGATCACACCAGTCCAGGTTCGATCGACAGCGAAACCGCGCTCAGCCGCTTTGTCGACTGGGCGGACAAGCATCCCAACGAGAAAAAATACCTGGCGTTGTTTCCGAGCTATGCCGAACCGACCGTCGGCAAGACGACAACGAGCGGTGCGGCGCAAAAGACCGAAAAAGTCACCGAGAAGCTTTACATGTACGTGGCGCAGGCGCGCTTTATTCTCGATAAGGCGCCGGCATCGATCGATTTTTCACACTACGTGACGCTGCCATTTCTGGAAAAAATCGATCCCGCCATCACGCATAAGCTGACCACGGCCGCGGATGTGACCACGTTCAAGGACGAAGCCGGCACCGGCAATGAAAACCCCGACCGCAAATGGTGCACCGGGCGGACGACATTGATCTGCATCCAGTCGAGCTACAAGCTCGAGGGCAAGATCCCGATGGGCATCATGCTGGTGAACAAATTGCGCGACAGCATCAAGAAGGTCGCCGATCACATCGATTTCCAGAGTGAATTTGCAGCGCTCGCTCCCGGCGATCTCGACCAACCCGGCCTGCAGAAATTGACCAAGCTCGACACGCCGATTTCCGGCGTGCTCGAGCAGAATATTTTCCACGTCAATGAGATCATGAAATTCGGCAAGTTCTTCGCGGTATTTCAGGCGGACCCGGCCGATCCCGGCAAGACCGTCGTCACCGCGTTCATGTCGCTTGCCATCAAGGCGAGCGTGCTTGACGAGAAGCGGGGTTTCGAAAAAATGCCGGTGCTGCGCAATCTCGTTCCGGCGCAGGTTTTGATGGGGCAATCCTCGTTCAATTCCGGCAATTCGATCAGCGCGGGACTACCCAAATATGCCCGCGACGAAATCAAGACCGTTGCCGGGTTGCTGGCGCAGAACTAGAGCATGATCCGGAAAAGTGGACACCGGTTTTCCGAAAAGATCATGCTCCATCAAAATGCTAGAGCGTCAATCGATTCAATGTGAGGCGATTGCGCTCTAGCAGGTCGCGGATCGCGCCTCAGCGCCGCACCGGCACCTGATGCCGTAATTCAATCTCGCGGCCGCTCGCAGATGATTCGATCGCCGCCAGGCAGACTTCGAGGTTGGCAAGTCCCCACTGTCCGTCATGGATCGGCGCGCGTTTTCCGCTCAGAGCATCGTGGAGCTCATCGAGCACCAGATCGCGGGGGCTCTTGTCGGTCGGCAGTATGATCTCCTTGCGGCCATCCGCCGTATAAACATAAAGCCCCCCCGGCGATTGCCGGATATCGCCGCGCTCGCAACTCACCACGGTCAGGCCGAAGGTCGGCTGGAACGGCGCAGTCGACGGAATCGCGGTCTTGGCGCGCCGGCGCTTGGCCTGGATTTCGTCTGTCGCAGGCGCGTCTGCCGCGCGCTGCACCGGCGCCCGCTGTTCGATCGGCTCGAGAAACCCCCACTCGGAAACATCGCCGCATAATTCCATTGCCGACATGTAGCCATAACCGTTGTAAACGGCAGTCGCGGTGGTGCCGTCGGCAAATTGCATAAAAACCGTGTGCGCTCCCATCGCGCGGCGTTGCGGATCCCAATCGAAGGTCGCCGCGCGGACGCTGCGGACCAATCCGCCGCCGAGGAGGCGCACGATATCGAATTGATGCGAGCCTTGCCGGAACGTGACGCCGCCGCCCTTTTCGAGCAGCAGTTCTTCGGGGCGCCGTGGGCGATAGACCCAATCGGTGAAATTCCAGGTGTGGATCATGCGGACGTGGCCAAGTTCGCCGCCGGCAACGATTTCGCGCATGCGCTGAATTGGCAGATCGTAGCCGTGGGCATGGCCGACCAGGAGAACAGCCCCGGCGCTGCGCGCTTGCGCGTTCATCGCCAGCGCTTGTTCGAGCCCGACCGCCATCGGCTTCTCGGTCAAGACGTGCTTGTTGGCCTTCAACGCGATCGCCGCGTGCCCGGGATGCAGTTCCGTGGGCGTCGCGATCAAGACCACGTCGACATCGGTTCGATCCAGCATTGCATCCAGATCGGCATGGCCCGCAGCGCCGGTCTCCGCCGCAACGATGTCGCGGATTTCGGCAACCGGTTCGGCGAGCCCGGCAAGCTCGAACCCGGGATGCTTAAGGATCGCCGGCAGGAACGCGCGCCCGGCGGCGCCAAGCCCGGCTACCCCGACGCGATAGCGGCGCATCGTCTCTGCGCTCATTCCAGTTTCTCTTTGCCGCCGATTATGTTAGTCTCCTAATATAATTCCGGCTGGCGCGCAATGCGCGCAGTTTCGATCATGGCGCCCCGCCTGCAGAAGGATGCGCACTCATGTTGACCGCCGAACTTAATGACCTGCTCACGCAAATTGGCCCCGGTACGCCGGCCGGCAATCTGCTGCGGCGATACTGGCAGCCGATAGCGGCGGTGTCGGAGCTGGAAAAACGCTGGACCATGCGGGTGCGGCTCCTCGGCGAGGACCTGGTTCTGTTCCGCGACCGCGACGGACGCCGCGGCCTCGTCGCCGAGAAGTGCCCGCATCGCGGCGCGTCGCTGGCCTACGGCATCCCGACCAAAGAGGGAATCCGCTGTCCCTATCACGGCTGGGAGTTCGGGCATGGCGGCGAGTGCCTCAATCAGCCGAACGAAGCCGAAGGCAGCCGCTTCAAGGACAAGATCCAGACCGCGGCTTATCCGGTGGAAGAACTGAACGGCATGCTGTTCGCCTATTTGGGGCCGCAGCCGCGGCCTTTGCTGCCGCGCTGGGACGGTTTCGTCGCCGAGGGTTCGATTCGGATGCTTGGCCGCGCGCTTATTCCGGTGAACTGGCTGCAGGCCATGGAGAACTCGCTCGATCCGATCCACACCGAATGGCTGCACGGCCACACTTACGAATTCGTCAAAGAGCAGCAGAGCGACAATGTGAAGGTCGCCATCAGCGCCCGCCACGAGAAGATCGCGTTCCACGAATTCGAATACGGCATGACCAAACACCGTCTGCTTGCCGGTCATTCGGAGGATTCCGACGACTGGCGCATCGGCCACCCGGTGGTATTTCCCAACATGCTGTCGGTTGGCAACGGCGACGAGGCCTCGCGCTATTACGCCTTCCAAATTCGCGTGCCGGTCGACGACACGCACACGATGCATCTGTGGTACACGGCCTATATGCCGCCGAAAAACGCCACCGTATCGCGGCATCTGCTCGACAAGGTCCACGTCTATGAGGTGCCGTGGCAGGACGCCAACGGCGAATTCATTGTCGACAATATTGACGGTCAGGACATGATGGCCTGGATCACCCAAGGCGCCATCGCCGATCGCACCAGCGAGCACCTAGGCGCGTCCGACGAAGGCATCGCGATCTACCGCCGCATGCTGCGCCGTGAAATCAGGAAGGTCGAACAGGGCCAGGATCCGATCGGCACCATCCGTGACAGCGCCCGCAACCAGTGGATCGATCTGCCCAACGAGCGCAAGAAGCACCACAACAGCGAAGGCATGCGCAGCTGGATCATGCGCACCCACGCCGCCTATTCGCCGATCGCCGAGGACATCATCCAACTGTTCGAGCCGGGTAAAGCGGGTTCGGTGCGCCTCGCCGGCTAGCGAATGCCGCGGATCGCCGACCGGGGGCAGCGCAAAACCGACGTTGCGGTCGATACGACCGACCGACTGGCCCATCTGATCAAGGACGCCGGCAAGGCGCTGGCGCGCGCCTTACAGGCGCGCTTGGCCACGCATGCGATTGCTTACGGTCACTGGACGTTTCTGCGAATCCTGTGGAAGCAGGACGGCATCAGCCAGACCGAGCTAAGCCAATTGGCCGGGGTGATGACGCCCTCGACGTTCGCCGCGGTGCAGGCGATGGAAAAACTCGGCTATATCGTGCGCAGGCGCAAGCGAACCAACCGCAAGAAGATCTACATCCATCTCACGCCGGCCGGCCGGGCGCTGGCGCGCGAACTCAATCCTCTGGCCGTTGACGTCAATGATATCGCCACCCGCGGATTGACGAAAAAACAGATCGCCGATTTCCGCAGAGTGCTGATCGCCATGATCGAGAATCTGAACGGCGCGGCGGTTTAGGCCGCCGCCCGCGCCTTGTCGCCGCGCGCGAGCGATTCGATCGCCTCGTCCGTCGTCTGCACGTCGCCGAACAGGCCATAGAAGATCGACAGCGCCGCGTTGTGCTCATCGTCGTTATGGGTGGCGAGCCCGTCGGACACCATCACGACCTTGAAATTGAGCATCATGGCGTCGCGCGCCGAGCTTTCGCAGCAGACATTGGTCGCAGTGCCGGTGATCAACAACGTGTCGATACCGCGCTCGCGCAACAGGCGCTCGATATTCGACGATCCCTGAATGAAGGCGCTGTAACGCGTCTTGGTAACTTGCGCGTCTTCCGCGCGGATGTCGTTCAGGTGCCAATAGGCGTAGCCGTCGCCATCGACATCCATCGCCGCATAGCGGCGCTCAAAGCGTTCCGGCGTGTGCAGAAATTCATGGTAGTTCGACCAGTTCTCGCGCGTATCGCGCGTGCCATTGCGAACCCAGACGACGAGGCCGCCGCGGCGCCGCAGCTCGGCGGCAAGCCGGTTGATGTTCGGCACAATCTCCCGCGATGCCGGCACCTCGCCCTGGTGGCCCGGCTTGCAGAAATAATTCTGCATGTCGATCACGACCAGCGCGGCCTTTGGCGGGTCGATCTCGTCGAACGGATGCAATTTTCCGGTCCGCGCCGTCATGCGGCTGCGGGCTGCCTCAGAGATTGCGATCTTGTGCATCGTTGCGTCCTCACGTGGTCGGCGGGGCGCTCCCAATCTGACACATTATGCCCGGATCGCGCCACGACGATCAGGAGGCGGTCAGAACCCGGCCCGCGGGTTTCTACCGACAGCCGTGCGCCGGCAATTCGATCTCCATATCGACGAATGGGCATTTTCGACTGATTTTGATAAGCTTGGCTTATCAACGACGCGCGGGACCCGCATGCTCGATTTCAAGAGCCTGGAAACCTTCATATGGGTCGCCAATCTGCGCAGCTTTCGCCGCGCCGCCGACCGGCTGAACACCACGCAGCCGGCCATCTCGATGCGGATCGCGCAGCTCGAGGAGTTTCTCGGCATCCGGCTTCTCGAACGCGACCGCCGGATGGTGGCACCGACGCCGAAGGGCCACGAGCTCCTGGCGCACGCGGAGCGGCTGCTGCGCATGCGGGCCGACTTGATCGAAGCGGTGGGCGACCGGGTGGCGGTTCGCGGCATCGTGCGTCTCGGCGTCAGTGAAACGATCGTCCACACCTGGCTGCCGGCGCTGATCGAGCGCGTCAATGCGGCCTATCCAAATCTCGAACTGGAAATCGAAGTCGACATCTCGCCCAATCTGCAGGATCGGCTCGTTGCCAAGGATCTCAACCTGGCGCTCCTCCTCGGTCCGGCGAACAATCCGCATATCAATATCCGGCCGCTATGCACGCTGCCGGTGGCCTTCGTCGCCAGTCACAAGATCGCGTTGCCGCGCCGGCCGATCGCGCTGAAGGACATCGTGAAGTGGCCGATCATCACGTTTTCGCGCAATACGCAGCCCTACAGTGCGGTGCGCGAACTGTTCGCCCGCGAGGGATTGCACCCGACGATGCATGCCAGCGCGTCGCTTGCCACCGCGGTGCGCATGGCGCTCGATGGAATCGGCATCGCTGTCATTCCGCCAGCGATCTTAGAACGCTTCGGGCCCGCTGGTAGATTGCGGCCACTGAAGACGACGGTCGAGCTTCCAGCGCTCGATTTCGTCGTAGGCTGGCCGTCGGCGCCCGACAGCCCTGCCGCGCGCAAGGTGGCTGAAATTGCGATCGCCGTCGCGGGGAAGACCATGAAAGCGGCTTAGCCTGATAAATCCCGCTTATCGAGCATCATCGAAATTTGCGATTGGACGCGACGGCGGTAGACGTGTCTGCTGCAACCGTTCGATATCTGAAGGAGCTAAACGTGCCGCCATCGCCCCAAGCCTGGGAATTCTGGATCGACCGCGGCGGCACCTTCACCGACGTGATCGGCAGGCGGCCCGACGGCGGGCTCGTCACCCATAAGCTGCTATCGGAAAATCCCGAGGCCTATCGCGACGCCGCGGTGCACGGCATCCGCCATCTGCTCGGGCTTGCGCCCGGCGCGCCGATCCCGGGCGAGCGCATCGGCGCGGTGAAAATGGGCACCACGGTCGCGACCAATGCGCTGCTCGAGCGCAAGGGCGAGCGCACACTTCTGCTGATCACCAAGGGCTTTCGCGACGCCTTGCGCATCGGCTATCAGGCGCGGCCGAAGATCTTTGCCAAGCACATTATCAAGCCGGACATGCTTTACGAACGCGTGGTCGAGGTCGACGAGCGCGTGCGCGCCGACGGCACGGTGGAGCGCGAACTCGATCTCGCCGCCGTGCGCGCCGCACTTGGGAGCGCCATGGCCGACGGTATCCGCGCCGTCGCAGTCGTACTGATGCATGCCTATCGTTACAGCGCCCATGAGAAACAGGTGGCGGCGCTGGCGCGTGAACTCGGCTTTCCGCAGGTCTCCGCCAGCCACGAAGTCTCGCCCCTGATCAAGCTCGTCGGCCGCGGCGATACCACGGTGGTCGACAGCTATCTGTCGCCGATCCTGCGCGGCTATGTGAATCAGGTCGCCGGCGATTTGCAGGGTGGCGGCGCCACAGAACCCCCAGGTCGCACGCGCCTCATGTTCATGATGTCGTCGGGCGGTCTGACGGCGGCTGACCTGTTCCGCGGCAAAGACGCGATTCTTTCCGGGCCGGCGGCCGGGGTGGTCGGCATGGCCGAAACCGGAAGAGCGGCGGGCTTCAGCCGGCTCATCGGCTTCGACATGGGCGGCACCTCCACCGACGTGTCGCATTACGCCGGCGAATACGAACGCGCCTTCGAGACCGAGGTCGCCGGCGTGCGCATGCGTGCGCCGATGATGCTGATCCACACCGTGGCCGCCGGCGGCGGCTCGGTCCTGCATTTCGACGGTGCGCGCTTTCGCGTCGGCCCGGATTCCGCCGGCGCCAATCCCGGGCCGAAATGCTATCGCCGCGGCGGTCCGCTGGCGGTGACTGACGCCAATGTCATGGTCGGCAAGCTCATTCCCGATTTCTTTCCGAGGATTTTTGGCCGGCAGCAAAACCAGCCGCTCGATGCCGACGCGGTCCATCAGGCCTTCGCCGCCATGGCAAAAGATATCGGCGACGGCAGGAGCGCCGAACAGGTCGCCGACGGCTTTATCAAGATCGCGGTGGAAAACATGGCCAATGCGATCAAGAAGATTTCGGTGCAGCGCGGCTATGACGTGACGCGTTATGCGCTCAATTGCTTCGGCGGCGCCGGCGGCCAGCACGCCTGCCTCGTCGCCGATGCGCTCGGCATGGAGAGCGTGTTCATCCACCCGCTGTCGTCGCTATTGTCAGCTTACGGCATGGGGCTTGCCGACATCCGCAGCGTGCGCCAGCAGGCGATCGAGGAGCCGTTCGGCAAGGAGGCACGCACGAGCCTCGAAGACGTGGCGCGGCGGCTGGCGCGCGAGGCGATTGCGGAGGTCGCCGGCCAGGGCGTCGCAGCCGGGAAGATCGCGCTGCATGTGCGCGCGCATATCCGCTATGCCGGCACCGACACGCCGCTGATCGTGAGCGCCGGCAGTTTCCGCGCACCCGTGCGCGGCGCGCCCAGACTCGCATCGCTGCAAACAATGAAGGCGGGCTTCGAGCGCGCGCACAAAGCGCAGTTCGGCTTTGTCGATCGCAAGAAGACGCTCGTGGTCGAGGCGGTGTCGGTCGAAGCCGTCGGCGGCGGCGCGACGTTTCGCGAAAAGCTGCTTCAGGTAAAGCGCGCCAAGCTGCCCGCCCCGGCGCGCCGCACCCGCTTTTTTTCCGGCGGCAAATGGCACCGCGCCTCGGTCTATACCCGCAGCCAGCTTGTACCGGGCCATAAGGTCAAAGGACCGGCCATCATCATCGAGCCGCACCAGACCGTCGTCGTCGAGCATGGCTGGCGGGCCGAGCTGACGCGCAAAGATCACCTGGTGCTGCGGCGCGTGCAAAAGCTCCTGCGGGCGCGCGCCATCGGCACCCACGCCGACCCGGTGATGCTCGAAGTGTTCAATAATCTGTTCATGTCGATTGCCGAGCAGATGGGCGTGGCGCTGCAGAACACCGCCTATTCGGTGAATATCAAGGAGCGCCTCGACTTCTCCTGCGCGGTATTCGACGGCAACGGCTCGCTCGTCGCCAATGCGCCGCATATGCCGGTGCATCTCGGCTCGATGGACCGCGCGGTCGAGACCATTATCCGCGAGAACGCCGGCAAAGTGCGCCCGGGCGATGTTTACGCCATCAACGCCCCTTATAACGGCGGCACCCATCTGCCGGACATCACCGTCTGCACGCCCGTTTTCGACGGCAAGAAGATCCTGTTCTGGGTTGCCTCGCGCGGTCACCACGCCGATGTCGGCGGCATTTCGCCCGGTTCGATGTCGCCCAATGCCACCACCATCGAGCAGGAAGGCATCTATATCGACAATTTCAAGCTGGTCGAACGTGGCCGCTTCCGCGAGAAGGAAACCTACGCGCTGTTGCAAGGCGGCAAATATCCCGCGCGCAATCCGCTGCAGAACGTCAACGACATCAAGGCGCAGATCGCCGCCAACGAGATGGGCGTGCACGAATTGCGCAAGATGGTGCGTTATTTCACGCTGCCGGTGGTGCGCGCTTATATGCGGCACGTGCAGGACAATGCGGCGGAAAGCGTGCGCCGCGTCATCGACCGGCTGCACAACAGCGCGTTTTCGATCGAGACCGACCAGGGCAATACGATCAAGGTCCGCATCACGGTCGACAAGAAGAAACGCGAGGCCACAGTCGATTTCACCGGCACCAGCCCGCAGCAGCCGTCGAACTTCAACGCGCCGGAGCCGGTGACGCGCGCCGCGGTGCTCTACGTGTTTCGCGTCATGGTCGACGACGACATTCCGATGAATGCCGGCTGCCTGCGCCCGATCCGCATCGTCATTCCAAAAAAATCAATGCTGACGCCGGAATTCCCCGCCGCCGTGGTCGCCGGCAATGTCGAGACCTCGCAGGAAGTCACCAATTGCCTGTTCGGCGCGCTCGGCGCCATGGCGGCGGCGCAAGGCACCATGAACAATCTTAATTTCGGCAATGCGCGCTACCAATATTACGAGACGATCTGCTCCGGTTCGCCCGCCGGGCCTGGCTTTCCCGGCACCGACGCCGTGCACACCCACATGACCAATACCAGGCTGACCGATCCGGAAATCCTCGAATTCCGCTATCCGGTGCTGCTCGAAGACTTCCACATCCGCAAAGGCTCGGGGGGCCGCGGAAAATGGAACGCCGGCGACGGCATCCGCCGCACCATACGATTTCTGGAAAAGATGGAATGCACGGTGCTGTCAGGTCACCGCCGGGTGCCGCCGTTCGGCCTTGCCGGCGGCGCAAACGGTCAGGTCGGAGAGAATTGGGTGCGCCGCCAGGATGGCTCCAAAGACGGCCGCATGGAGAAGCTTGCCGGCGCCGATGCCACCGTAATCGACGCCGGCGAGGCCATCATCATCCAGACGCCGACCGCCGGCGGTTACGGCAAGCCATCCAATTCGTCAAAGTGATCGGCTAACCGCCGGATGGTTGGCGCCTTACCGAATAGCGCATATTCGCCTTGCCGCCGTCCCAGTAGAAGGTGAAATCGGCAACGACATTGCCGCCGCTGGGCAGCGGCAAAACCGCATTGCAGGCGACCCGGTCTTTGCTCGATGAAACGGTCTTGATCGGATCGTAGCGCACCGGCTCCATCTGCAATTGTTTGAGGATGTCGGCCAGCGTGTGCCTGGCGCGGTCCGAATCGCATTCCGGCAGGACGAAATGATCGCGCACGCCGCGGTAGATCAGGACGCCGGCAACAGCGACCGCCGGGATGGCGATGAGACGCACCGCCATCCGATAGGGCCGCGGTCGCGGCGGCGGTGAGATCGGCCCGGACCAGCGCCGCGCGCGGATCGGCTTGGGTGGCTGTGGCGAGGGCGGTTGTTGCGCGGGGTCGTCAGGCATCGCGGCGAGATTACACCGCCTTGACGATCTCTTCCGTCATTTTCTTGGCGTCGCCGAGCAGCATCATGGTGTTGTCGCGATAGAACAGCGGATTGTCGATGCCGGCATAGCCCGAGGCGAGCGAGCGCTTGTTGAACATCACCGTGCCCGCCTTCCACACTTGCAGCACCGGCATGCCGTAGATCGGCGATTTCGGGTCTTCCTCGGCGGCCGGGTTGGTGACGTCGTTGGCGCCGATGACGTAGGCGACATCGGATTGGGCGAATTCCGAATTGATGTTCTCGAGCTCGAATACGTCGTCATAGGGCACGTTGGCTTCGGCGAGCAGCACATTCATATGGCCGGGCATGCGGCCGGCGACCGGATGGATGGCGTATTTCACATCGACACCTTCGGCTTTCAGCTTGGCCCCCATCTCGCGTAGCGCATGCTGGGCCTGCGCCACCGCCATGCCGTAGCCCGGCACGATGATGACCTTGCCGGCGTTTTTGAGAATGAAAGCCGCGTCCTCCGCCGAACCGATCTTGACCGGTCGATCGCCGGCGGCGGCAGCCGGACCCGCCACTTCGCCGCCGAAGCCGCCGAGGATCACCGAGATGAAGGAGCGATTCATGCCCTTGCACATGATGTAGGACAGGATCGCGCCCGACGAGCCGACCAGCGCGCCGGTGATGATCAACGCGGTATTTTCCAGCGTGAAGCCGATGCCGGCGGCGGCCCAGCCGGAATAGGAATTGAGCATCGAGATCACGACCGGCATGTCGGCGCCGCCGATCGGTATGATGATCAGCACGCCGAGCAGGAACGCGGTCGCCGCGATCAGCCAGAACGTGAGGTGCTGCTGCGCCTCGAAAAACCAGACGATCAGCGCGATCAGGCCCAGGCCCAGCGCGATATTGATGACGTGACGGCCAGGCAGCGTGATCGGCTTGCCGCTCATACGGCCGGACAGCTTCATGAACGCGATCACCGAGCCGGTGAAGGTGACGGCGCCGATGGCGACGCCAAGCGACATTTCGATCAGGCTCTGGCCGTGGATGGCGCCTTCCGTTCCGATGCCGAACGCCGCAGGCGCGTAGAGCGCGCCGGCCGCGACCAGCACCGCCGCCATGCCGACCAGCGAATGGAAGGCGGCGACCAGTTCCGGCATCGAAGTCATCGGCACGCGTCGCGCAATCACCGCGCCGGCGCCGCCACCGATCGCCATGCCGAGGACGACAAGTCCCCAGGCGGCGGCGTCGGCCGGGGGATGCGCGGCGAGCGTGGTGGCGACCGCGATCGCCATGCCGGTCATTCCCAGCATATTGCCGCGCCGGCTGGTATCCGGAGACGACAGCCCGCGCAGCGCCATGATGAACAGGGCGCCGGCGATCAGATAGCAAAGCGCGGCGAGATTGGCGCTCATAGGCTGCTCATTTCTGCTTGCGCTGGAACATCGCGAGCATGCGCTTGGTCACGAGGAAGCCGCCGAATATGTTCACCGATGCAAACATCAGCGCGACGAAGCCGAGCGCGCGCGCCCAGATCGGACCGGAATCGCTGCCAGTGAGCGCGACGCCGACCGCGAGCAGCGCGCCGACCACGATCACCGAAGAGATCGCGTTGGTCACCGACATCAGCGGCGTATGCAGCGCCGGCGTCACCGACCACACGACGTAGTAGCCGACAAAGACCGCAAGCACGAAAATCGACAGCCGGAAGATAAACGGATTGACGGCATCGCTGGCGGCTGCGGGCACGCTGGCATGCGCATTGGCGAGAAGATCGAGCTGGCCGGCGATCGAAAGTATCATCATGGCGCGCCTGCGCTTTCCTTATCCTAAGCGGCGGTCTTCGGCTTGAAATTGGGATGAACGATCGCGCCGTCGCGGGTGAGCGCGGTGGCCTTGACGATGTCGTCGTCCCAATTGACCGCGAGCGCCTTGGTCTTCTTGTCGATCAGGACTTCCAGGAACGCATAAAGATTACGGGCGTAGAGGCTTGAAGCCGTGGCGGCGAGCCGGCCCGCAACATTGCGATAGCCAACAATTTTGACGCCGCCGACTTCGGCAACCGCGTCGGCGGTGACGCCTTCGACATTGCCGCCGCGCTCGACCGCAAGATCGACCACCACGGAGCCCGGCCGCATCGAGGCCACCATCTCATTCGACACCAGGCGCGGCGCCGGCCGGCCGGGAATGAGCGCGGTGGTGATGACGATGTCCTGCTTCTTGATGTGGTCGGCGACAAGCGCGGCCTGCTTCGTCTGATACTCTTTCGACATTTCCTTGGCGTAGCCGCCGGCGGTTTCAGCGGCTTTGAATTCCTCGTCCTCGACCGCAATGAATTTGGCGCCGAGACTCTCGACCTGCTCTTTGGCCGCCGGGCGCACATCGGTCGCCGTCACGATGGCACCGAGTCGGCGCGCAGTCGCAATCGCTTGCAGGCCGGCGACGCCAGCGCCCATCACGAAAACCTTGGTGGCTGGAACCGTGCCCGCCGCGGTCATCATCATCGGCAGCGCCCGGCCGAATTCGGCTGCCGCATCGACCACGGCGCGATAGCCGGCGAGATTGGCCTGGCTGGACAGCACGTCCATCACCTGCGCGCGGGTGATGCGGGGCAGAAGCTCCATGGCGAAGCCGGTAACGCCGGCAGCGGCCATCGCCCGCAACGCGTCCTCATGCCCGTAAGGGTCCATGATGGCAATGACGATGGCGCCCTTCTTCAGCCGCGGCAGCTCATTGCCTTCCGGGCGGCGCACCTGAAGTACGATGTCGGCGCCGCTGAGCGCGTCACCCGTCACGGTAGCGCCCGCAGCGGCGTAGTCCGCGTCGAGAACGCCGGACTTGACCCCGGCGCCCGGTTCGACGGCGACCTCCGCGCCAAGCGCGATCATCTTTTTAACGGTTTCAGGGGTCGCGGCGACACGCGGTTCGTCCGCATCGGTTTCGGCAGCAACCGCGACCTTCATAAATCCTCCGACGGCGGCAAGTGGCACCAGATTGGCCGGTCATGCGGCCGATGTCGGTATCGGCGGTTCAGATTACGTCAGGAAATACGCCATCCCGACGACAATGATGACGACGATGGTCATCGTCACCTTCACCAGCGTGATGAAATTGCGATAGGTCTGCTCGTGGGCGGGATAATCGTTACCGTCCGCCAACGCGTATTCGACTTCACCGTGATCGGCCATTCCGTGTCTCCAAGCTCGGCCCGGTTTTAGCGGACTTAGCGTAATTGCCGGTATGGAGCAACAGCATGGTGGCTTTCACCCACGCTTTTGCGCCTCTGTCATAACCCGCACCGGCTGGCCATTGCGTGGCGTGCTATGCGCCGGCCTAGCTTGCTCGGGCGTGACCGAATCCCTACTCTCAAGAGACCGCCGTTACGGACGAAAATCATGCTCAGAAAAGAACAGAACGAGCTTCTGACCCAGACCGGCCCCGGAACCCCGATGGGGCAGATGTTCCGCTGCTATTGGCTGCCGGCGCTGTTGACGGAGGAATTGCCGGAAAACGATTGCCCGCCGGTACGGGTGAAGCTGCTGTCCGAGCGGCTCGTGGCGTTCCGCGATTCCGAGGGCAGATATGGCCTGATCGATGAATTCTGCGCCCATCGCGGCGTGTCGCTGTGGTTTGGCCGCAATGAGGAAGGCGGGCTGCGCTGTCCCTATCACGGCTGGAAATACGACGTGACCGGCCAGTGCATGGAAGTGCCGTCCGAGCCCGTCGAGAGCGGGTTTTGCAAGAAGGTCAAGCTCGCCTCCTACCCGCTGGTGAAACGCGGCGATGTGCTGTGGGCCTATATGGGCCCGCCGGACAAAAAGCCGCCGCTGCCGGAATGGGAATTCGCCGTGGTGCCGGCGCAGCAGAGCTTCACCTCGAAACGGGTGCAGGAGTGCAACTGGCTGCAAGCCATGGAAGGCGGCATCGATTCGAGCCATGTGTCGTTTCTGCATCGCGGCGATTTGCATTCCGACCCCCTGTTCAAGGGCGCCAAAGGCAACCAGTACAATCTCTCCGACATGCAGCCGCATTTCGAAGTAGTCGAGCAACCCGGCGGCCTGTTCATCGGCGCGCGCCGCAATGCCGAGAACGGCAACTACTACTGGCGCGTCACGCCCTTCGTCATGCCCTGCTTCACCATGATCCCGCCGCGCGGCGACCATCCGATCCACGGCCATTTCTGGGTGCCGATCGACGACGAGAATTGCTGGGCCTGGTCTTACGACTTCCATCCGGTGCGGGCGCTGACCAAGACCGAAGTCGACGCCATGAAGGACGGCGCCGGCGTGCATTGCAAATATATTCCGGGCACCTACCGGCCGCTCGCCAACAAGGACAACGATTATCTGATCGACCGCGCGGCGCAGAAGGCCGGCAAGACCTTCAGCGGTGTCGCCGGCTTTGCCATGCAGGACGCGTCATTGCAGGAAAGCATGGGACCGGTCTGCGACCGCACCAAGGAAAATCTGGTTTCGACCGACAACGGCATCATCATGGCGCGCCACCGCCTGATGCGCGCCGCCAAGGCGCTGGTCGAAAAAGGCGTCACTCCGCCTGGCGTCGATCCCGAGCATCACAAAATCCGTTCCTGCTCGGTGGTCTTGCCGCCGGATGTAGCCTTCAAGGACGGCGCCAAGGCAGCGCTCAAGGCGGAGCGCGGCATGGCGCAGACGACGGTTTAACGAAGCTGTCATTCCGGGGCGGCCCGAAGGGCCGAGCCCGGAATCCATTATCACGAAAATTACGGAACTGGCGTCAGGCGCCCTACTTGAACGCAGCGAATATGGATTCCGGGCTCGCCGCTTTGCGGCGCCCCGGAATGACGAACTAGGGTCCGGCGTTATCTCCAGCCGCATTGCGACCGGCAATAAAGCCCTGACAGACCGCGCGCGGCAGGCCGTGCATGGAAAAGCCGCCGGCGGATTCGC
This sequence comes from uncultured Alphaproteobacteria bacterium, assembly GCA_963765365.1. Classification (GTDB taxonomy): domain Bacteria; phylum Pseudomonadota; class Alphaproteobacteria; order Rhizobiales; family Xanthobacteraceae; genus BOG-931. Next base: position 18,456 of record CAVXWL010000029.1, on the reverse strand, counting down.
CGCCGCAATAAAGCCCGGGGATCGTTTCGCCGTTCATGTCGATGACCTGGCAGCGCGCATTGATGCGCAGGCCGGCGCGGGTGTCGTGTAGGACCGGCGTCGCCCAGGCGGCATAAAACGGCGGCTTTTCGATTTTGTAGAGCGGCTTCGGCTTGCCGAAGTCGGCATCCTTGCCCACGTCGACGAATGAATTGTAGCGCGCGACGCTGTCGACGAGATTTTGCGGCGGCATCGCCACGCGCTGATATTTCATTTTGATCTTGGCGGCAAGTTCGCCAATCGTGCCGGCGTTGAAGAAGAACCCGGCATCGACATCGACATGGGGCGGCACCGGCCGCCATTTCTCGCGCGCCACCGCGTCGGCATCGAAGGTCGCCCAGATCGGCCCGCCGCCATTGTGGCCGTCGCCGATGCCGGCCAAAGCCGCATTGATGAAATTGCTCGGATTGTATTTCTGGTTCTTGGCGTTGAGGTAACTCCCCGGCTCGTAGGGGTTGGTGCTCTGATAGGTGTTGTAATTAAAGTGGCCGGCGGTCTCGTCGTAGAAACTCTTGGCCCAGCATGTTGACCATGATGACATCCTGCCAATCCGCCACTTGGAGCCCGGTCGCACGCGCCTTGACGAACACTTCGCTGCTCGGATGCCAGCGCACATTGACGTAGCCGTATTGGCAGCCGATCGCGCCGGGCTTGGTGATGCCTGAGCCGAACTCGCCGGTATAGTTGAACAGGCCCCACAGCGATGCGCCAACGGCCATGCCGGCGATCTCGCCGCTGGCGTCCTGGTCGGACCACGGCATGCCGGCGAGCCCGCAATATTCTTCCGTCAGCCGCGGATCGAACATGCGGCGGAAGTTGACGTTCCCGGTCGAGCCGCCGGTGGCGATGATGACGGCTTTGCGCGCGCGAATGTTGAGCTTTTGTCCGTTGTGGTTGACGGCGATGCCGCAAACGCGCCCGGAATTCGCCGCCTCGCGATGAAGCGCGAGCATGCGGTGTTCGAGCAGGATTTCGACGCCCGCTTTGCGCGCCGCCGCTTCCAGCGGCCGCATCAGTCCGGCGCCGGCGCGAATTTCGTCGTCGCCCGGATCGGCCGGCCCGCCGGTATGCACCATCGGCCAGTCCTCAACCGAGATCTGCATGGTGCGCAACACCGAAACGCCGATCTCGTGACCGACTTTGTTCGGCGGCCGGTCGATGACCTTCACGCCATGCGCCATGAGGAATTCGAACGCCGGCACGCTGTTGTCGGCAAAGGCGCGGATGACTTCGCGGTCGTTATAGCGATAGGGCGGAAAGCCGTTGGTCTCGACCACCGACCAGTCGGTCAGATCCTGGAAGAACAGGTCGGCCGAATCCGCGATGCCGTATTTCTTCTGATAGCTGGTGCCCCCGCCGAGCGGCAGATTGCCGCCGGAGGTGATCGCGTGGCCGCCGATATGCGGCTGCGCCTCCACCACGATTACCGATGCGCCGGCCTCGCGCGCGACGATCGCCGCCGGCATGCCGGTCGCGCCGGACCCGATGACGACGATATCGGCTTCGCGGTCCCATTCGGTCGGTAGATTTCCCGTGCTCACGCTTGCGTACCTCTGCTGTCTGCCACCTCCGCGGACACTAACAGCATTGCCGATTTTGTGTCATGTGGTGGTGGCAGGTTCCGCGGCAGTGGAGTCATCGACCATGGCGGATTTCTTACCCACTCACCGGCTCACCCACGAGGCGAGCCTGAAAATGCTGATGGCCGGCGTGACCAAGGCCAACGAACTCGGCTGCAAAGTCTCGCTGGCGGTGGTCGATGGCAGTTGCCGGCTGATCGGCTTCCTGATGATGGATGGCGCGCGCCACTTCTCGATCATCACTACGCAGAGGAAGGCGATCACCGCGGCGTCGCAGCGGCTGCCGACCGGCTATGCGCCGGAGGAGAATGCGCTGTCGATGGCGGTGCGCATGGGCGACTTCACCAATGTGCCGGGCGGATTTCCGATCGAGGTCGGCGGCGAAGTCATCGGCGCGGTCGCTGCCGGCGGCGCCAAGATCGAGCAGGACGTCGAAGTCGCGCAAGCAGCGCTGGCGGCGCTCAACCGGCCGTAACCGTCCCGCCCCGCATTTCGTCGCGCGCCGCTTTCACCGCCTTGATGATGTTCTGGTAGCCGGTGCAACGGCACAGATTCGAGGCCAGCACGTCGATGAGGTCCTCGTCGCCGATCTGCGGGTTCTTCTCCAGCGCGTTGGTCGCTAGCATCAGGAATCCCGGCGTGCAATAGCCGCATTGCAGACCGTGATTATCGATAAATGCCTGCTGCAGCACCGACAGCTTTTCGCCGTCGGCGAGACCTTCGACCGTGCGGATTTTTTTGCCCTGCGCCTGGATCGCGAACATCAGGCAGGAGCGCACGGCTTCATCATCGACGATGACAGTGCAGGTGCCGCAGACGCCGTGCTCGCAGCCGATATGGGTGCCGGTCTGGCCGCAATCGTCGCGGATGGCGTCGACCAGCGTTTTACGCGGCTCGACGCGGATCGGATAATCGCGGCCGTTGATGGTCAACGTAATATCGAATTTCTCGGTCATGCGCTCAATGCTCAACCACGCGGCAGCACATCGGAGAATTTGCCGCGTACCAGCGCCTCGACTTCCTCGCTCGACCGCACCACGATCGGAAACGTATCGCGGCGCTTGAACGGCTTGCAGGCGTCGATCACCACGCGGGCGTTGCGCGGATCATCGCTGCCGTAGGCCATCGGATCGAGCGCGGTCGACCAGCAGCCGCGCAGCGTCTCCATGCCTTCGCGCGGATCGAAGCGGGTGCACATCGCCCACACCACTTTGTCCATGTCGGCCGGATCGATGTCGTCATCGACCACGACGACGAAGCGGTTGGCATAGGCGCCGGCATGGCATTGCGAAGCGATCAGCCCGGCCTGTTTGGCGTGACCGGCATATTGCTGCTTGATGGCAACGGTGAGCCAGAGCCGGCTGCCGCCTGCGGCATGCGCCCAGACGCCTTTGACTTCGGGGACACCGGCCGCTTCGAGCTGGTTCCACACCGCGCCGGAGCGATAGGTGCCCCGGTAGAACAAATCATCGTCCGGCGGAATGCCGGGGATCGCGCCGAGCAGGATCGGATCGTTGCGGTGCATGAAGGTCTCGATGCGGATCACCGGTTCCTTCTTGAGGCCGCCGGCGTAATAGCCGGTCCATTCGCCGAGCGGGCCTTCATCGTGCAAATCGTTGGGATGGATGAAGCCTTCGAAGGCGATTTCGGCATGTGCCGGAATCGGCAGGCCGGTGCGCGGGCCGGCGATGACTTCGACCGGCTCGCCGATCAGCCCGCCGGCTGCGTCGTATTCGTTCTTGCCGTAAGGAATTTCTAGGCCGGCGATCATGAACAAAGCCGGGTGCATGCCGCACACGACCGCAATCGGGCACGGCTCGCCGCGCTCGTGATATTTGCGCTTGATGATATCGCCGTGCTTGCCTTTCGAGAACATCACCGTCGCGACGTTGGGCTCTTGCGCCTGCACGCGATAGGCGCCGTAGTTGATCCAGCCGGTCTCCGGATCGCGCATGATCACCATGTCGCCGGTGCCGATGAAGTAACCGCCGTCGTGTTCATGCCAGCGCGGCACCGGGATCTTGAAAATGTCGATGTCGCCGCCGGTGCGCACGTTTTCCAGGACCGCGCCGGTTTTCACCGTGACCGGCGGTATCGCCCTCGCCTCTTTCATGATGCGCCGCCAGTAATGCACCAGCTCAAGAGCGCTGGCGTCCGGATCAAGCCCCAGCGTGAGGTTGATGCGCCGCAGCGAGGTGAGAATATTGGCGAGGATGCGGTGGCCGCGCGGAAAGCCCGGCACGTCGTCAAACAGCACCGCCTTGTTGCCGATGCGGCGCTGATAGATGTCGACGATGCCGCCGATCTCCGCCTCGCGCTCGGCGCCGGCAATGTCCTGCAATTCGCCCGCCGCGCGCAATTGCGCGATCCAGGAACGCAGGTCTTGCCGCTCCTCGCGAACTGGCTCGGCGGCGGTCCAGGATTTGACGGGGGCGTCCATGCTGCGCGATCCGTAAGGCGGGTTGTACGACGCGATACCCACCACAGGTTCGCAAGATTCACGATGGGTTTCGCTACGAACCCATCCTACGCACATTACATATCCAGTACCAGCCGCTCCGTCGCGCAGCCGCAGCAGCAGATCATGACCTTTTCGTTGGTGGCCTGCTCTTCTTCGCTGAGCACCGAATCGTGGTGGATCGGAGTGCCGGAAATGACGCGGGTCTCGCAGGCGCCGCAGATGCCGAGCTCGCAGGAATAATCGACGTCGACGCCGGCATCGAACAACACTTCGAGCACCTTCTTGCCGGCGGGGATGTAATATTCCTCGCCCGAGCGCGCCAGTTCGACCCAGAAGCCTCCAGTCCCGGTCGCCGCGGCGTCGTCCTTCGGCGTGAAATATTCGACATGGACATTGCTGCGCGGCCGGCTGGCCGCTGCCGCCTCGAACGCCTTGAGCATCGGATTGGGGCCGCAGCAGTAAAAGTGCGAGTTCGCCGGCGCGGCGGCGATGGCGGCGCCAAGATCGACGAACTTGCCGCCGGCTTCCTCGTCGAAATGCAGATGCACGGACTGCGGATCGAGCGCTTTGAGCGCTTCAAGGAACGCCATGTCAGCGCGCGAGCGGCAGGAATAGTGCAGCGTCCACGGCCGACCGAGCGCGATGAGCTGCTGCGTCATGCACCAGATCGGCGTGATGCCGATGCCGCCGGCGACGAGCAGCACGTGGTCGGCATTCTCGATCAGCGGAAAATTGTTGCGCGGGGCGCTGATTTTGATCCGGTCGCCGACTTTCATTTCATCGATGATGTAGCGCGAGCCGCCGCGGCTGTTTTCATCGCGCTTGACGCCGACGACATAGCTTGCCGGATCGGAATTCGGCACCACCAGCGAGAATTGCCGCAAGAGACCGTTGGGAAGATGAAGGTCGATATGTGCGCCGGGCTTGTAGGCCGGCAACGCGCCGCCTTCGACGCGGGCAAAGCTATAGAGCTTGGTGTCGCGCGCGACGTCTTCGATCCCGGTCAGCCGGGCCTCGATAAGGCCGGTGTGAGGCTCGGGCAGGTGCGACGGGCTCGCGGCCACGGGGGGTGCGGTGACGGTGTTCATGCAGGGCATAAATAGGCGGCTGGGGCGGGCTTCCGCAACCCGTTCATTGTCTCCAAACGAAATGGCTTAAGGGCGTTGCGCCGGCCGCATTTGGACCGCGTCTCGGCCGGAAATCCCTTCATTTAAGGCGGTGTCCAGGTATTCCGCGAACACACGCCCGATCAGCACCACGATCGGGCCTGCCGGCGGCTCGGCCGCGAGCCGCGCCGGCAGTTCGGCGATCGTCGTGGCAATGACCCGCTCGTCGGCGCGGGTCGCCCGCTCAACAGCGACCGCAGGCGTTGCCGCATCCAGTCCGGCCGCCACCGCGCGGGTGACGAGTTCGGGCAAAGTCTTGGTCGGCATGTAGACGACGGTGGTCACCGCTGGATCGGCAAGGCTTTTCCAGTCGATGTCCGTCGGCAAATTGCCGTCGTGACCGTGCCCGGTGACATATTGCACGCGGCGCGCCTCGCCGCGGCGCGTCAGCGACGCCAACAGGCGGCTGGCGGCGCCCTGCGCCGTAGTGATGCCCGGCACCACATCCACCGCTATTCCCGCCATGCGGCAGGCCGCGATCTCTTCGTCGGCGCGGCCGAAAATCATCGGATCGCCGCCCTTGAGCCGGACGACGCGCCGGCCGGCTTTGGCGAGCGAGATCATCAGCGCATTGATGTCATCCTGCCGGCATGAGGCCTGGTGCCCGGTTTTGCCGACCAGCATTTTCTTGGCTTCGCGGCGGGCGAAATCGAGAATGTCGCTCGACACCAGCGCGTCGAACAGGATCACATCGGCCGATTGTAGTTCGCGCACCGCCCGTAACGTCAACAATTCCGGATTGCCGGGGCCGGCGCCGACGAGAATGACCGAACCGGGCTCCCGCACCGTCTGCGGCGACAAAAGCGCGTCGAGATCGGCGTCGGTCGGCGGCCGGTCCGGCGCGGCGATGGCTCGCGCGGCGAATTTTTCCCAAAAGCCGCGGCGGCCGCGGAACGGCAGCGCCAACTTTTGCACCCGCGGCCGCAAGGTGCGCGCCGCTTCGGCCCAGCGCGCAAAACCCTTCGGGATCAACGCTTCGATCTTGGCGCGGATCGCCTGGCCGAATACCGGCGAGGCGCCGTCGGTCGAAATGCCGATGATGAGCGGCGATCGATTGACGATGGCGCCAAAAGAGAAATCGCAAAATGCCGGACGGTCGATGACGTTCACCGGCACGCCCGCAGCGCGGGCGGCTGCGGCAAACTCCGCGGCGGCGGCGTCATCGGCGCAATCGGCGACCGCAATGGCGGCGCCGGCGAAGTCGGCGCCGGCCCAGCCGCGCTGCTGGATCGCGATGGCGCCTCGCGGCGGAGCGCCGGCGAGTGCGAGCATCTCCTCGCCCGGCGACGGCGCAAAGACGTCGACATGTGCGCCGGCCGCCGACAGCAATTCGGCTTTCCACGCCGCGGCCGCGCTGCCGCCGGCGACGACGGCGCGTCTGCCCTCGAGCGCAAAAAACGCCGGCAGCCGCGACAGGGCGCCCATGCGCGGAACTCGAACTTCGACAGGATCGCGGTCGGCGGTCACGAGCGAAAAATCTCCTAGTAAACGTCGGTCTGGTAGCGGCCACCGATCTTCAGTTCATTAAGCACTTTTACCGCCTCGCCCGGTTCGCGGCCACCATGTGCGACGATGATATCGAGGAGCGCCGTCTCGACGTCCTTGGCCATGCGCTGCGCATCGCCGCAGACATATATGTGGGCGCCGTCGGCGATCCAGGACCACAGTTCGCCGCCGGCCTCGCGCATGCGGTGCTGCACATAGACTTTTTCGTCAGAATCGCGCGACCAGGCGAGCGACAGTTGGGTCAACAGCCCTGCCGAGCGCATGGCGGTCAATTCATCTTCATAAAAGAAATCGCACGTGCTGCGCTGATGGCCGAAGAATAGCCAATTGCGCCCCGGCGCGCCGGTCGCCTGCCGCTCATGAAGGAAGGCCCGGAACGGCGCTATACCGGTCCCCGGTCCGATCATGATGATCGGCTTCGCCGGATCGGCCGGCAGCGCGAAATGCTGCGCCTTCTGGACATAGACCTTGATTTTGTCGCCGGGCAGGACGCGGCCGCCAAGGAAAATCGAACAGACGCCGTGGCGCGCGCGCTTGTCGATCTCGTAGCGCACCGCGTCGACTGTTAGCGAGACGCATCCCGGACTGGATTTGAGCGATGACGAGATCGAATAGAGCCGCGGCTGCAGCGGATCCAGCGCCTCGATAAAAGCTTCCGGATCCGGCCTTATGCCCTGGAACTTTTGCAGTGCGCCGAGCACGTCGAGGGTCGCTGCATCGCCGTCCGGATCGCCGCCGGCGGCCAGCCGCTTGGCCTTTTGCTTGCGTTCGCCGCCGGTCAGATAGGTGATCAGCTCGAACAGCATATCGGGCGCCGGCGACAACGAGGCGCCGTAAGTGAGTTCCTCGCGCAGCGTGCGATCGCCGATGGGAAAGTCCGCCGGCGCTTCGATTGCAGCGAGCACCGCTTCCACCAGTTCCGCATCGTTGACGGGAAAAATCCCAAAGGAATCGCCGACGACGTAATCGAGATCGGTGCCGGCAAGGTCGATGTCGATGTGCCAGGTTTCCTTCTGCGAGTCCGGCTTGTTCAGCCGGCGGCGCGAGAGAAACGTTGCATAGACCGGATTATCCCGCGAGCGCCCGGCTTGCGCGGCGGAGGCGGGAACAGACTCCGCCGGCGACGGAGCCTCAGCGACGGGCGCGGAATCGAGCTCCTGATAAAGCTGCTTGAGCATGCGGGACGTTTCTTTGCCGCCCGGCACGCAAAGGTTCAGCCGCTTCTCCGATTGCACGAACAGCGCATTCGCATAGTCGTTGCAATTGTAGCCGCACTGGCCGCAATCCTGCTGCGCCATTGCCGCCATCAAGCGGCGCGGCAGCGGCCGGCCGTCGGCGAGCTTGAGTCGGTCCGGCAAAGCCATCGCCGGATCGTGCCACGGCGCACCATCATCGGCGTCCACGGCTTGTGCGGGCGCGTCCGCAACCACACCGCCGAGAAGCCCCGGCAGCATGCTGGCAACTTCGGCGGCCGAGAGCGGCGTAACGCTCTCTTGCAGGCCAAACACCCCGGCAAACAGTCCGTTGAGCCAGGTGCGCTGCTCGGGGGAAAACGGCGCCGATTCAGGAATGAAAGACGGAATCAGCGGCCGCGGCGTCACGCTCATTCGGCGGCCTCCAGTTCGATCATTGCCTTAAGCGCGCCGGTATCGTGCCGCCGGGTAAAGGCAAGAAAAGTCTCCTCGCGCGACGTACGATGCGCGAGATAGGCCTTGAGAATGCGTTCGACGGTTTGCGGTGTTCTTGCCGCGGTAACGTCGCGATAAAGCTCGCGTCCGAGCGCGGCCTGCGGCCCGAAACCGCCGCCGACGAGAATGTGATAGCCCTCCACCGGGTCATCGTCCTCATTCGCCTGGACCTTGCAGGCGAGCAGCCCGATCTCGGACACGAAATGCTGCGCGCAAGAGTGATGGCATCCGGTCAAGTGGATGTTCACCGGCGTATCGAGCGCAACGCGCGTCTCGCACCAGAGCGCGATCTCTTCGGCATGACGCTTGGTGTCAGAGGCCGCGAATTTGCAGCCGGTATTGCCGGTGCAGGCCACGAGACCGGCGCGGATGGCGTTGGTTTTGATCGCCAGACCAAGCGCTTCGATCCGGTCTTCGGCCTCGCGCAGCTTTTCGTCCGGCACGCCTGAGAGCAAAAGATTCTGCCACACGGTGAGCCGCACATCGCCGTCGCCGAGGTCATGCGCGATTGCGGCGAGACCATGCATCTGCGCAACCGACATCCGGCCGACCGGCACGACGACGCCGATCCAGTTCAGTCCCTGCTGCTTTTGCGCATGAATGCCAATATGCGCGGTCCGCTCGAAACCCGGACGCGGCTCGACCGCACCAGGCACGGCGTGATCGAACTTCCGACCGAGCTTTTCCTCGAGCAGGCCGAGAAATTTTTCGATGCCGACGGCGTCAAGCACATATTTCAATCGCGCTTTGGTGCGGTCGGTGCGATCGCCGTGATCGATGAAGACACGGACGACGGCGTCCGCCACGGCGCACGCGTCTTGCGGGGTGACCAGCACGCCGGTATCGCGGGCGAAATGATGATGGCCGGTAATGCCGCCGAGACAGAGCTTGAACCAAACGCCGGGTTTGAGGCCGAAACCGTCTTTCACTTCGACCGCCTGAAAGCCAATGTCGTTGGTATCCTCCAGTACGGGAATGGTGCCAGCGCCATCGAAAGCGACGTTGAATTTTCGCGGCAGGCCGTAGAGCGAGCGGTCGTTGAGAATGTGAAAATGCCATTCGCGCGCGTAGGGCCGCGTATCTATGAGTTCCTGCGGGTCGATGCCCGCGGTTGGCGTGCCGGTGACATTGCGAATGTTGTCGGCGCCGGAGCCGCGCGAGCAAAGCCCGAGGTCCTGGATAGCCTCGATCATCGCGACCGTATTGGCCGCCTCGATTTCGCGGACCTGGAGATTGGCGCGCGTCGTTACATGGGCGTAGCCGCCGCCGTAACGCTCGGCGAGATCGGCGACGCCTGCGAACTGCGCGGCCTTGAGAACGCCGTTCGGGATGCGCAGGCGGCACATATACGAATTCTGATTGGGCGCGACGTAGAACAGGCCGAAAAAGCGCCAGCGGAAATTGTCCGGCGGTTTTGGATATTCGCCCTTCGACGCGTGTTCCTTCAGCCGCTCGTAAGTATCGAACGGATGCTGCTCGCGCTTGAACTTTTCCGGATCGGACAGTTTTCGTCCCGACGCGAGCACCCGGCTTTGCGCGGCAAGGCCCGCCGCATCCGGGCCCGCCGGCTCGGGCCCTCCGACCGCAACAGCCGGACCGGCCGCGGGCGCCGTGCCCGCAACGCTTTTCGCCGCTTTGGCGATCTGTACTCCGGCGACGAACCCTTCCAGATAGCGCTTCTGTTCCGGGTTGAAATCACCGGTCTCCCCGGCGGCAATCTGCTTGAGTTCGGCTTCCGTCATTCTGCCGGGACTTGCGTCGGCGCCGTCAGTGGCGCCGGAGCCGAGCTGCGGGGCTTGTGCGTGATGTAGAGCGCAAGTCCCGTAAAGGCGAAGCCGCCGACCAGATTGCCGAGCGTCACCGGAATCTGATTCCACAGCCACCACTCGGCGATGGTGATCTTGGCGCCCATCATCATGCCGGTCGGAATGACGAACATGTTGACGACCGAATGCTCGAAACCCTGGGCGAAGAAGATGAAGATCGGCATATAGGCGCAGGCGATCTTGCCGATCGTCGACGATGTCGTCATCGCCGCGACGATGCCGAGACACACCATCCAATTGCAGAGCATCGCCTTGACGAACACCGTGACAAGGCCGGCGAAGCCAAGGGCCTCGTAGCCGGTCGTCTTGGCTTGCGCGATGGCGATGATCTTGGCGGCGACGCCGGCTGGCGCCGTGGCGCCGAAATTCGTCAGCACGATTGCCAACAGTCCGCCATAGACCACACTGCCGATCAGGTTGCCGAGGAAGACGTAGCCCCAGTTGCCGAGCATGGTTTTGGCGCTGACGTCATTTTCGATCCATGGCAGCGGCAACAGTCCGAAGCTGCCGGTGACCAGATCGAGGCCAAGCAGCACGATGAGGATGAGGCCGACGGGAAAGATAAGCGCACCGACCAGCGGCTGGTTGGTCTGCACCATGCCGGTGAAAGCGAGACTCGTTGCGGCGGCAAGAATTGCGCCCGCGAGACCGCCGCGGATGATGAGGTCGAGTGGCGGCAGCGCAAGCTTGGCCCGCGCGGTATTCACCATCATGGCGGCGACGTCCGCCGGCTTCACATAGTCCATGTTTGGCTCCGCTGTGTTGGGGCGAGCCGAAGCGCATAGCTGCGCAAGCGGTCAGCCCAGGACTGCTATGTTGCAAAGCAGCAAAGGCCATGCCACGCGGAGATGATTGATTTTGCAAGTAATTCTTGCTTAGCGCAGTCCGGATGCCGAGACTCGAAGCGGCCTCTGCTCGATTATTGAGCAGGGCAAAATAACGGGCACTTGTGCTCGGGAATGTTGGGCTTCTACCCACAAAACTTGGCGGGCGCCCGACGGGATTCCGCCGGGCGCCCTTAGTTTCACGTCAGCCGGCCTATAAGCCGGGTTCTGGATGGCCTGCGGAGTGACCCGCAGACGTGACGGCCATTCCTCTGGGACGCCGGTTACCCGGCGCCTCAAGCAACCTACCCGGACGGCAGGATCTGGACATCGATCCCGAACCAATCGCGCTTGCGCGTGACCGCTTCGCGCCGTCCCTATTCGGTCTTGCTCCCGGTGGGGTTTGCCGTGCCGCCGACGTTGCCGCCGGCGCGGTGCGCTCTTACCGCACCGTTTCACCCTTGCCGCGGTTATACGCAACGCGCCGCGGCGGTCTGTTCTCTGTGGCACTGTCCCTGGGTTCGCACCCGCCGGATGTTATCCGGCACCGCTTGTCCACGGAGCCCGGACTTTCCTCCCCGGCAACCTTTCGGTTTCGCCGGAGCGGCCGTCCGGCCGACTGACCGGTACAGGGATGGGGACGTTGCGTGGCGCCGTCAAGGGGTCGGCCACGGGACGCCGAGGCGCGACTAGCATAGAGGTGCGCACGCGCGCCGCAATGGTGCGGGTGCGGCCGCGATTGGCAAGCAGCTCCTGCAGCGTGCTGCGGGTGGACTGGTCGGCGACGCCGTCCACACGTTCAGGCCGGAAATGGCGCTGAAAGGCAGTGATGACTTCAAGCGTCGTCGAATCGTATTCGCCGCTGACGTCGACGCCGTAACCGTACTCGGCCAGCGATTTCTGCAGCGCCGCGACCGCGTCGCCGCGGTCGCCATGCGACAGCGTTTGACCGAAATTCATGATGGGCGCCGGCTTGACCCAATGGCCGACGCCGGAATCGTGCAGCGTGCGCCACGGAAACTTCTCGCCGGGATCCTGCTTGCGCCCCGGCGCCACGTCGGAATGCGCCAAGACCCGCACCGTCGGAATAGTGTTGCGGGTTTGAATGCTGCGGCAAAGCGCGGTGACCGCCGCGATCTGCCGCGTGGGGAAATCGGGATAGCCGTGGTCGTGTCCCGGATTGGCGATCTCGATACCGATCGAGCAGGAGTTGATGTCGGTTTCGCCGGCCCAATAGGACTTTCCGGCATGCCAGGCGCGGCGGCTCTCCTGCACCATCTGAATGATGCGGCCGTCCTCGAACACGAAATAATGCGATGAAACATCGCTGCCGCGGGCTCTGAGCAATTCCAGCGCCGCCTCGGCATCCTGCATTCCGGTGTAGTGCAGGATGACCATATCCGGCCGCTGACCGTCGCGGCGCTCGCCATGATTGGGCGAAGGCATCACTTCGGCAACGACACAGGAATCCGGCGGAAACACAGGACGCGACATAATCGGACTTTAGGGTAACGGGCGTAAGCGACAAGCTGATTTGCGCCGGCTTGCACAAGATTCGCAAGGAATGCCGAACCTCATGGCGTTCCTGTTACGCGACGCGCAGGCGTCACAGCTTGCGGCCCGCCCGTCGTCCTCGGCACGGCGCGCATCCGGCCAAGCAAAATTTTTCCGGACAGTATGGCGGCGAAGCACCCCACACACGCCAGCTTCAACCATTCTTTAAGCATACCGCTCGTTAATCAAACTCGTGCGGGTTTGCCCTATCGACGGGGTGGGTCCGTTGACGCCCATATTGGCCCATGATAGCCCATATACTCCCAAATACGCTATTATTGCGAGGGTCGTCCGGGCCGGGTCTACCGCCCGGCGAAGGGCAAGATGGACCGCTTTGTGTCCCACTATTCGCTGCGCCTGGACGCGAAGGGTCGCGTGTCGGTGCCGGCTTCGTTCCGCGCCGTGCTGGCGCGCGACGGTTTCGACGGTCTTTATTGTTATCCCGCGCTCGACCGGCCCGCGCTCGATGCCGGCGGCAATACGCTGCTCGGCGAGATCGAGACGCTGATTGCGGGCTTCTCGCCCTATTCGGACCAACGCGAACAGTTTTCGTTATCGCTCTACGGCACGAGCGAGACGCTCAAGATCGACGGCGAGGGCCGCGTTGTGCTCACCGACATGCTCAAGGCGCATGCGGGGATTACCGATACGGCAACATTCGTCGGCCTCGGCCACAAATTTCGAATCTGGGAGCCCGGCCGTTTTCGCGCGGAACTCGCGGAGGCCACCGAGAAGGTCCGCGCCTTCAAAGAGGAGTTGGGCACCCGGATGGCGGCGGCAAAACCGCTCGGAGCACGGGAGTGATGGCGGGCAGCGACAGCAGCGCTGTCGCTGGCGGATCGGCCCGTCACATTCCCGTGCTCGCCCGCCGCGCTGTCGGCTGGCTCGGCGTCCATAGCGGCGGCCTCTACATTGACGCGACGTTCGGCGGCGGCGGCTATACGCGCGCGATCCTGCAGACGTCCGGTGCGCAGGTCATCGCCATCGACCGCGACGAGGCCGCGCTTGCGGCCGGCGCGGCTCTCGTCGAAGAAGCGCGCGGCCGGCTTGAACTCGTCGAAGACCGCTTTTCGAACCTGGCATCGCTCACCGGCGGCTCGCCCGCTGCCGACGGCATCGTGTTCGATCTCGGCGTGTCGTCGATGCAGCTTGACGAAGCGGCGCGCGGATTTTCGTTCCGGCTCGATGGGCCGCTCGACATGCGCATGGGGCGCAGCGGTGCGAGTGCCGCCGATATCGTCGCGCGCGCCGGGGAGCGCGATCTCGCCGCCATCATCGCCATCCTCGGAGAAGAGCATCACGCCCGCGCCGTCGCCCGCGCCATCGTCAAGGCGCGCAGCGCGCAGGCCATCGAACTCGACACGGGCGCTCGCCGAGATCGTTGCCCGCGTGGTGCATGCGCGCCCGGGCGCCATTCATCCGGCGACGCGCACCTTCCAGGCCTTGCGGATTTTCGTCAACGACGAACTCGGCGAATTGGCGCGCGGCCTTGCCGCCGCCGAACAGGCGCTAAAGCCGTCGGGCCGCCTCGTCGTGGTCGCCTTCCATTCGCTCGAAGACCGCATCGTCAAAACTTTTCTCAACGAACGCAGCCGCCCGCCAGCCGGTTCGCGCCACCGCCCCGACATCGTTGCCGCGCCGTCGACGTTTCGCGCGCTGACCCGGCGGCCGGAGATGCCCGACGAAGCCGAAACCGCCGACAATCCGCGCGCCCGCTCGGCCAAGCTGCGTGCCGCCGAACGCACCGATGCGCCGCCGCGCGCGGCGAACGTGGAAGGCCTGCTGCCGCGCCTGCCGTCGCTCGCCGATATCATGCGGGGGCGGCCGTGATCCTGCGCCTGCTCAATTTTGTCGTGATCGGCGTGCTCATACTTGCCGCAGCCTGGGTCTATCGGATCAAATTCGACGCCACCGTGCAGGCCGAGCGACTTGCCAAGCTGCGCGGCGAGGTGCGCCACGAACGCGACGACATCGCCGCGTTGCGCGCACAATGGGGACAGCTCGACGATCCGGCGCGCATCGAGGCTTTGGCCAAGCGCTTCCTCCATCTGCAGCCGATCGCCGCCACGCAATTCGACACGCTCGATCAGCTTCCCGAGCGGCCGCCGCAATCCGTCACTGCCAGCACCGATCCGATCGGCGGCATGATCGAGAATTTCGAGGAGTCCCGCACCATCACGGCGACCGGAACTATTCCGGCTGCGGCGCCGCCGCCCGCCGGCGCGGCTCAAGCGCCCGCCAAGTCCGCGAACATAGCGCCAAGCTCGGCTCCGAATGCGCCTCCGAACGCGGTTCCGGCGGACGGAGCGCCGCGACAGTGAGCGTGACCACGGAAACATTCGCGCTGCAGCCATCCGCAATGAGCCGGCGCGAATTGCCGTGGCGGCAGTGGCTAATCCGCAAAATGCTTTACGGCAAGGATGCCGACCGCGGCGCCAAGGCGAAGGCGCGCATCGGGCTCGCCATCCTCGCTTTCGCCGCGGTCTACACCATCATTTCGGCGCGGCTTGTGATGTTCGCGGTCCAGGCCGACGAACATACCGTCCATCGTGTCGTTTCCAGCGACGCCATAGGGACGGCGCGCCCCGACATTCTCGATCGCAACGGCGAGATTTTGGCCACCGACGTGCGGGTGCCTTCGCTCTATGCCGAACCGCGGCGGCTGATCGACGTCGACGAAGCGGCTGAATTGCTCACCGCGGATCTGCCCGATCTCGATCCCAAAGAACTGCGCGAGCGGCTGTCATCGAAACGCGGCTTCGTCTGGCTCAAGCGCGACATCACGCCGGAGCAGCAACGCGAGATTTACCGTCAGGGCCTGCCCGGCATCGGCTTCTTGAACGAAAACAAGCGCGACTATCCGAACGGCGACGAGATTTCGCATCTGATCGGCCACGTCAATATCGACAATCAGGGCATCGCCGGAATGGAGAAGTGGCTTGATGGGCAAGGGCTCGAGGCCTTGCACATGGCCGGTCTCGCCACCGACCGGCTGCAAACGCCGGTTCAGCTCGCCGTCGACCTGCGCGTGCAGCACGTGCTGCGCGAGGAATTGGTCGCCGCGCGCACGAAATTCAACGCGCTCGCCGCCGCGGGACTTGTCCTCAATGTGCGTACCGGCGAAGTCGTGGCGCTGGTGTCGGAGCCGGACTACGACCCGAACAACCCGCGCGAGGCGCTCGATCCATCGCGCATCAACCGGCTGACCACCGGCGTCTACGAAATGGGCTCGACGTTCAAGGCCTTTACCGTCGCGATGGCGCTCGATTCCGGCAAGGTCACGCTCAAATCGTCGTTCGATGCGCGCGCCCCGCTGCGCATGGGCAAATTCACCATCCACGATTTCGATGCGCAGCGCCGCATCCTGACCGTTCCGGAAATCTTCACTTACTCCTCCAATATCGGCGCGGCGCGCATGGCGCTGTCGCTCGGCACCGATGCGCAGAAAGCGTTCCTGAAAAAACTGGGCCAGCTCGATCGCTTGCATACAGAGCTCCCGGAAAGCGCCGAACCGATCTTGCCCCGGCGCTGGAGCGATCTCACCACAGCGACAATCGCATTCGGCCACGGCCTGTCGGTCGCTCCGCTGCAGGCGGCGATGGGCGTCGCCGCGATCATGAATGGCGGTATCCTGATCCCGCCGACCTTTCTCAAGCGAAGCCAAGCCGAAGCGGACAAACTCGGCCGGCGGGTGATCAAGCCCGAAACCAGCGCCATGATGCGCTACCTGATGCGGCTCAATGTCGAGAAAGGCACGGCCGAGAAAGCCGACGTGCCGGGATACTATATCGGCGGCAAGACCGGCACCGCCGACAAGGTCGTCAACGGGCGCTATTCGAAGACCAAAGTGCTGACCGATTTCATGGCGATCCTGCCAGCCGACCAGCCGCGCTATCTACTCCTGGTCATGCTTGACGAGCCGCATGCGACGCCGGAAACGCACGGCTTCACAACATCGGGCTGGAACGCGGTGCCGACCGGCGGCGCTATCGTTTCGCGGATCGCGCCGCTCCTCGATATCCCGCCGCGCATGGACGTGCCGCCCGCCGATCAGCAGATACTGGCCTCGCTGAAGGAAAGCAGGTAAGGCGTTGGCCGCTTACGAGGCGATCCCGAAAAGCCTGCCCATGCGATCGATACGAGGGTGGCCGCGATATTCGGAAAAGATCATATCCAGGCAATGTACCGGAGCCCGATTCTCGTTCGATCGGAACCGAGCGGGTTGTTGTCGACCGAACCGCCATGAAACTTCGCGAGATTTTGCCCCCTGACGCGGAATTTGACGCGGAGCGTTTCGCCGCCATCGAGATCGGCGGCGTGACCGCTGACAGCCGCTCGATCAGACCCGGCGACGTTTTCGTCGCCGTCGCCGGCAGCAAAGCCGACGGACTGCGTTTCGTGCCAGCCGCGATCGCGGCGGGCGCGGCCGCGATCGTCACCGAACATTCGCCGCCGGCATCGGTGCCCGGCGATGTCGCGCTCATCCGCGTGCACCACGCCCGCCACGCGCTCGCGCTGATCGCTGCCAAAATCTATCCGCGTCAGCCACCCATCATCGCCGCGGTCACCGGCACCAGCGGCAAAACCTCGGTCGCCGCTTTCACCCGGCAGATCTGGAGCACGCTCGGTCACAGTGCCGCGAGCATCGGCACCATCGGCATCGTCTCCCCGAACGGCGAGGTCTATGGCTCGCTGACAACGCCGGATCCGGTGGCGCTGCACCGTTCGCTCGACGCGCTGGCCGTCGAAGGCGTCACCCATCTCGCCATCGAAGCGTCCTCGCACGGTCTCGACCAGCACCGGCTCGACGGCATGGCGATCGCGGCCGGTGGCTTCACCAATATCACCCGCGATCACCTCGATTATCATCCGACCTTCGACGCCTATCTCGCCGCCAAGCTGCGGCTGTTCGAGGTGCTGCTCGCGCCCGGCGCGGCCGCGGTTATCGATGCCGATCACGAGCACGCCGATGCGGTCTTGGCGGTGGCCGCGGCGCGCGGCCTGCGCATCATGAGCGTCGGACGCAAAGGCAGCGGCATCCGTTTGTTGCAATCAAGCGCCGACGGCTTCGCGCAGCGACTGCGGCTCGAATACCACGACAGTCATTTTGACGTGCGTCTGCCGCTGGTCGGCGAATTTCAGATCGAGAATGCCTTGGTCGCTGCCGGACTTGCCATCGCGACCGGCGACGACGGCAAGTCGGTGTTTGCGGCGCTCGAAAATCTGTCTGGCGCCAAGGGCCGGCTGGAACGGGTCGGAGCGAGCCGCGGCGGGCAGATATTCGTCGATTACGCGCACAAGCCGGACGCGCTTGCCAAAGCGCTCGATGCATTGCGCCCCTATGCGACCGGGCGCCTGGTCGTGGTGTTCGGCGCCGGCGGCGACCGCGACCGCGGCAAACGGCCATTGATGGGAGCCATCGCCGCCGCCAAAGCCGACCGCGTGATCGTCACCGACGACAATCCACGCGGCGAAGACGCCGCCGCGATTCGCGCGGCGATCATCGCGGCAGCGCGCGGCGCCGCCGAAATCGGCGACCGTCGCCAAGCGATCCGCCGCGCCATCGCCGATTTGCGCTCCGGCGACGTCCTCCTGATCGCCGGCAAGGGTCATGAAACCGGCCAAATCATCGGCGACCGGATCATACCGTTCAGCGATCATGAGGCGGTCGCCACGGCACTCGAGGAACTCGCCGCATGAGCGCGACTGCGCTGTGGACCACCGACGCAATGGCGGCGGCGATGGGCGCCGAACGGCAAGGTGCGCTGCCGCAATCCATATCCGGCCTGTCCATCGATAGCCGCACGCTGAC
>CAVXWL010000028.1:0-147426 GCA_963765365.1 uncultured Alphaproteobacteria bacterium | reverse complement strand
TTGTCCCAGTCGAGGTCGGTCTCGGCCAGTTCCTCGGTGTTGCGGTTGACGAGGCGGACGTTCCAGGCGTTCGGCAACATCGACGCGACCGTAATCAATCCGAGCGAATCGCCGGATATCGCGCACCCACAAGCTCGCAGGCCTCTGAGAAGTTCCAGAAGGAATCCGCCGTAAACTGCGGATAAATCATAAGAACGTTGCAAGCGCGCGACGCCGGCAAGCTCGCGATGTCACTGTGCTGCTGTTCCAAGGAACCCCACCCCGTGCCACCCGGCACAATCGGTGCAGTATGGCGGGATCGCCCGATAATTCAAGGACAAAGCCCGTTCCGGTCGAATCTCTTCAGTGAGTGAAAAATAACGCGGGATCATGGCGTTATCGGGCCTCCCATGATCGGCTGCTGACCCTGCGCGAGGGTTCCGCTAACCTCGCATCCCGTTGTCCGCCGATCCCATTGGAGAGCACTGAATGCGCGCCGGCTTTTACGAGCAGAATGGCTCGGCCCGCGAAGTGCTCAAGCTTGGCGAGATCGCGACCCCGCGCCCCGGCCCCGGCGAGGTCCGTGTCCGGCTTGCTACATCCGGCGTCAATCCGTCCGATGTGAAGGCGCGTTCTGGCTCGACGCGCAAGATCGCTTATCCGCGCGTGGTCCCGCACAGCGACGGCGCCGGCGAAATCGACATGGTCGGCGACGCGGCGTCCCCGCGTCGCGTCTGGGGGAGCGTGTATGGCTGTGGAACGCCCAATGGGCGCGGCCGTTCGGCACCTGCGCGGAATACGTTGCGATGCCCTCACCGCAGGCGGTGCCGCTGCCGGCAAATGTCAGCTTTGAAGTCGGCGCCTGTCTGGGCATTCCGGCGATGACGGCCATTCACGCCGTAGCGGTTTCCGGCGCCGGCCCCGGGGTCACGCTCCTTATTGCCGGCGGAGCGGGTGCGGTCGGTCACCATGCGGTGCAATTCGCCAAGGCGGCCGGCGCCACCGTCATTACCACCGTCAGTTCGGCGGAAAAGGCCGCCGCGGCGCGCGCGGCCGGCGCCGATCATGCAATCGATTATAAGCGCGACAATGTCGGCGAGCGCGTCATGGCCCTGACCGGCAAAAAAGGCGTCGACGCCATCATCGAATTGGACATCGCCGCCAATGCCAGGCTCATCCCGCAGGTGTTGCGGCCACGCGGCCTGGTCGTGGTCTACGGCACGGGTGCAGCCGAAGCGGCAATACCGCTGATGTATTGCCTGCGATATGCCATCACCTTGAAATTCATCTATGTCTACGAATTGGACACCGCCGAACGCGCCGCAGCGATCGCGGGCATCGAACGTGCGATCACGGCGGGAACGCTCGCGACCAATATTGGCGCGACATTTGCGCTTGCCGACGTTGTCGACGCACACGAGGCGGTGGAACACGGCAAGCTCTTGGGCAACGTCGTCGTGCAAATCCGCTAAGGCCCTACTACGCGGCGTCTTCCGCCGATTCAGCCGAATCCGGATTCTTCAGCGCAGCCACGATCTGTTGCTTGGTCAGCCGCGTGCCGTCATCGCCTTCGATCAGCAAAGTTACGCGACCGCCATTGTTGATATGCCGCGCCCAGCTCATCGCCTCATCGAGCACGCCGAACTCTTTGTAGAGATGGCGATCCTTGTCCAGGGGCGAGATCGATAGCGAGCCGCGCGGGCCGGAATAGACGCGAAAAGTCATGTTGGCCTCCTTTTTTGCGCTTACCCGCACATGGGCGCCAAATGTGCCGCCTCTGTGTCAGGTCCGTCCGCCGCGGCGCCTTGACGCGGCAGAAAACCCAGCATTACCGTTGCTTCAAATTTGCCGCAGGGAGGCCAAACGTCATGCGCCCAATTTGCCGGCTCGCCGTTTGTTTGGCAGTTCTCGGGGCAACGCTCGTGGGACGGGCCCATGCGCAGGACAAGGCCGTTTACGTCGTCACCTATGTGGAAGTGATGCCGAGCGCGGTCGCCGGCGGCACGCAATTGCTCGAGCACTATCGCGACAGCAGCCGCGCGCAGGAGGGCAATCTGCGTGTCGACACGCTACAGGAAATTGCGCGACCGAACCGCTTTGCCATTGTCGAAGTCTGGAACGACGGCGCGGCGTTCGAGGCCCATGCGAAGGCCCAGAACGTCTCGCAGTTTCGCGAAAACGTTAAGTCGCTTGAGAATGCCCCCGATGACGAGCGCGTTGCATCCCTGCTCGATGGGGCAGCGATAAAAAGCACTATTGCGCCCGGGGCAATTTTTGTTGTGACCCATGTCGACGTCATTCCGTCGGGCAAGGACGATTGCATCGCGGCGTTCAAAGCCATGAGCGTCGATACCGCCGGCGATCCGGGGAATCTCGGCTACCAGGTTCTTCAACAAGCGAACCGCGGCAATCATTTCAGCGTCCTCGAAATCTGGAGCGGCAAAACGACGCTCGACGCCCACGCCATAGCAGCGCACACCCGCAGCTTTCGCGGCAAGGTCGCCCCGCTCGCCGGCGCGCTCTACGACGAGCGCCTCTACAAAGCGCTGGATTGACGCACGATCACTTTTGCGGCGCGAAAACCTGGTCGCTGTAGGGCAGCGAATTCGGGCGCGCAATAACAATGAAGCCGTGATCCAGCGCGTGGTGGCAGGCATTGCAGCCGGCGCCGAGCTGATCGTAGGCGGCCGCAAATGCCGCGCTGTTCTTGCCGTCGACGGCCTTTTGCAGAGCCGCCAGCGGAGCACCAACGTGCCCTTTGACGATGTCGCCGCCGAGCATGCTGCTCACATCGTCAAAACCGTCACTCAATTCCCCGATCTCGTAGTCGGCGAGAGGCCAGTTTCCGGCATGGCCCGCGAACCACAGCTTTATGTGGCGTAACTGCTGCAACGTCATAATTTCGCTGAGACTTGGCTGGTAGGGCGGTGGCGCTGAATTGCCGCTTTCCTGCGCGCTTGTCGGCAGAGTGCCGAATAGGGCCGCCACTATCACAAACGCGGCGATCGCTTTCATGCCTATCACCCTCGCCATCTAGCTGATCGGCGTGAGCGTCTCGCTGCACTCTTTGGCGTGCGCCTGCTGGCAGGCTTCGTACAGCGCCGGGCACGATTGCGCCGCAGCCTGAGCCTCGTTGATCGACTTGGCCCGATCGCCGACCGCACGCGACTGCGTGTCATAGATGAGAACCGCCTCGTCGCGTTCGATGCCGCGGTCGGTCATCAAAAACTCGGCGGCGGCGTCAAAGAAAGTGGTCGCGGCATTGATCGCTTCGTTGAGCTTTTTGGTGAATTTGGTGTTGAGCGTCGGATCCGGCTTGACCACCCGGGCATGCACCGCGACATCGGTGTAGAGAACGTTGAGCTTGAAATAGATGCCGCCGCACTGCGCCAGCGCCAGCCAATAAGGCCGGCCCGCAAAGGCGCCCGTCGCCACCACGCGGTCACGTTTATCGACCGGCACCGCGGGCGCCGGGTGTTCCACCTGCTTGGGCTCGCGCTCGTATCTGTGGCGATACTGCGCTTGCGCGCCGGTCGCGGCGATGCTGAGCGCGCACACGAGAAGAAGGGATCTCGCGTTTGCTTTCAACACGGTGCTACTGGAATGGAGCCTGGACACGGGTCGCAAAATCTCTCGGATCAACAAAACCTCTCGAGCCATCAAAACTTTTCGAGCCACGGCCGCAACTCAATCTCCCACGCCCAGGCGCTCCGCGGTTGCTGCAGGAGATGCAGGTAGCTCTGTGCGATGGCATCGGGATCAAGCATGCTGTCGGGCTTGTCCGGCGGATTGGGGCGGCGTTCACTCTTGATGCCACCATCGATGACCACATGTCCGACATGGATACCATGCGGCGAGAGTTCGCGCGCCATGCTCTGCGCCAGCCCGCGCAGCGCGAACTTGCCCATGGCGAACGGCGCCGACTGGGCATAGCCCTTCACGCTCGCCGAGGCGCCGGTGAAAATGATCGCGCCGTGCCCATGGGGCACCATCCGCTTCGCCGCTTCCTGCGCCACCAGAAAGCCGGCAAATGCCGTAACCGTCAGCGACTTCGCGACCTCATCGGGAACAAGCTCGACGAACGGGCCGCGCGTGCGGTAGCTCGCATTGTAAACGACCACGTCGGGCGCGCCGAGCGCAGCTTCGACACTGGCAAAAAGCTTCACCACATCGCCGCGGTTGGTTGCATCGCAGGCGAAAGCCTTGGCGCCGGTCTCCTGCGCCAGCGGCGCCAAAGTTTCAGCGCGGCGCGCGGCGAGCGCAACCTTCAGGCCGGCTTTGGTGAATGTCCGCGCCAGCGAGGCGGACAACCCCGAACCGACGCCAACGATAAGCGCTGTCTTATAGGCCGTCTCGGACATCGGTTCCTCCTCAGCGCAACGCGCTCGGTCGCCCGCGCCACCATGACGTGGCGGTTCGACGGCCAATATCAATCGATCACCGCAATGGCGTTGATCTCGACCAGGCAACGCGGATCGGTGGCGAGCCGCACCACCTGCACGGTCGTCGTCGTCGGCTTGGCGTCGCCGAAATACTCGCCCCAGACGCGATTGAGCGCATCCTGATCGGTGAGATCGGTGACGAAGCGGTCGGCCGTAACGATATCCGCGAAGCTTGCGCCGACCGCTTCGCAGCCCGCGCCGGAGATTTTCCAAGCGCCGCCCTCGCCTGCCCCGCCATGTCGCGCGGCATGGCATCGAATTCCTCCGGCCGGTGCGGATGATGATGATAAACCGGCGCCGCGGTGACGCCGGCGAGATAGACCGTGGTGCCGCCCGTCACCTTGATCGCCGGCGCATAGGGCATCCACAAATCCGGCGCGTCAGGCCAGTGGATGTGTTCGATGGTTTTGGGCATGGGCAATCTCCTTGTAACGCATAACGTTCTGCGTTATATTCTATGATGATCGTTAGCTTCCGCAGTACCGAAACTGCAACGATCTGGGAAGGCCGACGCAGCCGAAGGTTGCCTTCGGACATTCAACCGATTGCCTTACGAAAGCTGCGTCTGCTTAACAACGCAAAGCGGCTCGACGATCTCCTTATCCCGCCGGGAAACCGGCTCGAAGCCTTGCGCGGCGGACGCCGAGGACAGCATTCGATCCGCGTCAACAATCAATGGCGAATTTGCTTCGTCTGGAGAGAAGGCCATGCGCACCAAGTCGAAATTGTCGATTACCACTGAGCTTCTGCCCAATCCGCATCCGGGAGAAATTCTGATCGAGGAATTTCTCAAGCCGATGGAGCTGTCGCAGACGGCACTGGCGCGCGCCATCGGCGTGCCGCCGCGGCGGATCAACGAGATCGTGCTGGGCAAGCGCGCAATCACCGCCGACACCGATCTTCGGCTTGCTCGCTATTTCAACATGTCGGAGGGGGTTTTTATGGGGTTACAGACTGATTACGAACTGATGGAGCGCAAGCGCGCCATCGGCGATAAGCTCAAGGCGATTAGGCCGAGGGCGGCGTAAGCGCCGGAGAAAGAAGCGTCCTCAAGCATAATTTTGCTCCTCGTAAGCATCGATTTCATCAATTCCGATTACTGCTACGATGTTGAACTTCGAACAGCACTCGATTTAAACGAACAAGAAGAGCGCGTGTAATGTCCATTATACCCCGGAGCTGTTTGTGGAATCGGGCTCCTGTCGCGAAGCAGCAGGCACTTCCACGCGACGCCAAAGCGATAACGTCATGGCTCGATCGTGACGAGGCACTCACCAGCGTTGCAGATGGCGTACGCCAAGTGGCCGAAGAACTACTTGGGATAGAGCCGCGACGCAATACGCATTGCCTACATCCTAAAAATCCCGAACTTCGTCTCCGGGATCGGCGCGTTGAGCGCCGCCGAGAAACACAGCGCCAGCACGCGGCGCGTTTCGCCTGGCGTGATGATGCCGTCATCCCATAGCCGAGCCGTCGCGTAATAGGGATTGCCTTCGGCCTCGTATTGCTCGCGGATCGGCTGCTTGAATTCTTCCTCCTCGACCTCGGACCATTTCTTGCCCTCGGCCTCGATATTGTCGCGCCGCACGGTGGCGAGCACGGAAGCCGCCTGTTCGCCGCCCATCACCGAAATGCGCGCATTCGGCCAGGTGAACAGGAAACGTGGTCCATAAGCGCGGCCGCACATGCCGTAATTGCCGGCCCCATAGGAGCCGCCGATGATCACCGTGATCTTCGGCACCTGCGCGCAGGCCACCGCGGTCACCATCTTGGCGCCGTCCTTGGCGATGCCGCCTGCCTCGTAATCGCGGCCGACCATAAATCCCGCAATATTTTGCAGGAACAGCAACGGCACGCGGCGCTGGCAGCACAATTCGACGAAATGCGCCGCCTTGAGCGCGCTTTCGGAAAACAAGATTCCATTGTTGCCGAGGATGCCGACCGGAATGCCGTGGATGTGCGCAAAGCCGGTGACAAGTGTCGTGCCGTACAGCGCTTTGAACTCGTCAAATTCCGAACCGTCGACCAGCCGCGCAATCACCTCGCGCACGTCATACTGCTTTTTCAGATCGACCGGCACGATGCCGTCGAGCTCACCGGCGTCGTATTTCGGCTCCTGCGGCTTTTGCAGCGGAATGTCGATCGATTTCTTGGTATTGAGATTGCCGACGATGCGGCGGGCGAGCTCCAGCGCGTGGCGATCGCTTTCCGCTATATAGTCGGCGACGCCGGATTTTCGCGCATGCACGTCGGCACCGCCGAGTTCTTCCGCGCTGACGACTTCGCCAGTCGCCGCTTTGACGAGCGGCGGACCGCCGAGAAAGATAGTGCCTTGATTGCGCACAATGATGGTTTCATCCGACATCGCGGGCACGTAAGCACCGCCCGCGGTACAGGATCCCATGACCACCGCGATCTGCGCGATGCCGGCCGCCGACAGCGTCGCCTGATTGTAAAAGATGCGGCCGAAATGCTCGCGATCCGGAAACACCTCGGTCTGATGCGGCAGGTTGGCGCCGCCGGAATCGACGAGATAAACGCACGGCAGACGGTTGTCCCGCGCGATCTCCTGTGCGCGCAGATGCTTCTTCACCGTCATCGGGTAATAGGTGCCGCCCTTGATCGTGGAATCGTTACAGACGATCACGCATTCGCGTCCCGCGACGCGGCCGACGCCGGTGATGATGCCGGCGCCATGGATGGCGTTGTCGTACATGCCGTCGGCGGCGAGCGGCGACAATTCAAGAAATGGCGCGCCGGGATCGATCAGTGTCATCACGCGTTCGCGCGGCAACAGCTTGCCGCGCGAGAGATGACGCTCGCGCGCCCGGGGCGGCCCGCCCTCGGCAGCTTTGGCGCGGCGCGTTTCAAGTTCCGCGATCAACGCTGCCATCGCAGCCGCATTGGCGCGGAACTCTTTGGATTTGCAGTCGACACTTGATGAGATTGCCGCCACCGCTTCCTCGCCTGCTGATTGCCGGTCTGAATGGAAATTCAGAAACGAACTCAAAAAACGCCGGTTTGCCGAAACAAAATATCACACGGAGAAACTTTCCTGCCTAGTGCGCGTTCGCTCTGCAGCACCGTATTTCAGGGACGAGCCCAAAAGCGGCACGCTAGATCCGGAGAGGAGAAACCTTAATGAGGACGAGGACAAATACATTGTTGGCGGGAGTCGCTGCACTTGCACTGTTTGCAGGTACAGGCATGGCATTGGCGCAACAGAGCCCGCAGACCCAAAAGGGCGCAGTTGGCGTGAGCGAACAAGGCGGTATGCACGCTCAATCGGCGAAGCCCGCCGCCGGTGCGGCAATGGAACAGCATGCCCAAACCGGCGCGAAGCCCGGGACCGATGGCGCCGGGTCCGCAGCTTTGAGCAAAGCGCCGCAGGCAAGCGAGCCATCACTGGCTCAAAAAGCCATGCCGGATGCCAAGCGTCAGCAGGAAGCCAAAGGTCCGCAGGCCATCAAGGATCAAAAGAGCGCCGAACAAATCAATCGGGGTAAGATGGATGCGCGCGGCGCCAAAAAGACGGCGGAGCGCCGGCAAGAGCGCCGGCCTGAGCAGCTCGGCGCAAACGCAAAGCCCGAGCGCAGCCGTTCGACCGCCGAGAACGAGCACAATCGCCGCGGCCGAATAAACACGGCGCAGCGCAACGAGCGCAACGGCAGTCTCAAGGGCTTGCAGGGCAACGCCTCGATGCCGATGCAGAGCAAAGTCACCTTGACCGGCAAGCAGAAGACCACGATCCGCAACACCGTCATCGGCGCGCGCGGCGCGCCGAAGGTCGGCCATGTCGACTTCAATGTTGCGGTTGGGACGGTGGTCCCACGCCACAGGATCGACGTCGTGCCGGTCCCCGAGACCTTGGTGCGGATCGAGCCGCGGTGGCACGGTTATCTCTATTTCGTCTATGAGGACGAGGTCGTCATTGTCAACCCGCACGACATGCGGATTGTCGCCGTCGTGGCCGTCTAGCTCTCATCAAGACAAAAAGGGCCAAAAAAAGCGAGGGCGGCAAGCCGCCCTCTCATATCCGTACGCCGACTGAAATCTTCAGGCGCGAACTTCCTGGCGCTGAAAGATCACGTAGCCGATAACGAACAGCAGAATCTCGGTTGCGATCATGCCGACGATCTGCGGCCAGGCGATCAAGATGCTGGCGCCGAGCGGCAGCGGCGCCCCGAGTACAGCGCCCTGGAGCTGGCTCAGATAGATCGGTCCGAGCGCGCGCGTTGTCGGATCGAGCAGCGCCACCACGACTTCGGCATAGAGCGTTGATGGCGATAGCCGTGCCAGGATCTGCTCCAGTTCCACAGTCCCCGGAGTTTGCAGGCCTAGCGCCATGTAGCGCGGGTCCGGCGGCACGATGATTTGCGCAAACGCGCCGGCCAGCACCGGCCAGATGAACGTCACCAGAAGCCACAGGCCCAAGGTGACAAGCGCGGCGGTTGCCGCGGAGCGGAACAGGATCGAGAACAATAGCGCCAGTGCCAGCCAGACGCCGGCATAAGCGATTGTCACCAGCAGAAACACAAAGCTGCGGGCGATCTCCTCGCCGCCCGGCGGAATGCCGATCATCAGCAGCCCCAGCCCGATGACGAGGAGCCAGAGCGTGACGAGGCTGATCGACAGCGTGACAAGCCCGGCAAGGAACTTCCCGAACAGCAAGGCGTCCCGGTAGATCGGCTGCGACAGGATGCGCGACAGCGTGCGCCGGTTGTGCTCGCCATTGACGGAATCGAAGCCAAGCCCGATGGCCATCAGCGGCACCAGGAACGACAGGAACGAAACGAACGACGGCAACGGATCGCGCGAAGTGGTGAACAGCCGCAAGAACAGGAACGGATCTTCCGCGGTCGTATCCTTGATTTGCTGGATCGCGCCGTAGAGCGCCGCGAGCGCAACCAGGACCACAAGCCATTCGAGCACACGCATGCGCACGCTGGTCAGGTGGTCCGACAGCTCCTTGAGCATGACCACGCCGAGTCCGGAAAAGGCCGAACCTTCACGCTGCATGGCGCGCACCCTCCTTCACGGCCTCCACAGGCTGGCTTTCGAAATAGCGAGTATAGATCGCCTCGAGACTCGGCTCCTGGACGCCGAGGAATTTCAGGCGGCCGTGCATGGCCACCACTTCGTTGGCGGCTTCCGGGCGGACGTCGCGGTCGGCATGCAGACGAAGCTTGCCGATACCGGTCTTCTCCACGCCGCTGACACCGGGAATGAGCGCGAGCCGCTCTGCAAGTCCGGCGCCCTCCGCCTCGATGTCGACTACGTAACCGCCACCGAGCACTTCGCGGCCTAGATCGGGAACCGAACCCATCAGCGCAATATGTCCGGCTGAAAACAGCGCGACCCGGTCGCACACGCTTTGCACGCGCTCAAGCAGATGCGACGACAGCAGAACCGATACGCCCTCCGCCTTGAAGTTGCGAATGATGGCGAGGAGTTCTGTCGTGGCGTGCGGATCGAGACCCGACGTCGGCTCGTCGAGGATGGCGATCTGCGCGCCCTTCATGAGGATTTCGGCAAGGCCCAGCCGTTGCCGCATACCGCGCGAAAATGTGCCGACGCGCTTGTCGGCGGAATCGGGGAGGCCGACCCGCTCGAGCGCATCGGCGATGCGCTTCTCACGCTCCGCAAAGCGGAAACCGATCAGCCGCGCCGTGTAACGCAAATTGTCGGCCGCTGTGAGATTGTCGTAGAAGCCGACGGTATCGGGCAGATAACCGACGCGCCGTTTGACGGAAAGCGGTTCGCGCGCCGGGTTGAAGCCGAGCACCCGCACCTCCCCCGCCGAGATGTCGGTAAGCCCAAGCAGCATCAAGATGGTTGTCGTCTTGCCGGCGCCGTTGGGGCCGAGCAGGCCGAAAATCTCCCCGCGCCCGACCGTGAACGAGATGTGGTCGACGGCAGCGACCGGCCCGTAGGTCTTGGTCAGGCCGGCCGCCTCAATGACGGTGTCCTGGTTCATCGGCGGCCAAACCTTGCAACAGCACCGACCATGACCAGAAGCGCCACGCCGATAATGCCGACGCCGGCGATGCCCCACATGGTCGAGGTGGACACCGTGACGCGGAAATTCGTCGAAGCCGAATTCGCCGCGAGCGGACGCCTGGATCGTGGTCACGTAATCGCCGGCAATCGCCTTTTCGGTCGGCGTGATCAGTGCCTGGACTTCCTTGTTGTCGTTCGGCGCAATGCGGTCGATCGACTTCGGATCGAAGGTGATTTTCCAGCCGCTCGGCGCCGAGCCGGAAAGCTCCACATCATCGGCCGGTGCGGTACCAGTATTGGTGATAACGACCGGGACCGTCGTCTGCTGTCCGGCCGAAGCCCGCGTCGACACCAAGCCTTCGCGGCCGCTGACGTCGAGCCGCGGCTGACCGGTAATATCCAGACCGAGATCGCTTGTCGCCGAGGCATCCTCCGCGGCCACGCGGGCCGTGACCTTGTAATCGCCCACCGCAGCCGTATTGGGCGGTGTGATCTTGAGTTTTACGTCCTTCGTCTGTCCGGCATCGATCGGCACCGCGTTGAGTTCCTGGGTACCGTACTGCTCGGTGAACGAGGCATCGAAATTTTTCGGCGCCTGGGCGGACAGGCTGACAGTGAGCTTCTTGCCGCTGTCGTTCTTGATATTGAGCTGATATTCAAAGCTCGACTTCGACGTGCCGCGCAATTCGGGAAGTTGCGGCGTGACCGACAGCTTGGCCGGCAGGTCCTTGGCGAGCGTCACTGCGAGCGGCAGCTGCAGGTTCGTCGTGCCTCCAGTGGCAGCGACCGTCAGTGTCTGCGTACTGATCGCCGCGTTCTTCGGTACGTCGAGCCGCAAAGACAGAGAAACGCTGGAATCCGTCGCCGGCATCGCCGCAGCGATCGGCTGGCCGCCGCCGAGCAAAGTCACGGTCCATCCCGCTGGCACGCCGGAGACCGAAAGCGCCAGACGCTCCGGCGCCATGTCGTAATTCTGCAGTCGAAGGCTGATGGTTGACGTTTCGCCCGGGCGGACCGTCACCGCGGGATAATCGCTCATGAGATAGATGCCCTTGACGTCCTTGGGCGCGTCGTCGGCTTTCACGGCCGGCGCTAGAAGAACCGCGGAAGCGGTTAGAATCGCGACAACAAAAGCGAGATGAGCGGCGATAAATCGATATCGCATTGGCGTTGGCTCCCGTACAGGCAATTGGTTCGGTGTACCCCTTGTCACAACGCGCTTGAAAAAGCACGCGCGAGCAGCAGGCATTGTCGGCGCAATCGTGACAAAATCATGCAGATAGGGGGTAGTTTTGCGAGACCTGCGGTAGAGAGCCGCAGCTAACACACGGGCCTGCGCGAATGCGCCGCACCAAAAAGATCAGTGCTGGCCTTCTGGCATTCCGCCGCCGAACCGGACTGGAAGTGCTTCTCGCGCATCCGGGCGGGCCGTTTTGGGCCAAGAAAGACGCCGGTGTATGGACCGTCCCGAAAGGGCTAGTGG
The DNA here is from genome assembly GCA_963765365.1 of uncultured Alphaproteobacteria bacterium. Lineage (GTDB taxonomy): Bacteria > Pseudomonadota > Alphaproteobacteria > Rhizobiales > Xanthobacteraceae > BOG-931. The sequence continues at coordinate 135,522 of CAVXWL010000028.1, read as the reverse complement.
AACCGGGCGAAGATCTCCTCGATGCAGCGCGGCGCGAATTCACCGAAGAAACCGGCCTCAAGCCCGATGGCGAAATGCTGGCGCTCGCGCCGGTTAACCAAACGGGCGGAAAAGAAGTGCACGCCTTCGCATTCGAAGCCGACTTCGATCTGTCGCATTTTGCCAGCAATGCGTTCGAGATCGAGTGGCCGCCAAGGTCTGGCCGGCGTCAAAGCTTCCCCGAGATCGATCGCATCGCCTACTTCACGCTGCCCGTCGCACTCATCAAAATACTCGCCTATCAACGCCCCCTGGTCCTGGAGTTGCAGACACGAATACCGGCATTGCCGTGAAACTCGCCTTGGGCTGACACAGTTGTCTCGACAAGATCGTCCGCTATTCGGGCCGCAAGTTCGCCAATGGAACAAGGAAAAACGATCCTCATTTCCGGTGCCGGCATTGCCGGCACCACGCTCGCTTATTGGCTCGGCAAATACGGCTTCGCGCCCACCCTCGTTGAGCGTGCGCCGCATTTTCGCGATGGCGGCTACATCATCGATTTCTGGGGCCGCGGCTACGACATCGCGGAGCGAATGGGACTCGTCCCCAGCCTTCGCACCGAGGGCTACGATGTCGAGGAGTTGCGCCTTGTCGATGCCAAAGGCCGCCGCGTCGGCGGCTTCGGCGTCGACGTCTTCCGGCAACTGACCGCCGGGCGCTATGTGAGCATTGCGCGCAGTGCGCTGGCGAGGCTGATCTACGACGCGATCGCAACCAAAGCTGAAACGATCTTCGGTGACGGCGTCACGAAAATTCAGCAGAACGGTGATGGCGCCGATATCGAATTCGAGCACGCGGCGCCGCGCCGCTTCGACGTCGTGATCGGCGCCGACGGCCTGCATTCCGGCGTTCGCAACCGCACCTTCGGGGAAGAAAATGAATTCGAGAAGTTTCTCGGCTACTACGTCGCCGCTTTCGAGGTCGACGGCTATCCCTGCCGGGACGACGGAGTCTATGTCAGCTTTGGCGTTCCCGGCAAGCAAGCCGCCCGTTTCGCCATGCGCGACGGCCGCACGCTGTTTCTTCTCGTGTTCGCGGACGATCGCCGGCGGCTCGCCGTCGAAGCGCGCGACGTGCCGACGCAAAAAGCCCTGCTGCATCGCGAGTTCGATCGATGCGGGTGGGAATGTCCCCAAATCCTCGCCGCCATGGACTCTCGCGACGACATCTACTTCGATACGGTGAGCCAGATCAGAATGAATACGTGGTCGCGCGGCAGCGTCGCGTTGATCGGCGATGCCGCATTCTGCCCCTCACTGCTGGCCGGGCAAGGATCGGCGCTGGCGATGATCGCGGCCTATGTGCTCGCCGGAGAGCTCGGCCGGCCTGACGCCTCAGCACAGGTCGCGTTTCGGCGCTACGAAGAACTGCTGCGGCCGTTCATGACCGCAAAGCAAAATGCCGCCGAGCAATTTGCCAGTTCCTTTGCACCGAAGACCCGGCTCGGCATTTTCCTGCGTAACCAGACCACCAAGGTTCTCTCGGTTCCCTGCGTCGCCGATCTGACGCTCGGCCGCGTCGTTCGCGACGATCTCGACTTGCCGGATTACCCGGCGTGATCGGCGGCCTTCGCTTGATCGTCTTCTGCCGTCACTCGCGCGGAATTTGCGGCCAGTCGACCTCGTCGTGCGGCAGCACCCAGGTCTCGCGACGCGCCGCCTCGCGCCATTCCGCCCACGCCGGCAGCGCCATGACCGCCGCCATATAAGCGTGCGCCGCGGCGCTCACCTCGACCGCGTAGGTGTGGAAACGCCAGACCACCGGCGCATACATGGCATCCGCCGCGCCGAACGCACCGAACAAAAATGGGCCGCCGAATTTTGCGCGGCACTCGGACCAGATTGAATCGATGCGCGTCACATCGGCCGAGGCACCGTCATCGAGCGGGCGCAACTTGACCGGCCGCGCAACATTCATCGGTAGATGCCGCCGTAACGGCAGGAAGCCTGCGTGCATCTCCGAGGCGACGGCGCGAGCGTGGGCGCGTGCCGCGGAGTCCTGCGGCCACAAATTCGCGGCGGGAAATTTCTCCGCCAGGTATTCCAGGATCGCCAGCGATTCCCAAATTCGCACTTCGCCGTCGATGAGCACCGGCACCCGCCCGGCCCCGCTGAGTTCGCGCACGCGCGATTTGAAATCCTTGGCTTCGAGCGAAATCACCGTTTCGGCAAACGCGATCCCGGCGGCCTTCATCGCCAGCCACGGCCGAAACGACCAGGACGAGTAATTCTTGTTACCGATGATCAGATGCAAGGCCATGGCCGTCTTTATCACGCGCGAAATTTGACAGCCAAATAAAGACGCTGACCCGGCATGCTGACGGCTAAGGAACGGGCTAGACCAGCCCGGTAACGACCGCAAGAAACGAGATGAAGAGGACTGCCGCGGCGGTGAACAGCACCGTCAGCGCGGTCTCGGCCCATTCGCTAGTCGCGACCGCAACCTCGGCCGTGGTCTGCGCTGGCTGGTCGACCAGCCCGGCTGGCAAATCGGTCGACGACATGCGGGTCGTTCCCCAAGGGACAGAGCGCGATCGGACGCGCACAAGGGCAAAGTATCGGGCCGCAGCGATGAAGGATCGGTAAACGGTGGGTCGCGGGGCTGCACTACGGCGCCGGGAACAGCTCCGAGGTCTTTCCGGTCATCCGGTAGACCACAAGGCCCACCCATTCGTGAACGGCGGTGTCGGTCATTGCCAAGCCGTCCGTGAGCGAAGCGAAGGGGCGCGTCGCGTCGATCGGGCCGCGGGTGCGCCAATCGACCGGATAGGGCTCGACCGCAAAGCCGGCAGCGCGGAATGCGGCGATGGCGCGCGGCATGTGAAAGGCCGACGTCACCAACAGCCAGCGCTCGCCGGGCTTTGGCTGGGCGATGAGCCGGGAGAATACCGCGTTCTCGACGGTATTGCGCGACTGCTCCTCGGCCGTAATGCGATCATGCGCGACGCCAAGCGCTTCCAGTTCCTTCACGGCAATGGGAGCCTCGACCGGAGCGTCAAACCGCAGCGAACCACTGCCGCCGGAGAAAAAATGATGCGCGCATTCGGATAGCGGCGCGCCAATTCGGCCGTGGCCGTGATGCGTTCGGCGGAATTGTTGAGCGCCACGCTGTCGCGCGCGACTGATATGTCGGGTGCTATTGCGCCGCCGAGGACGACAATGCCGTCCGGCGGTCCTTGCGCCGGATTCCAGGGCGGGAAGCGCTGTTCCAGCGGCAGGATAAGAATATTGCCGAGCGGCGAGTAACCAACAAAGGCGATCACGACGAGGCTTGTGACGACCAGCCAACTGGCGATCCGCCGAAACCGCGTGCACAAAAGGGCGAGGCCAACGAGCCCGATCGCCATCAGAAAATTCGACGGCAAAGCAAAGAAGCCCAGCGTTTTTGACAGGATGAAGAACATTGCTCCGGCGTATTTTCATCCTTCGCCACGACGAAAGCAGCGAAGAACGACGAATGTCATTCCCGGGTTTTGCGCCACGCCGCATAGCGCGCTTTAGCGTCGTCGTTGGGCGGATAGAGACCCGGCAATTTGACGCCTTTCTCCACCTCGGTGAACACCCAGCTTTCGTAAAGCTCGTGCTCCGCGCCTTCATGGGCGACGAACTCCACCAGCGCCTGCGGGATGACCACGGCGCCGTCATCGTCGAGCACGATGACATCGCCGGGAAAGATCGCACAGCCGCCGCAGGCGATCGGTTCCTGCCAGCCGACGAAGGTCAATCCGTTGACCGAAGCCGGCGCAGCGACGCCGGCACACCACACCGGCAGCTTGCTGGCGTGAACGCCGGCGAGGTCGCGCATGACGCCGTCGGTGACCAGCGCCGCGACATTGCGCTTTTTCATGCGCGCACAGAGGATATCGCCGAAGATGCCGGCACTCGGCACGCCCATGGCGTCGCCTACGGCAACAACGCCCTCCGGCATCGCTTCGATCGCGGCCCGCGTGGAGATCGGGCTCGCCCAACTTTCCGGCGTCGCCAAATCCTCGCGGACCGGTACAAAGCGTAGCGTGAAGGCCGGGCCGACGATGCGCTCGCCGCCCGCAACGAGCGGCTTCGGGCCGTTCATCCAACAGCGCCGGATACCCTTCTTCAAGAGCATCGTGGTGACCGTCGCTGTCGTCACCTTGCGCAGAATGTCGAAAAGAGCATCGCTCATCGTTTGCCTCTTATCACGCCGGTTCAATCCCGAGTCGCTCATCGCGGCGGCGCAGCCAAGCCACCAAAGGAATCGACAGCAAAACCACCCAGGCCTTGCCGAGAATCTGGCCAGCCAAAAAATCGAGCGAGCCGAAGGCAAGCCAAAGAAATACCAGTGAATTGACGATCAGGCCAACGAGGCCCGAGGCAACGACTGCGGTGACCAGCCGGCGCCGCGCCAGCGGCGTGTAGACGGCGAGGTCGGCGAATTCGGAGAGCAGAAACGCGATCGCAGAGGCGGAAACGAGGGCGGCCGGCGCCAGCATCGCCGACAATGCGCTGCCGAACAGGATCGCCAGCGCCGACATGACTGTGCCTAGCCGCCGTTGCACCAGATCGCGCAGGACGAGCGCGACGCCAACCATCATCACCCCCGAAGGCGCCATCAGCCCCGGTGCGACAGGCAGCACGCACGGACCGTCTGGAACACAGTGAGTGCCGATATGGCCGATCAGCCAATTGGCCGAAGGGATCGTAAGCGCAAAAAGGGCGAAAAATATCATGCCTTCCCGTTCGCGCTGTTCTTCAGTCGTCATGATGAAGCTTTCCACCTCGCGTAACCGTCGGCACGCAACCCGCGAGCGAGACACTCGCCGCAGCCAAACCCCCAAGCGCGCCGATTCTAGCGGCCGTCGAGATAGCAGGTGTGGGTCTCGGCGAGAAGCAGATCAATCGGGACATCCCCACAGATTTGTGCGCCGGGACGGCACCGCTCATTCCTGGAGCCGGACTTGCCCTTCAAGCCAGTTGCCGACCCGCTCGACCGCGTCGCGCATCTCCTCGCGCGCGCCCGCGTAACACAGCCGCAGGAATTTCCGTCCGCGCGACGGATCAAAATCGACGCCAGGCGTCGCCGCGACGCCCGCCTCTTCGAGCATGCGCGCGGCGAATGCAAAACTCTCGGTCGAGAACCGCGATATGTCGGCATAAAGATAGAATGCACCGTCGACCGGCAGGAACGAAGTGAGCCCGGCGCGCGGCAGGCCATCAAGCAGGATGCGGCGATTTTCCTGGTAGCCCGCTTTCACGAGTTCCAATTCCGCGCGGCCGTCGAAGGCTGCCTCGGCGGCGATCTGCGACAATGTCGGGACCGAGATCGCGAGGTTCTGCTGCAATCGCTCGATCGCGCGTAACAGTAACGGCGGCGCCACCATCCAACCGATCCGCCATCCGGTCATGCAGAAATACTTGGAAAACGAGTTGATGACGATCGTATCCGACGAAAAGCGCGCGGCGGTCTCGGCGGCAAACGCATAATCGAGGCCGTGATAGATCTCGTCCGAGATAACGGCGATGCCGGCAGCTTCGGCGGTGCGGATCAACTCCGCAAACGCCGGTCCGGTCATCATCGTACCCGTGGGATTGGCGGGAGACCCGACGATGACACCTTTAAGCGGTCCCAGGCGATGCTGCGCCAGCAGGCTTTCGCTGGTTATGGACCACCGGGTCTCGGCGTTTGTCTCGATGCAGACCGGCTCACAGCCCAGGGCCGTTAGGATGTGGCGATAGGGCGGATAGCCGGGTAATGCCACCGCCACACGATCGCCGGCTTCGAACGCGGCGAGAAAGGCGAGCATGAACCCGGCCGAGGAGCCGGTGGTGACCACGATGCGGTCCGGATCGATCTCGAGGCCATGCTTTTCGGAATAGGCACTGGCGATACGCCGCCGCAGCGAAGCGATCCCCAGCGTTTCGGTATAGCCATGCGGGCCATTCGATAGCGCGGCACGGACCGCCGCGATGGCAGTCGCCGGCGCACCCACTGCCGGCTGGCCCACCTCCAAATGGACAATTCGACGGCCCTGCGCCTCAAGACGCGCCGCGGCCGCCATGACGTCCATGACCATAAATGGCGGGACGTCGCTGCGCGCTGATGGCTGCAGCAGGCCTTTTGCCCTCTCAAGCATCGACGATGCCCTTTGAGCGAGCCGGCGACGTCGTTGGCATTATCCGCGCCCCGCTGATGCCGCATTCCCGGGGTCTCTTGACGCGCAATTGTGATCTGGCAACGCGCCGGCCTTGTGTTGACCCTGACCCGATCCGTCCATAGTTTGCGCCCGAAACCGCGGGGCCGAAACCATAGCCGATATGATTGGTGCTCGATCTCCTTGCAAGGTGGGACCGGGGAAGCCAGCTTCCTGCGCTGTTGCGGTTATGACTGCCGCGGCCGTCGCGCTGGGGTCCATTCCGGCACAGGCGCAGACCGGCGCCAACGCCGGCATCCCGATGATCCGCGACGCCGAAATCGAACAGCTGCTGCGCGACTACACCAAGCCGATATTCAAAGCCGCCGGCCTCGAAACGCAGAACGTCCACGTTGTCATTATCGACAATCCTGAGTTCAACGCTTTCGTTATGGATGCGCACCGCATTTTCGTTAATTCCGGCGCGCTGATGCAATCGACGACACCAAACCAGCTGATCGGCGTTTTCGCGCATGAGTGTGGCCACATTGTCGGCGGCCACCTCTCGAAAATGCGCCAGGAACTGGCGACTGTTCAGACGGCGATGATCATAGGCATGTTGCTCGGCGCCGGCGCTCTGGCGGCGAGCGCTACCTCAGGCAATGTCGGCATGGGCAATGCCGGTGGCGCGCTCCTGAACGCTCCGCAGGCGCTGGGGATGAGCACAATCCTCGCCTACCAGCGTGGCCAGGAAGAATCCGCCGATCGCGCCGGTGTTCGTTTCCTGACCATGACCCATCAGTCGGCAAAAGGCATGTACGACACGTTCAAGCGTTTTGCCGACGAGTTGTTGTTCTCGGCCTACGACTCCAACCCTTACCTGCAAAATCACCCGGCGCCGGAAGAGCGCATGGCGGCGCTGGAGGGGCTGGCGAAGTCGTCGCCATACTGGAACGCGAAAGATCCGCCCGAATTGCAATTCCGCCACGACATGATGCGGGCGAAACTTTATGGTTTCACCAAGCGTCCCGGCGAGGTGCAGCGCCGATACCCGGCGACCGATACCAGCCTGCCGGCCCGTTACGCGCGGGCCATCTCCACCTATCGGTTCGGTGATCTGCACAGCGCCCTGGCGCAGATCGACAGCCTCATTCAGTCGATGCCTAACGATCCCTATTTCTACGAACTCAAAGGTCAGGCGCTGCTCGAAGGCGGTCACCCGGCAGAGGCGCTGGCGCCGCTGCGGCACGCCGTGGCAATCGCGCCAACGCCGGCCCTCATTCAGATTCTGCTTGCCCAGGCGCTGGTCGCCACGAACGATCCCAAGCTCGCGGACGAGGCGATCGGGGTGCTGCACGTGGCGCTTATCGCCGAGCCCGAAGACGGCGACGCCTATACGACCCTGGCAATGGCCTACGGCCGCAAGAACGACCTCGCCGATGCCGATCTCGCTTCCGCCCAGGCGGCATTCGCCCGCGGCGACAACAAGACGGCCCGCGAACTTGCGGCACGCGCCAAGCAGAGATTTCCGATCGGTTCACCCGGCTGGGTGCGGGCCGACGACATCGTCGCCTTCAATGCCAACTTGAAAACCAACCCGCTTCGCATAGGTCAGTGAACTCAAAAAGGATGACCGAGATGATTTCAACATTACGCATAATAGTTCCGCTTGCAGCCGCGGTGCTGCTATCGCCGCTTGCCGCAGCACAGACGCCGTCGGCGCCGGCTCCCGCCGCCCAGCCCCCGGCTGCACAGATGGCGCCGACGCAGAGCTTCTCTGCCGATCAGCGCCATGAAATCGAGGGCATCGTCAAAGGCTATCTCGTTGCTCATCCCGAGATCTTGCAGGAGGCGATGGACGCGCTCGACAAGCAGCAGAAGCAGGCCGACGCCGACAAAGCCCGCGCGACCATCAAGAAGGACAACGCGACTATTTTCGATTCGCCGCACCAGGTGGTGCTGGGCAATCCAAAAGGCAACGAAACGGTGGTCGAGTTCTTCGATTACAATTGCGCCTTCTGCAAGCGTGCGCTGCCCGACATGATGACGCTGTTGAAGACCGATCCCAATCTCAAATTCGTACTGAAGGAATTTCCGGTTCTCGGCCCGGGCTCGGTGGAAGCCGCCCATGTGGCGGTCGCCGCGCGCATGCAGGACCCGACCGGAAAGAAGTATATCGAGTTTCACCAAAAGCTCCTCGGCGGCCGCGGTCCGGTCGACAAGGCACGTGCCCTCGCCGTCGCCAAGGAAGTCGGGTTCGATATGACGCGCCTCGAAAAAGACATGACCAGCGACGAGGTCAAGACCACTATCGATGAGGATATGAACCTCGCCGATTTGCTCGGCGTGACCGGCACGCCGACCTATGTGGTCGGCGACGAGGTCGTGGTTGGGGCGGTCGGGCTCGACGAACTGAAAGCAAAGATCAAGGCGCAGGCGGAATAGCGCCCGATCGCGCCACATTGGCTGACGGCCAATCAGTCCGGAACCGGCTGCGGACCTCGCATACGCGGCGATATCTCCGACGCCGAGCCCGCTTCCCCTTTGCGGGAGGCTTCCCTATAAACAACCCCCGCGCGGGCGTTCCGCCCGCGCCGAGGAAACCGGGCTCGGCGCGTGCCAATGGCGAAGACTATCTATGTCCTTAACGGACCCAATCTCAATTTGCTCGGCGCGCGGGAGCCGAAAATCTACGGCCGCGCCACGCTCGCCGATGTTGAGAAGCTTTGCATAACGACAGCGGAACGACACGGGCTTATCGTCGAGTTCCGCCAGTCGAACCACGAAGGCGAAATCGTCGACTGGATCAACCAGGCGCACGCTGAAAACGCGGCCGGGCTCGTCATCAACCCGGCGGCGCTTACTACGACGTCGATCGCGATCCTCGACGCGCTCCTCATCATGAAAACGCCGGTCATCGAAGTCCACATCAGCAACATCCATGCCCGCGAGGAGTTTCGCCGCCCGTCCTATGTTTCCAAGGCCGCCCGCGCCGTAATCTGCGGCTTCGGCATCAACGGCTACGCGCTGGCCATCGCCGGGCTCGCCGCGATGCTCGACGCCAAGGAGTGATAGTGGCGCGCAAGCCTGAGAACCCGCAGACAGCGAAGTCGCCGACCGTCGATCACGATGTGATCCGCGACCTGGCGAAGTTGCTCGACGAGACCGGTCTGACCGAGATCGAGTTCGAGCGCGACGGCGTTTCGATCCGCGTCGCCCGTCACGGCGCTCCGCTCCACCCGCGAGGACGCGCCGCGGAGGCGCCGGCCGCGATCACCGCAGCCGCGGGTGTCGCCGACCTGGCGCAACACCCTGGCCTCGTCGCCTCTCCGATGGTCGGGACGGCCTATCTCGGCCCGGCGCCGGGAGCGCGTCCCTTCATCGAAGTCGGCAGCGTGGTGAAAGCGGGCGAAACGCTCATCATCATCGAGGCGATGAAAACAATGAACCAGATTCCGGCGCCCCGCTCCGGAACGGTGCTGCAGATTCTCGTCGAAGACGGCCAACCGGTGGAATACGGCGAGCCGCTGATGATCATCGAGTAGGCGAACGGTGAGTGGCGAATAACGAGCAGGGAAATGTCACAGCATCGTTTTTATCCCTATTCGTCCTCCGCCATTCGCGGCTTTGAGTTACCCGATGTTTGACAAGATTTCTCATTGCCAACCGCGGCGAGATCGCACTGCGGGTGCTGCGGGCTTGCAAGGAGCTCGGTATTGCCACCGTTGCCGTGCATTCGACGGCTGACGAAGATGCCATGCATGTGCGACTGGCCGACGAGAGCGTCTGCATCGGTCCGCCCGCCGCCAAGGACAGCTATCTCAATATTCCGGCGCTGCTCGCCGCCTGCGAGATCACCGGAGCCGATGCCGTGCACCCCGGTTACGGGTTTCTCTCCGAGAATGCACGCTTTGCCGAAATCCTTGGCGAGCACAATGTCCACTTCATCGGACCGCGGCCCGAGCACATCCGTCTGATGGGCGACAAGATCGCGGCCAAGCGTACCGCGAAGGAACTCGGCATTCCCGTGGTCCCCGGTTCCGATGGCGATGTCGGCTCCGACGCCCAGGCGCACGATCTGGCTCGCGACATCGGTTACCCGCTGATGCTCAAGGCGGCCGCCGGCGGCGGCGGTCGCGGCATGCGCGTGGTGCGGGACGAGAGCGAACTCGCCGGCGCCCTGATGTCGGCGCGCGCCGAGGCAAAGTCCGCGTTCGGCGACGATACGCTTTATCTCGAGAAATATCTGGAACGGCCGCGTCACATCGAAATTCAGGTTCTGGGTGACGGCAAGGGCCGCGCCATTCACCTCGGCGAACGCGACTGTTCCTTACAACGCCGTCACCAGAAGGTCTGGGAAGAAGGTCCCTCCCCTGCGCTCAACACCGGGACGCGGGACGAAATCGGCAAAATCGTTGCGTCCGCGATGCGCCGGATCAAATATCTCGGCGTCGGCACGGTCGAATTTCTATACGAGGACAGCAAGTTCCACTTCATCGAAATGAACACCCGCATTCAGGTCGAGCATCCGGTGACTGAAATGATCACCGACATCGACCTCGTTCTTGAGCAGATCCGCGTCGCGGCCGGCAGCGATCTTGAGCTGACGCAGAGTAACGTCAAATTCCACGGTCACGCCATCGAGTGTCGCATCAACGCTGAAAACCCGGTGTCGTTTCGTCCGTCGCCGGGCAAGATCGTGCATTATCACCCGCCCGGCGGCCTTGGGGTGCGTGTCGATTCCGCCGTTTATCATGGCTATACGATCCCGCCGTACTACGATTCTCTGGTCGGCAAGCTCATCGTTCACGGCAAAACGCGGGGCGAGTGCCTGATGCGTTTAAAGCGCGCGCTGGACGAATTCGTCATCGACGGCATTGAGACGACGCTGCCGCTGTTCCGCGCGCTTGCGCGAGACAAAGACATCATCGACGGCGAATATCACATCCACTGGCTCGAAGATTTCCTCGCCCGCGGCGGGGTCGAGGAATAGCAGCGGCTAAGCCGGCTGCGTCGCGGTTGCCGCGCGCGTCGCCGCCGCAAGCAGTCGCCCGATCAGTGCCGGCTCATAAGGCTTTGGCACGATAATCGAGCCCGGCACGCGCGCGTCTTGCCTGAGCAGTGTGGCGCGCGCCGAGGCATAGATGACCGGCAGTTGCGGCCGCAACTCGCGGGCGCGGCGCGCCAAGGCTGCACCGTCCATGCCGCCCGGCAGGTTGATATCGGTGAAAAGAACGTCGACCGGCACCGAGGCGAGATAGTGCAGCGCATCGGCGGCATTGCTCGCCGTCTGCACGTCAAACCCCTGCTCCGCCAACGATTGCGAAACCCATTCGCTGATGAGGAATTCGTCCTCGACGAATAAAACGTGGATCGGCTCGGTCTCAGTAATGTTCGGTTCCATGGCGTCCACCCAGTCCCGTCGTGTCCATAGAGGCGCAACGCCAGCGGCCCGAAACCGTTCAAGCTATGGAAAATGGTAATGAATTATGCTTTGCGGTCCGTTAAGAGGCGTAGCGCCCAGTCACGCCGGTGTGGTCCATTGAGGCGGCTCTTGAAGGAGCACGCGCTGGCCGGTTAAACGAAACCCATGGCGAGCCGCGAAACCGCGTTCATCGACATCACGCCCGAGGTTCTGCTGAAGGCCTATTCCTGCGGCATCTTCCCCATGGCGGAGAGCGCCGAGGATCCGGCGCTTTATTGGATAGAGCCGGAGAAGCGCGGGATCATCCCGCTGGATCAGTTCCACATTCCCGACCGCCTGGCGCGCACGGTGCGTTCCACCCCGTACACCGTGCTGGTCAATCGTGACTTCGATGCTGTCATCGACGGTTGCGCCGAGCCGATGCCGGGACGCGCCCGTACCTGGATCAATACCCGCATCCGCACGCTTTACCGCAAACTCTACGACCGGGGCGATTGTCACACCGTCGAAGTCTATGATGGCGACGCGCTGGTCGGCGGCCTCTATGGTGTCAGCCTTGGCCGCGCGTTTTTCGGCGAGAGCATGTTCCACCGTGCACGCGATGCTTCCAAAATCGCGCTGGTGCATCTGGTCGCGCGACTCATGGCCGGTCATTACCGGCTCCTCGACACCCAATTTGTCACCGAGCATTTGCGAACCTTCGGGGCGGTCGAAGTGTCACGGCCCGCCTATCACAAGCTGCTCGACGCAGCGCTGGTCGGCGAGGGAGATTTCGGCGCACTTGCACTCGATCGACCGGTCTCAGGTGACGCGGTGCTGACGCGGCTGGCGGCGGAAGGAAAAGCCTAATCGTCCGTGGAGGGCACCGACTCCTCCACTGGCGGCTTGGCGGGGCGGCGCGACGGTAGCGCCTGTCGCAAGGGTGACTGCGGTTCAGGCGCAGTAGCGGGTTCCGGTCCGGGAGTTCCTGGCGGCGGCGGGTAAGGAGTCGATTCCGCGACCGGGCCGGTCAGCGGCTGCTCGCAGCCGGTCAGCCAAACGTCGTAGATCGGATGCTCGACCGCGTTCAGGCCGGGGCTCGACGCGAACATCCAGCCGGTGAAGATCCGCTTGATCTCACCCTGCAAGGTCACTTCGTCGACCTCGACAAAGGCATCCGTATTGGTGGGCTCGGTCGGCGGCCGCGTATTGCAGGCGCGGGCAACGACCTGCAGCGCGCCGAATTGCACCGTTTCCCCGATCGCCGCATCGAATTTGATGGTGCGGCCAGTGATCTTGTCGAGACCGGCGAAAACCGCGCGCCCGTTTTCGATCTTTTCGGTCGGAGTTTCGACGACGGTCGTATCGTCCTCCTGACCGAGGGAAGGCGCCGGTTGCGTCGTATCCGGCGGTTGCGGGCTCGCCGGATTGGCTGTTGCCGGCGAACCAGCGGCGCTCGCAGGCGGTGACGACGGCGGCGGCGCGTTTCCGCGATTGGTCGCGGGCGGTGCGAGCGAGGCACCCGGCGGCGGTGGCAAAGGTTGCGCTTGAATGCCAGACGGCCCACGCGCAACCGGGCTTGGCGCCGGCTGACGTTGTGGCTGCGCCGGGTACTGCTGCTGGGCCGGGCGCTGCGGCTGCGCCGGATATTGCTGCGGGGAAGGATATTGCTGCTGGGACGGGTATTGCTGCTGCCCGGGATATTGCACGGGCGGAGGCTGCGCCGGGAATGGCGCGTTCGGAATGTCGGCCGGCGGTCGCGGCGGCGAGTTGTTTGAATTGCCGAATTGGGCCTCTGCCGGCGCTGCGGCGAGCGTTACGCCGATCACGACCAAAAGTGCGGCGATTCGGACCATGAATTCTATGCGCGGTCTGGTTGGAGGCGCTTTTCCGCCGCGCCCCGTTAACATGTCGAATGAGGCAAAAACAGGGTTCAGATTACCAGCAATCGGAGAGCAGAAATCAGGAATTGAAGGCCCGACATCTGGCGCCCGATTACTGACTTCCCGGCACCCACGCTTTGTAGTCGCCGGTCGCTTTGGGGCGGCGGCCCTGCGCCAGCGTCGATCCGCTTGGACGATGCGCTCCCGCCGTGCCGGTCAGATTCGGTCGGTGCGGTTTCTCCCAAGGATGCGGCTTTGTCTTGTCCTGCGTGGGCAGCAAATCCACAGTGTGATGCAGCCAGCCGTGCCAGGTCGGAGGAACCGTGGAGGCTTCGGCAACACCACGGTAGATCACCCACCGTCGCTCGAGGAGGAGTGTCGGGTCGATCTTGCCGCCTTTGGTCCGGAAATAGCGGTTGCCGAATTCATCCTCGCCGACGAATTCGCCGTAGAGCCACGTCCACCACTGCGTGCCGAAGGTCTGGCTGTTCCACCAGGTAAACAGCCGCAGCAGGAAAGTCTTCATCGCGGGCCGTCCGTTCGCCGTTTGATCTGAGGCCTTGATGCCATTGCCCTGCCGCGGTGTCTAGGCTGACGCACCGCCAAATTGGAATGAAACTCGCCGATTTCTCATGCGTTTCCGATAATATTGCAGCATCCGGCGAGATTTATAGGGCACCCTTTATGCAGCAGGGCATATCGCAAGACATTCAATCGATGTTGATCGAACTGCGCCGTGCGCTCTCATTCGCGCCGGCCTGGGCCGTGTCGGCCGTCCTCTTGGCGAGCGTGGTCATCGCGGCCTGGCTCGTGCACGCCGCGATTCTGGCGACCCTGCACCGGGCGTTGCGCGCGCGCCGGCCGTACCTCCAGACAATTCTCGATGCGACTAAAAATCCGACGCGGCTCGCGCTTCTGCTTGTCGCGCTCGCGATTGCGCTGCCGACCGCGCCGCTCGGCCCCGATACCAAATCCATGCTGGTTCGTGTTTTGGCGTTGGCGACGATTTGTATGGTCGGCTGGGTCGCCCTCGCTGTGGTTCACATCGGAGCCGACCTTTACCTCCTCAGATTCCGCATCGATGTCGAAGACAACCTCTTGGCGCGCAAACATATCACGCAGGTGCGCGTGCTGCTTCGCGCACTCGATACCGTGATTGTTCTGGTCACGCTCGGCTTCGCGTTGATGACCTTCGACGCGGTACGCCAGTATGGCGTAAGCCTGTTTGCGTCTGCCGGCGCTGCCGGCGTTATTTTCGGTCTCGCCGCCCAGCCGGTGCTGAGCAATCTGATTGCCGGTATTCAATTGGCGGTAACTCAGCCGATCCGGCTCGAAGACGCTGTCACCGTGCAAAACGAATACGGCTGGATCGAGGAGATTAACGCCACCTATGTCGTGATCCGGCTGTGGGATCTACGGCGGCTGATCGTGCCGCTCAATTATTTCATTCAACAGCCGTTCTATAATTGGACGCGGCACTCCGCCACCACCCTCGGCAGTGTCTTGCTCTATCTGGATTACACAGCTCCGGTCCAACTGATCCGCGAAAAGGCGATCGAGCTGGTCGATCAAGCAAGACAGGACGGCGCCAAAGTGACAAGCGTGCAGGTCACCAATGCAAACGCCCAGGCGATCGAGCTGCGGGTGTTGGTAAATTCCAGGTCCGCCGCCACCACCGGAGACGTCTGTGCCGATTTACGCGAAAAATTAATCGGCTTCCTGCAGCGTGAACACCCGCACGCCCTGCCCCGGCAACGCAATGAGATCGTCGAGATGCCGGCGCGGAAGGATCACTTGGCGTCCGAGGTATTGCCGTCACACGGCGCTTGAGCACACTTCCACCGACGGCGTGGCCCTACCTGAAGTCGTGCCGATTACGAGCAGGCTCAGCAGCGGATAGCCTCGATGTGACCTTGTTCAGCGTAGTCCAGTAGCGGCCGATCGCGTGTCAAAAGCTTATAGCCATATTCACGCGCGGTCGCTGCGATGATTCGATCCGCGGGATCGCCGGGCAATGTGCCGGGCAAAAACGAAGAGGCGATCAATACGTTCGGCGGCATATCGGTCAATCGCAAGCCCGGACCATCCAACAAACGTTCGAACCATCGTTGAGGCTCCATCAGTAGACGCACCCTGCCACGCGCGGCGAACAGTCCAATTTCCCACGCGGTAATCGGTGACACATAAACAGAGTCACCGGTCTCATTTGCATCGCGCAATGCCGCCACTGCTTCATCGGAGATGGGGTCGGCGTTCGTCAGCCAGATTGCCGCGCAGGTGTCGAGCAGCAAAGACATCTACCGCTTGTTTCCCCACGCTCGCTCGCCCCAATCCGGATCAGCAGGCTGCGTAAGATCGACGCCAGGTGCGATCTGCACGGTGCCTTTCATCCAACCGATGAGCGGATGAACACTGGATCTACTCATGTCTGAGGGAGCTGGCGACTGCTTGGCCCTCGATTGCGAGCGTTCAGCCCTGCGAAACACGAGCTTTCTACCTTCCACATCGACATTTTCAGTTATGAAGCCCGCTTCAAGCCAAACCTTGGTCATCACGTTGTTAAACGGATTGTTGCTCCACCAGGCTGGGTAACGCTGAGAGTTTGGCAGTTTCGCGCCTATCAGCCGCTCAATCTCTGCAAACGTCATTGGAATCCGGCTTGACCGCTGCTTCCGGAGATAATCGCCCAGGGGAGTGTATTTGCTCAAGGTACTGCCTCTATGAGATTAAATT
Source organism: uncultured Alphaproteobacteria bacterium (assembly GCA_963765365.1). Taxonomy (GTDB): domain Bacteria; phylum Pseudomonadota; class Alphaproteobacteria; order Rhizobiales; family Xanthobacteraceae; genus BOG-931. The sequence continues at coordinate 119,357 of CAVXWL010000028.1, read as the reverse complement.
AAGTAATGTAAATTAAGTAGTCAAGCTGAATTTACCACCACTTGCTGGGCGGGAAATGGCCGGCCGCCTGCTCGACCACCGCGCCGAGAGCGAGCAATGTCGCTTCCTCGAATGGACGCCCGATCAATTGCAGGCCGAGCGGCAGACCGTTGGCATCTAGTCCGCTTGGCACCGAAATCCCCGGCAGTCCCGCCATGTTCACCGTCACCGTGAACACGTCATTGAGATACATCTCGATCGGATCGGCGCGACCCTTTTCGCCGATGGCAAAGGCTGCCGAAGGCGTTGTCGGTGTCAGGATGGCGTGAATGCCATCGGCAAAGCACTTTTCGAAATCGCGCTTGATCAGGGTGCGCACTTTCTGTGCCTGCAAGTAATAGGCGTCGTAATAGCCGGCCGAGAGTACGTAAGTGCCGATCATGATGCGCCGGCGCACTTCGCGGCCGAAGCCTGCGGCACGCGTGTTCTCGTACATGTCGATTACGTCGCGACCGGGAATCCGCAAGCCGTAGCGCACACCGTCATAGCGCGCGAGGTTTGACGAAGCCTCGGCCGGCGCCACGATGTAATAGGCCGGCAGCGCATATTTGGTCATCGGCAAGGAAATTTCGACCAGTTCGGCGCCAGCATCCTTGAGCCATTGGCCGCCTCGCTGCCACAGCTGCTCGATCTCTGCGGCCATGCCGGGCATGCGATATTCCTTGGGAATGCCGATGCGCATACCCTTAACCGAGCCGCCGACGGCTTTCTCATAGTCCGGTACCGCAAGGTCGACGCAGGTGGTGTCCTTCGCATCGTGTCCGGCCATCGACCGCAACAGGATTGCGCAGTCGCGCACCGTGCGCGCGAACGGTCCGGCCTGATCGAGCGATGAGGCGAAGGCGACAATGCCCCAGCGCGAGCAGCGGCCATAAGTGGGCTTTAATCCGACGATGCCGCAGAACGCCGCCGGCTGGCGGATCGAGCCACCGGTATCGGTGCCGGTCGCGCCGACACAGAGGCCGGCTGCCACTGCCGTTGCCGAACCGCCAGAGGAACCGCCAGGCACGAGCTTGGCGTCCGAACCTCCCCGCCGCCAAGGCGACGCCACCGGACCGAAACAGGAGGTCTCGTTCGACGAACCCATGGCGAATTCGTCGCAGTTCAGCTTGCCGAGCAGTACCGCGCCGTCGCGCCACAAATTTGCGGTGACTGTCGATTCGTAAGGGGGAACGAAATTATCCAGAATGTGCGAGCACGCCGTCGTGCGAACACCCGCGGTGCAAAACAAATCCTTGATGCCGAGCGGCAGGCCTTCGAGCGAACCGCCCTCGCCTCTCGCCAAACGCGCATCCGACGCGCGCGCCATGTCGCGGGCGCGATCCGGCGTTTCCAGCACAAAGGCGTTTAGCGCGCGCGCTTTTTCCACCGCTGCAATATGCGCGTTCGCAAGGTCGAGCGCAGAAAATTCCTTTTTGCGCAGCGCGTCGCGCGCCTGCGCCAAGGTGAGCGCAGTCAGATTCATTCGGCCGTCGGATCGTCACAGGAGAAGGAATTTTTGGTTGCGGACTTGGGCACCGCTTTTTTTGCAGCGGGCTTATCGGTGGCAGCTTTGGCGGGCGCCTCCGGCGTCGGCTTATCCCAATCAGCCTGCGCCGGCAGTTGCTGCACCGGAAATGAGGCAAACAGCGCATCGACCGCGGCCGGATCGTCGGGCTGCATAAGTCCCTGGCTGTCGAGATAAGCGAGCCAGATCGCGTCTTGTTCACAGGCGAGGCACATTATTCCACCACCTTCGGCACGACGAAAAAGTGATGCTCATGCGCCGGCGCATTGGCAACGATGGCGTCAGGAATGCCGCCGTCGGTCACTTCATCCTTGCGCATCTTCATCGCCATTGCGGTAACCGACGTCATCGGCTCGATTCCATCGCAATCGACCTCGGCGAGCTGCTCGACAAAGGCCAGGATGGCATTGAGCTCGCCGCGAAGATTCTCCACCTCGTCCTCGGCAACCGCGATCCGCGCGAGGTGGGCAACACGGCGAACGGTATCGGCGTCAACGGACATCTGCGGCCTGGCTCGTCTGTCTCAATATAAGTGCGGCTATTGCGCAGGCCTATAGCAGAGCGGGCTTTTTGAGCCAACAGCCACCTCGGACGCGGCATTGTCGATCGGCCGCGATACGCCTAGTTTTGCCACATGATTCAGTCTTTGCGGCCAGTCCACGTCATTGGCGGCGGCCTCTCCGGTTCCGAGGCGGCGTGGCAGATTGCGTACCGCGGCGTGCCCGTGGTGCTGCACGAAATGCGGCCCTCGTGCCCTACCGCCGTGCACAAGACCGGCCAGTTTGCCGAACTGGTCTGTTCGAACTCGTTTCGCTCCGACGACGCCGAAGGCAGCGCCATCGGCCTGCTGCACGCCGAAATGCGCCGGCTCGGCTCGCTGGTGATGCGCGCCGCCGACCTCCATAAGCTGCCTGCCGGCAGCGCGCTCGCCGTCGATCGCGATGGTTTTGCTACCGCGATCACTGCAGCGCTCGAAGCAGAGCCGCTGATCGCGATCGATCGAAGCGAAATCGTCGTTCCGCCGCCGGATTGGGACAACGTCATCATCGCCACCGGCCCGCTCACGTCGGCAGCATTGGCTGATACGATCAGAGGGCTGACTGGCGAAGACGCGCTGTCATTCTTTGACGCGCTCGCACCGATCGTTCATCGCGACTCGATCGACTTCGATGTGGCGTGGTTTCAGTCGCGCTACGACAAGGCCGGCCCCGGTGGCTCCGGCGCCGATTACATCAACTGCCCGTTGACGCGTCCGCAATACGACAGCTTCATCGATGCGCTGCTCGCCGGCGACAAAGTCGCATTCCACGATTTCGAAAAGACGACGCCGTATTTCGACGGCTGCCTGCCGATCGAAGTCATGGCCGAGCGCGGCCGGGAGACACTGCGACATGGGCCGATGAAGCCGTTCGGCCTCACCAATCCGCGCCAACCCGAGATAAAACCCTACGCCGTGGTGCAGCTGCGCCAGGACAACAAGCTCGGCAGCCTGTTCAACATGGTGGGCTTTCAGACCAAGTTGAAGCACGCCGAGCAGGTGCGGATCTTTCGCACCATCCCCGGTCTCACCGGAGCGGAGTTTGCCAGGCTCGGCGGACTGCATCGCAATACGTTTCTCAATTCGCCAAATCTTCTCGACGCGTCGTTGCGGCTCAAGGCGATGCCGCGCTTGCGCTTTGCCGGGCAAATCACCGGCTGTGAGGGCTACGTCGAATCCGCCGCCATCGGCCTTCTTGCCGGACGCTTCGCGGCAGCGGAACGGCTTGGCGAGCCGGCGACACTGCCGCCCCCGACCACCGCCCATGGCGCGCTGCTCAGCCACATTACCGGCGGCCATATCGAGACCATTGATGAGGGACCGAGTTCGTTTCAGCCGATGAACGTCAATTTCGGGCTGTTCCCGCCACTGACGCAATCGCCGACCAAGGACGCGGCCGGCAAGAACCTGCGCGGCCCAGCCAAATCCGTCGTCAAGAAGCGCGCACTATGCGCCCGCGCGCTCAACGATCTTGACGCTTGGTGCGGCGGCGGACTTCCGGCGGCGGCGGAATGATTTTAGAGGCCGGTTTTCCCGTGCGAGATCATGCTCTAAAACCCCTCACATGACTGACCTTTCGAGCGAACTCGGCACCCGCTGGCATTCCGGCACCGTGCTCAAGCGCGATGTATTCTCGACCATCGAGCGCGGCCGTTTTCGCACCGAGCATGGCGAAGTGGACGCAGTGCTGCGTCGTCTCGACGAGGTGCCGGGCTGGAGCCGGCCGCTGGCCTATGCCCTATTCCGGCGCGAGCGCCGGGCATTGGCCATCGCCGGCACGCTCGGCATCGCGCCGCCGCTGCTCTTTGCCGGCCGGCGCTTCCTGGTGCGCGGCTGGATCGACGGCGTGCCGCTGCATATCGCCAAGCCCTACGGCGACGCGGCCTATTTCCGCTCCGCCAAAGTGGCGTTGCGCGCGCTGCACCGAGCCGGCATCGCCCACAACGACCTCGCCAAGGAGCAGAACTGGCTTTACGCCAACAGCCGCGCCTTCCTCACCGATTTCCAGCTCGCGGCCCGATTTCGTCGCGGCAACCGTCTTTTTCGCATCGCCCGCTACGAGGATCTGCGCCATCTCCTCAAACACAAGCGCCGCTATGCTCCCGACGCGCTGACCGCCACCGAGCTCCGCGTCCTGGCCCGCAAGAGTTTTATTACCCGCGCCTGGATGGCGACCGGCAAGAAGGCCTATTACGCCGTCACCCGCGGTTTGAATTTCACCGACCGCGAGGGCCGCGGCCTGCGCTTTGTTCACGATGCGCCGCAAATTGCCGCGCGACTGCGTACGCATGCGCAGGTGCGCGACGTCGCCATTGTGCCATATCCGGACCGGCGCGCCGGCACCGGGCTTTATGCGTTTGTCGAAGGCAATGCCGGCGAGCGCGAGCTCAACGATCTTCTCGGCGCCACGCGGCCGGAGCACCTGCAAATCGTCGAAGCGCTGCCGCGCAATGCGCAAGGCGAAATACGCGGCGAAATTCTCGAACTGGTGGCGATGAACCAACTCGATCTGATCGATCCGCTGATCAAGACCGACGCCGAACGCGCCATCGTCGGCCGCATCGTTTCCGAGCGGCGCAATCTGCGTGACCGCTTCGCGTTTTAGTTTGATTCAGTAGCCGACCGTGAACCGGCGCCTGGTGTGCTGCGGCTTCTCGATCTCGTCCAAAATGGCGATGGCAAAATCTTCGCGCGAAATGCGGCCGTTGTCGGCTGAATCGACGACCATAGTGTCGGTGCCGACACGGAACTTTCCAGTGCGCTCGCCAGCCTGGATAGATGTCGGCGGCGAGATCGCCGTCCAGTCGAAATCATCCACCTTGCGCAGCTTGTCGAGCGCTATCGTCGCCGGTTTTGAACTCGGCGACGGCGTCGTCATGTGGTCGAAATGAAGCCTGCCGTCGGCCCGCATCAGGCTGCCGGCACCGACGACGACGAGCGCGCGCCGAACGCCGGATTTCCGGATCGCCTCGATAACCGTATCGATGTCGTTGACGTCCCACTTAAGTGAAACCACCACGACGTCGTGGCCCTTTAGCGCGCCGGCAAGCGCGATCGCGTCCGACGGCTGCACGGCAATCACCGCAAGGCCGTCGCGCGGCGGCAGTTTTGCCGCGTCCCGGGTCGTGCCGGTCACGCGATGGCCGCGCGCCAGAGCCTCATTGAGGATTCTGCCGCCGATATTGCCGGTCGCTCCGACAAGCGCAATGTTTGCCATGACACTCGTACTCGCCCGCTTCGTCCGCGATCGAAAATTGAGGCGCAACCATATCCTTGTTTCATCCGTCTTTCGACTCAAGCGTGCAACAAACCTATGCATAATACGTGGCGCGCAGCTGACCCGCGCGTTACGCAAGAGCGACACCTCAAGATGCGTGTCGCGGCCTTTATTGCACCGGCGCAGTCGATCCTTTGGTAGAGACCATACCGCCTTGCAACTACTCGACAACATTTTGGACGACGGAACGCGACGAATGGCCGAATTCCGCTTGTTTAGCCCGGCTTGAACGAGCAAGAATGTTTTCGGAGCGGCCGAAAGCTCGCTCCATAAAAAATCTATTTGCGGGGGATACCAAGATGGGCGCTATCACGCACGACATCGGACGCAAGCTCGACGCGCTGCCACTCGGCCGTTTTCATTATCGCCTCACCGGCCTGATCGTCGGCGGACTCTTCGTCGATCAATTCGACAATTACATCACCGGCGGAGTTCTCGGCGCAGCCATCAAGGAAGGCTGGTCGACCATGTCGCAGAACGCGCTGTTCATCAGCGCCGGAACGGCTGGCATGACGATTGGATCAATTGCCGCCGGCTGGCTCGGCGACCGCTACGGCCGACGCTTCAGCTTCCAGTTAAATTTGCTGATCTTTGGGCTGTTCTCCTTTGCCGCCGCGGCATCGCCGACGATGGGGTGGCTTACCGCATCGCGTTTCGCCATGGGCCTCGGCATGGGCGCGGAATTCGTCATCGCCTATACGATGCTCAGCGAATTCGTGCCGCCGACCACGCGCGGCCGCTGGCAGGCGTCGATGGCCGTGATCTCGAACGGCGCCGTTTTCCTCTCCAGCCTTTGCGGTTTTCTGATCATTCCCCATTATGGCTGGCGCTGGGTTTTCGTCATTGCCGGCATTGCTGCTCTCCTCGTCTGGGCGCTGCGCAAATCGCTGCCGGAATCGCCGCGTTGGCTCGAAAGCCAGGGCCGCACCGCCGAGGCCGAGAAAATCGTCGACGACATCGTCCACGAGTTGGGACTCAAAGAGGCGCCGGCCGTAGCGCCGTCGTCTCCGCAGGCAGCGGCCGATGACGTGCCATTCATGGTGCTGTTTTCGCCGCCGGTCATTCGGCGCACGCTGCTGGCGATCATTCTGATGACCGCCGGGCTCACCGTTTCCTATGGCTACACCAACTGGCTACCGACCTTCTTCGTCAAACAGGGCATGAGCCTCAATACATCGATCGGATTTACGGTGATCATGAGCCTCGGCGGCACGCTCGGCGCGCTGATCGCATTCTCGCTCAGCGACAAGTTCGACCGGCGGCCGAGCCTGACGGTTGCCGGAATCTGCGCTTTGGTTTTCGGCCTGTTGTTCGCGCAGGGGCAAAGCCTGCTGTGGATCAATACGTTCGGGCTCCTGCTGCTCGGCTCGCTGTTCTGCTTCACGACGCTGTCGATCGCCGTCTATATGCCGGAACTGTTCGCCACCGAATACCGCGCGCGCGGCGCCGGTGTCGCATTCACCTGCGCCCGCATCGGTATCGTGGCGACGCCGTTCCCGATCATCTGGGCGTTCGATTTCGGCGGTCTCAACGCGGTGACCGCGATGTTCTCGGTCTTCCTGGTGATCGCACTTGTCGCACTGTGGCTGCTTGGTGTCGAAACCCGTGCCAAGCCGCTCGAGGAGACCGCGCCAAAACTCGATCTGGCGCAGCAATCACCCGCCGCGCGTCCGGTGGCCGCGGCGGAATAACAAGGCAAATAACAAGATGGAAGCAGCATCACGGCGCAATGTCCAATTCCTCGGACATTGCGATCAAGGTGGCAAGAGCGATGGCGTCCAGGTCATGGTCCACCGCGGCCATGCCTATATCGGTCACATCTTCAGCGGCGGCTTCTCCGTCGTCGATGTGCGCGATCCAAAAAAGCCACAGACGGTCGCGTTCGTACCGACGCCAGCGAATACCTGGGCGCTGCACCTCCAGGTGCACGACGATCTGCTGCTGGTTGTCAACGCCGCGAATGTATGGACCGCACAGAAGGTCACGAGCGACAAGGAATTCTTCTCGCGACCGTTGACCGAATTTTTCGATCGCCACGGCCTGTCCTTCGCGGCCGGCCTGCGCGTCTACGACATATCGCGTCCGGCCGAACCGCGCGAAATCGGTTTCATGTCGATCGAGGGCATCGGGCTGCATCGCATTTGGTATGTCGGCGGCCGCTACGCCTATATCTCGGCGCATTTCGAGGGCTTCACCGATCGCATCCTCGCCATCGTCGATATGAGCGATCCGACAAAGCCACACATCGTCGGCCGCTGGTGGCTGCCCGGTATGTGGCAGGCCGGCGGCGAGACGCCGAACTGGCCGCAGGGCCGCCGCTACGCCCTGCACCATGCCGTGGTCGCCGGCACCACCGCCTATGGGGCATGGCTTGACGGCGGGCTCACGGTGCTTGACGTCGCTGATCCGACCAAGCCGCGGCTTCTCGCACACCGCGTTTGGCATCCGCCGCTCGGCAGTACGACGCACTCGCCCCTGCAGCTGCCGGACCGCAATCTCCTCATCGTTTCCGACGAAGCGGCGCAGGACAACTGCGCCGACGGCATAAAACGAATCTGGGTGTTCGACGTGCATGAGCCGAACAATCCCGTCAGCATCGCGACCATGCCGCTGCCCGACGAGCAACGCTATTGCGAGCTGCCGGGAAAATTCGGGCCGCATAATCTGCACGAGAACCGGCCCGGTGCATTGCAAGACTTCCAATCTCGTGTTTGCCACCTACGGCAATGCCGGCCTGCGCGTTTATGACATCTCCGATCCGTTTCACCCGCGTGCCGCCGGACATTTCGTTCCGCCACCACCAACCCGTCTCGTCGACCCGCGTCCCAACAGACCACTGGTCGTCCATTCGGGCGACGTGTTCGCCGCCGCGGACGGGCGCGTCTATATGACGGACTTCAACGTCGGGCTTTACATACTGGAGTACGAAGGCCGGACTTGACGCGCCGCGCCTTTATCCGGTTTTCCGCCATCCCATGATCAAGCCGGTGCCTGTCCGGCTGGAGAAAGAAGCATGTCGAGTGCCGTTTGGTCGAAGCCCAAAACCGTACTGGTGACGGGGGGCACGGGTTTTGTCGGAACGTATGTTTGCCGATTGCTCGGAGAGCGCGGACAGGCGGCAATCGCCTTCGGCATCGAGCCATTTACTCCCGAAGCACTGTTCGTGCTGGGCGGCACAGCCAGTTCAACGCGCTTCGTCGCCGGCGATGTCGGGGACACTGCCGGTCTCGACGCAGTCTGTGCGGCGGCCAAGCCTGATGCCATCATCCACGCCGCCGGTCTTGTCGGGCACGATGCCTCGCTTGCCAATCCGGCAAGGACCTACGCCGTCAATGTCGGCGGCACGGTCAACGTCTTCGAAGCCGCGCGTAAAGCCAACATTGCAAAAGTCCTGGTGATCAGCAGCAATGCCGCCTATCACAAGAAGGAGCGCGATTTCTTCGACGAAACGCACCCGACCACGTCGATCACTTCCGGCAATCCGAATGCTCATTACGGCGCGTCGAAGGCGGCCGCGGAGCAAGTGGCGCTGGCCTATCACACGTTCCACGGCATGGATGCGCTCGCGATCCGGATCACCAGCGTTTATGGCTTTGGGATGAAGCCCGGCCAGATGCAGTTGAAGCAGATCGTCGAGGGCGCCGCCAACGGCCAAAAGGTTGCGATCGCCTCCGGCGGCCACGTCGTGCGCGATTATACCCATGTCGAGGATTCAGCTGAAGGCATCGTCGACATTCTCAACGCCGATACGCGGGCGATCGCGCAGCGTATTTTCAATATATCGAGAGGCGAATTGACCAGTACATTCGACATCGCCGAAAGCGCGCGCGCGGCGTTTCCGAAGGCGAGCATCGAAGTCGGCGGCGAGATGACGGATTTTGAAAAGGCAACGCTGAAACAGCGGGCACCGCTGTCCTCGGCATGCGCCGAGAAAACATTCGGATACAAATCCCACTATTCGTTGCGGCAAGGCATAAAGAGATACGCCGAAATCTATTCCGCGTTCCGATCCGGTGGCCGGATGGCCGGTTAGCCGCCGGTTGCCTGCGCCGCGAGCGATTTGAGAAATCCCGTGAGCACCGCAAGGGTTTGGTTGACCTCGCTGCCGAGCCCGTGGCGCATCGCGATCCACGCGGGCTCGTTATAGCTCAGATTGACCGCTCCGTCGGCGGCCTGCCAGACCAGCGCCTTGAGCGGCAGATCGATGCCCGCGGTTTGAGCCGCCTGCATCAAGGGCGTTCCGGCGGCCGGATTGCCGAAAATCACGACGGTCGTCGGCCGCATCGGCAGCCCCGCGCTGGCGGCGCCGGCAGCATGGTCGATGCGAGAAAAAACCGTGACGTTCTTTTCCTTGAGCGCGGCCAAGAGGCGTTCAAGAGTTGTCGAGAAATCGTGCGTACTACGTACCGTAACGAGACCTTGATCGGCCATCGGCGAATTCTCCGCGAGCGCAGATTGCCAAATAATGACGGCGGGTGCCAGATAGCATCGACGGGTGTCCGTTTTGCGTCGGTGACGACGACGTGAAGCAATGTGACAACGGGCGGAGTGCGATGAACGATAACAGCCTATGGCCTGATTTGCCGCTCGCGGCTTGGAGCGACACCTGCGACACGCTGCAACTGTGGACGCAGATTGTCGGCAAGGTGCGCATAAAGCTGACCCCGCTGATCAATCATTGGTGGAACGCAACGCTTTTTGTCACCGCACGCGGACTTGTGGCTCCCGCGATGCCCTATGCCGGCCGGACGCTGGATATCGCGTTTGATTTCGTAGAACATCGTTTGGTTCTGGAAACGAGCGACGGACGGGTCGAGAGTTTTGCGCTCAAACCCATGACGGTTGCGGATTTCTACGCCGAATTCATGCTGCGGCTGCGCCGTCTCGACATTGACGTTCGTATCTGGACCATGCCCGGTGAAATCGAAAATGCGATCCCCTTCGAACTCGACCGCAAACATGCGCATTACGACGGGGCCCGTGTGCAGAAATTCTGGCGCACATTGCTGCATGCCAACCGGGTCATGAACGTATTTCGCGCGCGATTTGTCGGCAAAGCGAGCCCGGTTCATTTCTTCTGGGGAAGTTTCGATCTGACGGTGTCGCGCTTTTCCGGCCGTACCGCAGCGCCGCCGCAGAGCGTCACGCCGAATGTCGCCAATTGGGTCATGGCCGAAGCCTATTCGCACGAAGTCTCAAGCTGCGGCTTTTGGCCCGGCAATGGCGGCTACGGCCGCGCGGCATTCTATGTCTATGCCTATCCGGAGCCGAAAGGTTACGGCGATACTCCAATCTCCACCGTGGGCGCTTTCTACGACAAAGCCGTCGGGCAATTCATCTTACCCTACGACGTCGTGCGCCAGTCAGCCGATCCCGATGCGATGCTGCTCGGTTTCTTGCAGGAAACCTACGCGGCCGCCGCGGATCTCGCGAAATGGGATCGCAAGGCGCTGGAGCGACGGCCGCGCGCAAAATAAATCTTATCCGGCGATTCGTGCCGGGTTCCGCGCCGCGCGCCAGATCAGCCACTGCCGCCGCCAAGGCGAAATCTCCGCCGGGGCGAACGGATCGCCACGCTCCAAAAGATCGAGCGCCGGCCGCACCGTTGCGACGGGTAGAAATGCCGGAAGCGCCTCGGGCCGCAGCGCCACCAGGCGCTCGCGCGCCTCGCCGAGGTGACGGCGCGCGAGACCGCGTAACGCGGCGAGCGCCCCATTCAAGCCCTCGGTCGATTGACCCGAAAAGATCTGCTGCGGCGGAACGCCGTATCGATCGAGAAGCTCTTGCGGGACGTAAAGCTGATGCCGCGCGGCGTGGAGCGGCAGTGCCCGCAACAGGCCGGTGATGGCGTAGGCAGTTCCAGCAGGCCCCGCGGCCGGGATCGGGTCGACGCCGAGAATTTGCGCGGCAAGGCCGATCACCGCAGACGACGTCCGCTCCGCATAGGATTCGAGATCGGCGATCCCGGCCATCGGCTCGTCGTAGAGATCGAAGCGGCGCGCTTCGATGAGATCGATCAATCGATCGACTGCAAGACCGTGGCGCTCAATCGTGTGCAGCAGCGCCGCTGCAACCGGATTGGCGGCCGCCTCGCCTGCCCGCTCGCCACAAAGAACATCGTGCCACCATTGCAGCCGGATTTCGCCCGGCAGCAATTCACGCGCCACCTCGCGCACGCGCCCGACCTCGATATTGAAGGTATACAACGCGAACAGCGCGTCGCGCTGCGAAGCCGGCGCAAATAATGCGGCCAGAAATCGATCGCGATCGAGTGTGCGGACCAGTTCCGCGCAATGGGTGAATGCATCCATGGCAGGACTGTAGCATCACTCGATTGCGATCAGGCCGGCGCCGACCCGCCTGCCCTCCATCAGCATCACATTGTAGGTCCGCACTGCGGACCCGGTCGTCATCGTGTCGGCCGATATGTGGGCCTCGCGAAACCGCGCCCGCAGCGGTTCCGGCATGGTCCAGGGCGCGTCGCCGGTGCCCAGAATGAAGAAATCCAGTTCCGTGGCGCGGTCGAAAACCGCCACCACAGAATCTTCCGTCAGGGCCGCGGGCGCCGCGATCGGCCACGCCCAGACGCCGTCCGGCAGGCACAACAGCGAGCCGCGATGCGACATGCCGGCGAAGCGGAAACCGCCGCCGCCATGCGCATCGATCAGCGCCTGACGCGGCAGATGCGGCGGCTCGATCACGAGCGGCGCGCGCGGGCCCGGCGTGCCGATGTCGAGCGGGACGATGCGGGCGCCGGAGCCGATACCGCTGTGGTCGGCTCGGGCTCTTCCGCCCCGCCCATGCGGCCCGCGCCGACGCCCAGATAGATCAGGATCGGCGAGGCGATGAACACCGACGTATAGGTGCCGACCAGCACGACACCGAACATCATGGTCGCGGTAAAGCTGTGAATTGCCTGACCGCCGAACAACAACAGCGCCAACAGCGACATCGCCACCGTCACGTGGGTGACGATCGAGCGCGACAATGTCGCGTTCACCGATGCGTTGAGCAGATCGGGCATCGGCATCCTCTTGTAGCGGCGGAGCATTTCGCGGATGCGGTCGTAGATCACCACCGTGTCGTTGAGCGAATAGCCGAGAATCGTCAGCAATGCCGCAATGCTGGTGAGATCGAAATCGATGTGGGTCAGCGACATGAAGCCGACCGTGAGCACCAGATCGTGCACGTTGGCGATCATGGCGCCGAGCGCGAATTGCCATTCGAAGCGGAACCACAGGTAAATCAGGATCGCTACGATCGCCAGCACCAGGCCGATCGTGCCGTAGGACAGAAGTTCCGTGGAAACGCTCGGTCCCACCACTTCGACGCGGCGGTACGTCACGCTGTCGCCCAGCGCGTCGCGGACCTTCTGAATCGCCGCCTGCTGCGCCTGGTCGCCGCCCGGCTGTTCGGAAATCCTGATCAGCACGTCGTCGGGCGCACCGAACGTCTGCAGCTGAAAATCGCCGAGCTTGAGTGCGCCGACTGTCGCGCGCATCTTGCTGAGGTCGGCCGGCGAAGCCTTGGTCTGCACCTCAACGAGCGTGCCGCCGACGAAATCGATGCCGAAATTCAGCCCGTGATAGAAAAACAGCAAGATCGCCACGATCGACAGCATCGCCGAAATTGGAAAACTGATGCGCCGAAAGCGCATGAAATCGAATTTTGTATTGTCGGGAACGATGCGAAGAAGGCGCACTGGATTGCTTTCAAAAGGGTTGGTTCGGGCGGCGCATGATCATTGGCGCGCTCATATCGGCACGACGCGCGGCCGCCACATGCGTACCCAGTAGGCTACGATCAGCCGGGTGAGGGTAAAAGCCGTGAACAGCGTGGTGAGAATACCGACGCCAAGCGTCACCGCGAAGCCGCGGACCGGTCCGCTGCCGATATAGAACAGCACCGCAGCGGCGATGAACGTGGTGATGTTGGAGTCCAGGATGGTTGCGAGCGCGCGGGAAAAGCCGGCGTCGATCGCGTTGATCGCACTGCGACCGGCGCGCACTTCTTCGCGGATGCGTTCGTAGATCAAGACATTTGAGTCCACGGCTATACCGACGGTGAGTACGATGCCGGCAATTCCCGGCAGCGTGAGCGTCGCACCCAACAGCGACAACACGCCGAAAATCATGGCGACGTTGATACTCACTGCGATATTGGCGAACAGCCCGAACAGGCCGTAGGTCGCAAACATGAAAATGATGACCAGCGCCGCGCCGGCATAGGCGGCATGCTCGCCGGCATTGATCGAATCCTGACCTAGACCCGGTCCCACCGTGCGCTCTTCGACGATCGTCAGCGGCGCCGGCAAGGCGCCCGCACGCAACAGGATGGCCAGATCGTTCGCCGACTGAACGGTGAAATTCCCGGAAATCTGCCCGGAACCGCCGAGGATCGGCTCGCGGATCACCGGCGACGAAATGACCTTGTTGTCGAGGACAATGGCAAACGGCTTGCCGACATTGGCTTGCGTCGCCTCGGCGAATTTCTGTGCGCCGGACGAATTGAAGCGGAAGGACACGATCGGCTCATTGGTGCGCTGGTCGAAGCCCGGTTGCGCGTCGACGAGGTCACCGCCGGAGACCAGCACACGCTTATCGATGAGGTATTTTTCCCCCGGCTGCTGGCCGTCGAGAACTTCCGAATCTTCAGGCGGGTGCGTCGCCAGCGCCTGCTCGGCTGTCATCGATTGATCGACCATGCGAAAATCGAGCTTCGCGGTCTTGCCCAGGATCTCCTTCAGCCGGGTCGGGTCCTGCAAGCCCGGCACCTGCACGAGAATGCGATCGGTGCCCTCTCGCTGAATAGTCGGCTCGACGAGGCCCAGTTCGTTGACGCGCCGCTGGATGATCTCGATCGATTGATCGACGGTCTGACGGATCCGCTCGGTGACCGCCGGTTCGGTCGGGGTGAGTGTGATCACGCCGGCGTTTTCGCTGACGTCGACGTCGCGCTGCCCGGTGCTGCCGATAAAGCCCGACATCGGCTGGGATAATGCACGCAGCTTGCTGAGCGCGTTATCGATGTCGGTCTGCCGCGTGATATGCACTTCGACGCTGTTGCCGCGAACCGCGCGCCCGGTGAACGGAACGCGCGCCTCGCGCAGCACGCGCAGCACATCTTCGTCGAGCGTCTGCAGACGCTCCTTGCGCACGGATTTGGTGTCGACTTCGAGCAGCAGGCTCGAGCCGCCCTGCAAATCGAGACCGAGCACGATATGGCGCTGCGCCCAGCTTGGCCAATGCTGGACCACGCTTTCCGGAAAGAAATTCGGAACAGCAAACAGGCACACGACCAGCGCCGTGAGCAGAATCGCCGCCGCCTTCCACCGCGTGAAAAACAACATGGACTTCGAATTTCCTCGTTACCGACGCGCGCCGTTCCCCTCTCTTCCGTCCCCCGCAAGCAGGGAAAGGAACGGAGCGGGCGAGATCAGCTCGCTTCGTCCTTGACCGGCTCGCCCTTGGCGCGAACCTCGCTCACGCTGGAGCGCAAGTGCCGCACTTTGACGCCGTCGGAGATCTCGACCTCGATATGCTGGTCGTCAACGACTTTGGTGACCTTGCCGACGAGACCGCCGTTGGTCACCACGGTATCGCCCCGCCGCAGCGCTTTGACCATCTCCTGATGCTGCTTCACCTTACGCTGCTGGGGGCGCAGAATCAGAAAGTACATAATCACGATAATCAGAATAAGCGGCATGAACGACGTGATCATGCCGGCCGATTTGCCGCCGCCGCCTAGCAGGCCGCTTAAAAGGTTACTTTGCGCGAACGCGGGCGTAATGAACATAGTTCCTCCGAGGCCGCAGTAAGACGCGCCGCACCGGCAAATCCGAACGATTTGGGGCCGTTTTTACGCGTAAAATCGGCGCGGACTATAGCTGCCGTTGGCCCAATTGCAACGCTGCGTTCGTGTGTGCGCAACCTTGCGGGCGCAGCCCTGTCCCGCTAAGGGAAAGACCGCAACCCGATGCAAACATTGTGTATTCATGGCCAAATCTCCGCCGCGTTCGAGACCAAAAGCGACGAAAAAGTCTGTTGCCGCCAGACCGGATAAGCAGCATTTCGCTGACGGCAATGCCGCGCTTTTGACCCGTATCGCCGGTGCGCTGGAACGGCTCGCCCCGGCGGCGCCGGCCGCGCTCGATTTTTCTGCTGCCGAGGCCTTCGTGTGGCACCCCGAAGGGCGCAAGCTCGCGGCGGTTCGCCGCGTCAACCGTGTCGAGATGTCGCTGCTCAAGGGCATCGACCGGGTGCGCGACCTCCTGGTCGAAAATACCGAGCGTTTTGCCGCCGGCCTGCCGGCCAATAACGCACTGTTGTGGGGCGCGCGCGGCATGGGGAAATCCTCGCTGGTCAAGGCGGCGCACGCCGCGATCGGCGCCGCGCATCCTGCCGGCGGCCTGAAACTCATCGAAATTCATCGTGAAGACATCGAGTCGCTGCCGGAACTGATGAGCCTGCTGCGCAACGCGTCGCAGCGCTTCATCGTCTTCTGCGACGATCTTTCCTTCGACGCCGACGACACCTCATACAAATCGCTCAAGACAATGCTCGAAGGCGGCATCGAAGGACGGCCGGAGAATGTCATCTTTTATGCGACGTCGAACCGCCGTCATCTGCTGGCGCGCGACATGATGGAGAACGAGCGCGCGACCGCGATCAATCCCGGCGAAGCTGTCGAAGAGAAAGTTTCGCTATCGGACCGGTTCGGGCTTTGGCTCGGCTTCCATCGTTGCAGCCAGGACGAATACCTCGCCATGGTCGATGCCTATGTCGCCCATTACCGCGTGCCGCTCGGCGGCGACGCATTGCGCCGCGAGGCGCTCGAATGGGCGACAACGCGCGGCGCGCGTTCCGGCCGCGTGGCGTGGCAATATGTTCAGGATCTCGCCGGCAGGCTTGGCGTGAAAATTGCCGGCTGATCAAGCCCCGCTGAGATATTGCGAGGGATCGACCGGCGTCGCGCCTTTGCGGATTTCAAAGTGCAGTTGCGGCGACGTGACGTTGCCGGTTTCGCCCGACTTCGCGATCACCTGACCGCGTTTCACGCTCTCGCCGCGCTTGACCAGGATTTCGCTGGCATTCGCATAGGCGGTGACGAAACCGTTGGCGTGACGCACCAGCACAAGATTGCCGTAGCCTTTGAGTTCGTTGCCGGCATAGGCGACGACACCGTCGTCGGCGGCCTTGATCGGCGTGCCTTCCGGCACCGCCAGATTGATACCGTCATTCTGCAAGCCATTCGGCTTCGGCCCGAAGGCGGCGATGATGCGGCCCCGAACCGGCCAGCGGAAGCTCGGCAGGGCGCTCGCCGCCTCTTGCGTCTTGATCGGGTTATCCGCGGCCACCGGCGCACTCGGCGTCGCGAGCCGCGCGCTGTGGGGCGATTTGATCGTCGCGACATTCTGGCTGCTCGGCTGCGTGAGCGGCGCCTCGGCGCGCGGCGCCGCCGGCGCCGGACGCTGTCCCATTTCCGGAATGACGATATGGTCGCCGACGCGGACCCGCGTGTCCGGCGCAAAATTGTTGGCCCTGGCAATGACCATGACCGGCTTGCCATAGAGCCGCGCAATGCTGTCGAGCGTTTCGCCCGGCGCCACGACGTGAACGCCGGAGGGGGCGACCAGCCCGCCGCGCGGCGGCGCGTATGACGGAGCCGGCGCCGGCGCGGTCGTTGCGACGCGCGTTTGCGGCGGCGCCGAAGCAACCGGCTCAGCGCCGCGATAGCGCGGAATGACGAGGTGCTCGCCCGGATAAATCGCAGCCGCACTGGAGATGTGGTTGGCTTGCATGATGGCGGAGACCGGCACGGCGTGCCGCCGCGCGATTGTTTCAAGCGTCTCGCCCGGCGCAACCGTGATCGCGGTGCCGCCCTCCCAGGTCCAGCTCGGCGGCGGCGCAGCCGCGATCGAGCCGGTGGCTTCATTGCTGGGCTGATAGGAGCCCATGCCGGTGCCGCCGCCCGAACTGCCGTTATCGGCGCTGGCAAGACTGGGTAACGGACGGCTTTCGATGTGGGCTGCCGGCGCGGTGTGCGGAATCGACCCGGTGACGTCGCCGCGGGAAGGTGCCGAGGCGGAAGGGCCAAAACCCTCGTCGAAGCGGCCGGAATTGGCGCTGCAGCTTGCGACCGCAATTCCGATTAACGAAATGGCAACCAGTTGCGGCCAGGGGGCCGACTGACGCACAGCGCACATGGTTACTCACTCGCACGCGACAAAAGGACGAGTGAATAAACAACGTTGCGGTAAACAGGCCTTTAAGTGTCGCGCCGATTTTTTCTATAGTTCGTTAAGTGTTTTCGCGGTCACAGTTCGCGCGCCTGACCCGGCAAAAGCGGCACGAATCGCACGGCGATGAGATTCTCGCGGGTTAACGTCCCGCCGGACGTTTTGGTCAGCTTGACGATGTATTGGGCGCCGTGGCGGGGACCGACCGGCAGCACCATCTGACCGCCGTCGGCCAGTTGCGCCACCAAAGCTTCGGGCACTTCCTCGGCGGCGGCGGTGACCATGATGCGGTCGAACGGCGCCAGCTCGGGCGCGCCGGCCATGCCGTCGCCGACGAGAACGGTCACGTTGGAGTATCCGAGCGTCTCGATCCGCGCGCGTGCGGCATCGGCGAGCGTGCGGTAGCGTTCGACGCTCACCACCTTGCGCGCCAGGCGCGACAGGACCGCCGCCTGATAGCCCGAACCGGTACCAATTTCGAGGACGCGGTGATCCGGCTCGACCTCGAGCTTCTCGGTCATATAGGCGACGACAAAGGGCTGACTGATCGTCTGGCCGCAGGCGATCGGCAGGGCCTGGTCGGCATAGGCGTTTTCGGTAAACCCGGGCGCGACAAAATATTCGCGCGGCACCTCGTCCATGGCGCGTAGCACAGCCTGGTCGCTGATGCCGCGGCGGCGCAGCGCGAGCTGAAACTCCATGCGTTCGACGTCGTCGGCTGCCGGGGCTGCGGCCACGATAACCTCGCATTATGACCGGCTTCTGCCGCTTTTTAGCATTACGGAGCGAAGCCTTATACTAAGTTCGCCGCCGCCGGGCCGTTGTGGTCACGATTTGGTCATGGCGCCCGATCCGGTGGATAACATGAAAATGCGCGCATACATGGAACCGGACGGCCCCAGCGCCGTTATGGCGAGCACGGGGGTTAGATGACGTCTGCGAAAAGCCCAGCGACTGGCAAGCGCGTTCTCGTGGTCGAGGACGAGATGATGATCCGCATGCTGCTGGAAGGCATGCTGACGGATCTCGGCCACAGCGTCGCTGCGGAGGCCGGAGGCATCGACGAAGCCTTGGCGCTCGCCAAAGAGGCGGAATTCGACGTTGCCGTGCTGGACGTCAATCTGAACAACCGGCCGATCACGCCTGTGGTCGAAGTCTTGGTTGGGCGCGGGGTGCCGTTCATTTTTGCCAGCGGCTATGGCCAGCGCGGCGTGCCGGAGGCCTACCAGCACTGTCCGACGCTGCAGAAGCCGTTCCAAGTCGAGGCATTGGCGCAAGCCATCGATGCCGCGCTGGCGAAGGCTGTCAGCTAGTTAGATGCCTTTTTCGAACAGCTTGGCGAGCCCCGTCATCGTGGGCTCGTCGGTGATATCGATCCGCAGCGGGGTGAGCGCGATGCAGTGGTCCTCCAGCGCTGCCAGATCGGTGCCGTGCTCGAACTTGAACGAGTTCTGCCGCGTATAGGCGATCCAGTAATACGGATTGCCGCGGCCGTCCTTGCGCTCGTCGATATGCAGCCGCTCCTGCCGCCGCCGGCCGAGCGACGCGACCGTAACGCCTTTCACTTCTTCCGGCCGGCAGTCGGGGAAATTGATATTGATGAGGACGTCGCGGCGCACGCCTTCGGTGAGGATGCGCCGGACGATGTCCGGCGCATGGCGCAAGCTGGTATCCCAGAACGGCGGGTGGCCGCTCCGCGAATTATAGGCCTGCGACAGTGCGATCGAGGGAATGCCGAGCACGGCGCCTTCCATCGCGCCGGCAACGGTGCCGGAATAGATCACGTCCTCGCCGACATTGCGGCCGCGATTGACGCCGGACAGCACCAGGTCGATCTGCTTGCCGTCGAGCACATGGCGCGCGCCCATGATGACGCAATCGGTCGGCGTGCCGCGCACCGCAAAGCGGCGCTCGGCGACTTCGCGCAGCCGCAGCGGATCGTTCAGCGACAGCGAATGGGCGACACCCGACTGATCGTGCTCCGGCGCCACCACCCATACGTCGTCCGACAACGTACGCGCGATGTCGGCGCAGATGTCGAGCCCGTGGGAGTGAATGCCGTCGTCGTTGGTGACTAAAATGCGCACGCGTTATTTCTCGATCGTCTTCAAGCCGCCCATATAAGGCTGCAATGCGTCGGGTACCGCAATCGATCCGTCGGCCTGCTGGTAGGTTTCCATCACCGCGATCAGCGCGCGGCCGACGGCGACGCCGGAACCGTTGAGGGTGTGCAGATAGCCTTTGACCTTCCGGTCCTTGCCGCTATAGCGCGCATTCATGCGCCGGGCCTGGAATTCGCCGCAGATCGAGCACGACGAAATCTCGCGAAACATATTTTGCCCGGGCAGCCATACTTCGATGTCGTAGGTTTTTTGTGACGCGAATCCCATGTCGCCCGTACTTAAGGTCATGACGCGATAATGCAGATCGAGGCGTTTTAGGATCTCCTCGGCGCAAGCCAGCATGCGCTCGTGCTCGTCTTTAGATTGCTCAGGCGTCGTGATCGAGACGAGCTCCACCTTGGTGAACTGATGCTGGCGGATCATGCCGCGCGTGTCCTTGCCGGCAGCCCCCGCCTCGGCGCGAAAGCACGGCGTGCACGCGGTCATCCGCATCGGCAATTGCGCTTCGTCAACGATGGATTCTCGGACGAGATTCGTCAGCGGCACTTCGGCGGTGGGGATGAGCCAGAAGTCCTCTTTGGTTGGGGCTCCCTCTAGCAGCTCGTCAATTAATGCTTTCACTGATCCTTGTCTTTTTCTCCTTTCATACTCTTCATCAATGTTTCTAAGGGCGTCCGACAGCAAATCGTCACGCACGGATATTCGTGAAGCTACAAATTGATCGTATTGGAACTTCGGCAACTGAGCCGTACCGCACATCACCTCATCACGCACCAAAATTGGCGGCGATACCTCTGTGTAATTATGCGGCTCGCTGGTGTGCACATCGAGCATGAATTGGCCGAGCGCGCGTTCAAGACGTGCCAGGCCCTTTTTTAGGACGACAAAGCGCGCGCCCGAAAGTTTTGCCGCGGCCTCAAAGTCCATCTGGCCGAGCGCCTCGCCGAGCTCGAAATGCTGCTTGGGCGCGAACGCGTAATCGCGCTTGGCGCCGAAGCGATGATGCTCGACATTGTCCGTTTCGTCCTTGCCGTCGGGTACCTCGTCGAGCGGCAGATTGGGGATTTCCGCCAGCGCATCATGGAGCGACTTCGATGCCGCTTGCTCCAGCGCTTCCATCGCCGCGATGGCGTCCTTGAGCGCGGCAACCTCACTCATCAAGGTTGCGGCTTTCGCCTCGTCTTTGCTCTTCTTCGCCGCGCCGATTTCCTTCGATGCGGCGTTGCGCCGCGCCTGCGCCGCTTCGAGCTTTTGAATCGCGGTGCGGCGTTCTTCGTCGAGCGCGATCAGCCGCTGCGCTTCGCCCGCCAGACCACGCCGCTTAAGCGCGCGGTCGAAAGCGTCGGGATTGTCGCGAATGAAGCGGACGTCGTGCATGGCGAAGGCTCGGCAGAATCGGAAAGACTTCTTAGCACGCCCGAAGCGTCATGCGTGTTGCGGCGAAATCACTCCGCGGGCTTTGCCGCCGCGGCCGCGCGTTCGGCCGCCATGCGCTTTTCGACCATGCGCACCGACCACACCGAGCCCTCGTAGAGGGCGACCAGCGGCAGCGCAAGCGACATCTGGCTCAACACGTCCGGCGGCGTGAGGACGGCCGCGATGACAAAAGCGATGACGATGAAATAGCGGCGCTTGGATCGCAACTGCTCGGAGGTGATGATGCCGACGCGGCCGAGCAGCGTCAGGATCACTGGAAGCTGAAAGGCGATGCCGAAGGCCAGCATCAGCTTCATCATCAGCGCCAGATAATCCTCGACCTTGGGCAGAAGCTCGATGGTCGCCTCGCCGGGTCCGCCCAATTGCTGCATGCTGAGCGAAAATCGCGCCAGCATCGGCCACACCACGAAATAGACGACGAGCGAACCCAGCAGAAAGAAAATCGGCGTTGCAATCAGGTAAGGCAGAAACGCCTGCCGCTCGTTGCGGTAGAGGCCGGGCGCGACGAACATGTAGATCTGCGTCGCGATCACTGGAAAGGCGATGAACACACCGCCGAAGGCCGCGAGCTTGAGCTGGACGACGAAATATTCCAGAAGCCCGGTATAGATGAACTTGGAATTCTCAGCGCCGGCCACCCAAATGTAGGGCCAGGTCAGCACATTGTAGATGTGCCGGGCGAAGAAGAAGCAGACCACCATCGCAATCACAAACGCCGCGGCCGACTTGATCAGCCGCGCGCGCAGTTCGATCAAGTGGTCCATCAAGGGCGCCTTGGTGGCCTCGATCTCCTTCTCTTCGTCTTCGCGGGTGAGCTGGTTCATCCAGTCCGCTCGGTGCTGGCCGGCTCGGCCGAGGCCGTGACAGGCTCCGGCGCGGCAATCGCGGCGGGCGGCGCGTCAGCGCTCGGCTCCGGCAATGTGGGCGCGGCGCCGTTGACCGCTTCCGGCGTCAGTTCCACCGGAGCCTGGTCCGACATGGGAGCCTGGTCCGACATGGAAGCCTGGTCCGGCGCCGGTGCCTGCTCCAACAATGGCTGATCGGCGGAAACCTGCGCGATAGCGGGAGCCTGATCGACGGAAGTCTGTTCCGCCGGCGCCGGCGCTATGGCTTTTTGCTCGGCTGGGGGATCGAGCGGCTTGCCCAAGCCTTTGCCGATGGACTCGACGTCCTCGCGCACGCTCTTGAGCGGGTCGAGCTTGCTGAAATCATCCTTCACGCCTTGCGCCAGATCGTCGACCTGCTTTTTGAGGTCGCCCATCTCGGCTTCGCGCATCGCTTCTTGAAACTGGCCTTGAAAATCCGCGGCCATACCGCGGATTTTGCGCGTGTATTGGCCGAGCGTCCGCATCACCGTGGGCAGCTCTTTCGGGCCAATCACGATCAGCGCGATGACGCCGATAAGCAGGAATTCGGTCCAGCTGATGTCGAACATGAGAACTCTCCGCCCCGTCACAACTCCCTGCGCCGCGGCCGCCGACCAAGCCTGCGAGATCAGGGTGCCGTTGGCGGCCGCAATCGGCGCGAGCGGACGCGAGAGCTAGACCTTGCTCTCGGATTCGGCGCGCTGCTTGATGTCGGCAGGCGCCTGGTGGTCAATGGTCCGAAGCGGCGCATCGGACTTGGCGGCGGTATCGGCCGTGTCGTCGTCAGACATGCCCTTCTTGAAGGCTTTGATGCCCTTGGCGACATCGCCCATCAAGTCCGAAACCTTGCCGCGGCCGCCGAAGACCAGCAGAAGGACGGCGCCGACGATCAGCCAGTGCCAGATGCTCAAAGAACCCATGAAAACCTCCGTCCGCCATACGCCGACAGTGACGCGCGCCGCGGCAAGTTGCCGATTTTAGTCAGAAACTAGGCGTCGGGACCGGCAAAAACAAGCGAAACGGCAATGCCGTCACGCCGCAGGCAAAAGCGCGCGCAATTAACCCTACGCAGGCGGATTTCCGCCTTATTCGATCGGCTACGAGGCGCTTTATTCCTCGCTGCGCTCGATTGTATCGACCCGCGGCGCCAGGCCGAGATCGAGATCTTCCGGTTCGAGCGGCTCTTCGTCGTCCCGCAGCGCGGGATCGTCGGAGGGAACCGGCACGGAAAATTCGGCCGGGAGAGTGGCGTCGACCAGCCCCGCACCCTTAAGCTCGTCAAGGCCCGGAAGATCGGTGAGCACATCGAGCCCGAAATGCGACAGGAAGGCCTCGCTGGTCCCATAGGTCACGGGCCGGCCGGGCGCCTTACGGCGGCCGCGAAGCCTGACCCAGCCAGTCTCGAGCAGCACGTCGAGCGTGCCCTTCGAGGTGCTGACGCCGCGGATTTCCTCGACCTCGGCGCGCGTGACCGGCTGATGGTAGGCGACAATGGCAAGCGTCTCGATTGCCGCGCGCGACAATTTTCGCGTGACCACCGATTCGTGCGTCAGCAACCAAGCGAGGTCGTTGGCAGTGCGCAGCGTCCACTTGCCGCCGATGCGCACGAGATTGACCCCGCGCGGCGCGTAGTCCTGCTGCAATTGCCCGAGCAGCGCGCGCACGTCGGCACCCGCCGGCAGGCGCGCTCCCAACACCTTCTCGTCGAGAGGCGCCTCGGCGGCGAACAACAGAGCTTCGAGGATGCGCAATTCTTCCGCACGCTCCGTTTCATCCTCGTCGTTGTCGCTGACGATCACACGCATCTCCGCGACTTTCCCCATTGGTTCGCTCTCCCCTTACCCATTCCCAGATTCGGCTGCCGAATTTTGGGCTACATTGCCCTCCGCAGCCTCGTTGCCTTCCGCGTCCACCCGCTTGCGCAGATAGAGCGGTGTAAACGAGCCTTGCTGGTGCACTTCGAGGCGGCCTTCGCGCACCAATTCGAGCATCGCCGCAAAGCTCGACGCCAGCACCGTCGTCCGCAGCGACGGCTCCACCAGATACGCGATCAGATATTGGTCAAGCGGGCTCCAATCCATCGATTGGCCGATCAGCCGCTCGAGTGCCTCGCGCGCCTCGGCGAGCGACCAGACCGTGCGTTTGCGCACGCGCACGAAAGACCGCGCCTGGGTCTGCCGCCGTCCCGCGTAGGCCGATAGCAGGTCGTAGAGCGTCGCCGACCATTCCGGCCGCTTGATCTCGGCAATCGGCTCCGGCTGGCCGCGCTGGAAAACGTCACGGCCGAGTTGCGGCCGGTTGAGCAGTTGCTCGGCAAATTGCCGGATCGCCTCCAGCCGGCGCAGCCGCTGGGCCAGCGCATTCGCCATATCCTCGGCGCTCAGCCCCTCGGCGGGATGCTGCTCGGGCAATAGCAGGCGTGACTTCAGATAGGCGAGCCACGCCGCCATCACGAGATAGTCGGCTGCAAGCTCCAGCCGCATTTTGCGCGCCGCTTCGACGAAGGCGAGATACTGGTCGGCCAGCGCCAGGATCGAGATTTTGGCCAAGTCGACCTTCTGCTGGCGCGCCAGCGTCAGCAACAGGTCGAGCGGCCCCTCAAAACCCTCGACGTCGACCACCAGCGCCGGCTCGTCGGAGGCGCGGTCGGAAAGCTCAGCCTCGAATTGATCGTCGGCGCTCATCGTGGCGTTCATGCAGAACCTGGAGCAGGTGCGACGCCTGCCATTACTTTGGAGAAAGCGGCGCGTGCCGCGGTCAGATCGATTGGCGTTGCCGGCCGTCGCATCGCCAGCGCGGCCGCAGCCCGCCGCGCGGCATCACCCGCCAGTTGGGGCGTGGCAGCGGCAACCTCAAGCATTTCCGTCATCTTGCCGTTGCAGTGGAGGATCATATCGCAACGCGCTGTGATTGCTGCCTTGGTGCGGTCGCCGAGCGTGCCCGATAACGCCCCCATCGAGATATCGTCGCTCATCAAGAGCCCCGAAAAGCCAATCGAATCACGAATCACGTCCTGCACTATAGTGACCGAAGTAGTGGCCGGCGCGACCGGATCGATGGCGGTAAACACAACATGTGCGGTCATGCCGAGCGGGAGCGCTTTGAGCGGCCGGAACGCGGCGAAATCGGTGGCTTCCAGCGTCGCGCGGTCGGTCGTGACGACGGGAAGCTTGTCGTGACTGTCGGCGGTGGCCCGGCCATGTCCGGGAATATGCTTGAGCACGGGAAGGACGCCGCCCTCCTCCAGGCCCGACGCGATCGCACCGGCAATGGCAGCGACCTTGGCCGGCTCGGTGCCATAAGCGCGATCCCCGATGATCGGATCGGCTCCAGCCACCGGCACGTCGGCGATTGGCGCGCAATCGACGTCGATGCCGACCGCTGCGAGATCGGTCGCGATCATGCGCCCACCCAATTTCGCCGCCGCTAGTCCCATTTCACGATCCCGGTCATAGAGCGCCCCATACGCCGCGCCGGGCGGATAGCTCGGCCAATGCGGCGGACCAAGCCGGGCCACCCGTCCACCCTCCTGATCGACCAGGACGGGCGCCTGGCGGCCGACGAGCGCACGGAAGTCGTCAATCAGCCGGCGCAAAGAAGCAGCGTCCACGATATTGCGCTTGAAAATAATCAGCCCCCAAGGTTCGGCCTCTTTGAGGAATTGCCGCTCCTCGCCTGTCAGTGCAGGTCCCGCCACACCGGTGATGAACGCAAGCATCACTGCATGATCCGGAAAAGTGGACGCCGGTTCTCCGAAAAGATCATGCTCCGTCAAAGCCCTGGAGCGCCGATCAATTTCGATTTTGAAATCGATTGCGCGCTAACCGCTTAGCTTGCGCCAAGCACGAGGGTCAAGCGCCAAGGCGCTGAAATCCCCGCCCTAATCGTGTTGCACGATACAGTTGCCGCCGGCGGCTTTCAGGCTCGCACACATGCCGCTGGCCTGTTCCTGGGAGGCAAAGGGCCCGACAAGCGCGCGGTAATAGATGCCCTTGGCGCCCAGATCGGCGCGCCGCACAATCGGCTGACGGTTGCCGAGTTGCGTCGGAAATTTGGCGCGCAAGGTGCGGAACTCCGCCTGCGCTTCGGCTTCGCTGCGTTGCGACGTCACCTGAACCGCATAGCCGCCGCCCGCTGCGGGCGCCTCGTCCTGAGCCGCGGGGCTTGGAGCCGGCGGGTTCGTGGTCGGCCGCGCCAGCGCAGTGCGTATGCGTGGCGCCGGTGCGGCGCCATCCTGGCTAGGGACGATCGATAGCGGGCCATTTGCTTCTACACGCGCAGGAGCCGCGGGCCGGGGCGCGGCCGGCATGGCGTGCGACGGCGTGGCGCGTCCCGGCGCCGGCGCCGGCATTGCTGCTGGAGCGGACGATGCGTCAGCACTCTCCGTCTGGTCGGAGTGGATGATCACGGTGTGAACCTTCCTCGGTCCATTCGCCGCAATCGGCGCAGACGCCGTCCCGGCACCGGCGACCGGCGCTCCGGACGAAGCCGGCGGCCAGATCGAAGCTGCCTGCGCAGCAGGCGCCGGACTGGTCATCGGTGCGGGCGCGACAGCCGAAGGGAAGTTCGACCCACCGGAGGTCAGCACGCCCTCATGAGCGGCGCTTGGAACTCCGGCCTGGCCGGAATTCGGATCCGGGAAAATTGGAACGGTCGACACGACGCGTGACGTCGGGTTGACGGGCGCGGGCATATCGACCGGCTGCTCCTCGCGCGAGACAATCTTCTCGCCCGACTTCGCTCCATTCGCGTTCGCCTGATCGGATGAATTCGTTGCCGCCTTGGCGGGAACGATCTTATTCGGACCGGAATTGGCCTTGATGATCGGCGGCAGCGACGGCAGCATCGAACTTCCGAACATGGCCCGATAGGCAAAAGCGCCCGCGGTACCGATCACCGCCAGCCCGAGCACTGCCGCTACGACAACGAGACCGCTGCGGCGCGGGGTTGCGGGCGCCTCCTCTTCATAGTCTTCGAGAGCGTAAGGCTCGTCGTGCGGACCGTCCTGCGGCTGGTCATCGTATTCGTAACGCTCGTCCTCATACCCCTCGTTTTGGATCTGCGGCAGGAAAGCGGGCGGCTGCCGGCTCAACGATGCAGGCTGCTCCCGGACGGCAGGATAACGGGACGGCTCCGGCGCCGCGTAATCGCGAGCGTATTCGTGCGCTCCATTAAACCGCGGGGCCGGCGTTGGAACTTGCCCCTGTCGATCGTATTCGGCATCGCGCGGATCAGGACGATGGGACGGCAGAGCGGCGGCGGAACGCGCCTCCTCGTAACCTTCGTCGTGGCCTGGCTTGTAGTTGTCTTCCGGCGGCTGGTAGGGGTCGGCGTAACGCACGTCATCGGGGCGATCAAGCGTCGCCCAATCGAGGCTGCCGGCGGGTTGATCGTAGGCTGTCGCTGGTTCTGCGCGCCCATCACCGCGGCTGTAATCATCCATCGGCTCGCTCTGGCCGATGAGCCTGGCCAGCTCCGCAAGCGGATCGTCTGACTGCGCGCGTGCCGGCGCGGCGCGCGGCGCGCGCGCATCGCGATAGGAACGGAAATTGTCGTCGGCCATGGATCTCGCCCCACTTCAGGCGTTACGCGGTACTAAGCCGTGCCCCAAAACCTCGCCGCAAACCTTTTGCACTTGCCCCCGAGAACATTTGCCCGACTAAGCTCACCCGGACGGACTGCATCAAACGGCGGTGAACTTACCGCATCTCATCCGGCGCCCCGACCCCAAGCAATTTGAGGCCCGACGCGAGTACGGTGGCGACTCCTTGTACGAGTACAAGCCGAGCCTCGGTCATTTGTCGATCATCTTGGATAATGAAGCGTAAATGAGGCGCGGCATTGCCTTGCGTCCAAAGCGCATGAAATTCGCTGGCTAAGTCATACAAATAAAAGGAGATTCGATGCGGCTCATGCGCCGCGGAGGCGGCCTCCACCACACGCGGATAAAGCGCGATCCGCCGCATCAATGCGAGTTGGGCCGGGTCTGAGAGCCGCGTCAGATTCGCAGCACCAACCAGGCTCGTAATGTCCGGCGGCAGGTCGGGAAAGGCCGCTCGGGCATTGCGAAAGACCGATTGCGCGCGGGCGTGGCCATACTGGACGTAGAACACCGGGTTATCGCGCGACTGTTCGACGACTTTGGCGAGATCGAATTCAAGCACCGCGTCGTTCTTGCGAAACAGCATCATGAAGCGGACGGCATCGCGCCCGACCTCGTCCACCACTTCGCGCAGCGTGACGAATTCCCCCGCCCGCTTCGACATTGTCACCGGCACGCCGGCCCGCATGAGCTTCACGAGCTGCACGACCTTGATGTCGAGCACCGCTTTGCGATCGCTCAAGGCTGCGACGGCAGCCTCCAGGCGCTTGATATAGCCCGCGTGATCGGCGCCCCAAACGTCGATCAAAGTGAGAAAGCCGCGTTGGATCTTATTGTTGTGATAGGCGATATCCGAGGCAAAATAGGTGTAGGAGCCATCGGATTTCATCAGCGGGCGATCGACGTCGTCGCCGAATTCAGTCGAACGGAACAGCGTCTGCTCGCGGTCTTCCCAGTCTTCGATCGGCGCACCCTTGGGCGGCGGCAAGCGGCCTTGATAGACATGGCCGCGCTGGCGCAGCCATTCGATCGTGCGCGCAACGTGATCAACCGAACCGGCGCCGAGCTCTTCCTGAAAAATCAGTGTGCGCTCGTAAAAAAAATGATCTTGGCTGACGCCCAAAGCGGCGAGGTCGTCGCGAATGGAAATCATCATTCGTTCGAGCGTTATCGCGCGAACGACCGAGAGCTGCTCGGTCTCCGGACTGTTCTTTAGTTTGCCGCCAAAAGTCTTCGTGATCAGCGCGCCGACCGGCTTGAGATAATCGCCCGGATAAAAGCCTTCAGGAATGTCACCGATATCCTCACCGAGCGCCTCGCGATAGCGCAGGTAGGCGGAACGGGCGAGCGTGTCGACCTGCGCACCGGCGTCGTTGACATAATATTCGCGCGTCACCTCAAAGCCCGTGAAGGCGAGCAGGCTCGCCAAGGCATCGCCGAATACAGCGCCACGACCATGGCCGACATGCATCGGCCCGGTCGGATTGGCCGAGACATATTCGACGTTCACCGGCTCGCCGGCGCCGATATCGCTTTTGCCGTAATCAAGCCCAAGCCGGACCGCGCTCCGTAAGGCTTCGATCCAGGCGGCGGGCTTGAGGGTCAGATTGATGAAGCCGGGACCGGCCAGATCAACGCGCTCGACAAGGCCATCGGCGCGAAGCTTTTCCGCGATGGCCTCGGCAACCTCGCGCGGCTTCTTGCCGGCATCCTTGGCCAGCACCATCGCCGCATTGGTGGCGATATCGCCGTGCGTCGGATCGCGCGGCGGCTCGACCGTCACGCGGGACCGGTCGATGCCTGCGGGCAAAGCGCCGGCGGCAATCAGTTCATCGGTCACGGCAATGACGCGATCGAGAACATCGGCAAAAATGTGTTTTATGACCATGCTTTACAATGATGAAGCTTGGAAACGATGAGTGCGCCGCGCGCCTAACGCAATTCGGGGGTCGAGTCAAAGAGCCGGGTGTGCTCGGCAAGCGCATAGCGGTCGGTCATGCCGGCGATGAAATCGGCGATTCGCCGGGCACGCGGCGCCTCGCCAAGCCCGGCCAGGCCGTCCTGCCACTCCGCCGGCAAGTCATCCGGGCGGGCGCTGTACTGGGCGAAAAGATCGCGCACCACCCCGGCCGCCTCGTCCATCACCCGCATGACCCGCGGGTGGCGATACATGTGCGGCTTGAGGAACGCCTTTATGGCGGCATCCCCCGTTCTCACACCGTCGGAGAACCCGACCAAGGGCGCCGACGCCAGCCTCACCTCTTCGGCGGTGCAAGGCTTGAGCTTTTCGACCCGCCGTTCGGTCTCCGCGACCACATCGTCGATCAATAGGCCGATGAGGCGGCGAATGAGTTCATGCACCAGGCGATGGGTGTCGAGTCCCGGATAGGCCGCGCGGATTTCGCCGATAATCGCGCCGGGCAACGGCACGGTGGCAATGTCGTCGAGCTGAAACAATTCGGCGCGCAGGCCGTCATCGATATCGTGGGCGTCGTACGCAATATCGTCGGCAAATGCAGCGATTTGCGCCTCCGCGCTGGCAAAGCTCCACAATTGGAGATCTTGCAGCCGCGAATAGTTCAAAATCGTTTCCGGCACGCCGTGCTCGCGATAGCGATCAAGCGGCGCGCCGGCGCGATCGGTCAACGGCCCGTTGTGCTTGACCAGGCCTTCGAGCGTTTCCCAGGTCAAATTGAGACCGTCGAAATTCGGGTAACGCCGCTCCAGCGCGGTGACGATGCGCAGCGTCTGGGCGTTGTGATCGAAGCCTCCGCATGACGCGAGGCAGGCGTCGAGCGCCCGCTCGCCGGCGTGGCCGAACGGCGGATGGCCGAGATCGTGAGCAAGCGCCAGCGCCTCGGCAAGGTCCTCGTCGAGCCGCAAGCGCCGCGCAAGCGCGCGCGCAACCTGCGTGACTTCGAGTGTATGGGTGAGCCGGGTGCGATAGTGGTCGCCTTCGTCGAACACGAAGACCTGGGTCTTGTGCTTGAGGCGGCGAAACGCGGTGGCATGGATGATGCGGTCGCAGTCGCGGCGAAAGGCGCTGCGGCTTTGGCTCGCCGGCTCGGCATGAAGCCGGCCACGGCTTAAGTGCGGGTCGCAGGCATAGGGCGCCCGCGTCGTGACAGATTTCATCGCAACCCTGCCCGGCCGGCCGGCTTTGGCCGCGTGACCTTGCGCCAATTGACCTTGGCTGGCGCTGCACTTAACTATCGTGTTGAAAGAACTGCAATCGGCCTTATTGGAATTGGCCTAAAACAAGACCGGAACCGCAATGGCTGAGAACGTCGTCGTAACCGAACGAGCGGCGCAACGGATCGGCGAAATCCTCCGGCAGGAGCCGACCGGCACCATGCTGCGCGTGTCCGTCGAGGGTGGCGGCTGCTCCGGCTTCCAATACAAATTCGACACCGAGAGGAGCCGCGCCGACGACGACATCGTCATCGAGAGAAGCGGCGCCACGGTGCTGATCGACCCGGTGTCGCTTAATTATATGGCGGGCTCCGAGATCGACTTCGTCGACGATTTGATCGGCTCGTCGTTTAAGGTCAACAATCCGAAGGCTACCGCTTCGTGCGGCTGCGGTACCAGCTTCGCGCTCTAATCGTCACCGTGATTGGCGGCGCCGTACTGCGTCATGGCCGGGCATCGCTGTCATCCCATGTCTTTAAGTCGCGAGGCGCTTCAAGTAAGACGTGGGTGCCCGCGACGAGCGCGGCCATGACGAGTTGTTAGCCCGTGCGCATCGCCACCTGGAACGTCAACTCGATCAAGCAGCGCATCGATTCCGCGCTTGCCTGGCTCGCCGAACGCAAGCCCGACATCGTCTGTCTGCAAGAGACCAAAACCGTCGACGACGCCTTCCCGCGCGAACCGTTCGAGGCGCTTGGCTATAACCTTGCCGTGCACGGGCAGAAAACGTTCAACGGCGTCGCGCTGTTGTCGAAATTCCCGTTCGACGAAGTGAATATCGGCCTGCCCGGCGACGCTGCGGACGATCACGCACGCTTCATCGAAGGTATGGTTTCGACCGCACAAGGCGCGCTGCGGGTCGCCAGCATCTACCTGCCCAATGGCAATCCTCCGGACACCGAGAAATACACCTACAAAATCGGCTGGATGAAACGGCTGGCGGCCTATGCACGCGAACGGCTAGTACTCGAAGAGCCGCTCGTCATGGCCGGCGATTACAACGTCATCCCTACGCCTGCCGATGCGCGCAACCCGCAAGCCTGGACCGGCGACGCGCTGTATTTGCCGCGGACCCGCGATGAATTCCGCACGCTGCTCAATCTCGGGATGACCGATGCGCTGCGTGCAACCAGCGACGAGGCCGGGCTATTTACGTTCTGGGATTACCAGGCCGGCGCCTGGCAGAAGAACAACGGTATTCGCATCGATCATTTGTTGCTGTCGCCACTGGCCGCCGACAAGCTCCGCGACGCCGGCATCGACCGCCATGTGCGGGCCTGGGAAAAACCGTCCGATCACGTGCCGGTGTGGATCGATCTCCAGATCGCCGCAGCCGGCGGCCGAACGTCCAGCTAGTCGGCGCTGCGAGGAGAATTAACCAGCAGTTCACCATACGCAGTTAGCGTACGGCGCGATTTCTGCCGGATCCCCCGATGCGATGGTTCTCGCCCAAGCGCCGCCCCGAATTTGAGGCTGAAAATCATCGCGCGCCCGAACCCGAGCCTTTGCGGACCGCGGTAGCTGACCCGCCGGCGATCAAAACCAGCAATATCCGCGAGACAATCAATCTCCTTGAAGCCGATCTCGGCGCGATGATTCGCGAAGTGCATCGCGCTTGCGATCTCGTATGCCGCGAGGCCGAGGACTCCGCCGCCGCAACGGATGGCATCACCGATAAAACCGGCAGTCTAATCGCACAGGCGAAAGCGGCGAGTCAGGATTTGTCCCAGCTTGCGGCAGCGATCGATCAGCTGGCGGTCTCTCTAACAATATCGGCGGCCAAGTGCGCCAGGCCGACGAACTCACGGTCGAGGCGAGCGAGTTGGCTGCGATTGCCGGACGCACCGTCGATGGACTGAAGAAGTCGTCGACGGAGATAAATCACGTGGTCGCCCTGATCTCATCAGTGGCGCGGCAAACCAACCTGCTGGCGTTGAACGCGACCATCGAGGCGGCGCGTGCGGGAGCTGCCGGACGCGGTTTCGCCGTCGTCGCTTCTGAAGTGAAGATGCTGTCC
This sequence comes from uncultured Alphaproteobacteria bacterium, assembly GCA_963765365.1. Classification (GTDB taxonomy): domain Bacteria; phylum Pseudomonadota; class Alphaproteobacteria; order Rhizobiales; family Xanthobacteraceae; genus BOG-931. The sequence goes on along the minus strand of CAVXWL010000028.1, from coordinate 86,521 downwards.
CATGAAACGCAAAAGGCGACCGAAGACATCTCGCAAAAGATCCAGGCGCTCCAGCAGGACGCGGCCAGCTGCTACGAGGCGGTGCAACGGATAACCGACGTTATCAAAGTGATACGGCCATTATTCAATGCGGTCGCCTCGGCGGTAACGCAGCAAAACGGCGCAACCGCCGAGGTCGCGCGGAATGCGAACGAGTTGTTGAGATTTACCGACGCCGTATCGCACGGCGCGGGCGAAATCGGCGGGGCTGCATCGAGTGCAAGCGCCCGCGGCAAATCGGTCGCGCAATATGGCCGGCATCTCACCGCGCTCACCGAAAAGCTGCGAATTCGAATGACGATTTTTCTGCGGCAAAGCGAGGCCGGGGACCGGCGGCGGCACGATCGCTTGCCTTGCGAAATCGCGGTCAAACTGCGCACGGATGCCGGCGTAAGCACTGGTCGGACTGCCGATCTGTCGGAAGGCGGAACGCTGATACGTGTCGAGCAGCCGCAGTCGATCACGACGGGAACGATCCTGCGCACCGAGATAGAGGGCATCGGCGAAACCCGCGCCCGCTTGGCGAATACGTCCTCGCTTGGATTGCATCTCGAGTTCCTGGAAATGGGCGCTGCCGTGCGCGAAAAACTCGAGCACAAACTTACCTCGATCCGCGAAGAGAACCGGGAAATCATCTCGCAAACCATCAACGCCGCAAACGAGGTTTCGCAAACACTTGAACGGCTAGTCGAGGAAAAAAAGATCACGCAGAATGATCTGTTCGACAACAACTACGCCCGGATCGAGGGCACCGAACCCGCCCAGTACCGCACCCTGTTTCTTTCGGCGCTGGAAGATGCCTTGCCGCCGATTCAGGAGCGGTTACTCGAAAGCGACCCACGGATGGTGTTTTGCGCGGTGGTGGATCGCAACGCTTATCTGCCGGTCCACAATCGGAAATATTCCCACCCGCAACGGCCCGGCGAAACCCTGTGGAATACGGCGAATTCGCGCAACCGGCGCATCTTCGACGATCGCACCGGCCTCATCGCCGCGCGCAACGTGCGCCCCTACGCGATCCAGTTTTATCCGCGCGACATGGGTAATGGAGTTACGATCGTGATGCGCGAGATCGACGCACCAATCCGCGTATTCGGCAAACACTGGGGCGGGTTTCGCGCGGCCTATAAATTCTGAGCAGTTCGCGCGATCCGGCAGGCTCTTTGCGGTCAGTCCCGCCGTCCCTTCAGCCAATCTTCAAGATAGACCAGCGCCAAAGCGCGCTCGTCGTCGTCGGCGTGCTGGAAGTCGCTGTCGTAAAGCGGCTTGACCCAGCTTTCGTCGTTGCCGGCGCAATCCTTGCCGAGCGTGAGCCACATCAGGCCGCGCGCGGCCTGCCGCGGCACGGCGTGGCCTTGAAACAGCATGTCGCCGAGCGCGACTTCAGCGCGGCAATGGCCTTTGGTCGCAGCCAACAGAAACCAGCGCGCCGCCTGATGCGGATCGCTCGGCGTACTGGTCAGATAAAGACGGCCAAGCTCGTATTGCGCGTCGGCGTCGCCGAAATAAGTGGCGGCGTAATCGAACATTTCGCGCGCCCGACCCGGATCCGCGGTGATCTTCGAATTCGGGATGCCAGCAAGATAGTAATGCCCAAGCGCGACGAAGGCATTGGCGACGAAACTCGCCTGCGGCGTGCCCGGCACTTCGTCCGGGTGGGAATTGGCGATTTCGCTGAAATAGTTGAAGGCGCGGAGCTCGTCGCGCGGCACGCCGTCGCCTTCGGCGTACATGCGGCCGAGTTTCCACTGCGCCACCGGCTCGCCCTGCTCGGCGGCGTATTGCAGCGCGGTCAAGGCGCTCGATTTTGATCCAACGTCGGGGCCATGGACGCCGCCGCGCAGACCGTCGGACGGCGACAGCGACGCGGTCGCCGGCGACGTGCTGCCGTCGAAGGCAAGTGCCGGACCGGCCAGCAGCCCGCGACCCGGACCCGTCAATCCCGACGCGAGGCAAAGGGCACCGAGGAGGCCAACTACCGTTCCGGTCGTGGTGGCGCGCGCCTTAGATGTCGGCATAGGACACCTTCTCGGCCGCGCCGCCCGGATGGGTGACGGCGCCGGCGCGTGCCGGGCCCACCTGCTGGGTGTATTTCCACAAATAGCCGGAGGTGGCGTCGTTCGCCCGCGGCTTCCATTCTTTTGCCCGACGCTCGAATTCGCTTTGCGAAACTTCGACGTCCAGCGTGCCCTTATCAGCGTCGAGCTTGATGATGTCGCCGTCGCGCAGCAGCCCGATCGGGCCGCCGACCGCCGCTTCCGGACCGATATGGCCGACGCAGAAGCCGCGCGTGGCGCCGGAGAAGCGCCCGTCAGTGATCAGGGCAACCTTGCCGCCCATGCCTTGGCCGTAAAGCGCCGCGGTGGTCGAGAGCATCTCGCGCATGCCAGGACCGCCCTTCGGACCTTCGTAGCGGATGACCAGCACGTCGCCTTCCTTGTACTTTTTGTTTTTGACCGCTTCGAAGCAGGCTTCCTCGCCGTCGAAGCAGCGTGCCGGTCCGGAGAACTGCAAACGCTCCATGCCGGCAACTTTCACGATCGCGCCTTCCGGTGCGAGATTACCTCTCAGGCCGACCACGCCGCCGGTCGGCAGAATCGGTTTGTTCGCTGGATAGATGACAGCCTGATCGGGGTTCCACTTCACCGATTTGAGATTCTCGGCGATGGTGCGTCCGGTGACGGTGAGACAGTCGCCATGGAGAAAGCCATGGTCGAGCAGCGTCTTCATCAGCAGCGGAACGCCACCAGCTTCGAACATGTCTTTGGCGACATAACGGCCACCCGGTTTCAAATCCGCGATATACGGTGTCTTTTTCAGGACCTCGGCGACATCGAACAGATCGAACTTGATGCCGCATTCGTGGGCAATCGCGGGCAGGTGCAGCGCGGCATTGGTCGAGCCGCCGGTCGCCGCGACGACCGCCGCCGCATTCTCCAGCGCCTTTCGCGTGACGATGTCGCGCGGACGAATATTCTTGACGATCAGATCCATGATCATCTCGCCCGCCAGCACGCAGAACTTGTCGCGAATCTCGTAAGGCGCAGGCGCCCCGGCCGAGTACGGCAACGCCAGGCCAATGGCCTCCGACACCGTCGCCATGGTGTTGGCGGTGAATTGGGCACCGCAGGCGCCGGCCGACGGACAGGCGTTCTGCTCCAGCGTATCCAGATCGGCATCGGACATCGCGCCGACCGAGTGCTTGCCGACCGCCTCGTAGACGTCCTGGATCGTGACCGGCTGGCCTTTGAACGTACCGGGCAGGATCGAGCCACCGTAAATATAGATCGACGGCACATTGAGCCGGCACATCGCCATCATCATGCCCGGCTGGGACTTGTCGCAGCCGGCAACGCCGATCAGTGCGTCATAGGAATGCCCGCGAACGGTCAATTCCACCGAATCGGCAATGACTTCACGCGACGGCAGCGAGGCCTTCATACCGGCATGGCCCATGGCGATGCCATCGGTCACGGTGATGGTGCAGAATTCGCGCGGCGTGGCGCCGACGGAGGCGACCCCAAGCTTCACCGCCTGGGCTTGGCGCATCAGCGCGATATTGCAGGGCGCCGCCTCGTTCCAGCAGGTGGCAACGCCGACGAACGGCTGATGGATTTGCTCGGTCGTGAGCCCCATCGCGTAATAGAACGCGCGATGCGGCGCCCGGTCGGCTCCTTCGGTGGCGTGCCTCGACGGCAGCCGCGATTTCAGATTGGTTTTGGCGTCCATACTCCAGCGGGCCTACGTTATGCCCCTTCGCCCCTTTCATCCGGCCCAAACAAACAAGCCGGAAGTACGCAACGATCTAAAATCCACTCCGGACCGATCGCCCGCCGTGGATGTCGTGAAATCCTATGGCCAAAAAGCGGCGTTTGGTGAGGGTGCAGTGCGGTATACTCAAATGTTCCAAAGCTGTTGCTGCGGAGCCACAGATTCAAGTGGTCCGGCGGTATCCGGTTAACCGACGATTTACCAGGAAGCTCCGCCTTGCGACGATAGGCCGTGGCCAAGGGACCAACCAAGCGACTAACCCGCGCGTTCTTTAACCGTAGTGCCCTTGAGGTCGCACCCGATCTCATCGGCGCGACGCTCCTCGTCGATGGCGTGGGCGGGCGGCTGGTCGAGGTCGAGGCCTATCGCCAGTCCGATCCGGCTGCGCACAGTTTTGGCGGCCCGACCGAGCGCAATGCGGTCATGTTCGGCCCTGCCGGCTACGCTTATGTCTACCGGTCCTATGGCATCCACTGGTGCCTGAACTTCGTCTGCGAGCCGGCAGGCTCGGCCGGCGCGGTCTTGATCCGGGCGCTTGAGCCCACGGCCGGCCTGCCCACGATGCGCCGGCGGCGCGGGACGGCGGATGAGCGGCTGCTCTGCTCGGGACCAGGGAGGCTCTGCGAGGCGTTGCGGGTCACCCACCACCACAACGGCCTTGCGCTCGATGAACCGCCCTTCGCGCTGTTCGCTCGCCAGGGCATGGTGGAAGTCGTGGTCGGGCCACGGATCGGCCTGACCAAGGCAGTCGAGAAACCCTGGCGCTACGGCGAAAAAGGCTCGCGGTTTCTCAGTAAGCCATTCAAGCCGACAGTCTGAACGCGGGGTCGAAGCCCAACGCGTTGCGGGCCTTGTCGATCGTCACCGCGCCGTCAGCCTCGGCAATGTTGTAGACGCCAGGCTCGCCGCGGGTGACGGCCAGTAGCGCAGCTTGCGCGGCGGCATCGACATGGAGCGGCGCGCGCGCGTTCGGCGTGTTCCAGGTGCCGGGACCGTAAAGCCGGCCGTAGCGCAGCACGATGCCGTCGATGCCGGGCGTGTTAAGCACCGCGTTTTCGAGGGCGCGCACGCCGCGTGCCGTGATGGCGCTTGGGACGTCGCCGTCCGGCAAGGCGATGGGATCGCTTTCGCCATGCGGCTCCGAGCCCGGCGCATAGGCGAACGCGATGCTTTGCGCGATCATTCTTGTGGCGCCCGCGCTCAATGCGGCGGCGATCAGATTGGCGGTGCCGACGATCCGCAACTGGCTGTTCTCTTCGAGCACGTCGGCAAGCTTTGCCGGATCCATAACATCGGGTAGCGCGGTCAATTGATGGATGACCACCTCTGGGCGCGCCTCTTCCATTGCGGCCACGCAGCCTTGATCGTCCATGGCATTGACGACGACAGGCTGAACCCCGGCCGCTTTCAGTTCACGGATTTTGCTTTCGTCCGGCGTACGCGTCGTGCCGGTGACGACATGCCCGGCGGCAATGAGCAGCGGGATCAACCGGCGGCCGATGACCCCGGTCGCACCGGCAAGAAAAATCCTCACGCCGCACCTTTCAGCCGTTGCAGCGCCTCGGCAATCTTGGTCTTGCGGGCGACCGCCTCCTCGCGCTTTTCTTTTTCTTCCTCGACCACCTCTTCCGGCGCGCGCGCCACGAAATTGGCATTGCCGAGCTTGGCATCGACGCGGGCAATATCGGCTTCGGCCTTGGCCATTTCCTTGGCGAGCCGGGTACGTTCGGCGGCGAGATCGATAACGCCCGAGAGCGGCAGCGCGGCGACCTCGCCGCGCACCACTAGCTGCACGGCGCCATCTGGAAATTTTGGCGACCGACTGACCTCAGAGACTCGCGCCATTTTTATTATGAATTCTGACCAGCGCTTGAGCCCTCTCCCAAACATGATCGCCAACCCTCACCATAACGAGCGGCAAGGACACGTTGACGTTCATCTCGGCGCGCACGGAGCGAATTGCAGTAACCAGATCAATCACCCAGCCGATCTCGGCTTCTGCCTTTGCATCGCCCAGACCCTCCAGCGAAGGCCACGCGCTGAGCGCTAGCATCGCGTCGCGTTTTGGCGCTGCAGTCACCGTCCACAGTTCCTCCGTAACAAAAGGCATGAAAGGATGCAGGAGTTTTAGGATTTCGTCACGCGCCCAGGCGACCATAGCTCTCGTCTCACTTTTCGCAGCGCTATCGGGTCCTGCAAGTACCGGCTTCACCAGTTCGAGATACCAGTCGCAATAAATGTTCCAAACGAAACGATAGACGGCTCCGGCCGCGTCGTTGAATTTGTACGCCTGGATCGCCTCAGAAACATCGGCCGCAGTCTTGGCCGCTTCATGAGCGATCCAGCGATTGAGCGTCTCCGTCGCCTGCCGCGGGTCAAAAGCGGGACCGCGTGCGCAGCTGTTCATCTCGGCAAAACGCGCGGCGTTCCACAGCTTGGTCGCGAAGTTGCGGTAGCCTTCGACGCGTTGCGCCGAAAGTTTTATGTCGCGACCCTGCGCCGCCATGGCGGCGAGCGTGAAACGCAAAGCGTCGGCGCCGTATTCGTCGATCACTTCCAGCGGATCGATGACGTTGCCTTTCGACTTCGACATTTTGGCGCCGGAGGCGTCGCGCACCAGCGCGTGAATGTAGACGTCGTGGAACGGCACTTCCTTCTGGAAGTGCAGCCCCATCATCATCATGCGCGCGACCCAGAAGAAAATGATGTCGAAGCCGGTGACGAGCGTTGAGGTCGGATAAAAGCGCTTGAGCTCCGGTGTTTCGTCGGGCCAGCCGAGCGTTGAGAACGGCCATAGCGCCGAGGAGAACCAGGTGTCGAGCACGTCTTCGTCGCGCTTGATATAGTCGCGGGCGAAACTGGCGCGCCGTTCCGGATCGGCGGCGATATCGTGGCCTTCCTCGACCGTGATCTCCTCGATCTCGGTGTAATGGGCGAGCGCGTCGGCAACCGCGTCATCCTCGGTTTCCGCGACAAAAATCTTGCCGTCCGGTCCATACCAGGCCGGGATCTGATGACCCCACCAGATTTGCCGGGACACGCACCACGGCTGGATGTTTTCCATCCAGTTGAAGAAGGTCGCTTCCCACTGCGCCGGCACAAAGACGGTCTTGCGCGCACGCACCGCGGCAATCGCCGGCTCCGCCAGCGTTTTGGCGTCGACATACCATTGATCAGTAAGGAACGGCTCCAGCACCGCGCCGGAACGGTCGCCATGCGGCACCGCATGCGTGGTTGGTTCGATCTTGTCGACAAGCCCGCGCGACTCGAGATTTTCAACGATCAGCTTGCGCGCAACCTCGCGACTTTTGCCGTCCAGCGCATCCGGCAAGCCAGGCTGGGGATGCGCATCTTTCAGAAAGTCCTCATTGTCCTTGAGCGCGAGACGCGCTTCGTCATCGAACACATTGATCAGCGGCAGATGGTGCCGTTTGCCCACCTCGAAATCGTTGAAATCGTGCGCCGGCGTGATTTTGACCGCGCCGGAGCCTTTTTCCGGATCGGCATAATCGTCGCCGACGATCGGAATGCGGCGGCCGACCAGCGGCAAAATGGCGTGCTTGCCGATCAAGTGTTTCAGCCGTTCATTGTCGGGATGCACCGCGACCGCGACGTCGCCCAGCATGGTTTCCGGCCGCGTCGTCGCGACGACGATGAATTCGTCGCTGCCTTCGATCGGATATTTGATGAACCAGAGATGGCCTTTGGTCTCGACCTGCACCACTTCAAGATCGGAGATCGCGGTTTTTAGTTTCGGGTCCCAATTGACCAGCCGCTTGTCTTTGTAGATCAGGCCCTCGTTGTAGAGGGTCACGAACACCTTCATCACCGCGCGGGAGAGGCCCTCGTCCATGGTGAAGCGCTCGCGCGACCAGTCGCAGGATGCGCCGAGCCGCTTGAGCTGGCTGATGATGGTGCCGCCGGATTCCGCCTTCCAGGCCCGGACGCGTTCGATAAAGGCCGCGCGACCCATCTCGCGGCTCGACGGCTCCTGGCGCTCCATAAGCTGCCGCTCGACAACGGCCTGGGTGGCGATGCCGGCGTGGTCGGTTCCCGGCTGCCACAACACATCCTTGCCGCGCATGCGCTCGAAGCGGCAGAGAATGTCCTGCAGCGTGTTATTGAGCGCATGGCCCATATGCAGCGAGCCGGTGACATTGGGCGGCGGAATGACGATGCAATACGGCTCGGCCTTGGCGCGCTCCCGCCGGCCGGCACGAAACGCACCGGCGTCCTCCCAAGCCTGGTAAATACGGGCTTCGACTGCGCTTGGCTGGTATCTGTTTTCGATCATTTCGCTTTGGCCGTTTTGCGGGTTAGAAAGCCCGCCCCGCCTAGAGTGTCAACGTGGAAGCTTCATTAACAACGTCTGCGACGCTGCCGTATAAAACGCCGACGCGCTCAATCATGCTGCTTGCCGTGGCCGGTTTCGCCAGCCAGGCGCAGGTCCGCGTCATGGACTCGCTGTTGCCGCAGATCGCGGCCGACCTGCATACCACCGTCGGCGACGCCGCCATGGTGGTGACGGCCTATGCAATCACCCACGGCTCGATCCAGCTCGTCATCGGGCCGGTCGGCGACCGCTTCGGCAAATACCGCACCGTCGCATTGATGTGCGCCATCGGCGCCATATTGGTCGCGATTTGCGGCATGGTGTCGACGCTGCCGCAGCTGGCTTTGGCGCGGCTCGCGACCGGCGCCGCCGGCGGCTGGATCATCCCGATCTCCATGGCCTATGTCGGGGATGTCACGCCGCGCGACCGGCTGCAGCCTATTCTGGCGCGCTACCTCACCGGTCAAATCCTCGGCCAGCTTTTCGGCCAGGCCGCGGGCGGCATCCTCGGCGACCTTCTGGGCTGGCGCAACGTTTTCTTCGTGCTCGCCGGCATGTTCGCGCTGGCGTCGGCCGGCCTGGTGTTCGAACTTGTCGTCAACCCACTGACCCACAAAACCAGCGGCCGCGGCGGCGGCGCCTACGGCTTTGTGGCCGAATACGCCGCGGTGCTGTCGAACCCCTTTGCGCGCGTCGTCCTCATCGCGTCGTTTTTCGAATTCGCACTGATGTGGGGTGCCTTCGCCTATATCGGGGCGCATTTGCATTCCCGCTTCGGCTTAAGCTTCACCCTCATCGGCTTGAGCGTCGGCTGTTTCGGCATCGGCGGACTGATCTATGCCGCCATGGTGAAACTGTTCGTGCGATTTCTCGGCCAGATTAAAATCGCCATCAGCGGCTCGCTCATTCTCGCGGCGGCCTATATCGGGATTGCGATCGAACCGGTCTGGTGGCTGACGCCGGCGGCCACCACGGCCATCGGCCTCGGTTTTTACATGCTGCACAACACGCTGCAGACCAACGCCACGCTGATGACGCCGCAAGCGCGCGGCACCGCCGTCGCGCTGTTTTCTTCCGCGCTCTATATCGGCCAAACCGCGGGCGTCACCGCCGGCGCGCCAATCATCGACCGGTTCGGCGCTAGGCCGCTGTTCCTTGGCGCCGCCGTGACCTTGCCGGTACTGGCGATCTGGTTTGCGAGCAAACTGCGGCGCCACCGCGCCGGCGGCTAAGGCGGACGGCAAAAGTTGCCAATGGCGTATTCGCGGTTGGGAACCGCCACCGCTCGGTGCGACGGCCGGCGGGACTTTAACCGGCCGGACTTTGACCACCGCGCCAAAGATGCGTCGCCATGACACAGCGTTCGGCTCGGTGCGACGCCTTAATTTTGGCGACCGTAAGGTAATAACAAGCCGAAGTATGTCGGACCGCGTGACGTAAAGCACGTGTCACGCGTTTCCCGGCCGGGGGGAATGACGGTGACGCTCGCACGCTTGGCAGGCGCGAAAAGCGCTGGGCCGATTTTCGATTCGTGGCACGAAGCCGGAGCGCGCCTGCGGCGCCGGTGCACGGCATTGTGGGCGCGCCTCGAGCGCCACGATCTGGCGGCGGCGGCGCTTTTCGTCGCGCTCGTTGCACTTGTCGCGCTGACTTTCCGCGATTACGCGATCTCCAACGATGAGGAAGTGCAGCAACGCTATGGTGAACTGATCGTCGCTTATTATGCGAGCGGGTTTACCGATCAGGCGCTGTTTCATTTCAGAGATCTCTATCTCTATGGCGGCCTGTTCGATCTGGTCGCGGTTGGGTTGGAAAAAATCCTTCCGCTTGACACCTACGCGGTCCGCCACCTGCTCTCGGCGCTGATCGGGGTCGGCGGCATCGGCGCGGCCTGGGCCACGGCCCGCGCCATCGGCGGGTCGCGCGCGGGGCTCTTGGCCGCGGCGGCGCTTGCCGCCTGCGGCATCTGGTACGGCGCCATGTTCGCCCATACCAAGGACATCCCCTTCGCCGCCGCGATGATGGGTGCGCTCTATTTTTTGTTGCGCGCCGGCCGCGAATTGCCGCGACCGCGCTGGCATCTTGTATTGCTGCTCGGCGTGCTCGCCGGTTGCGCGCTTGGCATCCGGGTGCTCGGCGTATTTTTGATCAGCTATGCCGGATTGGTCATCGTCGCTTACGCGCCGATCAGCCGCGGCGGTTCGTGGCGTGAGACGTATTCTTTCGCGATCCGCTCGACGCTGGCGCTGTTGCCGGCGCTTCTCATCGCTTACCTGATCATGGTCGCGGCGTGGCCTTGGGCCGGCCTGGCGCCGCTCAATCCGCTGCGCGCCATCACTGCATTCGACAACTTTCACTACCCGATCAACACGATTTTGGACGGTCACGTCTATCGGATGGCCGACGTTCCGCGCTGGTATGCGCCGGTCTATGTCGGCATCAAGCTTACGCTGCTGCTCCTCGTTGGCGCGGGCATCGCGGTCGTTCTCGCGGCGCTTCCGCAGCGTATGGCGCTGGCCGCCGGCCATACGTGGCGGAAGGAAACCGCGCTGGTCGCGGCCGCGGCGTTGCTTCCAGTCCTCTGCGCCGTCGCCGTCCATGCGCCCGGCGACACCGGGATGCGACACTTTATGTTCATAGCGCCGCCGATCGCGGTCCTGGCGGGCTTGGGGCTTGACGGCGCGCTTTGGCGGCTTCGCGCGTTTGACCCGCTTGCCGGAGCGGCCGGATTGGCAATCGTGCTGTTGTCGCTCGGTTGGAATGCGACGACGCTCTATCGCCTGCACCCGGACGAATATCTGTACTTCAATCCGCTGGTCGGCGGGCTCCAGGGTGCGTCACGCCGTTACGCCACGGATTACTGGGTCAATACGATGCCCGAGGCCGTGCGAGACCTCGAACATTACCTCGATCGGAGCGGAGGCCCCTTCCGCAAACGGAGTTTGCGCCGCTACACGGTCGCGGTGTGCGGCGAGCGGCTGCCTTTCGAAAAGGTCGCCGACGCGCGCCTGCAATTTACGCGCGATTGGAAGCACGCCGATTTCTTCATCGCGCCGACGCACATGAATTGCGATCGCGCACTCAATGGGCGGATCATCGCGACCATCGAGCGGCTCGGCGTGCCGATCGGCGTCGTCAAGGACCGTCGTGCGCTTGTCGGTCTGAGCCTGGTCCATGACGGTCCAGATCAAAGCGCTTCGGCGAGGCCGGGCCTATTCGATTGATTGACCCCTAACAAATCCGCCGGGCGCCGGCGTTCGTTAGGTGCGCGGTTCTGAGATTTCCCCGCCCAAAAATTCAGGGGGAAGGCTTGGCGCCTTCCCCCTGGATTAAACGACCCTGCGCGCTATCAGACTTTGACCAGCGGCACCTTTGGCACTGTACCACGGCGCGGCGGGGTATCATCGCCGCCGGAACCCGGCGGCTTCTTGCGCGGCGACGAGCGCCGCTTCGCTTTGGCGCGGCGCGGCTCTGGCAGCTTTTCCGGGCGCGGCTTGATCGGACCGTCCGGATATTCGAAGGATAGCTTCGAGTTGCCGGCCTCGTCGGTAACGACGACGACACGCACGTGACCGCCTGACTTCAGGCGGCCGAACAGCACTTCGTCGGCCAGCGCCTTCTTGATGTGCTCCTGGATCACACGCGCCATCGGCCGCGCGCCCATCAATTCATCATAGCCGTTGGCGATCAGCCACTGCGTGGCTTCGTCGGAGAGTTCGATCGTAACGTCACGGTCGGCGAGCTGCGCTTCGAGCTGCAGCACGAACTTCTCGACCACCATGGCGATGATTTCGGGCGACAAATGTCCGAAGGTGATGATGGAGTTCGAGCCGGTTGCGGAATTCCGGCGCGAACAGCCGTGTGATCGCCTCCATGTCGTCGCCCTCACGCTTGGAGCGCGTGAAGCCGAAGGCCGCGCGCGCCATGTCGGCGGCACCGGCATTGGTGGTCATGATCAGGATCACGTTGCGGAAGTCGACTTGCTTGCCGTTGTGGTCGGTCAGCTTGCCGTGATCCATGATCTGCAAGAGCACGTTGAACAGATCCGGATGCGCCTTCTCGATCTCGTCGAGCAACAGCACGCAATGCGGATGCTGGTCGACGCTGTCGGTCAAAAGGCCGCCTTGATCGAAGCCGACATAGCCGGGCGGCGCGCCGATCAGCCGCGATATGGTGTGGCGCTCCATATATTCCGACATGTCGAAGCGGATCAGCTCGACGCCGAGCGTCGCCGCCAGTTGCTTGGCGACCTCGGTCTTGCCGACGCCGGTCGGACCGGAGAACAGATAGCAGCCGATCGGCTTTTCCGGCTCGCGCAATCCGGCGCGGGCAAGCTTGATCGAGGCCGATAGCGCTTCGATCGCCTTGTCCTGGCCATAGACCACGCGCTTGAGCGTCTCCTGCAGGTTCCGCAAAACCTCGGCGTCGTCCTTCGACACCGCCTTCGGCGGAATGCGCGCCATGGTGGCGATCGTGGTCTCGATCTCCTTGAGCCCGATCGTGCGCTTGCGCTTGCCCTGCGGCAGCAGCATCTGCGCGGCGCCGGATTCGTCGATCACGTCGATCGCCTTATCCGGCAGCTTGCGGTCGTGGATGTAGCGCGACGACAGCTCGACCGCGGCCTTGATCGCATCGTTGGTGTATTTGAGCTTGTGGTAGTCCTCGAAATACGGCTTGAGCCCTTTGAGGATCTCGATGGCATCCGGGATCGTCGGCTCGTTGACATCGATCTTCTGGAACCGGCGCACCAGCGCCCGATCCTTCTCGAAGTACTGCCGGTATTCCTTGTAAGTGGTCGAGCCGACGCAACGCACGGTGCCAGAGGCCAGCGCCGGTTTGAGCAGGTTCGATGCATCCATGGCGCCGCCTGACGTGGCGCCGGCGCCGATCACGGTGTGGATTTCATCGATGAACAGAATCGCGCCCGGGTAAGCCTCAAGCTCCTTGATGACCTGCTTGAGGCGTTCCTCGAAATCGCCGCGGTAGCGCGTGCCGGCGAGCAGCGTGCCCATGTCGAGCGCAAACACCGTGGCGTTGCGCAGCACGTCGGGCACCTCGCCATGGACGATGCGGCGCGCCAGCCCTTCCGCGATCGCGGTCTTGCCGACGCCGGCCTCGCCGACGAAGAGCGGATTGTTCTTCTGACGCCGGCACAGCACCTGGATGGTGCGGTTGATCTCGGATTCGCGACCGATCAGCGGATCGATCTTGCCTTCGCGCGCCTTCTTGTTGAGGTTGACGCAATAGGCGTCGAGCGCATCGCCCTTCTTCTTCGGCTCGTCGCCGGATTTGTTGTCAGCTTCCTCGTCGGAACCGCGCACCGGACGAGCTTCCGACATGCCCGGACGCTTGGCAATGCCATGGCTGATATAATTGACCGCGTCGTAACGCGTCATGTCCTGCTCTTGCAGGAAATAAGCGGCATGGCTCTCGCGCTCGGCGAAGATCGCGACCAGCACATTGGCTCCGGTCACCTCCTCGCGACCGGACGACTGCACGTGAATGACGGCGCGTTGAATGACGCGCTGGAAGCCCGCCGTCGGCTTGGAATCCTCGGCGCCGTCGGTGACCAGATTGTCGAGCTCGGACTCGAGGTAGGCAATGAGACTGCGGCGCAGCTTTTCCAGGTCGACGTTGCATGCCCGCATTACGGCGGCCGCATCCTGATCTTCGATCAGCGCCAACAGCAGGTGCTCAAGCGTCGCGTATTCGTGGTGGCGCTCGTTGGCAAGGGCGAGCGCCCGATGAAGCGACTGTTCTAGGCTGCGCGAGAACGTGGGCATTTCCATTATCTCATCGTTTGTATTGAACGCTTCCCCCCGGAGTCACTTCTTCTCCATTATGCATTGCAAAGGATGCTGATGTTTGCGGGCAAAGTCCATAACCTGCGTCACTTTTGTCTCCGCCACCTCATAGGTGAAGATACCGCATTCACCGATCCCGTGCTGGTGCACATGCATCATGATTCGATGCGCCAACTCCTGATCCTTATTGAAGAAACGCTCCAGCACGTGGACCACGAACTCCATCGGCGTGTAGTCATCGTTAAGCAGCAAGACCCGATAGAGGTTCGGCCGCTTGGTCTGCGGCTTCGTCTTGGTAATGACCGCGGTGCCGGGACCACCCTCGCCTTTGCGCTTGCGATCGTCGTCCGCCAGGCGGGCCGGTAGCGCGGTCATATTAACGTCAATCGGCTGCATTGGTTCGTCTAGCTTCCGGACTTGCGACCGTGGCGATCGATCACCGGCGCTTGCCGATCGATCGTTGGCCAAGGTCGTTAGCCGTGGGACTCCCGACATTGGACGATAAAGCTAGCGCGCTTTGCACGCCAAATCGAGAGTGCGGCACCGGCGCGCGTTAATGCCGGTCAGACGCCGCGCTTTGTCCGTCACTTTCCTGCCTTCTCGCGGCGCTACCGATGGCGTCACATATGGCTCCTGCGGCCCTGCACAAGATGTTTGCCGGGTAGAGCAGGCAAGCAAAGTGCCAACGAGCCGCGGCCGAGGGATCGCCAGCGGCCTCCGGTACCGTACGGATTGGTGCCAGACCCCGACTCGGCTATTGATCTGCAAAATCGTGCCAGCAAGTACGGCGGGAGATGACGATGGTCGACCTCACACGGCGGTCGAGACTCGTACGCGAAATGGAACAGGAGTTCGTTCCGGATTACGACGCTCAAAGCATGCCGTCAGCCGATAAGCGCGCGGCCTATGCGCTTGAGCACATCGCCTTCCGCGTCGGGCGAATCGAGGAAGCCCTGAACCGGCTCATTGCCGTGATCGAATCGGCCCTTCCCCCCAAGACGTGAGTCGCGGTTAGCGGGAAGCCTTTGCCGTGGCACCACGCCAGGGGCGTGGCCGTTACTTCATCGCCGAGGCCTTGGCGAGTGCGCCCTCGAACGGCTTGTAGGCTTCCTTGGCGAAATCGGCATAAAGCTCGCCAAGCTTGGCCGCTTCGGCGACAAAATCTTCGTACGAGGCCTTCAGATATTCGCCCTGCACTTCCATGGCTTTTTCCATGCTTTTGGCGCCCAGAAGGCGCTCCCAAGCGGCGGCGGAATCCTCGATCGACTTCTTCGAATAATCGACGACCTCAACGGCGATGGATTGAGCATTCTTCGTCCATGCGCCGAGCGACGACATCATCGTTTCCATGCTGTCCTTGCCGAATTTCTGCATCTCTTCGGTTGTCATGATGATCCCTTTGGGCGGAGCGACCGGCCTCTGCTCGATTTACACCGCTGCGGCCCGTTGCCATCAAAAGGCCGTTTGCGGCGTTGATGATAATTATAGTGCAGTGCACAAAAAACTGCAACGGGTAACGGCAAAATGCACAAAATAACGGCGCTGTGGGGACTTAACCCTTTTGCAACGGCGTTCGCCTAACGTGCTTGACCGTGTTGTAAGGGTGACGACCGAGTTGGGGCAAGGCTATCTCCCACTGGACCAGGCGGCCGCGGTCAGGCCGCTTTATCGGTGCGGGAGTACACGCCCAAGCAGCAAAAAGGGGCGGCCTTCTAGGGGCTAGGCGCGTTCAGGGACGGGGTGCGTAATGGCATGGGTGAATTTCGGGGCTCGCGGAGACGGGCTTCGTCGTTGCCTCCTGGGCGTTGCCGCCATCGCCGCGGCGCTCACGGTCACGAGCGATGCCGCGATGGCGCGGCGTTATCATCGCGTCTACGCGCACAGCCATCATCACGCCAGTGCTGCGGCCTACGATCCGCCTTATGCTTCGATCGTCGTCGACGGCAACAGCGGCGCGGTCCTGGAGTTTGCGAATCCCGATGCGCTACGGCATCCCGCATCGCTCACCAAGGTGATGACGCTCTACCTGCTGTTCGAACGCCTCGACGCCGGCAAGATCAAGCTTGATACGTCGCTTGCTGTTTCTGCGCATGCTTCCGAGCAGGACCCGACAAAACTCGGCCTCAAGCCCGGCCAAACCATCAAGGTCGAGGATGCGATCAAGGGCATCGTCACGCGCTCGGCGAATGACGCCGCTGTCGTCATTGCCGAAAACCTCGGCGGCAGCGAGGGCGCCTTTGCCAAGTTGATGACGCAGAAGGCCCGGGCGCTCGGCATGGCGCACACGACCTATGTCAACGCCTCCGGTCTGCCGGATGACGATCAACTCACCACCGCCCGCGACCAGGCGCTGCTGGGCCGCGCGATCCAGGATCGCTTCCCGCGCTATTACAAATATTTTTCAACCCAGGCGTTCGAATTTCACGGCGAGACCATCCGCGGTCACGACCACCTGCTCACCGAAGTGGATGGGGTCGACGGCATCAAGACCGGGTTCACCCAGGCGTCTGGCTTCAATCTGCTGACCTCGCTCCATCGCGACGGGCGATATCTCGTCGCCGTCGTGCTCGGCGGCCCGTCGGCATCTATCCGCGATGCCCGTATGCGTGAACTGATCGCCGGCCACATCAAAGAGGCCTCGCTTCACCGCACCGCCCCCATGATCGCCGATGCGTCGGTCCATCACGACGAACCGCTCGCCTTCGCCAAATCGCCGATGGCGGCCTCGATGGCGTCCGTACCGGCGGCATCCGCGCCTGGTGCGCCACACGCAACCGAGCCTGCGTCGACGGGAACCGTGAATACGCAAGTTGCCGCCGGATCCAATGCTCCGATCCGGCCGGTGCTGGTGAGGACGATTTCCTACCGCACCGTGCCGGTGCAGACGGCGGCCCTGGCGCCGATGCCGATGCTGGTTCCGATCATACCGCCGGCGCCGGCTCACCCGGTGACCGTCGCGACAGCGCCGCAGACTGCAGCCCCGAAAGCGCCCGAGACAGCGCCCGCACAGGCGGCCATCGTCGCGCAGCCCCAAGCTGCGAAACCCGAACAGATACAGACGGTCGTTGCCTCGGCTGCACCTGGCGTCGACCTGAAAGCTCCTGACCTGAAGGCTCCACCGCCGGCGCAAGCTGCGCCGCCCGTGCCCGCCCGGCCGAGCGACGCGGCGGCGACATCACCCGCGCTGGCCGAACCGGCCACGTTCGGGACGGCCGCGATCGAAACCGAACATGCCGAGATGGCGGAAGCTGAACGGATTGATGCCGCGATACCGTCGGGACCAGTCCACGCGCGCGGCGGATGGCTTATCCAGATCGGCGCTTTCGATGACGAGAACGACGCCAAGCAGCATCTGAGCGCCGCGCAGAGCAAAGTCCATGCTGCGCTTGCCGCCAAGGACCCGTTTACCGAACGCGTGCAGAAAGGCGACAAGGCGCTCTACCGTGCCCGCTTTGCAGGCTTCGACAAAGTGACTGCCGAAGCGGCGTGCCGCGAACTCAAGCGCAGCGATTTTCAGTGCATGGCGTTGAAGGATTGATTTACCTGAACATGGTTTCTTCGCAAGCGGCGCGAGTCTCCGGAAAACGGGGCGCAAGGCGCTAACGGGGACGTCGGTCAGAGTTGGAAGGCCACGCGGGGTTTGTACGGAGTACCTCAGCGATGGCGGCGAAGAAGAACGTCCTTGGCCTCATTGACGCGGGCCGCAAGGTACGTCGTCCCCCCTTGGTCGGGATGCAGTTTCTTCATGAGCGACCGGTGGGCGCGGCTGATGTCCTCGGCGCCCGCACCGGGCTGAATGCCAAGGATCTGATAAGCCTCCTCTTCCGTCATTTTGCCGCTGGACGACGGCCGCGACCCGCCGCCCGCTGCCGCATCGCCTTGCGCGTTTTCACGCCAACCGGGCTCCCGGCGGTCAAGATAAGCTGCAAGTAAATCGCGGCTGTCGTCATCGAACTCGCTGACGAGACTCACCAGCGCCGCGCGGTCGAGCTTGTCGAGCGAAGCGCCCGCCAGCCGTCCCTTGAGGATGCGGCCATGCATGGTGCCGCTATCGTGGTCGAGTTCCATTTCAAGGAAGGCGGTGCGCACTTGCGAGGCCCGGCCCGTGCTTTTCTGGGTGCGCGCTCCGAATGTCGCCGGCCAAAGCGAAACCCATCCCAAGGCGCCGAGACCGAACAGTCCGACCGGCACCGCGGCACCGAGTTCGCCGCGCAGCAGCAGGAAGCCGGCAAACAGCAGCGCCGCAGCGCCGCCCAAGCCGCGCAGAAGGCGCGCAGCTTGCTTGGGGTCGGCTTTGGAGAAAGCGTTGACGGCCCATAGGCCAAGGAACAGGACGACAACGCCGAGGAGAAGCTCGGGCATGGTTCTTTCAGCTAATGACTATTTTAATTGCTCGATCAACCTGACCGCACCGGGGCTGCGCGCCTTGAGATTGGCCAGCGCCTTCATTCCGCCGGCGGCATAGGCCGCAGCCGCTCGCAATAGCTCGGCGAGTTCGTGCGCCGCACCGGGCGTGAAACGGCAGAACGCTCCACCGGTAAGCCGGGCGACCTCGCGAAACGCCCGCTCGCAGACCGGATCGTAGCCCTCCTGGAACATCAAGGCTCTGACGTTGCGCACGCCAAGCTCGCCGGCGCGAGCACACAGATCGTCGAGCGATTCTTCCATGGCGTCGCCGATGAAGACCAGAACCGAGACCTTGCGGCTGTCGTTTTCGCGGCGGGCATGAGCGAGCACTTTGCCGATCTGGGTCTGGCCACCCCGGCAGTCGATGCGAGACATCAATGCACCCAGCCGCGCCGCCTCGGCGACCCAGGGCGAGGCGCGGCATTCCGCCAGTCCGCGATAATAGACGAGCTGGATGTCGAGCCCGCCGGTAGCAGCGGCGTCACCGAACATGTCAGCCTGCAGACGGCAGGCGGTATCCCAGGTCGGCTGCCGGCTCAGCGTGGCATCGAGCGCAAAAATCAGCCGACCGCGCTGGCCGGGCTCGGTGGCGGGGCCGAGCGCTTTGACGCGACCGAGAAACTGATCGATCTCCGCACGCGGGGAAGCAACCGGTGCTTGGTCCGGCTGGTTAGCCGGACCAGATGTCGGCACAGGCGCCTGGTCGGAGCGGTCATTGTTCATCAGCGGACCTTAAGGCTTCGCCATAAGGTGGCGCGCGGTCGCAGGGCGCGCAATGGCCGTCACTCGGCCAAGCGGACCAGCCGGCAGAATTCAATCCGCCAGCAGGTCGTGGGTCTCGAGCGGCTTGCCGGCGGCGGCGATCCACTCGGCCCGGGCCGCGGCGCGACGCTTGCCCCGCTCGTCGATTGGCAGCCGCAGCGCGTCGATCAAGGTCTTCACCTCGTCACGGGCTGTCACATGCGAAGTGCTCGGCCGTGCCCCAAGCGTATCTTCATTGAGATCATCGAGCGCGGTGAGCCCGCGCGGGAAAAACTCGCGGTAAACGACGCGTTCGGCAAAGCCGTCGATGGGACGGAAGCCGAGTTGCTTGGCCAGCCCTTCGACCCCTTCGCCGACCAGCCGCCGGTTACGCGAGCCGAGCGTCGAGAGCCGGTTGCGCACCACAATCCAGTCGGTCAGTCCGCCATCGACCAGCCGGCGCTGGCGGCGCGCCTCGCGGACCATCTCGGCATAATGGCTAACACCGGCCACCTCGAACGTGCTCTGGTCGATCACGCCAAGCACGTCGAAATCGACGAAACTGTCGTTTAACGGGGTGATCAGCGTATCCGCCATCGAATGGGCGAGCCGCATCAGGTAGGAATCGCTTCCCGGCGTATCGATAACGACGAAATCGTGGGTTTGCTCGACCGCGCTGATCGCTTCGGCGAAGGCGGTAAATTCCTGGGCTTCGATTTCGTCGAGCCGCATGCCGAAACCGCGGGCGACGCAAAAATGCGCCGGCAGTTCGAGCTTGATGCCGGAGCGCTGGGCCCAGTCACGGCGATTCTCGACGTAATGCGTGAAGCTTTTCTGCCGGGAATCGAGATCTATCGTGGCGACCCGCTGGCCCGCCTGCAACAGCGCGACGGCGACGTGCATCGCCGTGGTCGACTTGCCGGAGCCGCCTTTTTCGTTACCAAGAACGATGACATGCGCCGAGAACGGTCTGCCGACATCCGCCTGCATCAACATGGGAGACGCGACCCCTGCGCTGCCTTCATCTCTCCGGATTGCAACGCGTGCGGTCAAGATACACCATTGGCTTCGCTAAGTTAATCATTAACCTCGCGCCGCACTCACAAAACGCGCCGGGTGTGTTCGCGCTGCAACTTCGATGATGATGAATTCCAGAAAGTCGAAACGTCACCTGCCCGTCATTTTGCGGACGTTGCCCGCGCTCAAACGCACGATCGCCGAATTCCGCGTGCGCCGGCAAACGATTGCGCTTGTCCCGACCATGGGCGCTTTGCATGCCGGGCATTTTTCGCTGGTCAGGATCGCGCAACGGCGCGCCGACCGGGTCATTGTCTCGATCTTCGTCAATCCGACACAATTTGCGCCGAACGAAGACCTCAGCACGTATCCGCGAACGCTTGCCGCCGATCTCGCCGCGCTTTCCGAACTGAAGGCCGATCTGGTCTGGGCCCCGTCGGCGGCGATAATGTATCCCGACGGCTTTGCCACGCACATCGTGCCGCAAGGCGCAGCAACGGTCGGCCTTGAAGACGCTTTTCGGCCGCATTTCTTTGCCGGCGTCGCCACGGTGGTCGCAAAACTCCTGATCCAATGCGAGCCCGACATCGCGATGTTCGGCGACAAGGACTATCAGCAGCTCAAGGTCGTTACCCGGCTGGCACGCGATCTTGGGCTTGGCGCGCGCATCGTCGGTGCGGCAACTGTGCGCGAGAAGGACGGCCTGGCGATGTCCTCGCGCAATCGCAACCTGGCAGCGGATGAGCGCGCCGCGGCGCCGGCGCTTTATCGTGTTCTCAGGGACTGTGCCTCGCGGATCAAAGCCGGCGGCCCGATTGCCGCCGTTCTCGACGACGGGCGCTCCGCCATCGCAAAAGCCGGCTTTGCGCTCGATTATCTTGAGGCCCGCAATGCCGATACGCTCGTGCCGCTCACACCCTCCACCGCCGAGCCGATCCGGCTCCTGGTCGCCGCGCGCATCGGCAAGACGCGGTTGATCGACAATGTGGCGGTGTAGAGTAAAGACCGCCCTCGCCCGCCTCAGGTACTCTTCATCGGATCCTTGACGCTGGGAAAGGTCTCGAACTCCTTGGCCCAGAGCTGGCCATCCACCTTTTCCACTTTACGGATGTAGATGTTGCTGACGATGTCGCGGGTGACCGGATCAATCGAGATCGGGCCGCGTGGGCTTTCCCAGGCCATTCCCTTCATCGCCGCGATCAACTTGTCGCCGTCGGCATCACCGCCGGTCTTCTTCAGCGCCTCGTAGACAAGGTGCAAGCCGTCGTAGGCGCCAAGGGAAGCAAAATCCGGCCGCTCGCCAACCGTCTTTTCAAAGTCTGCCAGGTAGGTCTTGTTCAGAGCGCTATCGTGCGCCGCCGAATAGGGTCCCGCGGTGATGAGCCCGATCATCTGGTTGCCGGCATTGTCGAGGCTGTCGTCGTCACAGAGATCGCCCGGTCCGATGATCTTGATGCCGGATTGGCCGAGTCCTTTTTCCTGAAACTGCCTGGTGAAGATCGGCGCCTGCGGTCCGGGAAAGTAGATGAACGCCGTATCCGGCTTCAGATCGGCGATCCGTTGCAGCGAAGGCGCAAAATCGGGACTGGCGAGTGGAATGCGAATCGAGTCCACGATCTGGCCGCCGACCTGGCTGAAACGGGTTTTGAATGCGGTCTCTGCTTCCGTGCCTGGCGCCCAGTCGTTGACCAGCGTGACCACGCGCTTGCTGCCGTTCTTGATCGCCCAATCCGCCAAGGTCCAGGCCTGCGGCGCGATAATAAAACCGGCGCGCACGAAATAAGGCGATTTGGTCGTCGTGATCGAGGCTCCCGAACTCATACAGAAGGTTACCTTCTTGGCCTCGGTCACCAGTTGAGCGATTGACAGCGTACATGGCGTGATGCCGGCGCCGACGATGTCCACTTTGTCGTTGACGATCATTTCCTGGACGATACGGCGGGCATTGTCGGCAACGCCGCCATCATCGCGAATAATCAGAACGATCTTGCGGCCGGCCACGGTATCGCCGTGCTGCTGCATATAGACTTTGAGCGCGCCAGTGAGCTCGCGCCCGACGGCGGTAAACCCCGCGCCGGTCAATGGCAGGCTGCAGCCAATCTTGAGCGTGGAATCCGCGGCGATTGCTGGCCGTGCCAGCAGCCCGCCCACTGTAGTTGCAGCAATGCCTTTGAGCACTGTTCGACGACGCATTGTCTTTCCTCCCGTAAATTTGCCGCGCCTTCCCTCCCCCAGCTCGCGTGGGGTTCGGGTAGCGCCCCGCGCTACGCCGGTTCGAGATGCGGAATTTCCGGCCGCTCGCCCTGCGCCTTGCCGGTGATCGGCGGCCTCGGCAAACGCGCCGTGCCGCTTTCCATGACGAAAGTATGCTCGATGGAATACCACGGCGCTTTGACATCCGGCGCTCCGGCGCGGGCCTCGTCGTGGCGGACGTATTTGCCGATGAGGTGGTGGGTGACGCCAAACTGCACGTCGGTTTCGATGTTCTTGTCTTCCGGATCATAGACTTGGGAGATCAGCGTCTTGAAGCCTGGCTTGTAAGCAAGGAAGTGCAGATGCGAGGGTCGCATATTGTGGCGTCCCGCGGCGCGCAAGAGTTCGCCGACCGGCCCGTCGATCGGGATCGGGTATCCGGCGGGCTTGACGCTGCGGAAGCTGATATGCCCGTCTTTATCGGTCGTGAACTTGCCGCGCAGATTCATGTCGGCCTGCACCGGATCCTGATTTTCGTAGAATCCTTCCGTCGAGGAATGCCACACGTCTACCTCGGCGCCTTCGATCGGCGTGCCGCTGGTGTCGCGGAACCAGGCGTCGACAAAAAGCACCGCCCCCGGCGTCGGCGAGCGCACGATGGATTCGCCGTTCTTGGTCGGCGGCGAATCCATGCGCCAGAACGGCCCCAAAAGGTTGGCGTCAGTCTCGGTCTGGCCGCGGTTGCCGTTATTGAGGAGGCAGATCAGCGTCGAAAAGCCGAGTGATCCGGACATCAGGACGGCTTCGTTGTGCGTTTCGGTCGTATGCTTGCCGAGTCCGACGATATAAGCGACGGCCGCCTGAAACTCTTCCTCAGTCAGCTTCACCTCGCGGGCGAACTCGTGCAAATGGCGGATCAGCGCCGCAACGATCTGGCGCAGCCGCGGATTCTTTATTCGCTCATATTCTTTGAGCACCACCGGGGTGACGTCTTTTTCACTGCCAATAATCATTCTTCTTGCTCCGCAAAGACTTTCAACTTGAGCCCAATCCGCTGCAAAAACAGATATCCGCTTTCGAGATTATGCTCTGGGCACTAAAACGGATTTTACGTGATCGCGTCGGGTAACGCCATGGCGCAAGCGATGCTTCGGCGCATTCACATCAGGCCGAGTTCGCGCAGCTCACGGCGCAGCGTCTCCGGCATGGCAGTGGCGCCTTTTACAACTTTATCGAGATCGCGCGGCGCGTCTGTGACCGGAAGATAGCGCCAGCCCTGAAACGCGCGATAAGGGCGCGGCTCGACCAGCACAACTTTGGCATCGAGGACGAGACCGCACCGTCCGATGCCGTCCTTGTCGCGAAACGGCCGCACGGCGCGAATGCGCTGCCGACACATGACCTCGCCGCGGATGACCCAATAGAGCGAACCGCCGTCGGTGAGCTCGGCCGCGCGCTTGGGCACCATGCGGGTGCGATGGATATGCTCGGGCTTCTCGCCGGCTTTGCGCTTGGCCTTGAGCTTTTGCCTGATCCAGTCCTCGAGATCGCGAACCGAGTCGGCACCGACACACAGCTTGATGAGGTGAAGAGGCATCGCTTTATTTAATCGCTTCCATGCTTTGCTCTAGCACCATGATCGGCGCCCCTTCCACAACCTGGGCGCCTCTACTCACAGGAACCTGCGTCACCACGCCGGCAAACGGCGCGCGCAGCGTGTGTTCCATCTTCATTGCTTCGATCACGGCGAGTTGCTGGCCGAGGGCGACCCGATCGCCCGCAGCGGCAAGAAGTTCCAGAACCCGCCCGTGCATCGGCGCCTTGATCACGCCATCGCTGTCGCTTGCCGAGGCGGCGGGCGCAGCGAAATCCTTGATCCGCACGCGGGTCTGGCGCCCGCTCCGCAAGACAAAGGCTTCGCCTCCGGCCTCGAACACCTGGCCGTCGACCGCCGGCGCCGCGCCACCGACAGCGACATGCGCGCCATCCCTGGCATAAGTGACGGTGGCAATCGCATCCTCGCCATCGATCATGACCGGGACGGCAATCGAGCGCGCGCCGCCGAGCTGGAAGCCGTCCGAGCTGGCCCACGGCGAGTTGAGTTCTGCCAACGGATCGTCAAACGGCGCTTGGCGCGAGTTCGAAGCGTCGAGCAAGTGCGCAACGCCAAGCGCCGCGGCGGCGTTGTCGCGCTGCTGCGGCACAGCGCCGAGCAGCTCCAGATTGCGGTCGATAAAGCCGGTGTCGACCTTGGCCTGCCGGAAAGCGGCGGCATGGCAAAGCTTACCGAGAAAGGCCACGTTGCTGCGCACGCCGGCGATCAGCGTGCGTTCGAGCGCGCCGGCGAGCCGATCGAGCGCGGCGTCGCGCGTCGGCCCGTGTGCGATAAGTTTGGCAATCATCGCATCGTAATAGGGCGTGACTTCGTCACCGGCCTCGACTCCGGAATCCACCCGGACGCCGCCCGGAAATTCCAGCGCGACGATGGTGCCGGTCGACGGCAGGAAATCGCGCTCCGGATCCTCCGCATAAACGCGGGCTTCGAAAGCGTGGCCGTCGAGCCGAAGCTGAGATTGCGTGAGCGGCAATTTTTCCCCCGCCGCGATGCGCAATTGCCACTCGACAAGGTCGAGACCGGTGATCGCCTCGGTCACCGGATGCTCGACCTGGAGACGGGTGTTCATTTCGATGAACCAGAAGGCGTCCGCCCGCAGGCCGCGTGTCGTGTCGGCGACAAATTCCACGGTGCCGGCGCCGCAATATCCCACAGCTTTCGCTGCTTCGACCGCCGTGCCGCCGATCCGCGAACGCAGATCGCCTGTCATACCCGGCGCCGGAGCTTCCTCGATGACCTTTTGATGCCGGCGCTGCAGCGAACAGTCGCGCTCGCCAAGGTGAATTGTCCCGCCGTGGCTATCGGCAAAGATCTGGACTTCGATGTGGCGCGGCGCAGCAATATATCTTTCGACAAGCACCCGGCCCGAGCCGAACGCCGATCGGCTCTCGCGGATGGAGCCTTCGAGCGCGGTCTCGAAATCGGCGTGCTTGTCGACGCGGCGCATGCCGCGCCCGCCACCGCCGGCGGCCGGTTTGATCAGCACCGGATAGCCGATTTCGTAGGCTTTCTCCTTGAGGAACTTGGTCTCTTGCCGTTCACCGTGATAGCCGGGCACGACCGGTACCCCCGCCTGCTCCATCAACGCCTTGGCGCGGTCCTTAAGGCCCATCGCACGGATCGCTGCCGCAGGCGGCCCGACGAAGACCACGCCCGCTTGCGCGCAGGCCTCGGCAAAGTCGGCGTTCTCGGACAAAAAGCCATAACCAGGATGCACGCAGTCGGCGCCGGACTTCCGCGCTGCGTCGAGTACCCGTTCGATTGACAGATAGCTCTCGCGCGGCTCGGCGGGACCGATCAAATACGCCTCGTCACACGAGCGCACATGCAGGGCGTGCGCATCTGCGCTGGAATAGACCGCGATCGTGCGCATGCCGAGGCGCTTGGCGGTGCGAGCGATACGGCAGGCGATTTCGCCGCGGTTGGCGATCAGGACGGAGCGCAACATTGGCGAAGCATAGAGCTTTTCGGCAACACCGCGCTGGACAAATATGACGGTTCAATCTTGCCGGAATGAAGTCGCGCCGTACCGCTGGCCCGGACACGAGTAATTCACGGCGTGTGCGCCGCTCCGGCTCCGGCCTGGGGCTGAAACGGATTGAGCTGCACCGGGCCCAGACCACCAGGCTGAGAGTTCGCTGCTGGCGGCGCAGCCGCCGCGGCAGCCGGTGCGGTCGCGTCGCTCTTTGGAATCCAGACCGGGTCGGCCATCGTTGCCGGCGGCGCCACGACCGCGGCCTGAGCCGGAGGATTGACCGGTTGCTTGCGCGCGCGGCGCGATGTTGCCGGCGTCTCATGGCTGGCTTCGTGGCCATTTTCATGGCCGTTTTCACGGCCGTTTTCATGCGCGGCTTCGTGGGGGTTCGGCTCGCCGGCCGTCGCAGAGGCGACCGCTGCCGCCGTCGGCGATCCTTTGGGCTCCGGGTTCATGATACTGACCGGCGGGATCGAGTCCGCACTGGGGAAGTCGATATCAACCAGCTTGTGCGGAGCCGGCGCGCCCGGCTGGCCCATCGCAGCCGACGGCGACGAGGCATCGGCCAGCGGAATGTTGGGCTCCTGCGCCCAGACCGCCACATAGCGATCGAGATAGCGACCGAGCGTCTGCGCGCTTAGATTGGCGCGGATCTGGCTTGAATTGTCGAGTAGCGCGAGCGCCTTGCAATGGTCGCTGGTGCAGCCATCGGCGACCGCAAGCGTGTGCGCCACAAAGCCGAACCGGTCGGCCTCGAGCGAACGGCGCAATGGTAGCAGGATGCTGTCGATATTGCCGCCGCCGCGCCTGGTATAAGCGTCCATATCGGCCAGCAACGAAAAGCGTGCAGCAACGTAGGATGTCGCACTGGCGACAGTCGACGGCGCAGCGAACAACACCTTTTCGCAAGCCGCCTCGACCTTGTCGCCCGCCAAGCCGTTGAGACAAGCGAGCGGAGATCCCGGCGCGAGACTTTCCGCATTCAGTTCCGCCGCACGCGCTTCGAGAGCGCGACGCTCCGCACTCTGATCGCGAACCGATGCGGCGTCGAGAAAGGCCCACGCCAGAGTCGCACCGAGGACGGCGCCGAGAACGACAACGCCGACCCGCGCCACCGTCCTCGTCCGCGTCCAATCGAACGCCAGCGCGCAAATGAAAACCAGCAGCGCCGCCGATCCGGCGGCGACCCACAGACGCAGTGCCGAGTTCGCGATGTCGGGTTCAGCGCCGAACATCAACCACCCCAATCAAGGACAACTATGCCGCCATGCGAGGCGAGAGTATGGCGTAGCAATGTCGGTGCCGCCAGCCGTGCGAGCAAACGTCAATGCTCGAGTTCGAGCTGGCTTTCCTTGGCGACGCGTTCAAAAGCCTCGCCGTCATTCTTGATCCGATACTGGTAGTCATCGCCGTCGGACGGCAATAGCCTCACGACCTGATAACTGCCGCTGGCACCGGGCCGGCTGATCGGACTTGACGTATAAAATACCGCCTGACCAATGCGATACTTGTGCGTCTTCAAGGATGGATTTAACGCCGTCACTTGCGCCACAGTTACGGTCGACACCACCTCGACGGCGGCGACCCTGGCCGCGCTTGGCGACTCCGGCTTTCGCGCCGAACGGCGCGCCGCGGAAGGCTTGCGCGCGGCCGTGGCGGCGCGTTGCGGCGACTTGCGAGCCGCTACGTTCCGGCTCGTTTTGGTGCTCGCTTTGGCGGGCCGTTTCTTTTTCACTGAATTTTTGTTCATGGAACTGACTATAGCATCCAATTTGTTGACCGAGCAAAAAATATAGTGCTGAAAACGCGCGTTTTAAGCACTCCAGAAGCCTTATGATTAAGGCACAAAAAGCGCTTTAATATCAATAGCATATTGTACGATCTTGTGCTGATTTCAAAGCCGTCTCACCTCAGACTTGACGGCGCCATCGCCCCTTCTCGTCGGCCTGCCAATAAGTCACCTCGGCGCCTCCGGCTTTGGCCGCGCTCCAGCGCGCCCGCGCCGCATCGACCGCGTCCGGATCGTCGCCATCAAACAAGAGGACGATGCGCTCATAGCCGGCGTCGTCACCCGACATGCCGGCGCCATCGACCAGGAAGCGCACGGTCGCGCCATTGGGGTTGCCATCATTGACTGTCAGCACGATCGGGTGCTCCGAAGCCTCGGCGTCGCGCCACGTCCCGTGCGGTAGAAAGGCGTCGTCGCGCCAGGTCCACAAATGGGCGTCGAGCGCGTCGACGCGTTCATCCGATGACGCCTGCACCACGACGCGCCATCCTCGTTCGACTGATTTCTGAAGCAGCGCCGGCAACACCTGTTCCGGCGTCTGACCTTTGAGGTGGTAGAAGAGAAATTCAGTCATCGGGCGACCCTACCGCTCGTAATAGTCTTCCACGAGCCGATCGAGAAGCCGCACGCCCCAACCGGACGCCCAGCTCTTGTTGATATCGGACTGCGGCGAGCCCATCCCGGTGCCCGCGATATCGAGATGCGCCCACGGCGTCTTGGCGACGAAGCGCTGCAGCAGCTGCGCCGCGGTGATCGCGCCGCCCCAGCGGCCGCCGGTGTTCTTCATGTCGGCAAACTTCGAATCGATCATCTTGTCGTATTCCGGGCCGAGCGGCATCCGCCATACCCGCTCGCTGACCGCTTCGCCGGCCTTGGTCAGGCGTTCGGCCAGCTTGTCGTCATTGCAGAACATGCCGGCATATTCATGCCCCAAAGCGACGATGATGGCGCCGGTGAGCGTCGCCAGGTTGACCATGAATTTCGGTTTGAAACGTTTGTTGACGTAGTGCAGCACATCGGCGAGCACGAGACGGCCTTCGGCATCGGTGTTGATGATTTCGATGGTCTGTCCGGACATTGTCTTGACGATATCGCCCGGCCGCTGCGCCTTTCCGTCGGGCATGTTTTCGACAAGCCCGATTGCGCCCACGGCATTGACCTTGGCTTTGCGCGCCGCGAGCGCACGGATGAGGCCGACGACACAGGCAGCCCCCGCCATATCGCCCTTCATGTCTTCCATGCCTTGTGCCGGCTTAATCGAAATGCCGCCACTATCGAAGCAAACGCCCTTGCCGATGAACGCGACCGGCTCGGCCCCGCGCTTGCCGCCGTTCCAGCGCATGACGACGAGCTTCGAACTCATGCACCGAGCCTTGGCCGACGCCGAGCAGCGCGCCCATGCCGAGCTTGCGCATCGCCGCAACGTCGAGCACCTCGACGCCGACGCCGAGTTTGGTCAGGCTCGCGGCGCGGCGCGCGAATTCCCCCGGATAAAGCACATTGGCCGGCTCGTTGACGAGGTCGCGGGCAAGCACGACGCCGTCGGCAATCGCCGCATTGTGCGCCCAGGCTTTCTCGGCAGCCGCCGGATTGGAGCACGCGACGTTCACCTCGACCTTGTTCGGCCGTTCGTCATCCTCTTTGCGCTTTGTCTTGTAGAGATCGAAGGTGTAGGCCCGCAGCCGGGCGCCGAGCACCAGTTCCGCGACCTGATTGGCCTTGAGCGCGCCAGAGCCGAATTCCGCAAATATCGTCGCATTGGCTGCCGGCGCCGGCACCTTTCCCATTGCGATGCCGCCGAGCTTGACGATATCGCGCGATTTCAACTCGCTTTCCTTACCGATGCCGACCACAACCAGCCGCGCAACATTGAGGCCCGACGGCGCTACGATGTCGAGGCTCGCGCCGCTTTTGCCGGTAAAGCGATCAGCCGACGCGGCACGGCGAAGGAGATCCCCGGCGGGAGAGAGCGCGCGCTGCGTAGCCGGACCCAGTTTTAAATTTTCTTCGCAGAACACAATAAGAACACCGTGCGGCTGGGCGAACGGCATAAAGCTGAATTTGAGGGCGGCAGCCATGAAACGTTCCTTCGGCCCGGCCCTTTGCCGCCGGGCGCCATCAAGCGTTACGGTAACCAAGTTATGAACCGGACCGGGCAGCCGTGCAAAGCGGCCTTTTGGGCCAAAATCGCGCTTGGCAGGCGCCGCCTTTATCAAACGCCCGTATTAACGCTTTAGTGTGCATGTTCAATAGCTTTGCCTTGGCGAAGCCACTTTGTGAAAGCATGAAATAGTGGCGTTGGGGGAGATCGGCGCCCGGGCTGCGGCCACGGGCGGCCGAGGCGGCTATCGGGTGGCCGTCATTGGGGATGTCCAGTCCGATGAGGTCGATCGGCCGCTACATGTTCCGCGCCACGATGGGCGCGTTCCTGATCATACTGGTCAGCTTGACCGTGGTGATCTGGTTCACACAGGCCATGCGCGATTTCGACCTAATCACGAGTCAGCGCCAAACGCTGCTCGTCTTCGTCGGAATTACTGGAATGATCGTCCCGCTCCTGATCATGATGCTGGCGCCGATCGCGCTGGTCATGGCCGCGGCGCATGTCATCAACAAGCTCAGTTCGGATTCCGAAATCATCGTGATGAATGCGGCCGGCGGTTCGCCGTGGCTGCTGTTGCGGCCGTTCCTTGCCGCGGCCTTGGTCGTTTCGGTACTGGTCGCCGTCATCGCAGCCTACGTCTCGCCGCGGGCGTTGCGTGAACTGCGTGACTGGGGCGCGCAGGTCCGCGCCGACATCCTCACCAACATCGTGCAACCCGGCCGCTTTACGACGGTCGGCGGCAATCTGACATTCCACATTGCCGACCGGCGGCCGAACGGTCTTCTCGTCGGCATCTTCGTCGATGACCGGCGCGATCCTAATGTTCATTCGACCTATCTCGCCGAACGCGGCGAGATCGTGAAGAACGACAAGGCTTCCTTCCTTGTCCTCCAAGGCGGCAGCATTCAACGGCTCGAAGCCGGCCAGCGCGATCCGCGCATCGTGACTTTCGATCGCTATCCTTTCGATCTGTCGCAATTCTCCGGCAGTCCGCAAAACGTCGTCTACACGGTGCGAGAAAAATACCTCTGGGAACTGATGTGGCCGCGTGCCGACGATACCCTCTACGCGACGCAGCCGGATCAATATCGATCGGAACTGCATGATCGGCTGGCGACACCGCTCTATCCATTCGCCTTCGTCATCATCGCTTTCGCCTTCCTCGGCCCGCCGCAGACCACACGGCAAAGCCGGACCTTGGCGCTGTTGGGAATGATCGGGGCCGTGTCGCTGTTGCAACTCGTTGGCTTTGTCAGCGTGATTGTCGGCGTGCGCGTGCCGGCCGTACTGGCGGTGCAATACGTCGCGATCTTCGGATCGATCGGCGCCGGGTTGTGGCAAATCTCCCGCGGGCGGGCCGTTGAGCCCGCCGTCGCGGTGTCGAGATTTGCCGCCGCGATCGGCGAACGCCTCGCACGAGCGACGAGCTAGGGAGCGGGCCATGCTGACCGGAACGCTCTCGCGCTATTTCGGAATGCGGTTTCTCACCTCCGTCGTCGGATCCTTTCTCGGCGTCGTCGCGCTGGCTGCGATGATCGACTATGTCGAACTGATGCGCCGCGGCGCCGACTGGCCCAATGCCACGGCCTGGGTGCTCGCCAAGATTTCCCTGTATCGCGTTCCGCAACTCACCGAGCGCATCATGCCGTTCTCGGTGCTGGTCGGCGCGATGTCCTGCTATCTGACGCTGTCGCGCCGTCTCGAACTCGTCGTGGCGCGGTCGGCGGGAGTCTCCGCCTGGCAGTTCGTGGCGCCGGCCATGATCGCGGCCTTCATTTTCGGCACGGTCGCAACCACCGTCTATAATCCCATAGCGGGAATGCTGCACGAACAATCGAAACGTCTCGAGAGCGACATGTTGGGAGAAAACATGTCGGCGCTGCAGCAGAACACGAGCGGGTTCTGGGTTCGTCAAAAAAGCGCCGATGGCGCAGCCATCATCAACGCCACGACGAGCCGCGAGCAAGGCGCCCAGCTCGGCGGCGTCACCATCTACACGTTCGACAATGCCGGCCATTTTCAGCAGCGGATCGAAGCGCAAAGCGCCACCCTGCAACAGGGCTACTGGCTCCTCCAGACCGCGCGCATTTATGCCAGCGGCAAGGCTCCCGGTATCGAGGACACTTATCGGGTGCCCACCAATCTCACGCTCGAACAGGTGCGGGAAAGCTTTGCCACGCCCGAGACCGTGCCGTTCTGGGAATTGCCGACCTACATCGAGATGGCCGACCGCGCCGGCCTCGGCGCCGCAGGTTACCGGCTGCAATTTCAGGAGCTGCTGGCGCGCCCGTTCTTGCTTGCTGCGATGGTTTTGCTCGCCGCCTCCGTGAGCCTGCGTTTCTTCCGCTTCGGCGGCGTGCAGAAGATGGTGCTGAGCGGCATCACTGCCGGATTTCTTTTGTTCGTTCTTCAGAAAATCACCGACGACATGAGTTCGAGCGGAGCTTATGCCACCGGCGGCGGCGGCCTGGATTCCGGTCGTTGTCGGCGGACTCACTGGATTCGTCGCGCTGCTATTCCAGGAGGACGGTTAGTGGCGGGTTCGCGTAGCGCTGTGTGTCGCGGCATTGGTGGTAGCGTGCGCGTTGGTGCAACGGCGCTCGCTGCGCTGATGGCGCTTGTCATCGGCTGCTCATTCTCGACCGGGCCATTGCGCGCGCAGACCGCGGGAAATCTCATGCATTTCCCGCCGCGCCCTCCGCCGCAGCCGAAACCGACACCGCCATCCAACGCGCCGATGCTGGTACAGGCGACCGAGATCAAATACGACTACACCAACAATACCGTTGCCGCCGTCGGCAATGTGCAGATCTATTACGGCGGCGCCACCATCGAGGCCGACCAGGTCATTTACGACCAAAAGACCAAGCGGCTGCGCGCCCAGGGCAATGTCAGATTGACCGAGCCTGACGGCAAGATCACCTACGGGCAGGTCATCGATCTCACCGACGATTTTCGCGACGGCTTCGTCGATTCGTTGCGGCTTGAAACTCCGGACGATACCCGCTTTGCCGCGGCTCGCGCCGATCGTGCAAAGGGAAATTTCACGGTCCTCCAGAACGGTGTCTATACCGCCTGCGAACCCTGCAAAGACGACCCCAAAAAGCCGCCGCTATGGCAAGTCCAGGCAGCGCGCATCATTCACGCCGAAAGCGAGAAGATGCTCTATTTCGAGGACGCTCGGATCGAATTTTTCGGCGTGCCGCTTGCCTACGTGCCGTTTATGTCGGCGCCCGATCCCACCGTTAAGCGCAAGAGCGGATTCCTGTTCCCGGGCCTTTCCGAAACCTCGCAATACGGTTTCGGCGCCGAGCCGAAATATTTCTGGGCGCTGGCGCCGAATTACGATCTCACCTTTGGAGCGCTGGCAACAACCAAGCAGGGTGTTCTGGTCGAAGGCGATTGGCGCCATCGGCTTCTCGATGGCTCCTACTCGATCAGAGCCGCCGGCATTTTCCAGCAGGATCCGGGATACTTTGCTGACCGCGACGGGCCGAACAGCCCGACCGCAAGTAGCTTCCGCGGCGCCATTCAATCGGCCGGACAGTTCGCGATCAACGACAAATGGGTATGGGGGTGGACCGGCCTGTTGGTGACCGACACTCAGTTTTTGTTCGACTATCAGCTCCGGCAGTTCGTCGGCGCATTCGACCCGTTCCAGACCGGCGTTGCATCCGAAGGCGTTTCGCAGCTCTACCTGAGCGGCGCCGGCGAGCGTAGCTATTTCGATGTGCGTTCGATTTACTACTACGGCTTCTCGCAGCACGACGTTCAAGCCCAGATCCCGATCATCCATCCGGTTCTCGATTATTCGAACGTGCTGGCGCAGCAGGTGCTCGGTGGCGAATTCAGCTACAAGCTCAACCTCACCAGCATGACCCGGCAGCAAGCCGAATTCGACGCGATCACGCCGGCTGCGGCCGCGGCTGGAACGTGCGCCACGGCGGATACCGCAACGCCGGCGAATTGCATGCTGCGCGCCCTACCCGAAAATTATACGCGCTTTTCCGCCGAGGCTGATTGGCGCCGCACGGTAGTCACCGACAACGGCCAGATGATCACACCGTTCGTTCAGCTCCGCGGTGACCTGGCATCGCTCAATGTCGACAACGAGCCGGGCATAGCCAACTACATTGCGACCGGCCAAAGCGAGCTTGCGCGCGCCATGCCCGCCGCAGGGGTGGAATATCGCTACCCCTTCGTGGACGTGGAGCCCTGGGGCACACAAACGATCGAGCCGATCGCCCAACTTATTCTGCGCCCCAACGAGACCGATATCGGCAAATTCCCAAATGAGGATGCCCAGAGCTTGGTCTTCGATGATTCAAATCTTTTCTCGATCGACAAGTATTCCGGCTGGGATCGCGTCGAAGGCGGCAGCAGGGTCAATGCCGGTATTCAATACACCGCCCAGGTCAACCGGGCCGGCTCATTGAATGTCCTGTTCGGACAGTCCTACGCGTTGTTTGGCCAAAACTCGTTCGCCGTTGCCGATCTCACCAACACCGGATTGGAAAGCGGCCTTAATACGACGATCTCGGATTATGTCGGTCGGGTGACCTACCAGCCAAACCAAATCTACTCGTTCACCGCGCGAGGGCGTTTTGACCAGGCCACCTTCACGCCCGAGCGGCTTGAGTTCGAAAGCCGCGCCAATTTCGATCGTTGGACGCTGCAACTGCTCTACGGCGACTATGCAGCACAGCCCCTTCTTGGGCTGCTGACGCGCCGCGAAGGACTGCTCGCGGGCGCCTCGGTCAAGTTGACGCAGAACTGGGTCGTGCTCGGCTCAGCCCGTTACGACATCGCCAACGACCAGATCGACCAATCCCGATTGGGGGTAGGCTATATCGATGACTGCTTCATGTTGTCAGTAAACTGGCTCACCGGATACACCTATACTCTCACCACGTCCCCGGTCAGAAACAACACCGTCATGTTGCAATTCAGCCTGCGTACGCTCGGTCCCGATGTCCTGGCCCCGGTCGGAGCTTCGTTCTAACTTTTGCCGTGACCCCATGAACTGGTATTGCCAGAATTTTACGGATAGATCGGTCAAACGGACAGGGAACCTGCCCCCGAGGGAGAGGAATACGTGAAGTCGCAGATCGCAGTCCGCACCCGGAGCGGGGCTTTGGCGACGGTGATACTCGCCGCAGCAGTTGTGCTCGCCGTTGCCCCAAGCGCGCGCGCACAAGAAGAGGTCGTCGTGCTCGTCAACGGCCAGCCGATCACGTCGCTCGACGTCCAGGACCGCTCCAAATTCATGGAGATGAGCACCCACAAGCCGCCGACGCGGCAGGAAGCGATCGACAGCCTGATCGACCAACTCCTGGAATTACGTGAGGCAAAGCAATACGGCATCAACCCCACGGACGCCGACGTCAACAGCGCGTTCTCCAATGTCGCAAGCCATATGGGAGTGAACGATCAGAAGCTGGCGCAGATACTCAAGAGCGGCGGCGCCAGCGCGGCAACCCTGAAGCTGCAGCTCAAAGCGCAAATGGCGTGGACCAGTCTCGTGCGCGGCCGCTATAAGGCCAGTCTGGAAATTCCGGACACCGACGTGGAAACGGAGCTTCGACTCAACAACCCCAACCAGAAGAACGACGTCGGCTACGAGTACATCATGCGTCCGATCATTCTCGTAGTGCCGCACGGCGCGCCTGCCGCCGCCTACGACGCGCGCAAACGCGACGCCGACGCTTTACGCGGGCGTTTTAGCAGCTGCACCGACGGCATTGCCTTCGCGCAAGGACTGCCGGAAGTCGCGGTGCGCGATCCCGTATACAAATCCTCGGCCGACTTGCCGCAGGAGCTGCGCAACATCCTCGACAATACCGACGTCGGCCATTTGACCCCGCCGGAGCAGACCGACGAAGGCATCCAGATGTTCGCTGTCTGCTCCAAAAAAGAATCAAAGACCGACACGCCCGAGGCGCGGAAACTGCGCGACGAGATGTTCGATAAGAAATTCGGCGCCAAGGCCAAGCGCTATCTTGCCGATTTGCGGCGACAGGCGATGATCGAATACAAGTGACGCCAGGTGAGAGCTGATCATTTCGCAAGCCCGGCTCCGCCCGGATCCGGACGTCGGATCCATCTGGCTCATGCACTGGAAGCAGGATCGTGCAGACTTTGGCATTGACGCTCGGCGAACCCGCCGGCATCGGCCCCGACCTCGCGCTCGCAATATGGCGGCGCCGCGCCGAGCTTGAGGTTCCGCCATTCTACATCGTCGCCGACCCCGATTTTCTCGGCCGGCGCGCCGACCGGCTTGGCCTCGATGTTCCGATCGCGGAGGCGACGCCGGCGTCGGCCGCTGCGACGTTTCGCGTGGCGCTTCCCGTGCTCCCACTGGATGTGGCAGTCACCGCCGAGCCAGGCCGCCCGGATCGATCGAGCGCACCGGCCGCCGTGGCTTCGATCCGCCGCGCGGTGGCCGACGTCATGGCGGGTGCAGCAGCGGCAATCGTCACCAATCCCGTCGCCAAGAACGTTCTTTACAACTGGGGCTTTGCCGAGCCCGGCCACACCGAGTTCCTGGCCACGCTGGTGCAGGAAGCGACCGGCAAATCACTACATCCGGTGATGATGCTGTGGTCACCGGAACTCGCCGTCGTGCCGGTAACGATCCATCTGCCGCTGCGCGATATCTTCAGCCAGCTCTCAAGCGGGCTGATCGTTGAAACCGGTCGTATTGTTGCGCGCGATCTCGCCGCGCGCTTTGCAATCGCGCAGCCGAGGCTGGCGATCGCCGGGCTCAACCCCCATGCCGGCGAAGCGGGCACGCTCGGCGAAGAAGATCGCACGATCGTCGCGCCGGCGGTGGCGCAGTTGGTCGCCGAGGGGATAGACGCCAAGGGCCCGCTCCCCGCCGATTCGATGTTCCATGAGCGGGCGCGCGCGAGCTACGACGCGGCGCTGTGCATGTATCACGACCAGGCGCTGATCCCGATCAAGACGCTGGCTTTCGATCACGCTGTCAATGTCACGCTCGGTCTGCCGTTTGTGCGCACGTCGCCGGACCACGGCACCGCCTTCGATATCGCCGGCTCCGGTAGCGCAGACCCGACAAGTCTCGTTGCCGCGCTCCGCCTGGCTGCGCGCCTTGCCCAGGCTAGATCAACATCGGCCGCTCCCCCGGTGCCGCTTGTCGCAACGTGAGCGAAGCCCTCGATAGCCTGCCGCCGTTGCGCGAGGTGATCCGCCAGCACGGTCTCGTCGCGAAGAAATCGCTCGGCCAAAATTTCCTTTTCGATCTCAACCTGGCGTCGCGCATCGCGCGTGCGTCGGGACCGCTTGCGGGAGTTACGGTGGTGGAGATCGGACCCGGGCCGGGTGGGCTTACGCGCGCACTTTTGGCGCACGGCGCCCGGCGTGTGATCGCGGTCGAGCGGGACGAACGGGCGATTGCCGCCTTGCAACAGATAGAGGCCGTTTATCCGAACCGGCTCGATATCGTCGCGGCGGACGCGCTTGCTTTCGATCCGAAGCCGCGGCTTGCATCGGGGCCGGTGCGCATCGTCGCCAATCTGCCCTACAACATCGCGACGGCTTTGCTGGTTGGCTGGCTGAGCGTCGAACCTTGGCCGCCGTGGTACGATTCCGCAACTTTGATGTTCCAGCGCGAGGTCGCCGAGCGGGTTGTTGCTGCGCCCGGATCGAAAAGCTATGGGCGACTGTCGGTCTTTGTCCAATGGCGCTGCGAGGCGCGCATCTTGTTCGACGTCAACGCCGCGGCCTTCGTGCCGCCGCCCAAAGTCACGTCCTCGCTGCTGCATATCGCGCCGCGAGCCGCGCCGTTGGCCTGCGACCGCAGGCTTCTCGAACGCGTCACCCAGGCCGCCTTCGGCCAACGGCGCAAGATGCTGCGACAGAGCCTGCGATCGCTCGGCACGGACACGCCCTCCTTGATTGCGGCAGCCGGTCTCGACCCGACGGCGCGCGCAGAGGACATTGCCGTCGCCGGATTTGTCGCGCTGGCGCGAGCACTCGCCGTGACCCCCAAAGATCAGGCATGATGCTCCCCCGACGTGCAGGAAGGCAGCAGCCAACATGATCAGTTTTCACCGCCAATCGCTTGTCGCTTACGGCCAACCGCTGTGTGAAACGGTCGCGGATCTCCCCGTCCCGCATGGCAGCGAAGTTCTGGTGCGCATCGAATGTTGCGGTGTCTGCCATTCCGACCTGCATTTGCAGGACGGCTACTTTGCCCTGGGCGGCGATAAACGGCTCGACATCACCAAGGACCGGCCACTGCCCTTCACGCTCGGGCATGAAATCGCCGGCGTGATCGAGGCCGTGGGGGAAGCCGGCGACGGCGGCACGCTCGGCCAGCGGGTCGCCATCTATCCCTGGATCGGCTGCGGCAACTGCGCGGCATGCCGGGTCGGCGATGAAAATCTTTGCTCGACGCACCGGCACCTTGGCATTGCCGTCGACGGCGGGTTTGCCAGCCACGTTATGGTCCCGCATCCCCGCTATTTGCTCGATTATGCGCCGCTCTCTCCGGCCTTTGCTGGCCCGCTGATGTGTTCGGGGCTCACCGCCTATTCGGCGCTCAAACACCTCGGCTCGCGGGCAGACCGCGGCCCCGTGCTTCTCGTCGGCCTCGGCGGAGTGGGTATGATGGGTCTTGCCATTGCGCGCGCGCTCTTTGCCGAGCCGCCTCTGGTCGCGGACATTGATGCCGAAAAGCGGGCAGCAGCGATAACTGCCGGGGCGGCGGCGGCGTTCGATCCGTCCGATCCGCAGGCCCGCCGTGCGGTGATGGCGGCTACCGGCGGCGTTCTGGCGGCCTGCGATTTCGTCGGCTCCGAGAAATCGCTGCAATTCGTAACCGGAGTGCTCGGCCGCGGCGGCAAAGTCGTGGTGACGGGTCTCCTCGGCGG
This sequence comes from uncultured Alphaproteobacteria bacterium, assembly GCA_963765365.1. GTDB lineage: Bacteria > Pseudomonadota > Alphaproteobacteria > Rhizobiales > Xanthobacteraceae > BOG-931. Next base: position 47,839 of record CAVXWL010000028.1, on the reverse strand, counting down.
CAATTTTTCCATCGCGGCGGCGATGATCGCGATCAAGGCGATGACAATCGAGGGCACCTTGACCGGCACGCTCGCGGAGGCGCGCGAACTGCTGGATCTTGCTCGCAGCGGAAAGCTGACGGCGATCCCGACGCACGAACGGCCGCTTGATCAGGCGCAAGCCGCGCTCGATGATCTGCGCGCCGGACGCGTAGTCGGACGCACCGTGCTGGCGGCCGAGACTGCCTAAAGCTTCGCCTGCAGTCGCCGCACGAAATCCGAAAGGCCGATCTGCCGCTCGCGCTTGAGCCGTTCGGCGTCCAAAATCGCCCGCACTTCGGAAAACGCCTGGGACTTGTCGCGGTTGACGATCACATAATCATATTCCGGCCAATGACTCATTTCGCCTGCGGCCTTGGCCATGCGCGAACCGATGACGGTTTTGCTGTCTTGCGCACGGCGCTTGAGCCGCCGCTCCAATTCAATAACGCTCGGCGGCAGAATGAACACGCTGACAAGATCGTCGCGGGCCTTTTCGCGCAGCTGTTGGGTGCCCTGCCAATCGATATCGAACAGAATGTCGCGGCCGGCCCGCAGCGCCTCGATCACCGGCCGGCGCGGCGTGCCGTAGCAATAGCCGAATACTTCGGCCCATTCCAGCAGTTCGCCCTTCCTGACCATGGCATCGAAGCGCGGCCGATCGATGAAGTGATAATCGCGCCCGTCAACTTCTCCGCGCCGTTTCGGGCGTGTCGTTACTGAAACTGAGAGCGTGACCTTGCGATCGACCCGCAGCAGCATGCGCGACAACGTGGTCTTTCCAGCGCCGGATGGCGACGACAGCACAAACATCAAGCCACGTCGCGCGATCTTCTTTCGATGTAGCCCCGCGCGCGCCATTTTGCGATTCACCAAGCTGACCTATTCGACGTTCTGCACCTGCTCGCGGAACTGCTCGACCGCGGCTTTGAGCTCCAGTCCGATATTGGTAAGTTCGACATCGTTCGCCTTGGCGCAGAGCGTGTTGGATTCGCGGTTGAGCTCTTGCGCAAGGAAGTCGAGGCGGCGGCCGATCGGTCCGCCTTGACCGATGAGATGCTGCGCCTGCGCCACATGCGCGGCGAGCCGGTCGAGCTCTTCGCGCACGTCCGCCTTGGTTGCGATCATGATCGCCTCCTGATGCAGCCGGTCGGGATCGAAACGCTCCGATTGGGCAAGCAGCGTCGCGACCTGCTCGGCAAGTCGCGCGCGTATCGCCTCGGGCCGGCGGCCGGGAGCGCGCTCGGCACGCTCCGCAAAGCGGCGATCTCGCCCAGTCTGGCAGCGAGCACACGACCAAGGGCCGCCCCTTCGTGATGGCGCATTTCTTCCAACGCGCCGATCCCTTCGGCAAACCCGGCGATGACCGCGGCTTCCGCACTGCGCCGCTCGTCCTCACGCTCCTCCGACTCGCTGATCTCGATCACGCCCTTGAGCGCGAGCAAACCATCGAGCGACGGCGGCGCCGCTTCAATTTTTGGCGCGAGCTGCTTCATCGTCGACAAGATCGCTTCGAGCACCGCCGCATTGACGCGAACGGCTGGCATGGCACCGCCCCGCTCCACCGTCAGGCTTGCTTGCACCGAGCCGCGGGTCAGCGTTTCGGCAGCCCGAGCCCGCACCGCACCTTCGATCGCCTCCCAGCCAGGCGGCGTGCGCAGCCGCAGATCGAGGCCCTTGCCGTTGACCGACTTGATTTCCCAGGCCCAGGAATAGGGACCGGACACACCATGGCCGCGAGCGAAACCGGTCATGCTCGAAAGCGCCATGGACTGCGATCCCCGGCAGATACTTGGCATCAGAATTGCGCCGAACTTAACGACGGCGCCGCGCCGTAACAAGCCGGCGATCAGTGGACGGTTTGGGAGCGTGGGGCCTTCGAGGTTTGCAGCGCGCCGCGGGCGGCGGTGCACCGGAGTTCGCGGTCGGGTGCCTGCTCCGGCGACGGCAAATTCATCTGCTTGTCGATGGGCGACTGATCTTTCTGATCGGACTCGATCAAACGCAACCGCGCAACGTTCTTTTGCTGCTGCTCGTAGGTTTCCGCGAAGATGTGCCCGCCGGTACCGTCAGCGACAAAATAGAGATCGCGCGTGCGCGCCGGATTGGCGGCGGCTTCGAGCGAAGCGCGGCCCGGATTCGTAATCGGGCTCGGCGGCAGACCATTGATGACATACGTATTGAACGGCGTGGGCTGCGCGATCTCGTTCTTCATGATCGGCCGGCCGAGCGTGCCTTTGCCGCCCACCAGGCCGTAAATGATGGTCGGATCCGACTGCAGCCGCATATTCTGCTTCAACCGGTTGACGAACACGGCGGCAACGCGCGACCGCTCATCCGGTTTCCCGGTTTCCTTCTCGACCAAGGACGCCAAAGTCACGAGCTGCTCGGGCGTCTTGAGCGGCACGTCGGGCGAGCGATGCTCCCAGATTTCCTCGACAACGCGCTGCTCCGCCTGCTGCATTCGCTGGATCATCTGTTCGCGGGTCACGCCGCGGGTGAAATTATAGGTATCCGGCAACAAGCTCCCTTCGGGCGGTATCTCCTTGATATCGCCAATCAGAACGTCGTCGGCCAACAGCCGCGCAACGATCTGCTGGGAGGTCAAGCCTTCGGGAATGCTCACCTGGTGCGGCACCACTTTACCCTCGACGATGGTCGCAACCACGTCGCGCAAGCTTGAATGAGCCTTGAATTCGTATTCGCCGGCTTTTAGACCCTCGCGCGCTTTGAGCACGAGCACGCCGCCGAGAAAAACCCAGGGCTGATCGATGACGCCTTCGCGGGTCAGGACGTCGGCGATGTCGCGGATGCCGGAACCATGCGGGATACTGACGATGCGATCCTGCGGCAGCGGCCCCGGCTCCTCGAAACGCTGTTTGCCGATGAAAAGCACGACGCCGGCGACCACCGCCAGCAGCACGAAGATACTGATGACGGCATTGCCGATAACGATGAGCGGATGACGCGCGCTTGCCGAGCGCCGGGCCGGCAGATCGACCTCATCGGGCTCGATTGCCGTCCGCGCGCTGCGCGGCACGATGCGTTTGGCGTCGGCCCGATTTGAGTTCGTGGTCGTCATGCCAATTTCATTCGCCAGCCGCTCCATCGTGGATGGGCGCGGATCGGCGGCACCGGGTGCTGTTCGTCCCGGCTGGCGCGAGTATGACACGGATGCAGCGTTTGGCGTGGATTTCGGCGGCGCGGAACGGTTCGCCGGCGCTTCACCGCTGGCGGGCCGACGTATGGTCGGCCTGGCAGGTGGCGTCTCTGCGGTCCCCTCGGCAGGCTTGACGATTGTGGGCTTCGGCGGAACTGCGGTAGCCGGCGCGGGCGGCCGCGGCTGTGGCGCCACCGGCTTCGGCGAACTCGCGGTACCTGGTGCGGCTCGTGGCGGCGGCTGTTGAGCAACGGACTTCGGCGAACTTGCGGCAGCCGGTGCAGCCGGCTTCTGCTGCTGTGTAGCGGGCGGCGGCGCGGCGCGCCCGGCGGGTGGCGGTGAGTTTGGCGCAGCCTTGTTGCCGCCGTCCGGCGGTACATTAGAACCTGTCACGGCCGCCATCTGCTTTTACGTGCATAATCTTAAACTGCAGTCCGGCCTGACGAAGAAGGATGATCGGATATTTTTGGTCCGCCCGATGGCCGCGACCATGGGCGGCGTTATCAGTGAATCGCAGGCGAGTGCGGAGCAAATATGGCGAAACGGTGAAGGCTCGCACTATTGCGGCACTCTGCGAAACACGAGGGAAGCGTTGGTGCCGCCAAATCCGAATGAATTCGACAGCGCGATTTCGACTGTTCGCTTGCGCGCTTTGTGCGGCACGAGATCGATCGCCGTCGCGACCGACGGGTTGTCCAGATTGATCGTGGGCGGCAACATCTGGTCGCGCATCGCCAGCAGGCAGAATACCGCCTCCACCGCGCCCGCCGCACCGAGCAGATGGCCGATCGAGGACTTTGTCGATGACATCGCGATGTGGCCGGCGGCGTTGCCCACCAGCCGCTCGACGGCTTTAAGCTCGATCTCGTCACCGAGCGGCGTCGACGTGCCATGCGCGTTGATGTAGTCGATCTCGCCGGCCGAAATTCCGGCACGGCGCGTGGCCGCGGTCATGCAGCGAAATGCGCCGTCGCCGTCCTCCGCCGGCGCAGTGATGTGATAGGCGTCGCCCGACAGTCCATAGCCGACAAGTTCGCCGTAAATTCGCGCGCCGCGCCGCTTGGCGTGCTCGTACTCTTCGAGCACCACAGCCCCCGCCCCTTCGCCCATGACAAATCCGTCGCGATCGCGGTCATAAGGCCGCGATGCCCGCTCGGGCGTATCGTTGTAGCCGGTCGAAAGCGCCCGGCATGCGGCAAAGCCGGCCAGAGAAATGCGGTTGACCGGTGACTCGGCACCGCCGGCCACCATCACGTCGGCGTCGCCGAGCGCGATCAATCTGCCGGCGTCGCCGATGGCGTGCGCGCCGGTCGAACAGGCCGTGACCACGGCGTGATTGGGCCCCTTCAGCGAATGCGCGATCGACACGTAGCCCGAGGCAAGGTTGATCAGCCGGCCCGGAATGAAGAACGGCGAGACCCGCCGCGGGCCGCGGTCGCGCAGGATCAGCGCAGTCTCCGCAATCCCCTCGACGCCGCCAATTCCGGAACCGATCAAAACGCCGCTGACAACCTGGTCGTCATATTCGCGCGGATGCCAGTCTGCATCATTGAGGGCTTGCGTCGCCGCCGACATCGCGAAGAGGATGAAGTCATCGACCTTGCGCTGCTCCTTGGGCTCCATCCAGTCGTCGGCGTTGAATGTGCCGCCCGAACCGTCGCCACGCGGAACCTGTCCAGCAATTCTGCAGGTGATATCCGAAACATCGAATTTTTCGATGCGCTTGATCCCGCTCTCGCCGGCGAGCAAGCGTTGCCAAGTTTGCTCAATTCCGCACGCGAGCGGCGTCACCAACCCAAGACCTGTGACGACAACTCGTCGCATCAATCACGCTCCCGGCAATTGACAGGGACCCAAGGCAATCGCCCACGCTACCAGTCAAGAATCCGCTCGAGAAAACCGTCGCTCCGCACATGGCGATGTGCAGGTCTCGCCGCAATACGGGCAATACATGCAATGACAGCCGGGCGCACCCCCGAGGGTCAGCTTTTGGCGTTTTTCTCGAGAAACTTGATTGCGTCGCCGACCGTCAAAATCGTTTCGGCCGCATCATCGGGAATTTCGCAACCGAATTCCTCCTCGAAGGCCATAACGAGCTCGACCGTGTCGAGGCTGTCGGCGCCGAGATCATCGATGAAGCTCGCGTTGTCCGTCACCTTGTCGGGCTCGACGCCAAGGTGTTCCACGACGATCTTTTTCACCCGCTCGCCAATATCGCTCATCGTTCCGACCTCATCTTTCAACGCGACCCAATCAGCCTAGTCTTGATCCCGTCCGAGTTCTTCATCGAACTTGCGGACGGGGCCGCAAGTTCAATTGGGTCGACACCGATTCAGAGGCGGACGTTTCGCCCGGCGCTCCGGCATTCCGGCTCCCCCAGCCCAATTTTGGTTCGGTTACCACACTTCAAAAGCGTTGACCAGCGTGGCGCGTGCCGCCCACCGCCGGTTCTATCGCCTTCAAATCATGGCCATTCCACCATTTACATGCAAAGTCTGCCCGGTCACATAGGCCGCCTCGTCCGAGGCTAGAAACGCCACCGCCGCAGCCACTTCTTCCGCAGTGCCGGCGCGGTTCGCCGGGATTTTCGCGACAATCGTTTCCCGCTGCTTGTCATTCAGCTTTTCCGTCATCGGCGTGACAATGAAGCCCGGCGCGACGCAATTGGCAGTGACGCCGCGTTTGGCATATTCCTGCGCCATCGCCTTTATCATGCCGGTGATGCCGGCTTTGGCCGCCACGTAATTGGCCTGGCCCGGATTTCCGGTGGTGCCCACGACCGAGGTTATCGCAATCACGCGCCCGAAGCGGCGGCGCATCATCCCGCGCACCGCGCCGCGCGCCAGACGAAACGTCGCGGACAGATTGATGGCAATGACCTGGTCCCAGTCCTCGTCGCGAAGCTGCACAAGGAGGTTGTCTCTGGTCACGCCGGCATTGGCGACGAGAATGTCGAGCTGGCCCATCGCCTCCTCGGCGCGCGGCACCAGCGCCTCGGTTTCGACCGCATCGGCGAGATTGCAGGGCAGGACGTGCACGCGGGCGCCGAGTTCGCCCGCGAGCTGATCGAGAATTTCCCGCCGCGTACCGGAAATGGCAACGGTCGCGCCCTGAGCGTGAAGAATGCGTGCGATCGTGCCACCGATGGTGCCGGTGGCCCCGGTAACGAGGGCTGTCTTTCCTTTAAGATCGAACATTATCCTACTCGCGCCCCGATTGTGACGAGCCTCAGAAATCTCACATCCGCTCCACTACCCGGCGCACCCCGCGATGGCTTAGCCGCGCGCGGCATTGAACCGGGTCAGATCCTCTGGCGTGCCGATCGCGGATGCCGTTTCAGTATCCGCGATCCGTTTGATCAAGCCGGTGAGGACTTTGCCAGCGCCGATCTCATAGAAGGATTTGACCCCCGACTGCACCATAAAAAAAATCGATTCCCGCCAACGCACCGTGCCGGTGACCTGTTCGACAAGGCAGCGGACGATTTCTGCGGGTTCGGTGATCGGCCGCGCCAGGACGTTGGCAACAAGCGGGACGATAGGCGGCTTGACCGCGATTTGCGACAGCGCCTCGGCCATCACGTCGGCGGCAGGTTGCATCAAGGGACAATGGAATGGCGCGGACACCGGCAGCAGCATCGCTCGCTTTGCACCGCGAAGCTTTGCAAGCTCCACGGCCTGTTCCACCGCCGCTTTCGCGCCAGACACGACAACTTGCCCGCCGCCGTTATCGTTCGCCGCAGCGCAGGCGCCGACGCTCGCCACCTCGGCAGCAATCGCTTTGACCTCGCCGAGTTCAAGCCCGATGAGCGCCGCCATCGCCCCGGCGCCGACCGCGACCGCCTTCTGCATCGCGCGGCCGCGAATGCGCAACAGCAGCGCCGCATCGGCGATCGAGAGCGACCGGGCGGCGGCGAGCGCCGAGTATTCTCCGAGCGAGTGCCCGGCGACGAAAGCGGCGTCGCGTTTAAGATCGACGCCGGCCTCGTCCTCGAGCACGCGCATAGCAGCGAGCGAAACCGCCATCAGCGCCGGCTGCGCGTTTTCGGTCAGGGTGAGCGTATCTGAGGGGCCGTTCCAGATGATGTCGCTGAGCCGTTCGCCCAGGGCCGCATCGATCTCCTCGAAGACCCGGCGCGCCGATGGAAATGCGTCGGCCAGGCCCTTGCCCATGCCGACGGCCTGGCTGCCCTGGCCGGGAAAAACAAACGCCGACGCCATATCCGAAAGCCCCCGGAAACTCGAAAACCGGCCACCCAAGAAGGGGCGAAAGATACCGGGATGGTGAACATGTCAAGAATGGGTAATAAAACGACAACCGCAAACCGATAAGCTCATGGATTTGGGGGTGCTACCCCGATGGTTTTGCCCGAGCGCGCGCTTATGAACGGTTTCTCGCCGGTAACTGATGCCGAGCTTTCGCGCGCCCGGTCGGACCCGGCCTTTCGTCAGCGGTTGCTCGAGCAAAACCTCGAGATGCTTTTGGCGGGTATGAAGCGGCTACGCGGCGCGGCGCCAGCGGCGGGGACCGGACCTGGTGTCAAGCAGTTGCGCGAGGGCGTTGAGCTTGCGGTTCGGCTTGCCGAACTCATCCAGAACGCGGACCGCGCCGGCCGTATTTACTGATATTTCCTGCCTTTCCAGCATGCCTTGCTTTTTCGGACCCGCCGCGTATAAGGCCGCCTTCCGCTCGACCCCGGCCGGGGGCTGAACGGACGGCTGCGCCAAAATTCCAGTGGTGCGGTAGGACCACCGAATTACACCCGGTGGTCTGGCGTCCGGTGTCCCCGCCTTCAGAGCATTCGAGCCTTTCCCGAAGGGTTCGAGGGGCTTCGCGCCTGGGCGAGCATGGCAAATGAGGAAAGGGCGGCTATGCCATTCTATGAACACGTCTATCTTGCGCGCCAGGACGCCAGCGTGCAGCAGGTCGAGGAATTGACCGCGCAGTTGAAGGGCACCATCGAAGGCCTTGGCGGATCTATCAAAAAGACCGAGTACTGGGGGGTGAAATCGCTCTCCTATCGGCTGCGCAAGAACCGCAAGGCGCATTTCACGCTGTTGGATGTCGATGCTCCGTCGGCGGCCATCAACGAGATCGAACGGCTGGAACGCCTCAACGAGGATGTTCTGCGCTATCTCACGATCCGGGTCGATGCGCACGAAGAAGGGCCGTCCGCCATGATGCGGCGCGCCGAACGGGATCGTGACCGCGAGGAGCGCCGGGGCGATCGATTTGATCGTGGCGACCGCGGAGATCGCGGCGACCGGGGAGACCGCGGTGACCGGCCGCGCGATCGCGACCGCCGGCCGCGTGAGGGCGCCGAAGAAACCGAAACGCCGGTGGAGGATTGAGCATGGCGATGTCACCACAGGGCGCAGGCGGTCGCCGTCCGTTCTTCCGCCGCCGCAAAAGCTGCCCGTTCTCGGGCGCCAACGCACCCAAGATCGACTACAAAGACGTCAAGCTCCTGCAGCGCTTTGTGTCCGAGCGGGGCAAGATCGTTCCGAGCCGCATCACCGCGGTCTCGGCTAAAAAGCAGCGTGAACTCGCCCAGGCGATCAAACGCGCGCGGTTTCTGGGCCTCCTGCCCTACGTGATCCGCTGAGGAGGTCGACATGGAGGTAATCTTACTCGAGCGCGTCGCCAAGCTTGGCCAGATGGGCGATGTCGTGCGCGTCAAGGACGGCTTCGCTCGGAACTTTCTGCTGCCGCGCGGCAAGGCTTTGCGCGCTACCACCGAAAACCGCACTCGCTATGAAACGATGAAGGGCGACCTTGAAGCGCGCTCGCTCACGCTAAAATCCGAGGCGGCGCAAGTCGCGCAAAAGCTCGACGGCAAGACCTTCACGGTTATCCGGCAGGCCTCAGAAGCAGGACAGCTCTTCGGCTCGGTCTCGCCGCGCGATCTCGTTACTTTGATCGGCACCTCCGGCTTCCAGGTGAACCGCGGCCAGATCGCGCTCAATACCCCGATCAAGGCGATCGGCCAGCACAAAGTGCCGATCACGCTGCATCCCGAAGTCGAAACGTCCATCACCATCATCGTCGCCCGCAACGATGACGAGGCAGCGCGCATTGCGCGCGGCGAGGACGTGACGCAATTGCGCGAGCCGACGGAAGCGGAAGCCGCAGCCGTCGCGGCCGAGGAGTTCTTCGAGCCGGGAGCGGGCGAAGCCGCACCCCAGGACGAAAACGGGGAACCCGCCGAAACCCCGGCCGCTCCGTAATTTCGATCGGCCGAACGGACGTCTCAGTCGGGTATGTTGTCGCGCGGCACGGCCATGGCCGCGCTCGGTTGCTCGCCTGGTGCCGCGGTGGTGGTGGAGCCTAGTTCCAGGCTCGGGATGGAGCTCCGTTCGGGAGCCGGCGCGGCGTTCGCAGGCGTGGCAATCCTCGAAGCCTCATTCGCGGCCGGCGTCGCCGCGACCGGGGCCAAAACCGGGGCGACGACCGCGGCCGGTGCAGCCGATTCGGGTTCGGTCTTCTCGCCGCGGCTTGCCGTTTCGGGTTGGTCTTCGTGCTTCTCTGCGGCTGCCGGGCTTCGGTTCTCCTCGCGCTTGGCGTCTTCCTCTTTAAGCCGCTTCTCCTCCTCCGGCTTCGCCGCCGCCCGGACCGGATGGGTTGCGGGCTTGGGTCCCGCCCCTTTGGGCCCGTCGGCCCTGGCTTGCGAGGCTTTGGGTTCTTCCGCCCTGGCATGCTCAACCACAGGCTTCGGCTTGGGCGCCGCTTCGCCTCCCCCTCCTCCGAGGACATAGGCGGCAAGCGCCGACGCCTGATCGCTGCTGGCCGTATAATGCTCGCGCAGGAAAGACGACAGCATCAGGCTGTTTTTGCCGGCAGCCAGGCCGCGCATGGTCTTATGGCAGGTCGCACAATCGCTGGAATAGATCTCGGCCGGCGACTTTCCCTGGTCGATATTGACCTGGGCACTGGCGAGCCCCGGAAAAAACGTCGCTGTCAGGCCCACAATGAGCCCGATCATGGGCGCAGCTTGCCGGCACACGCTGATCTCCTGAAGTCTGGGCAGTTTGGCGATCATACTTACCCCAACAGCGGCCGAACGCGAACATGGCTTTATGTCGGGTCCCCGACGCGGCGCTTTCCCACTATTGCTGGTTACGGAGGATTTTGTTTTAATAACGGCAATCAAGAAGACTGCCCCCCGCAGGTTGGTAAAGCGGCCGAAAAAGCCGCAAAGGCGAATGGAGCGCCAATCGTCGCAGGCTGCACAAGGGGCTTTGTAATGTGTGGAGGCGGCCGTGAATCGGTTGCTGTTCATATTGCTACGCCAGTACCTTCGCCGGGGCTCCTTTAAGGTCACAACGGCGGGCGGCTCAACTTGCACCTTCGGCGACGGGAGCGGGCCTCCGGTCGCGGTGCGTTTCACCTCAATGCGAGCGCAGCTCGCCGTCCTGCTGGATCCGGAGCTGAAGCTCGGCGAGGCCTACATGGCCGGCACCCTCGTCGTCGAGCGCGGCTCGATCGCCGATGTGCTCGCAATCCTACTCCGTCAGGAACCTATCGTAGCACCCAATTGGGCAGCGACGCGCTTGTTGCGGTATCTGTTCCGCCGCCTGCAGCAATTCAATCTCCGCTCTCGCGCACGCCACAACGTCGCGCACCACTACGATCTCGACGGCCGGCTCTATTCGCTCTTCCTCGACGGCGATCAGCAATATAGCTGCGCCTATTTCGACTTTCCGGACCAGTCGCTTGACGATGCGCAACTTGCCAAGAAGCGCCATCTTGCGGCCAAGCTGCTGCTGAAGCCCGGCGCCACCGTCCTGGATATCGGGTGCGGCTGGGGCGGCCTTGCACTCTATCTCGCCGACAATGCGGGCTCGCGTGTCACCGGCATTACACTGTCGCGGGAGCAATACCAGGTTGCGCAAAACCGGGCCCATGAGCGTGGCCGCACCGATGATACGGAGTTCCGGCTCGTCGACTATCGTGACGTCGGCGGTCGCTTCGATCGCATCGTGTCGGTGGGCATGTTCGAACACGTCGGCGTTGGATTCTACGACAAGTTCTTCGGCAAATGTGCCAAGCTGCTCGAGGATGACGGCGTGATGCTGCTGCATTCGATCGGACGCAGCGGACCTCCGAGCATTACCAATCCGTGGATCGCCAAGTACATTTTCCCGGGCGGCTATATTCCAGCCCTCTCGGAAGTGCTGCCAGCAATCGAGCGCGCACAACTCATCGTCACCGACGTCGAAATTCTGCAGCTGCACTACGCCGAAACGCTCAAAGCCTGGCGCGAGCGATTTCTGGCCCACCGCGAAGAGGCGGCGCGGCTCTACGACCAGCGCTTCGTGCGGATGTGGGAATTCTATCTTGCCTGCTCGGAGATGGCTTTCCGCGCCAGCGACATGGTCGTGTTTCAGATCCAGATCGCCAAGCGTAAGGGCCTCGCGCCGGCGACGCGCGATTACATCGCCAACGAGGAAGCCCGTTTGCGCGGCGTCGAAGCGCGTTATTCCGTTCCGTTGCGACTCGCCGGCGAATAGGCCGCGACCCCACCGGCGAGGCGCGTCCGTCAAGAGCCGATTGCTCGCTTTGGAATTGATCAGCGTCGTGCGGTGGGTAACGGGGGAAAGGCCTATTCAAGGTTTCCCATAGCTGCGCACGTCGACTATTCGACTAGGCGTGCGTGGTTGCGTGACGGGCGCGAAAATGCGCAGGAGTGCCGCTGTCATTGAGTAATCCGCGATGTTGAGTATCGACACCTTACTGGTAAAACGCCGCATTTCGGCCACACGCCGCAAATCGGCCACAGCATACGATTCCTCTGATCCGGGCCATGCCAGCATTCGATTCGACCGCACGCAAGCAAGCCCCGCCCGAGCCTACGTTCCGGACGGCGCCGCACAATATCGAGGCCGAGCAGGCCTTGCTCGGGGCGATTCTCGTCAATAACGAGGCGTTTTATCGCGTTTCGGATTTTCTCGAGCCGAAGCATTTCTTCGAGCCGATCCATCAGCGCATTTTTGAGCTGGCCGGCGGGCTGGTCCGGGCCAACAAGCTGGCGACGCCGGTGACGTTGAAGACATTTCTGCCGGTCGACGCCGACATTGCCGGGCTTTCGGTCAACCAATATCTGGCGCGACTTGCCGCCGAGGCGACGACAATCATCAACGCCGAGGACTATGGCCGCACGGTCTACGATCTCTCGATCCGCCGCGATCTGATCACGATCGGCGAGGATATGGTCAATCTGGCCTACGACGCCCCGGTTGATTCGACGCCGATCAGTCACATCGAGGATGCCGAGCGCAGGCTCTATGAAATCGCCGAAACCGGACGCTACGACACCGGCTTCCAGCGCTTCGCCCAGGCCCTGACCACGGCAGTCGACTTGGCGGCGCGCGCCTATCAGCGCGACGGCAGCCTGTCCGGACTGGCGACCGGCCTGACCGACCTCGACAGCAGGATGGGCGGATTGCAGCCCTCCGATCTGATCATCCTCGCCGGCCGGCCGGGCATGGGCAAAAGCGCGCTTGCCACCAATATCGCCTACAACATCGCCAAGGGATGGCAGGGTGAGGTCCGCGCCGACGGTCATACGGCGACCGTCAACGGCGGCATCGTCGGCTTCTTCTCGCTTGAAATGTCGGCCGAGCAGCTCGCCACGCGAATAATCTCCGAACAGACCGGCATACCGTCGAACAAGATCCGCCGCGGCGGCATCGACGAAGGCGACTTCGAGAAAATCAAGGACGTTTCGATTGAGCTGCAGAACCTGCCGTTCTACCTCGACGAAACCGGTGGTCTTTCAATCGGCCAATTGGCGGCACGAGCGCGGCGATTGAAGCGACAGCGCGGACTCGATCTCCTGGTCGTCGACTATGTCCAGTTGCTGCAGGGTTCCACACGCCGCTCCAGCGAAAACCGCGTTCAGGAAATCACCGAAATCACCACGCGGCTCAAGGCGCTCGCCAAGGAGCTCAACATCCCGATCCTGGCGCTGTCGCAACTGTCGCGACAGGTCGAGAGCCGCGACGACAAGCGGCCGCAGCTTTCCGATCTGCGTGAATCAGGTTCGATCGAGCAGGACGCCGACGTGGTGCTGTTCGTATTCCGCGAGGAATACTATCACCAGATGCGCAAGCCCATGGAATCGAACCGCGAAAAGTTCGAGGAATGGCTGGCTGAAGGCAATCGCGTCGAGGGCAAGGCCGAGGTCATTATCGGCAAGCAGCGCCATGGGCCCACCGGCACGGTCGAACTGCAATTCGACGGTGCTGTCACGCGCTTTGCCAATCTCGATACTGCGCATCGATCCGATTTTTAGGCGGCCGCTACGACGCGCTTTACCGCCGCCACAGCGCCGGTCATAACGCCGTGATGGCACGCGCACAGAGGCTTTCCCCTGCGATCCCGGCTCCGGCAGTGCCGGAGACCGGCGGCACGCTAACCATCGATCTTGCCGCCATCGAGGCGAATTGGCGCGCGCTGTCCCACCGGCTCCTCACCGCCGAATGCGCGGCGGTCGTCAAGGCCAACGCCTATGGCCTCGGCCTCGAACAGGTCACCTCGAAGCTGGCGCAAGCGGGCTGCAAGACCTTCTTTGTCGCCGATCTAGCTGAAGCGCGATCTGTGCGCTCGCGCGCGCCCGAGGCCACGATCTACATCCTCGACGGATTCACGCCCGACTGGGGCGCGGGTTTTATCGACATCAATGCCCGCCCGGTGATCAACTCGACAACCGAACTCGCCGAATGGGACGCCTTCGTCGGCGCCAATGGCTGGCAAGGCGGCGCCGCGCTGCAAGTCGACACCGGCATGAACAGGCTTGGCATTTCGCCCGACGAAGCGGCGGCATTGGCGCCGCGGGCGCAGACCGAGAACCACGGCATCGCGCTGTTGCTCAGTCACCTCGCCTGCGCCGAAATTCCCGATCATCCGCTCAACGCCAAGCAGATCCAGTTGTTTCGCGAACTGCATCTGCTTTACCCCGGCGTTCCCGCTTCGCTGGCCAATTCTTCGGGCATTTTTCTGGCCGATACGGCGCATTTCGATCTGGCGCGGCCGGGTGCCGCGCTTTACGGCGTCAATCCTACCCCGGGCCAGCCCAATCCGATGAAGGGTGTCATCGAACTGACCGGCCGCATTTTGCAGTTGCGCAGCGTCGCCCGCGACGAGACCGTGGGCTATGACGCGGCTTGGACCGCAAAACGGGCCTCGCGGATCGCCGTCGTGGCGCTTGGCTATGCCGACGGACTGCTGCGCGCCGCCAGCGGAACCGGTGAACGGCCAGGCGGCGGCGCAGTCGTCGCCGGCAAACGCTGTCCCATCGTCGGCCGCATTTCAATGGACCTTGTTTGCATCGACGTGACCGATCTTCCCGACCGCACGGTTCATCGCGGCGACCATGCAACCCTGATCGGCACGGAGATCGCCATCGACGAAGTCGCCGCATCCGCCGGCACCATCGGCTACGAAATTCTCACGCGTATCGGGCCGCGCTCCCATCTCGTCTATCGGGACGCATGAAATGGCGGCGCGCGCGCAAAACTTCATCTGCCAGAATTGCGGCGCGGCATTCCCGCGCTGGGCCGGCAAATGCGACGCCTGCGGCGAATGGAACACGCTGGTCGAGGAAGGCGCCGAAGGACCCAGGCGTTCCTCCCGCAAGGGGCGTCTGTTCGCCGTCGAGACGCTCAAAGGCGAAGCGCAGGACGCGCCCCGGCTTGCTTCGGGAATTGCCGAATTCGATCGCGTCACCGGCGGCGGCCTGGTTCGCGGATCGGTGCTCTTGCTCGGCGGCGATCCCGGCATCGGCAAATCGACACTGTTGCTCGAGGTCGCGGCAGCGTTCGCACGCGGTCGTCACCGCGCCGTCTATATTTCCGGCGAAGAGGCGGTGGCGCAGGTGCGGCTGCGTGCCGACCGCCTCGGGCTTGCCGATGCCACCGTCGAGGTCGCGGCCGAGACCGCGGTCGAGGATATTGTGGCGACGCTGTCGCAAGGCGCCACGCCACGGCTTCTCGTCATCGACTCGATCCAGACGATGTGGACGCAGGCGCTGGAAGCGGCGCCCGGCACTGTGACCCAGGTGCGCGGCTCGGCCGCCGAACTGATCCGGTTTGCCAAACGGACCGGCGCCGCCGTCATCCTGGTCGGCCATGTCACCAAGGACGGTCAGATTGCCGGCCCGCGCGTCGTTGAGCACATGGTCGATGCCGTCTTGTCGTTCGAAGGCGAAGGCTCGCAGCAGTTCCGCATCCTGCGCGCGATCAAGAACCGGTTCGGTCCGACCGACGAGATCGGCGTGTTCGAAATGACCGGCGCTGGCTTGAGCGAGGTCGCAAACCCGTCCGAACTGTTCCTGTCCGAACGCGACCTTGGCAGCCCCGGCACTGCCGTCTTTGCCGGAATCGAGGGCACGCGGCCGCTGTTGGTCGAGATTCAGGCGCTGGTCGCTCCTACGGCGCTCGGCACGCCGCGCCGCGCGGTCGTCGGCTGGGACCCGGCAAGGCTGTCGATGGTGCTGGCGGTGCTCGAAGCACATTGCGGCGTTCGGCTATCCGGCCACGACGTCTATCTCAACGTCGCCGGCGGCCTGCGCATCCATGAGCCCGCGGCGGACGTTGCCGCCGCGGCAGCCTTGGTCTCATCGCTGGCGCGTGCGCCGCTGCCCGCCGATGCCGTGTATTTTGGCGAAGTCTCGCTGTCCGGCGCGGTGCGACCGGTGGCGCAGACCGCGCTCCGGCTCAAGGAGGCCCAGAAGCTCGGCTTCATAAGGGCAACCATCCCGGAGGCCGCGCGCAACGAGGCCCCGGACGGCTTCTCACTGTCCGCTATTGGGACGCTCACCAATCTTGTCGCCGAAATTGCCCGCGACGGGGTGCCGGCGCTGCGCCGCATCGGGCGTCAGGAGGCCTGATCGCAACGATCCAGGCGCGATCCTGTTGAACGTCCGAGAAGACGGGTGACGGCGTGCCGGAGCCCGGCTATACAGCCCGCGGATTTGGGCGGAGTGGGCGGGCGCTTCTGCCACCGAGCGGACTGGTAACCAATGCCGATTACGCTGCTCGATATCGTATTGATCGTCGTAATGCTGATTTCCGGGCTGCTCGCCATGGTGCGCGGCTTCATGCGGGAGGTGCTCTCCATCACCGCCTGGATTTTGGCCGCCGCAGTGACGCTTTACTCCTATGGCAAGCTGCTGCCCTACGCCAAAGAATACTTCAACAGCGACCTTGTCGCCGCGATCGCCGTAGTCGGCGGCGTTTTCGTGATCACGCTCCTCGTCGTCTCGGTCCTGACGATCAGGGTCTCCGACATGGTGCTCGACAGCCGTGTCGGGGCGCTCGACCGCACCTTGGGCTTCCTGTTCGGCCTCGGCCGCGGCCTCATCATCGTGGTCGTCGCCTTCCAGTTCTTCATCTGGCTGGTGCCCGACCACAGCCAGCCGGAATGGGTCAGGGGCGCCAAATCGCGGGTGGTTCTGACCGGAACGGGACAATGGCTGTTATCGATGTTGCCGGAAGACCCCGAAAGCACCATCTTAAACAAGCTGAAGAAACCGCATCCAGCTGATTTTGATGCCCCGGACGCGACCCCGGATCAGCACAGCGAGCTTGATAGGTTGGAGAGGCAGAAATCATGACCGACCCCGACCTCCTCGATCTTGACGAGGACCGGCTCCGTGAAGAATGCGGGGTATTCGGAATCTTCGGTCATCCCGACGCCGCAGCCATCACCGCGCTCGGCCTGCATGCGCTCCAGCACCGCGGCCAGGAAGCCGCCGGCATCGTCTCTTTCGACGGCAAGCGCTTTCACTCCGAACGCCGCCTTGGCCTGGTCGGCGACGCCTTCTCCCGGCGGGAAGTGATCGATCGCCTGCCCGGCAATGCCGCGGTCGGCCATGTGCGCTATTCGACGACCGGCGAAACCATTTTGCGCAATGTGCAGCCGCTGTTTGCCGAACTCAATGCCGGCGGCTTTGCCGTCGGGCATAACGGCAATCTCACCAACGGTCTGACGCTGCGCCGCCAGCTGGTGCGCGAAGGCGCCATGATGCAGTCGACGACCGACACCGAGGTGATCCTGCATCTCGTCGCGCGCTCGAACCGCAATCGTTTCATCGACCGCTTTATCGAGGGGCTGCGCATGCTCGAAGGCTCCTATGCCTTCGTCGGCCTCACCAATAAGAAGCTGGTCGGCGCGCGCGACCCATTGGGCATCCGGCCGCTGGTCCTCGGCAAACTCGACGGCTGCCCGATTCTCGCCTCGGAGACCTGCGCGCTCGACATTATCGGAGCGCAGCATGTGCGTGACATCGAGAACGGCGAGGTCGCGATCTTCGATGAGGACGGCGCACATTCACACAAGCCGTTCCTGCCGATGCCGCCGCGGCCGTGCATCTTTGAATACATCTATTTCGCGCGGCCCGATTCCATCTTCGGCGGCCGCAGTATCTATGATGTGCGCAAAGCCAGCGGCGCCGAACTTGCCCGCGAAGCGCCGGCCGATGCCGACGTGGTTATTCCGGTTCCCGATTCCGGCGTGCCCGCGGCAATCGGCTATTCCCAGGAATCCCATATTCCCTATGAGCTCGGCATCATCCGCAATCACTATGTCGGGCGCACTTTCATCGAACCGACCCAGCACATCCGCCAGCTCGGCGTCCGGCTGAAGCACAGCGCCAACCGCGCCGTGGTGCGCGGCAAGAGGATCGTGCTGATCGACGATTCGATCGTACGTGGCACGACCTCGGTAAAGATCGTGCAGATGATGCGCGACGCCGGCGCCAAAGAGGTGCATTTCCGTATCGCTTCGCCGCCGATCACGCATCCGGATTATTACGGCATCGACACCCCCGAGCGGGACAAGCTGCTTGCCGCGACGCACGATCTCGAAGGCATGCGCAAATTCATCGGCGCGGATTCGCTGGCGTTCCTTTCGGTCGACGGCATCTACCGCGCCATGGGTGAGAAAGCGCGCGATCCGCTGCGGCCGCAATTCACCGACCACTGCTTCACCGGCGAATATCCGACGCCGCTCACCGACCGCACCGCGCAGGACGCGACGCCGCGCCAGCTCTCGCTGCTCGCCGAGGCGAGCTGAGGAATGACACGACAGCTTGCCGATCGTGTAGCGCTCGTTACCGGCGCGACGCGGGGCATTGGTCGGGCCACGGCGATCTTGCTGGCGCGCGCCGGCGCGCATGTCGTGGCGCTGGGGCGCACCCAGGGCGCGCTCGAAGAACTCGACGACGCGGTGCGCGCCGAGGGCAGTTCGGCGACACTGGTGCCGCTCGACATGCGCGATTATGCCGGCATTTACCGGCTCGCCAGCTCGCTTGACGAACGCTACCAGCGGCTCGACGTCGTCGTCGGCAATGCCGCTATTGCCGGCGTTCGCTCACCGCTCGACCACTTTGACCCGAAGGCGTGGGACGACCTGATGGCGATCAACGTCACCGCCAATTGGCACCTGATCCGCGCCATGAATCCGCTGCTCAAACGCTCGAGCGCCGGCCGCGCCGTGTTTATCACGTCGGGGGCCGCCACCGGCGCCCGGGCCTATGGCGCTCCCTATTCGGTGTCGAAAGCGGCACTCAACGTCTTGGCGCGGACCTTTGCCGATGAAACGACATCCACCGCCGTGCGCGTCAATCTGTTCAATCCCGGCCCGACGCGCACCCGGATGCGGGCGCTGGTCATGCCAGGTGAAGATCCAATGACGCTGCCGACGCCGGAACAGGTTGCGGAAAAGATCGTCGATCTATGCCTGCCGAGCTTCTCGGCAACCGGCAAGCTCTACGATTTTCCAGCCGGCAAAATTCTGCAATTCCTGCCGCCGGCTTGAGCGCCCCGTCATTACGCCTCAGCGCCGGCGCTTCTTCCCGGCATAGGGATTGGCCTTTGGCCGCATCATCAGCCTGATCGGCGTGCCCGGAAGCTTGAAGCTGTCGCGCAGACCATTGACCAGATAACGGCGGTAGGTCTCAGGGAGAGCTTCCGCGCGGGACGCAAACAACACGAAAGTCGGCGGCCGCGATTTCGGCTGAGTGATGTAATCGAGTCGCAGCCGGCGGCCGCTTAGCGCGGGCGGCGGGTTCGTCGCGATCGCGTCCGCCAGAAAACGGTTGAGCGCTGCCGTCGGCACCCGGCGGTTCCACACCGCGTGCGCGTTCAATACAGCTTCCATCAGTTTATCGAGGCCCTGCCCGCTCCGCGCCGAAAGGACGGCAACGGGGACGCCTTTGATCTGCGGCAGCATGCGATCGACCGCGTCGCGCAACCGCGACACTGCGCCGGTTTCCGGTTCAACCAGATCCCATTTGTTGACCGCGATCACGATAGCGCGGCCTTCCCGCTCGGTGAGGTCGGCAATGCGGATGTCCTGCTCCTCGAACGGCGTCTGCGCGTCGACGAGCACGATGACGACTTCGGCAAAACGGATCGCATTGAGCGCGTCAGCCACCGAAAGCTTTTCCAGCTTCTCTTCGATGCGGGAACGGCGGCGCATGCCGGCCGTATCGTGAATGCGCAAATGATGGTTCTGCCAGGTGAGGTTGACGGCAATCGCGTCGCGCGTGATGCCGGCCTCGGGTCCGGTCAGGAGCCGATCCTCGCCAAGCAAGCGGTTGATCAGCGTCGATTTGCCGGTGTTGGGACGTCCGACAATGGCGACCCGGATCGGCGGCTGCTCCGGAACGGCAATTGCGATCTCCTCGCGCTCCGCCGTCGCCTCGGGCAGCGCCGTACGCAATGCATCGTAAAGGTCGGCCAAACCCTCGTTGTGCTCGGCGCTGATCGCAACGGGTTCGCCGAGTCCCAGTGCATAGGCTTCCAGCGCTCCGGCCGCTCCGGCGCGGCCCTCGCTCTTGTTCGCAACCAGGATCGCGGGCTTCCCGGACTTGCGCACCAAGGCTGCAAAGGCGCGATCGGCGGGCGTCGCGCCGGCACGCGCATCGATGAGAAAGAGCACGGCATCCGCTTGCGCTACCGCCGCCGCGGTCTGGGTCTGCATCCGCGCCGAGAGGCTTTCACGCTGGGCATCTTCCAGGCCGGCGGTGTCGATCACCTTGAACTCACGGTCGCCGAGTCTTGCTTCGCCTTCCCGTCGGTCGCGCGTCACGCCCGGCTGGTCGTCGACAAGCGCAAGACGCCGTCCAACCAGCCGATTGAACAGCGTCGATTTGCCGACATTCGGCCGACCGACAATGACGAGGGTAAATGACATGATCCGCGCTTCGCTTGGCGGGCTTTCGCCTGATACGCGCCGAAGCCAGTTTTACTGGAAAAGGCCGATTGGAACAGGATTATTGGGAGGTCGTACCCGGCGCCGGAGGATTCGGCCAGATCGACTGCGAGGGCTGAGCGGCTTGCGACGACTGCGCTCCCTGTTGCGCCTGCCCGGCCGGCGGCGGAGCCGGCCAAGCGAATTGGCCACCCTGCTGCGGCGCGGTTGGCGGTGCTGCCGGCCAAACCGACTGTGCCGGCTCCGGTCCACCCGCTTTCGCACCGACATCGATCCGCGTCGGAGTCGACGTCGGCTGCCGCGCCGCCTGCTGCTTTGCCGGCCGGCCGATCGCGACCTTCGGCTTCGGTTTAGGCTTCGGCTTCGGCTTTGCTTCGGGTCCGGCGGCTTCAGCGGGCGGAGCCTGTATCGCATCGGGATCGACAGCCGCCTGGTCGGGCGGCGGCTGGTAGCCCTTCACCAGATCCGCCGGCACGCCGGTACTAGTACCGGGCACGCCGTTGGGGAAGAGCGGTACGCGCTGCCCCTTGAGGTTGGTCTTGCTGTTGAAGACGTCGGAATTAAACATCTCCGTCGGGTCGAACTGGCCGCCCGGAGTGCAGGCCGCAAGCACGAGCAAAAGTGCCAGCGCCCAGGCTGA
The DNA here is from genome assembly GCA_963765365.1 of uncultured Alphaproteobacteria bacterium. Lineage (GTDB taxonomy): Bacteria > Pseudomonadota > Alphaproteobacteria > Rhizobiales > Xanthobacteraceae > BOG-931. The sequence goes on along the minus strand of CAVXWL010000028.1, from coordinate 26,804 downwards.
GCGAAACAACAAAGAACAGTACCGGATCGGCATCCGCTCAGCCCTTGTTACTCGCAGCGACGAGTTCGCTCAAAACCTCGGCGCGGCTGCGCGTTCCCGCCGGCGTCTGCGGATCGGCCATGATCATGTCGGTCCATTTCCGCGCCGCGGTCATGTTGCCAGACTTCCAAGCCGAGAGCGCCAAAATCTCGCGCGCGCTGTGGCGGAACGGCCGATCGTTCGCCGTGAGCGGCTCCAGCCTGTTCTGAAGCTCGGAGTAAGACGCGGTATCGACGAGCAATAGTCCAGCGCGCACCGTCGCCAAGTCCTGAATGACTCGACTGGCGTCCTTGTCACTGGCGATCTGATCATAGGCCGCGACGGCAGCCTTACGGTCGGTCGGCGCGAGTTCGGCGGCCTCGCGCAGTCGCGCAAGCACGCGATAGCCGGCCGTCCCGTCAGTCGCGAGCTTGGCAAACGCTGCCTCGGCCTCTTTGTGTTTGCCGGCCTGCGCCAGATCCACGGCCTGTTCGAACGCAGCGCCGGCCTTCGCCGCCTGCTTGCCCTGCCACCATTCATAGCCGCGCCAAACACCAACGCCGACCACAACCAGAACGCACAGCGCAACAATGTGGGCGCCGTAACGCTCCCACAGCCTCTTGAGCTGTTCGCGACGAACTTCCTCGTCGACTTCATTGAATATGTCGGTCACGCAATCCGTCCCAGCGTTACGCCCCAGCCTCGTTCATTTGCCCGGAGAATTCGAGCCCGCTCCCCGAACGGAACGTGGACAAAATCAAAAAATTCAGCCGCCGGCGCCCGCAAAGCCTTGTGGCAACTAGTTTAATGATGTGGCGCGAGCAAGGCAAAAGCGACCCCGCCGCTGCGACCGTTCCGCATGGTTTAGATAGCGGTGGGCAAAGTTGGCAAGCCCAGCGCAATTTCAGGCCCGCGACGGTCCCTTGCCGCGCTCATGGAGCTTGGTCACGGCGAAACCGGAGCCGGGCTTGCGCACGGGATAGACATTCTCCGGGCCGGGGAAGGTGCGCGCCCGGACTTCCTGCGCATAACTTTTGATAGCCTGCTCGATCGATGGGCCGAGATCGCCGAAGCGTTTGACGAATTTCGGCACCCGCGGTGACAGCCCGAGCATGTCTTCCAGCACGAGGATCTGACCGTCGCAGGCGACGCTGGCGCCGATGCCGATGGTGGGGATCGCGATCTGCGCCGTGATGCGGCGTCCGAGCGGCTCGGCAATCGCTTCGAGAACGACGGCAAAGGCCCCGGCGTCCGCCACCGCGCGCGCGTCGGCCTCGATCGGGCCCCAGTCGCTCTCGTCACGCCCCTGCGCGCGAAACGAACCGATCGTATTGATCGCCTGTGGCGTCAGGCCGACATGGCCCATGACCGGCACGCCGCGCTCGACCAGAAACGCGATTGTCTCCTCCATGCGCCGGCCGCCTTCAAGTTTGATCGCGCCACAGCCGGTCTCTTTCATTACCCGCGCCGCCGAAGCAAAAGCCTGCTCCTTCGAGGCCTCGTAGGAGCCGAACGGCATGTCGACTGTGACCAGCGCGCGCTTCGAGCCCCGCATCACCGCGCGGCCCTGCAAGATCATCATGTCGAGCGTGACGGGAATTGTGGTCTCAAGCCCGTGCATCACCATGCCGAGTGAGTCGCCGACAAGAATGACGTCGCAATAGGCATCGACAAGCCGCGCGGTATGCGCGTGATAGGAGGTCAAGCATACGATCGGCTCGCCACCCTTGCGGGCGCGGATGTCAGGCGCGGTCAAACGCCGAATTTCGTCTTGCACTGACATTGCTAATGTCCAAGGGCCGGAGTTGCGAAAGCCGGCACGCCGATCACGAGCGGATGGAACAGGAAGCCAAGCGCCAGATAAAGGACGGTGCCGACGACGATGGCGATGATGTCGTTCCTGCGGCCGCCGTCCGGTATCGCCGGCGCGCCGAAGTCGGCGCGGGACTTCAGGGTAATGCGGTCATAGACCGCCCACGCCAGCACCGAGCCGAACAAGATCATGCTGCCGAGATCGCCGTTCGCGCACAAATGCGCGAATGCCCAGGTTTTGACCCCGACCAGCATCGGATGCTTGAGCACGCGCTTGATGTTGCCCGGAATGTAAGCGGCCGTAACCATGATGCTGGCGGGCCACATTAGCACAACAACGATGTGGCGGGTCCACGCCGGCGGATTCCACACCGTGATCATGCCCGCCGCACGGTAATCGGCAAAGCCGTAGCCTATCAGCAAAATGCCGACAATCGCGGCCACCGAAAATGCGCCGCGATACGGCCAGACCCCGATGCGTGCAACCAAGGCGGCTCGCCTGTCGCGCATCGTTACAAAGACATGCGCGCCGATAAAGATGACGAGGCCGAGGATTTCTTCCGCGAGTCCCATAAAGCTAGCCCTGTACCGTTCGGGCCGCGATCATGGCGAGTACGCCTCTATTGTCAATGACGCCCCGGGCCGGCCTTCACGAGGCGTACTGCCGGTCGCGATCGAGATAGGCCGCCGTGCCGACGAGCATTTCGCGCTCCTTGAACGAGACCATATCGTCGCGCATTGCGGCAGCGCTGCCGTCGCGGACGATCGCCCCGAGCACGCGCTGCATGGCCTTGATGGCGGCGCGCTGCGTATCGCTCGGGATGATGACGATGCTGTAGCCCAGTACTTCCAGCCGCGGCACCGGCAGGAGCGGCGTCTTGCCGCCTTCGAACATATTGATGAGTTTCCAGCCCGGCAGGCGCTTTGCGACTTCGGCGATTTCGGCTTCCGTGGTCGGCGCTTCGACGAACAGCACGTCGGCACCCGCTTCATGATAGGCCGACGCACGATCGATGGCGGCGGCGAAGCCCTCGACCGCGATCGCGTCGGTTCGCGCGATCAGGACGAAGTCGGGATCGTGCAAAGCGTCCCGCATGGCTTTGAGCTTCTGCACCATCTCGGCCACCGGCACGAGGCTCTTGTCGTCGTAATGACCGCATTTCTTGGGGAACGTCTGATCCTCGAGATGGAACGCGGCAACGCCTGAGCGCTCGAAGCCGTGCGCGGCGGCCTGGGCATTGAGCGCGTTGCCGTAGCCGGTATCGGCGTCGGCGATGATCGGCGCTGCAACGACGTCAACCATCGACGCGAGGCGGTCGACGATCGTGCTCACCGGCAGCAGGCCGAGGTCCGGCACGCCGCTCGAACGGGCGATAGCGCCGCCGCTCGCGTAAATCGCCGGAAATCCGGCCTGCTCGACCAGCCGTGCCGACAGCCCGTCATAGGCACCCGGCGCCACCGCGATGCGGCCCGAACTCAACAATGCCCTCAATCTTGTGGTCGCGCGCACGATATTCCTCCGCTTCGGCCGACGCTGGCCGCTACGATTTGGCCTACGCGCATGATACGTCTTGCGCCAGGAGTAGGAAACGCGAAGGAAACCCGAATGAAGCGCGCCGTCCTTGCGGCACTTGCCGTCCTTTCTTGCACGCTTACCGCGACCGCACAGGAGTGGCCGACGACCCCGGTCCGGATCGTCGTGCCTTTTGCCGCAGGAGCGACACCCGACGTCGTGGCCCGGCTGATCGCCGATTATCTGCACGACAAACTGTCGAGCCCCTTCATCATCGAGAACCGACCGGGGGCAAGCGGCAATATCGGTACCGACGACGTGGCCAAGGCCAAGCCGGACGGTTCGACCATCGGCGTGAGCATCGGCGGCCCGCTGGCTATCAACACGCTGCTCTTTCCCAATCTGCCATACGATCCGAAAAAAGATCTCGCGCTCATCACCATGCTGGTGACCCAACCGAGCGCGCTCGCCGTCAATACCGCTCTCGGCGTCACCACGACGCGACAGCTGATCGATCTCATCAAACGCAATCCGGGCAAATACGCGTTCGGCTCGATCGGCACCGGATCGCTGTCGCAACTCGCCATGGAGGCGATCGCGCTCAAAAGCGGCGCGCAGCTCGTGCATGTTGCCTATGCTTCCTCGCCGCAGGCGATGACGGCGCTGATCCGCAACGATGTGCAGATGGTGTGCCTGCCGGCCATTTCGGTCGTTCCTCAACTGAGCTCAGGCAAGGTGAAAATCCTCGCTGTCACGACCGCCGCACGTTCGGCGCTGCTGCCCGACATTCCGACACTGAAAGAAGCCGGCGTCGACGTTGAGGCCGACGCCTGGATGGGTCTCATCGCGCCGGCCGGGATATCGGAAGACTCGGTGGAACGCATCCGGCGCCTTGTTACGGAAGCGATTGACTCGCGCGCCATCCGCGAAAAGCTGACGGCGCAGCTGATGGAACCGATCCCCGACACGCCGGACCAATTCCGCGCCCGTATCGACGCCGATATCGCACGCTGGACGCCGGTGATCGAGGCGGCCAAAATCAAGATTTAATAGCGGGAAGGCGGCGGCGAATAAAATAAACGAGCAGCGAGCGGAAAGTTGACTGCTTCCCTGCTCGCTGCTCGCCGTCCGCTTGTCTTGCTTAAGGTCCGAACTTGTAGTCGAAGCCGGCCTTCACTTCCTGCACATTGAGGTTCGCACTCGATGTCACGGCGCCGAGCGGCGGCGCGGTAAAGCTCAGCTGTTTCGAACCGAAGCCCAGGTAGTCGTATTCGGCGCGCACCGACCAGTTGTTGGTCAGCGCGTATTCGAGCCCGGCGCCAACGGTCCAGCCGGTCCGCAGCATGCTGTCGTTCGCGGTAGGGCCGCCGACCGCCGTGAAGGTGCTTTTGTCTTCAGCGAGGGCAAGGCCGCCTTTGCCGTAAACGAGAAGACGGTCAAAGGCCGCGCCGATGCGCCCGGTTATGGTTGAAGTCCATTGCGGACTGGTCGTGATCGAATCGCCCGCCGTGTCCGTGCTGGTGCCCTTGATCGCGCTCGTCCAGCTGAAGTCGCCTTCGAGGCCGACGACGAGCCAGTTGAATTGCGCGTTGGCGCCGATCTGCGCGCCACCGAGGAAGCCGCTGTTGTTGAACGTATCCGATGAACCCGTAAACGGGTCGCTCCACGACGAATTTTCAAAGCCGCCACCGATGTGGCCGCCGACATAGAATCCGCTCCAGTTGTAAACCGGCGGCGCATAAGCGACCGGCGCCACGGGCGCGGGCGCGGGGCGCATCGGCAAGTCGGCAGCTTGTGCGGAAAACAAGCAACCGACAGTGCCGGCGGCCAGCGTGATGCCGCCAAGAAACGCACGCAATTTCATTTAAACCTCCAGCCTCACAGATACTCGCCCCCGAGTGCTCGTCCCAAGATCAAGTTCCCCAACCACCAAGCCTGGACTTTGCCCGCCGCTCGCTTGGTAGAGAGCCGGACCTTGCCGGGCAAAGCGTGGTCGATTGGTGGCAGCAAAGTGGCTGCCGATTTTCCGTCAACAATTTTGCGATGCCGAAGTTCCGCGCGCCGAATTTTCGCCGGAATTTAATCGGCGGCCGTTGCAAATTTGCAGCACCTCGGCCAGACGGCGGGCCGTCTATTACGGCCGGACTCTGGATATCTATATCGAGCCATTTGCGCAGGCGAAGTGACGCTTCCCATTGCAACCGGCATTGGCGATGATGACCGCGCGAGACCGCGTTTCAAGCGGCAGTCGTATCGCCATGGGTTTGCGCGCAATGGGAGGTTGGAATGGCAGGCTTGCTCGCCGACGGTGTCTTTCAAATCGGATTTGTCGTGCCCGACATTCACAAGGCAATGGCATTTTTCAAGGACAAGCTCGGCGTGCCCGAATTCTTGTTCATCGAGCAACCGGAACTCCAGGACGAAACCTATCTCGGCAAACCCGCACCGCTTCGCCTGCATCTCGCCTTCGGCTGGTGCGGCGACACGCAGGTCGAACTGATCCAGCCGATCGCCGGCGTGAGCACCTATTCGAAATTTCTCGATCGCAACGCCAAAGGCGGGATGCACCATTACGCCATCGAAGTCGGCGACTACGCTCAGGGCGTCAAAGACATGGCGTCGCGTGGTTTCGCTCTCGTCCAATCCGGCCGCCACAACGAAACGCGTTTTGGCTATTTCGACACCACAGCCGAAATCGGCGCGCTGACCGAACTGGTTTACCTGCAGGCGGAAGAGAAGGCCTTCATGCACGGGCTCAAGCGGAAAAAATAGCGCGCCAGAGCATGATTCAGTCGGAACGGTTCTGGCACTAGCGCGACGTGACCACCTCGCTATAGGTCTTCGGCTCGAATCCGACCAGCAATTTGCCGCCGCCGAGATCGAGCACCGGCCGCTTGATCATTGAGGGCTGCGCCAGCATCAGCGCCGTCGCCTTCTTGGCGGTGAGGCCGGCCTTGTCCTGGTCCGGCAGTTTCCGGAAAGTGGTGCCGCCGCGATTGAGCAAAATTTCCCAGCCGACCTTCTTTTCCCACTTCTCCAGCCGATCGCGCTCGATCCCGGCGGTCTTGTAATCATGAAACGCGTAATCGACGCCGTTCTTGTCAAGCCAGGCGCGCGCCTTCTTCATCGTGTCGCAGTTTTTTATGCCGTAGATGGTGATGGGCATTGTCACTCCCACTCAATCGTCCCCGGCGGCTTGCTGGTCACGTCATAGACCACGCGGTTGACGCCTTTGACCTCGTTGATGATGCGAGTGGCGACGGCGCCGATGAAGCTCATTTCGAACGGATAGAAATCCGCCGTCATGCCGTCGGTCGAGGTCACCGCGCGCAAGCCGACGACAAAATCGTAAGTGCGGAAATCGCCCATGACGCCGACGGTGCGCACCGGCAACAGCACCGCAAACGCCTGCCAGATATCGTCGTAGAGGCCAGCGCGGCGGATTTCTTCGATGAAAACGTCGTCGGCCAGCCGCAAAATCTCAAGTTTTTCGCGGCTGATGGCGCCCGGGCAGCGGATGGCAAGACCCGGCCCGGGGAACGGATGGCGGCCGACAAACGCATCCGGCAGGCCAAGCTCGCGGCCGAGCGCGCGCACTTCGTCCTTGAACAATTCGCGCAACGGCTCGACGAGCTTCATGTTCATGCGCTCGGGCAGTCCGCCGACATTGTGGTGCGATTTGATCGTCACCGAGGGACCGCCGGTGAACGACACGCTTTCGATCACGTCCGGGTAAAGCGTACCCTGTGCGAGAAACTCTGCACCGCCGATCTTCTTTGCTTCGGCCTCGAATACGTCGATGAACAATTTGCCGATGGTCTTGCGCTTGGCTTCCGGGTCTTCGACACCTTCGAGCGCTTTAATAAATGTGTCGGCGGCGTCGACATGAACCAGCGGGATGTTGTAGTGGCCGCGAAACAGCCCCACGACTTTTTCCGCTTCGGCGAGACGCAACAGCCCGTGATCGACGAACACGCAAGTCAGCTGTTCGCCGATGGCTTCGTGAATAAGCACGGCGGCGACGGCGGAATCGACGCCGCCGGACAGCCCGCAGATCACCTTTGCCTTGCCGACCTGGCGCCGGATTTTCTCGATCGCCTCGAGCTTGAATGCGCGCATCGTCCAGTCGCCGGTGCAGCCCGCGATCTTGCGCACGAAATTGCGCAATAGCGCGGCGCCGTGCGGCGTGTGCACGACTTCGAGATGAAATTGGGTGGCGTAGAATTTGCGCGCGTCGTCGGCGATCATCGCGATGGGCGCATTGGCAGAGGTACCGACCACCTTGAAGCCATCGGGCAATCGCGTAACGCGATCGCCGTGGCTCATCCAGACCGGATATTTCTGGCCGACTTCCCAAACGCCTTCGAACAGCGCGGTCGGCTCGGTCACCGTGATTTCAGCGCGGCCGAATTCGCGATGATGGCCGGCTTCGACCTTGCCGCCGAGCTGCGCCGCCATGGCCTGTTCGCCGTAGCAGATGCCGAGCACCGGCACGCCGAACTCAAAGATCGCAAGCGGCGCCAGCGGCGCATCCTTGTCGAGCACGGACGCCGGGCCGCCCGAGAGAATGACGCCCTTCGGCCGCATCTCGCGGAACGCGCTTTCGGCTTTCTGGAACGGCACGATCTCGCAATAGACCTTCTCCTCGCGCACACGACGGGCAATGAGCTGCGTCACCTGCGAGCCGAAGTCGACGATGAGAATCTTGTCGTGGGATTGCATGGCGGGTTCTACGGCGACCGCTCGGTCCTGTCGAGATTTTGCCACCGCGGTCATGTGATCAATGAGGCAGTTCGTGCCGCAACAGGCTGACGAAAAATCCGTCGGTATCGGTCCGCCGCGGCGTCATCAGCAGGCCTTGTTCCGAGATAAGCGCCGCGCGATTGAAAAGATAGGCGCGCTCGCCCAGCGCGGTGATGACGTTGGCGGGCTTTTCCACGGAAAAATCGCCGTGGCGGGCGGTAAAAGCCGCGATCTGGTCGCCGTTTTCTTCCGCCAGCACCGAACAGGTGACGTAGGCAATGCGGCCGCCGGGCCTGACCAGCGTCGCAGCGCGTTCGAGGGCGGCTTCCTGGTGCTTGAGCCTCTCCGCCAGCGCGCCCGGCCGGATGCGCCATTTGGCGTCCGGATTGCGGCGCCAGGCGCCGGTACCGGTGCAGGGCGCGTCGATCAGCACCAGGTCGGCGCGGCCGTCGAGGTCGGCGAGCACATCTGCCGGACCGCGCGGGGTTCGGATCTGGATGTTGTGCGCGCCGGAGCGCGCGATCCGCTCGTGGATCGCCGCCAGGCGCCGCTTGTCGGTATCGGTCGCGTAGAGCTGGCCGTGGTTCTCCATCACCGCGGCGAGCGCCAAGGTCTTGCCGCCGGCCCCTGCACAAAGATCGATCACCTGCTCCCCGGGCTTGGCGCCGGCGAGCAGTGCGGCAAGCTGCGATCCTTCATCCTGGATTTCGATGCGGCCCTTGATAAAGAGCGGCTCGGCATGAATCGGCGGGCTTTTGGCGTCCGCAGCGAGCCGCACGCGAAGCCCGATCGGCGACCAGCGCGTCGGCTCGGCGTGGAGATGCGTAAGCTTCGCCTGCATGTCCTCGCGCGGCCCGGCAAGCGTATTGACCCGCAAATCGAGCGGCGCCCGGCTGGCGAGCGCGGTGCCTTCGGCTATCCGATCGTCACCGAAGGCCCGCGCAAAATGCGGATCGAGCCATTCCGGATAGTCGCCGGCAACATAACCAGGGGCATCGGCGAGGCTGTCGTTGGCAAGCGCCGCCCGCTCCGCGTCGCTCAACGGCGCGGGCGCGTAACGTGTGCCGTCGCACAAGGCTTCGATCGCCCCGACGTCGAGCAAGCGCTCGCGATGCAACATGCCGATCAGTACGGCGCGCGGGCTTGCCGCGCCCATGAGCCAGGCGGCAGAGGCTTTGCGGCGCAGCGCGTCGTAAACCAGCCCGGCAATCGCGGCGCGATCGCCGGACCCGGCAAAGCGATGCGACAGGCCCCAATCCTTGAGTGCATCGCCCGCCGGCCGCCGCCGCGCTTCGATGTCGGCGAACACTTCGATCGCGGCGGAGATTCGGGCGGACGGGATCATCACAAAGCCTGGCTCGATCGGAGGCCGACCGGCTATTTCATCTTGCGCGCGATTGCGGCAGCGCGGCGGGCGCCGGGCGACCCATGGCGGCGCATGCTTTTGCGCAAGTCCTGTATCGCCTCCGCCAAATCCTCGACATGAACGCCTTTCGGAGCCTTGCCGGCGCGTGCGCTGGTCAGCATGCGCCGCAGTAATTCGTCGTCGTGCTCGTCGCGATAGGGCTTGAGATCGAGGTCTTTCGGCACCTTCGTCAGCCGCTCGTCGCCGATGCTTTTGACGTGCTTTTGCATGAACCGGTCGTAAGCGCGCCATTCGACGCCGGCGGCGCGCACGGCGGCTTCCTCGGCCCGGGTCGCAATCTGATGCGCGTGGAGATAATGCAGGCCGAGCTGGTCGATCAGGGTCTTTTCGACTTCTTCGTGCAAAATGAGGAACCGATCAGTGTTGATCGTGCGGCCGCGAAACTTGAATGTCGGCGGCATATGCCTGTCGATAAAGATGGTTTTGCCGTCGAGGCTATAGCCGGCGAGATAGGGAATGTCGTGCTTGCGGTCGAACTTTTTCACCCGCCGGCAGATCGCGTCGAGCGCGCGATCCATCATCAGGCTGGAAACGTACCATTCGGGCAGCCGCAGTTTCTTGTGCGGCGCGGTGGGATGGCAGATGTCGAGCGGCATGTCTGATCCTTATACCGGCCGCGGCAGCGTCAGCACTTCGAAAATGTAGATCGCCCAATTGAGCACCAAAGCCAGCGCCGCAATGCCGAAGAATGCGCCGCGCACCCGGATATTGTTGTTCGTCACGTGCACATAGGCTTGGAGGATGCGGAAGATCACGAATATCCAGGCCAATACCACGAAGAGAAGTCCAGCAAGGTGCGTGACATAAGCCAGGATCGTCAGCACGTAAAACAGAACGGGAAGCTCGAATTGGTTGCTGAACGCATAACCGACTTGCAGCGTGCGCGGCGACCAGTTTGGTTCGCGCAAGGCAACGTTGCTCGGCCGGGAAATGCCGGCATTGAAATCGCCGTTGCGTAACGGCGCCAGCCAGAACAGCAGTAGGAATGTGAGAATCACCTCGACAAACAGCGGCAACAGGATTTCTTGAACGGTCATCGCTTCACCCCCAGCATGATAGTACGCGGCAACTCACGCCAAATCTCGTCTGCGCGCCCAGCACATTAGAGCTTGACGCTGATTGCCGTCTCGCCGTCGTCGTCAACCAACGCGCTGCGCCACGATTTGCCGTCGAACAGCGCCTTGCGCACGCTGTCTGCAGTGCCGCCGTGATTGAGATTGGCGGTAATCAGCGTGCCCCCGGTACGAAGCAGCCCGCGCAATGTCTTGTGCAAGGCTGCAACGGGCGTGCCGCCGTCGAAGAAAGCAACGTCGTAGCCCGGGTCGAGCGTCGGCACGATCGCGGCGAAATCGCCTTCATGCACGGTGATGCGATGATCCATGCCGGCGGCCGCGATGTTGTCGCGGGCAAGCTGCACATGCTCGGGATCGCGCTCGACGGTGTCGACGGTCGCATCCGGCGCGCCCGAAGCGAACGACAAAGCAGTGTAGCCAAGCGCCGTTCCCAATTCCAGAATGCGGCGCGCATTGGCCGCCCCCGCCAAGGCCGCCAATAGCGGGCCATTGTCATAAGGATAGGCGTTGCAGCCGTGCCGCCCGCGATGGGCATTGGTCGCGGCGCGTATTTTCGCAAACGGGTCTGCCGGCCCTGTCATTTAATCCCGGCCCGGATAGTTCGGGCTCTCGCGCGTGATGGTGACGTCGTGCACGTGGCTTTCGCGCAATCCGGCGCCGGAGATGCGCACGAACTCGGCCTTGTCGTGGAATTCGGCGAGATCCTTGGCGCCGACATAGCCCATCGCCGCGCGCAAGCCGCCGACGAGCTGATGCACCACATTGGCGACCGGGCCCTTGTAGGGCACCTGCCCCTCGACGCCCTCGGGCACGAGCTTGAGCGTGTCCTTGATCTCCTGCTGGAAATAGCGGTCGGCCGAGCCGCGCGCCATGGCGCCGACCGAGCCCATGCCGCGATAGGTCTTGTAGGAGCGGCCCTGATAGAGAAACACCTCGCCCGGCGTTTCGTCGGTGCCGGCGAGCAGTGACCCGATCATGGCGCAGTCGGCGCCGGCGGCGAGCGCCTTGGCGAGATCGCCGGAATATTTGATGCCGCCGTCGGCGATCACCGGCGTGTTCGACCGTTTCGCCATCTCGACGGCGTCCATGATCGCGGTGAGCTGCGGCACGCCGACGCCGGCCACGATGCGCGTGGTGCAGATCGAACCGGGCCCGATGCCGACCTTGATCGAATCGGCGCCGGCATCGATCAGGGCCTTGGCGCCCTCGGCGGTGGCGATGTTTCCCGCGACCACCTGCACGGCGTTCGACATGCGCTTGATGCGGGTCACGGTGTCGAGCACGCGCTGCGAATGGCCGTGCGCGGTATCGACGACGACCAGATCGACGCCGGCTTCGATCAGGCTCTCGCTGCGGGCGTAGCCCGCCTCGCCGACCGAAGTCGCGGCGGCCACGCGCAGCCGGCCCTGTTCGTCCTTGCAGGCATTGGGGTTGGCCACCGCCTTTTCGATATCCTTGACGGTAATGAGGCCGACGCAGCGGTAATTGCCGTCGACGACCAGGAGCTTTTCGATGCGATGCTGATGCAGGAGCCGCTTGGCTTCCTCCTGATCGACGCTTTCGCGCACGGTAATCAGGCCGTCCTTGGTCATCAGCTCGGAGATTTTTTGTCGCTTGTCAGTGGCAAAGCGCACGTCGCGATTGGTCAGAATGCCGACAAGCTTGCCGGGACCTTTGCCTTGGTGGCCATTGCCACCGCCCTCGACCACCGGGATGCCGGAAATGTGATATTCCTGCATCAGCGTAAGCGCATCGGCGAGCGTCGCCTCGGGATGGATGGTGACCGGATTCACCACCATTCCTGATTCGAATTTCTTCACCTGGCGCACCTGCGCGGCCTGGATATCGGGTTCGAGATTGCGGTGAATGACGCCGATGCCGCCGGCCTGCGCCATGGCGATCGCCATATTCGCCTCGGTCACGGTATCCATCGCCGAGGCGACGATCGGGATATTGAGCGAGATACTGGGTGTGATGCGCGAGCGGATATCAACGTCCGACGGCAATACGTCGGACAGTCCCGGCTTCAACAATACGTCGTCGAAGGTGTATGCTTCGCGCGGTAAGTCTCTTGAAATTGCCGCCATTGCCAACTCCGCGTGGCCCGATCTCGCGGGCCGGTCCATCGGGCTAACGCCTTGCGGACGAGTGGAACGGATGTCCCCTCGCCCCGCTGTGTGGCGTAGTGTTGGGCCCGCTTTTGGGTTGGCGGCGGTGGATAGCACGCCTTGATCGCAATTGATAGGCCCCAGACTCCAAAAGGGGCAGAAAGCCGGAGGAATTCGCTGTGAAAAACTCGATCAATCGTCGTCAATTCAACCGTGGCAGTCTTGCCGGCGGCGCCGCGCTCGCGACCTCTGGCCTGCCCCGTCTCGCCCAGGCTGAACCGGTAAAAATCCGCCTCGGCTGGGTGGTGGTGCCAGCCTCGCTTGCGCCTCTGGTGCTGGCAAAGAAGGACATCCTCAAGCATTTCGGGCAATCCTACGTCGCCGAGGCCACCCGTTTCGAGGGAACCCCGCCGGTCATCACCGCGCTCGCTGCCGGCGAACTCGACATCGGACCGCTCGCCTTCTCGTCGTTCGGGCTTGCCATCCAGAACGCGCATATGGACGACTTGCGCGTTGTTCACGACGAGATTCAGGACGGCGTGCCGGGCTACGGCACCAACCAGTTCATGGTGCTCAAGGACGGTCCGGTCAAAACCGTGGCCGACCTCAAAGGCAAGGTGCTCGCCACCAACGTCATCGGCAGCGCCGTCGACATCGCCATGCGCGCCGTGCTGCGCCGCAGCGGCCTCGAAGCCAACCGCGACTACACCATCGTCGAAGCACCGTTCCCCGCGATGCGCGCGATGCTGGCGGAGAAAAAGGCCGACCTCGTCAGCGCGGTGCCGCCGTTCTCGCTCGATCCCGCCTTGAACGCGATCGCCAATAGCCTGTTCACCCAGAAGGATGCCTTCGGCGTTACCCAGCTCACGATGTGGACCGCGCGCACGCCGTTTATCGCCCAGAACCGCGCTGCGCTGGTCGACTTTTTCGAGGACACGGTGCGCGCGGTTCGCTGGTACACCGATCCGAAGAATCACGAAGAGGCGGTCGATATCGTCGCGCAGCTCAACAAGGCGCCGCCGGCGCGCATGGGATGGGCCTTTACCGGCAAAGATCAATATCGCGACCCGAACGGCATGCCGAACTTGAGCGCATTGCAGAGCAACCTGCAGCTCCAGAAAGCGGTCGGGTTCCTCAAGGACGATATCGACGTGAAAAAATATTCCGACCTGAGCGTGATCGAGGAAGCGGCGAAGCGGCTGGCGTGATATCGACGGGCGCGCGCCGCCCCCGGGGCGTGCCGTCAACCGACATCCCGGCATGGAAGAACCGCTTCCCTACGACCGCATCGTACCGTTGATCGTCGCCACCGCATTGTTCATGGAAAACATGGACTCAACGGTGATCGCGACTTCGCTGCCGGCGATCGCGCGCGCGCTCGGCACCAACCCGCTGGCGTTGAAACTCGCGGTGACGTCCTACCTCTTGTCACTTGCCATATTCATTCCGGCGAGCGGCTGGACCGCCGACCGCCTCGGCGCACGCAACGTGTTCCGCACCGCCATCGGCGTATTCGTCATCGGCTCGATCGGCTGCGCCGCCTCGCACTCGCTCGAACAATTCGTCTTTGCCCGTATCGTCCAGGGCGTCGGCGGCGCGATGATGACGCCGGTCGGCCGCCTGATCATGGTGCGCAGCATCGACAAGCGAATGCTCGTCCATGCCATGTCGCTCGTCACCATGCCGGCGCTGATTGGGCCGATCTGCGGGCCGCCGCTCGGCGGTTTCATCACGACTTATTTTTCCTGGCATTGGATTTTTCTGATCAACGTGCCGATCGGCCTTGCCGGCATGGTGCTGGCGTCGCGCTATATCGCCAACGTTCAAGTCGAGCGGCGCGATCCGTTCGACTTTGTCGGCTTTGTGCTGTCCGGCCTCGGCATCGCCGGCCTGGCCTTCGGCCTCTCAGCGTTGGGGCTCGATTTTTTGCCGACCAGCGTTGTTGCCGGCATGCTCGGTGTCGGCGCGCTATCGGCCGTGGCCTATGTGTTCCACGCCAGGCGCACGGCGGCGCCGATCCTCGATCTGTCGCTGCTGAAACTGCCGACGTTCCGCGCCAGCGTTTTCGGCGGCTTCCTGTTCCGGCTCGGTATCGGTGCGCTGCCGTTCCTGTTGCCGCTCTTGCTGCAGATCGGCTTCGACCTGACGCCATTTCAATCGGGCCTTATCACGTTTACCACCGCGCTCGGCTCGATGTTCATGAAGGCGGCGGTCGCCAGCGTGCTCAATCGCTTCGGCTATCGCACCGTGCTGCTCTACAACGCACTGATTTCGAGCGCTTTCCTTGGCGCCTGCGCCACTTTCGTGCACGGCATGCCCTATGCCGCGATGATCGCCATCCTGTTGTCCGGCGGCTTCTTCCGATCGCTGCAATTCACCAGCATCAACACGCTGGCTTATGCCGAGATCGATCCGCCGCGGATGAGCCGGGCAACGGCAATGGTCGCCGCCGCACAACAACTCTCGCTGTCGACCGGAGTCGCCGTGGGCGCGCTCGCCGTCGAGATCACGCTGCGGCTGAAACATTCGACCACGATGGGCGTGAACGATTTTCCGCCGGCTTTCCTCTTCGTCGCTTTGCTGGCCGCCAGCGCCGCGTTGATCTTTGCGGCACTGCCACCTAACGCTGGCGAAGAGCTGTCGGGGCGGAATATGGCGGAAGAACCGGGCAAAGCGCGCTAGGCGCGCGTCAGCTGCGAAATCCCTTCGCCAACAAATAAAGCTCCGCGGAATCGGCGCGGCTCGCCGGCGGCTTGACGTGCTTGACGGTCTCGAAATCGCGCTTGAGCTCGGCAAGCAATGCCGACTCGGTGCCGCCTTGCAGCACCTTGCAAAGAAACGCGCCGCCGGGCGCGAGCACTTCGCGCGCAAAGGCGGCAGCGGCTTCGGCGAGCCCCATGATGCGCAGGTGATCGGTCTTGCGATGCCCGGTCGCATTCGCCGCCATGTCGGAGAGCACGACATCGACTTTTCCTTCGGCCTTGCCGCCGAGCATGGCTTTCAGTCGTTCCGGCGCGGCATCGTCGAGAAAATCGAGCTGCAGGAATTCGACGCCGGGAAGCGATTTCATGTCGAGAATGTCGAGGGCGATCACGCGCCCTTTGGCGCCAACGCGCCGGGCCGCGATCTCGCTCCAGCCGCCGGGCGCGGCGCCGAGATCGACAACGCGCGCGCCGGCTTTGAGGACTTTATATTTGTCGTCGATTTCGGCGAGCTTGAATGCGGCACGCGAACGAAACCCTTCGCGCTTGGCCTTCGCCACATAGGGATCTCTTAACTGCCGCTCGAGCCAAGTGCGCGAGGATAGCGTGCGGCGTTTTTCGTCCTTGAGCTTCGCCATCCTCAGGCTTGGCCCCAGACGCCGTCTTCGCGCATCATCTCCACCAGCATGCCTTCGCGCAGGCCGCGGTCGGCGACGCGCAGTTTCGGGGACGGAAAGGCACGGCGAATGGCATCGAGGATGGCGCAGCCGGCGAGCACCAGATCGGCGCGCTCGGCGCCGATGCAGGGATTGGCGGCGCGTTCGTCAAAACTCATTGCCATCAGTTCGCCGACCACGCGGGAGATTTCGTCATCCGACAGCCAGCATCCGTCGACGCGCCGGCGATCGTAACGGCGCAGCCGCAAATAGACGCCGGCAATCGTCGTCACCGTGCCCGAAGTGCCGAGCGTGTGGAAACCGTCGAGGTCGCGATGGTCGGCGGCAAACTTGTCAACGAAAGCGCCCACCTCGTCCACCATCGCGTCATAGATCGCCCGCGACACGGTTTTACCGCCGTAGCGCTCGGCAAGGGTCACGACGCCGACCGGTAGCGAGACCCAGCCGACGATATCGGGCGCTGGCGGACCGCGCCGCCCGTCACCCGGCCGCCGGTTCAGCCGCACCAATTCCGAAGAGCCGCCGCCAATGTCGAACAGGATAACGCCGGTTGCCGCCGGGTCGAACAGTTCGGTGCAGCCGGTCGCCGCGAGCCGCGCCTCGGTCGCGGAATTGATGATTTCCAGTTCGAGACCGGCCTCCCTGGCGACGCGGCTGCGGAATTCCTCGCCGTTCTCGGCGGCGCGGCAGGCCTCGGTCGCAATCAGCCGGGCGCGCACTACGCCTCGTGCGCGCATCTTGTCGCGACAGACCAGGAGCGCATCGACCGCCCGCGCAATCGCTGCCTCGCTGATGCGCCGCGACGCGGCAACGCCTTCGCCGAGGCGGATAATGCGGGAGAACGCGTCGACGACGCGGAACCCCGCAGCCGTTGGCCGTGCGACCAGGAGGCGGCAATTATTGGTGCCGAGATCGAGCGCGGCATAGGTCGTACCGGCACGCTGCTGGACGGGCGCGCGCCAGTCCTCGCGATGATCATCGCGACGAACGCCATATGGCGTTCGGCGACCCCAGCGAGCACCACGCGCCGACTTGTTACGCGAGGCCCCGTCGGCGTCGAGGCCGCCCGGCGGCGGGACCTCGTCGTCCATCCAATGCCTTCCCGCCGCGCCGGAGCCAAAGGCTCGACAGCCACGGTCTATTGTTCAAGCCCAAATCGAAAGAACTGTAACAGGGGCAGGCCTCAGGGCAATACTGTGCCTGGTCCGCCTATGTGCCATGTGCCGCGCCCTGTTGCCGCGGTCTGGCAAGTCCATTATCACCGCGACAGAGCGTTACGGGATTGAATTGTCATGAATTTGCAGCACTCCGCCAAGCCGGACGGATTAACGGCCGAAGAACTGGCAACCGCGAAATTTGGCATCGGGCAATCGGTGCCGCGCGTCGAGGACCCGATGCTATTGCGCGGGCTCGGCCATTATACCGACGACGTCAGCCTGCCCGGCCAGGTCCATTTGGTCATGGTCCGCAGTTCCGTTGCGCACGGCACGATCCGATCGATCGACATGGAGCCGGCGCGGAAAATGCCGGGCGTGCTCGGCGTCTACAGCAGCGCGGAATTAAAGGGCTACGGCGCACTCAAATGCATTGTCGGATTGCCCAATCGCGACGGCACGCCGCTGCGCAAGCCGCGCCGCGAAGCGCTTGCGGTCGGCAAGGTTCGCTATGTCGGCGACCCGGTTGCGTGCGTTGTCGCCGAAACCGTCGCGCAGGCGAAAGATGCCGCCGAAGCGGTCACCGTCGATATCGAGCCGCTGCCGATCGTGACGACGGCGGAAGCCGGCGCCCGCGCTGGCGCGCCGCTCATTTATGACGACGTGCCGGACAATGTCGCGCTCGACTTTCACCACGGCGATACCGTGGCGGTCGATGCCGCTTTCGCCAAGGCCGCGCATGTCACGCGGCTGAAGATCAGCAACAGCCGGCTCGTGGTCAACAGCATGGAGCCGCGCGCTGCGGTCGGCGCTTACGAGGACAATCGCTTTACGCTTCACGTCTGCTCGCAAGGCGTATTCGGCATGCGCGCCAACGTCGCCGACGCCATGGCGGTCGATGTCAAGGACGTGCGCATCCTGACCGGCCAGGTCGGCGGTTCGTTCGGCATGAAAGCGATGGTGTTCCCTGAATACATTTGTCTCTTGCACGCCGCGCGCGCGCTCGGCCGCCCGGTGAAGTGGACCGACGAGCGCTCGGGCAGCTTCGTTTCCGACGGACACGGCCGCGCCGCCGAAGTGACCGGGGAATTGGCGCTCGATGCCGACGGCACGTTCCTCGCCGTCCGGCTGACGAGCTTTTCCGATGTCGGCGCGTTCCTGTCCCCGTTCGGGCCCTTCATGGGGACGGCCAATGCGGTCAAGAACATGCAGGGCATGTATCGCACGCCGCTGATGGAAGTCTCGACCAAGTGCGTCTTCACCAACACAACGCAGATCACCGCCTATCGCGGCGCCGGCCGGCCGGAAGGCAATTATTATATGGAACGGCTGATCGATGCCGCGGCGGCCGAAATGGGAATCGACCGTCTCGCGATACGCCGGCGCAATCTGATCGGCTCGCGCGATTTTCCACACAAGACGGCATCCGCGGCGACCTATGATTGCGGCGATTTCGCCGCGCTGAACAAGCAGGCGTTTGAACTAGCCGACGGCAAGGGTTTTGCGCGGCGCAAACGCGAGAGCCGCAAACGCGGCAAGCTGCGCGGTCTCGGTATCGGCAGTTACCTCGAAGTCACCGCCGGACCCGCCAAGGAATCCGCGGGCATCATCTTCAACGCCGACGGCACGGTGACGCTGACGACCGGCACGCTCGATTTCGGCATGGGCCACGCGACGCCGTTCGCTCAAGTGTTGAGCGCACAGCTCGGCATCCCGTTCGATAAGATCAAACTCGTGCAGGGCGACAGCGACCGCATTGTGATGGGCGGCGGCTCCGGCGGTTCGAAGTCGATCATGCACAGCGGCACGGCGATCGTCGAGGGCGCGGCCAAAGTCGTCGAAAAGGGCAAGCAGCTCGCCGGTTACGTGCTCGAAGCCGCTGCGTCGGATATCGCGTTCGAGCACGGCAAATTCGTCATTGTCGGCACCGACCGCTCGATCTCCATCATGGAACTCGCGCAGAAGGTCCGCGGCAACCCCAATCTTCCGCCCGAAGCGCAATCGCTTGATGTCATCCATATCAGCGACGGGCCGGGCGCCTGGACCTTCCCTAACGGCTGCCACATCTCCGAGGTCGAGGTCGATCCGGACACCGGCGCCGTCGAAGTGATGAAATATTGCGCCGTCAATGATTTCGGCGTCGTCGTCAATCCAATGATTGTCGCCGGTCAGTTGCACGGCGGCGTGGTGCAGGGCATCGGCCAGGCGCTGATGGAGAAAGCGGTCTACGACGAGGACGGACAATTGCTGACCGGTTCTTTCATGGACTATGCGATGCCGCGCGCGGCCGACGTGCCGGAGTTCGAACTTGGCAATCATCCGGTGCCGACCAAGACCAATCCGCTCGGCGTCAAGGGCTGCGGCGAAGCGGGCTGCGCCGGCGGATTGACGTCCATGATGAACGCGGTGATCGACGCGCTCGCCGACTACGGCATCCGCCATGTCGACATGCCGCTGACGTCGTTTCGCATCTGGCAGGCGCTGCAACAGGCCAAGGACGCCAAGGTCGCCCGCCCGCAATGACGCAAACGATTTCCGTCCGCTCGTTCCGGCCGGCCGAGTCCCGGCTCATCGCCGCCGTCTGCGGCGCGCACATGATGAGCCATTATTATATGCTCACACTGGCGCCGCTGCTCGGCTTCGTGCGCGCCGACTTCAACGTCAGCTACACCGAACTCGCGCTGGCGGTGACGGTATTCAACGTCGTCTCCGGCCTGCTGCAGACGCCGGTCGGTTTCCTGGTCGACCGGGTCGGCGCGCGCATGGTGCTGATCGCCGGCCTCGCATTGAGCAGCGGCGCTTTTGCCATCGCCGGCATATTCAATTCATATTGGGTCTTCATCGCGATGTACGGCGTCGCCGGGCTCGGCAACACGGTTTACCACCCGTCGGACTATTCGCTGTTGTCCCATCACACCCCTTCGGAGCGGCTCAGCCACGTCTTCTCGTTTCATACATTCGCCGGGATGGTCGGTTCGGCCATCGCGCCGGGAACGCTCCTCTACATGCAGAGCATGTTCGGCTGGCGCGGCGCCTATATCGGCGCGGCGATCTTCGGCTTCGTCGTTCTTTTGGCGCTGCTCGCGCAGTCTGAACCGCCGGCGGACCCGACCCACGCCACCAAAGCCGCCGCCCGCGCGCGCAGCAACAACATCGTCGATACCGGCTGGCGCCTCCTGCTGACGCCGGCGATCCTGCTCAATCTCGGCTATTTCATCCTGACGTCGATCATGAGCGGCGGGCTCAATACCTATCTCGTCGTTGCGCTCGGAGCGCTCCACGCCACACCGCCGGACATCGCCAATATGGCACTGACGGGGCTGCTTGCCATGAGCGCCGTCGGCGTTCTGGGCGGCGGCGTACTCGCCGCGCGTACCAGCCATCACGCCGTGGTGGCGGCATCGGGACTGATCGTCGGCGGCGTGGTCACCGCGCTTGTCGGACTTTTTGATTTCTCCCCTGCCCTGCTCATCCTGCTCATGGGATTTAGCGGATTTTGCCTCGGCGTGACTTATCCCTCGCGCGACATGCTGGTGCGCGCGGTCACTCCGCCCACGGCCTACGGGCTTGTTTTCGGCTTTGTCTCGACCGGTTTTAATATCGGCGCCAGCATCGCACCGATCGTTTACGGCATGCTGATGGATCGCGGTAACCCGCGCACGGTTTTCCTGCTGTCGGCCGCGGTGAGCATTCTCTGCGTCTCGACGGTGACCTTCGGATTCTCCGGCCGCAAGACGCGCTAGATGATCGCTGCATGGCAGGGGACGGCTTTGCCCCGCACGGCGGCGCTTGCTATGGTTCGCGCGAACGACACGAAGACTGCACCGAGGGAATGGCGAGGGAGTAAAACATGAAACTTTGCCGGTACGGCGACGATCGATTGGGCGTGGTGCGCGGAGATGTCGTTCATGACGTCACCGAAGCGCAGACGGAGATCCGAAAGTCGTCGCCTTATGCGATGAAGGGAGATGCACTCGTCGCGGCGCTGCCGCAGTGGCGCGAACGCATCGAACGCATGGCGGATAAAGCGCCAGGCGTGCCGATTGCGCAGCTTAAGCTGCTCGCGCCGGTTGCCCGCCCCAGCAAACTCTCATGCGCCCCGACCAACTACCAGGCGCATATCGAGGAGATGCAGAAGGCTTCGCAACAGCCCGGCACCCAGATCGTGAGTGCGCAGTCTTCGAAAATCCTCGAGGCCGGAATGTTCCTGAAGGCCAACTCCGCCCTCGTCGGCCCGTCCGAGGGCATTCCGATCCGTTTTCCGGACCGCCGCAACGATCACGAGGTCGAGCTGGTGATGGTGATCGGCAAGGCCGGCAGTGATATTCCCCAAGCCAAGGCGCTCGAGCATGTCGCGGGCTATTGCCTCGGCCTCGACATGACGGTGCGCGGCCGCGAAGACCGGAGCTTTCGTAAATCGGTCGACGGTTACGCGGTGCTCGGACCGTGGATGGTTACGGCCGACGAAATTCCCGATCCGGACGCTGTGCCGATCAGTATCACGGTCAACGGCGAAGTCCGGCAGAGCAGCAACACCAGCCAATTGATCTATAGCTGCCGGCGCCTCATCGAATTCGCGTCGCAGTTCTACGCGCTCTATCCGGGCGATCTCGTTTACACGGGAACGCCGGATGGCGTGAGCCCGGTGAAAGCGGGCGACGTGATCGTGTGCCGGTCGGCTCCGGTGCTTGGCGAGCTAAAGATCGCGGTGCGTGCGCACGAACTGGGCGCCGCCGAAAATAATCAACCCATGCGCGCTCAGGCCTGACCGTCGAGATTATGGGAGACATTCGATGTTGCAGATCAAACGCGCCGGCCACTCGACGCTGACCACTCCCGATCTCGAAAGAATGGTCGATTATTTCACCCGCATCGTCGGCTTAAATGTTGCCGCGCGCGAGAAAGATCGGGCCATTCTCGCCACCAAAGCGGGCCTTGAGGCGATCGTGCTCGAGCGCGGCGGTAGCGTCGAAGCACCACGGTTGTCATTCCAGGTCGCGCCCGGCAGCGATCCGGGTGAAATCGTCTCGCGGCTGAAAAAACACGGCATAAAGAGCGAACGGCGAAGCGATATCACGCCGGGCATTCGCGAGGCCGTGGCCTTTAGCGACCCCAAAGGCACCACGCTCGAAGTCTTTTCCGATTTCGGCTTCGCAAAAGACGACGACACTTTCGCCGGCATCATGCCGCTGAAGCTCGGCCACATCGCCTATCAATGCCCCGACGTGCAGAGCATCGTGGATTTCTATTGCGATATTCTGGGATTTCGGGTGTCGGACTGGCGCGGCGATTTTTTCGCCTTCCTGCGTTGCAGCCGCGACCATCATACGGTGAATCTGCTGCGCGACGCCAAGACTGCGCTTCATCACATTGCCTTCGAAGTGCGCGACTGGTCGGACATCAAGCGCGCCGGCGATATTCTGGCGAAAAGCAACATCAAGCTGACCTGGGGCCCGCTGCGTCACATCATCGGGCATAACATCGCCATCTATCATAAGAACCCCGACGGCGTGGTCATCGAGTTCTTCTGCGAGATGGATCAGATGCATGACGAAGAACTCGGCTTCTTCGAGCCCCGGCCATGGCACCAGGATCGGCCGCAACGGCCGAAAGTATGGGGTGACGATACGCTGTCGAATTGGTGGGGTCCGATGTCGCACAGCCCGAACCGTACCGCCGCCCCCGCGCCAAAGCAGGCGGAGGACCCGGCGCACAAATTCGCGGCCATACACACGCCGGCCTTGGCGTCCGCACGGATTTGCGCGGAGCAGAAGAAGAGCCGCCGGCCGGGAAAATCGCGACGCTGACTGCGCGCGAGACGGCCTGCGGATAGCATAGGCACATCTGCGTAGTTATTTGCTCGTAGCACATTTTTGTTGTCCGCATTTTCATTTTAACCGATCGTTCCGGGTGTGACGGCAGGATTGCCGAGTGGGCGCCAGTGCGTTCGCCGATCAACCAGATATGAGGCGAAGACCGGCTCGGTCTTCAAGGCCGCCGTAGACACGGCTCGTAGCCGCGTTACGACACACCAATATCGCGGCGTTTGCCAATCCTACAGCAGCGCCAGGCCTCACAAGAATTGCCCGAGGCGGCCCGTACCCACTGCTGTGAGTGCACCTCAACTACACCGGTCAGCCACGCCTACTTCGATGGAATGTATCTGTTTTCGGGGTGGGCGACTTGCCGGTCTTCGAAGTCTTGTTCAAGCTTGGCAAGCACTTCGTAATTTTCCGCCGCGAGCCGGTAACACTCAGCAAACTTCGCGGAAGTGGTCATGTTAGCTGACGCTTGGCAGATGACTTGCCATCTGCGATGTAACGCTGCGGTTGATCTTCGGCAGACCCTCGATTAGGCACTCCTGCTGGTGGCAATAGCCGTGGCTCAGGTGAATTGATTTCCCTTCTCCCTGGTTTTTTCGGCTGTTGTTTGAGAGGCTGCCCACTCGCCTCCACCAATTAACTCGGTTCAATCATATCACCAAGACGCTTTGGGCTTCTTATGAGATCTCACCTTACCCAGACGATATTTGGAAATTTCGCGGAGAATTTGAGGCGCCATATTAGTACGCACGCAATCGGTGACCATAACAATGGCCGGCTGAAGCGCGAACTCCGACCGAGAGTGGCAATGACAGTGTCCGCGGAGCGACGGCAAAGCCTGCGCCACGAACTACGCCGTGTTGCCAAACTTATAACGGGCCGCGGTGTTCCAGTTCGCTATTGCTTGGTCGTCAACCTGTCGGAAGGCGGCGTGCGAGTAAGCACCACCCAATTCGAAATACCAGATCGGTTTACCTTGAGCTTTCCCGGGGTAGATCCAACCGAAGATGGGACATACCAGGTGATTTGGCGGAACGGAAACGATGTAGGTGCCAAGCACGTTGGGACCATCCCCAATCAAAGCTGATAATTCTGGGAGCGTCCTACTTTTCCGAATGGGTCTGTTTGTAGGATGCAGGATGATCTCTCCTACGCCATCACGGCGACACGCTACTCGCTTGCTCGCAGGAAACGATGGAACCCGTTTGAACTCATTGGGTGAAATCCGGCGCGTTCCTACACGCACTACATAAAAAGACAGCCTTTAGGAGGCCGGTCATCCATCGCTCCTTCTCGACGTGGATACAGTGGTCTTTTTGGGGTGTGGATTGAGTGGATATCCTGAAGACTTCCGCCGTTTGCAATAGACCTCGGTCTATCTTTTCAAAAAGATTATCGGGCAACGAGGGCCCTCATGGCTTTGCAGCAATTTCATGGAAAGACTTAATCGGAAGTCGATCAAGAACTCCTACGCTGGCTTCAAACCACCGAAGTACTCGCGTCGGGACGGCAAACGCGACCACTGCGAGCCTGTCGCGAGAATCTCTAAATTGCTGGTGGCCGTAGCAGCGACGCCACCTGTTTGTTTCTCGTACCCCGCAGTTATCCACAGGCAGCTGCCCTATTATGGGCTTTTCTTTGAAGGGTCGTTACAAGCGTCCCATCGTTCTCATCTGGAGGAAATAAAATGAAAAAGAGACGTGCTTGGACCACAGCGGATATCCGCACGTTAAAAGCGGCCGCAAAGCGGAAAGCCCGCGCTGGACGTATTGCCCGAAGCTTAAAACGCACCGAAGGCGCGACACGGCAGAAAGCTTTCAGTCTAGGAATATCGCTCGATTCTCGTGTTTGATCTGGGCACTACAAGCTGACTGGCAATAACAAGACCCCGCCACATTCCGTGCGCGGGGTTTTTTCTCCTCAGCCCGCGATCACCAGCAGCTGTAATCGGGCGAGTATCCAGAATAATAGACCGATGGGTAGTAAACGGGGGGATAATAGGCGACTGGGTGATGGGTAGCGGAAGCAACGACAAACGGAGGCACCGGGGTTCCAACATAAAATCCGCTGTAGCCATAACCGAGAGCAGCCGCATTTCCGTAGTCCCTATAGCCGTATTCCCGATAGCCGTAGCCCCAACGCGCATCGGCTGTATTTACGGTCGCCATCACAGTCGCGCCGACAACGGTTGAGGCGATGATTGCACTGATGACTCTATTCATGGCGGCACCTGATCCTGTTCTGCGATTATGCACCGCCATCCGGACACGAAGTGAACAATTGAACCGTTTGGTAAAAGATTCGGTAAATTTCGTAAGCGCAAACTGGCCTCAAAAGACTCTAACTCTCCCGTTTCCGAGCGTTTAATGTATCGTAGATTGAGCGTTGATTCGTTTGCCTTCTGACTCGATATTCACCACACACCATCACTGAGCGCCGGCGCTTATGTTCATCCGCATTGGCGTGCAGCGAGGGGCGTAATGGCTGCCACCGCGAGACAACCCAGCAACGTCGATCAGTACGTCGCACAGCGAATTCGCGCCAAACGGAAGGCTATGGGTCTTACGCAGTCGGAATTGAGCGTTAAGCTAGGCGTCACTTTTCAACAAATGCAGAAATATGAGAAGGGCACCAACCGTATATCGGCGGGACGCCTGTATCGGCTGTGCGAGATCTTCGCTGTTGATCCCAGATATTTCTTTGAAGGCTTGCCGAAGTCGGGCCGACGATCCCACTGATCCTAACTGCTGACCCCGAAGTCTATTTCATCGGAATGATTATTGGGCAAGATCGTCGTAGCCGCCGACCTCTTTAAGTTCGCGAATAATCCGCTCGGCATTGCAAGGGCCCGCGGCGGTAGGCAATTTGTTTCGAGGCACATCGAGGCTTGCTTATACGGGTAAGTCGCCCATAGGCCATGGCAACGTGAATACAGTGGGGGCGCGAACGGCGAGGCGCTTCTTGCCCTTCGGGCCTTGAGGCGCTACTCGCCTCCATCATTGCCAAGACCGCCTGCTAGGAAGTCCTTCCATAGCGCGTATGCGCCCATTGCCACGAAGGTCGCCCCTGAAATTATGTAATTCATCGACGCGGCAGAGGGCCAGATCACGCCGTCGACCACAAAACCCAAGCCTACCGCAAGAATCGCGGTCCAGATCACGAAAACCACTGCACGCTGCATGAGATATTCCGACACGCCGTTGTGGTGATAAAAATCGCCCTGCGCTTCAATCTGAGACGACACCCATCCACCCACCCATAATTTAAATCGGTTGATTTTGTCACCTGATTGATACCCGCGCCAGCATCAAGACTGAGGGCTGGCGCTGCTCTCGACCAACCGGCTGAGAAGTACGGTGGTTTTCCGAGAAGGAAGATGTGGCCGTTTAAATCGGCAAACGTAGCAAAAGCAGCTCCAGCCCTTCCATTAGCCGGAGGGCCTCATGCCACCCACGTTTTCGGCCGCCCCGAGCCGCCGCACCGTATTCTTGTTAGCGGCCGCGACCACAGGCTTCGGGATTGTTCGCAAAATCGACGGCCGCATTCCGAAGCCCTCATCACCTGCGCTTCCTACGGCGGCTTCTTCAATTGCAGCGCCATGCCCGAGTTTTGCCACGTCGCCGAAGCTGGCCGAAATTGCAAAACGAAATCTTCTGCGACAAGAATCTGGGCTTCCGCTGTTGCCGGTTGCTCAAGAGTTTCGCCTTCTGAAGAACGCGGAAGCTAGCGAACGTTTCGCGCAATTCGCCGCAGCAC
>CAVXWL010000027.1:0-37640 GCA_963765365.1 uncultured Alphaproteobacteria bacterium | reverse complement strand
AGCTCCCGAGGCCGCTTTTGCGGTACTCGGCAAAGCACGCTGAGCCACGCCGGAACAGTGGGCCGGCCATCGGCATTGTGGACTGGAACTGCCGCATGCGATCGTCGATGCTTGGCTTAAGGCAGAGGCGAGCGCGGCAGCCAAATTGGGACCCAGGGACACGTGACGGCGATCGGAGATATTCCCAGCATTGACGCCAACGGCGCGAAAATTCCCTTGGTCGGCCTCGGCACTTGGGAACTGCGCGGCCGCGCCTGCGCGCGGGTTGTCGAGCAGGCTTTGCGGCTGGGCTATCGCCACATCGACACCGCGGAAATGTACGATAACGAGCGCGAAGTGGGGGACGGCCTGCGCGCCTCCGGCCTCAAGCGCAACGCGTTCTTCGTAACGACGAAAATCTGGCCGTCGCATTTCGCCCCGCGCGCCCTGGAACGCGCCGCGCGCGACAGCCTGATGCGATTGCGGCTGAGCGAAGTCGATCTTCTTTTGCTGCATTGGCCCAATCCGCAGATCCCGCTAGCGGAGACGATCCCGGCGCTGTGCAAGGTCAAGCGTGACGGGCTTGCCCGCCATATCGGCGTTTCCAACTTCACCGTGGCGCTGCTCGAAGAGGCTTTGGCGGTCGCAACCGAGCCTTTGGTTTGCGATCAGGTCGAATGCCACCCCTATCTCGATCAGTCGAAGGTCATCGCGGCCTGTCACGAGCACGGCATGGCGGTGGTCGCCTATAGTCCGATCGCGCGCGGCAATGCCAAGAATGACAAGGTGCTCGCGGGCATCGGCGCGGTGCACAAAAAGACCGCGGCGCAAATCTGCCTGCGTTATCTGGTGCAGCAGGACATCGTCGTCATTCCGCGCACCGGCAAGCTCGAACGGCTGTCGGAGAATGCCGCGCTGTTCGATTTTGCGCTGAGCGACGAGGAAATGGCCGAAATCGCTGCGCTCTCGCGCTCCGGCGGCCGGATCGTCGATTGGGCCTATTCCGGCAGCATGAACTGGGATTAGACGTTTCCTCGGAGCGCGGCCTTTTCCAAAAACCCGCGTCCGCTCTTTGGGATCTCCCTCTACGCCGCCCTGCTTTCCGCAGCGATCGTCAGTTTCATGAATTCGGCAAAAACGCGAGCGATTTCCGGTTCATAAGCGCCCCATTCCGGAAACGGAATGAGCGGGACGTCCTGATCTTCGAGGGGCAGCTGATGGATCGTGCTGCCGGCAATCAACCGGTGTGCGGCAAGGCCGCTGGCGCTGGAATGGGTGTTGTCGTTGCCGGGAATGATGATGGTCGGGACTTTGATGGCGCGCAATTGCTCGGGGCTCACGCCCATGACCGGATAGTGGCCCCCGGCGACGAAAATCTCGTTCCAGCGCGTGAGCACATCGATGAATTGCTGCGCCGGCAGGCGTGCCAGATAGTCCCCGTTCCTTGGATTGGCTGCGATCCGCTCCTTCCAGGCGTCCATGGCGCAGATCGCGGCCATGCCGCCCTCTTTGGCGGTGCGGATAAACTGCCCGTAATACTGCTCGGGCAGGCGGCCGGCCGCAAACGGGCCGCCGGTGACGCGCAGCAATAGAAGGCCGCGCACGGCTTGCGGATAATTGAGGTAGAACAGGATCGAGGTGCGCGCGCCGGCCGATGAACCGCTGAAAAACGCGGGGAGGGCGTTTTGTTCGGACAGCAATGCGTGCATGTCGCGCGTCCAGATCACTTCCTCGCCCTCGTCGCCGGAAATGAGGATGTCGGAAGCGCCGGTGTTGCGGCGATCATGCAGCATGACGCGGAAGCCGTAGCTTGCGATTTTCTCGGCAAGCGGGATGAACTCGTCATGCCCGCGGCGCCCGCCGGTCGTCATCACGACCCAAGGATTGCGGTCGCTCGGCCCGCGCTCGCCGACCTTGCGCCAATTGATATTCACGCCGTTGATCTTGCTGACTGGCATAACGCGTTCCCTCCCGGCTTTATGAGGGCCACTTCAGCATAGTCAGGCGTTGACGGAAAGCGGGGGCGTGGGATCGCGTCTTAGAACTCGACGTCAAGCTCCTCGAGCTCGTCGGGTTCGGATTTGGCGCCGGCTATCCATTCCTGCATGAACGGCATCGCCATAACGGTGCGCATATAATCCTTGGCGGGCGCTTCCACTGCGACGTCATAGGTGACGAAGCGCGAACACACCGGCGCATACATGGCGTCCGCCGAGCAAGGCTTTTTCCCGAACAAATAGGGGCCCTTATACTGCGCCAGGCACTCCTTCCAGATCGCGGTGATGCGTTCGATGTCGGCGCGGGCGCCAGCCCAGGATTTGAAGCCCGGAAAGTGGGCCTTGATATTCATCGGCAGCGCCGAGCGCAAATTGGAAAAGCCCGAATGCATTTCACCGCATATCGAGCGGCAATGGGCGCGTTGCGTCTGATCGGACGGCAGAAGCCCGGCCTCGGGCGAGATTTCATGCAGGTATTCAGCAATCGCTAGCGTGTCCCACACCTTTAGCCCGTCATGGATCAGGCACGGCACCAGGAACGAAGGCGACAGCAGGAGCAATTCCGCGCGCGTGGAGGGGTCGTCGGTCGAGACATGCTGCTCTTCAAAATCGAGGTTAGCCATTTTGCATAGCAACCAGCCTCTCAGCGACCACGAGCCGTAATTCTTACTGGCAAGCGTCAGAATGGCCTTGGACATCCCATTGCTCTCTTTGAAATTTTATCTCAACTCAATGAGTTAGCGACAAAAGGATGGATTTGCGGCCGCGCGTTGTCCCATATTTGAGCAGCCGAACCCTACGCCCCTTCCCGAATATGCAGGATGTTCATATTCTTGTCGCAGTGCAACAAGAAATGCACTAGCTTCCACCCATTGGGGGGTCGAAGTCTGTTCGCCGCCAGGCGGACAGCGGCACCCGTGGACCACGGATGCTGTACCTCGCCTATCAACTGCAATCCGACTTTATGACGCCGGTCCGGGCTTGGGCCAGCTTGGCGGTAGGCTCCGGCAGCCCGTCATTGCTGTCCGACCATCCGGCGATGCGCAATCTGACCGCCGTTTATGAATTGATCGCGCGGGCTGGTCTCACCCATACCCGGCCACCCTTCGGTATCGACACCGTCACTGTCGGCAACCGCGAGGTCGAGGTGCACGAGGAGGCCGCGGCGACGACGCCGTTCGGGACGCTCCTGCATTTCAAGAAGGATATCGCCACCGCGCAGCCGCGGGTACTGCTGGTGGCGCCGTTATCCGGGCATTTCTCGACGCTCTTGCGCGCCACCGTGCGCACCATGCTGCCGGACCACGACGTTTTCATCACCGATTGGCACAATGCGCGCGACGTTCCGCTGACCGCGGGACGCTTCGGCATGGATGAATATACCGACCATTTGATAAAGTTTCTCGAGACCATGGGGCCGGGATCGCACGTCCTTGCGGTGTGCCAACCTTGCGTCGCCGTGCTCGCCGCTGCCGCCGTGATGGCGCAGAACGGCAATGCGGCGCAGCCGCGCTCGATGACGCTGATGGCCGGACCGATCGACACCCGGGTCAATCCGACCAAGGTCAACGAGCTGGCCAAGAAGCGCACCATCGAATGGTTCGAGCGCACGCTGACTGCATCGGTGCCGCTGCGTTACCCAGGCGCGTTTCGCCGCGTCTATCCCGGCTTCGTCCAGCTCATCGCATTCATGAGCATGAACGTCGAGCGGCACGTCAAGGCGCACAAGGAGCTCTACGACAATCTCGCCAACGGCGAGTTCGAGAAGGCGGCGGTGACCAAGGCCTTCTATGACGAATATTTTGCCGTGCTCGATCTGACCGCGGAATTTTATCTCGAAACGGTGCGGCTGATCTTCCAGGACCACGCATTGCCGCTCGGCAACCTCGAATGGCACGGCGAGCGCGTCGACCCGAGTGCGATCCGCAAGACCATGTTGCTGACGGTGGAGGGCGAGCGCGACGACATCTGCGCCGTCGGCCAGACGGTGGCGGCACACGATCTGTGCAGCAAACTGCGGCCCTACCTCAAGCGCCATCACATGCAGGCCGGTGTCGGCCATTACGGCGTGTTCTCCGGCTCCCGCTGGGAAAAGCAGATCTATCCGATCCTCAAGAACGTGATCCTGTCGAGCGATTGAGAGCTGGGCCGGCTCTCCGTATCATTCCCCGGCTGGGGAAAAGAGAGGGCAGGACGCCATGGCCACCACCGTCAAGCACATGCTGGAAGCCGCCAATGCCGCGGTGCCCAAAATAACCCCGGCGCAAGCCAAGGAGATGATCGCCACGGGCAATGCGCTCGTGGTCGACGTGCGCGACGGAACGGAGGTGGCGGCGAGCGGCAAGGTCGCGAGCGCGGTCCATGTGTCGCGCGGCATGCTGGAGTTCCGTGCCGATCCCGAACTGCCCTCGCACGACAAGAATTTCGCCAAGGAC
Organism: uncultured Alphaproteobacteria bacterium; assembly: GCA_963765365.1. Classification (GTDB taxonomy): domain Bacteria; phylum Pseudomonadota; class Alphaproteobacteria; order Rhizobiales; family Xanthobacteraceae; genus BOG-931. The sequence goes on along the minus strand of CAVXWL010000027.1, from coordinate 33,229 downwards.
AAGGACGTCATCTTGTATTGCGGCTCGGGCGGACGTGCAGCGCTTGCCGGCAAGATGCTCAAGGACCTCGGTTACGAGAGGGTCTTTAACCTGGGCGGCTTCAAGGATTGGGCCGACAGCGGCGGCGCGGTCGACAAATAGCCCAAGAGCTAGCGCAGAAACGCTTTCTCCAGTTCGCGCATGTGCTCGTCGCCTTGCAGGGCGAATATCTCGGCGACCGAGGCAATCTCGTTTTCGACGCCGGCAATGCCGCCTTCGGCGAGGATGCGGCGAAACACGCTCCGCATGGCGGCAACGGCGGCACGGATTGCGTGATTGCCGCAGATGATCAGCCCGACTTTGCCCAGCGCTGCAATGTCGCCGAAGGAAAGCTGCGGGTAGCTGGTCGGCACCAGGACCAGCGGCACCCGGCCCGGCCACGCCCGGCAGAATGCCACGATTTCGTCCGGCGTTTCCTGTTTTGAATGGATCAGCACCGCATCCGCGCCCGCCTCGGCATAAGCTGCGCCGCGGCGGAGCGCTTCGTCGTGACCCAATCCGGCGATCAGCGCTTCGGTACGGGCAACAAGGATTATATCGGCGCTGGTTTTGGCCGCCGCGATCTTGCCCTGGAATTCGGCGACCGGCACGAGCTGCTGCCGTCCTCCCGGCCGCAAACTTAAGTCCTTGGGAAATGTCTTGTCCTCGATGACAACGGCCGCCGCGCCCGCCGCTGCGTATTGCGGCACGACATAGGCGACGTTCACCGCATTGCCGAAGCCGGTGTCGAGGTCGGCAATGACCGGCGCAGTCTGCACCTGGGCGATGGCACGCATCATCTCCAGATGCGCGCTCATCGGCAGAATATTGGCGTCGGGAACCGCAAAAGATGCCGAGAGTTCGAAACCGCTGCCCCAAATGGCATCGAAGCCGGCATTGGCGGCGAGTTTGGCGGCCAGCGGATTATGCGCCGCCATCGCCAGCGCCGGGCGTTGCACGTTTAATTTCGCTCGCAGCGCTGTGGCGCTTCGATTTTCATGGGTCATCGTTTAGCGCATCGCCGCCGCGATATTGCCGCCGTCGACGGTGGTGACGTCGGCGGTGGTTTTCAGCGCCAGCGCGTGGTGCAGGAAGGCCTGCGCGACGTCTCCGGCGGTGACTTCGCGGCCGAGCAGATTGCCGCTCATGTAGCTTTTTTCGGAAAGTCCGCGCGCTTTGGAGCGCGAGGCAATCATCTCCGTGGTGAGGAGACCGGAACGGATGCGGTCGGCGTTGACCGCGTTGGCGCGGATGCCGTCGGCGCCGTAATCGAGCGCATATTGGCGCATCAACGCGAGTGCAGCGGCTTTCGGTATGCCATAGGGGCCGAAATTCGGCCCCGGATTGACCGCCTGCTTCGAGACGTTGAACAGAAGGCAACCGCCGCTGCCCTGCGCCAGCATGATCTTCACCGCTGCTTGGGCGACGCGCTGGTGACCGTAAAAATTCAGCTCGAAACTCTTGCGTAAAACGTCTTCGCCGACATCGCCGATGCGTCCCTGCCAGGCCGCGCCGGCATTGGAGACGACGATGTCGACGCCGCCGAAATATTCGGCGATTTTGTCGAACGCAGCGCGCACCGACCCGTCATCGGTGACATCGCAGGCAAGCGGTAATGCGGTCGCGCCGATCGCCTTTGTTTGTTCGCTGGCGGCTTCAATATTGACATCGAGCAAAGCGACTTCGGCGCCCGCCGCCGCAAAAGTCCTTGCGGTCGCGGCGCCGATTGCGCCCCCGGCGCCGGTGATGGCAACGATCTGCCCGGCGAGCGGCAACTCCTCGCGCGCGCCGAGTTTTGCCTGTTCGAGCGGCCAATATTCGCAATCGAACATCTCGGCTTCGGAAATCGACTCGAACCGGCCTAGGGCTTGCGCATTAGTGACGCCCTCGACCCAGGCTTCGGCAATGTCGGCGGCAATGTCGGCGTCTTTTTTGGAACGACCGAGGCCGAACAGGCCGAGCCCCGGCACCAGCACGACGCGGGGCAGCGGATCGAGCTCGTGTTTGCCGCCGCCGACGCGTTTGGTGTGACGCTCAAAATATTGATGATAATGCGCCGCAAATTGTGCCGCTCGTCGGCGCGCGACGCTTGCGAAGTCGTCAAGTTTCGCAGGATCCGGCGCGGTCAAAACCAGCGGCCAATTCTTGGTGCGGATGGTGTGGTCGGGCGTGATCACGCCCGCTTGGCTCAGGCGGCCGATGTCATCGGCATTCACGAAGTTCAAAATGGCGTCGCTCGAGCGGAATTCGAGAATAAGTCTCCGCCACGCGCCTTCCACTTCCGCGTCTTTTTCGGCGCAGGCGCCACGCACGATCGGCGCAATTTTGCTGATCGTCACGGCACTGCGCGGGGCAGTGACGGCGACGGTTTTGCGGCGGCGCGCGATAAAATCTTCAGCGAGCGTTACCATCGCGATCATGCGCTCGTAAGCATCGCGGGCGGTTTCGCCGAAGGTGACAATGCCGTGTTTGCTCAGAATGAGTCCGTCGCCGGGCTTGTCGCGCTCGAATATCTCGATCGCTTTTTTCGCCAGGCCAAAGCCGGGCATGACGTAAGGCACGAACGCCAGCCGGTCGCCGAAAACTTCCGCGCACTTTTTTTCACCGTCCGGCTGATCGATCAGGCTGAGCACGACGGTGGCGTGCGTATGGTCGATGAATTTGTGCGGCAGAAACGCGTGCAGCATCATTTCGACGGAGGGATTTGGCGCTGCCGGGTCGATGAGATTGGCGCGTTCGATGCCGACGAGTTCCTCATCGCCGATGGCGTCAAGGGCGCGCAACTTGCGCATCGGCGCAAGCCGCACTCCGACAAGACCCTCCGGCGTCAGCGTCGCCATGTCGGAGCCGGTCGATTTTACCCGCAACACCTCGACGTCCTCGCCGAGCCGGTCGCGCATACGCATCTTCAGCGAAGTATTGCCACCGCCGTGCAGGACGAGCTTTGGATCGCGGCCCAGCAGCCGCGTCGTATAGATGCGCAGTGCAAGCTCGCCGCCGAGGTCGGATTTCGCGCCCGCTTGCGTCGCAAGCTGGGCGACCATCGCCTCGGCGTCACGGTCGACCCAGCCGCTTTTCATGGCGCTGCGTTCTCAGTCGTGCTTTAGCCGCCGGCAAAGCGCCGCGACCACCAACCGGTGCGGCGCGGTCGGTCACCTTCTGCGGCGTCTCCCGACTTGCTGACCACCGGCTCCGGCGTCGGCGTAATAGGCTGCTGGGTCTGCGCCGGCGGCAACGCGTCTTCACCGCCGCCTACGGGAGCGCGTTCGCGCACCGTGGAACGCCGGCGTACCGGTTCTTCCGGTAGCGGCCGCGGCGCCTCGGCGCTGACCGGCGCCTCTTGGGGCGCCCGACGCGGCGCGGCATCGAGATCGGCAACCGCGTGCGTGAGTTCCGGCTCGGTCGCGGGCGGCGCGATCAACTCCTCGGCCGGTGCGAATTCCGGCTCTTGCGGGTAGGACCCGTGGTCATTGCCGGCGTGCGCGGGGTCGCCGTTACGATTGCGATTGCGGCGGCCGCCACGGCGACCGCGGCGCCGCCGCCGTTCGTCGTCGCGACGCGGTTCCCCCGCGCGATCCTGCTGGGAAACTTCGCCCTGTTGCGGCTCGATGAGCTCGTCGTCGGCCGGTGTTTGATGTTCGTCCTCCGCGGCGAATTCGTCGGCGGCCGCGCTGATCGGAATGTGCTCCTGCGCATTTTGCTCGTGGCGCTCGCCCTGTGCGGCTTCGCCGCCATTGCGGCCGCCGCGCCGGCGCCGTCGCCGCCGTCGCCGCGGTTCGCTTTCGTCCTGCTCGGGCGCCGTAGCGGGCGCTGCCTCGGTTTCCGACAACTCGGCTTCTTCGCCTTCTACCGGGCCGATTTCTTCGAGATCGTCCTCCTCCTCAAGCGGCGCCGGGACAGCCTGGGCGCGCTCGGCGAGCGCCTTGGCCGCCTCGACCGTATGAACCAGCTCACCGCGGTCGATGATAAAGGCCTGCGGTGCTCGCACCGATTCATCCGCCGAGATCGTGATGGTGATGGCGAACTGCTCCTCAAGACCGCGCAAATGGGCGCGTTTCTGGTTGAGCACGTAAAGCGCCACATCCGGCCGGGTTCGCGCGATCAGATTGTGCGTGGCGCCCTTGATGAGCTGTTCTTCGAGCGCACGCAGTACCTGCAGGGCAAGCGACGAGACTGAACGGACGTGACCGGTGCCGCCGCAATACGGGCACTTCTCGGTCGAGCTTTCCAGCACGCTCGTCCGGATGCGCTGCCGCGACATTTCGAGCAGGCCGAAATGCGATATGCGGCCGACCTGGATGCGCGCGCGGTCGTGTTTGAGGCACTCCTTGAGCCGGCGCTCGACGGAGCGATTGTTGCGCTTCTCGTCCATGTCGATGTAGTCGATGACGATCAGCCCGGCGAGGTCGCGCAGCCGGAGCTGCCGGGCGATCTCGTCGGAGGCCTCCAGATTGGTTTTAAGCGCGGTGTCCTCGATATGATGCTCGCGCGTGGCGCGGCCGGAATTCACGTCGATGGCGACCAAGGCTTCGGCCTGATTGATGACGATGTAGCCGCCCGAGCGCAGCTGGACGACCGGTGAGAACATGGCGTCAAGCTGATTTTCCACCCCGTAACGTGACAGCAACGGCTGCGTCTCGTTGTAGAGGTGAACGTTCTTGGCATGGCTCGGCATGAGCATGCGCATGAAATCCCGCGCCTCGTGATAGGCCTCGGGACCGGCGACGATCACCTCGTCGATGTCCTTGCTGTAGAGGTCGCGGATCGATCGCTTGACCAGCGAGCCTTCCTCGTAAACCAGCTTCGGTGCGGTGGATTTGAGAGTCAGGTCGCGGACCGTCTCCCACATCCGCAGCAAATATTCAAAATCGCGTTTGATCTCGATTTTAGTCCGGTTCGCCCCGGCGGTGCGCAGGATGACGCCCATGCCCTCCGGCACTTCCAGCTCCGACGCGGCTTCTTTGAGCCGCGCGCGGTCTTCCGCGCTGGTAATTTTGCGGCTGATGCCGCCGCCGCGCGCCGTGTTGGGCATCAGCACCGAATAGCGGCCGGCGAGCGACAGATAAGTCGTCAGCGCCGCACCCTTGGTACCGCGTTCCTCTTTCACCACCTGCACCAGCATGACCTGGCGGCGCTTGATCACTTCCTGGATCTTGTACTGCCGGCGATAGCGCGGTGCGCGGTCGGGGACTTCCTCGAGCGCGTCGCCGCCGCCGACCGATTCGACAACTTCTTCGGCGGCTTCGTCGTCTTCGCCGGCGTGTTCGTGGTCACGGACTTCCGTGACGGTAGCGGTCTCGCCATTTTCGCTGGTCGCCGCACCGACAGTTTCGACGCCTTCGTCGTGTCCGGGGTCGCCGTTGTCGGCCGCTGATTCGGCGATTGAGGTTGCCTCGCCGCTATCGACATGAGGTTCGTTTGGTTCGGCATCGTCCCCGAGCGCGGCGTCGCCCGGCATCATTTCCGTCTCGGTTGCGGATTCGGGCGCGTCGTTTTCGGCTTCCGGTGCTCCCGAGACAGCCTCCACATCAGCATCGATGGGCCGCTCGTCAGTTGCCTCGCCGCCCTCGAATGCTGTCGGCGCGATCTGCTCGGCGACCTCCGAATCGTCGGCCGGCGATTCTGCGACCTCACTGCGTATGGTGCGCTCGCGGCGCGCGGCAGGATGCCCACCGCGCTGACGATGCCGCCGGGAACGGCGGTCAACCTCGTCATCGGCGTCGCGCTGTGCGCGCTCTTCCTCGTCGATCAGCGCCTGCCGGTCGGCGACCGGGATCTGGTAATAATCCGGATGGATTTCGCTGAACGCCAGGAAACCATGGCGATTGCCGCCGTAATCGACAAAGGCAGCTTGCAGCGACGGCTCAACGCGCGTCACTTTCGCCAGATAGATGTTGCCTCTTAGTTGCTTGCGCTGCGCGGACTCAAAGTCGAATTCTTCGACGCGATTGCCGCGCAATACGACCACCCGGGTCTCCTCCGGGTGGGTCGCGTCGATAAGCATTTTGTTGGCCATTGGCAAATCTCACGAGGGCCGGCATGCCCGCCCGCTCCGCGCCGCATCGGCGCGGGGAGGGGGCGTGCGCCCAATTTTCGGTGAATGGGACGGATCGGAAACCGCGAGCGCGGCAAGTGGCCAAGGTTCGCCTGCCGGAGAGCGCCGCATGAACGCTACCGTGCTGCTTGAGAACCTGGACTTGCGCCTCGAACATCAACTCCAAACCGCTATGAGGCGGCAGCGCTAGGCGCGGCCGCAATTTCGCTCGGTCACTCACGGTATGGCGCGACACACCACCAGCAGCTTAAGTCCGCTACTGGTACGCGCGTCGCGCGCGAGGTTCCGGCTGTCCTCATCTTTGAGGGCGTCGGCGTCGCTTTGCGCCGTCGTCGGCACCCCGTCCGCCGGGGTGATGACCCCCGATGAACATTTGGCGCCGGAGCGGTTCGAAAGCGGCGTCCGCCACGCTCCCGTCACCTTTGTCGGGGAGCCAATCCTTGCGGACGTAACCGGATGCCCTAACGCGACACAACCGGAACCTTTCACCGTCAGCACCCTCTTCTTAAGGCCGCGAACGGGGAATTGGCAAGTCATCTGTATGATTTGGCTGAATGGATGTGATCTATTCTTATGGCCAAGCGGCATCTTTGCCGACACATAATATTCCGTTAACCACGCATGCCTAATGGAGTAAGAGGGGCTTGATGGGGTGGAAGCCGATGCCTGTCCAAGCCGTGCGCTGGGCTCTCCTCGGTGTGCTCCTTGCCGGCCCCGCTTTGGCTGCCGCGGCGGCGGCCCAGGGGCCCGACTCATATCCGGTGGCGACTGACGTGCGGCTTGGCGGGGACGCCACGCAGACCCGCTTCGTCATGGACCTCGACCGCAAAATAGACCTGCATGTCTTTACCCTGGCCGACCCCTATCGGCTTGTGCTCGACATCCCCCAAGTGACGTTCCAGCTGCCGCCGCATGCCGGCGACAACGGTCGCGGCCTGATTACGGCCTTCCGATTCGGGTTGGTGATGCCTGGCGGCTCGCGGATGGTTTTCGACCTTGCCAAGCCGGTGCGCGTCGACAAGGCCTTCGTCGTGGACGCGGCGGCCGGCGCCCCGGCGCGGCTGGTGCTCGATCTCGTTGCAACGGATCGCCAGAGTTTCCTGCGCAATATGGCGGCCGACGAAAAAGTCGCCCGCAGCGAGGCGGCCCCTGCAAGCGAGCCGCCGGCGGCTTCTGCCGATCCCCGTCCGCTCGTCGTGCTCGATCCCGGCCATGGCGGCATCGATACCGGAACCCGGGCGCCGAACGGGGAGTGCGAGAAAGACATTGTGCTGGATTTTGCCAAAAGGCTGCGCGACCGCCTTGAGAAGTCGGGAAAATACCGGGTTTTGATGACACGCACCGACGACACCTTCGTTCCGCTGGCCGACCGGGTGCGGATCGCGCGCAAGGCTGGCGCCGCCCTTTTCATCTCGCTGCACGCCGATTTCTTGCCGCACAAGGAGGGCGATGCCGACGGCGCCACCGTCTACACGCTTTCGAACACGCCGTCGGATCCTCAGGCGGCGCGGGTTGCCGATGAGGAAAACCGTGCCGACGTTATTGCCGGCGTCGATCTCAAGGACGAGCCGGACGACGTCGCCGGTATCCTGCTCGACCTCGCGCAACGCGAAACCAAGACGTTCTCGGTGCAGTTTGCCCAGAAGCTGGTCAGTGACCTGCGGACGACGACGCGGCTGCACAAAGACCCCATCAGATCGGCGGGCTTTCGGGTCTTGCGCGCGCCCGACGTGCCCTCGGTGCTCATCGAGCTTGGCTATGTGTCGAATAAGCAGGATTTGCGGTCGTTGGATTCAGATAGCTGGCGCGACCATACCGCCGATTTGATCGCGGCCGCCGTCAACGACTATTTCGCCGGCCACCTTATTGGCGCGCGCGCAGGTGCGAATTGAGGCGACGTGGTGCTTCGCGCCTCGATGGCGAAGATTACCTCTCAAGATACGGGCGAACCTCGCAAACTGCGGCACCGGGCGCATCGGGCGGCCTCAGTTTGGACACGAAAGCGGGTGACGAGACGCGATGAAACGGGGTCTCTAGCGGTCGTCCACTAATGCTGTCACACTAAACGGCCAAATCGGGTCGCTGGGTGGCATAAGGCTTGAGTCCTTTCAGCCGAGATACGGCCGGGCAAACTCAATGAAATTGCTGTTACGCTTCTTGGGCTTTCTCTTTGCGGCGGGGACCATCCTGTTCATCGCCGGCATAGCCGCAACGGCGGGCCTGTTGTGGCATTACTCCAAGGACTTGCCTGACTACACCCAGCTTCAGGATTACGAGCCGCCGGTGATGACGCGCGTGCACGCGGCCGACGGCTCGCTGCTCGCCGAATACGCCAAGGAGCGCCGGCTCTATCTCCCGATCCAGGCGATCCCGAAGCTCGTCACCAACGCCTTCGTCGCGGCGGAAGACAAGAACTTCTACCATCATCCCGGCATCGACATCTCCGGCATCCTGCGCGCCGGCATGCTTTATGTCGAAAACTACGGCAGCGGCCGCCGGCCGCAGGGCGCCTCGACCATCACGCAGCAGGTCGCGAAAAATTTCCTGCTGACCAATCAGGTTTCGTTCGAGCGCAAAATCAAGGAAGCGCTGCTGGCGCTGCGGATCGAGCGCACTTACTCGAAGCAGAAGATTCTTGAACTCTATCTCAACGAAATCTATCTCGGCTTCGGCGCCTATGGCATCGCCGCGGCCTCGCTGCTGTATTTCGACAAGTCGGTGCACGAATTGACCATCGCCGAGGCCGCCTACCTCGCCGGCCTGCCGAAGGGCCCGAACAATTACAATCCGTTCCGCCGCAAGGACGAAGCGATCGCGCGCCGCAACTATGTGATCGACCGCATGGTCGAGGACGGATTTATTTCGGCGGCGGATGGCGCCAAAGCCGAGAAGGAGCCGCTGAACGTCACGGTGCGCTCGACAAGTCCGCACGTTTACGCGGCCGAATACTTCACCGAAGAGGTTCGCCGCTATCTCTATGACAATTACGGGGAAAAGAAACTCTACGAGGGCGGGCTGTCGGTGCGCACCACGCTCGACCCGCAACTGCAGATGCTGGCGCGCAACACGATGGTCAACGGCCTCGTCGATTTCGACGAGAAGCAGGGCTATCGCGGCCCGGTCGCCACCATCGACGTTGGCGGCGACTGGGGAGTCAAGCTCGCCGACATAAAGTCGCTCGACGATGTCGACCCCTGGCGCATGGCGGTGGTGCTTCAGGTCGACGATCAATCGGCCCGTATCGGCCTGCAGCCGGGACGCGATCCTTCCGGCGCCGTGCTCAAGGACCGCGAGGTCGGCATCGTGCCGCTCGACGGCGTCAAATGGGCAAAGCCCGCCAAGGGACCGTCAAAGCCAATCCAGCATGTCAATCAGGTGCTGTCCGTCGGCGACGTGATCTATGTCGAACCGATGGAGCAGCAGGGTCAGTTTCGGCTGCGCCAGGTGCCGGAAATTTCCGGCGCCATGGTGGCGATGGATCCGCATACCGGCCGCGTGCTGGCAATGGTCGGCGGCTTCTCGTTCGATCAAAGCCAGTTCAACCGCGCCACGCAGGCGCTGCGCCAGCCCGGCTCGTCGTTCAAGCCGATCGTCTATGCCGCGGCGCTCGACAACGGCTACACGCCCTCGACCATCATCATGGATGCGCCGATCGAGATCGACATGGGGCAGGGCGGCGGCATCTGGACGCCGCAAAACTACGGCGGCAAGTTTTTCGGGCCGTCGACCCTGCGTTTCGGCCTCGAAGAATCGCGCAACGTGATGACGGTGCGGCTCGCCCAGGACATCGGCATGCCGCTGATCTCCGAATACGCCAAGCGCTTCGGCGTCTACGACGAACTGCCGCCGTACCTGTCCTACGCGCTCGGCGCCGGCGAAACGACGGTGATGCGCATGGTGACCGCCTATTCGATGCTCGACAACGGCGGGCGCCGCGTGATTCCCACGCTGATCGACCGCATCCAGGACCGTTACGGTCACACCATTTACAAGCATGACCAGCGCCAGTGCATCGGCTGCAATGCCGATAGCTGGCACAATCAGCCGGAGCCGACGCTGATCGACAAGCGCCAGCAGGTGATCGATCCGATGACCGACTATCAGGTCATTTCGCTGATGGAGGGCGTCGTGCAGCGCGGCACCGGCTACGCGTTGCACGTGCTGGGCAAGCCAATCGCCGGCAAGACCGGCACCACCAACGACGAGAAGGACGTCTGGTTCATCGGCTTCTCGCCCGACATCGTCTGCGGCGTCTATATGGGCTACGACAAACCGCGACACATCGGCAACCGCGCCACCGGCGGCAGTCTGGCGGCGCCTGTGGTGCGCGACTTCTTGAAGGTCGCGCTCGCCGACAAGCCGCCGATTCCGTTTTCCGTGCCGCCGGGGATAAAACTCGTCCGCGTCGACGCCAAGACCGGGATGCGCGCCGGGCCGGGCGACCCGCGCGTCATTCTCGAAGCGTTCAAGCCTGGCACTGCGCCGCCCGACAGCGGCACCGTGGTGGGCGCGGATACCACCAACGGCGTTTCCAATGCGCAGCAGGTTTCGCCTGACGCCGGCAACGTCGTGCGCACCGGCACCGGCGGCTTGTATTAGACGTTGCGTCGCGCGCCTTAAGTCATTACATCGCGCTCCGGAGCCTCATTATGCGCGCGGAAATCACCACCATCGTCGAGGAGATCAAGCAGTCGATCGGACTGCTGAGGAGGCATCTTTGACGTCGATAAAGCGCGCACGCGTCTTGCCGAGCTGAACCGGCAGGCCGAGGACCCCAACCTCTGGAACGATCCGCAGCGCGCCAGCCGCGTGATGCAGGAGCGTACCGCGCTCGACGACAGCCTCACCGCAATCTCGCGCATCGAGCAGGAACTCGATGACCAGGTGACGATGATCGAGCTCGGCGACGCGGAGAAGGACCAGAAGGTCGTCGCCGAAGCCGAAGCCGCGCTGCGCAAGCTGAAAACAGAAGTCTCCCGCCGCGAACTCGAAGCGCTGCTGTCAGGCGAAGCCGACAATAACGACACTTATCTTGAAGTTCATGCCGGCGCCGGCGGCACCGAAAGCCAGGATTGGGCCTCGATGCTGCTGCGTATGTATACGCGCTGGGCGGAAGCGCACGGTTTCAAGGTCGATTTCATCGAAGAGACCCAGGGCGAAGAGGCCGGCATCAAATCGGCCACCATCGAGATCAAGGGCCGCAATGCCTATGGCTGGCTCAAGACAGAAAACGGCGTGCATCGGCTGGTGCGCATTTCGCCGTTCGATTCCAATGCGCGCCGACACACCTCGTTCGCCAGCGTCAACGTCTATCCGGTGATCGACGATCGCATCAAGATCGACATCGACGAGGCCGACGTGCGCGTCGACACGCTGCGCTCGGGCGGCGCCGGCGGCCAGCACGTCAACAAGACTGAATCCGCGATCCGGCTCACCCATATCCCGACCAATATCGTGGTGTTCTGTCAGAACGACCGCTCGCAGCATCGCAACCGCGCCCAGGCCTGGCAGATGCTGCGCGCCAAACTCTACGAAGCCGAATTGAAAAAACGCGAGGAAAAAGCCGCCGCCGACCAGGCCGCCAAGACCGATATCGGGTTCGGCCATCAGATCCGCTCTTACGTGCTGCAGCCCTATCAGATGGTGAAAGATCTGCGCACCGGCGTCGCCACGTCCAATACCGCAGGCGTCCTCGATGGCGATATCGACCAATTCACCGAGGCGGCGCTGGCGCAAAAGGCGTTCGGCACCGGGCCGGCGAGCGTCGAAGACGTCGAGTAGCGGCCAAGCGAATTATCCCCGTTTTTCGGCCAGCCAAATCGCCAAGGGTGGTAAAGCGCTACTTCTACGGCGAATCAATGGTGATATTTTTGCAACGGCAGTCCGAAAATCTTCTCGGCGACGCCAGAAATTAACCTAAAAATCCAGTGGTTTCATTGCCTTGTTCCGCTTTGCACCAGTAGAATTAACGATTGGAAGGGGGGATCGGCCCGCTCACGCGCCGGCCGACCCTAGGGGCTTCGCATGCGACCTCCGGTGCGGTCGAGCCGGCGCAATTTGCGCAATCTGCTGGCGTCGAGTTCGGTTGCCGCGCTTTTGATCGGCGGCGGAACGCCGGCGGCATTCGCGGCATGTTCCACAAATTTTAATGGCGTGACGGCGCCCGGCTGCACCAATTCGACGACGATCACCAAAATTTCGATCAACAATTCCACGATCACCAGCACGGTCATCAACACCGGCACGATCTCGCCAAGCGGCATCGCCCTCACCAACAGCAGCACGATCCAGGGCGGCATCGCGGATAGCGGCATCATCAACGGCGGCATCACGCTCGACAGCACCAGCGCGGTTACCGCCGCCGGCGCCGTCAAGGTCACAGGCCCGACCTTTACCGGCGGCATTACCAATTCCGGAACGATCGTCGGCACCAACAACATTTTTTCAAACGGCAGCGGCATCTTCGCCTTCGGCGTATCGACATTCGGCGGCGGCATTACCAACAGCGCCGGCGGGACCATCACCGGCGGCTTTGCCGGCCTCGACATCGGCCTTGTCGGCACATTTGGCGGCGGCGCTGGCGGCATCACCAATGCCGGCACGATCGGCGGCGGCTACGGTGTGCTGGTTGGTCCGGTCGACACCTTCGCCGCCGGCATCAGCAATACCGGACTGATCACAGCTAACAACAATGTTGCTGTTGCCATCAGTTCGGTGGGCGTGTTCGGAACCGCGGTTGCGGGCGGCGGCATCACCAATTCCGGAACCTCACCGGGGTAAAAGGTATCTATATCGACAATTCCGGAACCATTCTCGGCGGCATCACCAATTCCGGAACCATCACGGATGGATATACGGGAGTTGTCCTCCACAGCGTCAGCAGTTTCGCCGGTGGCATCGCCAATAATGCGAGCGGGGTGATTTCTGCATCGCACCGCGACGGCATCCTGGTTGGCCAGAATCCGCAGGGCTCGCCCACCGTCGCGATCTCGAACTTCACCGGCGGTATCACTAACGCCGGCACAATCTCGGCAGCGACCGGGAACGGCATTGTCGTCGGCGGTCATCTGACCAATACCGAAACGCTTACAATCTCGACCTTCTCCGGTGGCATCGCCAATTCTGGCACGATCACCGCGGCACAGCGCGGCATTCTGGTCGGCGGTAGCGGTACCGGCAGCAGCTCTTTTTCATTCTCGACCTTTACTGGCGGCATCACCAATTCCGGCAAGATCGATCCGAAGACCGGCATCGCCGTCGTCAACACGCCGAACTATTCCGGCGGCGTCACCAATGCCGCTGCGGGCGTGATCACGGCGACCGCGGTCGGCATCAAGATCGGCAACGTCTCGTCGTTCACCGGCAACATTTCCAATGCCGGCACGATTTCGGCAGCGACCGGCATCAGTATCGCGCACAGCACAATCACCGGCTCGATTGTCGACAGCGGTATTATCACCGCGACGCAAGGCATCACCATCGACAATGCGAGCAAGATCAACGGCGGCTCCGGAACCGCCGTCCTTATTGACGGCTCTACCTTCACAGGCGGCGTCAGTAACGCCGGCACGATCATATCGAACATAGATGGCGTCATCGTCGGAAATGTCTCAACTTTCGGCGGCGGCGTCACCAACAGCGGCACGATCTCCTCGGCGGGCAACAACGGCATCAGACTGGTAGGGGATTCGAATTTCAGCGGCGGAATTGCGAACAGCGGCAACATCACCGGGGCAGAGAACGGCATCCTGGTCGACACGACCTCAACCTTTACCGGCGGCATTTCTAACAACGGCGTGATCAATGGCGGTGACGGCATCCATATCAGGACCGTCTCTACGTTCGCCAATGGCATCACGAATGCGGGCACGATCTCGGCGGCTTCGATCGGAGTCCTTATCGGCGACACCAATCTCGCGCGCGGTCCCGTCTCGAACTTCTCCGGTGGCATCACCAATATCGGCACGATTGATGCGCACGGCGCCGGCATTCAGGTCGGGGTCAGCGGGAACGTCGAATCGACTTTCTCCGGCGGCATCATCAATTCCGGCACGATCTCGGGCGGCGGCATCACAGTGCTCGCGTCGAGCTTCGCGGGCGGCATTTCCAACAATGGCGATATTTCGGGCGGCGGCATTTCCGCGAGCGCCGTGAACCTGTTCTCGGAAGGCATTTCCAACGCCGGCACGATTTCGGGCGGCGGCATTACCGGCACCGCCTCGACTTTCCTCGGCGGCATCAGCAACAGCGGCTTCATCACCGGTGGTGGCATCGAGGGAGGCGGCGGAACCTTCTCCACCGGCATCACCAACAGCGGCACGGTGGTGTCGGGCAATTGGGGTATTTTTGCCGAGGTTAGCCAGGGTTTCACCGGCAACATTTCCAACGGCGGCGTGCTTACGGCCGGCGGGGCTGATGCCGGCATTCAAATCTCCAGCGCCCCGACTTTCACCGGCAATATCGTCAACAGCGGCAATATCTCAGGAAGCGGAATTGGCATCTACTCCCACAACGTGACGAGCTTTATCGGGGGCATCAGCAATAGCGGAACGATCTCGGCGCTCGCAGGTATTGCCGTCGATGACGTCAGTGGCAGTCACGCCACATTCTCGGGCGGTATTATCAATAGTGGCCTGATCGATCCGACGACCGGCATCAGCGTCAGCAATGTCTCGAATTTCGCGGGCGGCATCACCAACGCCGCCGGCGGCACCATCACAGCGACCAAGACCGGCATTGAAGTCAACACCGTTTCGACCTTCTCCGGCGATATCAGCAACAGCGGGAACATCGCGTCGTCCGCGGCGACGGGAATCAGCATCAGCAACGCTTCCACTTTTGCCGCGGCCATCAGCAACAGCGGAACGATCTCGGCGTTCCTTGTCGGCATCCGCGCCAGCCATATCGCCCAGTTCGGCGTCACCTCGACCGCGAGCAGCGTCGTCAATTCCGGCACCATCTCGGCCGGTAACCTCAACGCCGGCATCGCTGCATTCAGCATTTCGACCTTCCTCGGCGACATCACCAATTCCGGCAAGATCGCGTCGGGAGGGAGCGGCATAGGCGTCGCCACCGTCGGGACCTTCGCCGGCAACATCATCAATGCGAGCGGCGGCACGATTTCGGCCGTCAACGGCATCGTCGTCGGCCAGGTCACTACTTTCGCCGGCGGCATCACCAATGCGGGCGCGCTCTCGGCATCGCTCACGGGCATCGACATCGTCACGGTGTCGACCTTCCTCGGCGGCATTTCCAACGCCGGTACGATCACTGCGAATATCGGCATTCAGGTCGGCGCCGGCAGTTTTGCCAACGGCATCGTCAACAGCGGCCTGATATCGGCGACCAATGTCGGAATAGGCCTCGGCGGCACTGCGACATTCTCCGGCAATGTCAGCAATTTCGGCACGATCACGGGCAAGACCGGCGTCTATCTTTACAACAGCACGATCACTGGCTCGATCATCGACAACGGCAACATCCTGGCGACGGCGCACGGCGTTCTCATCGATGCCACGGCCAGCATCGGCGGAGCGCCGAACGCCATAGCGGTCACCGGCGCCACGTTTCTCGGCGGCATCAGCAATGCCGGCGTGATTTCGGCGGCCAGCAACGGAATATTGGTCTCCGGCGTCACGACCTTCGGCGGCGGCATCGTCAATAGCGGACTGATCGATCCCAAGACCGGCATCGGCGTCGCCAATGTTTCGACGTTCTCCGGCGGCATCACCAATGTCGGGGCCGGTAAGATCACGGCGACCGCGGTCGGGATCCAGGTCAATAACGTCTCGACCTTCGGCGGCGGCGTCAGCAATGCCGGGACGATCTCGGCCGGGATCAGCGGAATATTCGTCCAGGGCGGCGGCACGTTCGGCGGCGGCATCAGCAATTCCGGCACGATTTCCGTCGCCAGCATCGCCATCGACGTCAACGGCGTCTCGGTTTTCAGCAGCGCCATCGTCAACAGTGGCGCACTTACCGCCACAGGCAATGTCGGCATCGTGGTTCAGAGCGTCGGCAGCTTCGGCTCGACCAGCGCCGGCGGCGGCATCGTCAACAGCGGTGCGATTTCGGCAGGAACCAAAGGCATCCTGGTTCTCAATGCGGGGACGTTCCAGGGCGGCATCACCAATGCCGCGGGCGGCATGATCACGGCGGCGAGAGTCGGCATCAATGTCAGCAGCGTCTCGACTTTCACCGGCGGCATCAGCAATGCCGGCACGATCGCGGCGACCAGCGGCTTCGCTCGCGGCATCATGGTTGGCGGGATTGAAACCACCGCCGGCCAGAGCGTTTCGATCTCGACCTTCGGCGGCGGCATCAGCAATTCCGGCACCATCGTGGCTGGCGCCAACGGCATTGTCGTCGGCGGCGTCGCCACCAATGGCGGGTCGGTGACGATTTCGACGTTTACCGGCGGCATTGCCAATAATGGTACGATTTCGGCCGGCGGCCCCGCCATCATTGTCGGCGGCTCCGGTTCCGGTGGCGGCGCGATCAATATCTCCACCTTCTCCGGCGGCATCAGCAATTCCGGCACGATCTCTGGTGCCGGTAAGGGCATCGTGGTCGGCGGCCAGATCAATACCGGCACGATCGCGATCGGCACGGTCGTCAACGGCGGCATCACCAATTCCGGCCTGATTTCTTCAAGCAGCCTGGGTATTCTCGTCGGCGCGGTGGCCGGCAATGGCACGGTGACTATCGGCGGCTTCTCCGGCGGAATCGTCAACGCGGCGGCGGGAACGATCATCGCCGGCGGCCCCGGCATCAGGGTCGGCGGCACCGATTCGTCCGCCTACGTTGTTTCGCAATTCACCGGCGGCATCAGCAATGCCGGCACGATCAGCGCCGCAACCGGCATTCTGGTCAGCGGCGTTTCAGCCTTCTCCGGCAGCACCGTCAATTCCGTCGCCGGCGTCAGCAATTTCGGCGTGATCACGGCCGCGGGCACCGGCATCAAAGTCTGGAACGTCAATACCTTCGCCAACGGCATCACCAATTCGGGCACGATCTCGGCCTCGGGCTTCGGCAATGGCATTGGCGTCGGCAACACCGCGTCGGGGCTCCCCGCGGTTTCGAATTTCTCCGGCGGCATCAGCAATGCCGGCTTGATCACGGTGGCTGGCGCCGGGACCGGCATACAGCTCAACGGCGTGTCGACGTTTTCCGGCGGCATTGCCAATTCCGGCACGATCAGCACGGGCGCGGACGGCATCCGCGTCGAGAAGGTCGTGTCCTTCGTCGGCAATGTCGTCAACACGACAAGCGGACATATCATTGCCGCCAACACCGGCATCGAAATCTGCAACTGCGTAACGTCATTCATCGGCGGCATCACCAATGCCGGCACCATCAGCTCCGCGAACGGGTGGGGTATTGTGGTCACAGGCGTCAGTGTGTTTGGTCCGACGGCGACGGCAGCCGCCGGCATCAGCAATAGCGGGCTGATCAGCTCCACCTTCACCGGCATCAAGGTCAATGGCGTCTCGACCTTCGCCGGCGGCATCAGCAATTCAGGCACAATCGTCGCCGCCCTTGGCTACGGCATTAACGTCAACTACAATTTAAGCACGAGCAACAGCACCGCGACGTTCTCCGGCGGCATTAGCAATTCCGGATCGATGTCGCTCGGCATCGATGTCGTCGCGACCGCCGTCGCCGCGCCAAGCAGCGCGACGTTCCTTGGCGGCATCAGTAATTCGGGGACCATCGGAGGGGGCATCTCGCTCCAAATCGACGCAGGTGGCTTTGGAACGATAACGGTGCCGACCTTCAGCGGCGGCATCGTCAATTCCGGATTGATGAGCGGCGGCATCGAAATTACACTTGGCGCCACGCAGTTCAATGCGACAGCCGCGCTGCAGACGTTTACCGGCGGCATCACCAATTCCGGGACGATGGGAGGGCCGATCGAGGTTGCTGCGTTGGGGGTCACCAACGGCAACATCGCCACGATCGGAACTTTTGGCGGCGGCATCAGCAATGCGGGCGTCATCAGCTTCAGCGGGAATGCCGCCGGCGTTCTTGTCGGCGCGACGCAGTCGGTCACCGGCACCTTCACAATCTCCACCTTCAGCGGCGGTATCACCAACTCCGGCACGATTACCGCAGGCGGCAACGGAATCGCCGTCGGTGGCAAAGGGACTGGCGTCGGTTCCGTAACGGTCGGCACATTCGCCGGCGGCATCGTCAATGCAGCAGGCGGCTCGATCAAGGCCAGCCAGTCCGGTATCAAAGTCGGCGGCACCAATACCGGGTCCGGAACGTTCGCGGTTTTGAATTTCTCCGGCGGCGTCAGCAGCGCCGGCATCATCTCGGTCGGCGGCTCCGGCATCGTCGTCCACGGCGTCTCGACGTTTAGCGGCGGCATCGGCAATTCCGGCACGATCACGGCGGCCGGCAACGGCATCGACGTCCAGAACGTCAACAGCTTTGCCAATGGCATCGTCAACAGCGCGGGCGCTACAATCTCGACAAGCCACAGAGGCATCTACGTCGCCACTTTTGTCCAGTTCGGCGCCTCCAGCGCCGGCGGCGGCATTACCAATGCCGGCACGATCTCCGCAGGCTTAAGCGGCATTTACGTCGCGAGCGGTTCGACCTTCGCCGGCGGCATTAGTAACAGCGGCCTGATCGGTGCCGGCGGCGGCGGCTTCGACGCAATTCACATCACCGCCGTCACCGTCTTCGGAACCAACAGCGCCGGCGGCGGCATCGTCAATTCCGGCACCTTGACCGGCAGCAACGCCATCGTCATCGGCAATTCCGGCACCTTCTTCGGTGGCATCACCAACAGCCAGAAGATCACCGCGAACAGCGACGGTATTCTGATCAGCAGCGTCGGCAGCGTTTCCGGTACTATCGTCAACAGTGCCGGCGCCACGATCTCCGCAGGGCTGGTCGGTATTGCGCTCAACAGCGTCGCTGCTTTTGGCTCGACCAGCGCCGGCGGTGGCATCAGCAACGCCGGCACGATCTCCGGTCACACCGGTATCAGGATTACCGGCGACGTCGTGTTTGCGTCCGGCACGGCGATCATCAATACCGGCCAGATTACCGGTACGCTCGGGACGGCGATCGATGCGTCGGCCGACACCAGCGCGGCCTTCATCGATCAGAACGCCGGCACAATGACCGGCAATGTGCTGCTGTCGGCCAATGCCGACGTGCTCAACCTCAATGGCGGCACCATCGCCGGCAACGTCGTCGGCTCCGGTACGCACGATACCCTGAACTTCTCGCTGACCACGGCCGGCACCTATACCGAAACCGACACCTTCACCGGGGTCAATCAGGTCAATGTCGATGCCGGTACCACGCTGTTGCTCGACAGTACGGGCAACACCGCCACCAACGTCGATGTGTTGAGCGGCGCGACGTTAGGTGGCACCGGGTCACTCGATCCGGATCTGACGATCCATGGCGGCGGTACTTTCGCGCCCGGCGTGCCCGGCACGTTCATGCAGGTCACCGGCAGCCTGACGCTGCAGTCGGCCGCGATCTACATGGTCACGATCAATGGCGCGGCGACCAGCGGCGCCAATGTGACCGGCACGGTAACGATCACTGCCGGCGCGCTGGCCAAGGTCAATACCGGCAGCACACCCATTATCGGCAACACCTACACGATCTTGACCTCGAGCGGTGGCGTGACTGGGACCTTTGCAGACCCGGACGTCTTCTTCGGCCGCTACGAAGGCGTGCTGAGCTACACCGGCGGCGACGACGTGTTCATGCTGGTGCAGAACGGCGCACTGCTGCCGCTGTTGCCGCCAAATCCGCCGCAGAACGTCATCAATGTCGCCAGTGCCATCGACAACGCGATCTTGGGTGGCACCACGCCGCCGCCGGGCTTCCAGAACCTGTTCAATTACTCGCCGGCGCAGCTTGAGAACGCCCTGAACGAGCTCTCCGGGCAGCCGGCGACCGGCGCGAGCACCAGCGCGTTCCAGCTGATGACTGACTTCTTGCAGCTCTTGCTGGATCCGACCGCGGGCGGCGGTGGCGATGCCGACGGCGGTGGCGCCAGCGGCTTTGCCAACGCCGATCCGGCGGGCCTGCCGCCCGATATCGCGCTCGCCTACGCCAGGGCGCTCAACAAGCCGCCGCCGCAGCCGCAGACTTTTGATCAACGCTGGAGCGTCTGGGGCTCGGCCTATGGCGGCTATAATACGACCAACGGCAATAGCGCGGTCGGCTCGGCCAATCTTTCCGCGAGCGCCGTAGGCTTCGCCGGCGGCATGACCTATCACGTCACGCCGACGACCGAATATGGATTTGCGCTTTCCGGCGGCGGCACCAATTGGAGCCTGGCGCAAAGTCTCGGCAGCGGGCGCAGCGACGCCTTCCAGGCCGGCGTCTATGGCACCACACATTTTGGGCCGGCTTATCTGTCCGGCGCGCTGCGCGGTCGGCGATCAACTCACCGCGAATTTCTCCGGCCAGAGTTACGCGGCGCGCGGCGAGGCCGGCTATCGCTACGCCGTGCCGGTCAGCAATGCCATCGTCGGGGTCACGCCCTATGGGGCCGTGCAGACCCAATATTTCCACACGCCGGCCTACAGCGAGACCGATCTTTCCGGCGGCGGTTTTGCGTTGAGCTACAACGCCATGAATGCGACCGACACCCGAAGCGAGCTCGGCGCGCGTTTTGACAATCTTACTATCTGGAACGGCATGCCGCTGATCCTGCGCGGCCGGCTGGCCTGGGCCCATGACTGGGTCACCAATCCATCGCTCGGCGCGGCGTTCCAGACGCTTCCCGGATCGAGCTTTGTGGTCAACGGCGCTACGGTACCGGCCAATTCCGCGCTCACCACCGCTGCCGCCGAACTGCACATGACGGCGAACTGGTCGCTGATCGCGAAATTCGACGGCGAATGGGCCGCCAGCGCCCAGACCTATAGCGGCACCGGCACCCTGAAATACAGTTGGTAGCGCGCTGAGGGGCAAAGCTCGCCCCCGAGCCGCGAAATGTTCTCATCCACTGTGACGGGAAGAGCACAGCCACGGGCGTGGGTTTCCTGTTACGATAGCTCAAAGAGCGGATTGGGGCGGCCGCCATGAAAAGATCCTTCGTCATCGCCACGGTGCTCGCGACGGCGCTCGCAAGCTCGGCGTTTGCCTCGGAGCGCACGCACAAGCCGCGCAAACACGACGATCCACCGCCGGCGCCTGTCCAGAGTTGGGCGGGTTGCTACGTCGGCGCAAATGTCGGTGGCGGTTTTGGCCTCGACACCGGCGATCGCAGCAACATCAACGTCGCCAATCCCGCGGTCATGGCCGGAATCGGCATGCCCACCTCGTACAATGTCAGCGATTCCGGGGCGATCGGTGGCGGTCAGATCGGCTGCAATTATCAGAACGCCACGTTCGTCTACGGCATGGAAGCCGATATCCAGGCGAGCGGCCTGCAGGGCGGCTCGACCGTAATCACCGTGCCCGGTGGAGCATTCGATTCGACGACGGGAACTGCGCAGCAGCGTCTCGACTGGTTCGGCACGGTGCGTGGGCGTTTCGGCTTCACGCCGTCGAACAATCTTTTGCTCTACGGCACGGCAGGTCTCGCTTACGGCGGAGTAAAAGACAGCGCCACGCTCGTTTTCAGTCCTCCCGCCGACGGGAATTATGCCGGTGCAAGCAACCAGACCCGGGTCGGCTGGGCTGCGGGCGCCGGTGCCGAATATGCAATGACGGCGAATTGGTCGCTAAAGTTCGAGTATCTCTTCGTCGACCTTGGCAAGAACGCGGTGCAGATTTTCGATCCGACCCGCCCCGGGCAATCGATGACTTTTCAGTTTCACGAACAGGACAACATCTTCCGCGTCGGCCTGAACTATAAGTTCGGCGGCGCTTTCATCCCGTGATGCTTCGTATATTGCGGCCGCGGCGAAGCGAGCTTCGCGCAAAGCTGGTCAGTCCTGGGCGCTGCCGCGTCCGCTGCGCACGATCTGCTGGCCGTCGCCGAACAGCTTGCCGCCGGCGTCAAGGAACTTCTGCGGATTGACCGCCTCGCCGTTGACGCGCACCTCGTAGTGCAGATGGGGACCGGTTGAGCGGCCGGTTGAGCCGATCCGGCCAATGACCTGACCGCTCCGCACCTGATCGCCGACATGCACATCGATCTGCGAAAGATGGCCGTAGCGGGTTGCAAGGCCATTGCCGTGATCGATCTCGACCAGATTGCCGTAGCCGCCGTCCCAACCGGCAATGGTGACTCTACCGGCCGCCGTGGCATGGGCCGGTTCGCCGATTTCGCCGCGAATATCGATGCCGGTATGCATCGCCGCTTCGTGCAGGAACGGGTCCATGCGGACGCCGAACGGCGAGGTTTCGTCGATCTCGCCGGTCACCGGTTTGCGCAGCGGCACCTGGCGGATCATATCGCCGAGCTGATCGGCTTCGGAGCGCGCCAAATTGACTTCAAACACCGCCCGCTGAAATCCTTGATTGGCCGGCGGCGGCTTGACCGGCACGAAAGGTCCGCCGGTCGCCTGTGGGTCAAGCCTCACGCCGAGCTGATCGAGAACGCTGTGAATGCGGCGCGCCTTGTCCTGGTAGCGGTTTTCCAGAGCGTTGAGCGCAAGCGATTGCCGCTGTTCGACGCGATCGAGCGAAGCTTCCATGTGGTCGAGGGTGGTGCTGACGCTCGATTGCCGGCCCGGATAGCTCCGTAGCGGATCTCTGCCCGGCTTCGCGGCTGGCCCGATCGAGCCGGTCGTTGTCGGATCGGCAAGATTGCTCAAGGCCGAGCTGCGCAATTCCAATGTCGCCTGACGGCGCGTCAACTCGTCGAGCTTTTGCTCGAATTGCTCCTGGTCGAGCAATTGGCGGCTGGTGGTGCGGTCGATCTCGGCGCGCAATTCGGCGATGCGGTCTTCGTAGCCGAATTGCTGCTGCGCCTGCCGCGCGATGAGCGTTCGCAGCACGTCATCGCGAAACGTGAGGTATGTCGCCGCCGTCACCGACCAGCCGGCCATGATCACAACCGTGCCGACCGCGATCCAAAAGGCCACCGGCCCGAACCTGACCTGGCGGCCGGCATGGGCGAAAGTGTAGGCCCGGCCGGCCGGTTCGCCGCCGCGCGGCTGCGCCTCGCCCCGGCGTGCGCCGTCACGCGAGGCGTGCTTCGCGGCCGCGTGTGCCGGAACTTGCTTTCTGACGGCCTCTAGCGACCGAGATGCGGCCCACTGCGACATCGACGCTCCCAACCCAACGCGGGAGCGGATTTGAGACGCTTATGGTTAATTTTACGGAAACCGCAGGCGGCAACTTGCTGCGATTTCGTCAACTTCAGTAAACGCTTTGGCAATGGCGGAGACGGGAGCCGAACCAAAGATTGGCCCTAAAGAGCCTTCGCGGCAGCCAGGACCTCCTCGGCGTGGCCGGCGACCGAAACCTTCGGCCAGATCCTGGCAATATGCTGATCGGGGGTAATCAAAAAGGTCGCGCGTACGACGCCAAGGAATTTTCGGCCGTACATCAGCTTTTCCCGCCAAGCCCCGTAGTCCTCGAGCATTTTGTGCGTTTCGTCAGACGCCAGATCGACCGCGAGGCGGTGTTTCTTCTTAAACGAATCCTGCGCTTTCAGCGGATCCGCAGAGACGCCGAGTATGTCCGCCCCCGCGCGGATGAACTGGTTCTTCAGGCGGGAAAAATCGATGGCTTCTTGGGTGCAACCGGGCGTATCGGCCCGCGGATAGAAGTAAAGCACGAGTTTGCGCCCGGCGTAGTCGGAAAGCGACACCGTCTTCCCGCCATCGCGCGGCAGTGTGAAGCTTGGCGCTTTCGCACCGATCGCGATCGCCGCCTCAGGGCTGGCTTTCGCCGCCTTGATTTGCGCTATGCCTTTGGTAGGAGGCTTGTTTTGGCCGTTTGCGCGCGGTCCCTTCCGCCCAGTCTTTGGCGCCATGTGCCTTCCTTTCGACGCTTTCAGAGGGGCATTCTCTCCGACACAATACAACCGCGGGCAGGGGTGTCGATCGCTCGCGGTTAATTATTCTATTCGCTGCACTATCGTTATGACGGCGCCACGGTCGAGGGGACGCCCGAGCGGGCATGACGAAACAAGACAGGCAGAATGCGGCATTCCCGCGATGGGAATCGGCCGTGCGTCCCCGGCGTCGGGGCAACCTCACGGCGGCTCACCGTGGTGAACGCGCGGGTGACGGCCAGTACTTGGCCGCTTACCGGCGGCTGCTTGCGCGGCATCGACGTCTCATCAAGCGGGTCGGCATTGGCTCGGCGGCCATTGTCGGCCTTCTGGTGCTGGGCTGTGCCGGACTGTGGTGGCGGCTCTCCAGCGGACCGATCCAGCTCGATGCGTTCAGCCCGTGGCTGGTCTCGGCCATCGAAGAGAATTTCGGCAGCCGCGAACGCGTCGAAATTGGCGGTACCCAGATCGAGCGCACCGGAAACGGCGGTGCGGCGGTGCGGGTGCGCGATATCGTGGTGCGCGATCCCGACGGCACGGTGGTTGCGAGCGCGCCGAAGGCCGAGATCCGCGTCTCCGGATTAAGCCTCTTCAGCGGGCATATGCGGGCCGAAAGCCTCAATCTGGTCGGCGCCGCGATGGCGGTGCGCATCGAACCGGACGGCAGCGTCACGGTCTTTGCCTCCGACACCGACAAGCACCCGATCGCGACAGCGAATGTGCCGGCTGCCCCGGGGGAGGCCGCGAAACAGGACCGCTCCGGACCGGGTGGCGCTGCGCCGGCGCCATCGGTTGCCGTTCCCCATGCTGCAACAGCAACTCCCCACGTCGCGGGATCCGCCCTGCCACGGCCGCCGTCGGACAGCATCGCCGCGCTTTTGTCCTGGATCGATGGCATCGGCGAATCCGGGCTCAACGGCCACGACTTGCGCGAACTCGGGCTGAAGAACGGCACGCTCACCGTCGACGACGAGCGCACCGGCAAGCGTTTCACCTTCCACGACATCACGCTCACCATGCAGCGGCCGCGCAGCGGCGGCATCGTGGTCACGGTCGGCTCGGATAACCCCGAACGACCCTGGGGCATCACGGCCTCGATCAAGCCGACCGGCGACGGCTACCGCAGCATTGCGCTGGAGGCCCGCCAGGTTTCCGCAAACGATCTGTTGCTGGCGGCGCGCCTGGGCGACGGGAATCTGCGGATCGATACGCCGCTGTCGGCGAGTTTGAGCGGTGTGATCGGGCCGAACGGCGTGCCGCAATCGCTTACCGGCCGGGTCGTCGCCGACGCCGGCGATATCAACGACGCCGATAACGGCGATGGCAGCCTTGCGCTTGACCACGCCGAGTTCAAAATCAATTGGGATGCCGGCAGCCGCGTGCTGACGGTCCCCTTCCAGATTCTGTCCGGCGGCAACCGGATTACGCTGCTCGGCCAGGTCGAAGCCCCGGCGCAAGCGCCGGGGCCGTGGCTGTTCCGCATCGGCGGCGGCACTATCGTGTTGAATTCGCCGGACGGACAGGGTGCCCCGCTGATCCTCAATCACATCGCAGTGGGCGGCCAATTCGATCCGGTCAAAAAGCGTTTTGTCGTCAACCAGAGCGAGATCGGCAACGGCGACGTGGGCGTCGCCATGTCGGGCAACGCCGATTATTCCAGTGGCGACCTTCGTCTCGCCGCGGGCCTCGCCGCGACGCGGATGTCTGCCGATGCATTGAAGCGCCTCTGGCCGATCTTCGTCGTGCCAAAAGTTCGCGACTGGTTCGACGAGCACCTCGTCAGCGGCGATGTCGACCACGTGGTGATCGGCGTCAATGCGCCGCTCGATACGCTCCGAGCCAACGGCCCGCCGATCCCCGACGACGGTCTGACGCTCGATGCGCTGGCGACGAATTGCGTGATCCGGCCGGTCGCGGGCCTGCCGGCGCTCCGCGACGCCGATCTCACCGTGCATATCGTCGGTCGCGACGCGCAGATCTCGCTCGGCAAGGCGACGGCCGATTTGCCCTCCGGCCGCAAACTCGTCATGTCGTCCGGCCTGTTCGAAGTGCCGGACACTGCGCCGCATTCGCCGCCGGCGCGGGTCCATTTCAAGCTCGACGGTCCGGTCGCGGCCGCCGCCGAGCTTGTTGCCATGGACCGGCTGCGCGACGCCTCCGGCGTGCCATTCGATCCGGCGACGACCCACGGCACGATGAGCGCGCTGGTTTCGCTGGCGATGCCGCTCAAGCCCGATCTGCCGCCGGGGTCGACGAATTACGCCATCGCCGTCGATGCCACGAACTTTTCCGCCGAACACATGATCATGGGGCAAAAGGTCGAGGCGGCTGCGCTGAAAGTCAGCGCCAATAACCAGGGCTTTGCCTTGAAAGGCGACGTCAAGATCGGCGGGGCGCCCGCCTCGCTCGAATACCGCCAATTGCGCGGCGACGCCGAAGCCGACGTCCATATCCAGGGCATGCTCGACGAGGCGATGCGCACCAATCTCGGGCTCGATCCGTCCAATTCGATCAGCGGGGCCATTCCGATCGATATTTCCGGCCGCGTCGCCACGTCGGCCGATCGGGACGGCCGTTTCGCGGTTACGGCCGACCTGACGCCGGCCCAGATCGACGGCTTCCTGCCGGGTTGGGTCAAACAGGCGGGCAAGCCTGCGCGCGCGACCTTTACACTCACGACCAAACCGCAATCGATCCGCGTCGATGATCTTCTGATCGAGGGCGCGGGCGGCGGCGTCAAGGGTACCGTCGAGTTCGACGGTTCGGGCGCGCTGCAATCGGCCGATTTTCCATCCTACGGCTTTTCGGACGGCGATCGCACCAGTCTGAAAGTGACGCGGGGCGCGGATGGCGTGCTGCATGTCGTAATGCGCGGCGACACCTATGACGGGCGCGGTTTCGTCAAGGGAATGACCGGCGGGCCGGCAAGCGTGCAGACCGCAAAGCACGAGCCGCCGGATATTGACCTCGATATGAAGCTCGGCGCCGTGCTTGGCTTCAACGGCGAGGCGGTGCGCGGTCTCGAATTGAATATGACACGGCGTGCCGGCGAGGTTCGCAGTCTTGCACTTAACGCCAAGATCGGCCGCGACGGCACGCTGACCGGCGCGCTGCGCAATTCGACCGGCCGCCGCTTGATCGACCTCGAGACCAGCGACGCCGGCGCGCTGTTCCGCTTCACTGACGTCTATTCGCGCATGACCGGCGGAGAGATGACGACCGTGATGGACGCGCCCTCGGCGAACAACTCAATTCAGGTCGGAACCGTCAGCGTCCACAACTTTGCTGTCCATGACGAGTTGCAACTGGAAAGCGCGGTGTCCAACGGCAGTCCGCTGCCGCGCAATAATATGGGATTTTCCGGCATGAAAATCGATTTCGTCCGTTCGCCGGGGCGGGTGGCAATCCACGACGGTGTCGTGCGCGGACCGGTGCTTGGCGGCACCATCGACGGCGTTATCGACTACGCGGCAGACGACGTTCACCTGCGTGGCACCCTGATCCCGCTGTACGGCGCCAATAATCTGCTCGGGCAGCTTCCGGTGGTGGGTCTGTTCCTCGGCGGCGAAAAGGAAGGACTGGTCGGCGTCACTTACGAAGTGGTCGGCAAGCCCGGCAATCCGGTGCTTCACGTCAATCCGCTATCGGCGCTGGCGCCGGGACTTCTGCGCAAGGTGTTCGAATTCCCGGCAACCGCTCCGGCCGCGCTACCGCCCGTAGACAGCACCGGCACCGTCGACGACAGCACCAGCAGCAATCATTAGACCAAATCGGTCAGACCGGCTTGAGCAGGACGTGTTGTTTGCGGCCGAGTGAAAGCTTGATGACCCCCTCCGGCGTCAAATCCTTGGCGGTCAGCAGCATCCGTTCATCGGTAACGGTCACGTCGTTGACCTTGAGGCCGCCATTCTTGATCTGCCGCCGTGCCTCGCCGTTTGACGCAACGAGTTTGGCGAGCACGAAAGCGCCGAGAACGCCAAGTCCCGGTGGTTGAAGAAGCGCATTCGAACTGACTGTCGGCAGGTTTTCCGCCAGCGCGCCTTCCTCGAATGTCTTCCGTGCGGTCTCGGCCGCTTCCTCGGCCGCCGCGCGGCCGTGGACCAGCGCGGTTGCTTCGGTGGCAAGAACTTTCTTCGCCTCGTTGATTTCCGCGTCCTTGAGCGTGGCGAGCCGGCCGATCTCATCGAGCGGCAGGATGGTGAACAGCTTTAGGAAGCGGCTGACGTCGGCGTCCTCGGTGTTGCGCCAATACTGCCAGTATTCGTAAGGGCTGACCTGGTCGGCATTGAGCCATACCGCGCCGGCTGCCGTTTTGCCCATCTTGGCGCCCGACGAGGTTGTAATGAGCGGCGAGGTGAGTGCGAAAAGCTGCGCATTGTGCAGACGGCGGCCGAGATCGATGCCGTTGACGATATTGCCCCATTGATCGGAGCCGCCCATCTGCAGCACGCAGCCGTGCCGGCGATTAAGCTCGACGAAGTCGTAGGCCTGCAGAATCATGTAGTTGAATTCGAGAAACGACAGTTCCTGCTGGCGCTCCAGCCGGAGCTTCACTGAATTGAAGGCGAGCATCCGATTGATGGAAAAGTGCCGGCCGATATCGCGCAGGAAGTCGATATAGTTGAGCGTGTTGAGCCAGTCGGCATTGTTGGCCATCAGTGCATTGCCGCCGGCATCGTCGAATTTCAGGAAGTTGGTGAAGATTGCGCGGATGCGATTGAGATTTTCGTTGATGGCTTGGTCGTTGAGGAGCCTCCGGCTCTCGTCCTTGCCCGACGGGTCACCGACGCGTGTGGTGCCGCCGCCCATCAATGCGATCGGCCGGTGACCGGTCTGCTGCAGCCAGTACAGCAGCATGATCGGCAACAGCGAGCCGACATGTAGCGACGGCGCGGTGCAGTCGAAACCGATATAGGCGGTTATTGTCGACGAATGCGCCAGCGCGTCCAGCGTTTCGGGCTCCGAGACCTGATGGATGAAGCCGCGCTCGGCAAGGACGTTGAGAAAATCGGACTTATACGTGCTCATTGCGGTGCGGCTGATCTCGTTATGCTGACCGGTTGCGCCACGGCGGTATGGCTCGCCGCGGCGGCGCGGCTGGTGTAACAGGTTCGACAGGTTATTGAAAATACCGGTTTAAGACGATGTCAGCGCATACGAAAATCCAGACGCCATCGCCCGTTTCGCCCGCGGCCGTTAGGTCTGTTTTGGCGATCGGGCTGATGAGCGGCACCTCGCAGGACGGTGTCGACGTGGCTCTGATCGACACCGACGGCGAGGCGATCGCGCAATTCGGGACGACCGCCTGTCGTCCTTATACCAGGGCCGAGCGGACATTGCTGCGCCGCGCGACTGCTGCCGCCGCGAATCTGGGCGAGCGCGCGGCCCGCCCGGCCGTCGTCGCTGAGGCGGAACGGCTGATCAATGATACGCATGCCGAAGCGGTAGAGAGCTTTCTCGCCGCCAACGCCATTGCGGCCGCCGAAGTGGGCGCGATTGGCTTCCACGGCCAGACCGTGCTGCATCGGCCGGAACGCCGGCTCACCATTCAGATCGGCGACGGCGCCGCATTGGCGGCGCGGCTCGGTATCCCCGTCATCTATGATTTTCGCGCCGCCGATGTCGCCGCCGGCGGGCAGGGCGCGCCGCTGGCGCCGATCTATCATCGGGCGCTGGTGCAGCGATTGGGTCTTCAGGGGCCGGTCGCGGTTCTCAATATCGGCGGTGTCGCCAACGTCACCTTCATCGACGGCGAGGATTTGGTCGCCTGCGACACCGGGCCCGGCAATGCACTGCTCGACGACTTCCTGCGGTTGCGGACCGGGCGCCCGCTCGATACTGACGGCCGCATGGCCGCCGCCGGGGCCGCCGACGAAACCGTGGTTGAGCGTTTATTGCAGCATCCGTTCTTTCTCGCGCCGCCGCCAAAGTCGCTTGACCGCAACGATTTTCGGGAGTTCCTCGGCGATACGCTCGATGGCATTGGCGTTGAAGACGGCGCCGCGACGCTCACCGCGCTCACCGCGGCGGCGGTGGCGCGCATCGTGCCGCACCTGCCGCGGCCGCCCAAAACCTGGATCGTCGCCGGCGGCGGTGCGCGCAACCCGACGCTGATGACCATGCTTGCCGCGCGGTTGAAACCCGCGCGCATCGAATCCGCACATGACGCGGGCTGGTCGATCGATTCACTTGAGGCACAGGCCTTCGCCTATCTCGCCGTGCGCAGTCTGCGCGGCCTGCCGATTTCGTTTCCAGGGACGACCGGTGTGCCGCGACCGCTGACCGGCGGGGTGTTGGCGAGGCCAAAGGGCTAAGCCCCCCAGGTTCAAAAATTCGGATACATCGGTCGTGAAATTTGGGCTAGCTTGGCAATCCCGATTTGTCATTCACGAGAGGCGCATTCCATGCCGGTTTCCATGTACACGGTTTCCATTCCGGTCTTTATCCAGCATCTCAACGGGCTCAGTACCGTGCTCGATAAGGCTGCGGCCTGGGCCGCCGCACGCAAGGTCAACGAGGCCGATCTTCTGAACATGCGGTTGTCGCCCGATATGTTCAATTTGATGCGGCAGGTGCGGGCGGCGACCGATCACGCCGCCAACGCGGCGGGACGTCTTGCGGGCAAGGAACTTCTAAAATTTGCCAACGACGAAACCACGATCGCCCAATTGAAGGACCGCATCGCCAAGACGATCGACTATCTCAAGAGCGTCACAGCAGGCGAGATCGATGGTACCGAGGGCAAGGATATCAGCATCACCTTCCCGAGCGGTCAGACCCGCCAGTTCACCGGCCAGAGTCTCCTCCTTGGCAACAGCCTGCCGAACTTTTGGTTTCATACCACCACCGCCTACGACATCGTCCGCCAGTGCGGAGTTGAGGTCGGCAAGCGCGACTTCATGGGTACGCCGGCGTAGCCGCGCGCGTCGCCGACATCGCAAATATCGGCCGGCCCTGCCCACCGGCGGCCGGCCGGCGATGCCGTGAACGAAATCACGCCGAGGAGTGCCGACCGCTCAGGCGCCGCGGAGTTATACGAAGTTATATCAATTTATATTCGCGGCCTCGCCGATTTAAGCGTTTTGCAAAGCCGATCTAAGCAAGTTTAGCGTGAAAGGCCTGGGCCTTTTTCACGGTGATGGCGCTTGTCGCAATCGACAAAGGCTGCGGGAATGTCATGAAACAAGTTGTTACGCCGACCAACACCGAAGTCTTCTTCGATGAAGACGAGATCATCGTGTCCAAGACCGATCTCAAGGGCCGCCTGACTTACGTTAATCAGACATTTTGCCATATCGCCGGCTATACCGAGCCGGAGCTTATAGGGCAGCCTCACAGCATCATCCGCCATCCCGATATGCCGCGCGCCGTCTTCAAGCTGTTGTGGGACACGATCATCGAAGGCCGCGAGATTTTCGCTTATGTCAAGAACATGGCCCGAAGCGGAGATTATTATTGGGTTTTGGCGCACGTCACTCCTTCCTACGACAAGGACCGCAAAATCGTCGGATACCATTCGAACCGGCGCGTTCCAGATCGCAATATCATCAAGAGCACGATCGTTCCGATCTATGCCAGCGTCATTCGGGAAGAACAGCAACATAGAAATGGACAACAGGCGCTGGCGGCCGGTTTCGAGTTTTTGGTCAATTTCGTGAAGTCGAGGAACATGACCTATGACGCGCTCGTCTTCTCGCTTTGATGCGTCCACCGGCGCGACGACCGGCGGAGCCGTAGCGCTGGCTGCTTCGGCGTCGGCGGCCGTTGCGATCTTTCTCGGTCACCAGGACCTGGTGCGTCTGGCGGTTGATTGCTCGGTCGTCGCCGGTGTGTTTCTTTTTATAATCCTGGTGAAGAACGAAATCAGGAGCCGCCGAAACCGCAAGCTAAACGTGAGCGACGACGGCGCTCGCTCGCTCGTCATCGACAAGATCGCGGCGATCTGCACGGAAATCAGCCGGGGAAATTTTGAGGCGCGGATTGCCGGCATCGGTGAAACCGGAAGCCTTGGTGAGGTCCAGCACCAGGTAAACGACATGATCGATCGCTGCGATGCATTCGTTCGCGAGGCGACCGCCTGCATGGAGGCGGTTTGCCGGAATATCTATTATCGCCGCATTCTCTACGGCGGTCTGCGGGGATCGTTCCGCGTTACGGCGGAGATCATTAACAGCTCCGTGGAGACCCAGGGCAAGGCCGTGGAAAAAGCGCGGCGCGAAGCCGCGGCAGAGCAGGCGCTGATCGTCAATACACTGGCCGAAGGCTTAAGGAAGCTGGCCGAGGGCGACCTGACGTTCCGTCTGATCGATTTTCCGGAGGCCTACCATCAGGTCCGCGACGACTTCAATGGCGCGATGGCGCGATTGCACGAGACAACGCGGACGATTACCACGGCGACCAATGAAGTCTCGAACGCGACCGCCGAGATTTCCACCAGCACAACCGATCTGTCGCAGCGTACCGAGGAACAGGCGGCAAGTCTCGAAGAGACGTCTGCCTCCATGGAAGAGATTGCGGCGACCGTGAAGAAGAACGCGGAGAATGCCCGGAATGCGAGCCAGTCCGCCAGCGGTACACGGGAATTGGCGGATCGTGGCGGCCAAATCGTCGCCGAGGCGGTGGAAGCCATGACGCGTATCGAATTGTCCGCGCGCAAGATGTCCGACATTATCGTCGTGATCGACGAGGTTGCCCGCCAGACCAATCTTCTCGCGCTCAATGCCGCGGTCGAAGCCGCGCGGGCCGGCGACGCGGGACGCGGATTTGCGGTGGTCGCTTCTGAAGTGCGCAACCTTGCGCAGCGATCGTCGGAGGCGGCCAAGGAGATCAAAGCGCTGATCAGAGCAGCAACAATCAGGTCAGGGATGGCGTCAATCTCGTCAATAAGGCCGGCGGGGCGCTTTCCGAAATCGTCGAATCGATCAAATCGGTGGCCGGCATCGTTGCTGACATCGCAACCGCAAGCTCCGAACAGGCGGACGGCATCGATCAGATCAACATCGCGCTTGACGCAGATGGACGAAGCCACGCAGCAGAATTCCGCGCTCGTCGAGCAGAATGCGGCGACTGCAAAAATGCTCGAGCAGCAGGCAAAGTCGATGGACGAGTGCGTGGCATTCTTCAAGCTCGACGCCGCGAAAAGGGATGGGGAACCGCCGCGGGCGGCAGATACCCGGGAGCTGCGCGCTGCCGCAGCGGTTCCGCTACGAAAGGCGGCCGCC
>CAVXWL010000026.1:0-64585 GCA_963765365.1 uncultured Alphaproteobacteria bacterium | reverse complement strand
CTCGAACGCTTCGCGTTGCTCGGCATCTCTCAGGGCTGCGCTGTGGCGATCGCCTACGCGGTTCGCCATCCGCAGCGAGTCTCACATCTCATCCTGTTCGGCGGATACGCGGTCGGCTGGGCAAAGCGCACACATTCGACCGTCGAAAAAGAGCAAGCTGCGGCAATGCTGACCCTAATGCGTTTGGGCTGGGGCCAGGAGAATCCGGCTTTTCGCCAGCTTTTCACATCGCAATTCATTCCGGGGGGGACCAAGGAGCAGACCGACTGGTTCAATGAGTTGCAACGGATCTCATGCTCGCCCGAAGACGCGGTGCGCAACCTGATCGCACACGGCGATACGGATGTGAGAATGTTGCTAGCCAAGGTTGTCGCCCCTACCCTTGTTATGCATGCGCGCGACGATGCGCGGGTTCCGTTTGATCAAGGCAGGCGGCTCGCCGCAGGAATCCCGGGAGCGCGGTTCGTGTCGCTGCCGAGCCGCAACCACCTCATCCTTGAGGATGAGCCCGCCTTTCCCCGATTTCTGCAGGAAATCAGAGCATTCATTTCGAACTAGACAGAATTTTGCCCCCACCGAATCTTCCCAAATTGTTGCACTGCATGAGTTTGAAAGTGGCCCATCGCGACACTTATCGCGCCGCATAACAATGACTGCTCTTAGCTCAACGGCGGAAGTGATTGGATGAAGTGATCGGATAATGAACGCGCAGTCCCGTCGCCTCCATACGGCGAGGCTTTTTTATCAAAGAAAACGGCCCCAGCCTCGGACCGGGACAGCGGCAGGCTGCAACTCGCGGATGGTTAAGTAGCCAGCCGCGAAACGAATTCAAGTTTAGGCTTGGGGTACGGTTGTGGGTAAGTTGCCAGGGGTGGCTGAATACGTTGAAATATCAATGTCTTTTGGCTCCCCGGGCCGGATTCGAACCAGCGACCAACCGGTTAACAGCCGGTTGCTCTACCGCTGAGCTACCGGGGAAAAGCCTGCTCGCGTCGAGAGCCGCATATAACAAAGCCGGTCAGGCATTGAAAGCGCGAAGCGGTCGAAAGCCGGCGTTCAAAAAATAGCCGAAGGAAGGCAGAAGGACGCCCAAGGAACTCGCTAGGCCAAAGCCGTGCAGATGAGCGAGGTCTGGAGGCCACGCCCGGAATTGAACCGGGGTAAACGGTTTTGCAGACCGCTGCGTAACCACTCCGCCACGTGGCCGTCCGGCGCATGGGTAACTGCACCCGACCGATTAAGCAATGCCTACACAAAGCCCGGGGCACGCGGCCTTTTTTCGCGGAATGGCCGCCGCGCTTGCGTTTCGGGCGAGCGTATCGCAAAACGCAGGCTCCGCTCACTTTGGAGCCAGGCATGTTCGACACCGCCACTGCCCGCCGCATGATGGTGGACGGGCAGGTTCGCACCGCCGATGTCACCAATCTCGATCTCGTGGCGGCCATGCTGGCAGTGCCACGCGAGCTTTTCGTGGCGCCGCCACTCGCCGGGCAGGCCTATCTCGACAGCGATATCCCGCTATGCCCGGGTCGCGCGCTGCTCAAGCCGATGGTCCTCGCCAAGCTTATTCAGGGCGCACAGCCGGGCGTTGGCGATCACGTGCTCGATGTTGGATGCGGGACCGGTTATTCGTCGGCAATCCTTTCGCGGATTGTGAAATCCGTGGTGGCCCTTGAGGAGGATACCGCTTTGGCGGCGATGGCAGAGGCCGCTCTGCGTGCCGCCGGCGCCACCAACGTGACGATCGCCAAAGGCCCGCTGACTGGAGGTTATCCGGCGGCCGCTCCCTACGACATCATCTTTCTCAACGGCGCCACCGAAGTTGCGCCCGAGGTTTTGGGCCGGCAATTGAAACCCGGTGGCCGGCTTGCCTGCATTTTCGGTGGTGGTCCGGCCGGGAAGGCAACGATCTACCGGATGGTCGAAGGCCGCCTCGTCGGTCGCCCCATTTTCGATGCCGCCGCATTGGTCCTGCCGGGCTTTGTCGCGCCGCCGGCATTCGTTTTCTAAAGGGCCAACCGGCTCAACTCGCGGAAAGTCTCGTCTGCGGGGCCGCGCAGGGCGCAATTGCGCCGGTTATGGCGGATTCTTCGGCCGAACCGCCACCTGTGGCCGAGAAGTGCCAATGCCCAGATTTTTGCGTTTCATCCCCAGATGCAGGGTTTCGCCTTGCTCGCCAGACGCTTAAGGTTAGACCTTGCGCGTCTCCGGCCAAGCCGTTTGGCCGGGGGTTGAAAGTGCGTCCGTAATGGGGGCCACCTCGAGGGGCGGGGTGGAGGCAGGACGGTGGGAGCAGTGTCTACGTCATGAGTGGACAGGGGTTGCGGGCGTATATTCGAGCCATCGCAAGCCTCGCTTTAGGTGGCTGCATTGTTGCCGCCGGCTGCGGCATGGCCGCGGCTGACACTCTCGAATGGGCGCTTGTTCAGGCCTACCAAAATAACCCGTCGCTCAATGCGCAGCGTGCAGCGTTGCGCGCCACCGACGAAAATGTGCCGCAAGCGCTATCTGGCTATCGGCCTAAAATCAGCGTCACTGCGACCGGCGGCTACAATTACGCCGACACAAGGACACACACGAATACGAATGGTGCAACGAACTATTCGGAAGTGGTCGATAACTTTCCCTCTCGTGGCGTCGGCATAACGGCAACGCAAACGCTGTTCAACGGATTTCAAACCGCCAACAAAACGCGGCAAGCTGAAAGCCAGGTGATGGGAGCGCGCGAAACGCTGCGCGTTACCGAGCAACAAGTGCTGCTCGACGCCGCCACCTCTTATATGAATTTGCTGCGCGATCAGGCGATCCTCGACCTCAATCGCCGTAACGTCGAGGTGCTCACCGAGCAACTGAAGCAAACTCGCGATCAATTCAACGTCGGCGAGGTGACGCGGACCGACGTTGCACAGGCCGAATCGCGCCTGGCGGCCGGGCGATCCGCGCTGCTCGGAGCGCAATCGAATTACGTCACGTCGCAGGCCAATTACCGGCGCGTGATCGGCGTCGATCCGGGCCGTCTGGCTCCGGGGACCCCGGTGGACCGCTTCTCGCCGCCGACACTGAACGGCGCGATCGGCCAGGGCCAGATCCAAAGCCCTTCGGTGCTCGCCGCCATGTACGGCGTCGATATTGCGGAGCTCGCGGTCAAGATCAGCGAAGGCGCGCTCTATCCGAACCTCGGCGTAACCGCCAGCGCCGGGCAGAACGCGGATCCGCTGTATAATGTGCTCCGGGAAACGACCGCCTCGGTTCTTGGCACGCTTACGATCCCGATCTATCAGGGCGGCGCCGAGTATTCCGCTATCCGCCAGTCTAAGGAAACGGTCGGCCAGCAGCGCCTCAACCTCGACGTCAACCGCGATCAGGTGCGGGAAACGGTGGTCGCAAGCTGGGGCCAATTGGACGCCGCCAAGGCGCAGATCGAGGCGACAACGGCGCAGGTCAACGCGGCCGAGATAGCGCTCAATGGCGTGCGTGAAGAAGCTCGTGTCGGGCAACGCACGACGCTGGACGTCCTTAACGCGCAGCAGGAACTCGTCAACGCGCGTGTCGCGCTCGTCACTGCCCAGCACGACCGTGTCGTGGCCTCGTATACGCTGTTGGCCGCGGTTGGTGGTCTGTCGATGCAGCACCTCGGATTGAATGTTTTGATCTACGATCCGCAGGTGCACTATCAGCAAGTCCGCGACGCGTGGATCGGCGTGCGCACGCCTGACGGAAGATAGGCCAGCAGCGCCGGGTGCGGCCGCTTCCCGCACCTATGTCCACAGATCGCGCCTTGCCTTCGACTTTCGCCATGACATACTCGCCCGCAACGATGCATAGTTGGTGTTGTGTGATTCGGCGTCGCCGTGGCGGTTAAAGCCGCGTCAGGGTTAGGCCGCGCGACGACTGAGACTTACGTGAAACGCACGCAAGTAAGGCGCGCAAGCTAGGTGGGGATGTGCGCATGACGCAACCGGCGAAATCGCAGGAACCGTCGATGGAGGAGATTCTCGCCTCCATTCGTCGCATTATCGCCGACGACGACGCCAGCAAAACAACGGCGCGGGCGCCGGAGCCGCCAAGAGTCGAATCACAGCCTCCGCCGCAACAGTTTTCCCCGCCACCGGCGCCGCCCCCGCGCATCGAAGCCGAGCCGCATCCAGCCATGGAGCCCTCGGCGGACGAGGATACGGCGTTTACGGACCAAGCCTCAGACATTCTCGACCTTACCGAGTTAATGGCGGCAGCGACGCCTTCGCCGCTCGCCAATCCACCTGTGAGTGCCATGCCCCAGTCCGCGCCGCAGTTTCGTACGATCGACGGCAGTTCCGACGTCGGCTTCGACGAGGCGAGCGAGCATCCGACAGCGGGGACGGAACGGGGACGCCTGATTTCCAACGAAACCAGTGCGGCGGTCGATTCTGCCTTTAATGCGCTCGCTCAAACCGTTTTGGTGCAAAACGCCCGGACCCTTGAGGATTTGGTGCGCGAAATGCTCCGGCCGATGCTCAAAACCTGGCTCGACGACAATCTGCCGGGGATCGTGGAACGTCTGGTGCGCACTGAAATCGAGCGCGTGTCGCGCGGGCGCACCGGCTAAGCTTGGCGCGTCGGGGCTGGTCAACTTCCCTGCAGCGCGGCGGCGAGGCTCTTGGCCTGCTCGGATAGCACACCCGGATCGGCCTTGACGCTCGCCGGCGGCACCAGCGCGACGCCCGTTTTCCGTGGAATGACGTGAACGTGCAGGTGAAAGACCACCTGACCGCCGGCCGGCTCGTTGAATTGCTGGATAGTGAGGCCATCGGCGGCAAACACCGTCATGGCGGCGCGCGCAATTGTCTGTGTCGCTCTGATGAGGTGGGCGAGATCGTCCGGCGCGATATCGAGAATGGTGCGCGAGGGCGATTTTGGAATGACCAGCGTGTGGCCCGGTGCACGCGGCATGATGTCGAGGAAGGCGAATACTTTGTCGTTTTCGAAAACCTTATGCGCAGGCAATTCACCGCGTAGAATTTTGGCGAAAATATTATTCGGATCGTAGCCTGGCATCGCGTTCGCCTTTCCTCAGCAGAGCTTTTTCGAAAACGCAGCGACCTCTTTTATTCTGACCAACCGCGACTATTACGGTTCATCGGCAAAATCCTTGCGATAGGGCGCCAGACCGGCAAGCTCTTCGCCGGCAGCCGCGACATAAGCGCGCTCGCGCACCAGGTAATCGGCGATCGCGCGGCGCAGCCCGGGGTCGGCTATGTAGTGCGCCGAAAAGGTGGTGGTCGGCAGATAGCCGCGCGAAATCTTGTGTTCGCCCTGGGCGCCGGCTTCGACGCGCGGCAGCTTGTGCGCAATCGCGAAATCGATTGCCTGATAATAACACAGCTCGAAATGCAGGAACGGATGATGCTCGATAGCCCCCCAATGGCGGCCGAACAGGGTATGCGAGCCGATGAAATTGATGGCTCCGGCGATCCAGCGGCCGGCGCGTTTGGCCATGACCAGCGCGATGCGATCGCGCATTTTTTCGCCGGCCAGAGAATAGAATGAACGGGTGAGATAGGGCCGGCCCCATTTGCGCGAGCCGGTCTCCATGTAGAACTCGAAGAATGCGTCCCACACGTCTTCGGTAAGATCGCTGCCGGTCAGCCAATGCACGCTGATGCCGTTTTGCAGCGCATCCTGTCGCTCGCGCCGGATGGTCTTGCGCTTGCGTGCCGTCAGCGCCGCGAGAAATTCGTCGAAATTGGCGAAGCCCGCGTTTTCCCAGTGGAATTGCTGGTCGGTGCGTTGCAGGTAACCGAGTTCGCCGAGCAGGCGGAATTCCGGCTCGGTGGCGAAGGTCACATGCACGCCGGAGGCGCCGGAAAGTCTGCCCAATTCGACGAGACCGCCGGCCAGCGCGCCGGCAATCGCCTCTGACTGCGGACCCGGCCGCACCAACAGCCGTCGGCCCGTGGCCGGCGTAAACGGCACCGCGACCTGCAGCTTGGGGTAATAGCTGCCACCGGCGCGCTCATAAGCTTCGGCCCAACCACGGTCGAATACGTATTCGCCTCGCGAATGGCTTTTGAGATAGCAGGGCGCGACGGCAACAAGTTCACCGCCCGCCGACTTTGCCAGCACATGCCGAGGCAGCCAGCCGGTTCGCCCACCTACCGAAGCGGACTGTTCCAGCGCCGACAGAAAATCATGAGATATAAAAGGGTTATATGCGGTCTCCTGCTGTTGAAGGTTAGGATCGGAGGCAGGATTGGCACAGGCGTCCCAATCAACGGCGCTTACCTCACCAATCGCATCGACCACTGTGAGGTGCAGGTCGCCGTGTGCCGCTTTTTGCCGTGCTTGTGCCACGGGCTCATTTTGCACAGAATTCACGGCCGAAAACCCTCGAAAATAATCTGGTCAGCCCAGCGCGCGGCAATCTTTCGCTCGGCTTCGGTGCGCACCGCCCAGGTCAATAGCGGCAAGCCAAAAACGTGCCGCGCGAATATCGGAGCAAGCGCCGGCAAATCTGCGACCGCGTAGGCCACGAATTGCGGTCGCGCCAGTAAACCGGGAACGAGATAGCCCATGCAGTGCCGTTTCCAGGAAGCCATCAGATTCCAATATGGATGCGGCCGGTATTTTGCGGCAACGATGCCGCGGACAATTTTTGGTGCCTTATGCCGCAGCAGAGCGATCTGCCGCGCGTCGAACGACATGGCTGCGGCTGGCCCGCGATAGCCGTCGAGCACTTCCCCAACGCGGAGGGGAACTCGCGGATCGCCGTCAAACCGGCTTTTCATCTCGACCACAATGGTGACGCGGCCGCCGACGAGATCGCAGAGTTCAGGCAGCGTCAGCATGCGCTCGGCGCTGCGGCGGAACGCAACACGTTTGAGTTCAGCGGCGCTCAGTTGGTCGAGCCGGCCCTCGCCGTCGGTGAGGCGGCCGAGCACGTCGTCATGATGCACCATGGCCTCGCCATCGGCGCTGATCTGGACATCGACCTCGATGCCATAATTGGCGTCGATGGCGGCGCCTATGGCGCCGGCGGTGTTTTCGATCAGGCCACGCGCCGCATCATGCAGCCCGCGGTGCGCGATCGGCCGTGCAGTGAGCCAGTCCAGCGAGTGCGACACCGGGGCGGTCGCTTCGCTCAGGACACTTCGAACAAGCCCTCGACTTCAACTGCGGCGTCAGCCGGCAACGCGGCCACGCCAACCGTCGAGCGCGCGTGCTTGCCCTTGTCGCCGAAGACCGCGACCATGAGGTCGGAAGCGCCGTTCATGACTTTCGGACCGTCGACAAAGCCAGGCGCCGAATTGATGAAGCCGCCGAGGCGCACCACCCGCACCACCTTGTCGAGATCGCCGAGCGCCGCTTTGACTTGGGCCAAAAGATTGATGGCGCAGGCGCGCGCCGCCTTCTGTCCGTCTTCGATGGATACGCCGTCGCCGAGCCTGCCCTTGGCGACGAGCTTGCCCTCGCCATCGAGGCTGACTTGGCCGGAAACGTGCAAAAGATTTCCGGTGCGCACGAACGGAACGTAGTTGGCCATAGGCGCCCGCGGTTCGGCGAGTCTCACGCCAAGCTCCTGCAACTTCTTTTCCGCTGTCCCGGCCATGGGCACCTCCGGCTGCAATTGAAAGGTCTAAACGGGCGCAAAGCCTTCTTCGCCGATCGATTGGCGTCATGCAAGCGGAGCGCCGTTAGGGCGGTTGCCGTGACCGCGGCACGTGGCCTATCTTCGCCGTAATTCCGGCGAAAAGGAAACGCCTCAGAACGGGGAAAGGCAGGCGGGGGCCCATCTCCAAAGCGAATAAAGCGAGATAGGTTCATGGTCTTGGACGACACGCTGGCCTCGCGCGCCGCCGCCATTTTTCTCGGTCTATTTGTTATCGCCGCCTCTTCGCCGGCACTGGCGCAACAGACCCCGCAAGATGCGCCGGTGGTTCTGGTGCCGCATCGGGCGATCTACGACCTCACGCTTGGCCGCACGCGCGGGGATTCCCAGGTGGCCGGCGTGCGCGGCCGTATCGTCTACGACTTCAGCGGCAATGCCTGCCAAGGCTATTCGCTGGATTTCCGCCAGGTCTCCGAACTCGACACCGGCGAGGGCAAAATCTCGACCAGCGATTTGCGTTCGATGACCTGGGAAGGCGCCAATGCCAAGAGCTTCAAATTCACCTCGGAGAATTACGTCGATCAAAACCTTGTCGATGCCGTCGACGGCCACGCCGAGCACGCCGCAACCAAGACGCTCGTCGACCTCGATAAACCCAAGCAGAAGAGCCTTAATCTCGACCCGAGCGTGGTGTTTCCGACCGAGCACATGGTGCGCGCGATCCAGGCCGCGCGGGCCGGCAAGACCATTCTCCATTTTCCGGTCTACGACGGTTCCGACACTGGCGATAAGGTCTTCAACACTTTGACCGTGATCGGCCAGAAGATCGCGCCGGGCGAACGAAAGCACGACGACGCTGCTGCGGAGGAGCCGAAACTCGCGACGGCGCCGCGCTGGCCGGTTACGATCAGCTATTTCGACCGGGAAAAGTCGGAAGATTCCGGCGAGCAAACACCGGCCTATTCGATCGGCTTCGAGCTTTATGAGAACGGCATCTCGCGGGCCTTGACGCTCGACTACAATGATTTCGTCGTCAAAGGCAAACTCACGTCCCTGGAGATCAAAGACGAAAGCCTTGTCCCTAACTCATTGTATCGTAGGTCATTCAAGGCTTCTCCGGTGGCTCGAAGGCAAGCCCCCTGATCACCGCGCTGTCGCCGAAGCGGGCGCGCACGCTGTCGACGGCCTGTTCGGCAAGTGCCGAGCGGCCATCAACGAGGTCTGCGGGATCGGCCTCGTCCGCTCCGGCGAGTGCGCTTAAGCCCACACCAAGCAGGCGATATCGCGTGCCGTCGGATTCGTGCTCCAGGAGCCCGCGCGCGGCGGCAAAAATGCGTCCCGCGAGCTGGGTGGGCGCGCCGAGCGATCGGGCGCGCGTGCGGATTTTGAAATCCGCAGTTTTGAGCTTCAACGTCACCGTGGCCCCGGCCAATTCCTTGGCCTTGAGGCGCGCCGAAACGTCCTCGGCGAGCGACCACAGGATGCGTTCCAGCGAGCGGAAATCGGCGATGTCGCGCTCGAACGTGGTTTCCGAGGATACGCTTTTGGTCTCGCGTTCGGCGTTGACCCGGCGCGTGTCGAGGCCGCGCGCCAATTGAGCGAGGCGGCGGCCTTCGTCGCCATAGCGCCGCGTCAGCTCGATCTCGCTCACCCGCTGCAGATCGGCGATGCGGTGGAAGCCATCGTGGGCGAAGCGCGCGGCGCTGACTTTGCCGACGCCGTAGATAAAACTTATGGGCTTGGGGGCGAGGAACGGTTCCGCGTCGCCGGCGCCCAGCACGGCAAAGCCGCGTGGCTTATCGATATCGGAAGCGACTTTGGCGAGGAATTTGTTGCACGACAGTCCGATCGATACGGTGATGCGCAGCGTTTTCTCGACGGCGGCGGCGAAACGCGCCAGCGCTTTGGCTGGCGACATGCCGTGCAGGCGCGCCGTGCCGGAGAGGTCAAGAAACGCTTCGTCGATCGAGAGCGGTTCGACCAGCGGGGTCAAGTCGAGCATCATGCGGCGGACTTCGCGTCCGGCCTTTGAATATTTCTCGAAATTGGGTCGGACCACTTTGGCCTGTGGGCACAAGCGCAACGCCTCGAACATCGGCATCGCCGATTTCACCCCGTAGGTTCGCGCGATGTAGCAACACGTAGCCACCACCCCGCGCTTGCCGCCGCCGACGATCACCGGCTCGGCGGCCAGGGTCGGATCGTCGCGTTTCTCGATCGTGGCATAAAAGGCGTCGCAGTCGACATGGGCGATGGCGAGGGTCTCGAGCTCATCGTGACGCAGCAAGCGTGGCGAACCACAGCCAGCGCAGCGCGGACTTTGCGGCGCTGCGTCGGCAAGGCA
The DNA here is from genome assembly GCA_963765365.1 of uncultured Alphaproteobacteria bacterium. Taxonomy (GTDB): domain Bacteria; phylum Pseudomonadota; class Alphaproteobacteria; order Rhizobiales; family Xanthobacteraceae; genus BOG-931. The sequence continues at coordinate 54,656 of CAVXWL010000026.1, read as the reverse complement.
ATCGCGGCAGAAGCTCGCGGTCACGGCACATCGCGCTCCGACTCGCCGCCGAGGGCCCGGCGCGCCCGCGCAATGCCGGCAGGGTCGATTCCGGCGCCCTCGGCGAAGGCGATCAAGAGGCTTTCGTCGCCGAGCATATGATCGAGGACACCGGCGAGAAAACCGGGATCACGCGCAGCCTGGCGAATGTCTCCTGGCCCCATCCCGGTCATGGCCAAAAAAGCGCCAAGCCGGTCGGGCTCTTCGGTGATGAAGGCAAGCGCCTGAATCGCCAGCATTTCGGCGGCTTCCCGCGTTTCTCTTGCGCGTTTCATCTTAGGGTTCCATTTGCCTTTCCGTAATACATCGGGCCTAGGTTCCCGATGCCGCCCGGCTTGGGGACGCAGGTGATTTTTCCGCTTGCCGCCAGCATCGGGCCGGGGACCGGCGAAGGGAATGGGGGATGGCGAAAACCGTCCTGATTGTGGAAGACAACGAGCTCAATATGAAGCTCTTCCACGATCTGTTGGAGGCCCACGGCTACGCGACGGTCGGTACGCGCAACGGCATCGAGGCGCTCGATCTGGCGCGTAAGCATCGGCCGGACCTGATCCTGATGGACATCCAGCTACCCGAAGTGTCCGGCCTTGAGGTCACAAAGTGGCTCAAGGACGATCAGGAACTGCGGCAGATCCCGGTGGTCGCGGTCACTGCCTTCGCCATGAAGGGCGACGAAGAGCGTATCCGGGAGGGCGGCTGCGAAGCCTACCTGTCGAAGCCGATCTCGGTGGGCAAATTCATCGAGACCGTCCGTCATTTCCTCGGCAATCCTTGAGGACCTGTAATGACTGCTCGCGTACTCGTCGTTGACGACGTTCCCGCTAACGTCAAATTGCTCGAGGCGAGGCTGTCGGCGGAATATTTCGACGTCATCACCGCCATGAGCGGGCGCGAAGCATTGACGATCTGCGAGCGTGCCGAGTGCGACCTCGTTTTGCTCGACGTGATGATGCCCGACATGGACGGGTTCGAGGTCTGCCGCCGGCTCAAAAATAACCCGGCGACGCACCACATTCCGGTGGTGATGGTCACCGCGCTCGACCAGCCCTCCGACAAGGTCCGCGGCCTGGAAGCAGGCGCCGACGATTTCCTGACCAAGCCCATCCCCGAACTGGCGCTGATTGCGCGCGTGCGTTCGCTGGCGCGGCTCAAAATGGTGACAGACGAATTGCGCATGCGGGTTCTGACCTCGCATGAGATCGGCATCGAGTTGCCGGAGCGTGAGGCGATTGCCGACACCGGCCGCGACGGACGGGTGCTGATCGTCGACGATCGGCCGGCATCCTACGAGCGCATCTCGGCGGTGCTGGCGAAGGAACACACGGTCGAAATCGAGACCGAACCGAACCAGGCGTTATTTCATGCGGCCGACGGCAATTTCGATCTGCTCATCGTATCGCTGGGCCTGGAAAATTTCGACGCATTGCGGCTGTGCAGCCAGGTCCGTTCGCTCGATCGCACCCGCAACCTGCCCATTCTCGCCGTGACCGAGCCTGACAATAATGCGCGCATGCTGCGCGGACTTGAGATTGGCGTGAACGATTATCTGTTCCGTCCGATTGACAAGAACGAGCTGTTGGCCCGGGCGCGCAGTCAGGTGCGCAAGCGTCGCTATACCGAACGGCTGCGCGACAATGTGCAGATGTCGATCGAGATGGCGATCACCGACGCGCTCACCAGCCTGTTCAATCGTCGCTACATGGAAAGCCATCTCGGTACGCTGATCGAGCAGGCAGCTGCGCGCGGCAAGCCGCTTACCGCGCTGGTGATCGACATTGATTATTTCAAGGCGATCAACGACAGCCACGGCCATGACGCCGGCGACGACGTGCTCCGCGATTTTGCGCTGCGCATCAAGCGATCGATCCGCGGCATCGACCTGGCCTGCCGCTATGGCGGCGAGGAATTCGTCGTCGTCATGCCGGAAACCGATATGGCGGTCGCGGCGATGGTCGCGGAGCGGCTGCGCCGCCGCATTGCCGCGGAACCGTTCGCGATTGCCCAGGGGGCGCGGCAGATCGCGGTGACGATTTCGATCGGCATTGCCGGACTGCGTGGCAAGGACGACACCGCGGCGAGCCTGCTCAAGCGCGCCGATCAGGCGCTGTACCGGGCCAAACGCGACGGCCGCAACCGGGTGGTGCCCGACGCCGCCTGAGCGGGCAGGCAGGTTGGCTGGCCGGTAACAGCAATTTTGGTGGCTGACCGCAATTTGCTCCGTTCCCGTGGAACTTTGCCGGTTGATTTCGTCGGTGGTTCCGTTAGCTTTTCAACGAACGGCATTCCTCGCTGATCGTATGGGGCCTTGCAGCGAGCCGGGCGATGCCGACGGCTTCGCGGGTACGTAGATAACCCTACGGGAATGCTCAGGTCCGCCGCATCTCCTGGGTCCGTGGGGTTCGGCCGGCACGGGGGCGGTGCGAGTGGCCTCCTCATGACACCGTTTCCGGCCGGCCACCTTTGTTCGGGACTGCGCCGTTGCGATTGAAATCAAAGGAAAGAGGAGGCGAGCGTCGGCGATTCCGCCAATGCATGCGCCATGAATTCGAGCGTGCCGCGCACCGCCGCGCGGTCGGCGGGGCCACCAAGGCAAACCCGGACGGCCTCCGGGGGCGGGGTGCCCTCCGTCACGAATGCGTCACTGGCCACCACGCTGATGCCGGTCGATCGGGTATGGCCGACGAAGGCCGAGCGGGTCCACGGCTCCGGCAGTGACAACCACAGATGAAAGCCGACAGGATCCGCGCGGTAGAGGCCGCGCGGCAGGATCGCTGTCGCGAGCCGCTGCCGCTCCGCGGATTCTCGCGGCGTACCGCCTCAAGGAGTGCGTCCGCCGTTCCATCGGTGATCCACCGTGTCGCGAGCGCGATCGTCACCGGCGAGGCCATGACCGTCGCGGTCCGCACCGCGGCGGCAAACAGCCAGCCGGAGCGCGCGTCGGGCACGACGACATAGGCAATGCGCAGTCCGGCACCGAGGCATTTGGCCAGACCCGCAACATGCCAGGTCAGTTCCGGCGCCAACACAGCAAATGCCGACGGTCCGGCGATCGGCAAAAAGCCGTAGGGGTCGTCCTCGACGATCGCGACGCCGTGGCGGCGGACGACATCGACGACGGCCACGCGGCGGGCTTGGGAAATTGTATGGGTGGTCGGGTTGAGCAGCGTCGGATTGAGATAGAGCGCGCGCGGCGACAGACGCTGACAGGCATCCGCCAAAGCGGCGATGTCGATGCCCTCGTCGTTCATCGGCAGGCCGACATGCCGCAAGCCCAATTGCGCCGCAATCGATCTGATGCCCGGATAGGTGATCGCCTCCGACAGGACGACGTCTCCCGATTTCGCCAGCACGCCGAGAATGCCGAGAAGCGCGGGATGCGCGCCCGGCGCGATGAACAGCCGGTCCTGCTGTGGCGCAAGGCCGCGGTGCTGCAGCCAAACCGCCGCCGCATCCTTGTCGGCCTGCACGCCGCCAAAACCCTGATAGCGCATCAGATAAACAAGGTCGCGGCCGAGCGCTTCCAGGCCGTCCTGCATGCGATCCAGCAACTCCGGATCGTCCGGCTCGGGCGGGAGATTCATCGACAGATCGACGATTTCGGGATGCCGCACCATTGGCGCATGGCGGCTTCTGGCTGATGCACGCACGAACGTGCCCTGGCCGACGCGCGATTCAACAAGCCCGCGCCGTTTCGCCTCGACGTAACCGCGCGCCACCGTGGTGAAGTCGATATCGAGCCGGCTTGCCAGCTTGCGCTGCGGCGGCAGCCGATCGGCCGGCAGAAGTGTGCCGCTGCGGATGTCTTCGGCAATCGCATCGGCGATGGCGAGGTAACGCGGCTTACCCAGTTTCGGAATATGCGGCACCCACTCGTCCATTTTGCTCCTCACCGCCAACGATTTCAGATCGAAACGCTGCAACAAAATTGACTGTATCGTGTTGCAAATGAGCGCCGCAATAAAAATTTGGATTGTGACGCTGCATTTCGCGCGTGAATCAAAAATGCCCAGCCGATCGGCAAACTACTGCTCAATTAGCGCGCGCGGCTTTGTTTGAAGATTTATGCCCGCTGAAGTCTAAGGCAGAAATTGACTGTATATGCGTTCGATATGACTGGATTTGATGAATGGATGTGCAGCGCGATGGTGGCATGCGGTTTGCAATCGCTTGAAGACGGCGAACCTGCAGGGACGCCGCATAAACGCCAGCAAGGAGTGGACCATGCCCGCTGTCACCATGCCTGCCCACAAGAAGGGTGACTATCTGGTCGATTACGAAGAGAAAGTTTTTGAAGACGTCAAAGCTACGCCGGGTGAGAAAGCGCTCATCACATTTCACACCGTCGCGTTCGAAGGATCGATCGGCCTGGTGAACATTCTCCAGGCGCTGCGTCTGCAGCGAAAAGGCTTCAAGACCACGGTGTTGCTGTACGGGCCGGGCGTTACGCTCGGCGTACAGCGCGGATTTCCGAAACTTGGCGACGAGCCGTTTCCCGGCGCGCAGAATTTCGCCAACCAGTTGACGAAGTTCATGGGCGAAGGCGGCGAGATCTATTGCTGCCGTTTCGCGCTGCAGATGCTCTATGGCCACGGCGAGGCTTCATTGCTTCCCGGCATCAGGCCCGTCTCACCGCTCGATGTGCTGGACCTTATTCTCCTGCACCGGCGCGACAACGCCTTCATCCTCAATACCTGGACGCTCTAGAGCCCGGACACTCTGGAGCCTGGAAAAGGTGAGGCCGTAAGCGGGGAGCACGGCACGGAGAACAACGACATGGCGGACAAAGCCCTGGTTCGCGTTGCCGCGGTGCAGATCGCGCCGGACCTCGATGCGCCCGGCGGGACCGTGACGAAAGTTCTCGCCGCGCTCGGCGAGGCGGCCGGCAAGGGTGCGCGGCTGGTCGTTTTTCCCGAGACGTTCGTGCCGTGGTACCCGTATTTTTCTTTTGTCCATTCGCCGGTAGCGACCGGCGGCGAACATATCCGGCTCTACGAAAACGCGGTCGTCGTGCCTGGGCCGGTCACTGAGGCGGTTGCGGCCCAGGCGAAGCGTCACAACATCGTGGTCGTGCTTGGCGTCAATGAGCGTGATCACGGCTCGCTCTACAACGCCCAGCTCGTTTTCGACGCAGACGGGCGGCTAGCACTCAAGCGCCGCAAGATCACGCCGACATTTCACGAACGCATGATCTGGGGGCAGGGCGACGGCTCGGGCCTCACCGTGGTCGATACCGCCGTCGGCCGTATCGGCGCGCTGGCCTGCTGGGAGCACTATAACCCGCTCGCGCGCTATGCGCTGATGGCGCAACACGAGGAAATTCACGTCGCGCAGTTTCCCGGCTCGATGGTTGGACCGATTTTCGCCGAGCAGATCGAGGTGACGATCCGCCATCACGCGTTGGAAAGCGGCTGTTTCGTCGTCAATGCGACCGGCTGGCTCACCGAGGAGCAGATCGCAAAAATTTCTCCCGACGAGAAGCTGCGCAAGGCGCTGCGCGGCGGCTGCATGACGGCGATTGTCTCGCCGGAGGGTTCTCATGTCGTGCCGCCGCTGACGCAAGGCGAGGGCATTCTGATCGCCGATCTCGACATGGGTCTGATCGTCAAACGAAAGCGGATGATGGATTCGGTCGGCCACTATGCCCGTCCCGAAATTCTAAAACTCGTGCTCGACAACCGCCCCGCGGCCGCGATGCAGGTCGCGACGCTGCCGGGATTGGCTCCCGTCCAGGATCTACCGCATGGGAAGGCGTCCGATGAAGCCGACGACAGCCAAAGCCATAACGGCCAAAGCTCTGCCGACCGCGCAACTGATCAACGAGTTGCAGTCTTGTGGGGTTCGGCTCGCTGATCCGACCGCCGGCCATGAGAGCCGCCGCGGCGGCGCCGGGCCTTCGGACCACAAGGCGATGACGATCGACGGCATGACCGTCATGGTGCCCGTTCATACCGCGCCGGCCTTCGCCAGCGCCTATGTCGTCGACAAGCCCGATGAATTTGGCGACAGCCGGATCAGCCGGGACGGCGTCACGCTTGCCAGCGTGAGCTTTCCGGTGCGGCCGCGCTTCTACGATCGCAGTACGGCGGACGGCATCCCTTATTGGAAGATCGCGGTGCTGCACAGTCGCGATGTGCTGGCGACGACCGTGCTGCAGAGCTGCATCCGCTACCAGAGCCGAACCAAAACCTGCCGCTTCTGCGCCATCGGTCAATCGCTCGCCGCCGGCCGCACCATCGAGCGCAAGACGCCAGAACAACTTGCCGAAGTCGCCAAAGCCGCCGTCGAACTCGATGGCGTCAAGCATATGGTCATGACTACCGGGACGCCGCCCGGTTCCGATCGCGGCGCCGCGATGCTTGCTGAAAGCGCCCGCGCCGTGAAGCAAGCCGTCGACTTGCCGATCCAGGCGCAATGCGAACCGCCGGATGATGACATCTGGTTTGTGCGCATGCGTGACGCCGGCATCGATACGCTCGGCATGCATTTGGAAGCCGTTACCCCGGAGGTGCGCGCACGCGTGATGCCCGGCAAGGCGCAGGTCCCGATCGAGCGTTATTTCGCAGCCTTCGCAGCGGCGGTGCCGGTGTTCGGCGTCGGCCAAGTATCGACCTATATCCTGGCCGGCCTCGGCGATCCCAAGGACGCCATCCTCGCCACCTGCGAGCATCTCATAGCGCTTGGCGTCTATCCCTTCGTGGTGCCGTTCGTGCCGATTTCTGGCACGCCGATGGAAAGCCACGCGCCGCCCGGCGCCGCCTTCATGCACGAGATACTTGGGCCGCTGGCATCGATGTTGCGTCGAGGCGGGTTGCGCGCCACCGCGATCAAGGCCGGCTGCGGCAAATGCGGCGCTTGCTCGGCGCTGTCAACTTATGAACGGGAGGGCCTCGCATGATATTCGAGCCCTTTCCCGAATTTCTGCCCTCGGAATACCGCGTCAAATTCGCCACCGAAGCGTGGGAGCGCCGCGATGCGGCGGCGCTGCGCCGCCGGGTGTTTTGCGACGAGCAACAAATCTTTTCCGGCGACGATCGCGACGCCATCGACGACGTGGCGATACCGATTGTTGCGACGTCATCGTTCGCGGTGGCGGCCCAGGAGGTCGTTGGCACTGTGCGCATCCACACGGTGGAGCCGGGAGTCTGGTGGGGATCGCGGCTTGCAGTCGCCACCGACTACCGCAAAATCTCGGCGCTCGGCACCTCGTTGATAAGGCTCGCCGTGTCGTCCGCGCATGCCCAGGGCTGCCAGCGCTTCTATGCCCATGTCCAGGCACAGAACGCGCCGCTGTTCCTGCGCTTGGGCTGGAACACCATCGAGGAGATCGTAGTCCATGGCCGGCCGCATCACTTTATGCAGGCTGACCTGCGCCATTATCCGCCGATCGCCGACGCTGAAACCGGAATTGTCTCGTTACCGAGGAAGGCTGCTTGATGCTTGGCGCGGCAGCGATCGGCGAACTGGCCGCGACGCTGCGCAACAGCCGCGGCATTGCAGCAAAGGGCGATATCGCCGCCGTTGCCGCACGGCTCGACCTCGCGGCCAATTCCGCCGTGATGGTCGGCGACGATTGCGCGGCGATCGCCGATAGCGACGGCTACCTGCTGCTCGCCATCGAGGGCTTCATGAACGAATTCGTGGCGCGCGATCCGTGGTTCGCCGGATGGTGCGGGGTGATGGTCAATATCTCGGATGTCGCTGCGATGGGCGGCCGCGCGATTGCCGTCGTCGATGCGGTATGGGGGACGAGCGATGCGGCGGCGCCGGTGCTGGCCGGCTTGCGCGCAGCGTCGGAGACCTACGGTGTTCCGGTCGTAGGCGGACACACCAACAGCCGCACCGACCGCGGCCAGCTCGCGGTCGCCATATTGGGCCGCGCTAAGCGCCTACTCACCTCCTTCAACGCCAGGCCTGGCGACCGCCTGATTGCGGCGATCGACTTGCGCGGCCGCTACCGCGAGCCGTTTCTGAACTGGGAGGCGGCGACGGATGCACCGCCGGCGCGGCTCAAGGGCGATCTCGAAGTGCTCCCCGCGATCGCAGAATCGGGGCTTGCCGTGGCGGCAAAAGACATCTCGCAGGGCGGCCTCATCGGCACCGCGATGATGCTGGCCGAGTGCTCGCGCGTCGGCGCGACGATCGATGTGAGCTGCGTCCCCAAACCGGCGGGGGTCGACCTCGGTCGCTGGCTGCAGACCTTTCCGAGCTACGGTTATCTCGTCGCGGTTCGCGCGGCGAATGTTGCGACGGTGCTCGAAAGGTTCACTAACCGGGGCATCGCCGCCGCCGAGATCGGCGAATTCGCGGCGGATCTTCGCGTCGCCGTGAGCGATGGCGCGGCAACCGAGACCATCTGGGATTTTGCGCGCGAGCCGCTGATCGGTTGTGCGCCAATTCCAGCATTTGCATGAGATAGCGCGGACATGAAGCAGGCTTTGCGTATCGCAATCCTCGCGCATTCGACCAATCCCCGCGGCGGGGTCGTGCATGCCCTCGAGCTTGGCGATGCGCTGACCAAACTTGGGCGCGCGGCGACAGTATTTGCTCCTGCGCCGGCCGGCACGCGGTTCTTCCGTGAGACGATGTGCGAGACTTTTTGCGTGCCGGCGTCCCCGCCCGGCCGTAATCTGCGCGACTTGGTCGAGATCCGGGTTGCCGACTATGTCCGTCATTTCGAACGCGACGGAAACCGCGGCTTCGACCTCTGGCATGCGCAAGACGGCATTTCGGCAAATGCCCTGGCGATCTTGAAGGACCGCCGGCTCATTCCTGGTTTTGCCCGCACCGTTCATCATGTCGACACGTTCGACGATGCAAGGCTTTGCGCGCTGCAACTGCGCGCCATTACCGCCGCCGATCAGTTGTTCGTGGTCAGTCAGGTGTGGCGCGATTGGCTCAAACGCGAAGTCGATCGAGCGGCCATACCGGTCGGCAACGGCGTTGACATGCTGCGCTTTTCGCCCGCGGCCGACGCGACGGACGCCATATTGCGCGCGTGCCTCGGGGTGCCGCCGGATGCGACGATGTTTCTCGCCGTCGGCGGGGTCGAGGAACGCAAGAATACCATCCGCCTGCTTGAAGCTTTTGCATCGCTTTATGAACGGCATCCAGCAAGCCGGCTGGTGATTGCCGGGGGCGCTTCGCTCCTCGATCACGACGCGTTCCAGGCACGATTTGCCGCGGTGCTCGCCCGGAGCGGCCCGGCGGCCGGTGCCGTGATCCGAACGGGGCCGCTGCCGCAGGCGTTGATGCCTGCGCTCTATCGCGCCGCAACGGCCTTGGTCTTTCCTTCGACCAGGGAGGGCTTTGGTCTTGTCGTGCTTGAAGCGATGGCAAGCGGTGTGCCGGTGGTGACGTCGCGGATTGCGCCGTTCACCGAATATCTCGGTGACGACGACGCGCTGTGGTGCGATCCATTCGACAGCTCCTCGATTGCCGCCGCCATGACGCGCGCGCTCGATCCGTCGCGGCGCGAAAGATTGCGCACGCGCGGCCTACAAATTGCCGCTCACCGCGATTGGGTGAGAACGGCCCAAGCCCATCTCGCGGCCTATAACGAACTCCTGGAGCGGGCCGATGCCTGAAATGCGCTTCTGCATCCGGTGGCCGGACGGTACCGCGGAGAGCTGCTATTCGCCCTCGCTTATCGTGAAGGACTATTTGGTGCCGGGCGAAAGCTATCCGCTTGCCGATTTCGTCGAACGCAGCCGCACCGCGCTCAATATTGCAAGCGAACGCGTCGAGGCGAAATACGGCTGGCGCTGTTCCCGCGCAGCCGCGCAGCTTGCACGGATTGAGACGGCTGCGCAGGCGTTTTCCAGTTTGCCGGAACCACTTGTAACCGTCGAAACGTTCGACGAATGAGATTGGACCGACACGATGGGTGAATCAAATCCGGTTGCCCGCCACGCCGTCGCGGTGATCGGCGGCGGCCAGGCGGGCCTTTCGATCAGCTGGTTTCTGACGCAGAGCGGAATCGACCATGTCGTGTTCGAGAGAGAACGCGCCGGGCACGCCTGGCGCGCCGAACGATGGGACACGTTCTGTCTGGTCACGCCGAATTGGCAATGCCAATTGCCAGGTTTTCCCTATCGCGGACCTGACCCGCACGGCTTTATGCTGCGCAATGAGATCGTCGCCTATATGGACGCGTTCGTCGCTTCCTTCAGTCCGCCGCTTCGCGAAGGCGTCGCCGTGCGGCATCTGCGCAGCGAGCCGCTGCACGGTTTTGTGCTCGACGCCAGCGACGGCGCGCATTTCGCCGATCAAGTGGTGGTCGCCGCCGGCGGCTACCAGGACCCGATCATTCCGCGCTGCGCCGAACGGCTTCCCGCCGACATCGTGCAGGTCCATTCGTCGCTTTATCGCAACCCGGAATCACTTCCGGCGGGTGCCGTACTGGTGGTCGGCAGCGGCCAATCCGGCTGTCAGATCGCCGAGGATTTGCATCTTGCCGGCCGCAAAGTTCATCTGTGCGTCGGCGACGCACCGCGCGTATCGCGGCGCTACCGCGGCAAGGACGTTGTCGAGTGGCTGCATCTGATGGGCTACTACGATCTGCCGGTGCACGAACACCCGTTACGCGAGGGCGTACGCGACAAGACCAATCACTATGTCACCGGCCGCGACGGCGGCCGCGACATCGATCTGCGGCGCCGCGCGCTCGAAGGCATGGAGCTTTATGGACGCCTGCTTGACGTCAAAGGCGACCATCTGGTGCTCGACGACGATTTGGCGCTCTGCCTCGACCAGGCCGATCAGGTTTCCGAAAGCATCAAGACCAGCATCGACGGGTTCATCGTCAAGAAGGCCATCGCGGCGCCGCAAGAGGCCCGCTATCAGCCGGTCTGGACGCCCCCCGGCGAGCGGCCGCAACTCGATTATCGTGGAGCCGGCATCACATCCATCGTCTGGTGCATCGGGTTTCGCACTGACAATAGCTGGATCGATCTGCCGCTGTTCAACGGCCGTGGCCAGCCAAGCCACGCGCGCGGCGTCACGCCGATACCCGGCGTATATTTTTTGGGATTGCCTTGGCTTTATACGTGGGGCTCGGGCCGCTTTTCCGGCGTCGCCAGGGACGCCGAATATCTGGCGGAGCATATCAAATCGCGAATCCGCTCGAACGGCATCGACGCCCCGCCGGCCAGCGTTAACGAAGCTGCGATCGGGTCTTGAGGCGCCAGCGCTACTTGATCTTGGATTCGGTGAACTCGACGTGCTTCTTCGCCACCGGGTCGTATTTCTTCATCTTCAGCTTATCGGTCATGGTGCGCGAATTCTTGCGCGTGACGTAATAGAAGCCGGTATCGGCACTGGAAACGAGCTTGACCTTGATCGTGGCGTTCTTGGCCATCGGGAGACCTCGCGGAACCTCGGGGTTAGTCGATTTGAGCGCAACCTAGTCGCCGGGCGTCGAAAGTCAAGAAAGCGCCTGAAAACCGCCAGCACTCACAGGATTTCCCTCACAAAGCGCTTATGCAGCATCCGGTAAAGCGGCACCGGGTGATCGAAACTCATGCCGGCGGCAATGCGGTCCTGCAATTCCTCAAGCACCACCGCGGTGATGCCGGGCATATCGAGCTGGCGGGCCTCGGTGATCGGCAGCCAGACCAATTCGACCAGTTCCTTGTCGGGTCCGACAAAGCCATCCTCGCGCCGCGCAATGGCGCTGACTTCCGCGGTGAAGAACCGGCTGTCGAAGCGCAACGGCCGCTTCGGCGGGGTGATGGCGCGAGCGACGAAATGGACCGCGCTGAGGTCGGGGGCGATGCCGGCCTTGGCAAAGGCTTCCCAGGGACCGGGCGGCGCCGCAATAGTGCCGCGCTGCGGCGCGCCGAGCATGAGACCGGTTTCTTCGTAAGTCTCGCGCACGGCGGCCAGCGCAAAGGCCGATGCTTTGGCGACGCTCGGCCGTTTTACGCGCCTCATCAGCTTTGCGATATGCCGCTCGTCGAGCGCGGCTGACGCCGCCATCAGGTGATCGTCCGCCTCGATGCGGCCGCCGGGAAATACGAATTTTCCCGGCAGGAAACGATGACGCTCGTGGCGGCGGCCGAGCAGCACTTTGGGCACGGCTTCCGCGCGGTCGATCAGGATCAGCGTTGCCGAGTCCCGCGGCTTGACATTGGGAAAACTCTGATCGCGCATGGTGCGCGTCAGCCGCTCGGCGCGGTCGGCAGTCGTGCCGCCCGCCGTCACGCTCGATTTGTCTTCGTCCAGGTATTCAGGTTTCATCGTATTGTGATTTCATCGCTTGCGCCGGCGGCTGCGCGAGGGTTGGCGCTGCTGGAATTTCGGCCGGATGTGCGGCGGCTGTCCAGTCCTCTTCTGCGCAGCATCGTCATGGCCGACAAGCTTGAACCGCAAGGCACCGGCAACCGGCGCCGCCTCGACCAGTTCGACCGTCACCGGATCGCCGAGCCGGTAAGTCACCGAGCGGCCGACAAAGGCGCGGCCGGCCTCATGGAAGCGGAAATACTCGTCGCCGATGGTGCGCGCCGGGATAAAGCCGTCGGCGCCGGTTTCATCGAGCTCGACGAACAAGCCGGCGCGGGTGACGCCCGAAATATGCCCATCAAATTTGGCGCCGACGCGATCGGCGAGAAAATGCGCGATCAGCCGGTCGGCGGTCTCGCGCTCGGCCTTCATGGCCCGGCGTTCAGTCGCTGAAATATTGGCGGCGATTTCACCGAGCGCGCGTGCATCCGTACCGTCGGGCAAGCCGTCGTCGCCGAATTTGCCGGAACGGATTAGCGCGCGATGCACGACCAGATCGGCATAACGGCGGATCGGCGAGGTGAAGTGGGCATAGCGGCGAAGATTGAGGCCGAAATGGCCGTAATTTTCCGATGAATATTCGGCCTGCGCTTGCGTCCGCAGCACTACCTCGTTGACCAGGCGTTCGACATCGAGGCCTTTGACCCGCGCGAGAATGCCGTTGAAGCCATCAGGCCGCAGCGTGCCGCCCTTTGGCAGCGAAATATCGAGCGTTGTCAGAAATTCACGCAAGCCATTGAGCTTTTCCGGCGACGGCTCGTCGTGCACCCGATAGATCAGCGGCACATTGGCCCGCTCGCAGGTCTCGGCAGCCGCGACATTGGCAAGAATCATGAACTCTTCGATCAGCCGGTGCGCTTCGAGCCGTTGCGGCGTGATCACGCGATCGACCGTGCCGTCGGATTTGAGCACGATCTTGCGCTCCGGAATGTCGAGATCGAGCGGGCCGCGCTCTTCGCGCGCATGCGCCAGCGCGCGATAGGCGGCGTAGAGCGGTTGCAGGATTTTATCGGCAATCGGTTCGGTGATCTCGTCGGGCCGGCCGGTCACGGCGAACTGCGCTTGCTCGTAAGACAGCCGAGCCGCCGAGCGGATCAGCACGCGGTGAAATGTATGCGAGCGCTTCCTGCCGTCGGCGCCGATGACCATGCGCACCGCCAGCGCCGGACGATCCTCGTTCGCCCGCAGCGAGCACAGATCGTTGGAAATGCGCTCCGGCAGCATCGGTACGACGCGGTCGGGAAAATAGACCGAGTTGCCGCGCTTCACCGCCTCGCGGTCGAGCGCCGTGCCGGGCCGCACATAATGCGCGACGTCGGCGATGGCGACGCAGACGAGATGGCCGCCGGAATTCCGCGGATCCGGATCGGGCACCGCGTGGACGGCGTCGTCGTGATCCTTGGCGTCGGGCGGATCGATGGTGATGAAGGGGACATCGCGCCAGTCTTCGCGGGGCTCTTGGCGGCCGGCCGCCGGCGCCGGCCGCGCCGCAGCCGCTTCGTCGAGCACGGTGCGCGGGAATACGTGCGGAATGTCGTGGGCATGGATGGCGATGATGCTCACAGCGCGTTCGCTCTTGAGCGAGCCGAGCCGTTCGACGACCGTGGCGGTGGAAAGGCCAAGCCGGCCGTGGCGCGCTACTTCGACTGCGACGAGATCGCCGTCGACCGCGCCTGCCGTGGCGTTCGGCGCGATCGTCAACTCACGGCCGAGCTGCTTCTTGTCGACCGGCACCAGCCGGCCGCCGCCGCTGGGAAGGCCGCGGAATATCCCGAGCGTGCGGTGCTTGGCGCGGTCGATCAGCTTGATGACGTGCCCGCTGGTTTCCTCGTCGCTCGTTTGGTCGATGCGGATCAGGGCACGGTCGCCGACGCCGGCGACTTCGCCGGGGCGGGAGCGGCGTGGCGCGGCGATATGGATGACCGGTGGCGCGCCATGCGCCTGTTCATCCCATTCGGTCGGCCGCGCCAGGAGTTCGCCGTCGCTATCGCGGCCGGTGACGTCGGCGAGCACCACCGGCGGCAGGGTGCCGGCATGATGCAGGCGCTTGCGGCGCTGATCGATGCGGCCTTCGTCGGCGAGTTCGCGCAGCATGCGGTTGAGCGCCGCGCGGTCGGCGTTCTTGGCGCCGAAGGCGCGGGCGATCTCGCGCGCGCCAACCTTGCCGCTGCGCTCGCGGATGAAGGCAACAAGCTCCTCGCGCGAGGGGAGGCGTTTCATCGGCCACCCACTGACCCGCTTGGGGGCCGCGGCTGCGGCCTGGGGCACATGAGAGAATGATTATTCGGCAGCGTGCGTCGTCTTGCGGGGTTTGGCGGTGGGTCCCGACGGTTTGGCGGCGGCACGCTTTTTACCTGAAGCTTTGACATGCCGCGCCGTGCCGGGGGAGGGGCGCTTGCGTGGCCGCGCATGCGGCGCCGGGCTATTGCGTTCGGCCCTGGCATCGAGCAGCACGACGGCCTCTTCAAGCGTGATTGTCTCCGGCGTCTTGTCGGCAGGCAGCGTCGCATTGACGCCGTTGTGGCTGACATAAGGACCGTAGCGTCCCTTCTTTGCCGCAATGGCGCCGCCCTTGGTCGGGTGATCGCCCAGCGCACGGCCGGGATCGGCGCCAAAGCGGCCCTTGCGCGGACCCTTGGCGATCTTCTCGGCAATCAACGTCACCGCGCGGTTGAGGCCAACGGAAAAAACCTCTTCGGGTAAATCGAGATTGGCGTAGGTCTTGCCGTGGCGAACATAGGGCCCGAAGCGGCCGATGCCGGCGACGATCGGCTCGCCGTCCTCGGGGCTTTTGCCGACTTCGCGCGGCAACGCCAGCAAAGCAAGCGCGCGTTCGAGATCGACCTCGTCGGGTGCAAGACCCTTGGGCAGACCGGCGCGCTTCGGCTTTTCGGCATCCTTGACGGTCTCGCCGAGCTGCAAATAGGGACCGAAGCGGCCGGAGCGCACGGTGACATCGAGACCCGTGACCGGATCGACGCCAAGTTTCTTGGTGCCGATATCGGGCGACCCGTCGGCTTGCGATGACAGCGCGCGGGTGTAACGGCATTCCGGATAGTTCGAGCAGCCGATGAAGGCGCCGAACTTCGAAAGCTTGAGCGACAGCCGGCCATTGCCGCAGGTTGGACAGACACGCTGATCGATGCCGTCCTCGCGCGGCGGGAACAGATGCGGCGACAGCAGTGCATCGAGCGCGTCGATGACCTGGGAGATTTTCAAATCCTTGGTCTCGTCGATGGCGCCGATAAAATCGCGCCAGAAATCGCGCAACACGTCGCGCCACGCTACCTCGCTGTTGGAGATCAGATCGAGCTGATCCTCGAGGCCGGCGGTGAAATCGTATTCGACATATTTGGCGAAGAAGCTCTCGAGGAATGCGACCACGATGCGTCCGCGATCCTCCGGATAAAGCCGCCTTTTGTCGAGCCGCACATATTTGCGGTCCTTGAGCACTTGCAGGATCGACGCATAGGTCGAGGGCCGCCCGATGCCGAGCTCCTCCAGGCGCTTGACCAGGGAGGCTTCCGAATACCGCGGCGGCGGCTCGGTAAAATGCTGGTCGGCGGCGATTGATCGCTTCTCCAGCCGTTCGCCGCCGCTCATCTGCGGCAGCCGGCGCGAGTCCTCGTCCTCCAAATCCTCGTCGCGGCCTTCCTGATAGAGCGCAAGGAAGCCGTCGAATTTCACCACTGTGCCGGTGGCGCGCAGTTCGAGAAGGCGGCCTGCGACTTTGGCTTCGATATCGACCGTGGTGCGCTCGAGTTCGGCGGATTCCATCTGGCTTGCGACGGTGCGCAGCCAGATCAGTTCGTAGAGCTTGGCCTGATCGGCATCGAGGAAGCTTTTGGTCTCGCGCGGCCGACGGGAAAGCTCGGTCGGCCGGATTGCCTCGTGGGCTTCCTGCGCGTTCTTCGCTTTGGTTTCGTAGCGCCGCGGCGCAGCAGGCACATACTTCTTACCGTAATCCTGTTCGATGACTTCGCGCACCGCGGGGATAGCTTCTTCAGCGATCTGCACGCCGTCGGTGCGCATATAGGTGATTAGCCCCACGGTCTCGCCGCCGATATCGACGCCCTCGTAGAGCCGCTGCGCGACGCGCATCGTGTGTGCCGGCGCGAAGCCGAGCTTGCGGCTTGCCTCCTGCTGCAGGGTCGAGGTGGTGAAGGGCGGGTAGGGATGCCGCTTGACCGGCTTTGCCTCGACCGAAGCGACGCTAAAGAGCGCCGTCTCGAGCGCCTGCTTGAAGCCGTCGGCTTCCGCGCCCGAGCCGATGTCGAGCCGCTGCAGCCGTTTGCCGTCGGCGCCGACGAGCCTCGCCTCAAACGTTTCCTGGCGCGGCGTCGCCAGCGTGGCGACCAGCGACCAATATTCCCGGCTGACGAATTTCTCGATTTCAAGTTCGCGGTCGCAGACCAGCCGCAGCGCTACCGACTGCACCCGTCCAGCAGACCGCGCGCCCGGCAATTTGCGCCACAGCACCGGCGACAGCGTAAAGCCGACTAGGTAATCCAGCGCCCGGCGCGCCAGATAGGCGTCGACCAAGGCCTGATCGATGGCGCGCGGATGCGCCATCGCCTCGGTAACGGCCTTTTTGGTGATGGCGTTGAACACCACCCGCTCGACCGGCTGCGATTTGAGCGCCTTCTTTTCCTTGAGAAACTGCAGCACATGCCACGAGATCGCCTCGCCCTCGCGGTCGGGGTCGGTGGCCAGAATGAGCTTGTCGGCGTCCTTAAGCGCGCGGGCAATGTCGTTCAACCGCTTCTGCGCCTTGGGGTCGACCTCCCAGTGCATTCGGAAATCGTGGTCCGGCTCGACCGAACCGCTCTTGGGCGGCAGGTCCCGAACATGGCCAAAAGAGGCCAGGACTTCGTAGCCCTTGCCCAGATATTTGTTGATCGTCTTCGCCTTGGCGGGCAATTCCACCAGTACAAGATGCATGATAACCCAATGATTTGACGGCCTTTTCGCCTATATGACCCATGACTACCAGCGGTACGGCCGTCGCGAACATGGGTAATGCAACCCCACCTGTCAAATCGTTACCGGTGGAACAGGTCGTGGCGATAGCGGTCGAATGCGCACCAATCGGGGCAAAATCCCGGCTAATTTGAACCACTCTCATTGGTTGTATATTGATATTTCTTAACGTTATGATATATGTTCGCTGTTGAACTCGCACAGCCATCCAGTGGGCTATCGCCAGTGCTCAACGCCGATCGCATAGCGTCCAAAAGCAAAATGCCAGACCGCGACGAGATGAACGGGCCGAATGGGCACGAAACCCCGGATAGTGCCGCGCACTACATCGCGACCCTGACGGAAGAGCTGGCGCGGATTGCCAGGCGCAACGGTCTCGACACACTCAGCTATATTCTGGAAATGGCGCGGCTCGAAGCCGATCAAATCACCAAGGAATGACGAGCCGGATGAGCGACGCGGGCCGCTCACAATAAAGACACCAAGCCGCCGCCGTGACGTTCGAGCCGTCCGGCAATTTCCAGTTCCAACAAAACCATCCGCACAATGCGCGGCGAGCTCCCGGACTGCCGGATCAGATCGTCGATCGAAACTGGGACAGGGCTCAACAGCGCTACGATCCGGGTTCGTTCGTCCGGCGCCGGCTCGATATTTTGCGCGGGCTCCATATCGTCGCGCTCCGGCTCGCGCGCGGGTAGCTCAAGACCCATGATCGGCTGCAGTACGCTGATGATATCGCCGGCTTCGGTGACCGGCGTCGCGCCCTGCTTGATCAGGCCGTTGGTGCCTTCGGCACGCGGATCAAGCGGCGACCCCGGCACTGAAAACACTTCGCGGCCCTGTTCGAGCGCGAGCCGCGCAGTGATCAGCGAGCCGGAGCGTTTGGCGGCTTCGACGATGACGACGCCAAGTGACAGTCCCGAAATCAGCCGGTTGCGCCGCGGGAAATCGCGCGCGCGCGGCTCCCAGCCAAGCGGCATTTCGGTGATGGCGACCCCAGCAGGCAGAATGGCGTCGAGGAGGTCGATATGTTCGGGCGGATAGACGCGATCCTGGCCGCCGGCAAGGACGGCGACGGTTCCGGTCGCAAGGCTCGCGCGGTGCGCGGCAGCATCAATACCGCGCGCCAACCCGGACACGATGGCAAACCCCGCCTCGCAAAGTCCATGAACAAGACGCTGCGTGATCTTGGCGCCGGCGGCAGACGCATTGCGCGAGCCGACGATCGCGACCTGCGGCATCGCCAGCGCTGCGGTATGGCCGCGGATCGCAACCAACGGCGGCGCATCGTCGATCATTTGCAGCCGCTGCGGATAGTCGGCTTCCCCAATCGCCACCAGGCTGACGCCAAGTTTGCGCGAACCTTCGATCTCGCGGAGCGCCTCGTCGCGCGAACAGACGATCGGCGCAGCATTGCCGCCGCCGCGGCGCGCCAGGCCGGGCAGCGCTTCGAGTGCGGCACGCGCGCCGCCAAAATGATTGATCAACGCCCGGAAGGTGCGCGGCCCCGGCTTCGGGCGCATTTACAACCAACTATAACGGATTTCGTTTAACCGATGGCTTTCGTCAACGCAAGCTAAGAGGCTGTTGACAGACACAAATTATGATGCAATTTCAAATATCTAACATGTCACCACATTAACTGTAGGAATACGCCTGTTGTCTTCCTAGACGAGTTCGTTTATGGGGGGCAATGCCTCGGGCCATAAACCATAATCGCGTTTACGAACAAATCGCCGAATTGCGGGAGGAGCGCGCCGCGCTTTTGCCCGTTGTGGAGGCGCTGCCGGAGGTGAAGCGCCTCAAGGCGTTGGATGCCGTGATCAGCGGATTAGAGCAATACGCGGAGGCAACGCGGCAGCGCACCGGATCGAGGATCGTAACGGCTCCGGAGAACAGCGATTTTGCCCGCCTCTCACTGCCAAAAGCTGGCGTCAAATACCTGGAACTTACCGGACAGCCTCAAACAGATGAAGAAATCTGGGATGCGCTCAGTAGCGGCGGGGTGACGATCAGAGCCAAGCGCCCGGTGCACGCGGTTCATAAGGCGCTGGAGCATCATCAAACGAGAAATCGTTGGCTTCAGTACGTCGAGGGCAAATGGTCGCTGAAGAAGCCCGACCCGGCGAAAGGCGGGATCGCTGGCGGCGACCTAAAAAACACGCCCGAGCAACGAGCGAGGGGATAGCGCATTTCAAAGCCCGGACCGGAGCCACTTGGGGCCGAAGACCCGTCATCACCGCCGCTCAGATTGAGAAATTTCGGGAACTGTATGACAGCGGCAAATACACGGTGGCCGCGGCCTCAAGAGAGGCGGGTGTGTCGAACGCATATTTTTATATGCACCGCGAAGCGATTTTGACTTGGCAAAAAGGCAACCCGTGGCCGCTACCGCCGAAGTCCACACAGGAACCAGAACCGCGCGGCGTCAGTGGTGACGAATTGCGAGCAATGGGGATTATCCCCATGCACGCGCGTCTGATCGGAGAGGACAAATGAAATTACCCGCCTTGCTCTCCGGGTGATGGTCCGACCCGGAGAGATAGGAAAAGCCGGAACGGGTCTGATCCACCCGCCCGGCTTCTCCCGTAGGACCACACGCAAACCGGCTCCGGTTGGAGATCGGCTCACAAGTGCGGCTCTCACCTCTTACTTCGCACTCCCTGGGTCGAATTTCAATCGGGGTCACCCTCAACCCCGAACCCTGGAGCGCACTCATGGCCCAACGGCCACCGATTGCTCACCGCCGAAGCCGGCACTGGGTCCGCAGTTACGTCAGGGTCCGCTATATGCGGCCTGAGACGGTACGCGGCCATGTCCGGCCAAAGGATGGGCGGCGCTAAGCCGCCCTGACCCTACGCGCACTACCGCTCGACCGTTTAGCCCGGCCGAGCGGCTTCTTTTTGGTTTCCTCTACAATGGCCCTCACCGGGCCAGAAACGGTCGCGGAGCCTCTCGCGTCGTCGTTTGAGAATACCATGCCCGCGACTTCCAAGGCCTGCCTGATGGACGTTAAGCGGTTCTTATGGGGCTGCCGACGATGCGCCTCAAAGTCTCGGATTGTTGAATTGCTGCAATTCGCCTTGGCCGCTAGGTCATCCATAGACCATCCCAGCCAATTCCGCGCAGCCCTGCATTGTTCTGGCGACATTGCCGTATTGTAGCTAATCCGGCGATTCGGCAATCCCCCTCTTTCGCCAGAATTTAACGAAAAGCGTTGACAACACCAAATTGGGCGCTTTATAACGAGTTTCAACGAAAATCGTTGAGGCTGTCAAATGCAACATTTTCTGGTTTCAGCCAAGTCCCGGACCATTTCGGTAAAAGACATCCGGGCAATGGGCGAGGAAAAGGCGCGGGAGACTTTTTTGCAAACTCCGTTGGACCAATAATGATGGCCAGCCGGTTTGCCCGCGCTGCGGCTCGGTCGATTACTGGAACGTCACGCGAGGCCAGCGATATAAATGCGCCGCTTGCAAACACCAATACAGCCCGACCTCCGGGACTATCTTCGCTTGCCGCAAGATGTCTTATGTCGATTTGCTAACTGGCATTTGTTTGTTCGCCAATGCCGTCAAAGGCGTGTCGTCATTACAATTTGCCCGCGATATCGGGATGCCACGCCAAGACCGCTTTCGTGATGCTTCACAGATTCCGCGCGAGTCGGTCGGCTCGGAAACGCAAAACATAAAGTTGTCGGGCGAGATCGAAATTGACGGCGCATTCTTTGGCGGCAGTATCCGCCCCGCCAATCTCAAAGAGAACCGCATTGATCGGCGGTTGGGCGTAGCACCAAACCGGAAAGCGACGCGTTGTTGTGTACCCTTCGCCAGCGCAAGGGCCGAACTATTCCTTTTGTCTCGACAAGCGAAGCCCATGGCGTGGTGATGGCAGCGCGGACCGTGAAGCCTGGCAGCACCATGATTGCCGACGAAGCGGCTCATTGGGATGTGCTACACGCCTCTTATCCAACTCAAAGGATCAATCATAGCGAAGCGTACAGCCTAAACGGCGTGCATACGAATTTTGTGCAGTCTCATTTCTCCCGGCTCCGCCGCATGGTGCAGGGCCAACATCATTTCGTGAGTGCGCGTCATCTTGGTCAGTATGCGAACGAGGCCGCATGGAAAGAGGATCATCGTCGGCTTGATAATGGCGCGCTTGCGTATCGCGCTTTGGGCTTGGCCCTTAATCACACACCCAGCAAATATTTTGCCGGTTACTGGCACCGCTGAGGAAAACAATGCCGCACGCATTCAAGGCACATCCAAAACATCCCGCGGTGGAGTATCTCGTGAGGCTACATGCGGACATCGGCGGTCAGATAAAAGCCAATAAAGCCGAAGCCCTCCGCTTGGCGGAGGCCATGCGGCATGTTGAGGCCGTGATAAAGCTGTTCGATCCGAGCTACAGCGTGCGGGCCATATCTGCCCGGAGGCGCCAACGGACAAATCCCTGGTTCAGGCGAGGAACCTTGTTTCGACAGGCCCTGGAAGCGCTCCGCGCGGCGGGCGAACCCCTTACGGTGGCCGAGATCACAGCCAGCGTCCTTGCTGCGAACAACATTGATAATGCAAGCGACGATCAGCGACATGGCATCGAAGCCGCCATCCGGGCATCCCTTGAAACCAATACGGGGAAGACCGTGCAGCGCGTCGGTGACGGAGTGCCGCGGCGGTGGAAGTTAGCCAGCCAGTCCAAGTGACCGGATTTAGACCACCTTGAGGACGACGGTTGCGGCTTTATTCTCGCATCCAACGCCACGGTCGGCATCGTGCGGCCGGGGCGGCGCTTCGTAGCCAACAGTAAACGAGCGATTGTCGTCCCGCTGGTATTCGTATGTTGGCATTTTAGGTTGATCGGGCTCAGGCATGTCCGAGCTTGCCTTTCTCGACGGGGTATCGCGCACCATAGGAAACCTCCGCGGGATTGAGGGTAGCATTAAAGTAGTGCTTCCTAACGCACCCCCACTTGAAGCCTTCGTGTTTGGTTACGACGGCTATGTCAGTCTCGCCTCCGACCGTATCCGCACCCGGTAAGAAACGCACGAAATGCTTGGTCGTTTCAACTAGAAAATCAGCAAAATCAACCGCATCCTGAACGGGAATCGCCCCATGTAGAAAAGGCATTTGCCAATTCTTTAGCAGCGCTGCCGACACCGCCTCTATTTGCTCCGGGGCGAGGCCAGCCTCAGCTAGGGCCGCTTTATGGTTAAGGCCGATTCCCATTACCAAGCGGTAAATTGCCTCCGGTTGACCGCCCCAACTCAGACCGCTGCTTTTGCTGAGACACTCTGGCGCCGGAGAGATATGGGCTTCGCTCTGGATTTTCACCAGCCAGCGCTCCGGCTGGCTTGCTCCGCTCGAATAGCCGCCAACGTAAAACGACATTTCCACCTTTGGTTTTTCTGGCAGCGCCGCGAATTTGTCATCGAACAAAAACTTGCGCGCCTTACTGGCTACCTCTTCGATGGTGTAATTGGCGGGATCGAGGGCGTAGTCGCCTTCGGCTGCCATCAAAAGAATACGTAAGTCCTTCGCCAGAAGAGGCAATCAGAATCCAGGGCCGATGTTGCCAAGCCCGCAAGTCATGGCACAGATTGGCAGGTCGCGGTGCAGATTAAAAACCTTATGCCCGTGCCGCAGAACGTTGATGATTTCGGTGCCATTCGGCGCGGTTCCATAGGACAACGTCACGGCGCTATCCGCTGCAAATACCAAGCAGTCGTTCACCTGAACGCCGACGCAGATAGTCACGAACCCCCCGCTGTACCCCACAAATCTCGGGTTGATGGAAACCATGTCCACAATCTTCCAGATTGTAAAGTGGTTGCATTTGCGCCCGAAGGCCGCGCGGCCCGACATTTTGGCTGCGGATCAGGCGCAACCAGTCGAGCCGCTGCTCATCCGTCAGACGGATGGGTTCCTTGCCCTCGTCCACATCGCCCCCAAATCCGCAAGCCCAGTAGGCATTTGAGCCTAAATCATAGCCCAATGTGAACCGGCTGTGCGGGCCGAACCCAAGGTATTTGTTGCAAATCCGCAGCCAAACCCGCAGAGTCGTGCTCAGCAAGCGGAAGGCGCGCGGCGTTCCATCTCGGGGGTGTGCATTGCACGGGAACTTGGCCAAGCGCGCGTTTCGCGTCGCCCTGATCAAGCCGTCGCATTACGACCGGGATGGCTACGTCATCCAGTGGCTGCGCTCGCTCATTCCCTCGAACAGTCTGGCGAGCGTCCACGGCTTGATGGTGGAATGCGCGCAAAACCGCGTGCTTGGTCCCGATGTCGATATCGAGGTCGAAGCCTGCGACGAATGCAATACGACGGTCGACGTGGCTGGCGTGGCCAAGCGCATCCGCTTGGCCGGTGCCGGCGTGGTCGGCCTGATCGGCGTGCAGTCGAACCAGTTTCCCCGTGCTCTTGATCTCGGCCGGCAATTCCGTGCCCAGGGTCTGACGGTGGTGATGGGCGGCTTTCATGTGTCCGGCTGTATTTCCATGCTGCCGAAATTGCCACCTGATCTTCAAGAAGCGCTCGATCTCGGCATCCATTTATTCGCCGGCGAAGCGGAAGGCCGCATGGCCGAGGTGCTGTGCGATGTCGCTGCCGGCAAAGCCAAGCCGATCTACAATTACTTAAGCGATATGCCGGAGATGGCGGCTGCGGTCTATCCGATCCTGCCGCGCTCCGTGGTGACGCGCGTCGCCGGCCATTATTCGAGTTTCGACGCCGGGCGCGGCTGTCCGTTCCAGTGCAGCTTCTGCACCATCATCAATGTGCAGGGCCGTAAATCGCGCTATCGCACGCCGGACGACGTCGAGGCCATCGTGCGGGCTAACGCCGAGCAGAACATCACGCGGTTTTTCATCACCGATGACAATTTCGCCCGCAACCGCAACTGGGAGCCCATTCTCGACCGCTTGATCGAATTGCGCGAGAAGCACAAGTTCAACATCAGGCTTTTGCTGCAGGTCGATACGCTGTGCCACCGCATTCCGAATTTTATCGAGAAGGCGGCGCGGGCCGGCTGCACCGCGATCTTCCTCGGCCTGGAAAATATCAATCCGGAATCTTTGATGGGCGCCAAGAAGCGCCAGAACAAGATTTGGGAATATCGCGAAATGCTGCTCGCCTGGCGCGCGCAGAAGGTGATGACCTATGCCGGCTATATTCTGGGTTTCCCGACCGACACGCCGGAGACGATTGCGCGCGACATCGACATCATCAAGAAGGAATTGCCGGTCGACATCCTCGAATTCTTCTATCTGACGCCGCTGCCCGGCTCCGAGGACCACAAGAATCTGTATACGCGCGGGGTGGCGATGGACCCCGATATGAACAAATACGATCTCGAACACGCCTGCACCGCGCATCCGCTGATGTCGAAGGAGACCTGGAACAAGGTCTACACCGACGCGTGGAAACGCTATTACAGCGATGAGCATGTCGAGACGATCATGCGCCGCTGCATCGCCTCGGGCATCAACCGCACCAAGCTTCTCGATTCGCTGACCATCTTCTCCGGCGCGGCGCGGATTGAAGGCGTGCATCCGTTGCAGTTCGGTTTTTTCCGACGCAAGCTGCGCAAGCAACGCCGCTCCGGTAGGCCGATCGTCAATCCGCTTTTGTTTTATCCCTGGCGTGCGTTCGACTTTTTCAAAGTGACGGCGCAATGGCTGCGGCTGGTCTGGCGTTATCGCCGCATCATGGCGCGCGTGGTCAAGGATCCGGCGGCGGGCAGCTATTTAGACGAGGCCTTGCGGCCGCATAGCGTCGGCGGCGAAACCGACCATTTCGTCGAAGTCTTTGCCGACAAGATTCCGCACACCCATGGCGCGCCGGTAATGCCGGCTCACGTCGCCGTCGCGGCTGCGGAGTAGCTCACTCCCGGCCAACCGCGACTCTAACTCGACTTCTTGCCGATCTTGCTTTCAGTGCCGGCGATGAGACGCCCGATATTGGCGCGATGCATGATCCACAGCAGCGCCGCCAAAACCAGAAACAGTTCCGCCTCCGGCACATGGCCGGTCCACCACAGCACTACGGGTGTCGCCGCGCTGGCGAAGAGCGCGGCGAGCGAGGAATGGCGGCTCAGCGCCGCGACCGCGAGCCACACAACGGAGAATGTGAGAACCGCAAGCCACAGGCCGAAGCCGAGCAGGAGCCCGAGAAAGGTCGCCACGCCCTTGCCGCCTCGAAAGCGGAGCCAGACCGGAAACAAATGGCCGAGAAACGCGCCGAGCGCGGCAACGATTGCGGGGTCGCGGCCAAGGACGGCATTGGCGATGGCGACTGCCGCGGTGCCTTTGAGCATATCGCCCAAGAGCGTCGCCGCAGCGAGGCCTTTGCGGCCGGTGCGCAGCACATTGGTGGCGCCGATATTGCCCGAACCGATCGACCGCACATCCGGCGCGCCGGCGAGCCTCGTTATGAGCACGCCGAACGGAATCGAGCCGCACAGATAGCCGAATATGAAGGCCGCGCTGGACGCGATGAGTGGCTGCATGGCGGCTTGATAGTAGCCGCAGGTGACTTGCAAAAGAAGACGCCGCGACGGTTCAGCCGAGGCGCACTTTGCTGGCCCCGGTCTCGCGCGCCGCGTAACCGGCGGATAACGCGGCGGCAGCGTCGGCAAAGATGATCAGATTCTTGAGTTTCTCGGCGGGCGTCCGCGTCAACGCCGCCAGTCCCGGTGAAAACGTTTTGCGCGTCGTATCGGCGACGACGAAATGCATTGCCGCGTCCTCTTCGACGTCGGTTTCGCAGTACAGGCAGCGCAGCCTGACTTGGTGGTGCGTCTTGTCTTCGACGACGTAGAATTTGTTGGCGGCATATTGCCGTTCGGCGGGATCGCAGGTGATGCAGTTCGCGTTGCCGCAATGCAGCCCGGTTCCGATCGGCTGTGCGTAAACCGGATATTCCGGCGTGGCAAAGCCGCCGGCAAATTTGTGCAGCGATTTGTTCTTGTGCAGGTGCAGCAGAAGCGAAATCAGCGCCATGCGCACCGGAACGCCATAGGCGGCCTGCTGGAAATAAATCGCGCGACGGTCGGTATCGATCGAGGCGTCAAGTTCATTCACCCGCGGCAATGGATGCATGACGCTTGCCTCGGAATATTTCGCGTCGCCGAGGAATTTGGCGTCGATCTTCGGATAGGGCCGTTCCTTTTCGGTCCAGCGTTCCTTCTGGAAGCGCGTGACGTAGACGGCGTCGATCTTCTTTTGCACGACGAGCCCATAATCGATCTCCGGCTCGGCATAGAGCGAAAGCTGATGCGGCTGGTCGGCGGTGACGTAAAGCGCGTCGATGGTGTCGGATCCGCTGTCCTTCGACACCATCCGGCTGTGGAATTCCTCGCGCAGCCGGCGATCGACATGCGCCGGCAGTTCCATTCCCGGGGCGGGCAGGGGATCGATCGTGGCGCCGAACCGCGCCAGGGCGTAAACAAAGGAATGGATCGTGCGGCTGCCCTTGAGATCGCCGGATATGGCGACCTTCATATTGCGCAGGCTTTTATTCTTCGATCGCAGCGTGAACAGATCGCATAGGGTTTGCGTCGGGTGCTCATGGGCGCCGTCGCCGCCATTGATCACCGGGATCTGCGAATATTCCGCCGCCAGCCGCGCCGCGCCGTCGCGCGGGTGGCGAATGACGACGATATCGGCGTAGTTGGAAATGACGCGAATGGTATCGGCGAGACTCTCGCCCTTGGCGGCCGAACTGACCGCCGGATCGGCGCTGGTGATATTGGCGCCGCCGAGGCGCAGCATTGCGCTCTCGAATGACAGGCGCGTGCGGGTTGACGGCTCGTAGAACAGGCTGACCAGGATGAATTTAGCCGCCAGATCGGTGGACCGCCCGATCCGGTAGGACACGTTTTCGTCGGCAAGGTCCTTCAAAAATCCGGAAGCGACCTCGAAGATCGTTTCGATCTCCTTATTGGTGAGGTCATTGATCGAAACGATATGGCGCGTCGGCGGCAGGGCTTTTGTCATTAAAGGGTTGCTATAGGCCCAATCGGCGCGGTGCGGCAAGCCCGCTCCGGCGGCGATCGAAAGCGATGCACCGGAAACCGCATCATGCCGGCGGCCGTGCTACGATTGGACGCCACAACGCGCCGAATAGCCGGACTTCAGCCATGGCCAATCGTTCGCACCTCGATACCCACGAAGTCTTCAATCAGTCGCCGCCTTACGAGAACGTCGATCTGTTCGGCAGCGACGCCGTGCTGCAGGACGCGGTGAGGGCAAACGGCGCCGCCGACGAGGAGCCGCTATTGTCGGCATTCGGCAAGCATTGGGGCACCGCCGAGATGTTCGCGCTGGGACGGCGCGCCAATGAGAACCCACCAAAGCTCCACGCGTTCGATGCCGACGGATTCCGCCTCGATACGGTCGAGTTCCATCCCGCCTATCACCACTTCATGCGCGAGAGCGTTGCCGCCGGGCTGCATGCTTCGACCTGGACGGCGGGCGGCGAACGCGCCGCGGCGCCAGCCGAGGTTTTGCGCGCCGCGCGCTTTTACATGGCCGCCCAGATCGAGACCGGGCATCTGTGCCCGATCACGATGACCCGCGCCGCGCTGGCGGCGCTCGCCGTCGAGCCGTCGCTCGCGGCAAAAGTCGTGCCCAAGGCCGTCACGCGCAACTACGACCCGCTGTTCCGGCCGTGGCGGGACAAATCAGGCATGACGCTCGGCATGGGCATGACGGAAAAGCAGGGCGGCACCGACGTGCGCAGCAATACGACGCGCGCGACGCCGGATGGCGAGGCCTATGCGATCACCGGCCACAAATGGTTCCTTTCGGCGCCGATGAGCGATGCGTTCCTGGTCCTGGCGCAGGCGCCGGGCGGATTGACCTGTTTTCTGATGCCGCGCTTTCGCGACGACGGCACCGTCAACGCCCTGCGCTTCCAGCGGCTGAAGGACAAGCTCGGCAATCGCTCCAACGCATCGAGCGAGGTCGAGTTCGCGGAGGCATTTGCCTGGCGCGTCGGCGAGGAGGGCGCCGGCATCCGTACGATTTTGCACATGGTGCAGTTGACGCGGCTCGATTGCGCGATTGCCTCGGCCGGCTTGATGCGCATGGCGTTGGCGCAGGCCTTGTATCATTGCCGCCGCCGCAGCGTTTTCGGCAAGCGGCTTTATGACCAGCCGATGATGCGGAGCGTGCTGGCCGACATGGCGCTTGAGATCGAAGCCGCGGTCGCGCTGGTGTTCCGGCTGGCGCGTGCGCTCGACCGCGCTGCGCACGACGCAAGCGAGGCAGCTTATGCGCGCGTGATGACGCCCGCGGCGAAATATTGGATATGCAAGCTCGCGCCGGGCCTCACCTTCGAGGCGATGGAATGCCTCGGCGGCAACGGCTACGTCGAAGAAAATATGATGCCGCGGCTTTATCGCGAGGCGCCGGTCAACGCAATCTGGGAAGGCTCGGGGAACGTCATGTGTCTCGACGTCTTGCGCGCACTCGGGCGCGAAGACGGTGCTGCCCTGGTGGCCTCGTTGGTGCGCGAGGCCGGTGCGTCGGCGGCGATCGACCCGGCGCGCTTCGAAACGGCCGGCGAGGACGATGCGCGCAGGACGGTCGGCCGACTGGCGCTCCTGGCAAGCGCCGCGGCGCTGCGGACGAGCGCGCCTGCTGCGGTCGCCGATGCTTTCGTGCAGACGCGGATTGCGGCGTCGCATAGCCCACTCTATGGGGCCGCCGAAATCGACAGCGCGACAGTCGAAACGCTGCTGCAGCGTGTGCTGCCGGAGCACTGAGACCGACGGGAAATTAGAGTGGCGCCCTCTCAGTCCTCTAATTTCAGCGCTTATGTGACGGCGAGCACAGATCAGGGCGACGAACAGGAAGATTTTAAGCCAGAGACCGGAGAGAGTCGGGCGGAAGCGGAGACGAGCAATGTTGGGGATATTCGCAGGCTACGCCGTCGGGACTGCCATCGCCGCTGCTGTTTCCCTGGTCACCTCACCTGCGATCTCAACCGCTCCCAGACGCGCCATCCGCGTTACCGTGCCAACGTCAGCGCGACAATAGCTGGTTCGCCAGGCGGTCGAGAGCGCCTTGAAGAATATAGCTTGCGGCATGCGCGTCGATGACGGCTTTGCGGCGCGCGCGACTGGCGTCAGCGGCGATCAACGCCCGCTCGACGGCCGCCGTTGAGAGTCGCTCGTCCCAAAGCGCGATCGGCAGCTCGGTAAGACGCGCCAGGTTCCGAGCAAAGGCGCGCGTCGACTGGGCGCGCGGGCCTTCCGATCCGTCCATGTTGATGGGCAACCCGAGCACAATACCGACGGCGCGGCGTGCCGTGGCGAGCTCAAGGACACGGGCCGCATCGCGGTTGAATTGCTTGCGCGTAATGGTTTCGACCGGCGCGGCGACACGGCGGTCCGGATCGCTGACGGCAACGCCCACGGTTTTCGTGCCGAGATCGAGGCCAATCAATGCGCCGCGTTCCGGCAGCAGCGCGGCGGCATCATTGAGCATGACAACCGGCATGCGCCCCGTTACCACGCGTCCGGGTTAAACGCGACTTTTCCGTCGCGATCTTTCCCGGCGTCTCCAGTGCGATTATCTTAAAAGCGGTGCCGAGGTTCAAAACTGGTGGAGGGAGAAGCCCATGGCGTTCGCGGTCATGAGTCGTAGCTTCAAGGACGGTGACTATCTGCCGAAGGATTTTATCCTCTCGGCCGATTTCGGCTTTGGCTGCGCCGGCGGCAATAAATCGCCGCATCTGATATGGTCGGGCGCGCCTGCGGGCACAAAAAGCTTCGCCGTCACCTGCTACGATCCCGATGCCCCGACAGGGTCGGGCTTCTGGCACTGGCTGGTGGTCAACATCCCGGCGGACACAAGCGAGCTTGCCGAGGGGGCGGGCAGCGCAGGCGGCAAGCTTCCCGCCGGCGCGCTGCAAACCCGCACTGATTTTGGCGCGCCCGGCTATGGTGGTCCGTGTCCGCCGGAGGGCGATCATCCGCACCGCTATCTGTTCACCGTCTTCGCAGTGAAGGCCGACAAGCTCGACGTCAAGGCCGACACATCGGCGGCGGTCGTCGGCTTCAACCTGCACTTCAATACGCTGGCGAAAGCCGAGATCATGGGATTGTTCAAGAGATGATTGCGAGGAATGGCTTGAAATGTCCGCCGGCCATCATCACCGCCGTGCTTTTGCTCACCGCTCCCTTGATCGTCATGTCGCAAGCCGTCACGTCGAAAGTCGTCATGTCACAGCCCGCCGCAGCCGCGGAACTCAAGGTCGTCAGTGGTGGCGCATTCAAACAAGTGCTCAACGCGCTTGCTGCGCAGTATCAGAAGGATAGCGGCGACAGGCTCGACATCACCTATAAGACCGTGGGCCAGCACCTCGACCTGATCCGCGGCGGTCGTGAAGACTTCGACGTCGCCATCCTGACCCCGGCGGCAATTGAGGAACTTGCCAAGGGCGGCAAGATCGCGCCCGGGACGAACGCCGATCTGGCAAAAACCGGCGTCGGCGTGGTCGTTAAGACGGGGACGCCGCTGCCGGACATTTCGACCGTCGAGGCCTTCAAGCGCACGCTCCTTGACGCGAAATCGGTCGCCTTTATCGATCCCAAGGCGGGCGGATCGAGCGGAATCTATGTCGAGAGCCTGTTGCGGCGGCTTGGTATTGCCGACCAGGTCAATGCGAAGGCGGTGCTGGTCCATGGCGGCGCGGTGGCCGATCACGTCGTCGATGGCGAGGCCGCGATTGGCGTCCATCAGATCAGCGAGATATTGGCGGTCGCCGGTGCCACGCTGGTGGGTCCCCTGCCGGCGGAGATTCAGAATTACACGGTCTATGCGGCGGGCGTCCGCACCGCGACCAAGCACGGTGCAGCGGCGCGCGCGCTGGTAAAATTCCTCTCCGGCCCGCAGGCCCTGCCGATTATTAAAGCCAAGGGCATGCAGCCGGCGTCGTGATCACGGAACGAGGGTCGTCACAAAAGCAAAGCGCCCGGCCGGAGCCGGGCGCCTTTGCCGTTAGCTAGTCCTAACGGGTCGACGGTTAGTGGCGCGACTGCTCCCAGGCAACCCGCGGGATGTCGCTGCGGGTGATGCCGATATCGGCGAGCTCGCGGTCGCTGAGATGCGAGAGCTCATCCACGGCGACGCCGTAGCGCTTCCAGGCGCCGAATAAGCGAATGACAGAGGACAACATGACTTTTCTTCCTTTCTCCGGCTCCGCGCCGGAATCAGGAGGGAATATAGGGATGGACAGTGCGCCGCAAAATTCTATTGCTGCAGTGCAGCTAGGTACGGATCGCATGGATATAATAATATTTTTGTAAGAGTCG
The DNA here is from genome assembly GCA_963765365.1 of uncultured Alphaproteobacteria bacterium. GTDB lineage: Bacteria > Pseudomonadota > Alphaproteobacteria > Rhizobiales > Xanthobacteraceae > BOG-931. Next base: position 23,039 of record CAVXWL010000026.1, on the reverse strand, counting down.
TATGAACCTTGGAAAGGCACTCTTAATTTTGCCGCTATAACGACGTCCGGCCATGCCAGAAACGCGTTTGCTCTCGCGCGGGCGGTCCCAGCGTTCCCACCGTTAGCCGTCGGTCGTCACGCCGGCCCCACCCGATCGGCAGTTCCCGTTTGCCGCAATCGGTGTGGCCTTGCCGCCGTTCGGCCTTGCCGCGATCCTTGGCATGCCGCAGTCGCAGGTTGGAATTCGACCTCAGCGTAACGTTGCGTTGGGGAGTGCCATGGGGACTATGACCGATCACCGCCGCTGTGCGGAAGAATGCGTCGCGATGGCGCGATTGTCCGAAGACACCAAGGACAAAGCGCTGTGGCTCACTTTGGCGCAGTCATGGGTGCGCCTGGCCGATCATGTGGCGAGGGGAGAGACCGCCCTGGAGGGCGATCCAGAGTATGGCGACGGTCCTGACCGGGCAGCTTAGCGGACAGCTTTCAACAGGGGCTCGCGCCTCGCCCGCCGGGGGACTGGAGTCCAGCCGTCACTGACCGTGGCTGGCCAGCACTTCCTGGCAGGAGCGGCTGATTTTTGTGCGGTTGGCCTGCAGGCATCCCAAAATTCCCAAAATGTCCTGGGGATTAATCTGCAGTTGGGTCTGGCAGAACTTGGTCACGTCCGGATGGCAAGATTCCCGTTCCTGAGGATTTCCCTCTCCCAGAGATCCCTTCACCGGCGGCGGTTGCGGCGGCAATTGTTGGGCGTAAGCAAACGGGCCTGCGGTAATCGCCATAGCGATCGTCAAGACTGAGATACGGATCATGACCCCCCTTTCCGGGCATCCGGCCCGCCCTGTGACGATATTGTTATCCCACATTTTTTTGCCTGGTGGGACACATTAAATTTTTGCGCACAGATTGACGGCAGAATCAGCCTACGCGGTCGGCGCGCTTGCGCGCCGCGGGTGCGCGGCGATACACCTTCGCGCAGGGACCGGCAAAAGGGCGGTTAGCTCAGTTGGTAGAGCGTCTGCTTTACACGCAGAATGTCGGCGGTTCGAGTCCGTCACCGCCCACCATCCCGCCGCGCTTTCCGCGCCTTTGCAGGGACGCGCAGCGATCGCCAAAAAAATCGCCCGCTGCCCCGCAAACAAATGCGACGGCAGGCGGGCGATGAGCAGCGCAGACCCGTGCTTGGCGGGCCTAACGACGAGAGGCGATCAGATGGCCTCTTTGAGTTCCTTCGAGGCGCGGAACGCGACCTTCTTGCTGGCCTTGATCTGAATGGGTTCGCCGGTTGCGGGATTGCGGCCCATGCGTGCGGCGCGCTTGCGCACCTGAAGGATGCCGAGGCCGCCGATGCGGATGCGCTCGCCCTTCTTCAGATGCTTGACGATATTTCCCACCAGACCGCCGAGAATGGCTTCAGCCTGTTTTTTCGAAAGTTCGTTATCTTCGGCGAGGCTTGCGGCGAGATGCTTCAATGTAACGGTAGTAGCGGTTTTACCAGGCGTCATTAGTCCCTCCTCAATGAAGCGGTAGCGTGGAAAAAAGCGCCGCTCTAGGCGAAGCAGTTAAACGATTCGGCTCCGGCTGACCACGCTTGTTTTGCCGATTCCACCGATGTTTTCGGTGTGCCGAGGCTATCTGAGGGTGCTCTGTGGCGAGCGTAAGGCGGCCGGAAATGGCCGATTTAGGCTCAAATCTTGACTCGACCGCCCGTGGGCCTTAACTGCCGACGGCGCCCGCGGGGGCGTAGCTCAGTTGGTTAGAGCGTCGGCCTGTCACGCCGAAGGTCGCGGGTTCGAGTCCCGTCGCTCCCGCCATTTCAATGACTTAGCGCTGTTTCTTAAGCGCCTTTGCGCGGCCTCGCAGGCCGCCTGATCAGCCCCGATAGAGCGGTGCCGGCTGGGTGAAGAAGCTCCAGAGGATGTGGTAGACCAGCGCGTAGTTCTTCTGCTGGAAGCTCGCATGCGAAATTCCGGGCATCACGGCAAAATGCTTGTCCGGGTTGGGCAGCCGGGCAAAAAAGGCCAAAAGATCGTCGAAACCCGCGATGCCATCCCATTGGCCGCGCATGATCAGGGTCGGGACGGTGATCTTTTCCGGGTCTACCACCGGTAGATTGCTGCACATGTCGACATAGGTGCCGGTCGGGACCGAGGTGTCGAGGGCGATCACCGCATCGGCAAACGCGTCGATGACTTTTTCGTCCGCAGTACCCGGATGATCGCGGTCGAAAATCGAATGGATGAAAGCCTTGTCGATCGGGCGGCGATTCTTGGCGCGGAATTCGGGAAGCCTCTTCCTGCGCTCGGCTAGCGTCGGCGAGCCTTCGCCGGTCCAGACCGTAGCGTCGAGCGCCAACCGTGCGACAAATTCGGGATGGCGTTGGGCGAATAATGCGGCGCGCAGCGCGCCGGACGAGATGCCGTAAACCAGGAACGGCCGCTTGCCTCTGAGCTTTTGGATATATTGCGCGGCGGCGAAACAATCGTCGGCGCCTTGAGCGATTGGCGCGTTGTTGTCGCGATCCTTGGTCGAGCGGCCGTAACCTTCCATGTCCACGGACCAGGAGTCGAAGCCGCGGCGGGCAAACCAGTCCATCGCGGAGGAATCCGGCCGACCTTCAACCTGAAGGTCGAAGGTCGGCTGCGCCGCCATTGACGAGCCGTGGACGAAGAAGATGGTGCCGGTGCTGTTTTTCGGATCGCCGGCGCATTTTTCGAACAGGAACAGTTTTACGTTGCCGTCCTTGGTGGTCCAGTGATCCTCGCCCTTGATGGCGGCGGCCGGGCGGCTTGTTATCTCGTCCATGTGTTCACCTGTTTTATTTCGAACGTGGCCGGTACGAATCCGGCGTGAATCCTGGCGCTAATCGATCAGCGTGATGTGGTTGTCCTTGATCACCTTCGCCCATTTCTCGACCTGGGCTGACATGAAATCCGCAAATTTGGGCTGCGTCATCACCATCGGGGTGGCGCCCTGCTTTTCCCAGGCTTGCTTGATGTCAGGCCGGCTCAAGATCGACGTGATGGCGTTGTGGAGCAGATCGACGATCGGCTGCGGCGTCCCCTTGGGCGCCATGAAGCCGACCCATTGAGTGAATTCAAAGCCGGGAACACCGGCCTCGGCAATCGTCGGAACGTCGGGCAGAATTGGCGAACGGGTCACACCGGTCGTACCCAGTGCCCGCACTTTGCCGGCTTTGACGTAAGCCGCCATGGTCGGAATTGAATCGAACAGCATCTGGATCTGGCCGCTCAGGATATCGACGCGCATGCCGGTCGAGCCTTTATACGGCACATGCACGATGTTGATCCCGGTGAGGTTTTTCAGCAGTTCGGCGGCCATATGATAGTTGGAGCCCGGCCCGGATGAGCCGAAATTGAGCGTGCCGGGCTTGGCTCGCGCCAAAGCCAAGAGGTCGGCAAGAGTCTTGACCGGCAACGAGGGCGTAACCACCAGGACCAGTCCGTTTTCCTCCAGCGGCGCAATCGGGATGAGATCGCGCAGCAGTGCGTAAGGCTTGTCCTTGTAAAGCGTCTCATTGACGGTCTGCGTGCTGCTCGCCATCAACAGCGTGTAGCCATCGGGTGTGGCGTTCGCCACAAAAGCCGTGCCGATCGTGGTGCCGGCCCCGGGGCGGTTTTCGATGACAAAGGGCTGGTGCAGGGATTTTTCCAATTCGATCGCAATCTCGCGAACGAAGACGTCGGTAGGTCCGCCGGCGCCGAACGGAACGATGATCTTGACCGGACGCGCCGGATAGTTGGCGGCGCGTGCCGTCGTATCCAAAGCCAGGCTCGCTAACGGCAATATTCCGGCGAGCGCCACGGCAGCGCGGCGCGAATACAGAAGCGACATGTTTTCCTCACTCCAACTTGACGCCGGTGACGCGAATGATCTCGCCCCAGCGCTGCGTTTGCTCGGCAATGAAAGCCGCAAAATCTTGCGGCGACATCGGCTGGACGACGCCGCCCAGGCCGGTGATGCGGTTTTTCACCTGCGAATTGCCCAAGCCATCGTTCACTACGGCGTTGAGCTTGACAACGATCGAGGGCGCCAAGCCTGAGGGCGCGACGATAGCCTGCCAGGCGTCGGGCGGCATCCCCGGATAGCCCGCTTCGCTCATCGTCGGCACGTCGGGAAGTTCCGGCACGCGGCGTGGGCTGGTCATGGCAAGCGCCCGCAGCTTGCCGCTTCGCAGATAGGGCATGATGCCGGTCGCGCCCTCGAACGTCATGTTCATCTGTCCCGACAGCACATCGGTGGTGGCTTGCGACGCACCCTTGTACGGCACGAAGACGATGTCGGTCCCGGTGAGGTGCTTGAACATTTCGCCGCTGAGATGCGGGGGCGTGCCGATCACCGCGCCGTAATTCAACTTGCCGGGGTTGGCCTTGGCATAGGCGACGAGCTCTCTGACGCTGTGCACGGGAAGCGACGCATTGATCGCAAGCACTTGCGGGGTCGAAGACAGCATCGCCACGGCCGTAAAATCCCTTATCGGGTCGATGCCGGCGTTCTTGTAGAGTTGCGGACTGATGGCAAGCGATCCCGATGTCGCGGCCATCAGTGTGTAACCGTCGGGCGGCGCCGTCGCGACGAGCCGGGCGCCGAGGGTGCCGCCGGCGCCGGGGTGATTCTCGACAACGATGGTTCCGAGATGCGTCGACAGCCAATCGCCGATGATCCGCGCCGCAACGTCGGGCGGACCGCCGGGTGCGAACGGCACGATGAGCTTGATCGGCCGGTTGGGATAGTCCGCGGCGGCGGCGGGGAGCAGCGCGAGGGCCACGAAAGCAAGCGACAGCAGGGGGCGTGTGCAAAATTGGACTTGGCGGCCCACAAACACGTCCGGCATCGGCTGTGTCATCCGGTCTCAGTAAATGCGTCGCGGGATCGTAGCATCGGCCACGCCGGCTGCGCCAACGCACACGCCTCACACAGCCCCGCCTTGCACCTTTTTGTGCACTGCGCTAAGGGTCGGAAAGCTCCTTCGGCAGCGCGAATCCGCTTGATTTTGAGGCAAATCGGCGCACTGGCACTGCCCACGTCGCTCCGCCGCAATGGACATGCTCCCGAGTCGGGAGGATGCGCGCCGATTGCGGGCCAGAAAGGGTCCCGATGAGCCAATCGCTGACTTAATTGCTGCTGGCGTATCTGCCGCTCATCGTCTTCGTCGGCGTCGCAGGCGTGATCGGGCTTGCGCTCCTCGCTTTTGCCTTTGCCCTTGCATACAAAAGTCCCGATCCGGAAAAACTCTCCGCTTACGAATGCGGTTTCAACGCCTTCGACGATGCGCGGATGAAATTCGACGTCCGCTTCTACCTGGTGGCGATCCTTTTCATCATTTTCGACCTCGAGGTCAGCTTCCTGTTCCCCTGGGCGGTCGCTTTCGGTCACCTTGGCGTGTACGGCTTCTGGTCGATGATGCTGTTCCTTGCGGTGCTCACCGTAGGCTTTATCTATGAGTGGAAGAAGGGAGCGCTCGAATGGGATTGAGCGAACCCGCAATCGTCGCGCCACGCCAGGGCGTCATCGACCCTCGCACCGCTAAACCAGCCGGCGCCGACGATGCGTATTTCTCCGAGCTCAACAGCGAGCTCGCCGATAAGGGATTTCTGGTCGCTGCCGCCGACGATCTGATCGCCTGGGCGCGTACCGGCTCGTTGATGTGGATGACATTCGGTCTCGCCTGCTGCGCGGTCGAGATGATGCAGATGTCGATGCCGCGCTACGACGCTGAGCGCTTCGGCTTCGCTCCGCGGGCTTCGCCGCGGCAATCCGACGTCATGATCGTCGCCGGCACGTTGACCAACAAAATGGCACCGGCGCTGCGCAAGGTCTACGATCAGATGCCGGAGCCGCGCTACGTGATCTCCATGGGCTCATGTGCCAATGGCGGCGGCTACTACCATTACTCATATTCGGTGGTGCGCGGCTGCGACCGCATCGTGCCGGTCGATATCTACGTACCGGGTTGTCCGCCTACCGCCGAAGCTTTGTTATACGGCGTCTTGTTGCTGCAAAAGAAGATCCGACGCACCTCCACCATCGAACGCTAGACATCGACGCTGCATATGGATGAGACGCTCGACACGCTCGGCAAAACGATTGCTGGGGCGCTTGCTGCCTCGGTGACGGGCTATACCGTTGCGCATCATGAGCTGACTGTAACGGTGGCGGCCGCCGATATCATTGCGGTCATGCGCTTTCTGCGCGACGACCCGCGCTGCCAGTTCTGGAATCTGATCGACATAACAGCGGTGGACTGGCCGAGCCGCGAGAAGCGCTTCGACGTCGTCTATCACCTGCTGTCGCCCAAGCACAATTTGCGGGTCCGCATCAAGGCCGAGACCGATGAGACAACGCCGATAGCCTCGATCATCGAGGTTTTCGCCGGCGCCGATTGGTTCGAGCGCGAGACCTACGACCTCTACGGCGTGGTGTTCACCGGCCATCCCGACATGCGCCGCATCCTCACCGATTATGGATTCGACGGCCATCCGTTGCGCAAGGATTTTCCGCTCACTGGCTTCGTCGAGGTACGCTACGACGACGAACTCAAGCGCGTCGTCTACGAGCCGGTGCGGCTGGTGCAGGAGTTCCGCAACTTCGATTTTCTGTCGCCGTGGGAGGGCACCGACTACGTTTTACCCGGCGACGAGAAATCGAGCGGCAGAAGTCCGGGGAGGGGGTCGTGAGATGAAGCCGACGCTCAAACCCGGCCTCACGCACCGCTTCGCCTACAAGGTGCCGGAGAACAAGACGGTTCCGTTTACCTATCCGGAATCGCCGGAAATCTCCTCGATGCCCAAGGTGTTTGCCACCGGTTTCATGATCGTGCTGATGGAATGGGTATGCACGCAGCTTCTGGCGCCGCATCTCGATCCAGGCGAGGGCAGTCTCGGCGTGCATGTCGATGTCAGCCATCTGGCGGCAACGCCGGCGGGGTTTACGGTGACCGTTGACGTGGAATGCGTCGAAGTTGCCGGGCCGCGCGTCGCCTTCAAGGTCAAAGCGCATGACGGCGTCGATTTGATCGGCGAAGGCCGCCACGAGCGCTTCGTCGTCATGTGGGACAAGTTCAATGCGCGGGTGGCGACTAAGACTGCGAAAGTGAAGGAACTGGCGTGATGGCCGAAGCCGCTCCCGCCACGCGAAACTTTACGATCAATTTCGGCCCGCAGCATCCGGCCGCGCACGGGGTGCTGCGCCTCGTCCTCGAACTCGACGGCGAAGTTGTCGAGCGCGTCGATCCGCATATCGGCCTGCTGCACCGCGGCACCGAGAAACTGATCGAGCAAAAGACCTATTTGCAGGCGATCCCGTATTTCGACCGGCTGGATTATGTCGCGCCGATCAACCAGGAGCATGCATTCTGCCTGGCGGCGGAGAAGCTCCTTGGCATCGAGGTGCCGCGCCGCGCCCAGATCATCCGCGTGCTCTATTGCGAGATCGGCCGGCTGCTATCGCATCAGCTCAACGTCACCACCCAGGCGATGGACATCGGTGCACTCACCCCGCCGCTCTGGGGTTTCGAGGAGCGCGAGAAGTTGATGGGCTTCTACGAGCGGGCTTCCGGTTCGCGCATGCACGCGGCCTATTTTCGCGTCGGCGGCGTGCATCAGGACCTGCCGCCGAAACTGATCGACGACATCTCCAGCTTCTGCGATCCGTTCCTCAAAGTTTGCGACGATCTCGAAGAGCTTTTGACCGAGAACCGCATTTTCAAGCAGCGCAACGTCGATATCGGCGTGGTGAAGCTCGAAGATGCCTGGGCGCGCGGTTTTTCCGGCGTGATGGTGCGCGGCTCAGGTGCGGCTTGGGATTTGCGTAAATCCCAGCCATACGAGTGTTACGCCGAGCTCGATTTCGACATTCCGATCGGCAAGAACGGCGACAATTACGACCGGTACTGCATCCGCATGGAAGAGATGCGCCAATCCATTCGCATCATGAAGCAATGCATTGAAAAACTACACGCGGCCGACGGGCAGGGCCGCGTAACCGTCGACGACCACAAGATCGCGCCGCCGCGCCGCGAAGAAATGAAGCGCTCGATGGAATCGCTGATCCATCACTTCAAGCTCTACACCGAGGGCTTCAAGGTGCCGGCCGGCGAAGTCTATGCCGCGGTCGAGGCGCCGAAGGGAGAATTTGGCGTCTATCTCGTCGCCGACGGCAGCAACAAACCCTACAAGTGCAAAATCCGCGCGCCGGGTTTTGCCCATTTACAGGCGATGGATTTCCTGTGCCGCGGCCACATGCTGGCGGATATTTCGGCGATCCTCGGCTCGATCGACATCGTGTTCGGCGAGGTCGACCGATGAGCGTACGCCGTCTCGCCGAAAAGCAGCCGCCGAGCTTCACCTTTACGCCGGAAAATCTCGCGTGGGCGAAGGCAAAAATCGGACAATATCCGGAAGGCCGCCAGCAATCCGCCGTCATCCCGATCCTGTGGCGCGCCCAGGCGCAATGCGGCGGCTGGCTGCCGCAAAAGGCCATCGAGGCCACAGCCGAACTGCTCGGCATGGCAAGAATCCGCGTGCTCGAAGTCGCGACCTTCTACACCATGTTCAACCTCTCGCCGGTCGGGCGCTTTCATGTCCAGCTTTGCGGTACCACGCCGTGCATGTTGCGCGGCGCCGAGGATCTCAAGAAGGTCTGCCATCGCATGATCGGCGAGGAGAACGAAGTGACCGCCGACGGCACGTTCTCCTGGATCGAGGTCGAGTGCCTCGGCGCCTGCGTCAACGCGCCGATGGTCCAGATCAATGCCGATTTTTACGAGGATCTCACGCCCGAGACCCTCACGCGCATCATCAACGATTTTTCCAATGGCCGGACGCCGAAGCCGGGACCGCAGATCGATCGCATCAATTCCGCACCCGTCGGCGGCCCGACCACGCTGACCGATCCGTCGCTCTTTGCGGCCAAGGGAAACGAGTAATGCTCGCCGACAAAGACCGCATCTTCAAGAACCTCTATGGCCAGCACGATTGGGCGCTGGGGGCCGCGCGGGCGCGTGGCGCCTGGGACGGCACCAAGGCGATCCTGGAAAAAGGCCGCGACGGCATCATCAACGAAGTCAAGGCGTCCGGGCAGCGCGGCCGCGGCGGCGCCGGATTTGCGACCGGCCTGAAGTGGTCGTTCATGCCCAAGCAAGTGGCGCCGGACCGTCCGCATTATCTCGTCATCAATGCCGACGAGTCGGAGCCCGGCACCTGCAAGGACCGCGAGGTCATGCGGCACGATCCGCATCTTCTCATCGAAGGCTGCCTGATCGCCGGCACCGCGATGGCCGCGAACCATTGCTACATCTATGTCCGCGGCGAATTCATCCGCGAGCGCGAACGGCTCGAGGCCGCCGTGCAGCAGGCTTACGACTCGAAGCTGATCGGCAAGAATAACGTCAACGGCTGGGACTTCGACATCGTCGTGCATCACGGCGCCGGGGCATATATCTGCGGTGAGGAAACGGCGCTCTTGGAGAGCCTCGAAGGCAAGAAGGGCCAACCCCGGCTCAAGCCGCCGTTCCCGGCCAATATGGGCCTCTACGGCTGCCCAACCACCGTCAACAATGTCGAGACCATCGCCCAGGTGCCCGACATCATGCGGCGCGGCGCGGCGTGGTTTGCCGGTATCGGCCGGGCCAACAATACCGGCACAAAGCTTTATTGTATTTCCGGCCATGTCGAACGGCCGTGCAATGTTGAAGAGAACATGGGCATCCCGCTGCGCGAATTGATCGAGCGGCATGCCGGCGGCGTGCGCGGCGGCTGGGACAATTTGCTCGCCGTCATCCCCGGCGGCTCGTCGATGCCGCTGGTGCCGGCCGGTCCCGACCAGGCCGATACGCTGTTGATGGATTTCGACGGCTGCCGCGACAAGAAATCGGCGCTCGGCACGGCGGCGGTGATCGTCATGGACAAGTCGGACGACATCGTCAAAGCGATGGCGCGCATCTCGTATTTCTACAAGCACGAGAGCTGCGGCCAGTGCACGCCGTGCCGCGAAGGCATGGGCTGGATGTGGCGCGTGCTTAACCGCATGGCGGTGGGCCACGCGACCAGGCGCGAAATCGACATGCTGATGGAAGTCACTACCCAGATCGAAGGCCACACCATTTGCGCCTTCGGCGACGGCGCGGCCTGGCCGGTGCAGGGATTGCTGCGCCATTTCCGGCCCGAGATCGAGCGGCGCATCGACCAGTACACCGCCAATCCGCATCCCGAGCCGGTCGCGGTGGCGGCGGAGTGAGCGCGATGAGCAAAGTCCGGCATCTCGCGCAGCTTAATATCGGTCGGTTCCGCTATCCGACCGACGATCCACGCATGGCCGATTTCATGAACAACCTTGCGCTGGTCAACGGCCTCGCTGACCGCAGCGCGGGCTTTGTCTGGCGCCTGCAGGACGACAGCGGCAACGCCACCGCGTTTCGGCCATTTCCCGATCCGCAGATGGCGGTCAATCTGTCGGTGTGGGAAAGCGTCGAAGCGCTCGAGCGTTTTGTCTATCTCACTCTGCACAAACGTTTCTACGGCCGACGCGACGAATGGTTCGAAAAGCTCGACAGTCCGCATTCCGTCATGTGGTGGGTGCCGGAAGGTCACCGACCGTCCGTCATCGAGGCGAAACAGCGGCTCGAATCTCTCGCCGCGCACGGCCCGAGCGAGCACGCTTTCGATTGGCAAAGCGTTCCGTCGGCTCAGATGTGGAAGACTGCGTCTTGCTCCGCACCGGGCGGACAGGCGGCATAACAGGCGACATGAGCAACAGATGACCAAACTCATTGTCGACGGCAAAGAGATTGACGTCGCGCCGGAATACACGCTGCTCCAGGCCTGCGAGGCGGCCGGCGCGGAAATTCCGCGGTTTTGTTTCCATGAGCGGTTGTCGATCGCCGGCAATTGCCGGATGTGCCTGATCGAGGTGGTCGGCATTCCGAAACCGCAGGCGTCCTGCGCGATGGCGGTGAAGGATTTGATGCCGAACAAGGACGGCTCGCCAAAAGTTCTCAGCACGCGTTCGCCGATGGTGCGCAAGGCGCGCGAAGGCGTGATGGAATTCCTCCTGATCAATCATCCGCTCGATTGCCCGATCTGCGACCAGGGCGGCGAATGCGATCTGCAGGATCAATCCATGGCGTATGGGGTCGACGCCAGCCGCTACCGCGAGAACAAACGCGCCGTCGAGGACAAATATCTCGGTGCGCTGGTCAAAACCTCGATGAACCGCTGCATCCAGTGCACGCGCTGTGTGCGCTTCTCCGCCGAAGTCGCCGGCGTCCCCGAACTCGGCGCCATCGGCCGCGGCGAGGACATGGAGATCACGAGCTATCTCGAACAGGCGATGCGTTCGGAACTGCAGGGCAACGTCGTCGATCTCTGTCCGGTCGGCGCGCTGACGTCAAAACCTTACGCGTTTGCGGCGCGGCCCTGGGAGTTGACCAAGACCGAGTCGATCGATGTCATGGACGCGGTCGGTTGCGCCATTCGCATCGACACCCGCGGCAGCGAAGTGATGCGCATCCTGCCGCGCGCCAATGATGACATCAACGAGGAATGGATTTCCGACAAGACCCGTCATGTCGTCGACGGATTGCGCACGCAGCGGCTCGACCAGCCCTATGTGCGCGAGAACGGCAGGCTGCGCCCGGCGACCTGGAGCGAAGCGTTCAAGGCCATTGCCGCCAAAGTGACAAAGGCCAACCGCAAGCGCATGGGCGCGCTGGTCGGCGACCTCGCCGCCGTCGAGGAGGTTTTCGCGCTCAAGGATTTGATGACGCGCCTCGGGGTGAGCAATCTCGATTGCCGCAAGGACGGCTCGATGCTCGATCCGGCCTGGGGCAGGGCGAGCTATCTGTTCAATGCCACCATCGCCGGGATCGATGCCGCCGACGCCTTGCTCATGGTCGGCTCCAATCCGCGCAAGGAAGCGACCATCCTCAATGCGCGCATCCGCAAGCGCTGGCGCGCCGGCAAATTCCCGATCGGCGTCATCGGGCCGAAGGCGGACCTGACTTACACCTATGATTATCTCGGCGCCGGGCCGGAAACGCTCGCGAGCATCGCCCGCCACTCCTTTGCCGACACCATGCGCAAGGCCGAGCGTCCGCTGGTCCTGGTCGGATCCGGGATATTTTCCCGCAGCGACGGCGCTGCGGTTGCCTCGCTTGCCGCCAAAGCGGCGATCGATCTCGGCGCCGTCAAGGACGGCTGGGCCGGCTACAGCGTGCTGCACAATGCGGCGGCGCGCGTTGGCGCGCTCGATCTCGGCTTCGTACCGGGGCAGGGCGCGCTCAATACGCGGCAAATGGCGGCCTTCGGCACGCTCGACGTGCTGTTTCTCCTCGGCCTCGACGAGATCGAAATCGCGCCGGGCGCGTTTGTCGTCTATATCGGCACCCATGGCGACCGTGGCGCATCGCGCGCCGACGTGGTGCTGCCGGGCGCGGCCTATCCGGAAAAGTCGGCGATCTATGTCAACACCGAAGGCCGGGTGCAGATGGCGGCGCGCGCGTCATTTCCGCCGGGCGACGCCCGCGAAGACTGGGCGATCTTGCGGGCGCTGTCCGACGTCCTCAAGAACCGGCTGCCCTATGACTCGCTCGCAGCGTTGCGCGCGGCGCTGTTCAAGGCCCATCCCTATCTGATGCGGATCGGCCAGATCACCCCGGCCGACGCCGGCGCGATCCAGACGCTCGCCGGTCTCGGCGGCAATTTCGACAAGGCAGCGTTCGCTACGAGCGTGGAGGATTATTACTTCACCAACCCGATCGCGCGTGCCTCGGCGGTGATGGCGGAATGTTCGGCGATTGCGCAGGGACGTTCGACGATGACGGCGGCGGAGTAGCGCATGACGATGGCCGCATTCTGGTCCGGCTATATATGGCCGCTGGTGATCATGGTGGCGGAGAGCCTTCTGCTGCTCGTCATCCTGCTCATCGCCGTCGCCTATGTGCTGCTCGCCGACCGCAAGATCTGGGCGGCGGTGCAGATCAGGCGCGGCCCGAACGTGGTCGGGCCGTGGGGCCTGTTTCAATCCTTCGCCGATCTGATCAAATTCGTACTCAAGGAGCCGGTCATTCCCGCCGGCGCCAACAAGGGCGTGTTTCTTCTGGCGCCGCTGGTGACTTGCGTCCTGGCGCTGGCCGCCTGGGCTGTGATCCCGGTCAGCGGCGGCTGGGTGATCGCCAATATCAATGTCGGGGTACTTTACATCTTCGCTATCTCGTCGCTCGGCGTCTACGGCGTCATCATGGCGGGCTGGGCCTCGAATTCGAAATATCCGTTCCTTGCGGCGTTGCGCTCGGCGGCGCAGATGGTGTCCTACGAAGTCTCGATCGGCTTCGTCATCATCACCGTGCTGCTTTGCGTCGGCTCGCTCAATCTCTCCGCCATTGTCGAAGCGCAGAACACGCATTGGGGCCTGCTGCGCTGGTACTGGCTGCCGCTGTTTCCGATGCTGGTGATCTTCTTCGTTTCGGCGCTCGCCGAAACCAATCGGCCGCCGTTCGACCTCGTCGAGGCGGAATCGGAACTGGTTGCCGGCTTCATGGTCGAGTACGGCTCGACGCCATACATGATGTTCATGCTCGGCGAGTACGTGGCGGTCTGCACTATGTGCGCCATGTGCACGATCCTGTTTCTCGGCGGCTGGCTGCCGCCGTTCCCGGTGGCGCCGTTCACCTGGATCCCGGGCGTGATCTGGTTCGTGCTCAAATCATTCTTTGTCTTCTTCATGTTCGCGATGGTGAAAGCCTTCGTGCCGCGCTATCGCTACGACCAGTTGATGCGGCTGGGTTGGAAGGTGTTTTTGCCGATTTCGCTGGCAATGGTGGCGATCGTTGCCGGCGTTCTGCAATTCGCCGGGTGGGCGCCGAAATGACGGGAGGACGGCATGGAGTATTCGCTGCCGGCCTGGCTCGGCGGCCTCGCCGGAACGATGGTGGCGGTGGCGCTCTACGTGCCGGCGATCCGCGTCGTGGAACGGCGGCTGCGCGCGTCAAGCGGACCCAAAACGCTGGAAGGCCGCGCCGCTTTCGAGGACAAGCTTTCAGTGCTGCGTCGCGTGATCCTGGGTCTCGACATCGCGCTGTTTGCTGTCGTGGGCTATTGGATCGGCAAGGCTATCGGCGGCAGATGGGCGCCGTGAGAGGCTGATATGAGACTGGATCAAGCCGCACGTTCGCTGTTTCTCAAGGAGTTCGCGCAGGCGTTCGTCCTGTCGATGCGCTATTTCTTCAAGCCGAAGGCGACGCTGAATTATCCGTTCGAGAAGGGCATGCTGTCGCCGCGATTTCGCGGCGAGCATGCGCTGCGGCGCTATCCCAACGGCGAAGAGCGCTGCATCGCCTGCAAGCTGTGCGAGGCGATCTGCCCGGCGCAGGCGATCACGATCGAGGCCGGCCCGCGGCGCAACGACGGCACGCGGCGCACCACGCGCTACGACATCGACATGGTCAAATGCATCTATTGCGGGCTGTGCCAGGAAGCCTGTCCGGTCGACGCCATCGTCGAGGGGCCGAATTTCGAATTCGCCACCGAAACGCGCGAGGAGCTGTACTACGACAAGGAGCGGCTGTTGGCGAATGGCGATCGCTGGGAGCGCGAACTCGCAACAAGCATTGCACTCGACGCGCCCTATCGGTGAGAACGGCTCCGGTATGATTATTCACGCGATCTTCTTCTATCTTTTTGCCGGGATCACCGTGGCGTCCGCCGTCATGGTGGTCACCTCGCGCAATCCCGTGCACTCCGTGTTGTTTCTCATTCTCGCATTCGTCAACGCCGCCGGACTGTTCGTACTGCTGGGCGCCGAATTCCTGGCGATGATCCTGATCGTGGTCTATGTCGGCGCGGTTGCCGTGCTGTTTCTGTTCGTGGTGATGATGCTCGACGTCGATTTCGCCGAACTGCGCCAGGGTTTTCTCAATTATCTGCCGATCGGCGCGCTGATCGGCATCGTGCTGTTGGCCGAACTGATTGCGGTGGTCGGCGCCTGGGCGATCGGGCCGGATGTCGCGAAGGCGATTACATCGCCGATCCCGCCGCCGGGCGATATCAGCAACACCCAGGCGCTCGGTCTCGTGCTCTACACCCGCTACGTCTACTATTTCCAGGCCGCCGGAGCCATTTTGCTGGTCGCCATGATCGGCGCCATCGTGCTGACCTTGCAGCATAAGCCGAATGTGCGGCGGCAGAACATTTCCGATCAGGTCGCCCGCAACCGCGCTAGCGCCATCGAAGTGGTCAAAGTGAAGACGGGGCAGGGACTATCATGAGGCGAAACCTGTCATGACGATCGGGCTCGGCCACTATCTGTCGGTTGCGGCAATCCTGTTCACGCTCGGGATTTTCGGCATCTTCCTCAACCGCAAAAACGTCATCGTCATCTTGATGTCGATCGAGCTGATCCTGCTCGCGGTCAATATCAACCTGGTCGCGTTTTCGAGTTTCCTCGGCGACATCGTCGGCCAGGTTTATGCGCTGATCGTGCTCACAGTCGCGGCGGCGGAGGCTGCGATCGGGCTTGCCATTCTCGTCGCCTATTTCCGCAACCGCGGCTCGATCGCGGTCGACGATATCAATCTGATGAAGGGCTGAGCGGCAATGTACGAAGCCATCGTCGTCCTGCCGCTGCTTGGCGCTATCATTGCGGGCATCATCACGCTCGTCGGCGCGCGCAACCGCTTTCCGGGTGAGGACCCGCCGCCACCGCATGACGATCATGCCGCCGCGCTCGTGGCGAGCGCGCATCAGCATGCTGCGCCATCGCCGGACTTGGCGCATGCCGCAGTCGCCCACGGCCACGGCGACGAGCACGACCATGATGCTCCGCAGGAGCCATCGGCCGCCGGCTCGCTCGCCGCCGAACTCGTTACCTCGACGTTTCTGGTGATTTCCTGCGTGCTGTCGTGGCTGGCGTTTTTCGATGTCGGTATCGAAGGCCACGATGTCCGGGTCATATTGTTTTCGTTCGTCAGCTTCGGCGATCTGCACTCGGAATGGGCGCTGCGCATCGATTCGCTGACCGCCGTGATGCTGGTCGTGGTGACGACCATCTCATCGCTCGTTCATATCTATTCGATCGGCTACATGGAGGAAGACCCCTACAAGCCGCGCTTCTTCTGCTATTTGTCGTTCTTCACCTTCGCCATGCTGATGCTGGTGACGGCCGACAACCTCGTGCAGCTGTTCTTCGGCTGGGAGGGCGTCGGACTGGCGAGCTATCTGCTGATCGGGTTTTGGTATCACAAACCGGAGGCCAACGCCGCCGCGATCAAAGCCTTCCTGGTCAACCGCGTCGGCGACTTCGGCTTCTCGCTCGGCATCTTTGCCGTTTTCTATCTGACCGGCGCGGTCGACTTCGACACGATCTTCGCCCAGGCCCCTGCATTGGCCGGCAAGACCTTCCATTTCCTCAGCTGGGACCTCAATGCGCTGACCGTGGTTTGCCTGTTGCTGTTCATGGGCGCGATGGGCAAATCCGCGCAGTTTCTGCTGCACACCTGGCTGCCCGACGCCATGGAAGGCCCGACGCCGGTCTCGGCGCTGATCCATGCCGCGACCATGGTGACCGCCGGCGTGTTCATGGTGGCGCGGCTCTCCCCGCTGTTCTCGCTATCGCAGGACGCCTCGGCCTTCGTCACCTTCATCGGCGCCACCACCGCGATGTTCGCGGCGACCATCGCTCTGGTGCAAAACGACATCAAGCGCATCGTCGCCTATTCGACCTGCTCGCAGCTCGGCTACATGTTCGTCGCCATGGGCGTCGGCGCCTATTCGGTCGGCATGTTTCATCTGTTCACGCATGCCTTCTTCAAGGCGCTGCTGTTTCTCGGCTCAGGCTCCGTCATTCTCGCCATGCATCATGAGCAGGACACCCGTAAAATGGGCGGCCTGTGGCGGAAGATTCCCTTCACCTACGCCACCATGCTGGTCGGCACCCTGGCGCTGACCGGCTTTCCGCTCACCGCGGGATATTTCTCCAAGGACGCCATCATCGAGGCTGCGCTGGTCGGCAAAAATCCGATGGCGATGTACGGCTTTCTGATGACGCTCGGCGCGGCGGCGCTGACCGCGTTTTATTCCTGGCGGCTGATCTTCAAAACCTTCCATGGCGAGCCGCACGACCGGCATCACTACGATGCCGCACACGAAAGCCCGAAGGTGATGCTCATTCCGCTGCTCGTGCTGGCGATCGGCTCGTTCGCCGCCGGCTGGCCGTTCCTCGCGATCTTCACCGGCGAAGGCGCCGATCATTTCTTCCGCGCCGCGCTCAATCTCGGGCCCGCCAACGCGCTGTTTGAGAATGCCGAGAAGCTGCCGCTGCTGTTGTCGCTTTTGCCCACTGTCATGATGATCGGCGGCTTCCTCGTCGCCTACCAGTTCTATATCCGCCGGCCCGATCTGCCGGTCGCCTTGGCGCGCGACCAATACGTGCTGTATAAATTCCTGCTCAACAAATGGTACTTCGACGAGATCTACGACTTCCTCATCGTGCGCCCGACGATCCGGCTCGGCCGGCTGCTTTGGAAGGGCGGTGACGGCTTCATCATCGACGGCTTTGGTCCTGACGGCGTCTCCGCCCGCGTCCTCGACGTAACCAGGAACGTTGTCCGCCTGCAAACCGGCTACCTCTATCACTACGCCTTCGCCATGCTGATCGGCGTCGCCGCGTTCATCACCTGGTTCATGTTCGCGGGGCCGCACTGATGACGAGCTGGCCGATCCTTTCCGTCGTCACGTTTCTGCCGATCGCCGGTGCGATATTCATCGCGTTTTTGAATGTCGACGAAGCGGGCGCGCGCAATGCGCGCTGGGTGGCGCTGTGGACGACGCTCATCACCTTCGCCATCTCGCTGATCCTGCTTTGGCGCTTCGACCCCTCGTCCCCGGATTTTCAATTTGTCGAAAAGCGGCCGTGGCTCGGCGGCGCGATCAACTATTCGATGGGCGTCGACGGCATCTCGCTGCCATTTGTCGTGCTGACCACGGCGCTGATGCCGATTTCGATCCTGGCGAGCTGGACTTCGATCCAGAACCGGGTCCGCGAATACATGATCGCGTTTCTGGTCCTCGAAACCCTGATGGTCGGCACCTTCTGCGCACTCGATCTGGTGCTCTTCTATCTGTTCTTCGAAGGCGGCCTGATCCCGATGTTCCTGATCATCGGCATCTGGGGCGGTCCGCGCCGCGTCTATGCGAGCTTGAAATTCTTTCTCTACACGTTCCTCGGCTCGGTATTGATGCTGCTTGCCATCATGGCGATGTACTGGGATGCCGGCACGACCGATATACCGACGCTGCTGCACCATCCGTTTCCGCTCGCTCTGCAGACCTGGGCGTGGTTTGCGTTCCTCGCCTCGTTCGCGGTCAAGATGCCGATGTGGCCGGTGCACACCTGGCTGCCCGACGCCCATGTCGAGGCGCCCACGGCCGGCTCGGTGATCCTGGCCGCGATCCTGTTAAAGCTCGGCGGCTACGGTTTCCTACGTTTTTCGCTGCCGATGTTTCCGGAGGCGACGCAGCACCTGGCGCCGCTGATCTACGCGCTGTCGGTAATCGCGATCATCTACACTTCGCTGGTCGCGCTGGTGCAGGAGGACGTGAAAAAGCTAATCGCCTATTCTTCGGTGGCGCATATGGGCTTCGTCACCATGGGAATTTTCGCGGTGACGGCGCAGGGCGTGGCCGGCGGCATCTTCCAGATGATCTCGCACGGCATCGTCTCGGCTGCCTTGTTCCTGTGCGTCGGCGTTGTTTACGACCGCATGCACACGCGCGAGATCGCCGCCTATGGCGGCCTTGTCAACCGCATGCCGCTTTACGCTTTCGTGTTCATGATCTTCACGCTCGCCAATGTCGGGCTGCCGGGGACGTCGGGATTCGTCGGTGAGTTCCTGACGCTGATCGGCACCTTCCGGGTCAATACTTGGGTGGCGACGCTGGCGACGCTCGGCACCATTCTCTCCGCCGCCTATGCGCTGTGGCTCTACCGCAAGGTGATCCTGGGCAAGCTGGAGAAGCCGAGCCTGTTCAACATCAAGGACATCGGCTGGCGCGAAATCACGATTCTGGCACCACTAGTGATCCTCACCATCGTGTTTGGCATCTATCCGAAGCCGGTGCTCGATATTTCTTCGGCATCGGTGACGGCCTTGATTGACAATTACCATCATGCGCTCAGCACCGTGCAAACCGCGGCGCTGACGAAGTAACGCCAAAGGATGGGAATGGACGCCGCGCACCTCGCCAAGCTTGTTCCGCTGCTGCCGGAAATCATACTCGGCGCCGGCGCCATGGCGCTGTTGATGCTGGGCGCGTTCCAGGACAGCCGCTCCGGCCGCGCGACCGATTTCGCCGCCATCGCGCTGTTGGCGCTCGCCGGCGTCGTTCTCCTCCTGCTGCCGGCCGGCAAACTGACGGCCTTCGGCGGCAGCTTTATCGTCGACGACTTCGCCCGCTTCCTGAAGATACTGGCGCTCCTCGGCTCGGCCGCCGCCATCGCCATGTCGATCGATTACGACCGGCGCGCGGGGCAACAGCGGTTTGAATATTCCGTGCTCATTCTGCTCTCCACGCTCGGCATGCTGATGCTGATTTCGGCGGCCGATCTGATCGCGCTCTATCTCGGGCTCGAACTGATGAGCCTGCCGCTCTATGTCGTGGCTGCGAGCCATCGCGATTCTTTGCGCTCCACCGAAGCCGGGCTCAAATATTTCGTGCTCGGCGCCCTGTCGTCGGGCATGCTGCTCTATGGCGCTTCGCTCACTTACGGCTTCACCGGCACGGTGAGCTTTTCCGGCATCGCCCACGCCGCCGGGCAGGGCGGGCCGGGCAGCATCGGATTGATCTTCGGCATCGTCTTTCTGTTCGCCGGGTTCTGTTTCAAGATTTCGGCGGTGCCGTTCCACATGTGGACGCCGGACGTCTATGAGGGCGCACCGACACCGGTCACGGCGTTTTTCGCCGCCGCACCGAAAGTGGCGGGCATCGCCATGTTCGTGCGCGTCGCGGTCATGGCCTTTCCCGGCATCACCTCGGAGTGGCAGCAGATCGTGGTCTTCGTCTCCATCGCCTCGATGGCGCTCGGCGCCTTCGCCGCGATCGGCCAGCGTAACATCAAGCGCCTGATGGCCTATTCGTCGATCGGCCATATGGGATTTGCCCTGATCGGGCTTGCCGCCGGCACCACCCAGGGCGTGCAGGGCGTCCTTATCTATATGGCGATCTATATCACCATGACGCTTGGCGTCTTCGCCGTGATCCTGTCGATGCGGCGCGACGCCGGCATGGTGGAATTGATCGACCAGCTTGCCGGCTTGGGACGCACCCATCCCGCGACAGCGTTCTTTCTGGCCATGCTGTTGTTCTCGATGGCGGGCGTGCCGCCGCTCGCCGGCTTCTTTGGAAAATTCTACGTTTTCCTCGCCGCGATCAAGGCCGGCCTTTATGTGCTCGCCGTCATCGGCGTGCTGGCGAGCGTGGTCGGCGCCTATTATTATCTCGCCATCATCAAGGTCATGTATTTCGAGGAGCCGGCCGAAGCGTTTTACAATATGCCCTATGAACTGCGCATCGTGCTCGGGGTCTGCGGCCTGTTCAACATCCTGTTCTTTCTCTATCCGGGGCCGCTGGTCGGCGTCGCGAGCGCCGCCGCGCATTCCCTGTTCTGATGGAGCTCGACAAACGAGCGATTGCGGCGGGCGTCCGGCTTCTCGCCCTTGGCAAGGTCGGCTCGACCAACAAAGAGGCGCGGCTGGGGGCGCGAAACGGCGAAGCCGCGCCGTTATGGGTGACCGCGCTCGAGCAGACCGAAGGCCGTGGCCGCATGGATCGCTCCTGGGTCTCCCCTCCCGGCAATCTCTATGCAAGTCTTTTGCTTCGCGACCCTGCGCCGTTCGCGCGGGCGCCGGAACTCGCTTTCGTCGCCGCATTGGCGGCGCGCGACGCGATCGTTACCGGTGCTCCGGTGCTCGCGGCGCAGCTTGCACTGAAATGGCCAAACGATGTGTTGCTCGACGGCAAGAAATGCGCGGGAATTCTGATCGAGGGTGAAACCGCGCCGGACAAAAGCTTGAACGTGGTCATCGGCATCGGCGTCAATTGCGCAAGCCATCCGCCCGCACCGGCCTATCCAGCGACCGATCTGCACAGCCATGGTGTGGCGACAACTCCGCAGCAATTATTCAAGCACTTGTCCGCGACGATGTGCTCGCGCCTCGCTCAGTGGGACCGCGGCGGCGGATTTGCCGGCATTCTCACCGACTGGCTTGCGGCGGCGCGCGGCATCGGCGAGGAGGTCACCGTCCGTGACGGAACCGGTGAAAGGCATGGCCGCTTTGCCGGGCTTGATTCATCAGGCCGGCTGATCCTCGAACTGCGCGGCGGCGGCACCGAAAAGATAGCGGCCGGCGACGTGTTTCCACTTGAACAGGCCGGCGCTGAGCTCGCGCCGGCCCGCGTGGGCTGATCGATGGCGCAAAACGAACTTGTCTTCGCAGCGCTCGGCGGTATCGGCGAGATCGGAATGAATCTCGCGATCTACGGTTTTGGCGAGGCGCGGCGCAGGCAATGGTTGATTGTCGATTGCGGGGTGTCGTTTGCCGCCGAGGAGCATCTGCCCGGCGTCGATCTGATCATGCCGGACATCCGCTATCTGATCCAGGAACGCAAAAACATCGTCGGCCTCGTCCTCACCCACGGCCACGAGGACCATCTGGGCGCGCTGATCGATCTTTGGCCGCGCCTCAATGTGCCGCTCTATGCCACGCCCTTCACCGCAGCCTTGTTCGAGGCCAAGCGGGCCGCCGAACCCGGCGCGCCACCGATACCCGTGAACGTCGTCCCGCTGCACGGCACTTTGACGCTCGGGCCTTTCACGATCGACTTCATCAATGTCGCCCACTCCATCCCGGAGTTGAACGCGCTGGCGATCCGCACGCCGGCTGGCATCGTGGTCCATACCGGCGATTGGAAGATCGATCCGACCCCGATCATCGGTGCACCGACCGACGCGGCGCGGCTTACCACGCTCGGTGACGAAGGCGTGCTGGCGCTTGTCGGCGATTCAACCAACGCGGTCCGCGAAGGGCGTTCGCCGTCCGAGGCCGATGTCGCCAAAACCCTTGCCGAACTGATCCGCACCGCGCCGCGCCGCGTCGCGGTGACGACGTTTGCTTCGCATGTCGGCCGCGTGCGCGCGGTTGCCGATGCGGCGCGCGCCGCCGACCGCGAGGTCGTGCTGGTCGGCCGGGCCATGGAGCGCGTCGCGCAGGTGGCGCGCGAAACCGGCTATCTCGACGGCGTTCAGGATTTTCGCAGCGTGCAAAGCTACGGCTACCTGCCGCCCGACAAGGTTTTGGCGCTGTGCACCGGCAGCCAGGGCGAGCCGCGCGCCGCGCTGTCGCGCATCGCCGAGGACGAGCACCCGGAAGTCACGCTGTCGCGCGGCGACCGCGTGATTTTCTCTTCGCGCGCGATACCGGGCAACGAAAAGGCGGTTGGGCGCGTGATCAATGGGCTGGTCGCGCAGGGCATCGAAGTCATTACCGACCGGACCCACCTCGTCCATGTCTCCGGCCACCCGCGCCGCGACGAATTGCGCGACATGATCGGCTGGGTGCGGCCGAAAATTCTCGTGCCGGCCCACGGCGAGGCGCTGCATTTGGCCGAGCATGCAGAGCTCGCACGCCGCGCCGGTGTCCCGCAGGTGCTGGTCTGCGGCAACGGCGACCTGGTCCGGCTCGCGCCAGGCCCAGCCGAGATCGTCGACGAGGTGCCGTCCGGCCGGCTCTATAAGGACGGCGCGCTTTTGGTGAATGCCAAGTCACGCATGGTGGCGGCACGCCGGCGCTTAAGCTTTTCCGGCGTGGTCACGGTCGCGGTGGCGCTAGACGAGAAGGGCGCACTCGTCGCCGATCCGGAAGTCGAATTGATCGGGCTGCCCGAAACCGACGCCGCCGGCGCCTCGATGACCGAGATCACGCGCGATGCCATCGAACATGCCTTCGAAATCGCTGCCAAAGCCGCGCCGCCGCGATCCCGACACCGT
>CAVXWL010000025.1:0-153521 GCA_963765365.1 uncultured Alphaproteobacteria bacterium | reverse complement strand
GCGATGCGAGGCTTTCGTGACGGCGTTCCGCGGCGTTTCTTCCGGTTCCGGGGAGCGGGCCAAAGATGACCTCTACGGTATTGAAATTTATAAAGAAATTCCTATCTCCCAAGTGCCGATTGCAGTGGCTCCGCGAGGTTTGATCGGCTATAAAAAACGCTCGCGATTCGTCATGAAAAAAGCGCAGGATTTGTAGTTGTCAGATCAGGATAACGGCACCCCGGACGGTGACGACGACAATGGCGGTCAGTCGTCCGATATTCGTCCGGTTTCGATCACCGAAGAAATGAAGAAGAGCTATCTCGATTACGCCATGAGCGTGATCGTGGCGCGTGCGTTGCCGGACGCGCGCGACGGGCTCAAGCCAGTGCATCGCCGCATCCTCTATTCGATGCACGAGAACGGCTACGAATGGAACAAGCCGTACCGCAAATCCGCGCGCGTGGTCGGCGACGTCATCGGTAAATATCACCCGCACGGCGACCAGTCGATCTATGACGCGCTGGTGCGGATGGCGCAGGATTTTTCCATGCGCCTGCCGTTGATCGACGGCCAGGGCAATTTCGGCTCGGTCGACGGCGATGCGCCGGCGGCTATGCGCTACACTGAAGTGCGTCTGGAGAAGGTTGCCCAGTCGCTGGTCGAGGACCTCGACAAGGACACCGTCGACTTCCAGGAAAACTATGACAATACCGAGCGCGAGCCGGTCGCGCTGCCGGCGCGCTTTCCCAATCTTTTGGTCAATGGAGCCGGCGGCATCGCGGTCGGGATGGCGACCAATATCCCGCCGCACAATCTCGGCGAAGTGATTGATGCCTGCATGGCGCTGATCGACAATCCGGCGCTGTCGATCGAAGATTTGATCGGTATCGTGCCGGGACCGGACTTTCCGACCGGCGGCATTATTCTCGGCCGCCAGGGCATTCGCTCGGCCTATCATCTCGGCCGCGGCTCCATCGTCATGCGCGGCAAGGTCGAGTTCGAAACGCTGCGCGGCGAGCGCGAAGCGATCATCATTTCCGAGATTCCCTATCAGGTGAACAAGGCGCATCTGGTCGAACGCATTGGCGAATTGGTGCGCGACAAGAAGCTCGAAGGCATTTCCGCGCTACGCGACGAATCCGATCGCGACGGCTTCCGTGTCGTGATCGAGATGCGGCGCGACGCGGTGCCCGACGTCGTGCTCAACCAGCTCTATCGCTTCACCGCACTGCAGTCCTCGTTCGGCGCCAACATGGTCGCGCTCGACAATGGCCGGCCGCTGGTGATGAACCTGAAGGACCTGCTCACCTTATTCCTCGCGTTCCGCGAACAGGTGATCCACCGGCGCACCAAGCATCTTCTGAGCAAGGCGCGCGACCGCGCCCATGTCCTTGTCGGTCTTGCCATCGCGGTCGCCAATATCGACGAGATGATCAGGCTCATCCGCGCCGCCAGGGATGCCAATGAGGCGCGCGAGCAATTGATGGGTCGCGACTGGCCGGCGCGCGACGTTGCGGCCATGGTGACGCTGATCGACGACCCGCGCCATGTGGTTTCGCCCGAAGGCACCACGCGGCTGTCGGCCGAGCAGGCCAAGGCTATCCTTGATCTGCGGTTGCAGCGCCTCACCGCGCTGGGGCGCGATGAGATCAAGGCCGAACTCGACAAGCTCGCCGACGAGATCGCCGATTATCTCGACATTCTGCGCTCGCGCGCCCGCATCCAGGCCATCGTCAAGCAGGAACTCGTCGCGATCAAGGACGAATTCGCAACGCCGCGCAAAACGGTGATCCTCGATCAGGAAGGCGAGATGGAAGACGAGGACCTGATCCAGCGCGAGGACATGGTCGTCACCGTCTCGCATGCCGGCTACGTCAAGCGCGTGCCGCTCTCGACCTATCGCGCGCAGCGCCGCGGCGGCAAAGGCCGCGCTGGCATGCAAACCCGCGAAGAGGATTTTGTCACCCGCCTGTTTGTCGCCTCGACCCACGCGCCTATGCTGTTCTTCTCGTCGCGCGGCCAGGTCTACAAGGAAAAGGTCTGGCGGCTGCCGCTCGCCGCGCCGCAGGCGCGCGGCAAGGCCATGATCAACATTTTGCCGCTGGAGCAGGGCGAGAGCATCACCACCATCATGCCGCTGCCCGAGGACGAAAAGACCTGGGACAAGCTCGATGTGATGTTCGCTACCACACGCGGCACGGTGCGGCGCAACAAGCTGTCGGATTTCGCCGACGTGCGGCGCTCCGGCATTATCGCGATGAAGCTCGACGAGGGCGACGCCATCATCGACGTGCAGATCTGCAAGGAAGACGATGATGTGCTGCTGACGTCGGCCGCCGGGCAATGCATCCGCTTTGCCGTTACCGACGTGCGGGTGTTCCAGGGCCGCACGTCGATGGGAGTGCGCGGCATCAATCTCGCTGACGGCGACAAGGTGATCTCGCTGTCGATCCTGCGTCATGTCGAAGCGAGCGCCGAAGAGCGCGCAGCCTATCTCAAGCGCGCCAACGCGGTGCGCCGCGGCGGCAACGGCGAGGCGGAGGACAACGGCGCCGTCGATGCCGAGGAGGCCGAAGGCGCTATCGAGCTCGGCGAGGCGCGTTACGTCATCATGTCCGAGGCCGAACAGTTCGTGCTGACGATTTCCGAGAAGGGCTTTGGCAAGCGCACGTCGTCCTACGAGTACCGCACCACCGGCCGCGGCGGCAAAGGCATCGTCGCCATGGCGATCACCGAAAAGAACGGCCGGCTTGTTGCGTCGTTCCCGATCGAGGAAAGCGATCAGATCATGCTGGTGACCGACGGCGGCCAGTTGATCCGCTGTCCGGTCGACGGCATCCGCATTGCCGGACGCTCGACGCAAGGCGTCATCGTGTTCTCGACCGCCGACGGCGAAAAAGTCGCCTCGGTGGAACGGCTCACGGAAGAGGGCGAGGAGAACGGCGGCGAATAATTTCGCCGTTCTTATCCTGGATATTCAGCGCAGGGATTGAGCCGATGAATGATCTCCTGCCACTTGCCGAAACGATCGCGGCCCGCCTGAAGGCCAGGCGCGAGACGATCGCGGTTGCGGAATCCTCGACCGGCGGTCTGATTTCGGCGGCGCTGCTCGCCGTGCCGGGGGCCTCGGCTTACTTCGTCGGCGGCGCCGTCGCCTATACGCGGCAGGCCAAGAGCTTGTTGCTGGCCATCGACGACGCCGAGCTTGCCCAATTTCGTCCGGCAACCGAGCCGCACGCATTGTTGCTGGCGCGCCATGCGCGGGTCCAATTCGCAGCCACATGGGGGCTTGGCGAAACCGGCGCGGCGGGACCGACCGGCAACCGTTATGGCGATCCGGCCGGGCACACCTGCTTCGGGATCACGGGAACGGCCGAGCAAGCTATGACGCTCGAAACCGGCAGTTCCGATCGCCTCGCCAATATGCGTGCGTTCGCACGCGCCGCCCTCGAACTGCTGAATAGCAGTCTGGCAAACTGATTGACCCGCCGATAAACGCGGACCCGCAAAATCGATCACATTCCCGGCATTGTTATGCGGCGGGGGGATAGGTGCGCTGCGTTGGCGAATTTCGCGTCTGGCGGGCGCGCCGATGCGATCCCATTTAAGCATCCGAAAAGGCGTCCGCTTCGGAACCCTTCGACAGCCTCGGACGGGTTCTTACCCCAATCGAAACCATGCAATTCGTTATCTCCCTCATCCAGCAACACGTTCTCTTGATCGTGTTCCTCAACATCCTTTTGGCCGAGAGCGGACTGCCGCTGCCGGTCTTTCCGACGCTGATGACGGCGTCGGCGCTTGCGGGACAAAACCCGTCGCAAATCGCTGAAATCATTGTCGCCGGGCTCGGCGGCGCGCTGCTCGGCGACTTCGTGCCGTATTGCTTTGGCCGCTATTACGGGCGCCACGTGCTGGGACTGCTCTGCCGGGTGTCGTTCTCGCCGGATTTCTGCGTGCGCCGGACTGAAACGGTGTTCGCAAAGATCGGACCGTGGTCGCTTCTGTTCTCCAAGTTCATTCCGGGGTTTTCACTGATTTCGGTGGCGATGGCGGGCGTCAGCAGAATGGTTGTGCCGCTCTTCGTCCTGCTCGATGGCACAGGCAAACTTTTGTACGTGGGCGCCGCGGTCGCCCTCGGCCGCATCTTCCAAAATGCCATCGCAAGCGTCCTTGCCACGCTTGCCGAGCTTGGCAAATTTGGCGTCGTCGCCGTTCTCGCAGCGTTCGGATTGTACATCCTGGCAAAATGGGTCCGGCGGCAATTGTTCATCCGCCAATTGCGCATGGACCGCATCACGGTCGACGAGCTTCGTGAGTTGATCGACGACGGCCAGCACCTGACGATTCTCGATGTGCGGCCGAGAGACGTTCGTGCGCTCGACGGCATCATTCCCGGCGCTCTCCCGGCGCATCCGTCCGACAGCGATTTGATTCTGGCCGATCACCCCCGCGATGTGGAAATTGTGGTTTATTGCGACTGCCCGAATGAGGCTTCCGCCGCGATTGCGGCCAACCATCTCAAGCAGGCGGGATTTAAGAAGATAAGACCGCTCTTTGGCGGCATCGATGCATGGGTCGAAGCCGGGCAGCCGCTGCAGGGCGGCCAGGTCGCGACGCCCTGCGTCCAGCCCGTGCTGCAGGCGGCCGCCTGATGGTGCCGTTTCGGCATTCGTGATATCGAAATTCATGGCCGGGCTTCACGATCACGTTGCTCCTCCCTCTGGCGAAGCCGAACGCTGGAAACATGACGGGGTGCGCGTCATTCCGGGTGACCGGCTGGACCCGAACGTGCCTTCGACGCCGGGCATGGATCGAAAGGCCGCGATCAATTTCGCCCGTGCCGGCGCGCAAAAATTGTGGGCCGGAACGGTGACGATCAAGCCGGATGCGAAAACCGGGGCGCATCACCACGGCCATCTCGAAAGCATCATCTATGTCGTGCGCGGCAAGGCCCGGATGCGCTGGGGCGAGCATCTGCAGTTCACCGCGGAAGCGGGCCCCGGCGATTTCATCTTCATTCCGCCTTACGTGCCGCATCAGGAGATCAATGCCAGCCCGGACCAGATTCTCGAATGTGTGCTGGTGCGCAGCGACGGCGAAGCGATCGCAATCAATCTCGATATCGAGCCGGTCGAGAAGCCGGAGACGGTGTTATGGGTCGACCCGATCCATCGCGATCCGGCGGTGAAGGCGTGAACGCGCCGCGACAATCATCGGAGCCACCGTCAGCGCTTATGCCAGGGCGTTGCGCCTGATGACTTCTGCATAATATTCGGCGGACAGCTTTGGCGTACGCTTCTGCGTCGCGTAATCGACATGGACCAGCCCGAAGCGGGTGGCGTAGCCGGACGACCATTCGAAATTGTCGAACAGACTCCACAGGAAATAGCCGCGGACCGGCACGCCTTCTGCTGTCGCGCGTTCCAGCATGGAGAGGTAATTGCGCAGGAACATGATGCGGTCGCTGTCGTAGACGATGCCATCCGCTGCCGGCTGGTCGGCCGTACCGCAGCCGTTTTCGCTGATGAAAATCTCCTTCACGTTCCAGATTTTCTGCAAGTGCCGTGGCGCCCAGTAGAGTGCTTCCGGACCAAAGAATTGCCAGGTCGATGCCATGCGCGGATGGGATTTGGAGAACGGCAAGACTTCGTAGCCCGGAGCTGCGGCGGCCGCGCGGACGTAAGTCGGCGTGTAAACATTGACGCCGACAAAATCGAGCGGGCTCGCGATGGCGCGTAAGTCGGCCTCGGTGAATCGCGGTGCGTCCGCTCCCGCCGCCGCGAGGAAAGCGTCGGTGTAGCGTCCTTCCATGATAACCGTCAGATAGCCGGCATTGAGTTCGCGCGTGGCGCGTTCCGCGGCGGCGATATTGTCGCGGGTTTCGATGACCGGCACGACCGCCACGAGGTTCTCGGCAATTCCCACCTTGGTCGAAGGCTTCGCGCTTGCGCGGATTGCCTGGACCGCAAGTCCGTGGGCGAGCACGGCGTTGTGGCGGACCTGATTTAAGCGCGCCCGCGGTAGTGTCAGGCCAGGCGCAAAACGTCCAGTGCCGTAGCCCAGTTCGACAAATGTGGTGAGTTCATTCACCGTGAAGAAACGTGTGATCCGGTCACTGAGCTTGGCGCTGACGTAGCCGGCATAATCGGCAAAGGCTTTTGCGGTGTCGCGGGATTCCCAGCCGCCGTATTTGTCCTGAAGCGCCTGTGGCAAGTCCCAGTGATAGAGCGTCGCGAACGGTTCGATCTCGTTGTCGAGCAATGCGTCCACCAGACGATCGTAAAAATCCAGGCCTTTGGCATTCGGCAGTCCGGTCCCTTGCGGAAATATGCGCGGCCAGGACATCGAGAAGCGGTAGGTCCGCAGCCCGAGTTCCTTCATCTGGTGCACGTCTTCCGGGAAGCGGTAGTAATGATCGAGTGCAACATCGCCGGTATCGCCGTTATCGATCTTGCCCGGCGTGTGTGCAAAACGATCCCAGATCGACTCGCCCTTGCCGTCTTCGGCCCAGGCGCCTTCGATCTGATAGGCCGAGGTGGCGGTACCCCAAAGAAAGCCCCGCGGCAGAGCCGCATCGGTCTCAATCCGGCGGCTCGCGGGGGCGACAGATTTGGCGTCCGCCGGCATAGCGGGACCCGGCGCGAGTGCACCGGCGCTGGCAAGCTTAATGAGGTCGCGGCGGGAGGGATTTTTGCGTTCGGACATCGCTGGTGACAAATTTACTTGTAAAATCAATGAGCTTCTTGGGGATGATCGAAACAATTGCAGCAGCTGTTATGCAACTACGGTGCCAGGAATGTGACGTCGATCCGCGTCGCCTCGAAGAATGCTTTCGTTCGCCGACGGGTGTGGTCAGCTGTGGGAAGCCAGAAAAGCGATGAGAAGCAGGATTGTCATTGCGACAAGACCCTGCAACAGCGCGCCAAGGCTGATCGTGGTGAGCCCGCGCAGCGGCGAAAGCCCGGCCTTTGTTGTCACCAGCCAGAAGAATTCGTCGTTGACGTGAGGAATGGTCATCGCGCCCGCGCCGACCGCGAGTGCTGCGAGCGCCTTGCCGTTGGCGTCGCCGAGGCCCAACGATGTCAGCATCGGCTGCATCATACCCGCAGCAGTAATGGCCGCGACAAGCGACGAACCCTGCAATGTTTTGATCACCGCTGCGACGAGGAAGGGGACCAGCACACCGGCGAAGACCGGCACATGCCAACCGAGGAGATAATCGCCGGCCATCTCCGCCATGCCGGTCTCCTGGCACAAACGCTGCAGGCCGCCCGCGGCACAGACGATGAGCAGGATTCCCGAAACATTGGCGATGATGCGTCCGGTCCAGGCAGCATCGCCAACCAAACCAAATCCTCGCCGCGGCTGGCCGGCGAGCATGATGCCGACGCCAACAAGAAAAAGGATCAGCGGGCGGCCGACGGCCAAGATCAATTCCCGGGTCGGTCCGCCGCCGAGCGGTTCGCTCGGAATATCGCCGATCGATTGCACCATGAGCAACAGCATCGGGACCGCGATCGCCAAAGCGAGCACGAGTGCAGAGCCGCGGCTTGGCTGTTCCGCTGTCCGCACAGGCTGCTGCAGCGGCGACGGTCGCGATTGGGGCGACGCAATCGGCAGCCGGCCGGCCAAAGCCGCGCTCAAAACAGCCAGCAATATTGCGAGCGGTACGCCAAACAGAGCAACGCGTTCCCAAGCGGCGCCAAGGATGGCGGTGGCCGCGATCTGTACCGGCGTCAGCAAGAGACCGTGGCTTGCGGACGTAGCAAGTCCCAGAGTGACCGTCGCCCGTTGCCGCTCCGGCAATGCACCGCCGTTCGTCCCATAGATCGGCGCGAGAAGCGCGAAAGCGCTCGTGGGTGACGCGCCGACACCGGCGATCAGGCCGAACAGCGCCGCCGCCGCGTTAGGTCCGAGCCTTCGCCAGCCGTCGATTTTTGCCCACAGCCGGTCGCAGGCGCCTGTGCTTTCGGCGAGACCGGCGATCAAGCTTGCGGCGACAATCACCAGACCCGGAGAATAGATCATCTCGGAAAAGCCGGCGCCGAAGCTGCGGCCGAGGACGGAAATCGGCAGACCGGCGATAAAGCCAAACGCCGAGGCGACGAGCAGGATCGCGAGAAAAGGATGGAATGCGCGCCTCTGCGTCGCAACGATGAGAACCGCAACCGACAGAAAGAAGATCAGCGCCTGAGCGAAAGGCATGCCCTGCATTGAAAAGCTGACCTCGCTGTTGGGAGTGGGGCGCGCAGTGCTCATCGCCCCGTTGGTGCCGGGCTCTTTCTTAAAGCATGATGCTGCGGCCGGTCACGAGTTTTCCCACTACTCGGTATACGGTGAGTTCGTGAGCCGGCACGATTCTGCCACCGACCCGGTCATCAAAGGACAAGGCCGATGAACGTCAGCGATGCAGGAGCTTGGCGGTTTCACGCCCAGATCCGTATTCTGGTGTTCATCATTGCGTTGACCGCCGGCAATGGGTCCGGCTTTGCCGCGCCGCCTGATTTTATCCACAGCGCGGGAAGGCATCTCGTCGACGGCGCCGGCAATCGGTTTGACGTGAAGGGAATCAATCTCGGGAATTGGCTGGTTCCCGAAGGCTACATGTTCAAGTTCAAGCGGGCGCTAAGCCCGACCGAAATCAATCAAGTCACCGAAACGCTGGTCGGCCGCACGGCGGCGGCACAATTCTGGGCACAATTTCGCGACGTTTATATCGGCAAGGATGACATCGAATTCCTCAAAGCAGCCGGGTTCAATACCGTTCGCGTGCCGCTGAACTGGAGGCTATTCGTCGAGCCCGGCGATGACGGTCAAAATACCGGGAATGACCGCTTCGACGGTCCGGGCTGGGCTCTTCTCGACCGGCTGGTCCAGTGGTGCCGGGAATCCGGCCTGCGGGTGATCGTCGATCTGCACGCTGCGCCCGGTGGCCAGACCGGCGTCAATCACGACGATGGCACGGGCTTTCCGCTGACTTTCTATGTGCCGCGCTATCGACAACTCACCATCACGCTTTGGCAAAAGCTCGCGGCGCATTATCGCGATGAGACGGCCGTGCTCGGATACGACCTTCTCAACGAACCGATCTCGCCCTATAGCGACGTGGACTATCTCAATCCAAAATTGGAGCCGCTCTATCGCGATATCGTGGCGGCCATCCGCGCCGTCGACCCGAACCATGTGGTGCTGCTCGGCGGCGGCCAATGGGATACGAATTTTTCGATGTTCGGGCGGCCGTTCGACACCAACGCCGTTTATACCTATCACAAATTCTGGGCCAACCCGGTGCGCGACGAGGTCCAGAGCTATCTGAATTTCAGCGATCGGTGGAACGTGCCGATACTGATCGGCGAGACCGGCGAATACAACGACAGTTGGAACGTGAAATTCCGCGAGCTTAACGAGCGGTTCGGCATCGGCTGGATTTTCTGGCCGTACAAGAATCTCGAACTCAGACCTCGCGGTGGTTTCGATTGCCAAGCCCGCTGGGTGGGATCTGATCGCCGCCGCCGGCAGTTCCGCGGATGCTTCGTTGCCGTCCCGCGCGCAGGCGCAGTCGATCCTTGATGCGTATCTGGAGGCGGCAGCGTTTAAGAACGTTCACGTCAATGCCAGCTATCTCCGTTCGCTCGGCCTTGCAGTGCCATAGCGGTACCTTAGCCGGTCGAGGACAATTTCCTCGGTGCGAGGTGCGGCGACAAGGCCCGGATTGTCGCGACTTCCTTGTCCATCCGGCCAATTTGTGATCTCGCCTCCCGCATGGCTTCCCACGCGGTATCAAGCTCCGATGTTAGTGCATGCTGCAAGGCCCGCAGGCGAACCAGGTCTTCCCGCATGGCTTCGAATTTTTCGTGATGGGTCATATCATCCCATGACTTGCGCATGGTGCCTCGTGATTGTGAGCGACAATTGCAAGCGACGAACCAACGCAATCACCGTGACGGTATTGTAACTGAGTTGGCGAATGGACAAGTCATCAGCCTGTGCAATAGCGTTTTGATCAGCGACGCTGTCAGGCTTTCACTGACGCACGGAGCTGGCTGACGCGGCGCCGGTTGCCGCGGCGTACCACCGCAAGGCGAAGAGTTATCCACAAGCCGCAACATTGACGCTCCGTGCCCGGCAACGCAAAATCGTTGTCGGGCGGGTCTGTGAGTGAGCGTGGCATGCTGGATCATTTGGCGAGGGCGCGGGAATTGCGTCAGCGGGCTGCCAAATGCCAACAGTCGGCCAAGTCGAGCTTGTCGGCGAAATTCGGCGACTGCTACCGGCTGCTCGCCAAGAACTACGTCATTCTGGCCGAGCTGGAAGAAGACTACGTAGCCAGACAGAATTCGGCGCTCCTCGAAAACAAGCTCATTGCCGCCGAATAGAGCCGCGCTGCGGCCTTGCGCGCTGATGCGATGCGGCTATCATTCGCGCCCGATCCGCTGCCGGGAAGCGCGCCGATGACAACGCCGATTACGCCGAAAGACATCACGATTCATCCGGTCGTCGAGCAGCAGGGCGGCTTCTTCGAGATTTTCGGATTTTTCCCGGCACTCACCAAGGAAGTGCTCGACGAGAACCGCGCGTGGCTGCAACCGAACTTCGTCGACGCCAATGAGCAGTTGGTGCTCTGCATCCAGAGCTTCGTC
The DNA here is from genome assembly GCA_963765365.1 of uncultured Alphaproteobacteria bacterium. Lineage (GTDB taxonomy): Bacteria > Pseudomonadota > Alphaproteobacteria > Rhizobiales > Xanthobacteraceae > BOG-931. The sequence continues at coordinate 142,899 of CAVXWL010000025.1, read as the reverse complement.
ATCAAGACCCCGCACCACAATATCCTGATCGATGCCTGCGTCGGCAATCATAAGCCGAGGCCGACACGGCCGTTCTGGAACATGATGAACAGCGATCGCTTCGAGAAGGGTCTTGCGGCGGCGGGGCTCACGGTCAACGACATCGATTACGTGATGTGCACGCATCTGCACGGCGACCATGTCGGCTGGAATACCCGTCTCGAGAACGGCCGCTGGGTGCCGACCTTTCCGAAAGCCCGATACATTATGACCGATCGCGAGCTCGCGCATTGGACGGGGCGCGAGAAGGAAAACCCGGCCAGCGTGCCGTGGATCACCGACTCGGTGCTGCCGATCGTCGCCGCCAAGCGCGAACAGATCGTCAAAAGCGATTTCGCCTTCAATGAGCAGGTGCAATTTATTCCGACGCCCGGCCACACCATCGATCATTTCTCGGTGTTGGTCGGCCGTTCCGGCGAGGATGTGTTGATCACGGGCGATATGATCCATTCGCCGCTGCAGGGGAAATATCCCGAGATCGGCATGATGTCCGATTACGATTCCCGACAGGCCGAACTGACCCGGCGCCAGGTGTTCGATCGCTTTTGCGAAGAGCCGACGATCCTCTGCGCGAGCCATTTCCCGATGCCCTCGACCGGCCGCGTGCGGCGCTGGAACGACGGCTACAAATTCGTCGCGGCCGGCGGCTGATCCGCCCCTGTCAGGGCCGGTCCGCGATTATGATTTCTTGACGAGACGAGAACTTTCGCAATTTGGGCTGACCGGTGGATTGGATGACTGCCATGAATGACTGCGATCCAGATTACGCAACGGACGACGCCGGCATGCTTGCCTATGAGGTCTCCGACGAGGCGCTGGAAGCCGCGGCGAGCGCGATCCCGGGCGCCGCCTTGTCGTTTCCGAACTCACCAACCGTCAGCATCGTGTTCGCCTGCTGCAGCAACGAATGATCGGTTTGGAATGGCGGCGGCGCCTGATTCAGCGGCTGTGCCAAACGGCCACATTTACCATCCTATGCGCCGATGCCCCGGCGGTGTAGCGTCGCCTGAGAGCTGCCAGCGGGATATGCCGCGGTCCCGCGACAGGAACGGCAGCGTTTGTGCCTGCGGCGGGCGAACAACCAAGAAATAATTCGATTTCGGTGCCTTCCGCTTCGGCGCGAGGCGCGCGAGATCGTGGAGGAAACGCCATGAGATTTCGCGCGTCGACGGTTCTTGCAACTCGCGGCGGGTGCCGCCGCGCTCCCCGCCGTTTCACGGCTTGCTTGGGCGCTCGATTACCCAACGCGACCGGTTCGCATCATGGTGGGCTTTCCACCGGGCGCCGCGACCGACATCGTCGCCAGGCTCCTCGCTCAATCGCTCTCGGAGCGGCTGGGTCAGCAATTCGTCGTCGAGAACAAGCCGGGTGCGGCCAGCAATCTTGCCGCCGAGACTGTCGCCCGCGCGGCGCCTGACGGCTACACGCTGCTCGCGATGACCGTCACCAACGCGGTCAATACGACTCTCTACGAGAAAGAGGCCGACTTCGATTTCATGCACGACATTGTGCCGGTCGCCAGCACGATCCAGTCGGCCAATGTGCTGGAGGTCAATCTGGCGGTCCCGGTCAGTACCGTTCCCGAATTCATCGCCTATGCCAAGGCCAATCCCGGCAAGCTGAATTATGCGTCCTTTGGCACCGGTACCGCGCCAAATATGGCGGCCGAATTGTTCAAGATGATGACCGGGGTCAATCTCGTTCACGTCCCGTATCGGTCGAGCTTCATGCCCGATCTGCTGAGCGGTCAGGTGCAGGTCGCGTTTACCCCGATACCGCTGACGATTGCCAATATCAGGGCGGGAAAGCTTCGCGCGCTGGCAGTCACCGGCACGACACCGTCCGACGCGCTGCCCGGTATCCCGACGGTGGCGCAATATGTGCCGGGCTACCAGGCGAGCATCTGGCACGGCATCGGTGCGCCGAGGGGTACGCCAGACGATATCGTCGAGAAGCTTCACACCGCGATCAATGCGGTCCTTACCGATCCGGCGATGAAGCCGAAATTTGCCAATCTGGGGGCCGAGCCGGCACCGATGACCCGCACCGAGTTCAGCAAATATATCGCCGGCGAAGTCGAAAAGTGGGCCAAGGTCATCAAGTTTGCCGACATCAAGCCAAGCTGACCTGGCGACGGGCGAAATCGCGTCCCAGAATCTTGGACGGGCTTGTGAAAATGACGCGCCGGGGCGGAGGACAATCTTGCGCGGCGTTACCTTGTATGTGAAACTCGCGAGTTCCCCCAGGGGCTGATTTCCTCGGGAAACTCTAGAGGTGGAGGAACTTTATGCGCCGTTTTGGACTTTCGCTCGGTCTCGCGCTCGCGGTGTCAGGGATGGCCTTTTCAGCGGCCCAGGCACAGATAGCCTGCGCAGTTGGCACGACTGTAAATAACCACGCCCGAATCGTGTTGCACCACAAGACCATCGCCACGTGCTCCGGTGCGATGGGCTGTAAGTGCGTGTCCTGTTATAATCTCGATGGTACGGTGTCGTCGGCCTGTTACGCCCTCATCGCTCCCATGCCGAAGTGAAGCCGCGAGCAATCGCGCTTCAAAAAGCAACTTCTCGCGTTTTCCCGTTGCGAATGACTTTGGCCGCGCGTCGGCATCGCTGACGCGCGAGCTTTTATATTATGGTTCTTGTTAAGCCCCCGATCTGCCGTTGGATTGAGCGGAATGCCGGTCAGCCGTTTGGCGCTTTATGCTCGAACTTGGCCACCAGTCGCGGCGCTGCGTTGCCAGGGAGTTAAAAGGCTCGCGATTGCATCCGCACCCGGGGAACCGCAACCGGCCATTCGAACCGCAATCCATTAGACAGCGCTCGACGCTGCGACATTAACGTCCTGCGACAATTGAACCGTGACATGTTCCGTCCGACGCGTGGTTGAATTGTATCCACGGGGGCGGCCATGGAGGACAGCATGGCTGTCGATGCAGTGCTCTGGTTTATTCTCGCTCTCATGATCGGACTCATCTACGGCGGCTGCGCGTTTACGGCGCAGGAAAGGAAGCCGGCGGAACCTCAGCAGGGGCCGTTTGACCAGAGGCTCGACCGCGCCGCCTGAGTCAGGTTCCTGTCAACGTCACTCCCTCGTTATCACCGGCAGCATCAAGAACGACGCATGCGCGCTGTCGTGATGGATAGTGTCGGTGCCCATCAGCGACGGATGGTAGGGATGCGAGAACACGCCGTCGGTCGCGGGCGAATCGCCATTGGCGAGTTCGAGCCGGAGGCGGTGGCCCTTCTTGAACACATACGCAATCGGCAGCACTTCGATGTCGAACGCGTAGATTTCGCCGGGCGTGAGCGGCTGTGGATTGGTATGACTGTAGAAGGGCCGTTGCGGCGTCGAGCGCGCCGCGTCCTTCTCACGATGCGATGCTTTGAGCCAGCCTTTCGACACCGGCGTAAAGGCCGGCTGCTCGCCACTGGTACGCGCCACCGATTCTTGCGGATGCTGATCGGTCAACTTGACGATGAACTGGGTGTCGATTGCGGTCGATGATGCGTGAAGCCGCAATACTATGGGCCCGGTTACCTGGAGATCCGCGGCAAGCGGTGCGCTGGTGAAGGTAAGCACGCGCCGCGGCGGATCGACCCGTCCATCAGGGCCGATGACGGCGACACCATTGACCCATTCCCAATCCGGATAGGTATAGCTCGTCGGCGCTTCGCCCGCGGCAGGGCTTTCGGTCGACAGGCCGCCATCGTTGAGGGAGGTAACGCTGCCGGACGGGCCTTTGCCCAAATAATAGGCTAGGGGGGTGGCGTGCTTCGGCGGCCATTCTTCCTCGGCGCGCCAGATATTGGCGCCGCGCACATAAAGCTTCACCGGTTCGGCGTCCATGAAGCTGTTGTTCTTGCCTTTAAGATGCAGATCGTAGAACGGCAGCAGCTCCTTCTCGTGGAATTCGATCTGGTCGAACATGCGATGCGCTTCGAAGGTGTTGCGCGCGCCAGTGACGACGAGCTTCTTCGGCGCCTTGACCTCCTCGTAGCCGAGGATGTTGCCGCGCAGATGCAGGCCCATCTTTCCCCAATGGCCGATCGACAGCACCGGACATTTGATCTTGTCGAGCCGCCAATAGGGCGATCGCTCGCGCCAGAACTCATCATCAAGCGCATGCTCGACGATGGCGCCGACCAGATCGAATTTCATGGGTGGACGGCCGTGCTTACCGGCGAGGCGATGCTGATTATCGGCGCGCAGCGAGGCGTACCAAACCGAGCGATAGGAACAGTAGATGCCGCCGTGATAGTTCGAGCCGCGATATTGGTCGACGAGGCCGTCGTAAGGCACGATGCAGGCGAGGCCGGGAGGGTTGTACGTCGCCATCAGCCATTGCGCCATCGCGTAATAGGATTGCCCGATGCCGCCGATGCGGCCGCTGCACCACGGTTGCCGCACGATCCAGGCGATCAATTCGACGTAATCCTGCTGCTCGTTGAGCCCCATGAACTCGAACTCGCCTTCGGAGCATCCCGCGCCGCGTACGTCGGCGTGGACATAGGCGTAGCCCTGGCTCACGTACCATTCGATCGGGCCGGTCTCGCGCCACAGGAACAGCGGATAAGCCGGCACATCATCCATTTCGTATTGATAGGGCGAGGCGGCAAATAACGCCGGAAAGCGGCCCTCGGCGTCCGGCCGGTAGACACAAAGCGAGATGCGCACCCCGTCGCGCATGGCGACAGTAATGCCCTTTTCGACCTTCATCGCGTAACCGGACACACCCGACCTCCTTGCCGCGTAACCAAGCCTCCGCAGTTCAACTGCGCGCTTAAGCCACTTGCTCAGGCGCTGCCTGCTGCGGCATTCTCTGCCACAACAATAAACAACGGTCCGAGGAAATGACATGCGCCGCTGGATTCTCGCGATACTTGCATTGAGTGCGCTGCCACTCCCGGCGATGGCGCAAAACTATCCGACGCGGCCGATCAAGGCGATCGCATCGCAGGGGCCGGGAGGCTTGAGCGACATATTCATGCGCGCGCTCGGCGATCAACTCGGCCCCGCGCTCGGCACGTCGATTGTGGTCGAGGACCGCGTCGGCGCGGAAGGCACGATCGGCGCTCAGGCGTGCGCCTCGGCGGCGCCGGACGGGTACACGATCTGTATCCTGCCCGGCGAAACGGTCACCATCAATCAACTCATCCAGCCGAACGCAGATTTCGATCCCGTGAAGAGTTTGGAGCCGATCACCCGGGCTTATTATTTGACCCAGGTTTTCGCGGTGGATGCGTCATTGCACGTCAAATCGTTCGCTGAGCTGGCGGCGCTGGCAAAGTCCAAGCCCAATGCGTTCAACTACATGGCGCCGTCGCTGTCGAAGGTCGCCTTCATGCAGGACTTCAACAAGGCTAACGGTACCGACATCGTGCGCGTGCCGTTCAAGGGCGGCGGCGATGCTGTCAACAGCATGCTCACCGGCACGACGCAGATCGCGATTTTCGGTATCGGCAACCTGGTCTCCTTTATCCGCGACGGCAAGGTCGTTGGCCTCGCGATTGACGGCGACAAGCGCTCGCCACTCGCGCCCGAAATTCCAACCTTCAAGGAGGCCGGCTACACCAAGCACATCTCGGCGACCTTCTTCGGCATCTACGCGCCGGCCGGCACGCCAAAGCCGATCGTCGACAAGCTGTACCAGGCGATTGCCGCGATTGGGGCGAAACCTGATTTTCAACAGCGCTTTCTTTACAATCGCGGCTTGACCCCGGTGTTCAGCCCGCCGGACCAGTTCGCCAAGGAGCTCGTCGCCGACCGTGCCGAGGGGCTTTCGGTGGTTAAGGAATCCGGGCTCTATCCGAATGTGAAGTAGTGGACGTCCGCGAACGGACGTGAAACGTCTCCGGGTCCGTCCGTCGCCTGAAGCCGAGCTTGGCATACGGATTGCATCGCCGCTGGGTATGAGCGACGAAAGATATGTTTCACTCCTGGTCTGGACCATCTGCGTGCTGATGTTCGCCTGTAGCGTTATGGCGATCACCGAGCACCCCGAATGGTTCGGCGCCTGAGCCGATAGGAAGTCAGCGCGATTCGGTCGACGGGCCTACTACCCGCGCCGCGCGGCGGAAGCGAAGCGCTTGGCTTCCTCCGCGGCGCGAAACAGCGCCGCCGCCTTGTTGATACATTCCTGCTGCTCGAAACCGGGGTCGCTGTCGGCGACGATGCCGGCGCCGGCCTGGACATACATCCTGCCGTTCTTGATCAGCGCGGTGCGCAGCACGATGCAGGAATCCATCTCCTCGCCGGCAGAGAAATAACCGACGCAGCCGGCGTAAAGCGAGCGCTTTTCCTTCTCTAGCTCATCGATGATCTGCATGGCGCGTACTTTCGGCGCGCCGGACACCGTTCCAGCCGGAAAGCCGGCGGCGAGCGCATCGATCACGTCGCGATCTGCGCGCAATTTGCCTTCGACATTGGAGACGATATGCATGACTTGGCTGTAGCGCTCGATGAAGAACTGGTCGGTGACTTTGACAGTGCCGATCTCGGCGACGCGGCCGACGTCGTTCCTGCCGAGATCAAGCAGCATCAAATGCTCGGCGCGCTCTTTGGGATCGGCCAAAAGTTCGGCCTCGAGCGCCAAATCCTCATGCGGCGTCACGCCGCGCGGACGGGTGCCGGCAATCGGGCGGATGGTGACGATGCCGCGGCCGGTTTTGACCAGAATTTCGGGACTCGATCCGGCGACGGCAAAAGTGCCGAAATCGAGAAAGAACAGATAGGGCGATGGATTGACGCGGCGTAGCGCGCGATAGAGCGATAATGGCGGCAGTTCGAATGGCGCCTCGAAACGTTGCGACAGCACGACTTGAAAGATGTCGCCGGCGGCGATGTACTCCTTGGCACGCACCACCATGCGCTTGAAGTCTTCCGGCGTGGTATTCGACTGCGGCTCAACGTCGATCGGGCCGGCGTCGGTCGCGGCGGCCGACTTGTCGAGCGGCCGATCGAGTGCATCGACGACCGCGGACAGCCGCTCGCCGGCGCGCGCCAGCGCCATCTTCGCGGTCACACCGGTTTGCGGCCGCACTGGCGTGACGACGGTGATGGTGTCTTTGACCGTGTCGAAGGTTACGATGACCGTCGGCCGCACCAGCATCGCATCGGGAATTCCGATCGGGTCGGCACCCGCCGCGGGCAAATCCTCCATCTGCCGCACCATGTCGTAGCCGAGATAGCCGAACACCCCGGCGGCCATCGGCGGCAATGCCGAGGGCAATGCAATGCGGCTCTCCGCAATGAGCGCGCGCAAGGCCGCGAGCGGGGCTTCCTCGACCGCTACGAAGGCCGCAGGATCGGTCTCGACCGTCCGATTGATCTCGGCCGCTTTGCCGTCAACGCGGAAAATAACGTCCGGCTTGAGGCCAACGATCGAGTAGCGACCACGCACGGCGCCGCCTTCGACCGATTCCAGCAAAAAGCTCATCGGATGGGCGCCGGCGATTTTGAGATAGGCCGAGACCGGCGTTTCCAGATCGGCGACGAGCGTCGTCCATACGACCTGCGGCTCGCCGGCCGCATAGCGCGCCCCGAAGGTTTGCGCCGAGGGCTCGACGTGCATTTTTAGTTGGTATCCGGCGGCGCGCTGTTGCCCATGGTCTGCGCCAGCACCGTGGTATTGATGCTGGTGCCGAGATCGGTCTCAAGCCAGCCGATATATTGGCCGATCAAATCATCGGATATTTGATTGTGCAGGGTTTGCTCCACCTGCTTGGCGTCGGCGGATTTCGGATCAAGCTTCGGCGTCTCGATGCTGGTGACCTGAAACACGATCCATTGCGTCGGCGTGGCGCCCGCGCTCGAACCGAAGGCGTCCTTCGCGGTCTGGAAAATCGCATTGGTCATGTTGGCGGAGACGTCGCCGCTTGAGCCGCCGCGCTTGAGGCCGCTGGCGGTTTCGACTTTGAGCTTCTCGGTGCCGGCGAGCGTGTCGATCGGATTGCCGTTCTTGAGCCTGTCGAGAAGATCGGCGGCCTTGGTTTTGAGCCGTTCGGCGACCTGATCGGCGTGCCAGCGCTGGGTCACCGCCGCTTTGACTTCGTCGAGCGTACGATCGCGCGCCGGCGAGATCGCAGCCACGTCATACCACACGTAACCGCCGTCGACGTCGATCGGGTCGTTGTCGACGCCGACGTCGGAGGCGAAGGAGGAACTGACGATGTCGGTACCGTGCGGCAGGTTGACGGCAAGCTTGCCGTCTGCGTCACGGCCGGAACGGTCCACATCGAAGGTGACGACAGGCAGCTTCTCCTTCGTTGCTGCCTGTTCGAGCGTGCTGCCGCCGGCGCGATCGTCTTCGATCTTGTCGTGCAGGTCCTGCACCTGTGTTTTGGCGCGGTCGAGCGCGATCTGCTTGCGCAACTGCGGGGCCGCGTCGGCGAACGATTCAGTGGTGCTGGGATCGATCTTAAGGACGGTGACGAGAACCGCGCCGAATTGGGTCTGGATCGGCGGGCTTACCTCGCCGATTTTGAGCGAGAATGCGGCGTCGGCGACTTTCGGATCGACCATGGCCGACTTGGTAACGTCGCCGAGGTCGATATCCTGCGGCTTGAGGCCGCGTTCGGTGGCGATGGCGCTAAAACCTAAGCCGCTCTGGATCCGGCTGGCGGCGGCCTGGGCGTCGGACATTTGTGGAAACACGATCTGCTCGACGTCACGTTTCTCCGGCGTGACGAAGCTCGCCTGCCGCTCGTCATAGGCTTTTTTGACGTCGGCATCCGCAATCTGCATCCATTGCGCCAGCGCCGCCGGCGTTACCGTGACCGTTTCGATCTTGCGATATTCCGGCGCCCGAAACAGCACCTTGCGGTCGTCGAAATATTTGCTGAGCTCGGCGTCGGTGGGCGGCGGAATGTCGCCGGCCTGAGCGGGCCCGAGCGACAGATATTTGATGCTGCGTTCCTGATTCTGGAACTGATTGATGGCGTCGAGCCAGGCTTGCGGCAGCGTGATGTCGCCGGAAACGGCGTCAACGAGCTGCCGGCGGAGCACCGACTGCCGCTGCGACGCGATCAGGCCTTGCTCGCTCACGCCCATGTCACGCAGCAACAATTGGAAGCGGGCTTGGTCAAAATTGCCGTGCTCATCCTGAAGCTGCGGATCGGACGTGATGTGACGTACGATATCTTCATTGGACAGGCCGAGCCCCATCTTTTGCACGAACTGATCAAGGCCGGCCTGGGCGATCATTTCACCGAGTACTTGCCGGTCCAGGCCGACCGCTCGAGCCTGGTCGGGCGGCAGTGGATGACCGAGCTGGCGGCTGATCTGCTGCAGGCGGTCGTTATAGGTCTGCTGGAACTGGTCGATGGGGATTTCGGTCTTGCCGATCGTGGCCAGCGTCGATCTGCCGAAGCCGCTGAAAATGTCGTTGATGCCCCAGATCGCAAAGCTGCCGGCAAGCAGGGTCATGACCACACCCATCACGGTGCGGCCGAGCCAATTCTCAGAGGCCTTGCGGATACCTCGTAACATCGGTCTGCAGTATCCTGCTTGGTCGCTCGGGTGGTTGCCTTGGCCCTGCGGCTTGAAATAGCAGAAAGGCCGCGCACTATAAGGAGCGTGGGCTGTTGCCGCAACCAACGGGTTTTACTGCTAAAACACCCCTTTTCGGGGTGCAATGGCTCTGCTAACGCCTCGTTGTCGCAGGGCATTAGCCTGATTCATTGAGCCGACACGATGGCACGCCGTCCGCTGATCGCCGGAAACTGGAAAATGCACGGGCTCACGGCCTCGATTGGCATATTGAAAAAGATCATCGCCGGCACGCGGGCGCTTGAGCGCCCGGATATCATGGTCTGTCCGCCGGCGACGCTGGTGGCAGATTTCGCCAAAGCCGCGCGCGGAACGCCGGTCGTCATCGGCGGCCAAGACTGTCATGCGCTTGCCTCAGGCGCACATACCGGCGACATCTCCGCGGAAATGCTGCGCGACGCGGGGGCGCAAGCCGTGATCGTCGGCCATTCCGAGCGGCGCAGCGAACATTGCGAAAGCGATGCAAAAGTCCGCGCCAAGGCCTTGGCAGCGCACCGCGCCGGGCTTACCGCAATCGTCTGCGTCGGCGAGCAACGCGCCGATCGCGATGGCGGTCGGGCGCGTGACGTCGTGTGCATGCAACTCGACGGCTCGCTCCCGGACGCGGCCACGGGTCTCACGGCCAAGATCGTTGTTGCCTACGAGCCGGTCTGGGCGATCGGCAGCGGTCTGACGCCAACGCCGGGCGATGTGGCCGACATGCACGCCCTTATCCACCGCCAACTCGTGCTGCGCTACGGCGAGGCCGCGAGCGGCATTCGCATTCTCTATGGCGGCTCGGTCAAACCGGGCAATGCCAGGGAGTTGCTCATGGTCGAAAATGTCGATGGCGCTCTGATCGGCGGCGCCAGCCTCGACGCCGACGAGTTTCTGGCGATCGCCGACGTTTATCGCTGAGACCGGCTGCGATGCGTTTCTGTTTCGTCCATGCGCGGCGAAGCGTCACGGAAGCCTGTCCCGATACCGGTCCCGACAGCGCCAAATAGACAGAAAATGGCCATTTCGGCCGGGCGGCGACAGCCATAGAAATGCCGCGCCGGATCGTGTAGAGACCCCCGCAACTTCCTATATCGGAGCCTGTGCGGCGAAGGGCCGGCGGTTTCCCCTTGCCGCGAGCGGATTAGCCAATGCTGACTGTCGTTATTGTCATTCATCTCATGCTCGTTCTCGCCCTGATTGGCGTGGTTTTGCTGCAGAAATCGGAGGGCGGCGGACTTGTCAGTTCGACCAGCGGCTTTCTAACGAGCCGCGGCACCGCAAACGTCTTGTCGCGCGCTACCGCCTTGCTTGCTGCGGGTTTCTTCGTCACCAGCCTCGCTCTGTCTTGGATCGCAAGCTACGAGCGCCGGCCGGTATCGATCATCAATACGTCGGGTTCGCCCGCGCCGCAGCCGCCGCCGCCCGGCGGCGCCGCACCGGCGGCACCGTTGAGCCCGGGCAATGGCGGTCTTCTCAATCAACTGCAAAAGGGCATACCGAGCCTGCCGTCGGGCACGAATCCGAACTTCAAGCCGGAGCCGAGCGGGCCGCAGGTGCCGGAATCAAAGTAACCGCGGTCACCGCATCGACGGTGCTCCGGGAGTGGCCACCTAGCCCGCTAATCACAGGCCCTGCGGCTTGAATACGACATGAGAGTAGCCACCTAAGCTCATGGAATTGAGGCGATTTCCTCGGACCGCGCCAGCCCTTGCGCAAGGCGCGACAGATATTCCGGAAAATCGCTCGTCGAATTGTGCAAGGCACGTTAAGCGATAGGTCCCATGGCGCGGTACATATTCATCACCGGCGGCGTGGTCTCTTCACTTGGCAAGGGTTTGGCGTCCGCAGCGCTCGGCGCGCTCCTGCAAGCGCGCGGCTATAAGGTTCGGCTGCGCAAGCTAGATCCCTATCTCAACGTCGACCCGGGCACGATGTCGCCCTACCAGCACGGCGAGGTTTTTGTCACCGACGACGGCGCCGAAACCGACCTTGACCTCGGCCATTACGAGCGTTTCACCGGCCGGCCGGCGACGCGACAGGACAACATCACCACCGGCCGCATCTACCAGGACATCCTGCTCAAAGAGCGGCGCGGCGACTATCTCGGCGCCACCATCCAGGTCATTCCCCACGTTACCAACGCGATCAAGGATTTTATCCGCGACGGCAACGAGGGCTTCGACTTCGTGCTGTGCGAGATCGGCGGCACCGTTGGCGACATCGAGGGCCTGCCGTATTTCGAGGCCATCCGCCAGCTTGGCAACGATCTGCCGCGTGGACACGCCATCTACATCCATCTGACGCTGATGCCGTTCATTCCCTCGGCCGGCGAATTGAAAACCAAGCCGACCCAGCATTCGGTGCGCGAATTGCGCGCCATCGGCATCCAGCCCGATATTCTGCTGTGCCGGACCGATCGCGAGATCCCGCTGAGCGAACGCAAGAAGCTGGCGCTGTTCTGCAATGTGCGCGAAAGCGCGGTGATCGAGGCGCGCGACGTCGACAATATCTACGCGGTGCCCGAGGCCTATCACGCCGCGGGACTCGACTCCGAAGTGCTCGCCGCATTCGGCATCGAAAACCCGCCGGCGCCCGATCTCGCCACCTGGCATCTCATCAACGAGCGCGTCCGCAATCCGGAAGGCGACGTCACCATCGCCATCGTCGGCAAATATACCGGCATGAAGGACGCCTATAAGTCGCTGATCGAGGCGCTCTCGCACGGCGGCATTTCCAACAAGGTGAAGGTCAAGCTCGACTGGATCGAAAGCGAAGTGTTCGAAAACGAGGACCCGGCGCCGTTCCTCGAACACGTCGACGGAATTTTAGTACCGGGCGGGTTCGGCCAGCGTGGGGCGGAGGGAAAAATCCGCGCCGCGCAGTTCGCCCGCGAGCGCCACGTGCCGTATTTCGGCATCTGCTTCGGCATGCAGATGGCGGTGATTGAAGCGGCGCGGAATCTCTGCGGCATCGAGAAGGCGAACTCGACCGAATTCGTCGCCACGCCCGAGCCGGTGGTCGGCCTGATGACCGAATGGATGAAGGGGAACGAGCTGCAGAAGCGCGGCACCGGCACCGATATGGGCGGCACCATGCGGCTCGGCGCCTATCCCGCCATTCTGCAGCGCGGCTCGCGAGTCGCCGACATCTACAACGCGACCGAGATATCCGAGCGCCACCGCCACCGTTACGAGGTAAACACCGCCTACAAGGACCGGCTCGCCCAGCACGGCATGCGTTTTTCCGGCATGTCACCCGACGGGATTCTGCCGGAGATCATCGAATACGACGATCATCCCTGGTTCATCGGCGTGCAATTTCATCCCGAATTGAAATCGCGCCCATTCGCGCCGCACCCGCTGTTCTCCTCCTTCATCGAGGCGGCGGTGGAGCAGAGCCGGCTGGTGTAATATCCTCGTCTTTGCGGATTGCCGCCAACGGGTCCGGCCCGAAGTGGCCGGCCGGATGACAAGCTCCGCGGGCTTCTCGCTTCGCTCGGCCCCCGGAATGACAAAACAGGAGAGGAAACCTCAATGCTTTACGAAATGCGCGTCTATCGTACCGTGCCTGGCCGGCTGCCGGCTTTGCTCAAACGCTTCGAAAACACCACGCTAAAGCTGTGGGACAAGCACGGCATCAAGCAGGCCGGCTTCTTCACGACGCTGATCGGCGATTTCAACCATGAGCTGACGTATTTCTTGCAGTGGGAATCGCTCACCGACCGCGAGAAGAAGTGGAACGCATTCATGAGCGATCCGGCGTGGATCTCCGCCCGCGCCGAGAGCGAAAAGGATGGTCCGATCCTGGCCAATGCGAGCAATCAAATTCTGCAGCCAACGGCGTTTTCCGCGGTGAAATAGGCGTTGTCGGGACGGGCAAGGCGCGGTTGACCCGGGCTGTCACGGGCTTCATGGTCAGCCGCGAGGAGCCATGACCACGAAGCCCAATTCCATCGTCCAGGTCGGCAAAGCGCGTTTCGGCAATGATTTGCCGCTGGCGCTGATCGCCGGCCCGTGCGTGCTGGAAAGCCGCACGCACGCTTTCGATATCGCGGCAGCGCTCAAAGACATCACTGCAAAGCTCGGCATTGGCCTCGTCTACAAAACGTCGTTCGACAAAGCCAACCGCACCTCTGCCGCAAGCGCGCGCGGCGTCGGGCTCGACACGGCGCTCGCGATCTTCACTGATTTGCGCGACGAACTCGGCGTGGCCATCCTCACCGACGTGCACGAGCCGGAGCAATGCGCGCGCGTCGCCGAGGTGGTCGATATCTTGCAAATTCCGGCGTTTCTCTGTCGGCAGACCGACTTGTTGGTCGCCGCTGCGAAAACCGGACGCGTGGTGAACGTCAAGAAGGGCCAGTTTCTCGCGCCCTGGGACATGAAGAATGTCGTCGAAAAAATCACCAGCGCCGGTAATGCCAATGTGCTGGTCACCGAGCGCGGCGTGTCGTTTGGCTACAACACGCTGGTGTCCGACATGCGCGCGCTGCCAGTGCTGGCCAAAATCGGCGCGCCGGTGATTTTCGATGCCACCCATTCGGTGCAGCAGCCGGGCGGGCAGGGCGCCTCATCGGGAGGCGAACGCGAATACGTCCCGGTGCTGGCGCGGGCGGCCGTGGCGGTCGGTGTCGCCGGCGTCTTTATCGAGAACTCACGAAAATCCGGATCGAGCGCCTTCAGACGGCCCGAACATGATCCCGCTCAGGGAGTTGCCGCCGCTTCTTGAGCGCTTGATGCAATTCGATAACCTCGCCAAAAAAGCCTAGCGGCGTATTCACAGATTTACGGCCGTATCGGCGCTGCCAAAGGCTTTGGCGAGGACCTCAAGGATCGTCAAGGCGTCGACCGTTCCTTGCGCTTCGCCCTTTTCGAAATCATCGCCGGCGAGTCCCATCGTGTTGGTGACGTGAGCGAGGCAAAGAACAATTCTGTCGCGCTGGCGTGCGAAGGCGTAGAGCGCTGCAGCCTCCATCTCCACAGCCAGAACGCCGCTGGCGCGCGCCGCTGCGATGGCCGCGGCGGTCTCCCGGAACGGCGCATCGGTGGTCCAGCTTGCGCCGGCATGGGCCGGCAGGCGGGCGTCCTGCAGCGCCTGCATCGCCGTAGCGACGACGCGCGGATCGGCTTCGGCAAAGGCCGACGGCACGGCATAGTGATAGCTTGTTCCTTCGTCGCGCAGCGCCCGTTCGATGACGACAAAATAGGGCACCCTCCCGGCTGGCGCGATTTGCCCGGCGGAGGTCACGCTGATCAGGACCCGGCAGCCGCAGGCAAAGAGTTCTTCGGCGACCAGAACGGCAAACGGTGCGCCGACCGCGCAGCCGACGATACCGGCGGTTTGGCTGGCGAGCGGAAAACTATAAAGCTCGGTGTGGTAACAGGGCCATGCCTCGAACCGCTTTGCCTGCTCCGAGCGCTTGAGGTGGTGAACGATGTCGCCATCCGGATCGAGAATGCAAATCGGCGGCACTTCGGCGGCCACCAAACCTTTCTGGCGACGCGCTTCGCGGAGCAACACGGCGGGCTCGAACACCGATGGCGCATCGGCGTGCTTATTGTCGAGAATAGGGGCCAGAGACACGTGAACTCCTGATGCGTTAAAGGACAACTTCGCGCCCCGACGTGAGCGGCTCGGCGCGTTGAACCCGACAAAAATAGACATGAATATCGAACGACAGCGTGATGGGAAAACGTCTGCCGGAATAAGGGCGAACGTGAGGTCAGCCGGTTTTAGGGAAGTCCACAGATCGCCTGTCGAAGTGAGACGGGCTGTCCCGCCATTGAAATTCGCCTATTGTGACGGGAATTGGTTTGAAGGCGGCCGCGCCGTTTTCACGACAACGAAACGAGCTTCGCCATTCCGCCCGCACTTCGAATAGCGTTCCTCGTCGTCTTCGCCTCGACGCTGTTCACGCGCGCGGTCGATCCGGTGGTGCCGAAGATCGCCCACGATCTCAACATCGATGTCGGGACCGCCGCACTTCTGTCGACCGCTTTCACCTTTCCCTATGCCTTCGCCCAGCCCGTGCTCGGCACCATCGGCGATTTCTTCGGCAAAACCCGGCTGATGAATTTGAGCCTCGCGATCGTCGTGACGACGACGCTGGTCTGCGCATTCGCCGGCAATTTTTCGGTTCTGGTTGCCATGCGCATCATCGCTGGAATTTTGGCCGGCGGCATCTATCCGGTCGGCGTGGCGATGATCGGCGATCTCGTGCCCGAGGTGCACGCCCGCCAGGTCGCGATCGGTCAGCTTCTCGCGGTGGCGCTGACCGGCAACCTGATAGGCGCCACCGCGTCCGGCGTGATTGGCGATCTTTTCGGCTGGCGCGGGGTATTCTTTTCGATCGGCGCCTTCGGCCTCGTCGTCGCGGTGATCGCGTTCCTTGCGTTTCGCGGCTTGCCCGCGGCCAAACCGAAACCCCTCAATCTCGCCGCGGTCGCCGCCGGCTTCCGCAGCGTGTTCGCCGATCCGCGCGCCAAAATCTGCTTCGGCTCGGTGTTCTTCGAAGGCATCGTCATCCACGGCATGTTTCCCTACGTGGCGCTTCTCCTCCTCACTGCCGGCCAGACCCATTCCTCCATTGCGGGGCTTGTGATCGGCGGTTTCGGGCTTGGCGGCATACTTTATTCGCTCGCCGTGCCGTTCGTGATCCTGCATATGACCGAGCGGCAATTGATCCTGATCGGGGCAGGCCTGGCCTGCGCCGCCTTCATTGCGATTGCGCTTAATCCGATCTGGTATGTCTTGGCGGCGGTCTTTGTCGGGTTCGGCATCGGCTTTTACATGCTGCACACCTGCATTCAGCTCCACGCCACCGAACTCACGCACACCGCGCGCGGTACTGCTCTATCGATGCACTCCTGCGCCTTCTTTTCCGGCCAGGCGCTTGGCCCGATCTATTACGGCTTTGCCTTCGCTCATGCCGGGACCAGCAAGCCGATGTTCCTCGGCGCCGCCGTGATCCTTGCGGTGGGGCTGGTCTGTGCGCGTTATCTGAAGCACCGTCGGCAGATGAATTTGCGTGGGGTATGATCGCCTCCGAACGGCGCGGCCCTTTGGGATCATGCCTGACCCTTGCCGAATGGACCTAAAACCCCCATTATTCACCCATCGGCCAGGGGTGCCGCGCAGGGCGCGCGGCTGAGATCAAACCCGTCGAACCTGTCTGGGTCATTCCAGCGAAGGGAGCCGCGTTGGTCGGAACGAAGACATCCAATTCGCCTATCGGCAAGCGCCCGCGCGTCGTCATCATCGGCGCCGGCGTGGTTGGGCTCGGCATTGCCTGGCGCCTGGCCGGGCGTGCCGAGGTCTTGCTGTTCGACCGCGCCAAGGCAGGAGCCGGCGCCAGCCACGCCGCGGCCGGCATGCTGGCGGCGTGCTGCGAGGCCGAGCCGGGTGAAGAGGCTTTGGTGGCGCTCGGCCGCGACAGTCAGGCGCGCTGGCCAGGCTTTGCTGACGAGCTATTGCAAGCGAGCGGCGTTGACGTCGAATTGCGCCGTGAAGGCACGCTGGTGCTGGCGCTCACCGCGGACGATCAGGCGGCGCTGGTGCACCAGCTCGACTATCAGCAGAAGCTCGGCCTGCCGCTGCAATGGCTGTCGGCCGCCGCGACGCGCGCCAAAGAACCGCATCTCGCCGGCAAGATCGCAGGCGCCGTGTTCAGTCCGGAAGATCATCAGGTTGACAACCGCAAGCTTGCGGCCGCGCTGCGCATCGCCGCGGAAGCGGTCGGCGCGAAAATTCACGAGCATCAGCCGGTCAAAGAGATCGCCGTGCAGGGCGGCCGCGCCACAGGCGTGGTGCTCGAAGACGGAACGCGCGTCGCGGCCGATCGCGTTGTGCTCGCTGCCGGCGCCTGGTCGCGCACCATCGCAGGGCTGCCGCCCGACCGCCGGCCGCCGGTGCGCCCGGTCAAAGGCCAGATGTTGGCGTTGCGCATGGACGCGTCGGCCCCGCTGCTCACTCACGTGCTGTGGGCGCCGGGTGCATATCTGGTGCCGCGCCGCGATGGCCGCCTCGTCATCGGCGGCACGGTCGAGGAAAAAGGCTTTGACGAGACGATCACCGCGGGCGGCATGCTGACGCTGCTGGAAGCTGCCTGGCGGGCCATTCCGGCGGTGGAAGAATTGCCAATCGACGAAATCTGGGTCGGCCACCGGCCCGGCAGCCGTGATGATGCGCCGATCCTCGGCCGCGCACCACTGGAGGATCTGTTTTACGCCACGGGCCATCATCGCAACGGCATCCTGCTGGCTCCGGTCACTGCGGACGCCATGGCAAAACTCATTCTCGACGATGTCGTCGAACCGGCGATAAAACCGTTCGGGCTGGAACGGTTTCTGCCGGCGCGCGCGGCGGAGTAGGGGATATGGCGCAACAAACGATCGGAAGCGCGATCCGCGTCAACGGCGAAAGCGAACCGCTTGTCGTCACGACGCTCGACGCGCTACTTGCGGAAAAGGCCGTCGATACCGGCCAGCGCGGCATCGCGGTGGCGCTTAACGGCGCGGTGGTGCCGCGCGCGGCGTGGCCCGGCACGGTGCTAAAACCGGGCGACAGCGTCGAGATCGTGCGTGCGCGGCAGGGCGGCTGAAGGAGGCTGATATGTCCGATCCCCTGATCATTGCCGGTCATGAATTCGGTTCCCGGCTGTTTCTCGGCAGCGCCGGCTATCCCAACCGAAAGATCATGCTCGATTCCGTCGCCGCGAGTGGCAGCGAGATGGTCACCGCCTCGATCCGCCGCATCAGCCTTGCCGGCGACGACGAGAGCATGGTCGATCTGTTGGCCGGCCGGGTGAAATTTTTACCCAATACGGCGGGCTGCCAGACTGCCAAGGACGCCGTGCTCACGGCGGAACTGGCGCGCGAGGCGCTCGACACCAACTGGATCAAGCTTGAAGTCATCGGCGACCGTGAACTGCTCTATCCCGACGTCGAGGAACTGCTGCGCGCGACGGAAGAACTCGTCGCCAAGGGTTTTATCGTGCTGCCGTACTGCACCGAGGATCCGGTGACCTGCCGCAAGCTCGCCGACGCCGGCGCGGCGGCGGTGATGCCGCTCGGCTCGCCGATCGGCTCAGGTTTGGGCATTTCCAATCCGCATCTGATCGAACTCATCTGCGCGCGCTCGCCGGTGCCGGTGGTGCTCGATGCCGGCATCGGCACTGCCTCGGATGCCGCGCTGGCAATGGAGATCGGCTGTGCCGCAGTGTTGATCAACACCGCGGTGTCGAAGGCGCAAAACCCGGTGCTGATGGCAAAGAGCATGCGCGTCGCGGTCGAAGCCGGCCGGCTGTCGCGGCTCGCCGGGCGCATCGCCAAGAAAAACCACGCCGAGCCGTCGAGCCCGCAATTCGGCCTGGTGGGGACGTGAGGGACTGGCGCGCTAGCCCACCATTTCCTTGACCAGCGGCATCACCTTGCTTCCGTAAAGCTCGATGCAGCGCATCATCTTGTCGTGCGGCAGCGTGCCGGCGCTATATTTCATATCGAAGCGCACGGCGCCGAGGTCCTTGATTGTCGTGGCGATCCGGCGCGCCACGGTTTCGGGCGAGCCGAGATGCAGCGCGCCGCCATCGACCTCCTGGTCGAAGGCCGCCCGCGTCGCCGGGGGCCAGCCGCGCTCGGCGCCGATGCGGTCACGCGACGCCTTGTAGTGCGGCCAATATTCTTCACGCGCCTGTGCGTCCGTGTCCGCAACATAGCCATGGGAGTGAACGCCTACCGGCCGCGCAGGCTTGCCGATTTGCGCGAAGGCGCGGTGATAGAGGTCGACATAGGGCCGAAATCGCTTGGGATCGCCGCCGATGATGGCGAGCATCAGCGGCAGGTCGTAATGTGCCGCCCGCACGACGGATTCCGGCGAGCCGCCGACGCCGATCCAGGTTCGCAAGGTGCCATTCTCGATCGGCGGAAAGACCCGCTGCGTCGTGAGCGGCGGGCGTATCGTGCCGCTCCAGGTCACGGGTTCGCCGGTCAGCAGCGCCGCGAACAGATCGAGTTTTTCCTCGAACAGCTTTTCGTAATCGGCAAGCTCATAGCCGAACAGCGGAAACGATTCGATGAAGGAGCCGCGGCCAAGCGTAACCTCGGCGCGGCCGCTCGACGCGGCGTTGAGTGTCGAG
The DNA here is from genome assembly GCA_963765365.1 of uncultured Alphaproteobacteria bacterium. Taxonomy (GTDB): domain Bacteria; phylum Pseudomonadota; class Alphaproteobacteria; order Rhizobiales; family Xanthobacteraceae; genus BOG-931. The sequence goes on along the minus strand of CAVXWL010000025.1, from coordinate 123,200 downwards.
AAGCGCTCGAACGCCCGGATCGGATCGTCCGACGACAGCACGGTGACCGCCGAGCCGAGCCATATCCGCTTGGTGCGTGCGGCTATCGCGGCAAGGACGACGTCGGGCTCGGACACGGCAAAATCGGGACGGTGATGCTCGCCGAGGCCAATAGCATCGACGCCGACCGCGTCGGCCAACACCCCTTCCTCGATCACGTCGCGAACGACTTGCGCATGCGTCTTGAGGTTGCCGTCGGCACCGGCGGTGATGTCGCCGAACGTGTCCAAACCCAGTTCGATCTCTTGGGTCATGTTGTTATGAGGTGGGTCCACTGGCGGGAAGGCTGCGGAATTCGCAGCCAAATGTAGAGCTAATTGTTCCAGATCGCGGATTTGAGAGGCGCCCGCGTCAGCGTTGCGCCGTACAGGGATAAAGGCCATCGGTCAATAATGGAAAAATGATTCCGGGTCGCAGCCATCCAGCGAGCCCGGAATGAAGGTTAGTCGGCTTCATGGCGTTTCATCGCCACTTAATATTATCGTCTGTCGCGCCCCGCGGCGGTGGATGGCACAATGCCAAACCTGAAATTGTGCAGCATTGATGCGGATCAAATCGGCGGGTTGACCGGATCGTCGGCGGCGAGCGCCTTGGCGTTACACGCGAATGAAGATTTTGCGGTGATAAAGGAAGCCGGCGAGCATGACGGCAAAGGTCAGCATCACCAGATGCGTGACGAAGTCGCCGGTGCCCGGTGTCACCGCGGCATCGAGCAGTTTGGAAAAGTCGCCGCCGACGAAGCGCGCGGCAACGGCCCAGAAGTTGACGATGTCGTTGAGAAAATAGAGCGCCAACGCATTGGCGCCGACCCATACGAAAATCGTCGCCCAGCGCCGCCATTGCCATACGTCGATGATCTGATGCATCGCCGCCAGCATGATGGCGCTATATCCGGCTGCGACCAGCACGAATGACGATGTCCAGATCTGCTTGATGATCGGGAATTGCAGCGCCCAGAGATAACCCGCCGCGAGGAGGACGCAACCCGCAGCGAGAAGCCACTGCGTCTTCTGCTGCTCGGAAAGCCGGGTATCGCGCAACAGGAGCCCGGCGAAGACGCCAAGGAGACACGTCCCGATTGCCGGCAGCGTGCTCAGCAGGCCTTCGGGATCGCGAGTGACGTCCCACAACCGGCCCGGCAGATAATTGCGGTCGAGCCAATTGGCGAAATTGGCGTCGGGTGCAAACGAGCCGGTGCCGATTCCGGGAACCGGGACGAAGGTCATCACTGCCCAGTAGCCGACCAGTAACGCGACCGTCGCCACGACAAGCCCGCGCCAATCGAAATTAAGGAACATCAAAGCGGTGAAAAAGTAGCAAATCGCGATGCGCTGGAGGATGCCAAGCAGGCGGATGTCGGCCCAGTGCTCGCTAATGCCGCCGTAAGCGATGATCCCCAGCACGAAGAGGACGACCGACCGGCGTAGCACCCGCAGATGGGCTTTGGCCCTGCCGTCGCGTTCGACGATGCGCGGCAGCGACAACACGATCGAAATGCCGGTCAAGAATACGAAAAGTGGAAAGATCAGATCGTAGAAATGAAGCCCGTCCCAGATCACGTGCTCGAATTGCGCGCCAAGGGAGTTTCCGGCGGCACTGACAAGCGGCCCCTTGCCTTTGGACATTTCGGCAAGCGCACCCATGGCGCCGTCGAACCCCATGATCCAGAACATATTCAGGCCGCGCAGCGCGTCGACCGAAACGACGCGGGGCGGGTTCAGGACGGCTGGCAGGTCGACGTAGCGCATCGGACTCCATCTGGTGAAGCAAATCCGGTGCCGGACAGGCTGTGACGTTAAGGCCTGCCCGCGAAATAGCAATTCTGACCTGAAGTCTATCGCGCAGCGGGCGGCGCTGGCGGACGGCCGCCCGGCGGAAAGTGGCGCTCGCTCAGGGCTTTGCCGCGACGATGGCCGGCGCGGCGCGGCACGAGCCATTTGGCTCGTCGACGCGGAAATAATTGCGGCCGATGAAGGATTGATCGTAGTAGTGCCACGAGGTGCGTTGATCGAGTGCCATAATCCCGGCGAGCGTCACCGCGAAGACGGCGCTCTGCATGTCGCGCTCGCGCGCGGTGAGGTTGGGCGGTAGCTTCGAACTGGCGTAATCGACGTAATAGACGCGGCGCACGCAAGGCATGTCGGCTGCCGCCTCGAGCGCAGCCTTCGCTGTCATCAAGTGATCGGCGTGATCGGCCGGATTGATCCGCGCATCGGGATCGGCAACGTTGAGCGCGATGAGCGGCGCGCGAGCGCGCTCGTAATTGATGATGTCCCGCACCGTCGCGACGAGGTCGCTCCAGCCGTGATAGGCCGTCGAACCATCGACCGCCGCGAGCGTATCGATATCGCCGTCGGCGAAGCGCTTGAGCGACTGGAAGCCGGTGCCGGCAAAACCCGCGCCCGAAATATTGCCGTCCGGCAGGCGCAGGAAATAGCCAATCGTGTCGCCATAGCTGGTCCGGTATATCGGATGGCCATTGAACGTCATGGGGCCGGCCGAATTGGCAACCGGGGCTTTGTTGGCGTCCGCCATGAAGCGCATGGCGTTCACGGCGCCGTTTTCCCGCGCCAGGTAATAAGGATATTTCCGGCCGCCGGTGCCGGCGCCGAGACCATCATCTCCGGCGGTGACGTGGACGAAAACGGTTTTGGCGGCGCCGCCGAGCACATCCTCGAATGCGGTCGGATTCATGAAGAGCTGCCAGTCGTCCTCGTGCGCCACAAAATAGAACGACACTTTGCCGGTATCGCCGGAATCTCCGGCGCGCGCCGCGAGCGGCGCAGCCAGCGCGACAATCGCACCAAGGCCGACAGCGGCGCGTCGCAGCGCGGTAAAAAAATTGTTGGTGGTGTTGTGACGTTCCGTTCGTTGCATGGCGCGAGCGAATACTTTTTCCCGGTGGCTCGACGTATCTGACGGATTTTCAGGAAAATGAAAAGCGAATTTCCTTCGCGGATATTTCTGCAGCGTCATTGCGGCGCACAATGTGCGTTGCACAATGAAAGCAGACGGCGACGATAGGATTAAGACTTTCCCGCGTTAGTCCTGATCTCGATCAAGCCGGTTTTTGCGACCGATATAAAAAGCCTCCCGATGCGCGACTGATGCCGAGCGATTGGAGAAATGTGACGCACGGGATCGATTCCGTAGCGGTGTTGCCGATGCCGCGTGGCGGGCCTGTGACGTTTTGCCACTTAATGGCGTCGGCCGATCCAACCGGAAGCGAGGGAATGTCCAACCCGGCATCGTCGGGCAAGCTTACCGTTCGCCGCTTGAGTGTTTCGCTGCGAGGTGCTTCACACCGGGCTACAGGCAAGCGAGAATGATGGCGGGCCGTAAAAGGACCTGACGCCGATAGCGGCGCGGGTCCGCAAACAGGATGAGTCGATAGTCGTATGAAAACAAAGAGCTATAAGGCCGTATGCGGCCTCGCAGCCGCGCTGGCAATATCATTCGCTGCGCGTGCGCAGGCACAGCAGCCGCCACGTCCGGCGCTGCCGGCCCATCCAGTGCCGCCGGCACATACGTCCCCGCCGGCAAATAGTGGCGACGCGCCGCAGCGGACGACGGCGACCTATGGCGATTGGATCCTCGAATGCGTGCAGAACGATGCGCCGCCTTCCGAACCGGCCTGCGATATGGCCCAGGTCACCCAGCTCCAGGGCAAGAACGTGCCGTTCTCGCGCGTCGCCGTAGGCCGTCCGACGAAGGGTCAGCCGGTCAAGCTCATCGTTCAGGTTCCGGTCAACGCCTCGTTTCGCACCGACGTTCACATCCAGACCGGCGACGCCGATCCCGGAGTGATTGCGCCGTTTGCCGAATGTGCACCGGCCGGCTGCTTCGCGGAGTTCGACCTCAAAGAGGACATTCTCAAGAAATTGCGCGATGCCAACAGCGTCGGCAAGTTGTCCTTCGCCGATGCTGGAGGCCACGATGTGGCGGTGCCAATCTCATTCAAAGGGTTTAACGAGGCGTTCGACGCTTTGCTCAAGAAGTGAGTTTCGGTCGTCCACCTGCTCTGTCGCGCGCCCAGATCACAGCGTGACAAATTCAAAGCCTGCGGCCGGCCGCGCGGCGCGGGCGCAGATGCCGAGTTGGAGCAGCGCCTCGCCATGCGTGGCCATGAAGGATGCCAGCAGTTGCAGCTGATGCACGCGCAGCGGCTCCGCGAGAAAGACCTTGAACGGTCCGTTGAGTTCGATATTGCGAACCGTCATGCGGCAGGACGCGATCAGCAAATGTCCTTGTTCCGACGATGTGGCGTGCAGCGTTTTGATGTTCTTGAGGCCGATGCGCGCTGCAACTCGGCCAGTGCGTCCGGTGGCTATCAGTTGAACTCTGTCCAGGGATTGCCCTTGCGCCTGCCACTCTTCACAATCCAGTGTCAGGAATGGAACGGCGTTCTGGTGGACGGCGACGTTGAACATGTTCTGTTCGAATAGCGGATGTTCGGCGACCGTATTCGTCAATTCCTCCCATCGCTCCAGTACCGCGGCGGAACGGCAGAAAATCATGCCGGTGGAGAAATAGGGCAGGCTGCGATCGATCGCGGTGTCCGCAACTCTTCGAGCGAACGGCGCCATCGTCGCGGTGTCGGCCATCTGCCCGATATTTCGCCCCGACGGCTCGGTGCAAGCGGCAATGTCTGCGCCGGCGCGCCTGAATTCGCGGATCATCGCTTGAAAATCGCCGGGGCCGACCTCCATCAAAGTGAGATCGGCATCGAGCCACGCAATCGCGTCGTGGTCTTCGAGGGCATGACCGTTGTGGCGCAGATAGCGGAGCAGGGCGGCCTTGCAATGAAAGACGCCACGCGAGGCGAGGAACGGCGGGCGCGCCAGCAATACGCCGAGACTGCGCAAAAACTGCGCCTGCGCCTCCGTGATGCCGAAGTCGCAAACAAACAGCCGCTGGCCGGGCATCTGCTCAGCGAAGGATTGCAGGCAAATCAAGAACGAGTTGAAAAACGCCGCGTTGCAGCCGGTTACGTATAAGGGGTTCATGCCGCGGTGTTCAGCTTAGCGATGGTGTCCGCCGGCTGGCATAACCGGACCGGCATCAGCATCACGCCCTCACCGGCGTCGCAGCGATGCCAAGCGCGCTCAAAAGTGGTCCGAGTTCGTCCTGATAAACGCGCCAGCGGCCGACGGCGCTCTTGTAGATCGGCTGGCGCACCTGGGTTGCGCTCGCGGTGCGCACCGGCCGGTCGGTCTCGTGAAAGGCGAGGCAGCGGTCGTCCCACGGTAGGCCGCAATGGGCGATAATGCGCCGCGCCTGGCCTTCGAGGTCGGCGACCACGTCTTCGTAGCGGACGTCGAGAATTCGGGCCGGCGGCAGCACGCCGCGCCAATGCGCCATCAGTTTTTCATAGCGCCGGTAGTACCGCCCCAGCTCGGCGAGATCGTAAGTGTGGTTCTGCTCGGCGGAAAACAGTTTCGAGTAGCACGAAATGCAGGTGTCGACCGGATCGCGGATGGTGTGGATGATTTTGGCATTCGGCAGCGCGAGGTGGATGAGACCGGCGAAATAATAGTTCGATGGCATTTTGTCGGTCACATGCCGCGCGTTGGCCGCGCCATGCTTTGCGGCGAGCTGGCGTACCAGCGCTACATATTGCGTACCAATCTGCTGCAACGCCCGGGCATCGACGGCAGGCACGAATTCCGGATAGGGCAGTGTATTGCCGCCCGGCCCGCGCACGGTGAGGATCACGTCGTTGAGCGTCTGCAATTCGCCCGCGCCATGCACCAGGGGATGACTGGCGATGATCTGCTCGGTGAGCGTCGTTCCCGAGCGCGGCATGCCGATGACGAAGATCGGCATCGGCGACGGATCGCCGCCTCCCGCTTTGGCTTGGATCAAGCCCTTGCTGAAGACGGCCTCGATGCTGTCGAACAAGGCGAAGGTAAGCTTCTCGTCATAAACGATGGTCGCGCGCTTGGCGGCGTTGCCGGCGAGAAAGTGCTTGAACGAGCGCGGGTAGTCCTTGAGGTCGGCATAGGCCTTGCCGAGCCCGAAATCGAGCTGCACGCGGTCCGTTTTCGAAAATCCCTCGGTCTTCGCCGCAATCGTTTCCATGGCGGCGAGGTGCGGGTCGCCGGGTGCAAATTTCTTTGAATCAGCCAGGTTGACATAGACACCGGGAATGTCCGGGTCGAGCCGCAGCGCTTCGAGATAGCAATCGTGCGCTTCGGTGAGCTCCCCGAGCTCCTTGAGGACGTTGCCCATATTATTGTAAGCGTCGGCAAGGTCGGGCTTGAGCTCAAGCGCCCGCCGGTAGCTTTTCAGCGACGCATCGAGGTCGCCGCGTTCGAAATGGACGCGGCCCATTAGATTGACCGCGTCGTGATTGGTCGGATTGAGTGCGAGCGCACGCTCGGTCGCGGCGGCGGCCTCCTCGATCTTCTTTTGATCGAGCAGTACGGTGCCGTAGTGCAGGTGGAACTTGTCGACGCGCTGCTCGACAACGAGAGCACGGCGCAATAGCTCGGCCGCTTCATCGAGCCGGTCGAGGTCCTTGATTGCAAGCGCCAGATTGTCGAGCGTGTCCGGATCGTTGGGCATCAGCTCGAGCGCCTTGCGATAAACGGCCTCGGCTTCATCCGAGCGCTTCAATTCGCGCAAGCAGGTGCCGAGATTGTTCATGGCGTCGGCAAAGCCCCGCTGCAATTCGAGCGCGCGGCGGTAGGAGGGCTCGGCTTCGGCGAAACGCTTCAGCCGCTGCAGCGCGTTGCCGCGGTTGCTGTGCGCCTGCGCGAAATTTTGGTCAAGCGCGATCGCACGGTCGTACAGCGATAGCGCCTCGTCGAATTTGCCTTGATCGAACAGAGCAATACCGAGATTGCTTAATGCACCGGCATAATTGGGATTAAGCTCGATGGCGCGGCGGCCCGCGGCGACGGCTTCGTCGACGCGGCCGGCCAGGCGGCACATTTCGCCGAGATTGGCGTGATAAAGCGCAACGTTGGGCGCGATCGCAATGGCGCGGCGCACATGCTCGATCGCCTCGGCGTTCTTACCGGATTGATGCGCGATAATGCCGAGCATATGGGCGGCCTCGGCATTGTCCGGCTCGGCGCTGCTGGCGCGCCGGACCAGATCGTCGGCGTCGGCGAGAAAGCCGTGACGGCGCTTTTGTTCGGCGAGTATGAGCGCGTGGCCGGGATTGATCGTCGGCGCCGGCGCTGCCGCTTGCGCGGCAATCCGCTCGGCTTCTGCCGCTATGATGGCGGCGGCTTGCGCGGCTTGCCGTTCGCCTTTGGCCTTGAACGGCATCAGCGCCGTGGTGTCGCCTTTCACGACGGATTTCAGGGCGGCCGTCATGCGCGCGATGACGTCGGCCATGTCTTCCGCCGGCGCGTCCTGTTCCTTTTTTTGGCGGAACAAGCGCATGGTCGGGTACCATGGATTGTCCTCGCGATTGAGCATCCAGCGCCAGTCGGTTACCCAAGGCAGCACGACCCAGACCGGTTTGCCGAGGGCGCCGGCAAGATGCGCAACCGAAGTATCAACGGTGATGATCAGATCGAGCGCATCCACAGCGCCGGCGGAATCCACGTAATCGTGGATGCCCGCCATCAAATCCTCGATCGGCTGGAGCTTGCCTTTGCCTTTCTTGCGTTTCTTCAGATCGGCCGAGCGTTGACCGTATTGCAGGCTCGCGAACGAGGCGCCATGCACCGCGAATAGCGGCTCGAGCATTTGCAGCGGCAGCGAGCGGCGTGAATCGTTGACGTGATCGGGATTGCCCGCCCAGACGAGGCCAATCTTCAGCCCCGGCATTTTCGCCAAGCGCTGTTGCCATCGCTTCGCGGCTTCGGCGGTCGGGCGCAGATAGGGAACAGCAGCGGGAATGGTCTCGAGCCGCGTTTTGAACTGACGCGGCAGGCTCAGCAGCACGGCGTCGGAGTGATGCGGGCCCGGATCGCCGCGATCGCCGAGGACGGTGATGCCGGGCAGGCTCGTCTGCATCAGTGTCAGAAGCTGCTGGTGCACGCGCAGTGTCACGCGCGCCCCGCGCGCGGCAAGCAGCGGGATGTAGCGCGCGAATTGCAGCGTGTCGCCAAACCCCTGCTCGGCCTCGACGTAAATGTGCTTGCCGGTCAGGCTGTCGCCCTGCCAGGGATTTTCGGGAAAGCGCGGCCCTTTGCGTTCGCTGGAGCGCAGCCGCCACTCATACTCGTCCCAGCCCTCCGCGAGGTCGCCGCGCATCAGCAGAAGAATGCCGAGCCCGGAATGGGCATTGGCGTGCTGCGGCGCCAAGGCGATGGCGCGGCGCAAGGTCGAAATCCCTTCGTCGAAACTGCCGCTATGGTGCAGCGTGGTGCCGAGATTGGCCCAGGCGTCGGCGTAATTGGGGTTGAGTTCGATGGCGCGGCGATAGGCGGCGACAGCCTCGTCGAACCGGCGCAGCGCGTGCAGCGCGTTGCCAAGGTTGCTATGGCCTTCGGCGAAATTGGGATTGGCCGCGATCGCCTTGCGCTGTGCGCGCGCTGCCTCCTCGTAGTCTTTGAGTTCGTAAAGCGCGACGCCGAGATTGCTCAGGGCCGCCGCCATGTTGGGGTCGACCTCGAGCGCGCGGCGCGCCTGTTCGACGGCGAGGCGAGGGCGGCCGGCAATGCGCAGCATTTCACCGAGATTGGCATGGAATAACGCAACGTGAGGCGCCAGTCTCACCGCGCGCTGCACATGCTCGATCGCTTCGCCGAGCTTGCCGTTCTGGTGGGCGATGACGCCGAGCAGATGCTCGGCCTCGGGCAGGTCCGGCTGTGCTTCGAGGACGCGGCGGCAGACGGATTCGGCCTCCATCAGCCGTCCCTCTGCCCGGCAGCGCTCGGCATAGCCCAGCGCCTCACCAAGCGGCATAAAGGTGGTATTGGCCTGCCCAACGACCTCGTTCATGGCCGTTTCGTTATCACGTGGCCACTGGAGCGGCCAAGGCGCACGCTGACGGGCGCGAAACGAGGGCAGGCGGAAGTGGCGAGTTGGTTTCTTACTTACGCTTTTTCAACGGCTTAGAGAGCGTTTCGGTAGTGACATCCCCGGTCGCCGATGTCTAGCGAAGCTGCGGCATGACCCGCGCCGCGAATAATTCGACCGAACGAAGCATCTCATCGAGCGTGAGATCGCCGAACGAAAACTGTCCGACGAGGTAGGTAGCCGCACTCTCCCTTATTTGCGCGGCAAGAAAGGCGCCGACCGTTTCGGGCGAACCGGCGATGGCCTGGCCCTGGTCGATCAGGGCGTCGAAGCTTTCAACACGCAGCGGCGAGTCCGGCCAGGTGCCGTTCAGCTCGGACAGATACGTAAAACTCGATCGCCAGCGAATATAGGCGCGCCGTGCAATCGCCAGCGCGTCGGAATCCGTGTCGGCTACAAAGATAAATCTGACAATTCCCATTTTCGGCTGTGGCGCGGCGTCTTGCCTTTGAGCCCAGACTTCCCGGTACCGCGCGATGATCGCGCGGGCGTTGGCCGGCATATCGTTGGTGACGATATTGAGCCCCTTGCCCGCGGCGCGTTCGGCGCTGGCGGGGGAGTGCGCGCCGTACCAGAGTGGCGGATGCGGCTTCTGAAATGGCGTGATCTCCATCGGGACATTTTGGAATTGGTCGTATCGTCCGCTCCAGTTTAAGGTGCGGACCGAAAACGCCTTTAAAACCAGGTCGAGCCGCTCGGCATAAATCTGCTGCCGTTCTTCGGCGTTCTGTCCGTAATAGGAGATTTCGAACGGCACCGAGCCGCGTCCGAAGCCGATTTCCAGCCGGCCACCGCTCAGGTGATCGAGCATGCAGATCTCCTCCACCACCCGCAACGGATGATGAACCGGTAGCGCATAAACGAATGTGCCAAAGCGCAGGCGGGTCGTCCGCTGCGCGATCGCCGAAAGAAACACGCTGGGTGAGGGCGCCATGCCGAGCGGCGTAAAGTGGTGCTCGGCGACGTGATAGGCGTAGAAGTTGAATCGATCATATGCCTCGATAACCTTCAACCGCTCTTCGTAGTACTCGTGCAATGGCAAGTCGTTGCGGTCGAGGTGATCGAACACACCAAATTCCAAGTCCATGCCGGCAACACCACTCTCGGTACGCCCCGTTCTTGCGGAGGCGCTTGGAAGAGCATTCAATCATGAAGTGGCGCACCGGACGGGTCAACCGAACCGATTTGCCTCTGGCGATCCACGTGCAGTCCCGCTTAGTATGACTGCCGCCGCGAACGAATAGAAATTCAGGCGGCTAGGGAGGCTCACAATGAAAAACGAGAATCCGATCGCCCGAAGTGTGTCGCGGCGAACATTGATGAAGAGCGCCGCCGGCGCTGCGCTTGCTTCAACTCTGGCCGCGCCGCCTGTCCTGGCCGAAGTGAACAAGCCGATCCGGCTCGGCAACCTCAATACTTTCACCGGCGGCCTGGCTTATGCGGGGGCGACCAACTGGAACGCGACGAACCTTTATTTCGACAGCATCAACTGGACGGTTGCCGGCCGCAAGATTGAGATCGTCAAGGAAGACGATCAGTTCAATCCGCAAATCGGCTTGCAGAAAGCCAAGAAGCTCGTCGAAAGCGATCAGGTGGATCTGCTGTTCGGCGTGCAGGCCAGCAATGTCGCGCTTGCGGTGCTCAATTACATGAAGCAGCAGAAGGCGTTTTATGTCGTCACCGGCGCCGGCACCGACGCGATCACCTGGGATCGTTATCCGTATCTGTTCCGCACCTCGATTTCGACCTATCAGCTGTCGACGCCGATGGCCAACTATGTCTACGACAATCTGGGCAAGGAGATCGTCACCACGGCGTCGGATTACGCCGGCGGCCGCGACGTCATGGCGATGTTCAAGGGCCCGTACGTCGCCAGGGGCGGCAAGGTGCTCAAGGAGATTTGGCCGCCGCTCGGCACGACCGATTTCAGCGCTTATCTGACCGACATCAAGTCGATCAACCCGCCTGTGACTTACGATTTCATGCCGGGCGCCGACGCGGTTCGGTTCGTCCAGCAATATTCGGAATTCGGCCTGAAAGAGAAAATGCCGCTCGCCGGGTTCACCATGATCAATTCACAATCCACCAGTGCGCTCGGCAAAGCGGCGGTCGGGGTGATCTCGGCGCTTACTTTCGTTGACACGCTCGACAATCCGGAGGCCAAATCCTTCGTCGCCGAATTCAGGGAGAAATACAAAGGCTCGCCGGACCTGTTCTCGGATTACGGCTATGTCGGCGCCCGCGCGATCGGCGAGGCCTTGAAAATGGTCGACGGCGATACGTCCAACAAGGACAAGCTCGCCGAGGCGATGGCCAAGGTGCAATTCAATGCGCCGCGTGGGCCGTTCCGCTTCGACCCGGCGACACACAATCCGATCCAGGACATTTACATCGCCCAGGTCATCGAGAGCGGCGACAAGGTCACCACCAAGACGCTCTCGATCGCCAAGCAGGTTCAGGACCCCGGCCACAAGATCTACTGAGCGGTGTGAAGATCGCCTTGCAAATTCCCGGCTGAGGGCCCGCATGGAGTTGCTCGTCGCCCAGCTTCTCAACGGGCTGGTCTATGGCGTCTTGCTGTTCCTGATGGCGGCCGGCCTGTCGCTGATTTTCGGGCTGATGAATGTCGTCAGCCTGGCGCATGGCTCGTTCTTCATGATGGGCGCCTTTCTCGGCCTTTCGATCTTTCATATCACCGGCAGTTTCTGGCTCGCTCTCATCTTCGCGCCGGTGCCCGTCGTTGCCATCGGCGTGCTCATGGAAGTGGTCTTTTTGCGCCCGCTTTATCCGCGCGGCCATATGGACCAGGTGCTGCTGACCTTCGGCTTCACTTTCGTGTTTTATGACCTGGTGCAGACCGTCTGGGGCAAAGTGGTGCTGACGCTGCCCACTCCGGCATCGCTGCAAAGCGCCGTGGACATCGGCTTCGGCGTGTTCTCGGCTTACCGGCTCTTCCTGATCGGTTTCGGATTTACGATCGCGCTATTGCTGTGGCTGTTGCTGGAGCGAAGCCGGATCGGCGCCATGGTGCGGGCCGGAGTTGACGACGCCGCCATGGCCTCAGGCCTTGGCGCCAATATCCCGGCGTTGTTCACGGCCGTGTTCGGCTTTGGCGTTGCTCTGGCCGCGTTGGGCGGTATCGCCGCGGCCCCGGTGCTCGGTCTCTATCCCGGCATGGACGCCGATATCCTGATCCCGTCATTCATTGTCATCGTGATCGGCGGCATGGGCAGCCTGCGCGGTGCTTTCGCAGGCTCGATACTGATCGGAATAGCCGACACTTTCGGCAAAGCCTATTTCCCCAGCGTCGCGCAATTTCTGATCTATCTGGCCATGACCTTCGTGCTGCTGATCCGCCCGCAGGGCCTGTTCGGCATCAAGTATTCGGACACCTCTCCGCCGTCGGCGGTTGCTCATACCGGCGTGCCCGCGACGCGCGTCACCCGCTCCGCCGAGGTCCTCGCGCTGCTGACCTTGATGACACTGCCGTTCCTGTTGGGAGATTATCCTCGGGCGCTGGTCGCGGAGATTTTCATATTCGCGATTTTCGCCATGAGCCTCGATCTGATCCTTGGGTTCACCGGACTGATGTCGCTTGGCCACGCGGCGTTCTTCGGCCTCGGGGCTTACGCAGTCGCGGTGCTGGAGGCGCAGTTCGGGCTCAATGCCTGGCTGGGTGTTGCCGCCGGCGTCGTGCTCGCAGCCAGCGGTGCGGGGCTCATCGGGTTCTTCTGTGTTCGAACCGGCGGCATACCGTTTCTGATGCTGACGCTCGCATTCTCGCAGCTGGTGTTTTCGGTCGCCTTGAAATGGCGGGATGTCACCGGCGGCTCCGACGGCCTGGCGCTCGCCACGCAGCCGAGCTTTTTCGGTTTCAACCTGTCAAATTCTCTCGCGATGTATTTTATGACCTTGATCTTCTTCGTTGCGGTTTTTCTGGCGTTGCGCCGGCTCATCAACGCGCCGCTGGGACGCGCCTTTATCGGCATTCGCGAGAATGAGCCGCGCATGGCGGCTATCGGTTATCCGACGCGGACCTATAAGCTGCTCGCCTTCACTATCGCTGGTGCGATCGCGGGCCTCGCCGGCGGTCTCTATGTGATCTACAACGGCTTCATCTCGTCCGACGCGGTCTATTGGACTGCCTCCGGTGACATTCTCATCATGACCATGCTGGGCGGCGCCGGGACGCTGATCGGGCCGCCAATCGGGGCTGCGGTGTTTCTCCTGATGAAGAACGTCGTCAGCTCATATAGCGAGCATTGGCTCTCCATCATCGGCGTCGCTTTCATTTGCTGCGTGCTGTTTTTTCCGGGCGGTATCTGGGGGACAGTGAACAGGTTGCGATGGAAGGGATTGCGGCCGTGAACGTTCTCGACGTCGATCATCTCAATTGCGCGTTCGGCAGGCTCGTGGTGACCGACGACGTGAGCCTTTCCATTTCCGAAGGCGAGCGCCGGGTCATTATCGGTCCGAACGGCGCCGGCAAGACGAGCCTGATCAATCAGATCGGCGGCCAGCTCAGGCCGAGCGCCGGGCGGATTTTCTTCCGCGGCCGGGAGATCACCGGCCGGTCGCCGAGCCAGATCAGCCGCATGGGCGTGGCGCGGACGTTTCAGCGCAACAACCTGTTTCGCAATTTGAGCGTGCTTGAAAATCTCCGCCTCGCCCTCGCCGTCCGGTTGGGCCATCCGCTCGATTTTTTCAGCGTCGCGGCGCGGGACGAGGCGCTGATCGGGCGCGCCCGTCAATTGCTGCAGCTGACGCATCTCGACGGCCGGGAAGGACGGATCGCGCAGACTTTGTCCTATGGCGAGCAGCGGCAGCTGGAGATCGGCGTCGCGCTGGCGAGCGAGCCGACGCTCTTGCTGCTCGACGAACCGACCTCGGGCATGTCTCCGGCGGAGACTGCGCGCATGATCGAACTGATCGCGGCGCTGCCGCGCACCTTGTCGGTGCTGATGATCGAGCACGACATGACCGTGGTGTTCTCGATCGCGGATCGAATCACGGTGCTCTATTACGGCAAGATCCTGGCGACCGGGTCGCCGGATGAAATCCAGGCCGACGCGCGGGTGCGCGAGGTCTATCTTGGGGCCGCGCACTGATGCTCGATGTTGAGAATGTCGATTCCTACTACGGCGACAGCCACATCCTTCATGGCGTCTCGTTGACCGTGCGCGATGGCGAAGTGGTTTGCCTGCTCGGCCGCAACGGCGCCGGCAAGACCACGACGATTTTGACGGTGATGGGATATCTTCATCCGCGCCGCGGCGTCATCCGCTTCAACGGCCGCGAGATCGGCGCGCTACCCCCCTATGCGGTGGCGCGTCTCGGGTTCGGCTTCGTGCCGCAGGAGCGCGCAATTTTCCGCAGCCTGACCGTCCGCGAAAACCTGACGGTATTCGGCCGCGCCGAACGAAACAGCTACTGGACCCTGCAACGCGTTTTTGAGCTGTTCCCAAGCCTCCAGGCGCGAGAACGCAACCTTGGCTTCCAGCTGTCAGGCGGCGAACAACAAATGCTGTCGATTGCGCGCGCGTTGATGCTCAATCCAGCACTGCTGTTGCTCGATGAGCCCTCCGAGGGGCTGGCGCCGATGATCGTGGGGGAAATTATCGAGGTGCTAAAGCACCTCAAGCGTGAGGGTCTGGCGATCCTGTTGGTCGAGCAGAACTTGAGAGCGGCATTGGCGGTCGCCGACCGCCATCACGTCATGAATAAGGGCGAGATCTGCTTTACCGGAGGCACAGCGGAGCTGGAAAACAATGAATCCGTCCTGCGCAATTATCTCAGTGTGTAGAGCGCATCAGTCCGCACCGCTCCCACGCTCGCCTGTTGCACCTTTAACTTAGGCTCCATCGGTCGGCCGCCAACACGCGGCTGCGAGGGACGAAATCTTGTGGCGGAAGGGGTGAGATTCGAACTCACGAGAGCCCTCGCGAGCCCTGGCGGTTTTCAAGACCGCTGCCTTAAACCACTCGGCCACCCTTCCGGTCGCGGCTTGGAATTAGAACGGGAGCATGAAGAAAGCTACCCGGAAAGCACGCAGGCCTTGGCCGGACCTGTGGAGCCGCACGACGGTGCCGCGCGCCGGTCGCCGCAGGGGCACGAACCGTCCGGTTGGCAATGATCCATTCACTATCGCGCCGGGCGTGTCCATTTCCGCCACAATGTGACCACGCTAAAATTCGATACGTTTGTGTTGGGATAGGGGACAATGCGGGGTCGGTTCGGCTCGACATTGCGACGTTTTGCGCCGCTGAGCGCCTGTGCATTGCTTTGCCTTTTCGTCGCCGACTGCGCCAATCATGGCGGGATCGATCCACGCTACGGCGTGTCGCCAAGCGCACAGCTCGTTGAGCCGGGGCAGCCCGTGCCCAAAGGCGGCGGCGTCTATCGGGTCGGCTCGCCCTACGTGGTTGGCGGTCGCGTTTACGTCCCGGAGGACGACCCGAATTACAACGCCGTGGGGCTCGCCTCATGGTACGGCGCCGATTTTCACGGGCGCGCCACCGCCAATGGCGAAATCTTCGACGACAACGCCATCACCGCCGCGCACCCGACGCTGCCATTGCCAAGCTATGTGCGGGTGACGAATCTGAGCAACGGCCACTCGCTCATCGTTCGCGTCAACGACCGCGGGCCCTATGCCCACAATCGCATCATCGACGTGTCGATGCGGGCCGCGCATCTCCTCGGCTTTACCAATCGGGGGCTTGCCTGGGTGCGCGTCCAATATGTCGGGCGCGCGCCGATCGAAGGCTCGGACGACCGTGTGCTGGCGTCCACGTTGCGGGAGAACGCGCCGGCGCCGGCGCCGTGGGACGTGCGGCTCGCCGCGACACAGATCGTGCCCGAGTTCCCGTCGCAGCCGCCGCCGGTGCACAATGCACGCTTCGCCAGCGCCGCGTATGGTGCAACCAGTAACGACGCATCGTCCTATGCCGGCCCGAACCCGACGATGTCGCTCGCCGACCCTCCTGACGGCGCCAGCGGCACCGATCAATTCCTCAATGGCCGCGGGCTTTACTGACCTGACTTGCCATTCCGGTTGAACTGCCGGCGCGGCTTTTTCACAGCGGCTCATCGTGGGCTTGCGCGCGCCGCATTATGCGCGGAATAGAAGGTCACGACGAAGCCGGAGGCGAGGTTGCACAACAGGCGGCAAAGAGCAGGGGCGGGAAGGGGCTCTGCCAATGTGGCGGCAATCCTGCTGCTCGCTGCGGTCGGTACTGGCTTGCTGATCGCGCCTGCGCGCGCTGCCCCGGCTGCGCCCGCCAAGCCCGAGGGTGGTTTTGCGACCAGCGTGCCCGCCGCCATCCTTCTCGACGCCGAGAGCGACAGCATTTTGTACGATAAAAACGGCGATCAGCCGGTCGAGCCGGCGAGCCTCGCCAAGCTGATGACGCTGGAATATCTGTTCAACGAGATCAAGCAACGCCGCGTCAAGCTCACCGACACTTTCACCATCAGCGAAAATGCCTGGCGCAAAGGCGGCGCACCGTCGCACGGCTCGACCATGTTCGCGGCCATTCACAGCAAGGTCGACGTGTCGGACCTGATCCAGGGCATCATTGTCGATTCGGCCAACGACGCCTGCATCGCCGTCGCCGAAGCGCTCGCCGGCAACGAGAGCGCTTTCGGGGAGCTGCTGACCAAGCGGGCGCGCGAGATCGGGCTGCAAAATTCGACGTTCACCAATTCGACCGGCCTGTCCGATCCCGGCATGCGTGTCACCGCGCGCGATATGGCCGAGCTGGCGCGCCACATCATTCAAACCTATCCGGATCTCTATCAGCTGTTCAGCCAGCGCGATTTCACCTGGGACAACATTCACCAGGAGAACCGTAATCCGCTGTTGGCAATGGGTATTGGCGCCGACGGGCTGAAGACCGGCGAGACGAAAGAAGCCGGCTTTAATCTCGTGGGCTCCGCCGTTGCGGACAAATTCCGGCTGATCGTCGTGATCACCGGAGCGAAGACGGATAAGGAGCGTGCCGACGAGGCGCGCAAATTGCTGGACTTCGGGCTTTCACGGGTTCAAGTCGCGCGTGCTATTCGCCGAAGGCCAGACCATCGGCGAGGCCAAGGTTTTTGGCGGCGACAAGAGCTACGTGCCGCTCCTTGGACCGGGCCTCATCAAAGTGATGGTGCCGAGCGATAACAATGAACGGCTCAATGCCCGCATCGTCTATACCGGGCCGGTGCCGGCGCCGATCGTCAAGGGCCAGACCATCGGCGAACTGAAAGTGTGGCGTGGCGACGATCTCGCGCTCGACGTGCCGCTGCAGGCCGCCGACGACGTCGGCAAGGGCAGCATGACGCAGCGGGCGATGGATGGCGCCACCGAACTCATTATCGGCCTGCTGCGCGCCGGCGTCGCCAAGCTGTGACGGGCAGCGTGCGGACACGGCGGCTGGGTGCGCCGAGAAGCGAAGCCGCCTATATTGCTGTCGATTGGCGCGGCTTGTACTCACCTGTTGCGTACAAAAGTGGCTATAAGCCTTTGGTATTTTTGGCTTATCGCTGACATTTATCTTGATCGCAAGGCTTCGGGAATGCGCGGCAAGTTCATCACTTTCGAGGGTGGCGAAGGCACCGGCAAGTCGACACAGGCCGCGATGCTGGCGTTGCGCCTGGAAGCGCTGGGGCTTGGCATTCAATTGACCCGCGAGCCGGGCGGATCGCCCGGCGCCGAGATCATCCGCCATGTACTATTGTCCGGCGCGGCAAAGCCATTCGGGCCGGAGGTCGAAGCCATGCTGTTTGCCGCCGCGCGCGACGACCATGTGCAGTGCACGATCCTGCCGGCGCTCAATTCCGGCAAATGGGTGATCTGCGACCGCTTCGCCGATTCCACGCGCGTCTATCAGGGCATTCTCGGTCAGGTCGATGCGCGGCTCATCAAAGGCCTCGAGCGCGTTTCGATCGGCGATCTTCGCCCGGATCTTACTCTGATCCTCGACGTCCCGGTCGAAATCGGGCTGGAGCGGGTAAAGCTGCGTCGCGGCGAAGCCAGGCCCGACCGCTTCGAGGCCGAGAACGTGGAGTTTCACCAGAAGCTGCGTCAGGCCTATCTTTCCATCGCGGCCGACGACCCGGAGCGCTGCGTCGTGATCGATGCAAGCGCGGCCAAGGAAGCGGTGGCGCGGCAAATCTGGAATGCCGTTGGCGCCAGGCTCGATCCGCTGACCTTCCCGGTCAACGGCGAACGCCGGCGCATTGAAGTGACCGCCTGAGCGGAATTCGTGAGCGCAGCAACATGAGTTGAGCGGCCGCCGACGCAGACGACGAGATTGGCGACGCGCCGCATCCGCGCGCCACGGCGGTGTTGTTCGGCCATGCGCTGGCCGAAACGGCGCTGCTCTCCGCTTATCGTTCCGGCCGCGTACCGCATGCGTTTCTGATCGCCGGTCCGCAAGGTATCGGCAAGGCGACTTTGGCTTATCGCATGGCGCGTTTTGTGCTCGCTCATCCCGATCCCGAGGCGCGCGCCGTTCAGGCCGCGACGTCGCTCCAAGTCGACGCCAATCACCCAGTGGCGCGGCGGGTCGCCGCCCAGGCCCAGCCCGATCTTCTGGTCATCGAGCGGACCTTCAACGACAAGGGCGTGCTGCACAAACAGATCGCAGTCGACGATATCCGCAAGACCGTCACGTTTTTCGGCTCGACGGCGGGCGAGGGCGGCTGGCGGATCGCCATCGTGGACGCCGTCGACGAGTTGAACCGGTCTGGCGCCAATGCGCTGCTCAAGGTGCTGGAGGAGCCGCCGGAGCGCGCTATGCTGCTTCTTGTCAGTCATTCCGCGGCGCGAGTTCCGGCGACCTTGCGCTCACGTTGCCGCATCCTCACGCTGCGGCCGCTGGCCGGGGCCGATGTTGCCGCGGCCGTCGCTGCCGCAACCGCATCAGCGGCCGACGATACCGAAATTGCGGCTGCGGCCGCCGCAGCCGACGGCTCGGTGGCGCGCGCTCTGGCCTTTCTCGACGAAGGCGCCTTGGCGCTACGCCAGCAGGCGCTTGATCTCCTCGAGGCGCTGCCGGCGCTCGACGCCCGCGCGCTGCACGCGCTCGGCGAAGCGCTGGCCGGAACCGATCCGCAGCCGCTTGCAGCTTTCGTCGACACCATCAATGCTTGGCTGGCCCAGCGCCTGAGCCGCGAAGCGAACGCGCTGCCCCGCCTGGCGCGCCTTGCCGATGCCTCCGCGACTATCAACCGCGCGGCGCGCGACGCCGAAATCTACAATTTGGAGCGAAAGCCGCTGGTTTTCAGCGTGTTCGGCTTGCTTGCCGAGGCCACGCGCGGTTGATACCAACGCCCCATGTCCACGCAGCACGATTTGCCCGGCAAGCCCTATTACATCACCACCGCGATTGCGTATCCGAATGGCGCGCCGCATATCGGCCACGCCTATGAGGTTATCGCCACCGACGCTATCGCACGCTTTGCCCGCCTCGACGGCCGCGACGTGTTCTTTCTCACCGGCACCGACGAGCACGGTATCAAGATGCTGCAGACGGCGGCCAAGGAGAACCTGACGCCGCGGCAGCTTGTCGAGCGCAACGTGCCGCGCTTCCAGGCCATGGTGAAAAAGTTCGAGTGCTCGAACGACGATTTCATCCGCACCACCGAGCCGCGCCATTTCGCGTCGTCGGTCGCCATCTGGGAACGCATGGCGGCCAACGGCGACATCTATCTCGATAAATATTCCGGCTGGTATTCGGTGCGCGACGAGGCCTATTACGACGAGAGCGAAACGCGGCTCGACGACAAGGGTACGCGGCTCGGCCCACACGGCACGCCGGTGGATTGGGTCGAGGAGGAGAGTTACTTCTTCAGGCTCTCCGCCTACGCCGACAAACTGCTCGATCTCTACAAGCGCGTGCCCGACTTCGTGTTGCCGAAGGAGCGCATGAACGAGGTCGCAAGTTTCGTGCGCGGCGGCTTGCAGGATCTGTCGCTGTCGCGCACCACCTTCGACTGGGGCATAAAAGTGCCCGGCAACGACAAGCACATTATGTATGTGTGGGTTGACGCACTGACCAATTACATCACCGCCGTTGGCTTCCCCGACACCGAAAGCGAGAAATTCAAGAAATTCTGGCCGGCTGATCTGCACGTGATCGGCAAGGACATCGTGCGCTTTCATGCCGTGTACTGGCCGGCATTTTTGATGTCGGCCGGGATCGAAGTGCCGCGGCGGGTTTTTTCGCACGGATTTCTGTTCAACCGCGGCGAGAAGATGTCGAAATCGGTCGGTAACGTCATCGACCCATTCGCGCTGGCCGATGCCTATGGCGTCGATCCGCTACGTTATTTTCTGCTGCGCGAAGTGCCGTTCGGCCAGGACGGCAATTACAGCCACGAGGCCATCGTCAATCGCATTAATGCCGATCTCGCCAACGATCTCGGCAATCTGGCGCAGCGTTCGCTGACCATGGTGGCGCGCGCTCTCGGCGGCGCGCTGCCGCAGCCGGGCGCCTTGTCTGCCAACGACCAGGCGATTTTGAGCGCCGCTGACGCCATGATCGTCAAGGCCCGCGAGGCGATGGCGACGCAGCAACTCCACCATGTGCTCAATGCGGTCTGGGCCGTGGTCGCGGACGCCAATCGCTATTTTGCCGGCGAAGCGCCCTGGGCGCTGGCCAAGACCGATCCGCCGCGGCAAGCTACGGTGCTCTACGTCACCGCGGAAGTATTGCGGCAGATCGCGATCCTGGCACAGCCATTTATGCCGAGTTCAGCGACAAAGCTGCTCGATTTGTTGGCCGTGCCGGAAAACGAGCGCAGCTTCGCCTTTCTCGATGGCAAGCACCGCGTCGCTGCCGGGGCAAAATTGCCGGTGCCGGCGCCGGTGTTTCCGCGTTATGTCGAACCTCCAGTGCAGGCGGCGCAGTAGAGCTCTGCGATCATGTTGCAAATCCATATTGCATGACCATCTCCGAAGACCATGTTGATTGACAGCCATTGCCATCTCGATTTTCCCGATTTCGCCGACGAGCTCGATGCGGTGGTCGCGCGCGCCCGCGCCGCGGGCATCGATCGCATGGTGACGATCTCGACGCGGGTCGCCCGCCAGCCCGATCTGCTCGCGATCACCGAGCGCTTTGCCGATGTCTATTGCTCGGTCGGTACGCATCCGCATCACGCGCATGAAGAGCTCGACGTGACGACGGCCGATCTCATTGCTTATGCGCAATCCGCAAAAGTCGTGGCGCTCGGCGAAGCGGGGCTTGATTATCACTACGACAATTCGCCGCGCGAGGCGCAGGAGCGGGGGTTTCGCAGCCATATCGCGGCAGCCCGCGAGACCGGCCTGCCGCTTGTTATTCATTCGCGCGAGGCCGACGACGACATGGCGCGCATCCTCGAAGAGGAAACCGGGAAGGGCGCCTTCCCCGCCGTGCTGCATTGCTTTACCGGCGGCCCCGATCTTGCCCGCCGCGCGATCGCGCTCGGCCATTTCGTCTCGTTTACCGGCATTCTGACGTTTAAGAATTCCGCGTCGTTGCGTGCGATCGCCGCCGAACTGCCGGCCGACCGCATCCTGGTCGAGACCGATTCGCCTTATCTTGCGCCGGGAAAATTCCGCGGCAAACGCAACGAGCCGGCTTTCGTCGTGGAAACGGCAAAGGTGCTGGCTGAGGCCCGCGGCGTCGCGTTCGATGATATCGCCAGGCAGACGACCGCGAATTTTTTCCGCCTGTTCGGCAAAGTCCCCCGCCCCGCAGTTGCCGCCGCATGAATACGGAATGATTTCGCGATGACGCTGAAATTCACCATTCTCGGCTGCGGCTCTTCGGGCGGCGTGCCGCGTCCGGCTCTGGGCTGGGGCGACTGCGATCCGAGCAATCCGAAAAACCGGCGCCGGCGCACTTCACTCCTGGTCGAGCGGCGCGAAGGCGACGAAAAAGATCCCGAGCAATCCGACGCCGTCACGCGCGTGCTTGTCGATACGTCGCCCGATCTGCGCGAACAACTCCTCGATACCGGCGTCGATTGGCTCGACGGCGTGCTCTATACCCATGAGCATGCTGACCATACCCACGGCATCGACGACCTGCGCGCCTTTTTCATCAAACGGCGGCGGCGGGTCGATGTCTATCTCGACGCACACACGTCCGCTTCGCTGAACACCAAATTCGGCTACTGCTTCAAGGCGCTCCCCGGCAGCGATTATCCGCCGATCTTGAACGAGAACCGGCTGGCTGCCGGTACGCCGGTGACCATCGAGGGGGAGGGAGGGCCAATCGCGGCGCTGCCGATCCTCCAGGAGCACGGCGACATTCCTTCGCTTGGCTTTCGCTTCGGCAAGCTCGCTTATTCCTGCGACCTCAGCGGCCTGCCGCCGGACAGTGTCGAGGCGCTGTCCGGCCTCGACGTCTGGATCGTCGACGCGCTACGCTACCGGCCGCATCCGAGTCATTTTTCACTCGACGACGCGCTGCGGTGGATCGAGCGGCTCAAGCCGCGGCGCGCCATCCTGACCAATCTGCACGCCGATCTCGATTACGAGATTTTGCGCGGCAAACTGCCGGTCCATGTGGTGCCGGCCTTCGACGGGATGAGTTTTGCCATCGCGGAAGCCCCATAAATACTGGCTTAAAGTGACATATTCCATAATATGTCTTATGCGAATCGTGGATCAGAGACAGGCATTTAAACTTTGAACCAAATCGCTGCACCCTCTCACCAAATCCCCGGTACGAGCCGCCAGCGCACGCGGGCCGCATAATCGCGGTAGCCCGGCAGCTCGGCCTGCAGCACCGGGTCCTCGGTGGCGGCGCGGTACAGCAAGAACGGCAGCGAGGTTGCGATCAGCAATGCCGCCGCGAGCCACGAGCCGAGCGCGATGCCGCTTGCCGCGATGATGAGAATTCCCGCAAGATAGCCCGGATGACGAATGAAGCCGTAGGGGCCGCTCGTCACCACGTATTGGCCGCGGTCGGATTGGATGCGGACGACGGAAGAAAAAAACCGGTTCACGTACATTGCCCACAGGCACAGCCCGTAAGCGCCGGCGAGCACGATCAGGCCCAGGGCCTGGAGCCACGGCGGGACACTATCGCTCCAATGAAAGCGGCCGCGGTCGAGGCCGGCCACGATCCAATGGGCAATCATGACGCCCGAGAACAGCTTTAGCCCGAGCGGAGGTTTTTTCCCGCCGGGGCGCATCCGTTCGCGAAACAGATCGGGATCGAGCCAGAGGAACGACGCGACGAAAACGGCGGCGAAGATCGCGAGATAGAGCCAGAAGCCGACAAGCGCGAAAGTGCCGGCTGACGCGAACAGCGCCGCTGCCGCCAAAAGGAAGAAAATCACCGATTGGACATAGGCTGAGACGGGCATCGCTTGGCCTCATTGTCAGACCTGAATGCGAACTCAAAGGTCGCCGTCTGCACAAGGTCGTCGTGCGGATATGGTTTTTCAAGGCAGTCATTTATTTCGGTGGAAGATGGCGTGCCGTCGCTACAACTCCTGCATTGTCGCTTGTGCTCCTCGCAATGGCGGACGTTTGGTAAGGTCCGGTGACAACTGCAGGACCTGTCATGACCCCTTCCCGCGAAATTAGCCGTCTTCTCGACATCATGACGGCGTTGCGGACGCCGAAAACCGGATGTCCGTGGGATCTGGCGCAAGATTTTTCGACCATTGCGCCTTACACGCTGGAAGAAGCTTACGAGGTGGCCGACGCCATAGCGCGCGCCGATATGGCCGATCTGCGCGAGGAACTGGGCGATCTCCTGCTGCAGGTCGTCTTCCACGCTCGCATGGCGCAGGAAGCGGGCGTCTTCGACTTCGGCGATGTGGTGCAAGGCATCACCGAAAAGCTCGTCCGCCGGCATCCGCATGTTTTCGGCGCTGAGCATTCGCATACACCGCAGGCCGTCGAGGGCCTGTGGGAGCGCATCAAGGCGCAGGAGAGAAGCGAAAAAGCCGCGCGCAAGAGCGGCGGCGGTGCAGGCGCCGCTGCCGGCGTTCTTGCCGATGTGCCGGTGACGCTCCCTGCCCTGACCCGCGCGCTCAAGCTGCAGGCCAAGGCCGGCACCGTCGGCTTCGACTGGAACGATCCGCGCGCGGTGCTGCGCAAGATCCGCGAGGAAGCCGACGAGATCGAGGCAGAGCTTGACCGTGTCGAGCAAGACCCTGCGGCGACGGCTGCCGAAGTCGGCGACCTGTTGTTCGCCGTCGTCAATCTGGCGCGTCATCTGCGGGCCGACCCGGAGGCCGTGTTGCGCCAGACCAACCGGAAATTCGAGCGCCGCTTCGCTGCCATCGAGCGCGCGCTCGCCGCGCGCGGAAAAACGCCGGCGCAGGCGACGCTCGCCGAAATGGACGCGTTGTGGAACGAGGCGAAAGCCGGCGAAAAGTAGGCGCTATTTTACCAGGCCGGCGACTCGCGGCAGCCATAATGCGATGTCGGGGACAAAGGTCACTGCAACAACGATCGTCAGCATGGCAATAATGAAGGGCGGCATTTCGCGAAAAATCTCGGCAAGCGGCGTGCGCGTTAGTCCGCTCATCACAAACAGCAAAAGGCCGTGCGGCGGCAGCGTCAGGCCAACCATCATATTGAGCACGACGACAATGCCGAAATGAACAAGATCGATCCGCAGCCCCTGGGCGATCGGCACCAAGAGCGGCACGATCACGAGGAGGATGGTGACTTCATCAAGCACCACCGCGAGCAGAAGCATCAGCACATCGACACAGAGAAGAAAACCGGTCGGTGACAAGTTCCAGCTCAGGAACGTGCTGGAAATGAGTTGCGGCACGCCCTCGTCGGCCACCGCATAATTGAACACAAAGGCTCCGGACATGATCAGCGCGATCATCGCCGTTGCCCGCACCGTGTCGGAAATGACGGCCAACAATTGCGAAAATCGCAAAGTGCGATACACGACCAAAGCCAGCAACAATGCGTAGGTAGCGGCGATCGCCGCCGCCTCGGTCGGCGTGGTGATGCCGGAATAGATCAGGCCGAGCAAAATCCCCGGCAGCGCGATCGGCGCCAGTGCACGGCTCAGTACCGCCGGCGTCTGCGACCAGTTCATCCGTTTTTCCCGCGGAAAGTCGCGGCGGCGGGCGATCACGGCGATGACCAACATCAGGGAGAGCGCCATCAGACCGGCGGGAATGAGGCCGCCGAGAAACATTGCGCCGACCGAGGCGTTGGCGATCAGTGCGTAGAAAATCATGGGAATCGAGGTCGGCATCAATGGGCCGAGGGTTGCGGAAACGACCGAGGTCGCCGCCGCAAAGCCCCGCGGGTAATGGCCCTGTTTCGCCATCATGCGCGCCAAAACGAGGCCGGGACCTGACGCATCGGCGACCGCGCTGCCGCTCATGCCGGAGAAGATCAGATTGGTGACGACGTTCACCTGCGCCAGACCGCCGGGCAGATGGCCGACCATGGCGGCGCCGAATGCCATCAGGCGTTCGATGACGCCGCCGGCGTTCATCACATTAGCGACGAAGATGAACATCGGCACCGCGATCAACAGGTAGCTGTTGTAAAGCCCGTTCATCGTCTGATCGACGACGAGGCCGACATCCTGGTGGGTCGAGATGAGATAGACATAGCCGGCGGTGAGCATCGCCAGGCCGAGCGGCGCGCCGAGTACCGCGGCCAGCGTGAAGACACCAAGCAGGACCCACAGCCCTTCCGACACGGGCGCCCTCTGATTCAGATTTCGTTGCGCCAGCGCGGGCCGAGAAGCCTTCCCGCGCCGAGGAACGAGCGAACGACGACGGCGATCAGAAACAGGCCGAAGCAGGAATAAACGAGGTCGAGCGGCAGATTGAGCACCGGGGTGTGCTCGCGCCAGAGGAACCGGATATAGCCCAGCGATCCCGGTAGCGACCAGAGGAAGACGCCGCCGACCAGGACGTGACGGGCGAGCGCCGCGGCGCGCTGCGTCGGCGCCGGCAACAGCCGGTAAACCAGATCGAAAGTGATCTGATCTTTGTCCCGCACGACGAAGGCTTGCGCCCAGAAGATGATCCAGATGAACAGGATCACCAGAATTTCGTCGGCCCAGACCGCTTCGCTGTGCTCGAAATAGCGGGTGAAGATCTTATTGTTGAAGATGAGAAAGACCGCGGCGAACATTGCCGCGGCGACCCGGTCGGCAGCTTGGCGCAGCGTCGCCGCCAGCCGCGGTTCGCGGAACTCGGCGTGGTCCGATCTGTCGTCCGGCGCCTGCATTGCTCAGCTCAGGCCTTTTGCGCGCGCTGCATCCCGACGGCGTCCCATTGCTTGGCGAGAGTAGATTTGGCGTAAACGCTATCGGCGTTGTCACGGAATGGCGCAAGGTCGATGGCGTCGACCGACAGACCGCGTCCTTTAAGGGCCTGCACAATGGCACTCTCGTCGGCGAGCCGGGCGTCGTCGCCGCTTTTGGCGGCGCTGCGGCAGGCATCGCCCAGGACTTTCTTCTGGTCGGCATTGAGCTTGTCCCAGACCGGTTTGCCGATGTTGAAGAATACCGGCTGCACCATATGTGCGGTCAGCACGATCTGTTCGGTGACTTCGAAAAATTTGGCCGCGTTGAGAATCGACAGCGGATTCTCCTGGCCGTCCACAGTGCCGGTCTTCAACGCCAGATAAACTTCGGGCATGCCCAGCGGAACAGGCGTCACGCCGAGCGTGTCACCGAGCAGCAGCCATTCCGGACCGGCGGGCATGCGCATCTTGATGCCGGCGAGATCGCCCGGGGTTTTGACATTGCGCTTCTGGCGCAGGTTGACCTGCCGCGTGCCGAGATAATGGGTCGCGAGTATTTCGATGCCCATCTTGTCGGCAACGGTTTTGCGAAAGTCGTCGCCGAGCGGTCCATCGAACACGCGGCGCAACTGGGCATAATCGCGCAACAGATAGGCGCGATTGAAGTAGCCGAGCGTTGCGATCTGCTGCGCAACCTCGAAGGTGGTCATGGTGCTCATTTCAAGATTGCCGCGCTGAATGGCGGGAACCTCGGTCCCCTGTTTGAACAGCGTCGAGGCGGGATGGATGCTGACGTCGAGGCCAACCGCTGCCTTGTCGACATCGGCCTTGAGCGCATTGAGCGCTTTGGTGAGAAAATCCGACGGCGGCGCGGCGGTCGAGATGCGGATCCGGATCGGCGACTGCGCACGGACACGGCGTGAGACGCCGGCCGCCACCGCAACGACTGCGCCGGCCACGAAATTTCGACGGGTTGTCATTCCGTTTCTCCTCAACTCCCTGCGGGACGCGTCCATCATACACGCTTCGATCGCGGCACGAGGCTATTGTCCGACCGGTGCGAACCGCGCTCTGACCGATGCCGCCTGGTCGGGCGCCACGCGCACCGTCATGGCGATACGGCCCTCCGCGTCGCTTGCCTTGTGAATGACTTCGGTGTGCCGGTGCAGCCAGCTGACGCCGGCGCCGTCGGCGGGATCGAGCTCAAGCTCGACGAGAACGCGCCCGGCGGCGAGCCGGTCCTCGATCGCCGCGTCGAGTGCCGCGATCCCTTCCCCGCTGAGCGCCGAGACCGGCACCGGCCGCTCAGCCGCCGGCCGCCGCTCGGCGATATTCTCGATCCGCGCACGTTCGGCGGCATCGAGCCGGTCGATCTTGTTCCATACTTCGATCAGCGCCTGCTTGCGCTTGGTATCGCTCTGCGGGTCGATGCCGAGCTCGCGCAGGATTTTCTCGACATCGTGCATTTGCGCCTCGGCATCCTCATGCGACACGTCGCGTACATGGAGGATGACGTCGGCTTCGATCACCTCTTCGAGCGTGGCGCGGAATGCCGCCACCAGCATGGTCGGCAGGTCGGAGATAAAACCCACCGTGTCGGAGAGAATGATGCGGGCGCCGTGCGGCAGCGCCACCGCGCGCAGCGTCGGATCCAGCGTCGCAAACAGCATATCGGCGGACAGCACGCTCGCCTTCGTCATGCGGTTGAACAAAGTCGATTTGCCGGCATTGGTATAGCCGACCAGGGCGACGATCGGATAAGGCACGCGGCGGCGGCTTTCGCGATGCAGTTCGCGCGTGCGCTTGACCTTGGCGAGTTCGCCGTCGATTTTTGCAAGCCGCTCCTCGATCAGGCGGCGATCGGTTTCGAGCTGGCTTTCACCGGGACCGCCGAGAAAGCCGTAGCCCCCGCGCTGGCGCTCGAGATGAGTCCACGAGCGCACCAGCCGGCTCTTCTGGTAGGTCAGATGCGCGTGTTCGACCTGCAGCGCGCCTTCGCGGGTGCGCGCACGGCGGCCGAATATTTCGAGAATCAATCCGGTGCGATCGACGACCTTGGCGTTCCAGGCTTTTTCCAGATTGCGCTGCTGTACCGGAGACAGCGCGCAATCCATCACGACGACTCCGGCTTCGAAGCTTTTGACCAGCCCCGCAATCTCCTCGACCTTGCCCTTGCCGAGATAGGTCGCCGGACGCAAGGCGCCGAGCATGATGATGCCGGATTGCTCGACTGTCAGATCGATGGCGCGCGCCAGACCGATCGCTTCGTCGAGCTTGGCCTCGGCCGAGCGCTCGCCGGCATCGGCGCGCGCGGCGGCGCGCCGCAGCATCGGCTCGATGACCAGCGCACGGCCGGTCGCCGCGCGATCGCCCGCCGAGTCCTTCGAACTCAGCAGGTCGGAACGCTTGTCGCGACTACGCGGCTCCAGTCTATTCCCCGCCGGGCGCTTCCTCGGCGCCTTCGAAGAGCTGGACCGGGTGGCCCGGCATGATGGTCGAAATGGCGTGCTTGTAGACGAGCTGCGAATGCCCGTCGCGACGCAAAAGCACGCAGAAATTATCGAACCAGGTCACCACGCCCTGCAGCTTGACGCCATTCACCAGGAAAATGGTGAGTGGAATTTTGTTTTTGCGGACGTGATTGAGGAAGGTGTCTTGTAGGTTTTGTGCGCGGTCGGCTGCCATGGCCGTTATCCCGTTCTTTGTACCGCGGGCCCCTGCCCCGCGGGTCGTTTCTTCACGCCTTCTCGTAGCGTCTCTTTTGCCGTTGCCGCCTTCCGGCAGCTAGGCCGGTCGACGCCGTAGGATTGGCCATTAGAAGGCGCGGCGGGCATCGATGCAAGCCCAAGTTGGGAGCAACGGGTGGGCGGCCTGGCAGCAGACAGACACAAGCTGCCGTAGCCGGAAACGCGACCGGGCGCGCCAGCCTAGCCGGCCTCCGCATAATCATGAAACGCGCGGCGCAGCCCGGTTGCAACGGGTCCCGGCCTGCCGTCGCCGATTCGGTGCCCGTCGATCGACACCACCGGCATCACGATCTGGGTCGCGGAGGTCTCGAACGCCTCGCGCGCGGCACAGGCTTCGGCAAGCGTAAAGCCGCGTTCCTCCACGGTCAGGCCCTGAGCCTTGATGGCATCGAGGGTGACCGTGCGGGTAATGCCGCGCAGGATCGCGTGGTCGGCATGCCGGGTGACGAGCGCGCCTCCTTTCGTGACAATCCAGGCATTGGCCGATGCGGCTTCGGTAACGATGCCGTCCTTGTCGACGAACCAGGCGTCGCGCGCGCCCCGGTCGAGGGCCGCCTGCCGCGCCAGCACGTTCGGCAACAGCCCGACTGTCTTGATGTCAACGCGTCCCCAGCGATCATCCGGCATGCTGACGACTGCGATGCCTTTTTCGGCGAGCGCCTCGTTGCGCGATTTGCTGAGCGGGCGCGCGGTCACGACCACGGTCGGGGGCGTTTGCGGCGCGGGAAAGGCGGGATCGCGCCGCGCCACACCGCGGCTGATCTGCAGGTAGACGAGGCCATAGCCGATCCGGTTTTGCGCCACCACTTCGCGCAGGACCACGCCGAGCGCGCGCGGCGACATTGGCATGCGGATACGAATTTCGGCGAGCGAGCGTTTGAGCCGCTCCATGTGTCGCCGTTCGTCGATGAGCCGGCCGCCCCGCACCTCGCACACTTCGTAGACGGCATCGGCGAACTGATAACCGCGATCCTCGATATGGACCGTGGCGGCGCGGAACGGCAGATAACGGCCGTTGACGTAGGCGATGCGGGACATAATCAGGAATTGGTCATCGGTAATCTGTAATCGGAAGCATGGATTTCATGCGATGTTCGTACGGCCGGGATGCGCCGGGCATTTTCGGATTGCCGACTTCGGGTCAGTCGATCCCCAGCGCCTTGAGCTTGCGGTGCAGTGCCGAGCGCTCCATGCCGACGAATTCGGCGGTGCGTGAAATGTTGTTGCCGAACCGGTTGATCTGCGCCAACAGATATTCGCGCTCGAAGACTTCGCGGGCTTCGCGCAAAGCCAGACTCATCAGGTGCTCGCCGCCATTGCCGTTCGGCATGTTCGGAATCATCGAGCCGACATCCTGCGGCAGCATCGACGCGGTGATCACCGCGTCAGGACCGCCGCCGGCCAGAATCATCAGCCGCTCGATGTTGTTGCGCAGTTGCCGCACATTGCCGGGCCAGTCGTGCGACTGGAGAACGGCAAGCGCGTCAGCGCCAACGGTGCGTTTGGGCAGTCCCGTGGTCGATGCAATCTGGCTCATAAAATATTCGACCAGTTCCGGAATGTCATCGCGCCGCTCGGCGAGGCCCGGTACGCGGATCGGCACGACAGAGAGCCGATGATAAAGATCTTCGCGGAATTTGCCCGCTGCGATATCGGCCTCGATATTGCGGCTGGTGGACGACACGATGCGTACGTCGACCGTGACCTTGGTGCTGCCGCCGACGCGCTGGAAGGTCTGATCGACCAGGACGCGCAGGATCTTGTTCTGGGTTTCGCGCGGCATGTCGGCAATCTCGTCGATGAACAAGGTGCCGCCGTGAGCCTCTTCGAGCGCGCCGATCTTGCGGCTCGCCGCGCCATTGCCGCCCTCGACGCCGAACAGTTCGACCTCCATATGCTCCGGCGTGATAGCGGCGGCATTGATCACCACGAACGGTCCGTTTGCTCGCGCAGAATTGCCGTGAATGGTGCGTGCGGCGAGTTCCTTGCCGCTGCCGGCCGGCCCGACGATAAGAATGCGGCTGTTGGTAGGCGCCACCTTCTCAATGGTCTGGCGCAACTGATTGGCCGACGGCGAGTGGCCGACCAATGTGGCGCCAAGCGGAGCGATCTGCTTGAGTTCGCGTACTTCGCGCTTGAGCCGCGAATTTTCCAGCGCCCGCTCGGCGACCAAAAGCAGCCGATCGGCCTTGAACGGCTTCTCAATGAAATCGTAGGCGCCGCGCTTGATCGCCGAGACCGCGGTCTCGATATTGCCGTGCCCGGAAATCATCACGATCGGCAGTTCGGGATGGTCGGCTTTGAGGCTATCAAGCAGTTGCAGCCCATCGAGGCGGCTGCCCTGCAACCAAATATCGAGAAACACCAGATTGGGCCGGCGCGCGACGACAGCGCCGAGCGCGTCATCGCTGTCGCGCGCGGTGCGGGTGCCGTGGCCTTCATCCTGCAGGATGCCCGCGACCAGTTCGCGGATATCGGCTTCGTCGTCGACAATCAGGATATCTGAGGACATCGTCACACCACCGGCTCGCGCGCTGTTTCCGGCGCCGCGGACGCTGGCAGCGGCTCGGCAATAAAGCGTAACTGCATCCAGGCGCCGCGTGCGCCCGGCGTCTTCTCCGCGGCGTCGCGCAGTTCGAGGCGCCCGCCATGCTCTTCGAGAATGCGGCCGACAATGGCGAGGCCAAGCCCGGTGCCCTTCTCGCGAGTGGTCACATAGGGTTCGAGGAGCCGCGCGCGGTTTTCCTTTGGCAGGCCGATGCCGTTGTCGAGCACGTCGATGACGATGTCTTTGCCTTCACGTTGGGCGCTGACCACGATGTGGCCGCGGTCGAGTTCGGCCGCCGGCACTGCGCCAATGGCTTCGGCAGCGTTCTTGATGATGTTGGTCAAGCCTTGTGAAATCAGCCGCCGGTCAAACCGCGCCGGCATGGCTTCGGCGGGCAAGACGACCTCGAAATCGATGTCAGGATGAGCGACGCGCAGGAGGAACACCACCTGGCGCACGGTATCGGCGACATCCTCGTCGGCGACGACGGCTTTTGGCATGCGCGCAAACCGCGAGAATTCATCGACCATGCGTTTGATGTCATCGACCTGACGCACGATGGTCTCAGTGCACTGCTCGAAGACGGCAGGATCGTCGGTGATCGACTTGCCGTATTTGCGGCGCAGCCGTTCGGCGGAAAGCTGGATCGGGGTAAGCGGATTTTTTATTTCGTGGGCGATGCGGCGCGCAATGTCGGCCCAGGCCGAAGAGCGCTGCGCCAGTACCAGCTCGGTGATGTCGTCGACGGTGATGACATAGCCGTGCTCGGATTCGCTGGACTGTTCGCTGGTTACGCGCACCGAGTAATTTCGTTCCTGGCTGCCCTGCCCCAGCGTGATCTGACGCTGGATCAGGCGCTGGTTGCTGCCGTGTGCAACCTGAAAAATCTCGGCAAGCTCAGGAGCGATCTCTGCGAGGGGTCGGCCGAGCACGTCGCTTTCGATGCGTCCGATGAGCCGCTCCGCCGTGCGGTTGAGGATGGAAATCCGGCCGTCGGCATTGACGCCGATGACGCCGGCGCTGGCGCCGGCCAGCACGGCCTCGGTGAACCGCCGTCGGCTGTCGATGACATCGCGCGCCCGCACGATGTCGTCATGCTGCGTGCGCAACTCCTGGGTCATTTTGTTGAAGGTCTCGCCGAGTTGCGCAAGGTCGCCCTCGGACCGGAGCACCGGGACCTGAATATGGAGATTTCCGGTCGAGACCAGGTTGGCGGCGCCGATCAGGCGGCGGATCGGCGCGACCAGCCGATTGGCGAAATCCAGTCCGATCCAGGCCGAGGACAACAGCACGATCAGGGCAATGACCGCGAACATCAGCGCGAACGCGATCTGAATGCCAAGCCGCCGCTCTTCGAGATTGGCGTATTCGCTGACGCTCTCCTGGGTGTTGCGCAGCTGCTGCACGACGCGCGGGTCGAGCAGACGGGCGACGTAGAGATACATGTCATCGTAGCCGTTCAATTTGACCACGGACGCGACATTGTCGCCTTCGGGAATGAATGCGACCTGAGGCTCGGTCGAGCCGGTTTCGGCAAGCAATTGCGCCGACGGCCGCACGAATTTCTTGTCCATGGTAGCGACGGTCGGTTCCACGATCGAACCGTCCGACTTCAGCATCAGCGCCACCGAAAGATTGCGTCCGGCGGTTTGGGCGCCGAGGAATTTCCGAAATTGGTCGCGGTCCTGGTCGAATACCGGCTTGGCGCGGGCGAGATCGTAGGCCATCGCCAGGTCCTCGCTGCGGACGTCTTCAGCGTGTTCGGTGACGTAGGCGTTGGCAACGGTCAACGATTGCTCGATCATCGCGCGCGTGCGCGTCGAGAAGAACCGGTCAAGCCCGCGGTCGAGCGTCGTCGACGCGACAACGGCGACCAGGACGGTCGGCACGGCTGCGATCACCGCGAACAGACTGACGATTTGAATGTGCAGCCGCGATCCGGCGCGGCCGCGGCGGCGCGCCTGGACCACGACCCAGACTTCCCGGCCGATAATGGCAAGCAGGAGGAGCCCGGTCACCGCATTGCCGAGCAGCAGCTTGACCACGACCTCGTGGACCGGCGCGATCGGGGTCAGCCCGGCGAGCACGAGGAAGGTAGCGGTCGCAGAAAGCAGCGCGACGCCGACCGCGATCGCGCCGATCAGTCGCGAGGCGACCGGCATAGGCGCTGTGGCCCCCGGATCGAGGACGGGAACCGGCATTGACGCACCCGCCGCCCGATCGAGAGGGGCGACCTGATCGACAGTCGTCATATCGACTTCCGGACGCTTCCGCTTTGATTCAAGAAGGCAATCTGGTCCGAACGAAATTCGGCCACCCGCCCCGAGTGATGCTTTTATACAACATTGTTGCCCAATTGCGACAATTACTAGGCGTCGTTGGGGACGCCAGCACCGATCAGCCGTTTCAAGTTTTCGAACCGGCTCAAGCCGAGGCCGGCAGGCGCCGCCCTGGACCCTTGGCTGAATTGGCCGACGCGGTTATCCGCCGCTGGTGCGGTAAACCTGAATGTCCAGGTCGCGGATTTTCTTGCGGAGCGTGTTGCGGTTCACCCCCAGCAAATCGGCGGCGCGGATCTGATTGCCCCGTGTTGCCGTCAGTGCCGCCGACAGCAGCGGACCTTCGATCTCCCGCAAGATGCGGTGGTACAGCCCCGGCGGCGGCAGGCCGTCGTCGAAACCGGAAAAATAGCGCGCCAGGTGACGCTCGACCGCGTTCGAGAGATTTTCGTCGCTGCTCCTGCTCTCTCCCGGCGTCGCCAGCACCGGCTGAGACAATTCGGCATCGACAACCGCAGCCGAGATGGTTTCCTGCGGGTAGAGCGCGGCCAGGCGGCGCGCCAGATTTTCCAGTTCACGCACATTGCCGGGCCAGCGATGACGCTTGAGCCGCTCGACCGCGGCCTGATCGATCTGCTTCGGTGACAGGCCTTCACGCTCCACCAGCGTAAAGAAGTGGCGGATCAGATCGGGAATGTCCTCGGTGCGCTCGCGCAGCGGCGGTAGCCGCAGCGGAACGACATTGAGCCGGAAGTACAAGTCCTCGCGGAACAGGCCCTGCTGGATGAGCTGGCGTAAGTCCTTGTTGGTCGCGGCGATGATGCGCACATCGGCCTTGATCGGAGTGCGGCCGCCGACCGTGGTGTATTCGCCTTGCTGCAGCACACGCAAAAGCCGGGTCTGCGCCTCCATCGGCATGTCGCCAATTTCGTCGAGGAACAAGGTGCCGCCTTCGGCCTGCTCGAAGCGCCCGGAGCTGCGGCTATTGGCGCCCGTAAACGCTCCTTTCTCGTGACCAAACAGTTCGGACTCGATCAGGTCGCGCGGGATCGCTGCCATGTTGATGGCGACGAAGGGCCCGTTGCGGCGCTTGCCGTAGTCATGCAGCGCCCGCGCCACCAGTTCCTTGCCAGTGCCGGATTCGCCGGAGATCATGACCGTGAGGTCGGTCTGCATCAGCCGGGCCAGCACACGGTAGATTTCCTGCATCGCCGGCGAACGTCCGACCAGCGGAATGGATTCGAAATCCTCGACCTTGGCCGGCGGCCGCGATTTCTCCTTCGGCTCCGAGAGCGCGCGGCCGATAATCGCGGTCAGTTCTTTCAGATCGAACGGTTTCGGCAAATATTCGTAGGCGCCGCGTTCGGAGGCGCGGATGGCCGTCATGAAGGTATTTTGCGCGCTCATGACGATGATCGGCAGATCCGGTCGCGCCTTTTTGATGCGCGGCAACAGATCGAAGGCGCTCTCGTCCGGCAACAGCACGTCCGTGATGATGAGGTCGCCGTCACCCTGGCTGACCCAGCGCCACAACGTGGCGGCGTTCCCGGTCGAGCGCACTTCATATCCGGCGCGTGACAGCGCTTGATTGAGCACCGTCCGGATCGCCGCATCATCGTCGGCGACGAGAATGCTTCCCGCGGGCATCAATGGTTCCCTTGTGGCTGTCGGACGCCGTCCGGCTCGGCGCCGTCACCGCTGTATGTTGCGGCATATTTCGGCATGAGTATGCGGAACGTCGTGCGTCGTGGCTGCAATTCGCATTCGATGATGCCGCCGTGGTCGCCGACGATCTTGGCCACCAGCGCGAGCCCCAGACCCGACCCGGTCGGCTTGGTCGTGACGAACGGATCGAACAAATGCGGCATCAGCTCATCGGGTACGCCCGGCCCGTTGTCGCGGACGCAGAATTCGAGCGGCAAGGATATCCGCGCGTTGGCCCCCGGCAGCGACAGGCGCACACCGGGACGGAACGCCGTAGTCAGCGCGATTTCACCGCCGTTGGTATTTTCACCGATCAATTCAGCGGCATTTTTGATGAGGTTTAGAAACACCTGAATGAGCTGATCGCGATTGCCGAATACCGGCGGCAGCGACGGATCGTAATCCTCGATAAATTTGATATGGCGGGCAAAGCCCGATTGCGCCAGCCGCTTCACATGTTCGAGCACGACATGGATGTTGATCGG
Organism: uncultured Alphaproteobacteria bacterium; assembly: GCA_963765365.1. Taxonomy (GTDB): domain Bacteria; phylum Pseudomonadota; class Alphaproteobacteria; order Rhizobiales; family Xanthobacteraceae; genus BOG-931. The sequence goes on along the minus strand of CAVXWL010000025.1, from coordinate 87,186 downwards.
CTCGCGCTCGATCGGGCGTTCGTCGGTGAACACCTCCATGCGGTCGACGAGTTTCACGATTCGGTCGGCCTCGTCGCAGATCAGCCGCGTCAGCGTGCGGTCATCGTCATTGGCCGACTGCTCGAGGAGCTGCGCCGCGCCGCGGATGCCGGATAAGGGGTTCTTGATTTCGTGGGCGAGCATGGCAGCGAGCGCGATCACCGAGCGCGCCGCGCCGCGATGAGTAAGCTGGCGGTCCATCTTGTCGGCGATGGTGCGCTCTTGCAGCATCACCACGACGTAATCGGCTTGCTCCGGCAAAGGCGCGACGTGCAGATCGACCAGCCGGTCGCCGGGATTGCGCGGGGTGCCGAGATCGACCTTGTATTCGTTGACCGCGGCGCCGCGTTTGCGCACCTGCTCGATCAATGTCAGCAACGGGCTTCCGAACGGCACCAAGTCGCGCAGCAAATGACGCCGCAACAGCGGCGCTGAAACCTCGAAAAAGGCTTCTGCGGCGACGTTGGCGTCAACCACTTTGCCGTCCGACGACACCACGATGACGGGATGCGGCAGCGCGTTGAGCACCGCGTCGGCAGCCGAGCTTGTCGACAGGGGTTCGACGGCGCTCATGCCGCAACCCTCCATGCTGCTGCGGTAGCGCCGAAGGCATCGAATGCCTCGGCGAGACGGCTTTGCACAGTCGCCGGATCGGTGGCGGTCAGTACGCGGCTGCGGTGTAGCTTCCGCAGATGCAATGGCGCACCCGTGCTGATCGCGGCAGCGTCGAGCGCCCAGCCGAGATGCTTGCGGGCATGGCGCAGGCCGATGTCGACGCCGTGATGCACCAGCATTTCATCATAGAGGATGCCGACGAGCGCGCGTTGATGGTCAAGCGCGGGCGGCGTTTCGCGCGCCCCGTCCGTGAGATAGCGCGCGAGCTGGCCTGGAAACCATGGCCTGCCCTGGGCGCCGCGGCCGATCATCACGGCGTCGGCGCCGGATGCCGCGAGTGCTCGGGTCGCATCGTCAAAACTTTCGATGTCGCCATTGACGACAACGGGTATCGACACCGCCGTTTTGACGGCGCGCACCGCCGCCCAATCGGCGCGTCCGTGATAAAACTGGCAGCGCGTGCGGCCGTGGACCGTAACAAGTGCCACGCCCGCTTGTTCAGCGCGCCGCGCCAGTTCGGGCGCATTGCGAGTGCGGTCATCCCAGCCCAGCCGCATTTTCAGAGTAACCGGCACTTTGACCGCTTGCACCACCGCTTCGATCAAGGTGAGCGCGTGATCGAGATCGCGCATCAGCGCCGAGCCCGACTCGCCGTTGGTGACGTGCTTTGCCGGGCATCCCATATTGATATCGATGACGGCAGCGCCGGAGCTCTCGGCGATGCGCGCGCCTTCGGCCATCCAGTGCGCTTCGCAACCGGCAATCTGCACGACGTGCAGCCCAGTGCCGTGGTCTTCGATCCGCCGGGTTGCGCTGCGCTTGCCGGCGGCCAATGCCGCGCAAGCAGTCATTTCCGAGACCACAAGGCCTGCGCCCAGCGCTTTGACTTGGCGCCGAAATGGCGCATCCGTAACCCCCGACATTGGCGCCAAAAGCACCGTATTCGGCAGCTCTAGCGGGCCGATGGCTAACCGCCGGATCTTTCCAGGAGTTTCTAGGTGGGTAGTGCCCATATGCACACTAATTAGGCGTCATAAGATTGTTGCATAGAGTTTAGCCAAAATGCTGATCTGCGCAAGTGCTGCACTGCAATATAACTAACCTGTGCAAATCAGCGGTTGGTCCCACTCTTAGCCGCTAATTTGGGCCTGTTGTGTCCGTTCGTGCGGCGAATTCGCAGATGACTTTGACATGGGCTAAAGGAATTCCGTCGCGGCTTATATGTCGTCGCGACGGCCGGGAGCGCAGAGTTTCATGACGGGTCAGGTAGCTGTTGTTGTTGTAGCGGCCGGGCGCGGCGAGCGCGCCGGTGGCGATGTACCAAAGCAATATCGCGACATCGCCGGCGAGCCGATGATCCGAGCGACGCTGCGCGCATTTCTCGACCATGCGCAGATCGGCGTCGTGCAGACGGTGATCCATCCGGGTGACGAAGGCATCTATCGCGCGGCAACGGTGGACCTGCAAAATCTAGCGGCGCCGGTGGCGGGCGGCGCGACGCGGCAGGCATCGGTGCGCGCCGGCCTCGAAGCGCTCGCGGCGGACGAACCGGAACTCATCCTTATTCACGATGCCGCCCGCCCCTTCCTCACGAACACGCTGATCGATCGCGCCATCGCCGCGGGAAGGACGACGGGTGCAGCGGTGCCCGGCATCGTCATCGCCGACACGGTGAAAGTAATCGACCCCGCCGCGATGGTGGCCGAAACACTCGACCGCAGCCGGCTGCGCATCGTGCAGACGCCGCAAGTGTTCGCTTTCGACTTGATCGTCGATGCGCACCGGCGCGCCGCGGCAACCGGCCTTGAAAGTTTTACCGACGACGCCGCGCTCGCCGAATGGGCCGGTCATCGCGTCAGCGTATTCGAAGGCGAGGCCGGCAACGTGAAAGTGACCACCAACGACGATTTTGCACGCGCTGAAATTCTGCACTTGGCAAACTTGTCCGACGTGCGCACCGGCAACGGCTTCGACGTGCATGCATTCGCCGAAGGCGACCATGTCATGCTCGGCGGCGTTCGCATCCCCTATTCGCGGGGATTGACCGGGCACTCCGACGCCGATGTGGCGCTTCACGCTTTGGTCGATGCCATTCTTGGCGCGCTCGCCGACGGCGATATCGGGTCGCATTTTCCGCCAAGCGATCCGCAATGGAAGGGCGCCTCGTCGGACCGGTTTCTTGCCTTCGCCTGCGAGCGGGTGCGGGCGAGGCGCGGTGTGATTGCGCATCTCGATGTGACGGTGGTCTGTGAAGCGCCGCGCGTTTCACCACATCGCGACGCCATGCGGTCGAGAATTGCGGACATTGCCGGGATTGCGGCGACGCGCGTCGGCGTCAAAGCGACGACGAGCGAAAAGCTTGGCTTTACCGGCCGCGGCGAAGGCATGGTCGCGATGGCAACCGCGACGGTGCGGTTGCCGTGGAGCGCCGCATGATCGAGGAGCCGCTGCGCCGCACGGCAAAGCGCGTGCTTGATTTATGCCGTGTGCGCGGCTTGCGGGTCGCCACCGCCAAATCCTGCACTGGCGGCCTTGTCGTTGCGGCCCTGACCGAGATTGCCGGCTCTTCCGACGTGGTCGAAGGCGGCTTCGTCACCTACTCGAACGAGGCCAAGCACAAGCTTCTCGGCGTGCCGGCGGCGACGCTCACGCGTTACGGCGCGGTCAGCCGCGAGACTGCTGCAGCGATGGCCAAGGGCGCGCTGCAAAATTCGCAGGCCGATCTTGCCGTGGCGATTACCGGCATCGCCGGGCCAGGCGGCGGTTCGAAACGAAAGCCGGTCGGGCTGGTTTATTTTGCCGCCGCCAGCCGCGATGGCCGCCGTCTCGCGCGGCGCCGGCGATTTGGCAAGCTCGGACGGGCGCGGGTGCGGCTCCGTTCGGTCGCCGAGGCTTTGGAATTGCTCGAAGCGCTGGCGGAGAACACGTCAAACTGACGCCAATCAGTTAGCGGTGCCACACGCCGTCGTCGTGCCAGTGTGCAAAACCGCCGAAGCCGGATGCAGCGTACCAGTGGCCCGGCCGCCAATGGCCGAAGTGCCCCCCCAAGCCCGGCTCGTCCCAGTGGCGGAAACCGTGCATGGCGAAATGGCGGCCGAAGCGGTCGTGATGAAAGCTGTGATGAAAAGCGTGCCAGGAGAAGCTGTGAAAGCGTCCGCCGAAAAAGCCGTGACCGAGCGCTCCGGGGCCGCCGCGCCCTCCTCCGCCATGGGCCATCGCGCCGGCCTGGGCGAGCATCAATACCAAAAGGCCGGCCGCGGCGACTTTATGGGACGTCAACAGGGGCTTCCGTGTCACACCCAGGTACTCCAAACCCACGGGCGTCATTATCGGCTTTCGGCCGGGCGAATTCGATGGCGTTGAAGATCAAACAGTTTGGATAGTTAAGCGTCTAAAACGCTAACTGGCCTGCGTTCCGAAGACCTGATCGGCCCGCCGCTCAAAAGCGGCAGAGAAGCGGCGGAAGGCCGTTTCGAACATCGTGCCCATAAGCAAGCCGAGCGTGCGGCTGCGGAATTCGTAAGCGATGAAAAATTCGACGTCGCAGGCTGTATCGCCGGCGGGCTGGAAGGTCCAGCGATTGTTCATTTTCCGGAATGGGCCTTCGAGATATTCGACCAGAATTTCGAGTTTGTTGCGCTCGAGCGTGACGCGGCTGGTGAAGGTTTCGTTGACAATCTTGTATGCGACCGTCATGTCGGCGACGATGACGTCCCTGCCCGCATCGTCTTTGTAGCGCTGGCGTACCTGCAGCGACCGGCACAGCGGCACGAATTCGGGATAGTTCTCGACGTCGGCAACAAGCGCGAACATGTCGGTCGCGGAGTGCCGCACCCGCCGTTTGGTCGAAAATTGCGGCATCGATCAGCGCGCCGAACGGTGCGCTTTCAGGCGCGCAAAATCCTCGCCGGCGTGGTGCGATGAGCGCGTCAGCGGGCTTGCCGAAACCATCGAGAAGCCTTTGGCATAAGCGATCGCTTCAAGCGCCTTGAATTCGTCAGGCGGGACGAAACGCAGCACCGGGTGATGTTTGCGCGACGGCTGCAAATATTGCCCGATGGTGAGGAAGTCGACGCCGGCCGCACGCAGATCGTCCATGACTTGCAGAATCTCGTTCCGCTCCTCGCCAAGCCCGACCATGATGCCGGATTTGGTGAACATCGCCGCGTCGACTTCCTTGACTCGCTGCAGGAGCCGGATGGAAGCGAAGTAACGCGCGCCGGGTCGCACCGTCAGATATTTCGACGGCACTGTCTCCAGATTGTGGTTGAAGACATCGGGCCGCGCTGCGACCACGATGTCGGCAGCGCCGTCCTTACGTAAAAAGTCCGGCGTCAGCACCTCGATCGTGGTGTGCGGGCACCGTGCCCGGATCGCGCGGATGACGGCGGCGAAATGAGCTGCACCACCATCGTCGAGATCGTCGCGATCGACGGAGGTGACCACAACATGCGACAGCCCGAGTTTTGCTGTCGCCTCGGCGACCTGCGCCGGCTCATCGACGTCGAGCGCGCCTGGTAATCCGGTCTTGACGTTGCAGAAAGCGCAGGCCCGCGTGCAGGTGTCGCCCATGATCATGAAAGTGGCGTGCTTCTTTTCCCAGCACTCGCCGATATTAGGGCAACCGGCCTCCTCGCAGACGGTGTGCAGGCCGTTCGCGCGAACGATCCGCTGCGTGTCGAAGTAACCGGGAGAAACCGGAGCCTTGACGCGAATCCAATCGGGTTTGCGCGAGATAGGCTGATCCGGCCGATGCGCCTTTTCCGGATGGCGGGGCCGGCCGGTGGCGTCAGCGACGTTGTCGATCAGGACTGGCATAGCGCCTTATATGGGGAGTAGCTGCGGGAACTCTGACCCGCAACAAATATTTACGGCTCCGTCTGCGCCGCCGCAAGGCTCCGGTTCCACGGCAGCTGGAAGCTGGCTCGGCGTAAATGCCGCGAAACGCTTTGCATGAACAAATCGTAAGGCTTGCATGCGGTTTTTTGGCTGCCGCACAGCAACTTTCGCCACAATAAATGGCATACTTGCCCTCCTGCGATCGCGCCATCGCGAGAGGTTTTTATGGACGTAAGCGGCAAACGGGCGGCTGCGCTTGCTTTGCATCGATTCGGTTTCGGCCCGGCCGGTGAACAGATCGCCGCCATTGCAGCGGACCCGCGCGGCGCGTTGCTTGCCGATCTCGACCGTCCTGCCGCCGGCAGGATCGACGCAGACTTGCCGTCCAGCGCGCAGGCAGCCCGCGCCGTGTTCGACTTTCAGGCCGAACGGCGAGCCGAGCAAAAGCTTGTCTCGCGTGCGCAAAAGGCAGCCGACACTGACGGGGCTGCGGCCGCGATGCCGGACTTTGCCAAAGTGGTCCTCGCCGAGACCGGGCCTGGGCCGCATCCACCGCCGCTGCCGCAGCAGTACCTTCTCAACGAAGCGAAGGCGCGGTTTGATGCCTCGACCAATGCCGATATCGGATTTGTCGAACGGCTGGTCTGGTTCTGGTCGAATCATTTTTGCATTTCCGCCGACAAGATCGTGGGAATGGCGGGGCCATATGAGCGCGAGGCCATCCGCCCGCATGTGCTCGGCCGCTTTGCCGATTTATTGCAGGCGGTCGAAAGCCACCCGGCGATGTTGTTCTATCTCGACAATGTCGAATCGATGGGCGCCAATTCGGTTGCCGGCATCAACCGCGACAAAGGATTGAACGAGAATCTCGCGCGCGAGACGCTTGAATTGCATACCCTCGGTGTGCGTTCCGGCTACACGCAGACCGATGTCACGAGCTTCGCCAAAGTGCTGACCGGGTGGACGTGGATTCCGCCGATCCAACCCGAGCACGGCGGCGAGTTCGTATTTGCCAAACGCCTGCACGAACCGGGACCGCAAACGGTGCTTGGCAAAACCTACCCCGACACCGGCTTCGATCAGGGCCGCGCGGTCCTTGCCGATCTTGCTCGTCATCCGGCGACCGCGCAGCACATTGCACAGGAACTGGCGTCGCATTTTATCGCCGACGCACCGCCGCCGTTGCTGGTCGCCAAACTGGCGAAGAGTTTCACGGACAGCGCCGGCAATCTCAAAGAGGTTGCCAGGACCCTCGTCGTCGCCGACGAATCCTGGTCGCCGCAACGGCAGAAACTTAAAACTCCCGCCGTGTGGGTTGCCGGGATGTTACGCAGCGCCGGCGCGGCAGCAAATATTCCGATCGGCCTCGTCATGAACGCGCAAGCCACACTTGGCGAGCCGCTGTGGCGGCCGCTGGCGCCAAATGGCTTCTCGGACACCGAAGCGGCCTGGATCGACGGCGTGCCGCATCGGCTCGACATCGCCAATGCGTTCGCCGCTCGGGTTCCGGCGGCCGATCCGCCGGCGCTGCTCGATAATAGCCTCGGCCCGCTTGCTTCATCCGCAACCCGCGAAACGGTGGCGCGGGCGGAGACGCGCCGGCAAGCGCTGGCGCTTCTCTTCATGACGCCGGAGTTCCTGCGCAGCTGATGGTTTTGCGGAGATGACAATGAGACTGCATGCCCCCTCGCGCCGCGAATTGCTGCTCGCCTCCGGCACGCTGTTCGCCTGGGCGCATATGCCGAAGCTTGCTTATGCGGAAGGCCGTGATCCGCGCTTTCTGGCGATCATTTTGCGCGGCGCGCTCGACGGCCTCGCGACCGTCGCGCCGGTCGGCGATCCGGATTGGGTGGCGCTGCGCGGCAACGATGCCCTTACGGCTGACGGCAAGATAGCCCCGCTCAAGCTCGATGGCTTCTTCGCGCTCAATCCCGCGATGCCGAATTTACAACGGATGTTCCAGGCTAGCGAAGCCATCATCGTGCACGCCTGCGCCACGCCCTATCGCGAGCGTTCGCATTTCGACGGTCAGGATCTATTGGAGAGTGGCTTACCCAACGCCGTGCCGAGCGCGACCGGCTGGCTCAATCGCATGCTGGCCGTGCTGGCGCCGGGCGGACGCATCGACCCGAAAGGCAGCCGCGTGTTCGCGGTCGGCCCGGTAACGCCGCTTGTGGCGCGCGGCCCCGCGCCGGTGTTGTCATGGTCGCCGCAACGCATCCAGCCGGCGAGCGACGACACGGTGCAGCGGCTCCTCGATCTCTATCGCCATTCCGACGCCAAACTTGCGAGCGTGCTCGAGGATAATTCCAAACTGGCGGCCATTGAGCAGACAGGCGATATGGCCATGGGACAGAAATCGGGCGGTCCCGGTCCCGCGCAAGTGCGCGCCTACTTCTCCGACGCCGCCGGCAACGCCGCAAAGTTTTTGGCGCAACCCGACGGACCGCGCGTCGGCGCGCTGGCGCTCGACGGCTGGGACACCCACGTCAATGAGGGCATCGCGACCGGACGGTTATCGCAACTGCTTGGTGCGCTCGACGATGCGCTGGCGTCGATCCAGCACAATATGGGCGCGGCGTGGCAAGACACCGTAGTCACGCTCGCCACCGAATTCGGCCGCACCGCGCGTATCAACGGCACTGATGGCACCGATCATGGCACCGCGACGGTTGCGCTTTTAGTCGGCGGCGCGCTCAAAGGCGGCCGCGTCATCGCCGACTGGCCGGGATTAAAGCCGGCCGATCTCTACCAGAACCGCGATCTCAAGCCGACCACCGACCTGCGCGCCGTGCTCAAGGGCGTGCTGAAAGATCACCTGCGCGCCGACGATCGCGGGCTGGCGCAGAATGTGTTTCCCGGCAGCGATGGCGTGAAGCCGATGGCGGGGCTGGTGGCCTGATCAAATGTTCAACGCCCGCCCGTAAGCATCGAGCACTGCTTCCTTCATCATTTCCGACAAAGTCGGATGCGGGAACACGGTGTGCATCAGCTCTTCTTCCGTGGTCTCGAGATTCATCGCCACCGCGTAGCCTTGAATAAGTTCCGTCACTTCCGCGCCGACCATGTGGGCGCCGAGAAGCTGGCCGGTCTTCTTGTCGAAGATCACTTTGACCATGCCCTGGTCCTCGCCCATGGCGATGGCCTTGCCATTGCCGACGAAGGGAAAGTGGCCGACCCGGACGTCGAGCTTCTTCTCTTTGCAGGCCTGCTCGGTGAGGCCGACGGAGGCGATTTGCGGCGTGCAATAGGTGCAGCCCGGAATCATCAGCTTGTTCATCGGATGCGGGTGGAGACCCTTGATCGCCTCGACGCAGATGACGCCTTCGTGCTCCGCCTTGTGCGCCAAGAGCGGCGGACCGGCGACGTCGCCGATCGCATAGATGCCGGGCACGTTGGTCTTGCACGCGCCGTCGATGACGACCATGCCGCGTTCGGTCTTCACGCCGAGCTTTTCGAGCCCGAGATTTTCGATATTGCCGACGACGCCGACCGCGGAAATAACGCGTTCGACCGTAAGCGTCTGCGTACCGCCTTTGCCGTCGTCGATGGTCGCGGTGACGCTGTCGGATGCCTTGTCGAGCTTGGTGACCTTGGCGCCGGTCAAGATCTTGATGCCCTGCTTCTCGAAACTCTTGCGCGCAAACGCGGCGACCTCGGCGTCCTCGACGGGAAGGATTTGCGGCAGCACCTCGACCACCGTCACCTCTGAGCCGAGCGTGCGGTAGAAGGACGCGAATTCGATGCCGATGGCGCCGGAGCCGATCACCAGCAGCGATTTCGGCATACGGTCCGGCACCATGGCTTCGAAATAGGTCCAGACCAGTTTCTTGTCGGGCTCGATGCCGGGCAGCACGCGCGGCCGCGCGCCGGTCGCCAGGATGACGTGCTTGGCCTGATAGGCTCCGGGGCCGAGCACGCCCTTGGGCGCTTCGCTTTTGCTCGCCTTCACGGTGATCTTGCCGGGCGCGTCGATTGCCGCCTCGCCCCAAATGACGGCGACCTTGTTTTTCTTCATCAGAAAGCCGACGCCGTCGTTCAGCCGCTTCGACACCGCGCGTGAGCGCTTGACCACCGCGCCCGGATCGTAGGTCACCTCGCCTGCCGAAAGCCCGTAATCCTTGGCGTGCTGGAGATAATGGAAAATCTCGGCCGAGCGAAGCAGCGCCTTGGTCGGGATGCAGCCCCAGTTGAGGCAGATGCCGCCCAGATAGTCGCGCTCGACGATTGCGGTTTTGAAACCGAGCTGCGCGGCGCGGATGGCGCAGACATAGCCGCCCGGGCCCGAGCCGATAATGATGATGTCGAAATCCGTATCAGCCATTCCAATCCTCTATGCCGTCTCGTTCCTTAGTCCCGTCCCTTATATGGGAATTCGCCGGGCGACCTTATAGCAATGTTCTCAGTCCGGAATCGGCCGAAAAATCCCGTCGTCGTCGAGGCGTTCGAGGATGCCGGATTGGATGCCGAAATAGCAGCCATGCAGCGTGAGATGGCCGGCTTCCACCGCATCCTTGACCCACGGGAACGTCAGCAGGTTGTCGAGCGAAAGCCGGATCGTCTCATGCTCGCAGACATGCTGTTGCTGATCCGCCGGCGCCTGCAATGCGCGTTGCCGCGCCGGTTCGGCGATGCGGACCCAATAGCCGACGAAGTCCGATGCTTCGGCCGGCGCGCCGTCGAGGAGTGCCCGGACGCCGCCGCACATCGCGTGCCCGAGGACGACGATTTCGCGGACGGTAAGCGAGCGCACCGCGAATTCGATCGCCGAACTCACCCCATGCGGCTTATCGTCAGGCCCGTAAGGCGGCACGATATTCGCGACATTGCGGATGACGAAAAGTTCGCCCGGCCGCGCGTTGAACACCATTTGCGGGTCGGTGCGGCTATCCGAGCAGGCGATGATCAGCGCGCGCGGCCGCTGCCCGAGCCGGCTTAAAGCCTCAAAGCGGCTGCGTTCGGCCTGCCATGTGCTGGCGCGGAAGCGGCGATAGCCGTTGATGAGGTCGTCCATTGCGCGGCCAAAATCCTTCGCGCGGTTCATTGGCACGCGATATAACGGCACGCAAGAAGGATGCCTATAACGGAGTGAAACACGTGGCTGAACTCGCGGTCTACAGCAGCATTGGCGTGCGCAGTGCCGCCGAGGAACTGTTTGGGCGCTTCGAAACATCAAGCGGTCACGGGCTCGCCGTCACTTGGGGCACGGCGCCGATGCTGGTCAAGCGCATCGAGGGCGGCGAGACCGCAGATGTGCTCATCCTCAGCCGTGCCGGCATCGATGCCCTGAAAAAGCAAGGCAAGATCGCGCCCGGTTCCGACGTGACGCTGGCAGGCTCCGGTGTCGCCATCGCGGTCAAGGGCGGCGCGCCGAAGCCGGATATTTCGACGCCGGAAGCGCTCAAGCGCACGCTCCTTGCCGCAAAATCCATCGCCTATAGCGAGCCCGCCGCCGGCGGCGCCAGCGGCGTCTATTTCGCCAAGCTCATCGAGCGCATGGGCATCGCGGCCGAGATGAAACCGAAAACCAAATATCCGCCGGCCGGCGGGTTCTCGGCGGAGCTTTTACCGACCGGCGAGGCCGAACTCGCGGTGCAGCAAAAGCCTGAGCTTCTTCATGTCGCCGGCTGCGAAATCATAGGCTTCCTGCCCGGCGATCTGAACCTTGTCACGGAATTTGCCGCCGGCATCATGCCGGAATGCAGGAATGCCGAGGCGGCGAAAGCGCTGATCGCGATGCTGCGCTCTGAAGACGCAAAAGCAGCGTTCCGCGCCAAGGGGCTCGATCCGAGTTGAAGCAGGCCTCGGTTCAAGCGCGCTGCGCGTCGACGATCTGCCTGATTTTATCGAACATCTGGTCCGGATCGGCGATGTCGCGCACGCTCACCCCGCTTGCCGACACATTTCCGAAGCCGAGTGCATTGAAAGGATTGAAACTTCCCGAGCCGTAACCAAAGGGGCTCGTCCCGGTCGCCAGCGTGGCGAGATAGATCGTGCCGAGGCCGTAGAAGCGCTGGAGAAGACCTTTATGCAGCGTGACTTCTTTCACGTCGCGAAAGCGAATGGTCTTTTCGTTGATCGAGAAGAAGCCCTCCTCGAATTCGAGACGATCGCTGTAGAAGCGGTATTCGGTCTGGCCGTAATTGAGTTTTTTGCCGATATAGGCGATGGCGGGGATGCCGAAAAACGCAATCGCGCCGAAAACGACGTACGGCGTGTGCGATCCGCGCGCAAATAACGGAACGGTCTGCGCCATGCTGCCAAAGAACATCGCGGCCCAGAGCGTGAAGAACAACTGGAGCGGCGCCTGCATCAAAAGCGTGATCCAGCCGATAAAAACCGGCCGCACTGAAAATATCTGGTCGCCGCCTGCCAGCACGGTGAGCCCCCGTCGCGGATATCGGATAAAGCTTTGTAGCGGCAGCTTGGCGCGAGGTTCATTCCGCCAAGGTTAAGGAACCCGACGGCCGGGCGGTATTTACACCAACATCATTACCGGATTCTCGACCAGCGATCGAAACGCGCTGATCAGCACCGCGCCGAGCGCGCCGTCGACGGCGCGGTGATCGCAGCCCATGGTCACGCTCATGATGTGGGCGGCGACGATTTTGCCGTCGCGCACCACGGCGCGCTCTTCGCCGGTGCCGACGGCTAAGATGGTGGCGTGCGGCGGATTGATCACGGCGGTGAAATCCTTGATGCCGTACATGCCGAGGTTCGACACCGCCGTGGTGCCGCCCTGATATTCGTGGGGTTTCAGCTTGCGGTCGCGCGCCCGCAGCGCGAGGTCGCGCATTTCGCTGGAAATCGCCGACAGCGATTTGGCCTCGGCGCCGCGGATGATCGGGGTGATCAGCCCGTTCGGCATCGCCACCGCGACGCCGATATCGGAATGCTTGTGCTTGAGCATGCCGCCTTCGGTCCAGCTCACATTCGCGTCCGGCACTTTCTGCAACGCCAGCGCCAGGGCTTTGATGACAAAATCATTGACCGAGAGCTTGTAGGCAGGCTTGCCGTCTTTCTCCTTCGGCGCCGTGGCGTTGATCTCCTCGCGCGCGTCCAAAAGCTTGCCGATGTCGCAATCGACGGTCAGATAAAAATGCGGAATGGTCTGCACCGACGCGGTGAGCCGCTGCGCAATGGTGCGGCGCATGCCGTCATGCGGCACGACGTCGTAGCTACCATCTTCGTAGAGCGCGCGGATCTGCTGGTCCGACATTGACGGCGCGATCATCGGTGATGGCGCGCCGGCCGGCGCCGCAGGCGCACGCAAGCCGCCACCTTCCTTGGCCTTCGCCACGTCGCGCGCGATTACGCGGCCGTGCGGGCCGGAGCCCTGGATGCGGCCGATATCGATGCTGGCCTCTTTCGCCAGTCTTCGCGCCAAGGGCGACGCAAAGACGCGGTCGGTGGCATGCCCATTGGCGGCGGCGCTGGGCGCCGGCGATGGCGCAGCCGACGGTGCAGGCGGTCTTGCCTGGACCGCGGGCGCCGCAGCTGAAGGTGCCGGCGTCGCGGGTTTAGGCGCCTCCGCAGGCTTTGCTTGTGGAGCGGCCTTCCCCGCCGCCGATGCAGCGGCCTTCACGTCCTCGCCGTCCTCCGCCATGACGGCGATGAGCTGATTGACCGGCACGTCATTGGTGCCTTCCGGCACCACGATCTTGGCGAGCGTGCCGTCCTCGATAGCTTCGTATTCCATCGTCGCCTTGTCGGTCTCGATCTCGGCGATGACGTCGCCGGTCTTGACCGCGTCGCCCTCTTTCTTGAGCCATTTGGCAAGGTTGCCCTTCTCCATCGTGGGCGACAGTGCCGGCATGAGAATGTTGATGGGCATGGGCTTATGCCTTTACCGGAACCTGGCGAAATTTGTTCGGTGATATGACTTCATCAATCCAGGCCTTGGTATCCGTTCCACAATATCGTCGGATCACGCCCGGCTCTGGATACGTGACACGAATCTGAAACGCACCTAAATCTCCGGGATTCCTGCCCCTAGAGTTTAGATATGAATCAACAATTAGGTCGGGGCCAAAGCCCGACCAGCCATCAAAACGAACCACAAAGGCCTTTATCATTTCGATCATTGCACTCTGAGAAACCCGATGGCGCGGAAAATGCCGATGATATTTTCGGGTGAAATTTCCCTCATGATATTGTTCGAGAACTAAGCAGCATTCTCGCGGTTCTAAATCAGGACAAAGCTTGTAGTTCTCATACACGGTTCACCGGTAACAAACAGCCTTCGCCGCCTCGACCACTTCGGCGACCGAGGGCAGCGCGAGCTTTTCCAAATTTGCCGCGTACGGCATCGGCACGTCCTTGCCGCAAACGCGCGCGACTGGCGCATCAAGATAATCGAAGGCCTCTTCCATCATCCGCGCAGCGATTTCGGCGCCGACGCCGGATTGCTTCCAGCCTTCTTCCACCGTGACGAGCCGGCCGGTCTTCTTCACCGACTCAATGATGGTATCGCTGTCCATCGGCTTGAGCGTGCGCAGATCGATCACTTCGGCGTCGATATTTTCTTTCGCCAATTCCTCAGCGGCCTTGAGCGCATAAGACATTCCCATTGACCAGGCGACGATGGTGACGTCATTGCCAGCGCGCACGACGCGCGCGCGGCCGAGCGGCAGCACGTAATCGTCGAGTTTCGGCACCGGCGAGGAATGGCCGTAGAGAATTTCGTTTTCCAGAAACATCACCGGATTGGGATCGCGGATCGCCGCTTTCAAGAGCCCTTTGGCGTCGGCGGCAGTGGACGGGGCTACGACTTTGAGGCCGGGAATGTGCGAGTACCAGGACGAATAATCTTGGCTGTGCTGGGCGGCCACGCGCGACGCGGGACCATTCGGACCGCGGAACACGATCGAAACTTTGACCTGCCCGCCCGACATGTATTGGGTTTTCGCCGCCGAATTGATCAGCTGATCCATCGCCTGCATGGCGAAATTAAACGTCATGAATTCGACGATCGGCTTTAGTCCGGCAAGTGCTGCGCCGATGCCAAGGCCGGCAAAGCCGTGCTCGGTGATCGGCGTGTCGACGACGCGTTGCGCGCCGAATTCTTCCAACAGCCCCTGGGTGACTTTGTAAGCGCCCTGGTACTCGGCGACCTCCTCGCCCATGACGAAGACGTCCGGGTCGCGGCGCATTTCCTCGGCCATGGCATCGCGCAATGCTTCGCGCATGGTCATGGTGACGAGTTCGGTGCCCTCCGGGACTTCCGGCTCGGGCATGATCTCTTTGGCGTGCGGGGTTGAAGCGCCGGACTTGGCGGGCGCTTCGGCCGTTTTAGCCGGTGGCGCCGATTCAGCCGGTTTTTCCTGGCGCGCCGATTCCCCGGTTTTCTGGGTCTGCGGTTTTGGCGCTCCGCCATTGCCTTTGAGCGATGCCGCATCCTCGCCTTCGCCGAGGATCATGGCGATCGGCGTGTTGACGGCGACGTCGTTGGTGCCTTCCGGCACCAGGATTTTGCCGAGCGTGCCTTCGTCGACCGCTTCCACCTCCATGGTGGCTTTATCGGTCTCGATCTCGGCGATGACGTCGCCGGATTTGACGCTGTCGCCTTCTTTCTTGAGCCATTTGGCGAGATTGCCCTTCTCCATCGTCGGCGAGAGGGCTGGCATCAATACCTCAGTCGGCATGGCGGCTCACAGGAGGCTCATCGCTTGGTGCGGAGTTGAACTTCGTCGGCGCGCGCTCGCGCGTCACCGATAGACGTCGGTATAGAGTTCGGACGGGTCTGGTTCGAGATCGTGGGTGGCGAATTCCGACGCCTCGTTGACGGTGGCGCGCACCGCGGCGTCGATCTTCTTTAGTTCGTCTTCGCTCGACCACTTGTTGTCGAGGAGTCGCTTGCGCACCTGCTCGATCGGATCGTGCTCGGTGCGCACTCTGTCGACTTCCTCCTTGGTCCGGTATTTGGCCGGATCCGACATCGAATGGCCGCGATAGCGGTAGGTCAGCATCTCCAGAATGATCGGACCCTTGCCGGCGCGGCACCAGGCGACCGCCTCTTCGGCCGCGGCCTTGACCGCGCGCACATCCATGCCGTCGACTTGCGTGCCGGGAATATTGAAAGACACGCCGCGTTTGGAAAAGTCGGTTTGCGCCGACGAGCGCAATACCGAAGTGCCCATGGCGTAGCGGTTGTTTTCGATCACATAGACGACCGGCAGTTTCCACAGCTCGGCCATGTTGAAACTTTCGTAAACCTGGCCCTGGTTGGCCGCACCGTCGCCGAAATAGGTCAGGCAGACGTCGTCATTGCCGCGATATTTGTTGGCGAAGGCGAGCCCGGTGCCAAGCGGCACCTGGGCGCCGACGATGCCGTGGCCGCCGTAGAATTTCTTCTCCAGCGAGAACATGTGCATCGAGCCGCCCTTGCCCTTGGAATAGCCGCCGCGGCGACCGGTGAGCTCCGCCATGACGCCCTTGGGATCCATGCCGCAGGCAAGCATGTGACCGTGATCGCGATAGCCGGTGATCATCTGGTCGCCATCGCGCAAGGCGAGCTTCATGCCGACGACGACGGCCTCCTGGCCGATATAGAGGTGGCAGAAACCGCCGATGAGGCCCATGCCGTACATCTGGCCGGCCTTTTCCTCGAAGCGGCGGATCAGGAGCATCTGCCGCAATGCGGCGAGCTCCTGTTCCTTGGTGAATTCGGGGGCGGATGGTTCGCGCGCCGCGAGGTCCGCGGTTGGCAGCAATTCCGGTGTGTTTTGAGCCGCTTGCATGGTTTGGGCGACGGCCATTCTTGTCCTCGAAAACCCATGATCGGCGAAACATTCGGGCGTGCTTCAAGCCTTAGCCGAAAACGCCCAATTGCGGAAGCCGGGGGAATACCCACCGGTGGAAGAGTGCCGGCGGTCAACTCCTTGTCGCAAAAACTAATTTCGGAGGCGCTGCGGCCGACTTCAAGGGCCCGCTTTACGGCGTTGGTGCAGCCGCATGACGGGGCGCCGTGTCATACATCAGCGTCAGATCGTCGGGGTCGACATAATCGAGCAATGCGCGGGCCCGCTCGTCGAGCATGTCAGGGTCGATGGCGTCGGACTTGAGCAGCGCGATGCGGCGATCCCACTGCTTATGTTCGAGCTTGAGCCGGTCAAGCTCGGCCGAAAGCGCCGCCGACTGCCGGTCGATGACTTCCTTGGCCTTGAGCCCGCGATTGCCGCTGTAGGCATTGACGCCGAAATAGCCGATCAGCAATGCCGCGAGCGCATAGAGAGCGAGCGCATTGAGAATCGTGCGCAGCCGTTTGCGAGTGACCATGCCGCCACCATGTCCGCACGCCGCTTAAAGCGGAATTAATGGCCGGGCTAAGGCAGCCGGTTGCGCACTTCGCTCAAGACGAAATTGCCGAATCGCTTGCCGCGGTTGCGCAGGACGCGCAGCGGACCGGCGTCGACGAAATAGGTCAGCAGGATGCTGTCGCGGGTCTTCACTTCGGGGCCGACGGCGTCGGCGGAGTGCCAAGTATCGGTGCCGACGGCAAAGGCGTAGCCGGAATTAGGCGCAAACGTCATCTGCTTTGTCTTCGGCATCGATCCGTCGGCAAGCTTCTCATGAAAAATCGTCCCGATATTGGCGTTGGAAAGGTCGCGCGGCAGATAAAGCTGGACGGTGATGCCCTTCCAGCGCGTGTCGGTATGCGGCGTGATCAGATAGCCGGGAATGTCGCGGGTGAGGATCGGGATCGGAAACATGCCGACCCTGGCGAAGCCGGCGCCGAAGCGCCGCTCAAGCGGTGCCGCAAGCCGCCGCACGAAGGCCTGCTTCACCGGCCGCGAACACAGCGCGCGGCCGACGACGTCCCAAACCGCGCGCTTCTGCGGCGGGAGGTGACGGATATATTCCGGGAACAGGTCGATCTTGACCCGGGTATGCGTGCCGTCGGTGAGATCGTGGCCTTTACTGCGGCCATGCATTGGCCGGTAGTCGGTGGCCTCCGGCATATTGGCGAGCATCGTCGCGTAGATATCGCTAGGGAATACGCGTTCGAACACGAGATGGGTAAACGGCGCGTCGGACGAAACCGCGGCATCGATCGATGCGGCGATAAAACCGCTCAAACTTTCGACCGCGAGCCGGCGGTTGCCCGGCTTTAAATCAAGCGTTTGATCCATCCGACAATCGTTCCCTCGGCAACAGTGTGGATATAGCCCCGATTGCCGTTGGCGGACAAGCGCGGGACATTAGAACCTATCCAAGCGCGCGAAACGCCGCCCGCCCCGCATAAGCCGCCTGGGCGCCGAGTTCCTCTTCGATGCGCAGCAGCTGATTGTACTTGGCGGTGCGGTCGGCGCGCGCCAGCGAGCCGGTTTTGATCTGCCCGCAATTGGTGGCGACCGCGAGATCGGCGATGGTGGAATCCTCGGTTTCGCCGGAGCGGTGCGACATCACCGCGGTGTAACCCGCCTTGTGCGCGCACTCGACCGCGGCCAGCGTCTCGGTCAGTGTGCCGATCTGGTTGACCTTGATCAGGATCGAATTGGCGATACCGTTTTTGATGCCATCGCTCAACCGCGCCACATTGGTGACGAAAACGTCGTCGCCGACGAGCTGGCATTTGCCGCCGATCTTTTCCGTCAATTTTTTCCAGCCTGCGGCATCGTCCTCGGCCATGCCGTCTTCGATCGACACGATGGGATATTTTTTGACGAGTTCGGCGAGATAGTCGACCTGCTGGTCGATCGAACGGGTCTTGCCCTCGCCTTTATACTGGTAAGCGCCGCCGGAGAAAAATTCGCTGGCCGCCGGATCGAGCGCAAGCGCAACTTGCTCGCCAATGCGGTAACCGGCCTTTTCGATCGCCACGAGAACAAAATCGAGCGCGGCTTCCGCCGACGGCAGATTGGGTGCAAAGCCGCCCTCGTCACCGACATTGGTATTGTGCCCGGCGGCTTTGAGCGCGGCGCGCAGCGTGTGAAAGATTTCCGAACCGGCGCGGAGCGCTTCGGCGAAAGTCGGAGCGCCGAGCGGCACGATCATGAACTCCTGAAAGTCGATGGGATTGTCGGCGTGCACGCCGCCATTGAGGATGTTCATCATCGGCACCGGCAACAGCCGCGCCGCGGCGCCGCCGACATAGCGGTAAAGCGGCAGCTTGTTCGCTGCGGCTGCGGCCTTTGCGGTCGCGAGCGACACGCCGAGAATGGCATTGGCGCCGAGCCGGCCCTTGTTGGGCGTGCCGTCGAGCCCGATCATGGTGTCGTCGATCTTGACTTGGAGTTCGGCGTCCATGCCGGACAGCGCGTCGAAGATCTCGCCGTTTACCGCCTCCACCGCGGTCTTCACGCCTTTGCCGAGATAGCGCTTCTTGTCGCCGTCGCGCAGTTCGATTGCTTCGTGCGCACCGGTCGAGGCGCCTGATGGCACCCCGGCACGGCCGCGGGAACCGTCCTCCAGAACAACATCGACTTCGACGGTCGGATTACCGCGGCTGTCGAGAATTTCCCGGCCGATAATGTCGGTAATTGCAGTCATGCGCGCTCCCGGCATAAGTCTGGAGCGCTTCTACAGGATCGCCAAGGCCGCTGTCACCACGAATAGCGCAGCGTTCCGGTGCCGGCGTAGGTCTGCGAAGTCGGGGCGAACTCGCCGTCGAATTTGGCCATCGCGGTCCAGTTCGCGGTCAGATGCAGTTCCGCAGCCGCGGTGGCGAGCGCGGAGTTTTGCGGCACCGCCGCGCCATTGACGGTGAAGCTCGATCCCGGCAGCGACTGGAATGCGGCGCCGAGCGCAGCGCCGCTCACCCAGTCATGCGCCCAGGCGAGGCGGCCGCGCAGAACCAGCGGCATGGCGTTGAACATGGTGAGATCGTCGAAGCGGGCGCCGAGCTCGCTTCTGGTGTCGGTGGCGTTCATCGCATTGTAGGACAGTCCGAAGCCGCCGCCGGTGAGATCGGTTTCGCTGTAGCCTGGGGTGTGGAAGTCCTGCGCCTGTAACGCCGCATAAGGCGTCACACCGATAATATATCCGGTCACCGGCAGACCGTAGCGATAACCGGCTTCAAGACGCGCGGCGTAGCTCTGGCCGTCGAACTTCGCGGTGAGCTGATCGCCGAGCGCGATGCGGTTGGTGGTGAACCAGTTGTTGGCGAAGGCAAGTGCTGCCGACACATAGCCCGGTCCGAAATGCGTCGTGCCGTAGACGCCGGCCTGAAACGCGTCGCTGCGCCCGCTGCCAAGACTTTGCGCAAGGCTCCAATTGGTGCCGCCGCCGGCCAGCGCAAAACCATAATCCGTCATGGGCGTGACGTGATAGGTCATGCCGCCGGCAAAGCCGAAGTCGCTGGCGTTGACATTGTTCGAGCCGACAGCCGCATTGCCATCGGTTCTGTTGGTGCCGCCATAGGCCGAGCCCCAGACGCTCCAGCGCTGATCGAAGGTTTGTGCCGCCGCCGCCGCGGCCGGCTTCTGATGCAGCGCACGCGCGTAAGCGAGCGCGACATCGGGCGGCAGGCCCGCCTGATCCTCGTTGGCAAAGCCGCTCGCCCCGCCGCCACCACCACTGGCGCCGCCGCCGCCCGTCGGATCGAGCATCAGATCGAGGAAATCCGTCATCAACTGAAACGCGCCCTTGCTGGCGTCGGTCGCCGCCTCGCCGTCGAGCTGACTGAGCGCATTGGCCAGCGGCGCGCCATTGAGATTGAACAGATTTATGAAGCTTGCCGGCAGTGCACCGCCATTGTTGAAATAACCATCGATCGCATTGGCGACATTCTGCTGGTTTTGCGCAAGCGGCGTACCGGTCGCCAGCATGGCGGTGAGGTTCACGAACACGTCGTCGGCGCTGTAGCCCAGCGCGGGGGTGAAGCTTGCCGGCAGCCCGCTAGAGGTAAGCCCCGAAAATGTCGTGCCGCCCAACCCCAACGATTCCAGGATCGTGTATTGCTTCGCGAGACCTCCGCCCGAAGTGAAGTTGGCGTTGACCGTCCCGGCGAGCGACGCCGTGCCGCTGACATTGGCAAAGGTCGTTGCGAGATCGAGATAGATCACATAGAGCGCGCCGGACTGAAAGGCGAGGTTGCCGGTAATGATCATCGACGTGCCGGGCACGCCTGGGGTGCCGGGCGCGAACGTGGCGCCGGAGTGGATCGTCAGCGTCAGCGGATCAAGCGTGCCGGCGCCGGCCAGCGTGCCGCCAATGACATCGATCGCATCGGCATTGTTGGCGCCATTGAGAATCACGGTGCCGGAATTGATGTCGACCTGATTGATGCCGGTGAAGCCGTAGGCGCTGCCGTAGGTGAAAGTCCCCGCCGCCATATTGAAATTGACCGTGTCGCTCGACCCCGCGCCGACGATATCGCCGCCGATCGTGCCGCCGGAGATATTGAGCGCATCGGCATGGGCGGACAGCTTGATAGCGCCGGAGATCGAGCCGCGGCTCTGATCGATGGTGATCGCATTGTTGGCGCTGCTGACATCGATGGCAGTGCCGCCGCCGGCGCTGATCGTGCCGCTATTGGCGATCACGCCCGAGAAAGTCGAGACGTGTGAATTGACCACAATGCCGGTCGTTGCATCGATGATGCCGCTATTCGTGATCCCGTTGGAGAAGGTCGAGATCGTCACAAACGCGGCCCCGCCGCGGCTGGTCGAGGCAGCCCCACCGGCCTCGATGCCCGCGCCGGCCGCGGCGATGGTGCCGCTGTTACTGATGCCGCCTGAAAAATTTGAGACCGTCACCGAGGCGGTGTCGCTATGGCCGGTGGCCGTGGCGGTGCCGCCGACCAAGAGGCCGGTCCCTCCCGTCGAGATCATGCCGGAATTGGCGATGCCGCCCGCGAAGGTCGAGATCGTTATGGTGGCGTGGTTCATCGACGTCGCGCTGATGGTGGCCTTGCCACCGACCATGATGCCGACCTGCTGCGCCGTGATCGTGCCGGCATTGCTGATGCCGCCGGCGAAGGTTGGGACCGTTGTCGTGCGGAAAATACTGCTTCCGCCGGCGATGTTTAAAATGCTGCCGATCAACACACCTCGACCGCTCGCCGCCGAGATCGTCCCGGCATTGCTGATCCCGCCGGTGAGGGTCGCGCCGCTGACCACGACGCCGGTGTGGCTGGCATTGATCGTGCTCGTCGTGTCGACGGCGATGCCGTGGTTGCTCGCGAGGATCGTGCCACTGTCGGCGATCGCGCCGTTAATCGTGCTGTTGCCCTCGACGAGGATGCCGGTTGCCGCGGTAATACGACCCGAATTGCCGATATTGCCGCTGAAGGTCGAAATTGCGACCCCTGAGCCGATCCGGATGCCGACGTTTGCCGCCGAGATCGTACCTGCGCTGGCGATGCCGCCGGTAAGGGTTGGCCCGCTGACCAGGATAGCGGTGTGGCTGGCGTTGATCGTGCTCGCGGCGCCGACATCGATGGCATGACTGGCCGCGAGGATCGTGCCGCTATCGACAATCGCGCCACCGATCGTGCTGTTGCTGGCGACGATGATGCCGGTTGCAGCCGTGATCAGCCCGGCATTGCTGATATTGCCGCTGAAGGTCGGAATTGTGCTGCCGGCGCCGACGACGATGCCGGCGGTTGCGGCTGCAATATTGCCGGCGTTGGTGATGCCACCGGTGAAGGTCGAGATCGTGATGTGACCCGCGGTGACACGACCGCCAACGACGATGCCGTTGCTTCCCGTAAGATCGCCGGCACCCAGAACGGTACCGCTGTTCGTAATTCCTCCAGAGAACGTCGATATCGTTACTGCCCCGCCGCCAAAAGCAGTGCCGCCGACGATGATGCCCGAGATCGTGCCGGTTCCGGAGTTGCTGATGCCGCCGGAAAAGTTCGAGATCGTGACTTGGCCGCCGTCAACCACACCGCCAACGAAGATGCCCCGGTTACCTCCAATAGAGCCGCTGTTGGTAATTCCCCCGGAGAAGGTCGATAGCGTCGTTCTCCCAGAGCCTGTACCGCCGATGAAGATGCCATTGCCGCCTGAGAGGGTGCCGGCGTTGCTGATGCCGCCGGAGAAGGTCGATAGCGTGGCCTGAGCGTTGGTGCCGTTGGCAATGCCGCCAATGAAGATACCGTACTTACTGCCCTCGATAGTACCGGTGCCGCTGTTGGTAATTCCTTCTGAGAAAGTTGACAGCGTTCCAGTCGCGTTTTCAGTGATCGAGAAGCCAACGATGACGCCGAAGGGGCCCGAGATCAGGCCGCTGTTGCTGATGCCGCCGGAGAAGGTCGACACCGCAACGGATGCGCTGCCCGTCGCCGCGCCGCCAACGAGAACGCCGGCACCGGTAGCTCCCTTGCTGGAGATGGTGCCCGCATTGCTGATGCCGCCGCCGAAACTCGAGACCGCGACTTGGGCGTTGGTAAAGGCCTCGCCACCGACAAGGATGCCATCGCCACCTTGAATCGTACCAGTACCGCCGTTGGTAATTCCTCCGGAGAAAGTTGACACCGTGACAGTCGCATTTTTTTCAGCCTCGCCGCCGACCATGACGGCTAACGGGGTGCTCAAGACAGCGCCGGAATTGCTGATGCCACCGGAGAAGTTCGATACCACAATGGATTGACTGCCGCTCAGGAGGCCGCCGCCGATGGCGATGGCAGCGCGGTTTGCCGAAGAGATCGTGCCTGAGTTGGTGATGCCGCCGCCGAACGTCGATACCGTCGTGGAAGCGACAGAACCTCCGATGATCAGGCCGAAAAGACTGGCCGAGACGGTGCCGGAGTTGCTGATGCCGCCGAGGACAGCCGCATTGTCTTCGACGAGGATTCCCTGCGCGTTCGCCTTGATGGTGCCGCTGTTGGTGACGGTGCCGTCAATCGTGCTGTTGGTGATCGTAATGCCGGTGCTCGTTGGCGGGGCGCCGCCATTCGCGGTGAGCACGCCGGTGCTGGTGTTGGAGACGTTGCCGGTGACGAGTGCGCTGTTTTCAACAAGGATGCAGTTGCCGGTCGCCGAGCTGTTGCTCACCGAAGCAACTGTTCCGCCATTTTGTGTGAGACACGCTGCGTAGGCCGACGGTGCGCCGCCGCCGATCAAGAGCGCGACAAGCGAACTCGACGCCAACAACAATCCACGCCGGCCGCAACCAACGGGCACCTGCATGTCCGACTTTCACCCCCTGCCGGGGGGTACTGCAAAATCGCCAATGGCAATTTATGAGCGGCGCCTACAACAGCGCAATGAATTCGCGGCGGCCTTCGCGCCTTTGCCTCGATTTACCAAGGCAATGTTGCCGATCCGCCACTATCCGTGTCGTGACGGCAAGGCGCTGCCCAGAATTTTGCCAGTTGCGTCCGCCGTGTTATGCGCAAGTCGCGGAAAACGCTGCATGATGGCCATGAAAACGCTCCAACTTGGACGCCCTACCCCGATGCCGGCTTCGCCGGATCTGGCCGTGCTCGATCGGGTGAAAAATCCGCAACGCGGCAACAATTACGTCGCGCGGTTCACCTTCCCTGAATTCACCGTGATGTGCCCTGTCACCGGGCAACCGGATTTTGCCACGCTTGTGATCGACTATGTGCCGAAGGATTGGCTGGTCGAGTCCAAGTCGCTCAAGCTTTACCTCAACAGTTTCCGCAACCACGGCGCGTTCCACGAAGATTGCACCGTGTCGATCGGCAAGAAAATTGTCGGTGTTTTGAAACCGAAGTGGCTGCGGATCGGCGGCTATTTTCATCCGCGCGGCGGCATGCCGATCGATGTGTTCTGGCAGGCGGGAAAACTACCCGCAGGCGTGTGGGTGCCGGACCAGGGCATCAGGACCTACCAAGCCCGCTCGTAGCGCGTGAGCCCTGTAATGTTGCGATAAGCGCGCCGACCTCGCGCGCCGGGTCTGCCGCGCGCATGACGCCGCCCATCACGGCGACGCCGCCGCAGCCGGCGGCGATGACTTCGGCAACGCGCGCGGTATTGATGCCGCCAATGGCCAGAACCGGCACCCGCGCCGCGCGGGCGATTTCGGACAATCCCCTGCGGCCGATTTCCGGCCCGTAGCCGGGCTTGCTTGGCGTCTCGAAAGCGGGACCCGCGAGCGCGTAATCGGCCACTCGCGGATCGATCGCCTCCACATCGACGATGCTGTGGATCGAAAGCCCGACGAGTTTTCCCGGTCCCATCGTCGCGCGCGCGGCGGCGGCGGCGCTGCCGGATGGCAGGTGCACGCCGTCGACGCCGGCGAGCT
Source organism: uncultured Alphaproteobacteria bacterium (assembly GCA_963765365.1). Lineage (GTDB taxonomy): Bacteria > Pseudomonadota > Alphaproteobacteria > Rhizobiales > Xanthobacteraceae > BOG-931. Next base: position 62,535 of record CAVXWL010000025.1, on the reverse strand, counting down.
TTGCCAGCGACGCCTCGCCATGGAGCATCAGACGACCGTTATATTTGCGCACGAGCGGCAACAGCACGCGCGCCAAAACCACCTGTTCGTCCGCGGGCAAATTCTTTTCGCGCAAGCTGACCCAGCGGCAGCCGCCGGCAAGAGCGGCCGCGACGATCTCCGTCAACGGGCGCCGCGCCTGGGCTTGATCGGTCACCAGGAGCAGCGGTGGATCGGGAAGGCACATGGCGTCGCTCCTTGTCCGTAATCCCCGATTATGGGAAATTTATTTGGCGAACTGAACGGGGAGACTGTGCCATGCTGACGAAGTCGATTGTGACAGCGGTGCTCGCCGGAGTGCTTGGCATGGCCACGCTAGCCCCGGCATTCGCGGCTAGGCACATCGCCAAGCACGCCGCGAAAATGACCGGTGCCTGCGCCCAGTCGAATGACCGCTGCATTTCCAATTGCGACGAATTTCATTGGTGCGCGGTTTATACATGCGTCGGCGGCAAGTCGATGCCGGCGCCGTTCTGGCGCTGCTTCGAGCCAAGCGGACTTTGCCTCGCGCCGCATTGCTGACCCTGCGCCTGCCGCGCGAAGAACGCCCGGTTCAGCGCCCGACCGGCGCGTAGCTCGTCACAGTTGCCGGCATCGGCCCCGGCGCGAGATCGCGCGGAACCACGATGCGCTGACCTTCGGCGAGCGGCTCGCGCTCGGCGAGCGAATTGATCTGACTGAGCGCCCATGCCGGCACGTGGTAGGCCGCGGCCAGCGTCTGCAGCGTGTCGCCGGCATGGGCCGCGACGGGAGTACCGGAATCCCACAGTTCGATGCCGGCTCTGGCGGGAACCTCCAGATGAATCGGCACGGCGTCGCCTCCCGCATCGGCCGGCGTGTCGGCGATCTCGGCGATCTTGCTCACCAGCTGGTCCTGAATCCGGTCGTTCTTTTCGATATTGATGTGAACGATCTCGGTGTGGTCCTTGAGGTTGTAGCTCGCGTAATAGCCGTGGAAGCGCGAACCCTGCACGACATTGCCGCCGCCCATGAAATTGGAGGACTGGTAGATGTTGATGTAGCGCTCGACATTGGGCGGCACATCGTCGGCAATGCGGGTCGGGTCATAGGTGACGAGCAGGCTGACCGGGATGTGCGCGTCATTGAGCATTTCCGCGAAGTCCAGCACACAATCGCCGCCCATCGAATGCCCGATCAGCGTGATCGGCTGCGGATCGCGGCGATAGTCGCGGATCGCCTCGTCGGCGGTCGGTCGCCAGAGCAGATAGGTCCCAACGCTGGCGGGGAGTCCGGTGCGCCTGATGCGCGCCGCCAGCGTGTCGATGCCGCGCGAATAGATCAGGCCGGCGACGCCACGGAACAGATAGACGCGGCCGCGCGGCGTCACAGTCTTCGGCGCGGCCTGCCGGGGCGCGATTGGAATGGCGGTGTCGGCGGCGTCGGCGACCGCAATGGGCTTTGCAACGGGCTTCGCGGTCGCAGCGGCGGGCGCCAGCGGAGCTGCGAGCTCGGCCTCCGAGGTTTGCGAGAACAGCGAGCTTTGCGCGGTGGACCCCGGCTTATTCGACGCGCCGGGCGTCGTTGCAGTCGTCTCGTAATCCGCCGCCTCAGCGCCCGGAGCTTGTCCGCTGCTCTTTGTCCAATCCGTTTGTTTGCTGGGCGAAGTGAATGCTGTACTCGGATCCAACATGGCATAGCCGCCGCAGCCGCCGAGACAGGCGGCAAGCAGAAGAGACAAAATGTGCCGCGGCTGGACCATGTGCTTCCGGCGATCGTGTTCGGGCGTCGAGACGGCGACAACTGGCCGATCTGGCTCTGCCGCGCCGGCTCGCTGGGACTTCCCAAAGGGTTGGCACCAGAATTGCTACCCACCGGTCGCCAAGGGCGAGGAGAGCCCGAAATCCTTAATTTCCCCCGAATACAGGCGCAGCAGTGCAGGTTCCCATGGTGAAATGACGGTTTTGAGCGGGCTTTTTCGTGGCGGTCACGGCCTGTCATGGCGGTTATGGGCTGGAATGACTTAATAGAGGCCGCTAGAGAGCTTCATGAACCGCGCTCCCCGGATTTCCTTCGTTTCGCTCGGCTGCCCCAAGGCGCTCGTTGACAGCGAGCGCATCATCACGCGGCTACGCGCGGAGGGCTATGAACTGACCCGCGAGCATTCCGGCGCCGATCTTGCCATCGTCAACACCTGCGGATTTCTCAACAGCGCCCAGGAGGAATCGCTCTCCTATATCGGCGAGGCGCTGGCCAATAACGGCAAAGTCATCGTCACCGGCTGCATGGGGGCGGAGCCGGAAAAGATCACCGGTGTCCATCCCGGCGTGTTTGCCGTTACAGGACCGCAGCAATACGAGAGCGTGCTCGATGCCGTGCATCGCGCCGCACCGCCGGCGCACGATCCGTTCGCCGACTTGATCCCCGAGCACGGCATCAAGCTCACGCCACGGCACTACTCTTATTTAAAGATTTCAGAGGGATGCAATAATCGCTGTACCTTCTGCATTATCCCGAAATTGCGCGGCGATCTGGTGTCGCGGCCGGCCGCCGACGTGCTGTGCGAGGCCGAGCGGCTGGTTGCCGCCGGGGTCAAGGAATTGCTGGTGATTTCGCAGGATACCTCGGCCTATGGCGTCGACATCAAATACGCGGCCAGCCCCTGGAAGGGCCGCGAGGTACGGGCGAAGTTTCTTGATCTCGCGCGCGAGCTCGGCGAGTTCGGCGTCTGGGTGCGGCTGCATTACGTCTATCCCTACCCGCACGTCGACGACGTCATTCCACTGATGGCGGACGGCAAGGTGCTGCCCTATCTCGATGTGCCGTTCCAGCACGCGAGCCCCGACGTGCTCAAACGCATGCGGCGGCCGGCATCTCAGGAGAAGACGCTGGAGCGCGTTCGCACCTGGCGCGAGATCTGTCCCAGTCTCACTATCCGCTCGACCTTCATCGTCGGCTTTCCCGGTGAGACCGACGAAGATTTCTCAAATCTGCTCGAATGGCTCAGCGAGGCCCAGCTCGATCGGGTTGGCTGCTTTCAGTACGAGCCGGTCGAGGGTGCGACGGCAAACGAGCTCGGCGCTGCCGTGCCGGACGACATCAAAAGTGATCGCTATCTTCGCCTGATGATGCACCAGGAGAAGATCTCGGAAAAACGCTTGAAGCGAAGGATCGGCCGCCGCGAGCAGGTCATCATCGATGAGGTCGATCCGGGCTGCAGCGGGCGCGGCCGCAGCAAGGGCGACGCGCCGCAAGTCGACGGCAGAGTGCATCTCAAAGGCCACCGGCCGCTCCGTGTCGGCGAGATCGCGACGGTCAAGATCGAAGCCACCGACGCTCACGATCTTTATGGCGAAGTCGTGGGTTATTAGGGCGGCGAATTTGAAATTCGCGCACTCCGGCGGCAAAGTATCGTAGAGACTTCAATCCAATCACCGCAACGCTGAAAACCAGGGGCCTCCTTCATGCCGCTTTCCGATACCATCAAGACGCTGATCCGCAATGCCTGGGACGATGGCTGCCCGTGCCTCGTCGGCACCTGCGGACCGGCAGGGCCCAATATCTCGGTCAAAGGCAGCATGGTCGTATTCGACGATGGGCACCTCGCTTATTGGGAGCGCTCCAAGCGCACCGCGCTCGAGAACCTCGCGCACGACAAGCGGGTCTGCGTGATGTACTCGAACTTCAAGGCGCAGCGCGACGGCGTTCTCGAAAGCGGCTTCCTGCGCTTCTTCGGCACTGTCGAACTGCACGAGAGCGGTCCGGTGCATGACGCGATTTTTGCGAAACTGCTGCCCCGCGAGCAAACCCATGTCGGCGCCGATACCGGCATCGGCGCTCTGGTCAAGATCGAGCACGCCATCGACATTCGCGGCAAGCCGATCATGCTGTGATTAGCTGCGTTCGCCGAGCACCTTCCGGACGATGCCGGTCAAATGGCCGAGTTCGCCGTCGCCGATGGTGAAAGCCGGCGCCAGATAGACGATCGAGCCAAATGGCCGGATGAAAACGCCTTCCGTAATAAAGCGTTGCCGCAAGGCATTGATGTTTTCGATGCGTTCGAGTTCGACCACGCCGATGGCGCCTTTGATGCGGACATCCTTGACGCCCGGAAGCTTGCAGCAGGGTTCGAGACCGTCGCGCAATACCGCTGAAATGTGTGCCACCTGATCGAGCCGCGGCTCGCTTGCAAAGAGGTCGAGTGAGGCATTGGCGGCAGCGCAGGCGAGCGGGTTGGCCATGAATGTCGGGCCATGCATCAGCGCCCGCGCCGGATCGTCGGACCAGAACGCTTCAAAGACCTTGCGACGGGCGATCGTCGCGGCAAGCGGCAGGGTGCCACCGGTCAGCGCCTTGGACAGCGTGATGATGTCCGGCACGACCCCGGCCTCATGGAACGCGAACATCGCGCCGGTCCGGCCAAAGCCCGTGAAGATTTCATCGAAGATCAGCAAAATATCGTAACGGTACGCGAGCCTGCGCAAGGTCTGCAACACGCCGGCATCGTGAAAGAGCATGCCCCCGGCGCCCTGCACCAAGGGCTCGACGATGATCGCCGCAATCTCCCCGGCGCGCGCCTTCAGCGTCGCTTCAAATGCCGCAATGCTCGGTGCATCGACCGGCAGATCGGCCGTGATCTGCTCCGGCAATAGACCGTGGAATGCGGCGTGGAAGCTTCCCTCAGGGTCGGACACCGCCATCGCCCCGGTGGTGTCGCCGTGATAGCCGCCTTTGAACGCCACGATCCGGGAGCGGCCGCGAACGCCGCGGTTACGCCAATACTGCACTGCCATTTTTAAGGCGACTTCGACGGCGACTGAGCCGGAATTGCTGAAAAAAACGCGGTCGAGATCGCAAGCGCTCCGGTTTTTCGCAAGCAATGCGGTGAGCCGCCGCGCCAGCGTGAGCGCCTGTTCGTGGACCAGCCCGCCGAACATGACGTGCGGCATATTTGCGAGCTGAGCTTCCACCGCGGCGCGGATGTGGGGATGGTTGTAGCCGTGACAGGCGGTCCACCACGATGCGATGCCATCGATCAGTTCGCGCCCATCGGCAAGCTCGATGCGGCACCCCTGCGTCGCCCGCACCGCAAGCGGCGGATTTGCCGTCTTCATCTGCGCGTAGGGCAACCAGATGTGATCGAGCCCGGCGAGATACCAATCCGGTTGCGCGCTCCCGACGATCCCCTTGTTTTCGCTGGCTTTGCCCGACATTCGGCGCTTTCATGGCAAGTTCGGAAGCGGCATTGTGCCTTCCGGCTGGACGCAGGTCACGTTTGTTCGATAGGTCACGTTTTTTCAAGGGCATGGAGGCAATGCGGTCGCTCGATCAATTTGCCGCCGACAAGCTTGCGGCGCTGGAGGAGGCGCGGCTCCGCCGCACCGCGACGGTTACCACGCGCGCCGGAATTTGGGCCGAGCGCGACGGCCGGCGTTTGCTGTCGTTTTCCTGCAACGATTATCTCAATTTGAGCCAGCATCCCGAGGTGATCGCCGCTGCGATCAAGGCCACCGAGCGCTACGGCGTCGGTGCCGGGGCCTCGCGGCTCGTCACCGGCAATCATCCGCTCTATGCCGAGCTCGAAAGCCGGCTGGCCGAACTGAAGGGCACCGAGGCGGCCTGTGTGTTCGGCTCGGGCTATCTCGCCAATATGGGTGTCATCGCGGCGTTGGTCGGCCCCGGTGATCTGATCCTGCTCGATGAACTCTCGCATGCCTGCATTCATGCCGGAGCAAAACTTTCCGGCGCCGCCGTCCACGCTTACCGCCATGCCGATCTCGCCCACGCCGAAGCGCTGCTCACGGCGCACCGGCGCGGCAGCACCCGCGCCTTGATTGCGACCGACGGCGTTTTCTCCATGGACGGCGATTTGGCGCCGCTCGCCGGCCTGGCGCGATTGGCCGAGCGTTTCGATGCCTGGCTCCTCGCCGATGACGCGCATGGGCTTGGCGTTGTCGGCGGCGGCCGCGGTTCGACTTTTGCCGGTGGCAGCGCCGATGTGCCGCTGCAAATGGGCACCTTGTCCAAGGCCGTCGGTGCCTATGGAGGGTATCTGTGCGCCTCGCGCGCCGTGATCGATCTCATGCAAACGCGGGCGCGCACATTCATCTATTCGACCGGCTTGCCGCCGCCGGTTGTTGCGGCCGCCTCCGCCGCGCTTGAGGTGATCGCGCGGGAGCCGGCCTATGCCGGCGAGCCTTTGCGCAAGGCCAAGGAATTTGCCCGAGCGCTGAACCTGCCGGAGGCGCAAAGCGCCATCGTGCCGGTAATCGTCGGCGACACCGACGCCGCGCTCGGCGCTTCGGATCTCTTGCGCGAGGAGGGCTTTTTGGTCGTCGCGATCCGGCCGCCGACGGTGCCTCCAGGCACGGCGCGGCTGCGCTTTGCCTTCACCGCACAGCATCCCGACGGCGAAATCGCCCGCCTTGCGGACGTGGTGCGAAGCCGTGTGTTGAGGCACTCGTGAATCCGTGAGCGCGATCTTCATAACCGCCACTGGAACCGATGTCGGCAAGACATATGTTGCTGCCTCGCTGATCGGTCATTTGCGGCAAATCGGCCGCGTCGTGGACGCCATCAAGCCTGTGGTCAGCGGGTTTGATCCGGCGCAGGCCGCGGCGAGCGATCCCGGCCTTCTCCTCGATGCGCTGGGCCTGCCGGTCACGCCGGCGGAGATCGACCGCATTTCGCCGTGGCGATTTCAGCGCCGCGGTGTCGCCCGATCTCGCGGCGGCGCGCGAAGGCCGCCGCATCGACGTCGATACGGTAATCACGTTCTGCCAAACTGCAATCGACCAGCGGCGCGACATTCTGCTGATCGAAGGCGTTGGCGGCATCATGGTGCCGCTCGACGGCGAGCGCACCACCCTCGACGTGATGATGGCGCTGCAATTGCCACTCATTCTCGTTACCGGCAGTTACCTCGGCACCATCAGCCATACGCTCACCGCGCTCGACGCGCTGTATCGGCGCGGCATGCGGGTCCTGGCGATCGTCGTCAGCGAGACTGAGGGCTCGACCGTGCCGCTCGACGATACGGTCGCGGCGATCGCGCGTTTTGCCGAACCGGTGATCGCGGTGCCGCGGCGGGAGCCGCCATTGGCAGGTGGAACCAATAATTCCAACACCACGGCGAACGCCCTGGGTCGCATTTTCGGGCAATAATCGTCGCGAATGCGGCGGCTTTATTTGGCGAAGAAATGCACCTGGGCCACTGTCTCAAGCGTGCCTTCCAGGTTGAACAGCGCGTGCAAAATAAATGTCAGGAGTGTTGATCCGCTGCGCCAGCGCATCCACCCGAGAAACAGGCCGATGACGAAGATCTGCAGCACGCCGGTCCAGTCATACTGGACGTGCAGCCCCGCCCATAGAGCCGAGATGACAACGATCGCCGGCCACACCGAACGCTCCGACCGCGCCCAGCCACGAAACAGAAAGCCGCGAAACATGATTTCTTCGCCCGCCGGCGCGACAAGGATAGCGCCGATCAGCATGGCCGGCAGCCATCCCTCCGCTGCCGCCGACGTGTAGGATTGCAGCTGAAAACTCGTCACCAGATCGCGGCCGCTGAGATAGAGCACCGCATCGCTGACCACTATGAGGCCGAGGAGACAGCCGATCCCGAGCATTACGTCGCCGCGCCGCGGCTGCTCGATCGCAAAATACGCCGCTTGCGGCGCAGCGCGCAGCCATACTGCAAACGCCAGCACGCCGACCGTGACCGGGTTTGAAATCAGGATGAAGAGGGTAACCAGCGTCCCGTCGAACGGCGTTTGCAGGATCGAATTCCAGGCTCCCGCCCGCAACCAGAGCAGCAATCCGAAGCCGACGAACTGGCCCGCCAGGAAGGCCGCAACGGCCCAGCCCAGCGTCGTCCAGTAACCCCAGATTTTCATGCCGGCCTCGTCATTGCGAAGCGCGAGCACGAGCTCGCCCGCCCGTACCTCATAAGCACGATTCTTCACGATAAGCACTCTGCGCGAAACCGCGCATGGTGTGTCTGATAATTCCGGGGGTGCCGCTGTCGCGGCACCCCCGGCATCCGTTCTGTTACGGGATGAGAATGGAGGAGCCCGTCGTGGCGCGGCCCTCGAGATCCTCGTGCGCCTTCATCGCGTCTTTGAGCGCGTATTTCTGGTTGATCGGAATTTTCACCGCGCCCTTGCCGACCACGTCGAACAGGTCGTTGGCGATGGCCAGCAAATCCTCGCGCTTGGCGGCATAGGTGTTGAGCGTCGGACGGGTGGCGAACAGCGACCCTTTGGCTTGCAGGATGTTGATGTTGAAGGCGTCGATCTGCCCCGACGCACTGCCGTAGCTCACGAAGTAGCCCAGCGGCTTGAGGCAATCGAGCGAGGCCGGAAAGGTGGTCTTGCCGATGCCGTCATAAATCACCTCGCACAGCTTGCCGCCGGTGATCTCCTTGGTCCGTGCGGCGAAATCCTCGTCGCGATAGAGGATGGTGTGATGGCAGCCGTTCGCCTTGGCGAGCGCGGCCTTGTCCTTGGAGCCGACGGTGCCGATGACATTGGCGCCGAGATGATTGGCCCATTGGCAAAGAATTAGGCCGACGCCGCCGGCCGCGGCATGGACGAAAACGTTCATGCCTTTCTCCACCTTGAAGGTGCGGCGCAAGAGGTATTCCGCCGTCATGCCCTTGAGCATCATGGCGGCGGCCTGCTCATAGCTGATATTCGCCGGCAGCTTCACGGCGCGGTCCGCCGGGACGTTGCGTTCGGACGCGTAGCCGCCGAGCGCCACCACATAGGCGACGCGGTCGCCGATTTTGAGGTCGGTGACGCCGGGCCCGACCGCGGTCACTTCGCCGGCGGCTTCGTTGCCGGAGACGAACGGCAACCCGACCGGCGATGGGTACATGCCCATGCGGAAATAGGTGTCGATGAAATTCACCCCGGAAGCGTGTTGCTTGACCCGGACCTGGCCCTGCCCCGGAGCCGGCAGTTCGATTTCTTCGTAAGTCAAAACCTCGGGGCCGCCGACCTTATGCACGCGTACTGCAGCAACCATTTTCCTCTCCTTCGGATACGTTCGTAATTGTCAGTGCAAATGCCCGGCCGGGATCATAGGCACCCGCAGGTCGAACACAAGGCAGCTGGGGCTGCGGCGTCCGAGGGCCGTCACCGCGCGCCGGAGACGTTGAGCACGGCGCCGCTGATATAGGACGCGGCGTGCGACAGGAGAAACAGCACCGCTTCGGCGATCTCGTCGGGCTGGCCCGGGCGCCCCATCGGCAACAGCGGCGTGATCCGTGCCAGCCGTCCCGGCTCGTGGATTTCGGTATCGGTCGGACCCGGCCGGATCGCATTGACGCGGACGCCTTCTTTGGCGACTTCGCGCGCCAGGCCGTTGGTCAGTGCGTCGACGCCGCCTTTGGCGGCGGCATAAAATACATATTCGCCGGCGCCGCCGGTGACCGAAGCGATCGACGACAAAAGCACGATCGCGCCGCCTTTGCCGCTGTGCGCCGTCGACATGCGGCGCACCGCTTCGCGGGCGCAGATCAGGGCGCCGAACAGATTGATATCGATCACTTCGCGAATGGTATCGGCGGTGGCGACATCGAGCCGCGAATTCTTGCCGCCGACACCGGCACTATGGACGAAATGCGTGATCGGTCCGAGCGCGCGCGTCGTCTCGCCGAACACGCGCAGGATGTCGTCCTCTTTAGCCATGTCGCCCTGCAGCGTGACGGCCTTGCCGCCGGACTTTTTTACGGCGTCCGCGACTTTTGCGGCGGCTTCGGCGTTGCGGACGTAATTGATGGCGACGTCATAGCCGTGCTCGGCCGCAAGCCGCGCCGTCGAGGCGCCGATGCCGCGGCTGCCGCCGGCGATGAGAAGAACAGGTCGGGGCACTGGGTTACTCCCTGGTCACGGATGGCGACTTCGCAGAAAACCGACGCCGATGAAATAAATCGCAAGTAGACACAGTCCGGCAACGGGCCAAAAGCCGGGATGAAGACCCTTTGCTATGGCAAAGGCGGCGAGCAGCGTCCACAGGATAAGAGCTGCGGCGGTCGCCGCCCGCAAATGCGCGATGCGAATCGGATGCACGACGTGAAACGGCACGAACGTGAACGCCGCGAGAATAGCAATCAGCGCGGCAGCGAGCCACGGCGACGGCTCGATCAGGAACAGATAGAACGCCGCCACATTCCACAGTGCCGGAAAACCACGAAAATAATAATCTGATGTTTTCATCAGCCGGTCGGCGAAATAAAGCGAACCGGTGACGACGATGACGACGCCGAGCGGCGTCGCAAGCGCGGGCGGCAACAGCCTGCTCGCGGCAATCGCGTAGGCCGGCACGAAGACGTAATTGAGGATATCGACGACGAGATCGAGCACGTCGCCCGACCAGCGCGGCAGCACATCGGCGACATGGAGCCGTCGTGCGAATGTGCCGTCGATGCCGTCGATGAACAGCGCCACGCCGAGCCAGATGAACATCAAAGACCAGTCCGCACGGACCGCGGCGATCAAGGCAAGAAGCGCGCAGGCCCCGCCGCTCGCGGTAAAGACATGGACCGCAAACGCCGCTGTGGTTTGTCGCGGCGCGGCTTTTTCGTGCGGTACACTTGGCTCCATCGGTTAAGCTTACACATGAAATCGAGAAACATACGCAATCTTCCTGTCACAATTGCCAGTTTGAGCATAAATCATAGGCCAACTGCTGATGGACTTAGAGCCGATCCGAAAACTTCTTGAATTGAATGAATCGGATGTGATTCCTTGATGGGTGCAATGATTCTTGGAGAGCACCCCGATGTGGAAGCCCGAACACCGCGTTGTCGCGGACCGCAGTGGTCTTCGTTATCCGAGCGATGTCACCGATGCCGAATGGGCGATTGTGGGGGCCATGATCCCACCAGCCCGACACGGCGGGCGGCGGCGTTCGGTGGACGTACGTGAGGTTGTCAACGGCATCTTCTACATTCTATGGACTGGATGCCAATGGAAGGCGCTGCCGAAAGACCTTCCGCCGAAGAGCACGGTGCATGACTATCTGGAGCTGTGGAACTGGGACGGCACATTGGAGCGCATCCATCATGCGCTCTACGTGGCGGTGCGCGAGCAGGAAGGACGAGAGGCCAGTCCGACGGTGGCGATCATCGACTCGCAAACTGCGAAGGGCGCTCAAAAAGGGGGTCTTGGCTCGATCCTTCGGGCTACGACGCGGGCAAGAAGATCAAGGGTCGCAAGCGGCACATCCTGGTCGACACATTGGGTCTGCTGTTGAACGTTGTCGTTCATCCCGCCGATGTCCAGGACCGTGACGGCGCCTTTCTGCTGTTGCGTCGGGCGCGCCGACTGTTCCCCTTCATCAAGCGTATCTTTGCCGACGGTGGCTACGCTGGGGAGAAGATGGCACTCGCTGTCTGGCGCACCGGCACGTGGCGGCTGCAGGTCGTTAAGCGGTCCGATCCCGCCGGCTTCGCAATCTTGCCCAAGCGCTGGATCGTCGAAAGGACGTTCGCTTGGATCAGCCGCAACCGTCGCTTGGCTCGCGACTTCGAACGCTACGCCACAACCGTCGTCGCTTTCGTCCGTCTCGCCATGATCCGCATTATGCTCAGGCGGCTCGCGTCAAATGCCTCGTCATGAATCTAAACTTCCCGGATGGGCTCTTAGAGACTGGTTGAAGACGTGAATGGTATCGAAAACACGCATGCCGCCGAAGTAGCGGTGGTCGGCGGCGGCCCGGCGGGCCTGGTCAGCGCCATCGCGCTGGCCGCGGCCGGCGTCGATACGCTTTTGATCGCGCCGCCGGCAAAGCCGGACCACCGCACCACGGCCCTTTTGTCCAGTTCCATTACCGCCTTGGCAACGCTGGGCGTGTGGCCGGCGTGCCTGCCCGACGCTGCGCCGCTTAAACGACTGCGCATCGTCGACGACACCCGGCGGCTGTTCCGCGCACCGGAGATTTCTTTCGATGCCGCGGAGATCGGGCTCGAGGCCTTCGGCCACAACATCGAAAACCGGCACTTGTTGGCCGCACTCGAAGCCCGCGCCACGGCGTTGCGATTGCCACGCATCGCCTCGCCCGCTTTGGCGATAGCGCCCGACGCCGCGGGCGTCACCATCGATCATGCTGGCGGCAGCATTCGGGTTGCGCTTGTGGTCGGCGCCGACGGTGCGCGTTCGCTCGCGCGCAGTGCTGCCGGAATTGCCACGCAGCGGCGGCTTTATCCGCAGACTGCGCTCACGCTCAATCTCGCCCATGCCCGGCCGCACGATGACACGTCAACCGAATTCCATACCGAGAGCGGCCCGTTCACTTTGGTTCCCCTGCCCGGCCGCCGCTCCAGCCTCGTCTGCGTGCTCGATGAGTTCAAATGCTCGAACGCTATCGGCAAAATCCGACGACGCGCTTGCCGCAGACATCGAGCGCCGCGCCCATTCGCTTCTCGGCACGATGCGCGTCGAGCCCGGCCGCGGCGTTTTTCCGCTCGCCATCGAAACCGCCGAGGTGTGCGCGCGCTCCCGGATCGCGCTGGTCGGCGAAGCCGCCCATGTGGTGCCCCCGATCGGTGCGCAGGGTCTTAATCTCGGGCTTCGCGACGGCGCCACCATCGCCGAAATCGTCGCCGATGCGCGGCGGCAGAATCTCGATCCCGGCGCCCCCGACGTGCTGGCGGGCTATGATGCGCTGCGCCGTGCCGACGTGCTGAGCCGAACCGTCGCCGTCGATCTGTTGAACCGGAACCTGCTCACTGATTTCATCCCGGCGCACGGCGCGCGCGGGCTTTCGCTCTACCTGGTTGATCGTATTGGCCCGCTGCGCCGCGCCTTGATGCGCGAAGGCGTCGCACCGGCCGCTTCGCAGCCCCGCCTCATGCGCGGCGAAATGGTTTGACCGTGCTACTTCCTAGGCACAGATGCCGCCAAAAGCGGCTTGGCGCGGCTACGGAATTCATCCTACCGTCAGGCATCAGGGGTTGTGGGGTCGTTCAATGAAACTGCCGCGCAATTTTTTTAAAGCTCTTGCGATCGGGGCGCCGGCGCCGCTGCGCGAATTGCCGCTGCGGCTCGAGCGCATGATTCATTTCGTTCCGCCGCATATCGAAAAAGTACGTGCCAAAGTGCCGGAGCTGGTGTCCCAAGTCGACGTGGTGCTCGGCAATCTTGAGGATGCAATTCCCGCCGACGCCAAGGAGGCCGCCCGCAAAGGCTTTATCGAAATGGCGAAAGGCTGCGAGTTCGGCGAGACCGGACTGTGGACGCGCATCAACGCGCTCAATTCGCCATGGGTGCTCGACGACATTGGCGAGATCGTCGCGGCGATCGGACAAAAGCTCGATGTCATCATGCTGCCCAAGGTCGAGGGCGCCTGGGACATTCACTATCTCGATCAGTTGCTCGCGCAGCTTGAAGCAAAGCATGGCGTGAAAAAGCCGATCCTCATTCATGCCATCCTGGAGACCGCCGAAGGCGTCGACAATGTCGCTTCGATCGCTGTGGCGTCGCCGCGCATGCACGGCATCAGTCTTGGCCCGGCCGATCTTGCCGCTTCCCGCGCCATGAAAACGACGCGGGTTGGCGGCGGCCATCCGGATTACAAAGTGCTGGCCGATGCCGGCGCGCCCGACGCACCACGCGCCGCCTTTCAGCAGGATCTGTGGCATTACACGATCGCAAAAATGGTCGATGCCTGTGCGGCGGCCGGCATAAAAGCGTTCTATGGCCCGTTCGGCGATTTCGCCGACGGTGCGGCTTGCGAAGCGCAGTTCCGCAACGCGTTTCTGATGGGCTGCGTTGGCGCCTGGACGCTGCACCCAAGCCAGGTACCGATCGCCAAGCGGGTGTTCTCGCCGGAACCGGCGGAGGTCGCCTTCGCCAAGAAGATCATCGCCGCTATGCCGGACGGCAGCGGTGCGGTGATGATCGACGGCAAGATGCAGGACGATGCGACCTGGAAGCAGGCCAAGGTGCTGGTCGATCTGGCCGGACTGGTCGCCGAGAAGGATCCCGAGATGGGGCAGCGCTACGGGCTATGAGTACGCGGTTACCGTACCCCACGCGACATTGCATTGTCGCCCGGATAAGGCTGTAAAATGCCCCCTATGATGAGTAAGATTCGAAAGGCCAAATATCAGCTTGGCCAAGTTGTCCGCCACCGCCTCTATCCGTTCCGCGGCGTCGTATTCGACATCGATCCGGTCTTCGACAATACCGACGAATGGTACGAGGCGATTCCGGCCGACGTGCGGCCGCGCAAGGACCAGCCGTTCTATCATCTGTTCGCCGAAAACGAAGAGACCGAATATGTCGCTTACGTTTCGGAGCAGAACTTGCTGCCCGACACCAGCGGCGAACCGGTGCGCCATCCGCAGGTCGCCGAGGTTTTCATCAAGGACGGCAAGGGCGGTTACCGTCCCCGCACCTCGAACTTGCATTGATACGCGGCCGTCCCGGCAGGGCGCCGTAAGCTGAAATCCGGCGCCCGCCGTCGCGTCGCTATTTGCCCGGCGCCGGCACGGCCGATGCTCCGGGCGAACCTTGCTGTTGCTCGAGCTTCTTGCGCGCTTCGTCGGCGCGCCGCTGCAACTCGTCTTGCAATTTCTTCTGCTGCTCTTCGAACACTTTCGGATCGGTCGGCGGGCCGTCATAGGCCTTGGCGAAATCGGTGAGCGGCAACACCAGGCTGATCGGCTGGCCGGTCGAATTGATCGCCTGGACGACGAGGCCCTGCCCCTTCTTCATCTTGGCGATCATGTCGGGCGTGGCCTCGTAATCGGCCATGCAACCATTGGTGAAGCAGATCACGTAAGGCGCGGTCATCGGCTGGTTCTGGTCGATGATCACCCGGGTGCCGTGGATGAGTTGCATGCCGAGCGGCAGCGTGACGCGCAGGATTTTCTTCGGTTCGCCCTGCGGCTCGATCAGCACCGCGGCGACAACCGGCATGCCGGACTCGATGCGGGCATCCTTGCCGGTGAAGCAGACCTGTTTGGCGTTCGGATCGTTGGGGTTCTTGAGGCAGAACTTGGTCCAGGGCGAATAGATCAACTGGACTTGCTGCTGTTCGCTGGCCTGTCCCTCCGCAGGTGCTTGCGGCTGTGCCGCGGGTGCAGGCGCTGCGGGAGCTGCCGCCGCCGGCTTTTTTGCCGCCGGCTTGGCCTGGGCCAGCGCCGGCGAGCCGCTCGCCATGTGCAGGCCCATCGCCAGTGCGAGGGTCAGAACTGCGGTCTGGCCGAATTTATTGCCCAAATTCTTGATCACGGTCCTGCCCCCAGTGCTGCCCCCGGTCTTGCCCACAATCTTGCCGATGGCAGCGGGCGTCCGGCCGACCGGCCGAGCCGGCGCCGACGCGTTCCGATAGTTCATGAGATGCAGTTCCTCTTTGGTGCTGCCACCCGCAAGCCGACCCAGATCTTCGTGACCTGGGCGATTCGCCGGGTCAGACTGACGTGTCAATGATCCGATATGGCCACAGCCGACATTCGATGCCGCGCCGCGCGGTCCCCTGCGGGACGCTCAATCGACGCACAATACGGCAACAACGTGACCCCATATTCGCCCTTGCCGCGCCCAATAGCCCAATTACGCCACGAGATAAAGCCCGCGCTTGGAAGCCTGCGGCAGGCGGCGATTGGGGGTTATCGCCGACGGCCGCCGCGCCGCCGCGTGATACATTCTGCGCGGCTTGTCCGAATCGCATTTAGCGCCGTCCCATCGAGGAAACCCTGCGAACCGACGGATATCGAATGCGTGCCGCATTTTGCGGCATCCAATTATTGGCCGGCGTGCTGCTTAGCGCCGCGCCATCGGACTTTGCCGCGACGGCGCAGCCGCTCGGCAACCAGGCCGCCGGAGAGCCGTCCATCGCCGAACCGTCGATCGCCATGCACGGCGCGCCGGCTTTGCCGGAAAACTTCACGGCGCTGCCTTACGTCAATCCCGATGCGCCGAAGGGCGGCCGGCTGATCGAAGGCGTGCTCGGCACTTTCGACAGCCTGAACCCCTTCATCGTCCAGGGGCTCGCCGTGCAGCCGGTCCGCGGCTACGTCGTCGAGAGCCTGATGGCGCGCAGTTACGACGAGCCGTTCACGCTCTACGGTCTGTTGGCGCGCACGGTCGAGACCGACGCTGACAGAAGCTATGTGACCTTCACGATCGATCCTGCGGCGCATTTTTCCGACGGCACGCCGGTCACCGCCGAAGACGTGGTGTTCTCCTGGCAGCTCTTGCGCGACCACGGCCGGCTCAATCACCGCACCTATTATTCGCGGGTGGCCAAGGCCGAAATTCTCGGACCGCGCACGGTGCGGTTCGATTTTATCGATACCAGCGACCGCGAATTGCCGCTGATCCTCGGTCTGATGCCGGTGCTGCCGAAGCATGCCATCGATGTCGCGACATTCGAGAACTCGACGTTGGCTAAACCGATCGGCAGCGGCGCCTATGTTGTCGCCGCGGTCGATCCCGGCACCAGCGTCACCCTCAAGCGCGACCCGCATTATTGGGGCCGCAACCTGCCCATCAATCGCGGCCTGTGGAATTTCGACGAACTGCGCTTTGATTTCTATCGCGACGACAACGCCCATTTCGAGGCCTTCAAGGCCGGGCTCTACGATGTCCGCGCCGAAACCGATCCGACGCGCTGGCAGACCGGCTATGATTTTCCCGCCGCGCGCGACGGCCGCGTCGTCAAGGAAACATTCCGCAGCGGCTTGCCGAAATATTCCTCCGATTTCGTCTTCAACACCCGACGCCCGCTGTTCGCCGATATTCGCGTGCGCCAGGCGATCGCTTTGTTGTTCGATTTCCAATGGGTCAATCGCACCTTTTTTTATAATCTCTACAAGCGCAGCGCGAGTTTCTTCGACGACAGCGAACTGTCCGCCTATCAGCGCCCGGCCGACGAAAAAGAGCGGGCGCTGCTTGCACCGTTTGCCGACGCGGTGCGCCCCGACGTGCTTGACGGCACTTGGTCGCCACCGCTCAGCGACGGGTCGGGCCACGACCGCGCCATGCTGCGTCAGGCGCTTTCTTTGCTCGAAGCCGCGGGCTATGAGCTTAATGGTACGGTCCTGCGCGATCGCGCGACCGGACGGCCCTTTGCATTCGAAATCATGGTGACCGACCGCGACGACGAGCGGCTGGCGCTGGCCTTTTCCACCATGCTGGCGCGCGCCGGCATTCGTGCCCAGGTGCGGCTCGTCGATTCCGTCCAGTATGAAGAGCGCCTGGTGTCGTTCGATTTCGACATGATCGAATACCGCTGGGACGAGTTGCTGTCGCCCGGCAACGAGCAGAATTTCTACTGGAGTTCGGCCGGGGCGGATGAGCAAGGCTCGCGCAATTACGTGGGCGTAAAAAGCGCCGCGGCCGACGCCATGATCGCGGCACTGTTGCGCGCCCGCACGCGCCCCGATCTGGTCGAGGCCGTCCGCGCGCTCGACCGGGTGCTGATTTCCGGCTGTTATGTCGTGCCGCTGTTTTACCTGCCCGAGCAATGGGTGGCGCGCTGGGCCGCTGTCCAGCATCCGGCGCGCACCTCGTTGTTCGGTTATCTGCCGGAAACCTGGTGGCGGCAGCCGGCAAAGGCAGTGCAATAATAGCCGGATGACATTTTGATGATTCCCCGATGATAGCCCGATGACGCCTTTATGATGACGCCTTTATGATTCTTGGCGACCCCGGACTTGCAGCAGCCGCGGCGCCGCTCGGGCAGAGCGGCATCACGCTTGACGGATTGTTTCGTCGGGCGGCGGCGCGGCGGCCGGGTGCGATCGCGCTCGCGGATGCGCCAAACCGGACGCAATTTGCCGACGGAGCGCCGCTGCGCCTGTCGTATGCCGAGGCCGATCGGATGATCTCGGCGATCGCCGGCCGGTTACGCCGGATGGGTCTGCCGACCGACTCCATCGTCGGCATCCAGATGCCGAACATTGTCGAGAATGTTTTGACCATTCTCGGCGTGCTGCGCGCCGGATTGATCGCGGCGCCGCTGCCGCTGCTGTGGCGGCGCGCCGATGCCGTGACGGCTTTGGCGCGCGTCGGCGCCAAAGCTTTGATCGCGAGCCGCCGCGCCGGCAAGTTCGAGCTTTGCGCTTTGGCCACCCGCGTCGCCGCCGAAGTGTTTTCCATCCGCTATGTGGGTGGCTTTGGCGCAAATCTGCCCGACGGCGTCGTGCCGTTCGACGATCTGTTCACCGCGGCGAAACTCGATCCGGTCCCGGCGCTTGATCGCGACGGCACGGCTGCGGCGCATCTTGCGGTAACGACGTTTGAGGTCGGCGAGGACGGACCGGTTCCTGTGGCGCGGCGCCATCTCGAACTCCTCGCCGGCGGGGTATCGGTCCTGCTCGAGAGCCGGCTCGAACAGGACGCCAGCATGCTGTCGGCGGTCGCGCCGGCCTCGTTTGCCGGCATCTGCCTTACGCTCGTGCCCTGGCTCCTGACCGGCGGCACGCTCGTGCTGCACCATCCTTTCGATGCGGACATATTCGCGCGCCAAAGGCGCGACGATCGCGCCGCCACACTGATCCTACCGGCAGCGGCGGCATTTCGCCTTGCCGAAACCGGCCTGTTCGCGCGCGAAGGGCCAACGACCGTGGTCGCCGCCTGGCATGCGCCGGATCGTTTCTCCGCAAGTCCGGATTGGCCGGAACGGGATGCGGTCCTCGTCGATATTGCGATTTTCGGCGAGGCCGGGCTTGTTGCCGGGCGCCGCGGCGCCGGCGGACGGGTGCTGCCGATCCCGCTCGGTCCGGTCGCGGCACCGCGCGAGGCCGACGGCGCGGTGGCGGTCGTCGAGCTCGCCGCCACTTCAGCCGGCACGCTGGCGCTCCGCGGGCCGATGGTGCCGCGTCACGTATTTCCGCCGGGTATCGACCATTCCGATCAGCCGCATTTTGAGATCGCCCGCGACGGCTTCGTCGACAGCAGCTATCCGTGCCGCAGCGATATGCTGAGCAAAACCGCAATCGTTACCGGTCCGCCGTCCGGCATCGTCAATGTCGGCGGCTATCGCTTCCCGCTGTGCAGGCTGTTGGAGACCATCGGCCGCATCGACAGCGGCGCGGCGCTCGCGGCGCTTCCAGATCCCGTGACCGGCCAGCGGCTCGTTGGCACCGCTGCCGATCTTGGTGCCATGCAGTCCGCGCTTGGCGCGCTTGGCGTCAATCCGCTCGTCACGGCGGCTTTCGGCGAGCGCGGCGAGCAGGTATTGCGCGAGGCGGTTGCCGCCCGGTGAGCGGTCCGCGCGCTGCTTCCGTGCGGCTGCGTTGACGGGGCATTAACAGCGCTTTGGCATGATTAGCGCCCGAATCTGTAAAAATCCGCACCCAAATACCGTCTGAGTGCCATGGCGCTGCAAGGTCCGTTCGCCGTCATTGCCGACAGCCAAGCGCCGGACGTGGTCGATGCGCTGCGCGCGGCCGGCGCTTTTCCGATCATCGAGGCGAGCTGGGCCGATGCCCCGAACGCGCTTGCTGCCGTCGAACCCGAAGCGGTCATTCTCGCGGAGCCCTGTCCGGATCGCGCGCGAAAGGCGGCCCTTTCTGGCCTATTGGACGAGCAGCGGCAAAAGGGCGGCGGCCTCTTTATGCCGGTGATCGCGTGCACCCGCGACGACGGCGCGTCGGCGATCGAGGACGTTCTTGCGATCCCCGCCAATGCGAGCGCGCAGCGCCTGGTGCGGCGTGTCGGCGCGGCGCTGCGCATCCGCACGCTGCACGGCACGGTGCTGCGCCGGATGCGAACGCTCCAATCGCGCGGCGAACAATTGCCGGAACTGTCGTCCGCCGATCCGCTCGACGAGGCGACGGTGCTCGTTGCCGGGCGCGGCCGCTCTTACCCGGCGCTGTCGGTCGCGATCGGCGAGCGCGTCGGCGTCGTCGGCGCGCTCTCCGTGGAGAGTGCGGCCCGCGCGCTCAATGTGCGCGACATCAACGGCATGGTGATCGGCGATGGCTTTGGCCCGCGCATCGTCGAAGCGCTGCTGACGGTGCTTGCCGAGGACGTGCGCTTTCGTGAATTGCCAGTCGTCGTGCTCGGCGGTTATCCCGGCGTGATCGAGCCCTTCGCCATCGAGCTCGCCAATCTGGAACGGATTTCCGAAGGCCCGCATCGGCTGGTCGATCGCCTCTTGCCTTACGTCCGGGTGAACGCCTTCGGTGAACGCCTCAAGCGCATGCTGAAATCGCTCGATGCCAAAGGCATGCTCGATCCCGACACCGGGCTCCTCGGGCACGAAGCGTTCTGGCGCGATCTCAACCGGGCCGTCGGCGACGCCGAAAAGCGCGGCGTCGGTCTCTCGATCGCGCGCTTCTCATTCGACGCCGACGATCGCCGCCTGAGCCTCGATGCCGCGCGGCTGGTCGGCCGGCTGATGCGCCAGGTCGACTTCGCCTGCCGCGAAGCCGACAATTCGATCTTCGCGGTGTTCACCGAGACCGATTTGCGCGCCGCCCACGTCGTGGCGCGGCGCATCGCCAGCGTGCTCAAGAACACCATGCTGGCGCCGGATCGCAACAGGCCCGGCATCGATGCCGCAGTGACGCTCGCGACGCTAAAACCCACCGACAGCGTCGATTCGCTCATCGCACGCGTTGTCGGCGAGGCCGCCGCCGGCTGACGGCCGGCGATCCTTCCGGGTCTGGCAGCCGGTTCCCGCAGTCCCGATATATGCGGTAAGCTGATACGCTCGAATCGAAGGTTATCCCTATGGTGGATACGTCCGAAGCCCCGGCTTTTCTTCACGTCGATGTGGTGTCCGACATCGTTTGCCCGTGGTGCTATATCGGCAAACGGCGGCTCGAAGGCGCCATTGCGCTGGTGCCCGATGTCACGATCGACATCAACTGGCGGCCGTATTTTCTCAACGACTGGATTCCGCGCGACGGCATCGATCGCCAGACCTATCTGGAAACGAAATTCGGCTCGGTCGAGCGCTATGGCGTGATCGCCGAGCGCATCGCGGCCGCCGCCGCGATGGAAGGGCTTCCTTATAATCCCGACAAGATCAGCCGGCAGCCCAACACACTCGATTGTCACCGCCTCATTCTGTGGTCGCGCAGCGCCACCGATCCGTCGCGCATGAAGCAGCGGCTGATGGAGCTTTACTTCGCCGAGGGTGCCGATCTCAGCGATTCCCGGGTACTGATCCAGGCGGCGATCGACTGCGGCATGGACGGCGAACTGGTGCGCCGGCTGTTGGCAAGCGATGCCGACACCGACCGCGTCGAAGGCGAAGCCACGTCAGCCAAGGAAGCCGGCATCGACGGCGTGCCGTGCTTTATTTTCGGCTCGAGCGTCATCGTCACCGGCGCGCAGTCGCCGGAATATCTCGCCAGCGCCATTGAGCGCACGTCAGGCCGGCACACCCGGATGCGGGCGTAAGACGACACGTCGTAACCGTCGGGCGACGCTCTTCGTCAGCGCAGATCGAGGCGCGCCGTCGAGATTTCGACCCGCGCGCGGATCATGACGTTGAAGGCAACGACGATGCGGTCTTCGGATGCATCGGCGGCGCCCTCCTCGACCGCATGTGGGACGTGGCTTGGCCACAGCAGCATGCGGCCTTTCTCTGGCGGAAACACGAAGACGTCGGCATTGAATTCGTTTTTCTCGAAATAGGTAGGCTCGAGACTCTTCGCCAGCTGCCGCGGCGAGGCGAACACCGTCGGCCCGCAATCCTGCGGCGTCTTGATGTAGACGATGCCGCTGAGCAGACAGTTCGGATGCATGTGCATGGAGTGGCGCCGGTTCGGATGCGCGATGTTGGCCCACATATTGGTGATGTAGTGCGAGTCGCGCTTGATCGCGTAAATGTCGAGAACCTGCGCCGCTTCGCGCATGATCACGTCGACCAGCTCCTGCATTTCGGGAAGCGTCTGGAGATCGTCCGGCGTCATATAGGCGCGCATTGCGTCGCTGCGGGGCGCGGCGCCCTGCCCTGATCTTTGCAGTTCGCGCAGTTTCTTCTCGATGCGGTCGCACAGGCCGATATCCGACACTTTGCCGGTAAAGAGCGGCGTCGGAAAAAGCTTGAACACCTGCTTTCCCGTCAGCTCGACCGGCGGTTTGGCTGGAGCCGGCGTGCTGGCGTGAGCTTTGGCCGCGGTGGGAATGTCGAGCATCGGCAACCTGGCTTGGTCGAGCTTGGCTGAGCAAAGAAGGAATCCAACATGGATCAAGCCGCGATGCCGACCAACCCCCGGAACTGGGCATGCATCAAGAGAAATTGTCCGCCTCCCCAAAACTGGTGATGCCGGTTCGCTTGCGGTTTGGACTGGCAAGATGCATGGCACAGGGCGCGTGCACTGGAACTTTTGTTCGCGCCAGAAGAGGACAAAACGCGACGTGACCGCGCGAGGCGTGCGCTTTTTCTTCGGCCGGTTTTCCCGCACCGCGATCGCGCTGGTCTGCGCGGGATTTTCCGCTGTCGTCTTGGTTTTGTGCATCCTCGCGGGTCTGCATTTCCAGCGTGAGGTCGAGCAGGAATTCTACCGCGAGACCGAAAACATCGCCCGTGTCTTGATGGCGAGCTTCAACGACGACGCGGCGACCGCGGATGCCATTCTCACCCGCCTCGCGGCGGAAATCCCGCAGAGCGACGTCGCGCAATCCCATGAAGCGGAGCTGCACGGGCTGTTGGCGGGTTATGCACTGCTGCCCTCGATGATCGGTCCGGGCATCCTCGACAAGAGCGGCACGCTGATCGCCAGCGCGCGCGTCGATCCGGTGCCGAAAGTGTCGCTGAAGGACACCAATACGTTCCGCATTCACGCCGAAAGCCCGAACGATACCGGGCTTTACATCAGCATGCCGATGCGCGGCCTGCTCACCGACGAATGGGCGATCCAGTTCTCGCGGCCGTTGCGCGATGAGGCGGGCGCGCTTTACGGCGTCGTCCTGGTGTCGTACCGGCTGGCGCATTTCATCAAGCTCTATGAGGCGCTGAAGCTGAGCGACCGCGGCCTCGCGGGTCTCGTCGGCAAGGACGGCGTGGTGCGCATTCGCACCATGAACGGCGCGATCGGTTATGGCTCGTCGGTGTCGCGGATTCCGCTGGTCTATAAACGGGTGCTCGCCGGCGAAAAGAGCGGCACCTTCTATAGCCGCGGCGGACCCGATGACATCACGCGCATCGGCGCATTCGCGGTGTCGCCGACGCTGCCGTTTTACGTGACGGTGGGTTACGACGCCGGCTATCTGCGTGCGCAATATCTCGGCTTCTTCTACATTCTCGGGCTGTGCTGGCTGTTGCTCACCGCGGCAATGATCGCTGCGGCCACCGTGATCCACAAGCTCGGCAGGCTGAGCCAGCAGGCCCAGCTCGATATCCTCAATTCGGCGCTCGGCGAACGGCAAAAAATCTCCGCCGACATGCACGACAGCATCGGCGCCAGCCTTGCCGCACTGCTCGCCTATTTCACCGTCGAAAATGTCAACATCAGCGATGCCAAGCGCCGGGTCGGCGAAATCCTCATGGAGCTGCGCTTTCTCGTCGACAGCGCCGAGACCGACGATGGCGACATCAATCTGTTGTTGAGCAATGTCCGCCATCGCATGGGAAGCAGCATCGAACTGGCGGGGATCGCGCTCCATTGGCAGGTCACAGAGTTGCCGCAGGTCGCCGGGCTTTCGGCGCAGGATGCGCTGGCGATCAGGCTCGTGCTGATGGAGGCGCTGAGCAATGTGCTGCATCACTCCAGGGCAAAGACCGCATCGCTGACTGCAAGCTTTGATCCGCAGACCGCGGCCGATGTCATCATCCTCCACGACGACGGCATCGGCTTTGATCCGGCGAACGCCAGCGGCGGGCGCGGGCTTGCGAATATGCGCCGGCGCATTGCCAGCATCTCGACCGGGGCGGAAATTTTCATCAACTCGGCGCCCGGACGCGGCACGATCGTGCGCATCGCACTGCAGACGTCGCATCAGCCGACGATCGTCAGTCGATGATCTTGCGGCGCCGCGCTTCATAGACCGCTTCGGTCTTGGAATGCACTTCGAGCTTGCGGTAGATGCTCTTGAGATGGCTGTGCACGGTCGCCGCGCTGATGTCGCAAATCATCGAGGTCTCGGCGTAGGAAAATCCCTTGGCGATCATGTCGAGGATTTCCTGCTCGCGCTTGGTCAGTCTGGTGTCGCCTATGGCGTCAGGCTTGTCGTCCAGGGCTTTGACCGCGAGCCGGTTCAACAATTTGCGCGCGATCATCGGCGAGAGCGGCGAGCCGCCGTCGCGCAGCGCATGGATGTCGCGCTTGAGCTCTTCCAGCGCGGTGCCCTTGAGGAGATAGCCATCGGCGCCGGCTTCGAGCGCGGCGGTGATCGTCTTCTCGTCGCCGAAGGTGGTGATAACCATCACGTTGCATTCGGGGCGGAGTTCCTTGAGTTTCCGCACCACATCGATGCCCGATATGTCCGGCAGTCCGATATCGACCAGCGCAATATCGAGCGCGAGGTCGGACAGCGCGGCAATCGCGGCCTTGCCTTCGGCAAACTCGGCGACCACGGCGTAATCGGGATCTGCCTGGAGAAGCGTAGCGATCATTTTGCGCGATTGCGGATCGTCCTCGACGATCGCGGTGCGGCTCGGGTTCCGGCGCGGGTTTCCGGTTGGGCCTTTGATCGGGTCTGGCGTCACTGCGGTCTCATGGTCTGTAGCGGGGCAAGCTTAGCATGTTCGCGGCGGGGAAAAGAAAACCGTTCCCGCGCCGCGCTTATATGTGCGCGTGTTTGGCGATCCGCGCGATGTCAAACAGCCGCCTTGTCATGCCCGGGCTCGTCCCGGGCATCCCGATCAAAACGGGAATGCCATGCCACAAAGTAATCCGGGGACGATCGACGAGCCTTTATGCCGTTCCCGGATTGCACTTCGTTTCATCCGGGCTACGAAGAAGATGGTATCGTTGCCGGCGACCGTAAGAGACGATGCCGCTCAGCCGCAGGGGTTGGTTGTGGTCGTGATGGTCCTGATTGCCCTCCTTGCCGCGCTTGGCGCCGCGCTTGCGCTTGTCATGGTGCGCTCGGCCAGAGCGAGGCGACAACACGATCCGGTCGAATATTATCGGGGCTGGTCGGGTTACCGCCATCCGATCCATCTCGACAACCAGATCACCAGGGAAGAGGCCGAGGCGATCGGTGCGGCGGGCGCCGCTTATCTGATCGGTTCGTTCGATGCGGATGGAAGACTGACGCGGGTGGTCAAAATGATGCGCGGCGAAGTCTTCTTCGAGTACGACTATACCTACTATCCAAACGGCAAACGCCGCGGCGCCACGATCAGAAGAGGCGGCCGGATGACCGTGCTGGAATACGATAGCCGCGGCCGCGGACGGAGCGGCAGAAGCGCGTTTTGAGGCCACAGGATGGGTGGAACGCGCCGCGAAGGCGCCTTCCTTGAGACGGCTTTGCTCGTTGGCGACGAGTAAAATAGTCCGGTGCGCGCCTTTGCGAGATTGGTGCTCGGTTATTATCTCCGCCCCACAGCGCCGCACACCGTCCAGACATGAAACACGAGCAGCTTTCACTTTTTGCCGCACAGGCAACGCCGGTTGAGTCGCCATCGATGCCGGCCGGCTTTCGCTATGCGCCGGAGTTGATCGATGCGGCCGAGGAAGCCCGCCTCGTCGCAGCCTTTGCCGATCTGCCGTTCAAGGAATTCGAGTTTCATGGCTTTCTCGGCAAGCGCCGCGTCGTCTCGTTCGGCCACCGCTACGATTTCAATGGCGGCGGCTTGAAAAAGGCCGAGTCAATGCCGCCGTTTCTCTTGCCGCTACGCGAGCGCGCCGCGGCCTTCGTCGGACTTGCGCCCGATCGCCTGGTGCATGCGCTGATCACCGAATATCGGCCGGACACGATGATCGGCTGGCATCGCGACCGGCCAAACTACGAGGACGTAATTGGCGTCTCGCTGTTGTCGCCGTGCACATTCAGGATGCGTAGGAAGCACGGCACGGGCTGGGAGCGCGCCGCCATGCGGCTCGACCGCCGTTCCGTCTATCTCATGCGCGGACTTTCGCGGAACGAATGGGAGCACAGCATCCCGGCGGTGGAAGAGCTTCGCTATTCGATCACGTTCCGGTCAATGCGTGATTGACCGCCCGGCGATCTGTAGGGTGGGCTGAGCGGAAGCGAAGCCCACGCGGATTGCGGCGCCGAAGCACCAAGCGTGGGCACGGCGCTTCGCGCCTTTGCCCACCCTACTTGCTGCTTGGAGCGCCAAGACCTAGGACAAGCCTGACAAACTTGCCGGAAGTGTCTGGGCCAGGGCTCTGACGAATTCAAAATGTCGCTCCCTCTCCGCGCCCAGCGTTTACGCCGCCTTCGCCGCCTTCTCCGCAATCCCCGCCAGCGTCCGCAAAATCTCCGTCGCGCCCTTTAGCCGCTCCTCGGCGCTGTCCCACTCATCGAAGAACACCACCTTCATGTCCGGCCGCACGCGGGCGCCGACCGGATGCTTGGCGATGTAGGAAATGAGCCCGTCGGGATTGGCGAAGATGTTGTCGCGGAACGACAGCACCGCGCCTTTCGGCCCGACGTCGATTTTTTCGACATTGGCGCGGCGGCACAGAAGTTTTATGGCGACGATCTGCAACAGAAACTCGACCTCTTCCGGCAGCGGGCCGAAGCGGTCGACGAGCTCGGCGCCGAAGGATTCGATGTCGCGGTCGTTCTCGATCTCGGCCAAGCGTCTGTAGAGCCCGAGCCGCACCGGCAAATCGGTGACGTAATCTTCCGGGATCAGCACCGGCGTCCCAATGGTGATCTGCGGCGACCATTTGTCGGCGACCGGCGCCGAGATGCCGGCCTTGAGCGACTGCACCGCCTCCTCCAGCATCTGCTGATAAAGCTCGAAGCCGACTTCCTCGATATGGCCGGACTGCTCGTCGCCAAGCAGATTGCCGGCGCCGCGGATATCGAGATCGTGCGAGGCGAGCTGAAAACCGGCGCCGAGCGTATCGAGCGATTGCAGCACATTGAGCCGGCGCTCGGCCTGCGGCGTGATCTTGCGGTTGGCGGGCAGCGTGAGCAGTGCGTAAGCGCGCAGTTTCGAGCGCCCGACCCGGCCGCGGAGCTGATAAATCTGCGACAGCCCGAACATGTCGGCGCGGTGCACAATGAGCGTATTCGCGGTCGGGATGTCGAGGCCACTTTCGATGATGGTGGTCGAGAGCAGCACGTCGTATTTGCCGTCATAGAACGCCGCCATGATGTCTTCGAGGACGGCGGCCGGCATCTGGCCGTGCGCCACGGCGACACGCACTTCCGGCACCGCTTTGTCGAGGAAGGCTTTCGCATCGCCAAGATCTTCGATGCGCGGGCAGACATAAAACGCTTGCCCGCCGCGATAGCGCTCGCGCAGCAGCGCCTCGCGCACCACCACCGGATCGAACGGCGAAACGAAAGTGCGCACCGCGAGCCGATCGACCGGCGGCGTGGCGATGATCGACATGTCGCGCACGCCGGAGAGCGCGAGCTGCAGCGTGCGCGGGATCGGCGTCGCGGTGAGCGTCAGCACATGGACTTCGGCGCGCAATGTTTTCAGCTTCTCCTTGTGCGCGACGCCGAAATGCTGCTCCTCGTCGACGACGATGAGACCCAGATCCTTGAACTTCACAGCCTTGCCGAGGAGCGCGTGGGTGCCGACAACGATGTCGATCGTGCCCTCGGCAAGACCTTTTCGGGTCTTGGCAAGCTCGGTCGCGCTGACAAGGCGCGAGGCCTGCGCGACATGGACCGGATAGGCCTTCAACCGTTCGCTGAATGTTTTGAAATGCTGGCGCGACAACAACGTCGTCGGCACCACCACCGCGACCTGCTTACCGTTCATCGCGGTGACGAAGGCGGCGCGCAGCGCCACTTCTGTTTTGCCGAAGCCGACATCGCCGCAGATGAGCCGGTCCATCGGGCGGCCGGAGGAGAGATCGTTCAGCATTGCGCCGATCGCGGCATCCTGATCGTCGGTCTCCTCATAGGGAAAGCCGGCGCAGAACTCGTCATAGACGCCGGTCTCGACGGAAAGCTGCGGCGCCTCGCGCAATTGCCGCTCGGCGGCGACTTTTATCAGTTCGCCGGCGATCTCGCGGATGCGGTTTTTCATCCGCGCCTTGCGGGTCTGCCAGCCGCCGGAGCCGAGGCGGTCGAGCTCGGCGCCAGCCTCCTCCGAGCCGTAGCGCGAGAGCAGTTCGATATTCTCCACCGGCAGGAACAGTTTGTCGCCGCCGGCATAATGAATTTCGAGGCAGTCGTGCGGCGCGCCGGCGGCCTCGATGGCGCGCAGGCCGATGAAGCGGCCGATGCCGTGATCGACATGAACGACGAGATCGCCGGCGGAGAGACTCGTCACCTCGGCGATGAAATTCTCGGCTTTCTTGGAGGCGCGGCGCGCGCGAATGAGCCGCTCGCCCAAAATGTCCTGCTCGGTGATCAGCGCGACATCGGCAATTTCGAAACCGGACTCGATGCCGAGGATGACCAGCGCGATGTCGTGGCGCGGCAGCGCAAGTGCTGCCGGCCAAGAGGCGACGGGTTTGAGATTGACGAGGCCGTGTTCGCCAAGCACATGCGCCATGCGCTCGCGCGAGCCTTCGCTCCACAGCGCGACCTGCACGCGCTTGCCGGAGGTTTGCAGCGCATGGACGTGCCTGGTCAGCGCCTGGAACACATTGGCGCCGGGCGTATTGCGCTCGGCGGTAAAATTGTGGCCGGCGTGCGCGCCAATCTCGATGACGTCCCGCGCCTCCGGTGCGCAGAACTGCGCCAGCCGCGCCAGCGCGGTTTTCGCAAGCCGCGCATGCCACTCGGCATCCGCGAGATAAAGCCGGCCGGGCGGCAGCGGCTTATACGGCGCGCCGCCACCGGTTTGATCGATCGCTTCCTTGCGCGCCTGATAATAATCGGCGATCTGCGCGAGGCGCTCATGCGCCGCCTCTTCCGCCAGCGGCTCGATGGCGACGGGCGTTGCCTCGATATAGTCGAACAGCGTTTCCATTTGCTTGTCGAACAGCGGCAGCCAATGCTCCATGCCGGCGTGACGGCGGCCTTCGCTGACGGCTTCGTAGAGCACGTCGTCGGGCGCCGCGGCGCCGAAGGCCGCGACATAGCCAGTGCGGAACAGCCGGATGGTGTCGGAGGTGAGCTGGAATTCCGCCATCGGCACCAGATCGAGGGCGCGCAGATCGGTATCGGTGCGCTGCGTTTCCGGATCGAAGCTCCTGATCAATTCCAGCGTGTCGCCGAAAAAGTCGAGCCGCACCGGCTCGTCCATGCCGGGCGCGAACAGGTCGATGATGCCGCCGCGCACTGCGTAATCGCCGGCCTCGCGGACCGTCGCGGCGCGGTTAAAGCCGTTGAGGTCGAGCCATTGGATGATGCCGGCCATCGGCAGCACATTTCCCGGCGCCGCCGACAGCGATTGCCGCGCGATAAGCTCGCGCGCCGGCACCCGCTGCAGCACGGCATTGACGGTGGTGAGCAGCACCGAGGGATGGTCGCGGCCTTTGACGCGGGCAAGCCGCGCCAGCGCCATCATGCGCGCCGCCACCACCGCGGCATGCGGCGAAACGCGGTCGTAGGGCAGGCAATCCCAGGCCGGGAATTCCAAAACTTCGATGTCGGGGGCAAAAAATCCGAGCGCCCGCGACAGCATGGCCATGCGCGGGCCGTCGCGGCAGACCACCGCGATCGAGATCGCCGGCGGCTTTTCCCCCGCGGCGATGGCGCGGGCGAGATCGGCAATGACCAGACCCTCGGCGCCGTCGGCAATACCGGCAAGCGTCAGCGGGCGCCCGGCAACGAGCCGCTGCGCCGGCGATTTCGCTGCCAAAACGGAAGCTGCCGTCACTTTTTGTCCGCTCCTTGCGCATGAAAGCCGATGAGCTGGCGCAGCACGGCCGTGTCCGCCTCCGCGGGCGCGTGTTCACTGCCGCAGACCCAGGCATAAAGCTCGGCATTGGGCACTTCGATCAGCCGCTCGAAATCGTCGAGGGTGGCGTCGTCGAATTTGTCGATAAAGGCGTCGGCAAAACGGCCGACGATCAGGTCCATTTCGCGCACCCCGCGCCGCCATGCCCGGAACAAGAGCTTGCGGCGGCGCTCGTCCAGTCCTTCGCTCGATCGTTGCGTCATGATCTGTCCAAACGCCGAAAGCCCGGACGCGGCCGGGCGAGCGGTATATAGAGGGCGAAGTCCAAAATGTCAGCGGGATTTCGCTCGGCCCGTCATTCCGGGGCACGGGCGACGCCCGCGAGCCCGGGATGACGAGGAACGAAAATCTGGAATGCGCCCGCCGGTCCTCAATCCGCTCTTCGCGTCCCTGACGGCCCTGCCCGGGATCGGGCCGAAGCTGGAAAAGCTGTTCAGCCGCCTGATCGGGCGCGACGGCGAGGCGGCGCGCGTCATCGATCTGTTGTTTCATCTGCCGTCGGGGTTTGTCGACCGCCGCAATCAGCCAAAGCTTTCCGCGGTGACGCCCGACACGGTCGTAACAGTCGCGGTCACCATCGACCGGCATCGCCCGCCGCCGCCGAACCGGCCGCGCGCGCCCTACAATATCGACGCCAGCGACGACACCAACACGCTGATGATCACCTATTTCAACGCGCGCCAGGATTACCTGCAGAAGCTCTTTCCCGAAGGCGCGCTACGCTACGTTTCCGGCACCGCGACGCTCTATGACGGCCATTTGCAGATGGTGCATCCCGACCGCGTCGTCGACGCCAAGGGCTTTGCCCAGCTGCCGCTGATCGATCCGGTCTATCCGCTGACCGAGGGGCTGCATCCGAACCAGGTCGGCAAGGCGATCGAGGCTGCACTAGGCCGGCTGCCGGTTTTGCCGGAGTGGCAGGATGCGGCCTGGCTCTCGCGCAACACTTTTCCAGGCTTTGCCGAGGCGCTGCGCGCCATCCATCGCCCGCAAACGCCCGGTGATATCGCGCCGGAAAGTCCGGCCTGGTCGCGGCTCGCTTACGATGAATTGCTGGCGAGCCAGCTCGCGCTGGCGCTGCTTCGCGCGCATATGCGGCTGCGGCCGGGCCGCGGCAGCGCCGCCGAGGGATTATTGCGCGCGCGCATCACCGCGGCACTGCCCTACGCGCTGACGCCGTCGCAGGCGCGCGCGGTGACCGATATCGTCGGCGATCTGGCACAGCCGCAGCGCATGCTGCGGCTGCTGCACGGCGATGTCGGCTCCGGCAAGACCGCGGTGGCGCTTCTTGCCGCGGCAAATGTGATCGAGGCCGGCCGGCAGGCGGCGTTGATGGCGCCGACCGAAATTCTGGCGCGGCAGCATTTTGCCACCATCGCGCCCCTGGCGCGCGCCGCCGGCATCAAGCTCGCGATCCTCACCGGCCGGGAGCGCGGCCGCGAGCGCGAGGACATCCTCGCTGCGCTCGCGTCGGGCGACATCGATCTGATCGTCGGCACCCACGCGCTGTTTCAGGACAATGTGGCGTTCCGCGATCTGGCGCTGGCGGTGGTCGACGAGCAGCACCGCTTCGGCGTTCATCAGCGGCTCGCGCTGGCGAGGAAGGGCGAGGCGGTCGATCTTCTCGTCCTCACCGCGACGCCGATCCCGCGCACGCTGGTGCTGACCTATTTCGGCGACATGGATATTTCGGAATTGCGCGAAAAGCCGGCCGGCCGGCAGAAGATCGATACCCGCGCCGTGCCGCTCTCCCGGCTCGCCGAAGTGGTCGAGGCGGTCGCGCGCGCGCTCGATGACGGCCGCCGGGTCTATTGGGTCTGTCCGCTGGTCGAGGAATCCGAAAGCGTCGATCTCGCCGCCGCCGAAGAACGCCATGCGATGCTGACGAAACGGTTCGGCGATGCGGTCGCTCTCGTCCATGGCCGCATGCGCGGACCCGACAAAGATCGCGCCATGGACCGCTTTGCCAGGGGCGAGACGCGGCTCCTTGTCGCCACGACAGTGATCGAGGTCGGCGTCGATGTGCCGGAGGCAAGCGTGATGGTCATTGAGCACGCCGAGCGGTTCGGGCTCGCGCAACTGCATCAATTGCGCGGCCGCATCGGCCGCGGCGCCGCCCGCTCCACCTGCATCTTGCTTTATCGCCCGCCGCTCGGTTCGACCGCCAAGGCGCGTCTTGCCATCCTGCGCGAAACCGAAGACGGCTTCCGCATTGCCGAAGAAGATTTAAAGCTGCGCGGCGAAGGCGATGTGCTTGGCGTGCGCCAGAGTGGCGAGCCGGGCTTCCACATCGCCCGCATCGGCGTGCATGGCAAGCTCCTCGCCGCGGCGCGCGATGATGCCGAACTCATCCTTGGGCGCGACCCGAAACTCAAATCGCCGCGCGGGCAGGCGTTGCGCGATCTGCTCTATCTGTTCGCCCGCGACGAAGCGATCAGGCTGTTGGAGGCGGGATAAAGCCTGTTGTAGCGGCCGCCGACCAATGTAATCATAGGTTGTGTATAGTGAGTTATTACAACCTATGGAGATCGCAATGCGCAGAGTGCTGATCGGCATTGGACTGACGGCGATGACGGCGACGGCGTCTTTTGGACAGACCGGGCCCGTCCGGGGGCCAAATCTTCCCTTCGACCTGGCAGTATGTGCGCAAGGGTTTGTTGCGGCGCCAAATACGTTCCAAAAGGGCGTGACCACAGAGCTTAGCTACACCTGCACCGGGCCCAAAGCGGTTTGCAGCGGCGGATTCAGCCTGCAGCCGCTGGCGGTGACGATACCGCCGCCCGGCCCAAACAAATTAGGGCCCACGATCGACGTCGCGGGCATAGGCCTCAAGAACGGAGTCATGGTCTACACCTGCGCGGAGCCACTGACTCGGCCGAAATAATTCGGCAGGGCGAATCCGGGATTATTCCACCGCGCTCGGCGCCGGCTTGCGGGCGGCCTGCGCGGTGCGCGCGGTTTCGGCGAGCGCCGCAAGCTTGCCGGGCGCGGACGCGTCACCGCCCGGCTGCACCATGCCGGCCGACATGATCAGCGTCATCGCCTGCTCGACCGAAATATCGAGGTCGATGACGTCGCGCCGCGGCACATAGAAGAAGAACCCGGTGGTCGGGTTCGGCGTGCATGGCATGAAGGCGGAGACATGCTCGGCCGCCGGCAGGCGGTCGGAGATATCCGCCGTCGGCGACTGGGTGAGGAACACCAGCGACCACATGCCGGGCGACGGGAATTCGACGAGGCCGACGCGGCGGAAACTGGATTCCGATTTCGAGAACAATGTCTCGAAAATCTGCTTGGCGGTACGGTAGATCGGCCGCACGATCGGCATGCGGTTCAACAGGCTCTCGCCGAAATCAACCAGCTTGCGGCCGATCAGATTGGCGGTGAGGAAGCCGAGCAGCGTCAGCGCGAGGAATGCGAAAATCAGTCCAAGCCCCGGAATGTTGACCGGCAGATAGGTTTCGGGCCGGTACGCCACCGGAATGAACGGCCGCACCAGATTGTCGACCCAGGTCACGAACCACCAGATCAGCCACAGGGTCACCGCGACCGGACCGGCGACCACCAATCCAGTCAGAAAATAAGTGCGGATGCGGCTCATCAGGCCGGGCGACGATCTCGCCACGCCGCCAGATGGTTTCGGACCCTGAACGTTGTTCGTCATCGGTTCGGTCATGCCCCTGCGCAATCAGGCAATATATGGGCCAGCGCCGGATTTAAACAGCGTCGTCCGCGACGCAGGATGGCGACGCCTCATCTGCGATCGCCACGCCCCGCGCCAGTCATGGAACTATTCGACGGTAACGGATTTGGCGAGATTGCGCGGCTGATCGACATCCGTGCCCATGACGACGGCGGTGTGATAGGCGAGGAGTTGCACCGGCACGGCATAGACCAGCGGCGCCACGGCCGGATGCACCGTAGGCAGAGTGAGCGTCACGACCGATTGGCCGTCGTTGGCTTCGGCGGCGCCCTTGGCGTCGGTCATCAAGATCAAGCGGCCGCCGCGCGCGGCGACTTCCTGCATGTTCGACGCGGTTTTCTCAAACACCTTGTCGTGCGGCGCGATCACGATCACCGGCATGTTCTCGTCAATCAGCGCGATCGGGCCGTGCTTGAGTTCGCCCGCGGCATAGCCTTCGGCGTGAATGTAGGAAATTTCCTTGAGCTTTAACGCGCCTTCGAGCGCGATCGGAAAACTGGTGCCGCGGCCGAGATAAAGCACGTCGCGCGATTTCGCCAGATCGCGCGCCAGCTGCTCGATCTGCGGCTCGAGCGCCAAAGCCTCGTTCAAATGCCGCGGCATTTCGATCAGCGCATGCACCAGCGCCTTCTCGTCGGTTTCCTTGAGCACGCCGCGGGCGCGGCCAGCGGCGATCGCCAGCGCGGCTAGTGCCGCCAGTTGGCAGGTGAACGCCTTGGTCGACGCGACGCCGATCTCCGGCCCGGCCAGCGTCGGCACGACGGTGTCGCTCTCGCGGGCGATGCTCGACGTCGGCACGTTGACCACGGAAAGGACGTGCTGGCGCTGCGCGCGCGCATAGCGCAGCGACGCCAGCGTGTCGGCGGTCTCGCCGGACTGCGAGACGAAGATCGCGAGGTCCCCCGGCAGCAGCGGCACGTCGCGGTAGCGGAACTCCGAGGCGATATCGACCTCGACCGGCAATTGCGCGAATTGCTCGAACCAGTAGCGCGCCACCATGCCGGCATAATATGCGGTGCCGCAGGCGGCGATGGAGATCCGTTTCAGGTCGCGGAAATCGAACGGCAATTGCATCGGCAGCGCGACGCATTCGGCCGCCATATCGAGATAATTCGCCAAAGTATGACCGACGACTTCCGGCTGCTCGTGGATCTCCTTCGCCATGAAGTGACGATGATTGCCCTTGTCGATGAGCAACACCGAGGCCTGCGATTTGAGCACCGCGCGCTCGACGACGTTGCCGTCGCGGTCGTGAATCTCAGCACCGCTTCGCGTGACGATGACCCAGTCGCCATCCTCGAGGTAGCTGACGGTGTCGGTGAACGGCGCGAGCGCAATAGCGTCGGAGCCGACATACATCGCGCTGTCGCCGTAACCGATGGCAAGCGGCGAGCCCTGGCGGGCGCCGATCAGAAGGTCGTCTTCGCCGGCGAACAGAAAGGCGAGCGCGAACGCGCCGCGCAAGCGCGGCAGCGCCGCCCTGACCGCGGCAATCGGCGAGGCGCCGCGCTTCATCTCCGCGGTGACGAGGTGGGCGATCACCTCGGTGTCGGTCTCGGTTGCGAATTTGGCGCCTTGCTTCTCGAGCTCGCGGCGCAGCTCGCTGAAATTCTCGATGATGCCGTTGTGCACGACCGCGAGTTTGTCGGTAGCGTGCGGGTGCGCGTTGTTCTCGGTCGGTCGGCCATGCGTCGCCCAGCGCGTGTGGCCGATGCCGATGGTGCCGGCCAGCGGTTCACGCGACAATCGCAGTTCAAGATTCTTGAGCTTGCCCTCGGCGCGCCGCCGCGTCAGCTTGCCGCCTTCGAGCGTGGCAACGCCCGCGGAATCGTAGCCGCGATATTCGAGGCGCTTGAGCGCATCGATGAGCTGCGGCGCCGCCGGCTCCTGCCCGATGATCCCGATGATGCCGCACATCCGGCTGGACGCTCTCCTTGTGAGGACTGAGTAGCCAGTAACCGGTCTTCCGTAAAATAACGAATTCTGACCGATTACCGCTTCCTGCTTTTGCCGAGCGATTTCAATCCGCGCAAGCGCGAAGCCCAGCCTTCCTTAATGGTCTGGCGGCTGCGGCCGAGCGCCAGGGCGTCCGGCGGCACGTTTTGCGTAATGACCGACCCGGAGCCGATATAGGCCCCCTCGCCGATCTCCACTGGCGCAACCAGCGCCGAATTCGAGCCGATAAAGGCATCCTTGCCGATCACGGTGCGGTGCTTTTCGCTGCCGTCGTAATTGCAGGTGATGGTGCCGGCGCCGACATTGGCATTGGCGCCGACGAAGGCGTCGCCGATATAGCTCAAGTGATTGGCCTTGGCGCCGGCTTCCACCACCGCTTCCTTGACCTCGACAAAATTGCCGATGCGCGCGCCGTCGCCGAGCCGCGTACCCGGTCGCAGCCGCGCGAACGGCCCGACCGAGACGCCTTTGCCGACATGGGCGCCGGAAAGATGCGAGAACGAATGGATGACGGCGCCGTCCTCGACCGTGACCTTGTCGCCGAAAACCACGTAGGGCTCGATCACGACATCGCGGCCGAATTTGGTGTCCGCCGCCAAGAATACCGTATCCGGGGCCACCAGCGTGACGCCGGCGTCAAGCGCTGCCCGGCGCAGACGCTGTTGCGCGACGGCTTCCGCCTCGGCGAGCTGGCTTTTGTTGTTGATGCCGCGCACGTCGTCCTCCTCGACTTCGACCGCGACCGCGCGAAGCTTCATGCCGCGCGCAATGGCGACCGCATCGGTCAGATAAAATTCGTGTTTGCGATTGTCGTTGCCGATCCGCTCCAGGATGGCAAGCGCGCTGTCTCCGGCAAGCGCCATGATGCCGCCGTTGCAAAATTTGATCGCGCGTTCGCTCGCGCTGGCATCGGCGTCTTCGCGGATCGCGACGAACTCGCCGTCCGTCATGATGAGACGCCCGTAGCCGGTCGGATCGGCCGGCCGAAAGCCAAGCACCGCGAGCGCGGCGCCGTCCGCAAGGCTCGCGCGCAAGCGCGAAAGCGTCGCCGGCCGCAGCAGCGGCGTGTCGCCATAAACGATCAGAATATCGTCAGGCCGGTTTTCGATCGCAGACCTCGCCGCGAGGACCGCGTGCGCGGTGCCGCGCCGATCGTGCTGCACGAATGTTGCGACCGCCGGCAAAATGCGGCGTGCTTCGGCGGCAACCTCGTCCTGTCCGGGGCCGACAACCACCGCCGTCGCGGTGACGCCGGCTCCGGCGATGGCGCCGAGAACATGTGCGAGCAGCGACTTGCCGGCGATGGCATGCAGCACTTTCGGCCGCGCCGACGCCATGCGGGTGCCCTCGCCGGCCGCGAGCACGATCGCAAGGCAGCTTCGTGACTCCATGACAACGCCTCCGCAGCACCCTCTTAGCTAAGCCGGCCGGTCATCGAAAGCGAGCAAAGCCGACGCACGGCGAATGCGGTTAAAACGGTCGCCGCAGCGACAGAGGTCCGGGCCGCCAGAATCTGCTAATTTTTAGCACTGATTCGACTCAAGGACTCGATTCGTCCAGGAACTGGTCTGGGCACGTGCCGGAGCGCAGCATGGTCAATCTTGCGGACGCGCTGAAGGCGGAACCGCCGATATCTCCTGGAGCGGTGGTCGTCGAGAAGCGTGCCCGGTCCGGGACAGCATTCACCATGGATCGCCTGCGCCGCTTGGCGGTCTGGGGCGCGGCAGCCGCCGGCGCCTTGCTGTTCGCGGTCCTCACGAGCCGCAGCGAGGTTGCGGCCGAACGCCTTGCAGTCGTCCTCCATCGCCCAAGGCCGGCCGCAGCCGCGCCGTTCGATGCCGAGGCCGCGACGGACCGGCTTGCCGAGGCCGTGCGCGGACTGTCGGTCAACGACGAACAGATCAGGACGCGGCTTGCCGCCGTCGAACACGATATGGACGACGTGACCGGCTCGGTCAGCAAGGAAATCAAGGCAGCCGACGAATCCCGCCGCACTCCCGACGGGCCGTCCGTCGCGGCGGTGGCGGCACTCACCGCGTCGATGGCAGCGCCGGTCGAAATCCCGACAGGCGCCGCCAATGCGTCGCCGCCGGCGACGATCAAAGCCTCGGACGAAGCCGCAGCGCCGGCACTATCGCGCACCGCATTCGGCGTCGACATCGGCAGCGGGCTGACCATCCAGGCGCTGCGCATGCGTTGGGTGGCTATCCGCACCTCATATCCGCAGCTCTTTAGCGGTCTCCAGCCGATCATGAGCGTCAAGGAAATTCCGCGCAGCAACCGTCTCGAATTGCGGCTGGTCGCCGGACCCATCGCGCAGCCTGGCGAAGCGGCGCGGCTCTGCGCCGCGATGGCGCGCTTGGGGATGTTCTGCCAGCCGACGATCTATGACGGGCAGCACCTCGCCGATCGTCAGTGATTTGGCGGATTGCTGTTTCACCGCTGATGACAGTTTCCGCGGTTCTGTGATTAGAATAACGGCCGCTTTCGCTTCGCACCCGTCACGGAATAAAGTGCGCCATGCGCCGCCCGCTGTTTTTGCCCACCCCACGCCAGACCAATTGGCTTCTGATCGTCGCCTTCCTGTCGGTCGGCGAGGCGGTCTACATCCGCTACATGGCGATGGAGAACACCAATGTTGAGCTTGCCTGCCAGGCCGGGCTCGGCACTTGGCTGTGCAGTACATTCCGGCTGAGCATGATCCTCTACAAACACGAGGTGTTCGGCGCGCTGGCGCTCGCCGGCGCCCTGCTCAATCTGATCCGGCCGTCGATCGTGCTGGCGACGCTTACGCTCGCGGCGGCGGGTTTCGGCGTCGTGCTGCACAATGCCGACCTCGCAGCGCTCGCGGCCGGCGTGTTGATGCTCAGCCTAGCGCGTCCCGCGCCCGCAGCAGAATGATGGCAAGACCGAGAAATCCGGCGCACAGCCAGACCGCTTGCCAGTTGGCAAAAGTTTCGTTCAGCACGATATAGCCGGCCGCGAGCGCGAGCACGGTGCCGGCAAGCGTTTCCGCGGCTGCGCGTGTTCCGAACGGCCGTATCGCCGACATCGATACGACGAGGAACGCCACCACGGCGCCGCTTTGCGGGCCGAAGGGAATGTCGCGGTAGCGCGGGTCGAAGACCAGACCGAGCGCGGATTGCATCGACAGCAAAGTAAGCGCGATCAGGCAGAGGCCAAGCGCGATCGTCAAAGGGTCGCGCGCGCCGTTCGAACGTCGCAACACCGCGGCGAACGCCGGCAGTGGCCGGCCCGCGGCGCAGGCGGCGGCGCAGACGATCGGCGCGGCGCCGGCGGTGGCGGCAAAGGCAAGCGAGCGCAGCCAACTGCCCAGCGTGAAGCTTTCGACCGGCACCGTTTCCAGCGTCCAGCCGAATAGAACGGCGGGCAAAAATGCCAGCGCGACGATGCGCGGCCACAGCATGGGTGGCGTGCTCTTGCCGCGTGCGGCCATCAAGGCGCTGCAAAAAGCCAGACCCGCGAGCACGATTCCCGCAAGCGCCTGCATCGCCCAATGGGGATGATTGGAGACATAGCCGCTGAAACTGAAAATGGGCGCCCGCGCCTCGCGATCGAAAATGCCCCAATAGCCGCCGGCCGCGCCCTCGAGCTGACGTTTCCACGGCTGGTCGAAGGCTTCGATGACATTGAGCCGAAAATTCTCGCGCTGCGCCAGCGCCACGGTCTCGTTGATGGCGAGCGCCTGATTGACCGGCGAGGGCCGCGCCCCTTCGCGCATGCGGCCTTCGCTCGGCCAGCCGAACTCGCCGATGACGATCTCTTTGTTTGGCAGCGCGGTTGCCACCATTTTGCGGATGGCCTCGACATGGGCGGCGGCCTGCGCCGCCGGAATCGGGAAATCCTCCCAATAGGGCAGGATGTGGATGGTGACGAAATCGACCGCGTTCTGCACGTCGGGATTGCGCAGCCAGAATTCCCAGACGTCGGCATAGGTCACCGGCATCGACACCTGGGACTTGACCTCGCGGATATAGCCGATGAGATCGGCCGCCGACATTTCACCGCGCAGCAGGACTTCGTTGCCGACAACCACCGCCTGGATGACGTCGGCATATTGCCTGGCGTAACCCACGGCGGCGGCGATCTGGCGTTGCGTCTTCTGCGGACTGCTGGAAACCCAGATGCCGTACAGCACTTTGAGGCCGTAGCGCCGGGCGCTGACGAGGACCGCGTCGTGCACGTCGTCGACGGAATAGGTGCGCACGCAATTGGCGTATTTCGAGATCAGCGCCAGATCCTCGTCGATCTGCGCCGCGCTCACTTGCGTTCCTTCGACCAGCGGATCCTGGCCGTCGCGGAAGGGCGCATAGGACACGCAGTAAAGCTTGCCGCCGGTGGCCAGCGGCGACGGCGGCAGCCGCACCGGCGCGCCGAGCCACCACCACGCCAGGCCGATCGCAAGCGCCGTAACCGCGAAATGCGCAAGCGCTCCAGCGAGCGAGTTTCCGTAAAGAATCCGCGACACAGCCTCCGCTTAACCTCCGGAGAACGCGCTGCCAAGCCATGGGGCTTGCGTCTTAACGCTTGTCGCGTTGCGTGCTGGACAAACGGACGGAGTTGGGGTGTTCTCTCGGCGGCAGTTTTTCCGAATATGGCCGCCGCAATAGCGGCCCAATCGGATGGCCAAGAAGGCCCACCAAGCGGTCGACGAAGTGCCGGCCAAACGGCGCATGGGGTTCGGGGAACGTCCGTTCTATCGGCTCAAATTAGCCCAGCAGACCAAGGGAAACATGTCCCATAGAGTGCTCAGCGTCGTCGGCCGGCTGTGTATTGCCGCTTGGCTCGTTGTCCCCGTCAGCCCTGTGATCCAATCGGCTCTTGCCCAAAGCAATGCCCCGCCTGCCACGGGTCAGCCAGCTCCCGCCAGTCCGGAAGCGGCCAAGGAAACGCAGAAAATCGACGAATATGCCGAGGCGCAGCACGCCATTAATGGACCGGCGGGCAATCCCGAATGCGTCTGGCTCGGCCGCCGGGTGGTCAGCCTGCTTTGGCGCGACGATCTCGATACCGCCTTTCGCCACCTCGACCTTTACGACCGTTTTGGCTGCCCGAGCGGCCATATCCAGGCGGCGTTCCGCTGCCTTGTCCTGCATTCCAACGCGATCGACGCCAAGACGCCCGACAGCTTGAATGGGCAGGTGCTGGCTTGCTGGATTAACCCCGCTCTGGAAGTCGCACCGCCGCCCGCGCCAGCGCCGGCGGCCGCCGCGCCAAGTCCGGCGACGAAGCACTGAACCGCTAACAGTAAAAGCCGGGAGCACGGCGACGAAAATTTTGTTGCTCGCGCTTTGTTGTCTTGAATTTGCCACTGCCGGCCGCTAGCTTGGTAATCGCCGCTCGCAAGGTCGCCTCATCCTTACGACCATCGTCGAACCTGGGGGCAGGTTCGGGCCTGTGTGGTTCCGCCCCGCTTGGTTAGAAGAGTTATGCGCACCGTCGCAGCCGTGCTCGCGCTTGTAGCGTGCGTGCATGCCGGCATTTGGGCTTTGCTGAGGCCCGTGGGAATTGCTCCCGACTTTACTGGTCAGCTCGCCAGCGTCTCCTACGCCCCCTTCGTTAACTCCTCGCATCCCGATTACGGCGAACGGCCGACCAAGGAACAGATCCGCGCCGATCTTAAGGCGATCGCGCCTTATACGCGCGCCATCCGCCTGTATTCGTCGACCGGCGGTGCCGAGCTGGTGCCGCCGATCGCCGCGGAATTTGGCCTCAAGGTTACCGTCGGCGCCTGGATCGACAAGGACAAGGCGCGCAACGAGCGCGAGATCAACTCCGCCCTCGATCTTGCCCGCCACAACAGCAATGTTGACGCCATCGTGGTCGGCAACGAAACCATGTTGCGCGCCGAAACCAATGTTGACGATCTCATCAAGCTTATTCAGCGCGTGAAGCGTTCGAGCCCGGTCCCGGTGACAACCGGAGATATCTGGAGCG
This sequence comes from uncultured Alphaproteobacteria bacterium, assembly GCA_963765365.1. GTDB lineage: Bacteria > Pseudomonadota > Alphaproteobacteria > Rhizobiales > Xanthobacteraceae > BOG-931. The sequence continues at coordinate 21,017 of CAVXWL010000025.1, read as the reverse complement.
CCTGGATCGACCATCCCGAGCTCGTCTCGTCGGTCGATTTCATCGCCGCCCATATCCTGCCCTATTGGGCCGGTTACGACGCCAAGACCGCGGTCGATCACACCATCGAAATCTACGACAAGCTGCGCCAGACCTATCCCGGCAAGCGCATTGTGATTGCCGAATTCGGCTGGCCGAGCGCCGGCTATAATTTCCACGATTCCGAACCCGGCCGGATCAATCAGGCGGTCATCATCCGCGATTTCGTTGCGCGCGCGGAGGCCTACGGCATCGACTACAACATCGTCGAAGGCATCGACCAGCCCTGGAAAACCATGGAAGGCGGCGTCGGTCCCTATTGGGGGATATTCGACGCAGCCCGGCAGGCGAAATTCTCCTGGACCGGACCGATCAGCGATCCCGACTATGGCAAGCGCGCCGGCCTTGCCGTGCTGCTCGGGCTGTTGCTGTCGTTGCCGATCCTCGCCATGGCCGGCGTCGGCTTCACCCAGGCGCTGTTGCTTGCGGTCTCCGCCAACGCGGTGGGCGCCTGGGGCGCTGCCATCCTGGCATTCTGGAAGGGCCATTATTTCGTGCCCGGCGCGGCCTTCGCGCTCGGCTTTGGCATCGTCCTTCTGGTGCCGCTCGTCGCCATTGCGCTATCGCGCATCGAAGAGATTGCGGCTATCGCTTTCGGCCGGCCGCCGCGGCGGCTCGCCAATGCGCCGGCGCTCGTGCCGGAAGCCTACGCGCCGAAAGTATCCATCCATGTGCCGGCCTGTTGCGAGCCGCCGGACATGCTCAACACCACGCTCGATGCCGTGGCGCGCCTCGATTATCCGAATGTCGAATGCGTGGTGGTGATCAACAATACGCCCGATCCGGCGCTGTGGCGGCCGGTCGAGGAGCATTGCCGCGAACTCGGCGAGCGTTTCAAATTCGTCCGCGTCGACAATGTCGAAGGCTACAAAGCGGGCGCGCTGCGGATCGCACTGGCGCACACGGCGGCCGACGCCGAGATCATCGGCACCATCGATGCCGATTATGTTGTCGATGCGGATTGGCTCAAGGATCTGGCGCCGCTATTTGCCGATGCGCAGGTCGGCTTCGTTCAATCGCCGCAGGATCATCGCGACGGCGCCCGCTCACTCATGCACGCCGCCATGAACGCCGAATATGCCGGCTTCTTCGACATCGGCATGGTGCAGCGGAACGAGTTCAACGGCGTCGTCATGCACGGCACGATGTGCCTGATCCGCCGCGCCGCGATCGCGAGCGCCGGCGGCTGGTCGTCCGACACGATCGTCGAGGACACCGATCTGGGCTTGAGCATCCTCGAACATGGCTGGATCGCGCATTACACCAACCGCCGCTACGGCCATGGGCTGCTTCCCGATACCTTCGAAGCCTATAAGCGGCAGCGCCATCGCTGGGCGTTTGGCGGCTTCCAGCTGGTACGTAAGCATTGGCGGCGCATGCTCCCGGGGGCGACCGGCCTGACGCGCGAACAGAAGCGCGAATACGGCATTGGCTGGCTCAACTGGCTCGGCTCGGATTCGATCGGCGTCGTGGTTGCACTGCTGAACATCCTGTGGGTTCCGGTCGTGGCCTTCGCCAATATCGCGGTGCCCGATAAAATCCTGACCATCCCGATCATTGCGGCCTTCACCGTCTCGGTGGCGCATTTCGTGGCGCTCTACCGGTTGCGGGTGCGGGCCTCGGCCGGCCAGATGTTCGGCGCGGTCTGCGCCGCGATGGCGCTGCAGTGGACTGTGGCGCGCTCGGTCGGGCTCGGCGTCATTCATGAGCGCATGCCGTTCCTGCGCACCGCCAAAGGCGGCGTCTCGCGCAAGGGACCCGATTTTCCGGCATTCTGGGAGGCGGTGATTGCCGCCCTCCTCCTCGTCGGCTCGGCGACGCTGGTCATCACCAATTACAAGCAGGTCCACGAGATCAACATCTTCGCTGTGGTGCTGGTGGTGCAGAGCCTGCCGTTCCTCGCCGCGGTCATTCTCGCGACGATCGAAGGTACCCGCTTTAACAACTTCGCTTATTGGCGCGGCATCGAAGCGCGCATCGGCGCCCGGGCCGTGGGACTGTTGCCGCAGTCGCAGGACGTCATGACCAAGGTCATGGCCGAGCCGCCGAAGCTGCCGGCCGACAAGGTCGAAGCGGCGCAATAGGCGGAGCGTTTAAGCGCGCAGCGCTGTCTCGGCGAGCCGCACCCAATATGAGGTGCCGACCGGGATCGTTTCGTCGTTAAAATCGTAAGCCGGGTGATGCAGTCCTGCGCTGTCGCCGTTGCCGACGAAGATGAAGGCGCCCGGCCGCTCGTTGAGCATGTAGGCGAAATCCTCAGCCCCCATCAGCGGCGGCACCGCGGTGTCGACCCGGCCCGGGCCCGCGATCTCGCCCGCAATGTCGGCGGCAAACGCCGTTTCCCGCGCATGATTGACCACTACGGGATAGCCCGTTGTGTAGGTGATTTTCGCCGTTGCGCCGTAAAGCTGCGCGGTGCCTTCGATCACCTCGGCGATGCGCTTGCGCAGAAGCTCGCGCACCGCCGGAGTGAGGCTGCGCGCGGTGCCGAGGAGCTTGGCGTGCTGCGGAATGACGTTGTCGGTGTGGCCGGCCTGGAACATGCAGATCGAGACCACGGCCGATTCCAGCGGATTGACGTTGCGCGCCACGATCGACTGCAGCTGATTGATGATCTGGGCGCCGACCAGGATCGTATCGACGGCAAGATGCGGCCGCGCGGCATGGCCGCCCTTGCCTTCGAGCGCGATTTCGATGTGATCGGCCGCGGCCATGATCGGCCCGCTACGGATGGCGAAAGTGCCGACCGGCAGCCCGGGATAATTGTGCATGCCGTAGACTTCCTCGATGCCGAAGCGGCTGATCAGGCCGTCTTTGATCATCGCCGCAGCCCCGGCGCCGCCCTCCTCGGCCGGCTGAAAAATCACCACGGCGGTGCCGGCGAAGTTGCGCGTCTCGGCTAGATATTTGGCGGCGCCGAGCAGCATGGCGGTGTGCCCGTCATGCCCGCAGGCGTGCATTTTGCCGGGAACGGTCGATTTGTACGGCAGTCCGGTTTCTTCCTCGAGCGGCAGCGCGTCCATGTCGGCGCGCATGCCGACCACTTTGTTGCCCGGCTTGCGGCCGCGGATGACGCCGACCACGCCGGTTCGGCCGATCCCCGGTACCACCTCATCGCAGCCGAAACTTTTGAGCTTGTCGGCGACCGAGGCGGCGGTGCGATGCACGTCGTAGCGAAGTTCCGGATGGGCGTGAAAATCGCGCCGCCATTCTTTGATTTCGCCGTGCAAATCGGCGACGCGGTTGACGATCGGCATGGGTTACGTCCTCGTGGTGCGGCTCACCCGGCAACGGCTGCTAAGTCTAGCAAACGGCGCCGGAACTGGCGAACCTGGTGCGCCGAATTCTCCCGGTGCGGTTCCTGACGGCTGTTGCGGTGCGATCTTCCCGTTCGGCTTCCGGTCCTATATACGCAGGCGCGAGTGAGCGCGTAGCTCAGTTGGTAGAGCACGTGACTTTTAATCACGGGGTCGAGGGTTCGAGCCCCTCCGCGCTCACCAGTATAATCAAATAGTTATCTCGAATGGCCGACTGCGATTGAACGTCATGTCCGCACTATGTCCGCATCGACGTTGTGAGACGCCCCTTTGGGGGGTCGCCAACAGCGCGAGCCGCCGCCAACTAGGCGCGTGCCATGACGACCCTGCGGCCTTCCCTCGCCGCTTCGCCGTGCTGAGCAGCAGTCTACAATTGCACCATTGATTCGGAGATTGGTCCCGCAATGGCAAGGCGCGGGGTGGCGATGGAATTTCGCACCGAGCTAATCGGAAAACTTGTCCTAGCCGCAATTGCGGGCGTTTTAATTTGGCTGTTCCTGCGAGCCAGCGCTCGGTGGCTGATGCGGTCTCTTGTTTTTATCGGCGTACTAGCGGTGCTTTATTTCGGCGCGCAGGCGCTCGGGGTCTTGGGAAAGTAAAGCATCGGTCGCTTCCCGCCGCCCTGGTCGATCGAGGAAACGCCTGCCTGCTACTTGGTCTAGGATGGCGCACGCCTGCTGTCCGCTATTGAGATGGTCCAGCGTGCTCCTGGCCCGCCAGCGGCATATCTTCGATTAAGGGGCGCCGAGGTGATTTTCCGGATCTTTTAGTGCCAGCGGCAACGGCTCCGAACATGTAATTTCGCACCGGAGACCTTCCGGACAGCAGTCCAGCACATCATGCGAAGCGCTTCGAGGGCTATGTCGAGTTGATCCTCCCCGTGGGGCTTTTCAAATTTCATCGTAACGAATCGGAACCCTTAAGGTTTATTTGCGTTTGGACTGGTGTGAGTGCCGAGGGGGCGTTAGCTAAAGCGAGACGCCGCCATGTTATTCCGAGATTACTTTTTTCCGGCCTTAACGGCTGCGAGCCTCGCCCTGGCTGCCGTATTAACGGCCCAGGTGATCTGGGAAGCGGTAGGTCTGTTCATTTACATTTAGCTCCGGCCGATCCCGCGGCGTCATTGAGCGTCAGCTTCAACTCCCACTGTAAGCAGAACTCACCACGAAGAACTCAAAAGACCCGCGGCGAGTTTCCGATGCCAGGCCGCATCCGCCAATGCCCTGCGGGCCCGACTATCTTGAGAAATCATTAGATCGTAACACCACGGGTCGGTCGGCCTGGGTCTGATCCTCGATATACTTGCGTGATGCTCGCTCCTCGATTGCTTCCCGCAATCGCTTAAACTGGCCGACGCGCTCCTCCGCCTTCACGTCACGCCTGCCTTCAAGATCGTCCATCGCCGCGGTGCTGATCGCGCAACGAATCACCTTGCCTTGATAGAGCATTGTGAACTCAACGACCATTCGATCGGAATCGTAGCCCTGCACCTCACCCCGCTGTAGCGGCATCGCAAATTCTCAAGGCTGGAGCGATTTCATTGTGCCACGCACTGCTTTTCTTGACCCCCAAACCGAAGGCCTGCCTCTCCAGGCGTCTATCCCGAATCCGGCCTTCTATAGGTACCCAAAATCCTATCCCAGAAAAAATGGATAATCGCGAAATTACTGTCGGCGTGCCGGTGATGAATGAAGTGCAGCTCTTGTTTGCGTCTGAACCATGCGAACTGGTGAAGCCGCGATTTCTCCGAGTGGTATTCGTTGTCGAACAAGACGTGCGCGTAGAACGACGCCGCAGCCTGCGACGACCATCACCACAAAAAGATTTAGCGGCAATAAGAAATAAGCGCATCCCCCCACGAGAAGAATAGGAATGAAAAAGTAGGGCGTCGTATTGCCTTCATCACCGAGGTACGTCCGAGAGACAAGATGGTCGTCGGAATAGTGGGTGTGATGGTAGTTGATGTGATTGCGGAAAATCTTACCGCCCATCGGATGGTGGGCCACCTTATAGTGTATCAACGTCTGACCAAATGACATGATCAAATGGGTAGCGCCAGCCGTCACGAAAAATAGCGAAAGCTTCACAATGAGCGGAGACGCCGCCTGGATCATGAGCGCTTCCTCCGGCTTAAGGAGCCAATCTAGCACCGTAGCCCCCGCGCGCCCACGCTCAAAATCGTCGCAACGCACCGCGTCACACATTCCCTAAAAGGCAAGTCCCCAGCATTCCTTCCCCAAGGCGACCACTGGCAGCGTTGACCGCGACGCGCACGTCCGCCGCCTCACGCCGCGATGCATCACTTTCCTCCCGCGCGCTGCCAACTACGTCGGCCGCGTCCTCAAGGGCGAGAAGCTGGCCGACTTGCCGGCGCAGGCGCCAACCGAATACGAACTGGTGATCAATCTCAAGACCGCCAAGGCGCTTGGGCTTGCGGTTCTACAGTAAATCCTCGCCCGCGCCGATGATGTGATCGAATAAACCTTCCGCAATGCGTCAATTGACGCTGACGAACCGCCGCTCTGGGTCAGTCTCGGACTGCCGAGGACGTCCAGAGTCACTTCCGCGCATCAACCTATATCGACCGCGCCATTCGACCGGGATCTTGTACTCGCCGTTATCGACGACGACAGGCCTCATGAGGTCGTGTTCCCCTGCCGTCAGGTTCCAGGCGGCTGGTTGAACGCCGAATCGAAGAAGTGGGTCTCGGTTCGTCCGACACATTGGCGCGAATGGACCCAAAAACTCTAACAGTTCGCTGAAAAACCCGGAATTCGGTCCTTATTCTTGCGTGTTGTGGAGTCGTTGGGGTCCGGCGCAGGCAGCAGCGTTTAGGGACATTCGAAGTACTTCGGCGTGTGCGTGAACACGATCCGGTCTATTCCGCAACTAATTTGGGAATGCGGATGAGATTGTAGGCGATCAGATTGAGCAGGAAGTCGGCGGCGACGGCGCGGATGCCGCGATGCTTGGTCTTGCGCATCGTGCCGTGCTGCTTGCCCCAGCCGAAGATGCATTCGATCATTGCCCGGCGGGTTTGCGACATGCCATAGCCCTCGTGACGCGTGGTGCGTTGGTCGATGGCGCTGCGGCGGTTCTTGCCGGTCTTGGTGACGCCATTGTTCTGCGTCACATGCGGCGTGACGTTGATGGCGCGAAGATTGGCCACATGATCGGTCGTGTCATAGGCCTTGTCCTCGCCGACCGTGATGCGGTGACCGATCTCTTTGCTCTTGGTTTTAAGCATCCTCTCCGCGGCGCGACGTTCGGCGGTGCCATTGGCCGGGGTGACCATGCCGGCCACGGCCAGCCCGTGCCGGTTCTCCATCATGGCATGGCCCATATAGGACAACTTCGCCTCTCGCCCCGCGGCCTTGCGATAAAGACGACTCTCAGGATCGTGCCATCAATGATTTCCTGACCCCGAATCCTTTTGGGGCGCCGCAACTGGATTTTTCCAGACTCAGTTCCATCCCTTCCACTTCCGAGACCATCCATCTCGCGGAAACCTGGGGGAATTATCTCGGTTCCGACCATTTCCATTTCGCCGACGCGAGCTCGGGCGGTTACACCGTCCTTTCCTTTCGGTCGCAAGTGGCGGTGACCATCCATTCGGGCGGCGCCAATTATCTTTTTGCCGATGGCCACGCCGCCCAACTGAGCTGGGCACAGGCGACGAATCTCCTGCCGCCCGCCGTCACGCGTTTCGTTCAACCCAACAATTAAGCTGACATTTGCGATAACAACATCCGCAACCCATTCGAAAGCAACATGAAAACTCCCTCCAGAATTACCGTGCCTCTTTTTCCGGAAAACACCCGCCATCCTAGCCGCAACGCTCGTTTGCCTGCGGCTATATGCCCATGACCACATGCCCGCCGGCGCTACCGCCAGCACGCCCGGCGCCACACTCGAGTACGCTCCCACCGCCGAGGATTTTACCACCAACAGCGGCTGGGTCTTCGGCCTTAATGTCGGCACGACCAACGACGCCTACTTTGGCTATTACTGGACTGATGACTCGGTCTTCATCGCGCTCGCGGCCACGCCCGACAACGGCGGGCCCGAACCTGGCTATGCCGCCCCGGGCACTTATATCCAGGTGAAACTGCTAAGCGTCGAAGGCCCGTCCGGGGCCAGCTTTGGCTTCTGGGAAACGGCTGGACAGGGTGCCGACGGTGAGGGCGTCGATGGCACCAATCTCACCTGGAGCGTGACGGTGCCCTATTCCAATGGCACGAATCTAATTTACGTGAGCGAAAGCGACGGCTCGCCGGGTTCCGATCCGTATGGCCATATTCATGGGCGGGTTTACAGCTTCACGAAGCCCGGCTATTACAAAGCCACCTGGCAATTCGTGGACACCTCGACAAACGGACCGGGCGGAGGGCCGGTCGATTTGCCCTCGGCGCCGTTCTCAACCCAATACCAAGCTGGCTTGACCATCGACAACATCACGGTTAGCACCAACGGTGTGGGTATTCTCATCGCGGCTCCGTCTTTCCTCCCGGACAATGCGAGTCCGGGCACCCAGCCCGGCTAATTATACTCTTGAAAGTTCGACTCTCCTGGGGGCGGGTGCACGTTGGCAACAAGTTGGAGACGTGGTGGTTGGGGATGATCTCATGCACACCCTCACGGTGCCATTGATCGGGGCAGCCCAGTTCTTTCGGCTGGAATCGCAGTAAGCGCGAGAGTTGGATACTCCCCGTTCACGCGGGAACAAATTGTTCCCAAATACGTAAACTGCGGCTGGGGCCCGGGAGCTAATAGCTCCCAGTAAATATTCGGCAAAGCCGGTGATCGTCCCTGCTTCTTTCGCCGTAGCCCCATTCCAAACCCGCTCTAACCTCGGTCAATACCCGCTCGCGACCGGGTATTGACCGAGGTTAGAGCGGGTTTACACCGGGTTTACACCGAATGGAGTGCCCGAGAGGTCCCGATGTATTCCACGCATCGCGACGTTATGGAGTGCGGGGGCAAGTCAGACACGACACTGCCAGAACACCTTGCTATGGAATCATTTAAGTGATGGGAACTGATCATTCCCGGCGCGTTCCCCTAGCCCAAACGCCTAAGAACATGGAGCGCTTTTCGGGGCTGAAAAGGAGCCCATAGACTCGATTAAGGTTTCAATTCGGTTGTAAACTCCATCCGCTCAAAAGCTTCTTCTGGTCCGACCAGAATGGCCAGATGGCTGGAATGGATAGATCTAACGTCGAGATCTGACGTCCAACGTCGGCGGTCTCGGAGAGACGCGCCCTACCTGAATTGAAGTATCAATCGTTGGTAGGGCTCGCGCACGCGCTCCGTCGCGAGCCGGAATTCGAGATCGGACGTAGGTCTCCCGGCCGGAGTTCATCTGCGCTCTTCCATCAGGCCAACGAGATTGCCGTCAGGATCACGAACAAAGGCCAGCCATAATTCGTGGTCTGGCATCTTTGCCGCCAGCGTCGGTGATCTTTCACCTTTCGCTCCTCTCTCCAAAAGCTCTCGATACGCGCTCTCGACTCCGTGCGTCTTGAAATAGAGGACTCGCTGATCTCAATTCCCAAAGCGTCTTCAATATTAGTGACTGGCTCCCTCCCTTCAAGGATGTCTGGTGGGTGTCCAGGCCCCCGCCCGGTCCCAATCGCATTTCCGTGAGCTGCCCAGCCCCAATACGCCCCAAGGTGTTCGTTCTGGTGGTATCTGGTCTTTCCTGTAAGGTCCCGCCGAAGGCCGGGGACTCGTCGCGGGTGAACCGGACGCGTTCAGGTTCAACGTCACATTGCCCTATGAAGAAGATTGAAGCCCGCCAATTCCAAGTCGCCGAAGGCCAGAGCGTCAAGCTCAAGCGGTGGCCGACCCAAATTCACCCGTTCTACAAGTCCAAGCAGGACTCAGAAACGCTGCTTCAGAAACACGTGGAAGAGATGAGCCGGAAGCAAGGGATCCTCTACGCACAGAATTGCTATGCCGTCCTGATCATTTTCCAGGCGATGGACGCGGCGGGAAGGACGGCGCCATCAAGCACGTCATGTGGGGGTGAATCCTCAAGCGTGCGAGGTCTGCAGTTTCAAGCAGCCGAGCGCCCAAGAGCTCGAGCATGATTTTGTGGCGGACGCAACGCCCGCCTGCCTGAACGGGGCATCTGGGGATCTTTAATCGATCGTACACTAGAAGAGGTGCTCGTGGTGCGCGTGCATCCCGAGTTGTTGGAAAAGCAGCATTTGCCCGACGAACTCATCGAGGACGACAAGCTTTGGAAGGGTCGCTATCGATCGATCGTGGATCTCGAGCAGCATCTGCATCGGAATGGCACGCGCCTGGTCAAGATCTTCCTGCACCTGTCCAAGGAGGAACAGCGCAAGCGCCTGCTCCAGCGGATTGAAATCCGGACAAGAATTGGAAATTGAGCCTGGCGGATATAGAAGAGCGCAAGCTCTGGAAGACGTATCAAAAGGCTTACGAAGTCTGTCTGAGCGCCACTAGCACCAAGGAAGCACCCTGGTACATCGTCCCGGCCGACGATAAGCCCAACGCACGCTTAATCGTTTCGGAGATCATCCTCGAGCACCTGAGCGCCCTGGACATGCACTATCCTAAAACGAGCAAAGAGCAGAAGAAGGAATTGGAGAAGATGCGCAAACTGCTGGCCGAATAGATCGGGCCGGAGTTAAAGACCTCCGCTTTGAGGCCCGTCACTTCCCGGACGCGCTGGGCAATGCGGGAGAGGCTGCGCAACGGCAGATGATGGCACGTGGCGCAAATGGCCGGCCGATGCGCCGAATAAACCTGCACCAGCGAAATGCGGGCGCCGCCCTGTTGGAGCTCTTTCAGGCGTTGCACATATTGCTCGACCTCCTCGACGGGCGGCTCTTCGCCGTCCAACGAGGCGAACAAGCTTTGAATCACAATCGGACGCTGGCGTCCCAGCTTCAAAATGTTCTCGAGAATGCTGGCCAGGGAGAGATTCGGGCAGGTGGCCGGGCTGGCTTTCGGCCATTCACCTTGTCCATGTAGGCCTGGGTGCCCGCATCAAGCTTGGTCCAGACTTCATCCTGGGCCGTGAAGAGCTGCAACCCGAGTTGGACCTCGGGGCAACTGCAGCCCGCTCGCATTGGTGATTAGCACCACTTTGAAGAACGGACTTCGCCCTGGGCACGCAGGTGGACGACGACCTGGACAGATTGACATGAAAATTGGGGCAAAGAATCGGGCTCGCCGTCGCCACTGAGGGTGACCATCGCGGTTGCAGGAGGTCCGGCGGGACCGACTGTTACCCGGAGAGTTCACTCAACCGGTTCTCGGCGGCCAGCCCGAGCATGCGTTTCAGCTTGGAGGCCAGGACTTTCAGGTCGAGGGCTGGGTCGTGAGGGTCCCGTTGCGCAGGACCTCGCAGTGAATGCGATCCGAAGGAACAGGCCCCGTCCGGGTCAGGGTTCGACGCCAGGGATAAGCCCGCGGAGAACGTTGCGAGACAACGGCGTAGACGAAGTCTATTATCGAAGGAGCGTCGTGAACTGTTCAGGGCACCCGGGGCGCGTGGCGCGCCCTCGGTGTGATTTGCCTTGGTCATTGGCGGCTGCACCCTGAGCAAGCTCTTGACCCTTTGTGGACACGACATTTTCCATGAGTCGACTCTACTGCGCCAAGGCTTTTGAGGCTCCACATGCCTTGTGAAAATCTCACCATAAATTGTTAGCCAATCTGAACGGACGAATGCAAAATATGATAAGCCTTATGCAATTCGCAGCCTCGCTCTTCGGTGCGGCGCGCTAAAATCTTTGACCACCGCACCTGCTTTGGCATAGCCTCGGTCGCATGAGACTTGGCATTAACACCTTCTTGTTCACTTCTCCCTTCACGACAGAAAGCACGAAACTCTTTCCCCAGTTCAAAAAGTGGGGTTTTGAAACGATCGAGATCGCCATCGAAGATCCGTCCCACATTGACGCGGCCCAGGTCAAAGCGGCCCTCGACAAGAACGGCCTGGCCTGCGGGTCCGCCTGTGCCTGCCTGGGACCGGACCGGGACTTGCGTGGAACGCCGGAACAACAGAAGAACGCGCTTAATTACATGCAGCAAGTGCTCGATCAGATGGTCGTCCTGGGCTGCCCAGTTTGATCGGGCGGTCTATTCGGCCGTCGGTCGCGCGGATGCCGTTGCCCCGGACGAATACAAGCGGCAATGGAAGACGGTGGTGGGGAATTTGAAACAGCTTTGCAAATATGCACAAGCGCGCGGGCGGCAGATTTGCATGGAACCGCTGAACCGCTTCGAGACCGACTTTATTAATACGTGCGATCAAGCCCTGCTCCTGATCAAGGAAGTCGGCAGTCCCGTTTTAAAACTTCACCTCGATACGTTCCACATGAACATCGAGGAAAAGGACCAGGCCAAAGCGATCCGCAAAGCGGGCAAACTTCTCGGCCATTTCCATGCCTGCGGGAGCGACCGTGGGACGCCCGGCAATGATCACATCGATTGGACACCGATCGCCGCGGCCCTCAAGGGCATTCGCTACCAGGGCGACGTCGTGATCGAGTCCTTTACCACCGACGTAAAGGTGATCGCCCGGGCCGCCGCTATCTGGCGCCGCATCGAGCCGACCGTGACGAAATCGCGGTCAAAGGGATCAAGTTCCTCAAGAAGACCTTGAAGTAAACATTTCCTCCTTCGATGGCCTATGACGAATGTCCTTCTTCTTCTCGGGTTGATGGCTATCCTCGGCACGGCCGGCAGCAACGCCGCTGACGACAAACGAATCCTGCTCATCGCCGGCCAACCAAGCCACGGTCCGGGTGAACACGAATTCCCGCGGCTGTCTGCTCCTAAGAAATGCCTCGACCACGCGCCGGGCTGCAAATCGAGGTCTACACGAACGGCTGCCCGCCAACGACAGCGTCTTCGAGGGAGCTGATGCCGTGGTGATTTACGCCGATGGCGGTGCTGGGCACCCCGCCATCCAAGGAGACCGGATGAAACTCATGGATCGCTTGGCCAAGAAGGGAGTGGGCATCGGCTGCATGCATTACGCCGTTGAAGTGCCCAAAGGTGAGGCGGGGGAAGCGATGTGGCGCTGGATCGCGGCTATTATGACATCTCTATTCGGTCAATCCCATGTGGTGCCGGATTATGAAACCTTTCCCGAGCATCCCGTCACCCGTGGTGTACACCGTTTGCGCTGGAAGACGAATGGTACTTTACCTCGCCGGCTCGAGAACCCCAGGAACGACGCCTCTCTCGAGGGAGCTGCCCGCCGCACGCCAGTCGGCATCCACCCCGATTCTGACCGCCACGCCCTCGGACAAAGTGCGAAAGGGACCCTACGTCTACCCGCCGGGCCCCTACGACCATATTATCGACGCGGCGGCCGCCCCGAGACCATGATGTGGCTGTTCGATCGGCCGGATGGCGGACGCAGCTTCGGCTTCACCGGAGGCCATAAGCACGTCAATTGGTCCAACGACAATTTGCGCAAGGTGGTGCTGAACGCCATTCTTTGGGTCGCCAAAGCAGATGTTCCCGCCAACGGTTTTGAGTCCAGCTTGAGCCCGGAAGACTTGACCGCCAATCTGGACCGGAAAGGACAATCCGCCGATGTTCCGAATCTGACCGGCCATTGGGTTGTTCACGTCGAAACCGAAAACGGTTCGGGCGACCCGAGCTTCACTTTCGTTCACGCCGGGCAGGAATTGCTTGGGACCTACAATGGCCTCTTCGGTGAGGCGTCCGTTTTCGGCTCCGTTGGCAAAGGTAACACGGTGAATTTCTGGTTCACCGCGAAACGTAATGGCCGCGAGATCCCGGTCAAATATACGGGCAAAGTCGAATCGCCCGATTCGATGAAAGGGAAAGTGAAGATTGGCGAAATGGGGCGAGGGGACTTGGTCGGCCAAGAAATAACGGGCGCTGCTCGGTATGAGGATCATTCGTCTTTTTGCACTGCTCTGTCTGCTGTTGGCACTGGTTCCGCTGTCCGCCACGGCGGCGGCCGGCTACGCCCGGTGATCTTTGACACGGATATCGGGGACGACATCGACGATACCTGGGCGCTCGTCATGCTCCTCAAGAGCCCGGAACTGGATCTAAAGCTGGTCACGACCACCGCTGGCAAAGCGGAATACCGCGCCAAGTTGATTGCTCGGTTGCTGACCATCGCCCATCGCACAGACGTGCCGGTCGGCTTGGGTGCAGGCGGGCGCAGCGGGGAAGGCAGCCAGGCTCCTTGGGTCAAGGACTACAAGCTCGAAGCGACGCTGGAACGGTCGACCAGGACGGGGTTCAGGCTTTGATCGAAACGGTGCAGAATTCGGCAACGCCGATCACCATTATCTCGGTCGGCCCGTCGCACACGGTAGCGGCGGCACTCGAGCGCCAGCCGTCGATAGCCGGGCGCGCTTCCTTCGCCGGCATGCAAGGCAGCGTGCGCAAAGGCTATGACGGAGGACCGGTTTGCGCCGAATACAATGTGAAAGAGAACGTCCCCGCCGCGCAAAAGGCCCTCCTGGCGCCTTGGCAAAGGGCAACGATTACTCCGCTCGATACGTGCGGGCTTGTGAAGCTGACGGGCAGCCGCTTTGCCTCGTTGACTCAAAGTGAAGATCCACTCGTGAAGGCCCTCCTCGAGAATTATCGCATTTGGGCCAGGAAAGACACTGTAACCGAGAGCAGCATCCTTTTTCGACACGGTGGCCGTCTATCTGGCCTATCCAGGGCGGAAACCGCTGCTCGACCTCGAAAAGCTGAATATTAAAGTCGATGATCGCGGCTTTACCGTCATTGACCCGCAGGGTGCGCCCATGTGGGTGGCCACCCGCTGGAAGAACCTCAACGGGTATGGTGACTGGGCTGTTCACCTACTCTTGAGCAAGACCGTTAGCCGGTAATCGAGACAGGGCAGGGGACGGCCCGAAACGTCGAGTCACGTTTCATCTCTGTCGGTCAAAAGGTGCCGCCATCTATCGAGACGCTTCATGAACCACCCCCAACCCACGTCCTGTTCCTGGCCGGACAGCATCCAGTCGGAAGACGAGTTGGATGACTTGTTGACCAAGCCCAGCGAGAGGCTGATCACGGCCGTTCGGCAGTTTCGCAGTCCCTTGGTCGTGCTGGGGGCCAGCGGCAAGATGGGGCCGTCCTTATGTGTTCTGGCCAAGCGCGCGGCACAGGCAGCTCGTTCGGAGCTAAGAGTGGTCGCGGTGAGCCGGTTTTCTGATCGTCGAACTCGCGATTGGCTCGAAGCTCGTCGAGTGGAGACGCTCCAAATGGACCTCCTCGAACGTCGGGGCTTCGAGCAATTGCCCGACTCGGCCAACGTGATTTATCTGGTCGGACAGAAATTCGGCACCCGGCAGAATCCTTCGTTGACTTGGGCGGTGAACACGCTGGCTCCCTCGCACGTCGCGGAGCGCTATTCGTTCTCGCATCGTCGCGCTTTCGACTGGGAATGTGTATCCTTTCGTGGCTCCAAGCAGCCTCGGAGCAGACGAAGACCATCCCGGCTCCGGTCGGCGAGTACACCAGCGCGGCCCTGGCGCGCGAGCGCATCTTCGAATACTACTCGATCCGACAAAAGACGCCGACCGTGCTGCTGCGGCTCAACTATGCGGTCGAGCTTCGCTACGGGGTGCTCGTCGATATTGCACAGCGAGTCTGGAATGAACAAGAGATCGATCTGAGCGCGGGCTCCGTGAATTGCATCTGGCAAGGGGATGCGAATGACATGATCCTGCGATCGATCGAGCTCTGTTCGACACCGCCCGCCGTGTTCAACCTGACCGGCCCGGCCGCCCTTTCGGTCCGGACGTTGGCGCAGCGGTTTGCGGATTTGATGGAACGCCGCGTTCGATTCGAGGGAAGCGAAGCACCCACCGCGCTCTTGAGCAACGCGCAGCGTTTAAGCGCCCGGCTTGGCACGCCCCCAACCCCCCTGGATTGCGTGATCGACTGGACCGCCCATTGGATCACGAAAGGGGGTGCCACGCTCGGAAAACCGACCCATTTCGAAGTTCGCACGGGCGAGTTCTAGCCGAAATCTGCGGACCGATGCACGACTATCCTATGCCGCCCAACTGGGTGGGACGCGCTCCGGAACGGCCTGGTCATCCCAGCACATCCGCTCGCGCTCACCCGAGCACGCAAGCTGGATGAGCGACGCCAGCGGGCTCTGACGCGGTACTACCATGCCGCGGGAGCAGGCGGAATTGCGGTGGGCGTTCATACGACCCAATTCGAGATTCGCGAGGCAAAACATAGCCTGTTCAAACCGGTCCTCGCACTCGCAGCGGAAACCATCCGAGCGTGCGATGCAGCCGTCGCGCCTACCGAGGGAAGAAAGGCTTCTGCGGGCCTTGTGAAAACAGCACGATTCAGCAGGACCGCGCCACCCAATGGTTCTTGTAGGAGGCATCTGCGGCCGCACCCGGCAAGCCCTCGCCGAAGCCGACTTCCTCAACAGGACCGGCTACCAGTATCGGCCTGCTTTCGCTCGCCGCGTTCCCCAATGATTCGGAACCCGTGATCTTGCGTCATTGCGAGGCTGTGGCCCGCCGGATTCCGATCTTTGGGTTTTATTTGCAACCGGCCGTCGGGGGGCGCGCGCTCTCCGTGGATTTCTGGCGGCGGATGGCGGAGATCCCGAACGTGGCCGCGATCAAAGTTGCGGTGTTCAACCGATACCAAACGTTTGATGTGGTCCGTGCCGTGGCTGAAGCAGGGCGCGCCGCTGAGATCGCACTCTACACCGGCAATGATGACCATGTGGTGCTGGATTTGGTAACCGAGTATTCCGTCAAGGTCGATCAGCGGGTGGTGAAGAAAGCCTTCGCGGGCGGTTTACTAGGGCACTGGGCTTGTTGGACTCGCGGTGCATTCGAGTTCTTGGCCTCGTGCAAGCGGCACCGGAACAAAAGACGAAGATCCCAGGGGAACTTTTGACGCTGGCTGCTGGGATCACGGACTGCAATGCCGCTTTCTTTGATCCAAGCCATCAGTTCGCCGGCTGCATCCCCGGGATCCACGAAGTGCTCAGGCGCCAGGGATTGCTCGCGAACTTGGTCTGCCTGAAACCGGAGGTGAAGCTGTCGCCGGGCCAGCGCGAGGAGATTGATCGCGTCTCCAAGTCCTATCCCCAACTGAACGACGACAGCTTCGTGCAAAAGCATTTGCACGAATGGCTGGCGTGATTCGATGCACCCGAATCATCCCGGCGCGAGGCAAGACCGAAGGAAGCGAGGCTTGAAAAACCTCGACGGTTGATCGTAGTCTGCAGCTGCCGCACGACCATGCAATGGGTTTTGGAAAACTACCGTTCCGTTTCTCCCTCGGGTGGGCTCATATCCTCATCAGCATCACCTCGATTCTGTTGCGGAGCCATGTCGGAATGGAACGTGAGAACGAGAAAAACCGGCCGGATTGAGGACTTTGGCCTTGGTCTGCTTCGGGTTCAGCCGTCTTCACGATGATCTCCTTCGCCTTCGGTCCGACCACCGCCGACACGGGACAGGTCGCCGCACAAATCGTGACCGGCATCGGATTTCTGGGCGCGGGAGTGATTCTCCACGGAGCCAACGCGGTAAGCGGTCTGACCACCGCTGCCACGATTTGGGCCACCGCGGCCATGGGCATTGTGGCAGGGGTAGAGTTATCTGTCGCAGCGGTGGGCTTGAGTGGGCTCATTCGAACGGGGTGCTAACCGGATTGTATTGGTGGGAACATCGTTACCTGGGCGCCCTGGTGAGCAGCACCATTGAACTGCTCATCGATCCGGACAATGGGAAGACTCAGTTTCATTTGCAGAAGCTGATGGAGGAACATCAGGTGCACGTGCCAATAGCCCCGCTTGCGACAGAACGCACCCCGTTTGAACGGCTCCGCTTCACTCTCAAGCTCACGCCCCGGCAGCGCGCCGAGTTTCTGAGCGAACTGGCCAAGCTGCCTGCCGTTCACGAATTGCGTGAAGTTCCGGCGCAGAGCGGAGCGTGATTTGCCTTGCGTCGCTCGCGGGTCGATTCGGTGGATCGAGGAATGGTTGACCCCAATTTGGGCCATGTCTATGCTCAAGCTTGTTCGTTATCTACCCGCGTTATCTATGAGCACCTCGAATCGCCGACAGTTTCTCTCGACCACCGCCGCCTTGGCCTCGGGCGCCGTTCTCGCGCGCCTTTCTCCACTCGCTGCCGCGTCCGACCCGAAACGAAAAATGACGATTTGCCTTTCCTGCGGCGCGATCGGCGTGTCGGCGGACCAGCGGGAGGCGATCCATCTTGCCGAGCGCTACGGCTTTGAGTCCGTCGAAGCGTCCGCCGAATACCTGAGCAACTTGAGCGAATCGGCGCTTTCCGACTTGCTCGGCGAGATGAAAGCCAAGAACCTGGTCTTCGGAGCGGCCGGCCTGCCTGTCGAATTCCGGCAGGACGAAACGAGGTTCGCTTCGAGCCTCAAACGCCTGCCCCGAATCGCGGCTGGCCTGGAAAAGGCGGGCGTCACCCGAGTGGGGACCTGGTTAACTCCTTGCGACAATTCAAAGACTTACCTGGAGAATTTCAAGCAGCACACGCGCCGTCTCCGTGAAACGGCGCTTGTCCTCAAAGATCATGGACAACGCCTCGGCCTCGAGTACGTCGGCACGAAGACGGCCCGAGAGCACTGCCGCTATCCGTTTGTCCATACGATGTCGGAAATGAAAGAGGTTATTGCCGGAATTGGGACCGGGAACGTGGGGTTTGTCCTCGACAGCTGGCATTGGTGGCAAGCCGACGACACCACGGCGGATTTGCTTTCCCTCCGCAATGAAGACGTGATCTCAGTCGACTTGAATGATGCGCCGAAAGACGTGCCCAAAGATAACCAGCTCGATGGGCGGCGCGAACTCCCGGCCTCGACGGGTACCTATCGATTCGGCCGACTTGTTGAATTCGCTTAATAAGATCGGGTATGATGGTCCTGTGCGGGCTGAACCTTTTAACAAGGCGCTGAACGATTTGAACAATGATGACGCCTGCGCCGCCACGATCGCCGCAATGGAGAAAGGCTTTCGCCTTGATCACCTGAGGCGTGGCAAAACCGCTTCGCTCAGTTCCCCGACCGCGGACAGTATCTGCCGGTGTCCTCCGTCTTCGAGTCGTTCGATGCCTCGATGTGAATCTGCCGCAGCACGACTGCGGCAAGGTGCGTTTCTCCAGCGTCGGGTCCTTCCAACATCCTGGTGAGGGGCGGAAAAATCAGTGTCGGATTGTGGGTGATCCGCCAGATCGCCACGGCCAATGGTGCCGGACGGCCAGATTTTCCTGGTCCAGGAAAGCCGTCAATTGGGGTACGGCCGCTCGGCTGGTTTGCCAATTCGGCCCAGGATATAGATGACCGCCACGCGGAAGTAATCTCGATCCTCGTCGGGTTCCATTCGCCTATCCTTGAGGACTCGCAGTAGCTCCGGAATTGCGTGAGCCCTTCCTTTCACGAAAACGGCTAGGACCATGACTGCGGCAAATCGGATCTCGACCCTTGGGTCACTCGAAAGCCCTGCTCAATTGCGGCATGATTGTCTTTGCCGAGGCTCCCATTCCAGGTGCAGGGATACCAGCGCACGCAGAACTACCAGGCGCACATTCGGATTTGGATCATCCAAGGCGGTCACCAACTCGGGAAGGACCAATGGTCCCAAGTGGTTGAGCTTCGCTACGCTCCCGTTAGGGGAGGATCACCCGCTCGAATCTCTTTCAACACGCGGGAGACTCCCAATGCAGACCGCCAGCACGGGGTGCTCGTGCACGGGACACTGTTCGAAACGGGGCGGGCTCGGCCCTGCGGGATGGATTCAAGCTGACAAACAGCAACACGACGATCGCAGCCAAGCCGCACCCCGCCAAAACGGCTTCGGGCCAATGCTCTTCAAGTCAGCATATATAAGCATCCCTCAATAATGGACGGATGCTAATGCAGGATAATTCATCATGACTAACGAGCATTATTGATCGATCCTGGCCGCTTCGAGGACTCACTCGGCCAGAACCTGAGTCTGTGCTTGTTGCCTGGCCTCTTTGATTCTGGATTGAAGATCCGAGCCGAGGTTGGTTTCCAAGCCGACTTTCGAGAGCGCGCGAATAGCGGATTGGCGCGCGCCGAGATCGTTATGATCCATCATCGAAACGAGCACGGGCAGCGCGCGGTTTGTCTCCGGGTGATTCGCCACAACGCCACCGCCGCTTCGCCCCGGGTGAAGCAGATTGTGAGTCCTCCAGCAAGGCAGTCAAAGGTGGCACCGCCGCTCGCGCTGGAGTTCCAATTCTGCCTAACACATCGGCTCTTTGCCGCGGATGCAAATCGGGCGGCCATCGGCACGCACGTCGTTATCCCTCAGTGCCGCGATGAGTGCCGGAACGGCCGGAACACTCCGAGGCCCGAAACCGGCCAGGGCAAGAATGGCAGCAAACGCACCTCCGCACTCCGGTCGTCTAAGCGCTTGGTCAAGGCGGAGATGATGGTGTTGGTTGAGAGGTTTTGCTTCGAAGCAAGCACGCCAAGGGCAGCGATAGCCGCCACCCGGACCTCCTCACTTCGATCCGCAAAAGCGGTCACCAGGTGCAGGGCCAACGGCGAGCCAATCGCCACGAGCGCGCCGATGCCTTGGGCGTGCAAGATTTCGCCGTAGCGCAATTTGGCCAGCACAAACGGAATGGCCTTTGGTCCCATGGCCGCCAAGGCGGCCTTGGCTTGCCGGGCGTCTTGTGAATCGAGACCGGACAGCCAAACGCTCAGGGGCTTGCCCTGGTAAGTTGGCTCATTCGAGCGTGCTGCGGGCTGCCGTTGGTGGAGGATGACCGCGACGGCCGCAAAGCCACACAGGATCAACGCCGCCTTGGGCCAGTGCTCCCTCATTTGAGAATTGGGTTAACCGAAGTTGAAATAAATGCCGCTAGACTTAGCGATATTTGTTCCCAAGAGCCGCCGTTTGGCAAGCGCAATTTGCCCGGTTACCTGCCTTCCGGCCGCTCCAGAGCATGCCAAGCGTTCTGCCAATGGTCCCATTCCATTCCGAGGAACTGCTTCTTGTAGTCGTAGGGAGATGATTCGTGGCAGGCATATCCCGGGTAGTAATATTGACACGTGAACCGTTGGACATGAGCCGCAAAGATCGCGCGCAGAGCGTCATTGACCGCCGTTGGCCGAATGCGAATGCTCAGGTCGGCGTTTCCGGCGCAACACGCGCCGCTGGCTTTTCGAGAGGCGAAACTCGTTCAATGCCAAACGAAGAGGCTGCACCGCTTTCACCTCTTCCCCATACTCCATAAAGTAGCGCCGGAAAAAGAAGGGCCCAAATGACGCCAGCCTTTTGCCCAGAACTCATCCATCTTCCGCGGCGACGCGGTCCATTCGACCCGAAAATCCCCGTTTAGGCCGGCGGTGATGTCGACTTTCACGGCGAAAGAATAGCGCAAATTCGCGAGAGCGCACGGGTTTGCTTGGGAACTGACGGAGCTCCCGTCACGGGCTATTCATCAACGGCAATCAGATGCCCTTCGCGAGCCAGCTTCCGTTTACCTTCACGCACGACGATCTCAATGAACTCAGAATTAGCAAAGCCCAGCCTGATTCTCGATTCAGCATTGCCGCCCAGAATGATCAGGAAGGTTGGCA
>CAVXWL010000024.1:0-7336 GCA_963765365.1 uncultured Alphaproteobacteria bacterium | reverse complement strand
GCGAGCGCAAGCCCCTCCGCAGCGTCGACCCGGCGGCGACGGCCCTGGTCGCGGAAAGGCTGTCGGCGGTGGGGAACGATGAGCTGCGCACGGCACTGGCGCGGCTCGGGGCGGCAATCAAGCAAAGGTGACCAGCGACGGCACCGCGGCGTTATTGCAGGGCGGTGCCGGGGTACTTGGCGCACCGGCGCGCTAATGCCACATTGCCGGCATAAGAATTCCGCGAATTTTACGCTCGAACCAGGAGTTCCCCCTGTGACGCTCAATCGTCGTGAATTGCTGCTGGCCGGCGCGGCCATCACCCTCGTTGGGGCCGGCGCGACAGTGGCTGGATTGCCGCTCTTAAGCTCTGCCCGCGCGGATGATGCGGCGCCCTCGGCGGCCGATCTGGCCGATGCCGGACCCAACGGCGACGTGATGCTCGGCTCCGACAAGGCGCCGGTGACGATCATCGAATATGCCTCGATGACCTGCCCGCACTGCGCGCATTTCTCGGAGAACACCTTTCCCGAGCTGAAAAAGCGCTACATCGATACCGGCAAAGTGCGCTTCACGCTGCGCACCTTCCCGCTCGACCAGCTCGCGGCGGCCGGCTTCATGATCGCGATTTGCGGCGGCAAGGACAAATACATGCCGATCGTAGAGACCCTGTTCGCCAAGCAGGAGAACTGGATCGTGAAAGACCCGGTTCCGCCGCTCAAGGAAATCGCCAAGCAGTTCGGGATTACCGAAGACCAGTTCAATAAATGCCTGGCGAATCAGAAGGTGCTCGACAACATCCAGGCGGTACGCGACCACGCCGTGAAGCTTGGGGTCAATTCCACGCCCACCTTCTTCATCAACGGCAAGAAGATGGTCGGCGACCTCTCGATCGATCAAATGGCCAAGGAAATCGACCCCTATCTCAAGACAGGATAAGGGTTTTTTGCCTCGGCTCGAGCGGCGTGGCGCGACCCTGTGGAACACGCCGCCGTCGGCCCTCCATCGCGAAGGTCTGGATAATTCGGCGGCGTGTGTTGCGCTCGGAGTTGCGACGATTCATTGTCCGCGCCGATGCGGCACACCTCCCGCGCCACGAGGCATCCGCTCTCGGCGTGAGCTCTTAACGATTCCCTGCGCCGCCGCAGCAAGGGACATGGACGTGACAAGCGAATGAAGCTCACGCGGCTCCGCCTGATCGGTTTTAAGTCCTTCGTCGAACCGACCGATTTCGAGATTGAACCCGGACTGACCGGGGTCGTCGGCCCGAACGGCTGCGGCAAATCCAATCTGGTCGAGGCCGTCCGCTGGGTGATGGGCGAAGCCTCCTACAAGGCGATGCGTGCCGCGGAGATGGATGACGTCATCTTTTCCGGCAATACCGGCCGGCCCGCGCGCAATCATGCCGAGGTCGCGGTTTCCATCGACAACAGCGATCGCAAGGCGCCGGCATCGTTCAACGATTACGACACCCTGGAAGTCTCCCGCCGCATCATGCGCGAGCAGGGTTCGACCTTTCGCGTCAACGGCCGCGAGGTCCGGGCGCGCGATGTCGCCGTGCTGTTCGCCGACGCATCGACCGGTTCGCGTTCGCCCGCATTGGTGCACCAGGGCCGCATCGGCGAAATCATCCAGGCGCGGCCCGATCAGCGCCGGCGCCTCCTCGAAGAAGCAGCGGGCATTTCCGGACTGCATGCGCGACGGCACGAGGCGGAGCTCCGCCTGCGCGCCGCCGAGCAGAACCTCGCCCGCGTCGAGGACGTCATCGGCCAGCTCGCCGCCCAGGTGGCCGCGCTGAAGACACAGGCGCGGCAGGCTGTTCGCTACCGCAACATATCCGGCCAGGTGCGCCGTACCGAAGCCTTGCTATTCCATTTGCGCTGGATCGCGGCGCGGGCCGAAGTCGGCGAGACCGGCCGTGCCATGGATGAGGCCGTTCGCGTCGTCGCGGCGCGCACCGGCGAACAGGCGCAGGCATCGACGCGCCAGGCCGAAATCGCCGCCGAACTGCCGGCCTTGCGCGAAGCGGAAGCCAGGGCCGCCGCCGGGCTGCAACGCCTTATCGTCGCGCGCGAGACGCTCGAACGCGAGGAAGCCCGCGCCAAGGAGCGTATCGGCGAACTCGACCGCCGCATCGAGCAGTTTGGAGCCGACCTCGTCCGCGAGCGGGCACTGGCGGCGGATGCCGCGGCAGCGCTGCAACGGCTTGAGGCGGAGGAAAAGGCGCTGTCGGTGGTCGCGCAGGAAACCGAGGCGCGGCTGTCGGGCGCCAACGAGCGCGTCATGGCGGCCGACGCGACGCTCGCGGGCTCGGAGAGATCCTTTGCCGAATTGACCGGCGCGCTTGCCGATCTTACGGCGCGCCGCAATCAGTTACAGGGCGCCCTGCGCGAACACGAAGAGCGCGCCGCGCGGCTCGAGGCCGAGTTTGTCAATATCGAGGCCGGTCTCGCCGCCACCGACAGTGGCGCACCCGATCTGCCGGCGCTCGAGGCGGTGCTCGCCGACGCCCAGGTGGCGCTCGCGGATGCCGAAACCGCCGCGCATGCCGCGGAAGCCGCGCACCGCCGCGCCAGGGAAGAGATCGACGCCGCCCGCGGGCCGCTCACCACTGCCGAAAAGAGCATGCAGCGGCTCGAAACCGAGGCCAAGACCATCGGCAAGCTGCTCGCCGTCGAGAGCAAAAATCTCTGGCCGCCGGTGATGGACGCGATCAGCGTGACCGAGGGCTACGAGAAGGCGCTCGGCGCCGCCTTGGGCGACGATCTCGATGCGCCGGTCGGCGCGTCGGCCCCGATGCACTGGGCGGGTGCGGCGCTCGATCCGTCCGATCCGAGCCTGCCGGACGGCGTTACCGCGCTGTCGCATTATGTGAAGGCGCCCGAGGAACTCTCGCGCCGGCTCGCCCAGATCGGCGTCGTCGAGCGCGCCGACGCGGCGCACCTTGCCGGAATGCTCAAGCCAGGTCAGCGGCTGGTGTCGCGGGAAGGCGATTTCTGGCGCTGGGACGGCTTTGCCGTCGCGGCACATGCGCCGACCGGGGCGGCACGGCGGCTCGCCGAACGCGGCCGGCTGCAAGTCATCGAAAGCGAGCTTACCGGCGCGCGAAGCGACGTCGAGGACAAACGCCGCATCGTCGAAGCCGCGGCCGCGGCGCTGGCCGGTGCCGCCGCGGCGGAGACCGCCGCGCGCGCGCGTTGGCGCGAGGCACAGCACCAGACCGATACCGCGCGCGAAGAGCACGCCGCCGCCGAGCGTGAGATCAGCCGCAATGCGGCGCGCATCTCCGCGCTCAAGGAAGCGAGGCAGCGAATTGGCGCCGACCGCGAGGAGACGCGGCTGGCGCGCACTGAAGCCGAGAATGCTTTCGCCGCCCTGCCCGACGCCGGCGAAATCGAAAGCAAGCTTACCGCCATCAATGCCGCAATCGCACACGAGCGCGGCGCCTGCGCCGAACAGCGCGGCGAAGCGCAGGCGATCGCGCGCGAGGCCGAGCTTGCCAATCACCGGCTGCGCGCGATTGGCGGCGAGCGGCAAGCATGGAACGACCGCAACGACAATGCGGCGATGCAGATCGCCACCCTCGGGCAGCGCACCGACGAAGCGGCGAAGGAACGCGCCGAACTGATCGATGCGCCGCAAAAATTCGAAAGCCAGCGTCAGGCGCTGATCGGCGAGATCGAAACCGCCACGGCGGACCGCCGCGCGGCCGCCGATCGGCTGGCGGCCGCCGAAACCACGCTCGCCGAAGCGGATAAAGCGGCACGCTTGGCGCTCGAAGCGGTCGGCGAAGCGCGCGCAGAGGCAGCCCGTAGCGAGGAACGCCACGACGGCGCCAAGCGCCGGCTGTTGGATGTCGAGCACGAAATCGGCGAAATCCTTCAAGTCGAACCCGCCGCAGCCGCGGAGGTTGCTGAGTTAAAGGCCGACGCCGAGACGCCGTCGATTACTGAAGTCGAGGCCAAGATCGAGCGCATCAAGCAAGAGCGGGAGCGGCTCGGCTCGGTGAATTTGCTTGCCGAACAAGAGTTGCAGGAGGTCGAGGGCCAGCATTCCAAGCTGATCGGCGAACGCGACGATCTGGTCGAGGCGATCCGGCGGCTCCGCCAGGGCATCCACAGCCTCAATCACGAAGCGCGCGAGCGCCTGCTGACCTCGTTCCAGACCGTCAACGAGAACTTCAAAAAGCTGTTCACCGAATTGTTCGGCGGCGGTACCGCCGAATTGCAACTGATCGAAAGCGAGGATCCGCTCGAAGCCGGCCTCGAAATCATGGCGAAACCGCCGGGCAAGAAGCCGGCGACGCTGTCGCTACTGTCCGGCGGCGAGCAGGCGCTGACCGCACTGGCCCTGATCTTCGCGGTGTTTCTCACCAACCCTGCGCCGATCTGCGTGCTCGACGAGGTCGACGCGCCGCTCGACGATTACAACGTCGAACGGTTCTGCAATCTGCTCGACGAAATGACGCGCTCGACCGATACCCGCTTCGTCATCATCACCCACAATCCGATCACCATGGCGCGGATGAACCGGCTCTACGGCGTCACTATGGCCGAGCGCGGCGTGTCGCAGCTCGTCTCGGTCGATCTCGAAGGCGCCGTGAAGCTGCGCGAAGCGAGCTAGCCCAGGCGTCGGCGGCGACCGGCAGACAAGAAATCGCCGGCCACGCACCGCGCTGGCCCGTCGCGACTATTTGGCGGCGACCGGGCCGCTGAAGTGATAGTCGAGACCCGCGCGCACGATATTGGCGTTTAAATACACGTCTTCCGGCTGGAGCGGTGGCGGCGGCGGGAACGCCGTATAGCCGACGCGAGTGCCGAAATCGGTGTAGAGATATTCGAGCTTTGCCGTCCAATTCGGCGCGATCGCGGCTTCGATTCCGGCACCTACCGTATACCCGACGCGGAAGTGCTGTTCGCTGTCAACGTTGAAGATACCGGCGTTGCGGATGGTTGCGAGCACATCGCCGTAGGCGACGCCTCCGGTCGCATAGATCAGCACCTGATCCAGCGCATAGCCGAGGCGCGCCCGATCCGTTCCGAGCCATTCCAAGTGCGTGTAACAGGGAAATGCCGCCGGGCAAAAGCCGGGGGCGCCGGCCCCAGAGGTAAACGTGTCGCGAATCCCGCTCCAGGACATATCCCCTTCGAGCCCGGCGACCACATGGCCGAACTGCCAATTGTAGCCGTAAGTGCCACCAACCAGCGCGCCTCGGAAATCGGCGTTTCCGGACGAATTTGCGCTTGGGAACAGTTCGTTCGTGTGCGTCGTCGAACCGAAGCCTCCGCCGCCTTCAAGGCCGAGATAGAAGCCGGACCAATTGTAATCTGATGCGGCCGGTGGCGGTGGCGGCGCCTTGACCGCCATATCGGCCGCCAAGGCAGGCGTCACGATCAAGCCAAGGATTATGGCGAACCCGAACGCTGACTTTTTCATGACGCCCCGAAACTGGGTGGTGGCAAATCCCATCTTTCATAGTCTATCGCCGACCGCACTGTTGTTGCCGATTTGCCACGGCGCGCGAGAATCCGAATTGTGCGCCACGTCGAATGGCGCAGCCGCCTACTCGTTCCCCAGCTTGAACAGCCGCCGCGCATTGGTGCGGCCGATCTTGATCCGATCGTTCTCGCTGATCGGGCAAGCGTCGAACCAATTGGCGGCGTGATCGATGTTCTCGAACGGCCAGTCGGTCGAGAACATGATGCGGTCGGCGCCGATTTCCAGCATCGCGTTCATCAAGGCCTGGGTGCGAAAATTTCCCGACGTGGTGAGAAAGAAGTTGCTGGAGAAATATTCGCCCATGCGCTTCTTGGCCGGCCATTTGTTGCGATCGGGAATCCACGCATTGGAATTGTCGACGCGCCAGATCCCGTAAGGCAGATTTTCGCCCATATGGCCGAGGACGATATTGAGACGCGGATAGGCGTCGAACAGGCCGGACGACATCAGCCTTAGCGCATGCACCGCCGTTTCCTGGCCGAAAGCCCAGATCGGCCCCATCAGCCATGGATGCCCGTCGTAGATCCGCGCATCGCGGGGCACCGGATTGCGCGGATGCAGATAGAACGGCACGTCCAGCCGCTCGACCGTGGCCCAGAACGGGCGGTATTGCGGCAAGTCGTAATAGAGGATCGTGTCCGGATCGTTGACCTGCGAAAAGCCGTTGACCAGCGCGCCGCGAAATCCAAGCTCCTTGACGCAACGCTCCAGTTCGCGCGCCGCGATTTCGGGGTCTTGCATGGCGAGCGCGGCAAAACCCTGAAAGCGGTCCGGCCGTTTCTGCACCTGCTCGGCAAGATAATCGTTGGCCTTGCGCGCGATCTCGGCGGCGCGTGCTTTGTCCGGAATGGCCTGCACGGCCGGCGCGTTGAGCGACAATAGAAACAGTTCGATGCCGTTCTCGTCCATTTCGCGCAGCCGCCTGTCGTGGATGTCGAGGACGCGTGCTTTGACCTCCTGCCAGACGACTTCTGGAAAATAGCCGTGGGAATCTTCGAGCGTTTCCGGGATGGCAAAGTGTTCTTCGAGTGCGATCTTGCCTTGCATGGTTTCCTTCCCTCGCAGTCCGGCGATGATTGGCTGCCCGCCGGCTCATTAATCTTAACACGCCAGCCGTACGCGCAACCGCCGCTGCGGCAGGTGCTGGCATGGTTCTGGCGAGTGTACGGCACAATCTCCCGCGCTGTCCCATTCCGGGGCGGTGCGCTGCCACGCTTGTTCAAGTCGCAACCGCGAGCCGCCTGCGCTGATGAACGTTCAGCCAAATTACACGCTGGTTTCCCAGCCGCCGACGAACCGGGTGCTGCGCGGCTGGGCGTTGCTGTCGCGGGGCACCTTCGCCATTGCCATCTTCCTGATCGACGTCGCGCTGATCGTGGCGATGTCGTGCCTTAGCGGCATTGCCTATTACAGCTTCGTCTACGGCGACATCGACGAAATCTGGCTTTGCGTCCAGGTCGGGCTCCTGGCAGCCAGCATATTCACCATCTCTAATGTGTTCCGGGGCGAGTACCGGCTGCCGAACTTCTTCGCGTTCAAGCCGCACGCCCGGCGCACCATCCAGTTGTGGAACGTCACGCTGATTTGCCTCTTGATGCTCGGCTTTCTGGCGCAGAAGAGCATCGATTATTCGCGCGGCTGGATCGTGCTGTTCTATTTCGCAACGCTTGCAGGCCTCGTGGTTTCGCGCTTTGCCATCGTGCGCATCACCGCGCTGGCGCGCGCCGCCGGGCTGATTTCGGCGGAGCGCATCTGCCTGATCGGCACCGGCGCGCATATCGGCGGCTTCGTCCAGCATTACGAGCCTTGGGCGCTCGGGCTTAACATCGTCGGCTGCCGCTTTCTCACGCCGGTCCCG
>CAVXWL010000023.1:0-10537 GCA_963765365.1 uncultured Alphaproteobacteria bacterium | reverse complement strand
TCCTTTCAATTGTGGCGGGGAAGGTTAACCGCCATGATTGAGGAATGGCTATGCCGGATCCTGATAAGCTGGTCGCGCTTTTTATGAGCGACCCAGTCACCTTAAGCTCGGCGTTTGCTGCCGTTATCGGCGCGGCAGCCTACTTTGCTTGGTGGCTACGCGGCCATTGGGCGAAAGAGAAAATTGAAGGCTTAAAGGAGCGCCTTGAATTGGGAAAAGAACAATATGCAGCGGTCAAATCCCAACTCGATGATTTGAAAACGAACGTGTCAGATCAAGAGAAAGAGATCGCGGCCCTGAGACTGTCGTTACCTCCGCCTGTTCGGATTGAGCAACTAGCGCGGAGTAACACCGAAATCCAAAATGCCCTTACTAGCTTGGCGAGCTCAACTAGTGATCTTGGTCACACCTTGACTATCGGCGAGGGAAAGTACCGATTGAGTATGGAGCCACTACCAAAGCTCACAAAGCGTTCGACGTAACTGCGTTTCGATTATGTAACCACGCCACCGATTTGTTTTTAATCCACCGCCATGCCTCGCCTTCCGTCGCAAATCCCTCGATCCGTTCGGCGGTACCATCCGGGAACATTGCGCGGACATAGAAGCCGCCGCCGATTTTCCATTCCTCGACTTCAAACGTCACTTTTGGCTGCCGCTTCCGCTTCGCCTCGAATGCGTCACCGCGACGTAACAGCCGCCGCCGATGCGCCAGGGCTTAACGCTTAAAATCACTTGGGCTAACGTTTGCGCTTCGCCTCAAACGCATCATCGGGCGAATTTAGCCGCTTAGCTGAAGTCCCGAGGGCGTTTGGAGGGCTTTGCCGGTCGACGGCTACTCATCGACCTGTGTTGCATTGGCTTCGATCCAATCCACGGCCTCGCTCTTGGTCGCAAAGCCCTCAATGCGGCGTTCATGGCCCTGGCGATACCGGATAATCACATGCCAGCCCGTTCCCGCCTTATCTGGAAACGGCTCCATGACCGGCTTTTCGTTAGAATCCACCATGCGAGCAATATGGGCCAGCGGCCGATCCGTTGCCAGCGGCGTTTCGGAAGGTCACGAGCGCTTGCGTCCTGGCCGCGGAACGCGCTGCAACTCGCTCTTGGTTTGCGCAAATAACCGTTCGAGAACCACGCGCCCCATCAAGACAGCAAGGGCATCGCCTTGGTCGGTATTGGCCGCGCCCGCGGCTGACGCTTCAAAGTCCTGCGCTGCCTGCATTGCCCCTACCCCCGAGTGTCAGTTCGAAATATGTGCACATTAAAGAGGGTGTCGCATAAGTTTCACGGCGCCCGTGTCACATTCAGGGCGAACGCACTACCCTTGCGTTCCCCAAAGACTTGGACCTTGAGCCCTGACAGCCCCTTGTTGGGGCTCATTTTCTAGAGGGGATAGCGCCGCAGGTGTTATTCCACGGCCTCAGCCTTTAGGCGTTCCAGGACATCTTCGAGAACGGCAATTTCCCGCCTGAGCACGCCGATCTCACGCTTAGTGATGTCAACGCCATCTTTGCGCACTGTCATATAGCCCGATTCCAGCCGCTCTAAGAATTTGCGGATATTGGTCAACTCGTCGGCGGAGTGCGGCTCGTCCATGGGACTGAATATGCGCGCTCCTGGCATTACCGCAAGCTCAAAAAGATGCGCTACGTCGCAGACCGCACCTTCGTCAAAGAGCGACAAACGCGTGACGCGGCGATGTCGTGCCGAAGTCGAGCGCGAGCTCGGAACTTCGCTGGAAAACCGGTGTTGTCGCTCCGCCGCAGCCGGTATTGCCGGCCAGGAATGGTGCGGCGGTGGCTGCCGGGACGATTTATCTTGCCGCCGATGCAATAATGGGATGCCTTTTGGCGTTCATTGATAAAGACCAACTGACAAGCCAACTGCCAACCCAAGGAGGCGGTAATGCGGTGTCCAATATTCGCACTTGGAGCGCTCTTCATTTTCATCGCAATTGCGGCAAATACGACCGTTGCCAAAGCCCAAAACTATCCGTGGTGCGGGCATATCGACGCTGGCTCGGACGATGCGGTGAATTGCGGTTTCGTAAGCTACGAGCAATGCATGGCGACTATTCGCGGCGAGGGCGGCTACTGCGAGGCCAACACGCTTTATCGCTCCGCCCTCCCCGCCCCGCATTCGGCGCGGACGCGCACGCACTCTTAATCGCTGTGACGAGTCCCCTGAAGGCCGGGGGCGTCATGAGGCATCGGCTGAATTGATTGCGCCCCGCGGCGTTGTCGGCGCGGGGACAACATCAGGAGGCGTCTATGAGACGCGCGCTGTTGCTATTGGGACTTGTTGCCGGCGTTGCGATCGCAAGCTCCGCGCAAGCGCAGAATTATCCGTGGTGCGCGCAATATAGCGGCAGATGGGCGGCGCCACGAATTGCGGCTTCGTCAGTTCTGACCAGTGCATGGCTGACGGTGCGAGGCATCGGCGGCTTTTGCGTCGTCAACAATCGCTATCAGCCGGCGGTCTCGCCGGCGCCGCGCCGCGGCGCAAGCGGGCGCCATGGCTCGGTTCCCTGAGCGAGAGATATTCAAGGCCGGCGGCTTTTGCCGCGGCGTTATTATTTTGGCCGTCGTCGCTGCTGTGTTCGCTGATCCCCGCGCCGCGGCGCAAAATTATCCGTGGTGCTCGAATTTCGCCGATGGCGCCGGCACCAATTGCGGCTACGCAACCGAAGCGCAGTGCCGGATCACGGTCCAGGGCAGCGGCGGCTATTGCGACCACAACAATCTCTATCGAGCGACCCGCTACCGCTGGGCCGGCGCAGGCGCAAACGGTCAAACATCACGGACGGAAATCCTGAGCGCCCCAGCAAAGGAGAACGGCGATGAAGTCTGGCGATGAACCCTTCGGCCGTCCTGCTTGTCTTCGCGGCTATCACGACCGCCACGCCCGCGCGGGCGCAAAACTATCCATGGTGCGCGCATAACGGCAAGGATGGCGGCATGAATTGCGGCTTTGCCAGCTTCCAGCAATGCCTCGCCGACATCAGCGGCCTCGGCGGTTTTTGTGAGCAAAACAACACCTATAAGCCGCCGGCCGCGGCGCCGCCGATCTGGCGACGCGCGCCCATACACATCCTGACGGCGTTGCGTGTATGAGCGGCGTCTGAACTCACCGGGCGGGCACAGCGTTACCGTTCGAACCACTTAAAACCGGGAACGACCATGAAGTTTGATTTTCATAGGCGTAACGGCGCGCTGTCGGCACCAAGACCGCGACGCGGCGCAGGCGAAAATTATCCGTGGTGTGCCCATACGGCGCGGCACGGGCGGCGCCATGATTGCGGCTTCTCGACCTACCGGCAGTGCCTGGCGACGTCAGCGGCATCGGCGGCTTCTGTCAGCCGAACAATGTGTACCGTCCGCCGACCGGACCGCACAAGCACCGCGCCCGATCCTGAGGCTTTGCGCCTTTCAGGTCAGTTCGACGACCAGGCCGTCGCGGATGGTGACGCGGCGATCCATTTGCGCCGCGATATCCATATTGTGGGTGGCGATCATGGCGGCGAGCCCGGAGGCGCGCACCAGCTGATTGAGCGTGGCGAAGACGTGGTCCGCGGTATGGACGTCGAGATTGCCGGTCGGCTCGTCGGCGAGCAGGATGCGCGGCGCGTTGGCGACGGCGCGAGCGATAGCGACGCGCTGCTGCTCGCCGCCCGACAGTTCCGCCGGCCGGTGGGTCAGCCGGTCCTTGAGTCCCAGATAGCTCAGCAGTTCGGCGCCGCGCTCGCGCGCCTCGCGGCGCGACAGGCCGCGGATCATCTGCGGCAGAATGACGTTCTCCAGCGCCGAGAATTCCGGCAGCAGATGATGGAACTGATAGACGAAGCCAATCTCGATGCGCCGGATCCGCGTGCGCGCGGTATCGGACAGGTCCGAGGTGGCAGCGCCATCGATATAGACCTCGCCGGAATCGGGATGTTCGAGGAGGCCGGCAATGTGCAGCAGCGTCGACTTTCCGGCGCCCGACGGGCCGACCAGAGCCACCGACTCGCCGGGCCATACCGCAAGCTCGGCGCTGCGCAATATATCGAGCGTCGAATCCCCCTGGCGGAATTGTCGGCTGATGCCGTGCAGAAAGACGAGCGGTTGCTCGTCATCGTCGGCTGTCGGCGCCATGGCCCCCGCTATCGTGGTGGTATCGTCCATCCCGCCTGATCACTCATAGCGCAGCGCTTCGACGGGATCGAGCCGCGCCGCGCGCCACGACGGATAGAGCGTCGCCAGTAATGACAGGCCGAGCGCCATGACGACGACGGCCGTGGTTTCCTTGACATTCATGTGGGCCGGAAGCTGCGACAGGAAATACAGTTCCGGCGAGAACAGCTCGGTATTGGTGAGCCAGGACAGGAAACGGCGGATATCTTCGATATAGGCGCAGACGATGGTGCCGATGACAAAGCCCACGCCGGTGCCCACGAACCCGATTGCGGCTCCGGTAATGAGGAAGACCCGCATGATCGCGCCTTGCGTGGCGCCCATGGTGCGCAGGATGGCGATGTCGCTGCCTTTATCCTTCACCAGCATGATCAGGCCGGAAACGATATTCAGCGCCGCCACCAGCACGATCAAAGTGAGGATCAGAAACATCACATTGCGCTCGACCTGAAGCGCATTGAAGAAGGTGGCGTTACGCTGGCGCCAGTCGACCATGTAGATCGGCCGTCCGGCGGCGTCGGTGACGAGCTTGCGGAAACGGTCGATGTGGTCGGGATCGTTGGTATAGACCTCGATCGCGGTGACATCGCCGGGGCGATTGAAATAGGCCTGCGCTTCAGTCAGCGGCATGAAGACGAAGGCGGAATCGTATTCGGACATGCCGATCTCGAACACGGCGGCGATCTTGTAGGCTTTGATGCGCGGCGTGGTGCCCATCGGCGTCACCGCGCCGCGCGGCGCCACCAGCGTGAGATTGTCGCCCGCCCGCACCGAGAGCTGGTCGGCAAGGCGGGCGCCGATGGCAATGCCCTGCCCTTCGTCGAAGCCGGCGAGCGAGCCCTGCTTGATGTTCTTGGAGACTTGCGTGAGCTTCATCAGGTCGGCGCCGCGCATGCCGCGCACGACGACGCCCGACGCATTGAACGGCGAAGATGCCAGCGCCTGGCCCTCGACCAGCGGAGCGGCGAGATAGACGCCGTCGACCTTGGAGACGCGGGCGGCAACGGCGGCGTAATCGGTCAGCGGGGATTCCAGCGGCTGGATCAGGAGATGGCCGTTAAGCCCCAAAATCTTCGACAAAAGTTCCTGGCGGAACCCATTCATCACCGCCATGACGATGATCAGCGTGGCGACGCCGAGCATGATGCCGAGAAACGAGAACCCGGCGATGACGGATATGAAGCCCTCTTTGCGCCGCGCGCGCAGATAGCGCAGCGATAACATCCACTCGAATGACGAAAAGGCATGGGTGCCGGTCGATTCGGCCATCTAGGTCTGGTCCCCGCGAATAACCGGAGTTTCACACGATTCTGGCGGTTTCAAGCCGCGAGATTTCGCGTCATACAGTCGCCGCGCACAGCTTATGCGCTCAATTTGGCCACCGCGTCTGCCGCCGACAGAAGTTCCCGCTGCCCGTCAGCGCGCCGCTTCACCTCGACCTTGCCTTCCGCGAGGCTGCGCGGCCCGACCAGGATCTGCCAGGGAATACCGATCAGGTCCGCGGTGGCGAACTTCGATCCGGGCCGCTCGTCGAGGTCGTGATAGAGGGTTTCGACGCCCT
Organism: uncultured Alphaproteobacteria bacterium; assembly: GCA_963765365.1. Classification (GTDB taxonomy): domain Bacteria; phylum Pseudomonadota; class Alphaproteobacteria; order Rhizobiales; family Xanthobacteraceae; genus BOG-931. Next base: position 4,802 of record CAVXWL010000023.1, on the reverse strand, counting down.
TGGCGTTGAGCGCGGCATAGAGCTGCTCGCAGGCCTGATCGGTGTCGCTGCCGCCCTGTTTCAGGTTGAGAATCATGACCTTGAAGGGAGCGACGGCGTCGGGCCAAATGATGCCGGCATCGTCATGGGAGGCCTCGATGATGGCGGCGACGAGCCTGCTCGGCCCGATGCCGTAGGAGCCCATATGCACCGGCCGCTCGACCCCGTCGGGACCGGTCACCACGGCCTTCATCGGCTCGGAATATTTGGTGCCGAAGTAGAAGATATGGCCGACTTCGATGCCGCGCGCCGAGAGACCGCTGGCCGGCCGGGAGATTGGCGAAGGCTGCCGGATCATGTTTTTCCGAAGTCGCGGCGTAAAGCGAGGTCCACTTGTCCACAATCGGCCTGCAGCCGGCCGACATGGGTGAAATCCACCTCAGGCCCGGGAACTTCGAACTCGAGATATTCGCGATCGCAAAACACTTCGCTTTCGCCGGTGTCGGCCAGAATGATGAATTCGTGCGAGAGATTGCCGCCGATCGGGCCGCTTTCCGCCACCATCGGAATCGAGCGCAAGCCCAATGCGGGCGAAGGTGCGCAGATAGGCGACGAACATCCGGTTGTAAGCGTGCTTGGCGCCGGCAAAATCGAGGTCGAACGAATAGGCGTCCTTCATCAGGAATTCGCGCCCGCGCATCAGCCCGAAACGCGGCCGCACCTCGTCGCGGAACTTCCATTGGATGTGATAGAGATTGAGCGGCAAATCCTTGTAGGAGCGGACGTAGCTGCGGAAGATCGCCGTGATCATTTCCTCGTTGGTCGGGCCGTAGAGCATGTCGCGCTCGTGGCGGTCCTTGATCCGCAGCATCTCCTTGCCATAGGCCTCGTAGCGGCCGCTCTCGCGCCACAGATCGGCGGACTGGATGGTCGGCATCAACAGCTCGATGGCGCCGGAGCGGTCCTGCTCCTCGCGCACGATGGCGCAGACCTTCTGCAGCACGCGAAAGCCCAACGGCAGAAAGGCATAAATTCCGGCCGCCTCCTGGCGGATCATGCCGGCGCGCAGCATCAGGCGGTGCGAGACGATTTCCGCCTCTTTCGGCGTCTCGCGCAGATTCGGCAGGAAGTAGCGGGAAAGGCGCATGAAATCTCAATCGCGACAGGGCTGAAGGATGCCGGCGCAGTGAAGCCGCAACAGCGCCGGAAATACAAGAGGCCGATAGGATTGCGGCCTAGCAACGAAAGTTCCGTGAAATTTTTTGCATTCCGCATAGCGGTATCATGATGACAACGGCGGCAGATCGATTACCAATGCTGCGCGAACCAGATGCCGCGGCAACGCGACCATCCAGGGCAGCGGTCCAAGTCTCGGGAGGATGACCCGCGAGCGCAAAGCATCGCCAGCCACGCCAGTACTGCGTATCGTAATAAGCAAGCGTGGGTTATGGGTCAGATGAGGATTTTGGGCAGGGCTTTGGCCCTGCTTTTTCTTTTCCGGCGCGCGCACGTTAGCGATATTTCAGTTCAATAAATGTCACGTAACTGATTGGCTCTAAATCAGTATTTTGCGTAATCGTAACGGCCCATCAGGCCCGTCAACGTCACCAAATGCTCGCATAGACGACGTAGCAGCCGGCATAGATCACCAGCGCCACCGCCGTCGTCCATAGCAATTTGCGCCCGAGCCGGAAATTGGCCGGCGCGCCGGGATCGGTGCCTGGCGCCATCTCCCCGCCCTCGTGCTGGCTGTGCACGCCCCACGGCAGCACCGCGAACAGACTGACCCACCAGATCAGGAAAAATGCCGCGAGCGCGGTTGCGAAGGTCATGCCTATGCCTGCTCCAGTTCGACCAGCGTGCCGGAAAAATCCTTCGGGTGCAGGAACAGCACCGGCTTGCCGTGGGCGCCGGTTTTCGGCTCGCCGTCGCCGAGCACGCGCGCGCCGGCGGCCTTGAGCGCATCGCGCGCGGCGCGGATATCGTCGACCTCGTAGCAGATATGGTGCATGCCGCCGTCCGGGTTGCGCTCGAGGAATTTGGCGATCGGCGAGCTTTCGCCGAGCGGCTCGAGGAGCTCGATCTTGGTGTTCGGCAGTGTGATGAACACTGTGGTCACACCGTGGTCGGGTTGCGGCACGGCGGCTGAAACATTTGCGCCCAGGGTGTCGCGATAGACGGCTGTCGCCTTGCCGAGGTCGCGCACCGCGATCGCCACGTGATTGAGCCTGCCGATCATGTTTGCGTCTCCTGCGCCCGGCAGGATATTTAGCGTGGCGTCCGCAATTGGCTTGTGCCGATGTGCGGCGGCTTGCTCACGCCATTGACGCATATACGCCGTTGGCTTATATATGGGTCCGATGATGCGGACGCTGTACGTGGTGGCGGAATTGCCGCAATTCCTCCGCGACGTGACGGCGGTCGGCCTGAGCGAGGCTGAGCATCAGGCAATCATTGACGCCGTTGCCGCCAATCCCCTTCGTGGCGACGAAATTCGCGCCTCAGTGGCGTCCGGAAAGTGCGCTTTGCCGGCTGCGGCAAGGGAAAAAGCGGAGGCTATCGCGTTGTCACGGCCTATTTCGACAAATCTGCCCGTGTATCTCGTGGCCCTTCTGAGCAAAGGCGAGCGGGAAAATTTTACGGCAGCAGAGATCGCCGCCTTCAAGAAGCTTACCAGCGAGATCGCCAGATGGCGACGGAGAACGACGTGAAAAAACCTGCAACAGGATCATCAAGGCCTTCGTGAAGCCGCCGCCCACGCGCGCGGCGAGAAGGTTCCCGGGCTAAAACTTCACATTCCACGCACCGTGGACGTTTACGCGGTGAGGCGTCGAACGGGCCTGTCGCAAGCGGCATTTTCCAGCCGCATTGCGTCTTCCGGCACTCTGCGCAACTGGGAACAAGGAAGGCGCACCCCGAAGGGCCTGCGCGCGTATTGCTTGCCTTGCTGGAGCGCAATCCTCACATCGTAGAGGAAACGTTGGGCGGCTCTTAGTCGACTGTTTGCTGTAGATGGATCGCATCAGTGCGGCGGCAGCCAGCCCTGATTTGCTCGGCTCATCGATCTATCGGACCTAGACTAGCACCCTTGGGCCATTCGCCTCCAACGGCATTATACCGTGAGAACATGCACGTGGCAGATCGGCTTTTTGTTCCAGCGCTGGGCGATCCGGCCGCGCACGGCGCGGCGCACCGCTTCGGCAACGGTATCGGGATCGCGGCGGCGCGGCTTTGGCATCGATTCGAAGGCTTGCTCGATGGCATCGCGCGTGATCTCGGTCATCGAGGCGCCGGCGGCGTCGGTTTCGGGCAGCCCGATCAATTCGACTTCCGGATCGGCGATGAGTGCGCCCTTCTCGTTTAGCGCCACAGCGACCGTGACCACGCCGGAAAAGCTTAAGCGCCGGCGCGCCGCCACCATGCGGACTTCGGCACTCATCAAAAGCGAGCCGTCCTTGTAGAGCCGGCCCGACGGCACCTCGTCGACGATTTCCGGGCCTCGGCGCCAGCCGGACCAGGTCGCCGTTGCCGCAGACCAGCACCTTCGGCACACCGGCGCGGCGGGCGAGCTCTGCATGCTCGGCCAAATGCAGCGCTTCGCCATGGGCCGGCATGAGGATTTTCGGCCGCACCCAGCCGATCATGTCGCGCAATTCGTCGCGCCGCGGGTGGCCGGAGACATGAACGAGGTGGGTGCGGTCGGTAATGACTTCGATGCCCTGCACGACCAGCCCATTGATCACCCGCCAACGGCCTTTTCGTTGCCCGGTATCGCGCGCGAAGAAAAAATCACGCGGTCGCCCCGCGACAGCGTGACTTCCGGATGCTCGTCCTCGGCGATGCGCGACAGCGCGGCGCGCGGCTCGCCCTGGCTGCCGGTGCACAGCGCCAAAACCTTGTCGGGCGGCAGGTAGCCGTAGCTTTGCACGCTGCGAAAATCCTGCACGCCGTCGAGATAGCCGGTTTCGCGCGCCACCTGCGCGACGCGCTCCATCGCCCGGCCGACCAGCACGACCTCGCGTTCGGCGGCGCGCGCGGCATCGGCAACCGCGCGCACGCGGCCGACATGGGAAGCAAACGTCGTCACCGCGACGCGGCGCGGCGCGGTGCGGATCAGTTCGGCAAGGGTTTTGGCGACATCGGCCTCGGACGGCGAACGCCCTTCGCGGACCGCGTTGGTGGAATTGCCGACAAGCGCCAGCACGCCTTCGTCGCCGAGCGCGGTAAGCCTCGCCGCGTCGGTCGGTGCACCGATGATCGGGGTCGGATCGATCTTCCAATCGCCGGTATGGACCACGATGCCAGCCGGCGTGCGGATCGCCAGCGCATTCGACTCCGGGATGGAGTGGGCGACATTGATGAAGTCGATCGTGAAAGGCCCGAGCGTCAAATGCCCTGCCAGCGGGACGACGTTCACGGGTATTGGCGGCGCGCCGGGTTCGGCGGCCCGCTTGGCCTCGAACAAGGCTGCGGTGAAGGGCGTGGCATAGAGCGGCACATTGAGGCGCGGCCAAAGATCGATCAGCGCGCCCAGATGGTCCTCGTGGCCGTGGGTGAGGACGAGGCCGACGATGTTTTTGCGTTCCTGGATCAGATAGCGGATGTCCGGCATGATCAGATCGACGCCGGGCAGATGCTCCTCGGCGGCAAACGACACCCCGCAATCGACAATCAACCATTGCCTGCGCCGCGCCTCGCCAAAACCGTAGATCGCGAGGTTCATTCCGATCTCGCCGATACCGCCGAGCGCTGCGAAGACAAGTTCGTTTTGCGCCATCGCTTAAGCCCGGCTCGGCACGGGACGGCCGCCGTGATGCGCCAAT
>CAVXWL010000022.1:0-35381 GCA_963765365.1 uncultured Alphaproteobacteria bacterium | reverse complement strand
CCGGAAAATTCGCCGCCGGTGATGGGAACCACACGACGGCGGCCCTTGTTGAAGACGCCGAGGTCTTGCGCCGGACCGACCGTGACATCTGCGCCGAAGATAAAATCAAGCCGCGGCGCGGCGGCTTCGAGGTTTGCCATTTCGAGCTCCCGGTGTCATCGTCGGCCAACGATCCAACATTTGCGGATATTTGCAATGCCCATGGATGTTCGTGCCGCCGTGGCTTATGCGCCTGGCAAACCGCTGGAGGTGACAATGGTCCAGCTCGACGGCCCGCGCGCCGGCGAGGTGCTGGTTGAGATCAAGGCGACCGGCATCTGCCATACCGACGAATTCACGCTGTCCGGCGCCGATCCGGAAGGCCTGTTCCCGGCAATCCTCGGCCACGAGGGCGCCGGCATCGTCGTTGACACCGGTCCCGGCGTCACGTCGGTCAAAAAAGGCGACCACGTCATTCCACTCTACACGCCGGAATGCCGGATGTGCCCGTCCTGCCTGTCGCGCAAGACCAATCTTTGCACGGCCATCCGCGCGACGCAGGGTCAGGGCGTCATGCCTGACGGCACATCGCGGTTTTCGGTCGAGGGCAAGAAGATCCACCACTATATGGGCTGCTCGACATTCGCCAATTTCACCGTGCTGCCGGAGATCGCGGTGGCGAAAATCCGCGACGACGCGCCGTTCGACAAGGTCTGTTACATCGGCTGCGGCGTCACGACCGGCATCGGCGCGGTGATCAACACCGCGAAAGTCGAACCGGGCGCCAAGGCCATCGTGTTCGGCCTCGGCGGCATCGGGCTGAACGTCATCCAGGGCCTGCGTCTGGTCGGCGCCGACATGATCATCGGCGTCGATCTCAACCCGGAAAAGCAGGCCTGGGGCGAACGCTTCGGCATGACGCATTTCGTCAATCCGAAAGAGGTCGGCGGCGATCTCGTCGCCCACCTCGTCAACATGACCAAGAGCGGTGCCGACCAGATCGGTGGCGCCGACTACACATTCGAATGCATCGGCCATGTCGGGCTCATGCGCATGGCGCTGGAAAGCTGCCATCGCGGCTGGGGCCAGAGCATCATCATCGGCGTTGCCGGTTCCGGCCAGGAAATCGCCACGCGCCCATTTCAGCTTGTCACCGGCCGGGTGTGGCGTGGCTCGGCCTTCGGCGGCGCGCGCGGCCGCACCGACGTGCCGAAGATCGTCGATTGGTATATGGAAAAGAAGATCGAAATCGACCCGATGATCACCCACACCATGCCGCTTGCCGACATCAACAAGGCCTTTGCGCTGATGCGCGAGGGCAAGTCGATCCGCAGCGTCGTCGTCTTCTAGCCGAACGCGCTTTCGGCTCAATTCACCTTGATGTTCACCGCCTTCATGATCGGCCACCACTTGTCGGCTTCCGATTTTTGAAACGCGCCAAATGCTGCCGGCGATTGCAGATCGTTCGACGCGATCTGCTGTCCGAGCGCGTTGAGCTTGTCTTTCACGTTGGCATTCGCCAAGGCGGCGACGGTTGCGGCGTGAACTTTGGCGATGACGTCTTTCGGCGTGCCCCTCGGCGCCCACATGCCGAACCAGATCGACGCATAAAAGCCCGGCAAACCGGCCTCGTCCGTCGTCGGCACCTCGGGCAGACTGGCAAGACGCGTCTTCGACGGCACCGCAATCGCCCTGATGGTGCCGGCTTTCACCTGCGCCGTGAAATTCGACGACGGCTCGATCATCATGTCGATTTGTCCTGCCATCAGGTCCTGCACCGCGGGCCCGTCGCCACGATAGGGCACGAACTGGAACGTGGTATCGGTGGCCTTCTGGAAAGAAAGGCCGGCGAGATTTCCGGTCGAGCCGACGCCGGGAATGCCGACGCTGGCCTTGCCGGGATTGGCCTTGAGCCACACGATCAGTTCTTTGAGATTATGGACCGGCAGGCTGTTCTTGACGCAGATCAACAGTGGCTCGTAGGCAAGCTCCGCAATCGGCACCAGGTCGGTCAGCAAATCGAAATCCAGCTTGTAGAGGCCACCGATCAGCACATTCGTCGTCAAGGTGCCGACGCACAGCGTGTAGCCGTCGGGCGCCGCGTGCACGACCTTGGCGACGCCGATACCGCCGGCGGCGCCGGCGAGGTCTTCGACAATTACTGTCTGACCGAGCGACTTGCCCATCGGGTCGGCGATCATGCGCGCGAGCACGTCCGTCGCCCCTCCGGCTGCGAACGGCACGACGATGGTAATCGGCCGCGTCGGATAATCGACCGCGCGCGCGAAGTCCGGGTAGCTGCCCGCGGCGGCAGCACCAGCGGCCAGTTGCAGAAAATTCCGGCGTCCTAGTTTCATGTTCTCCTCCCCCAATTTTACTGTTGTAGTCCGCCCGTTCTTTATTCGGGCTTGAGATGGGCGAATTGCACCACCTTGCGCCATTTATCCGTGTCCGCGGCGATGAATTTCGCAAACTCCGCCGGCGTATTCGGCGCCATCTCGATGCCGCCAAGGTCCAGAAGACGTGCTTTGACGTTGGCATCGGCAAGTGCTGCGTTGAACGCCTTGTTGAGGGTGTCGACGATCTCGCTTGCAGTGCCCTTCGGCGCTCCAAAGCCGATCCAGCCGAATGCTTCATACCCGGGTAGAAACTCCGCGATGGCAGGAACGCCCGGCAGCACGTCGAGCCGCTGCGGCGTGGTGACCCCGAGCGGGCGCAGTTTCCCGGCCTTGATGTGCGGCAGCGACGACGGCGTGACGTCGAACATCACCTGCACCCGGCCGGCCATGAGATCGACCAGCGCCGGCGTCGAGCCGTGATAGGGCACGTGGACGAGATCGACTCCGGCCATGTATTTGAACAATTCGCCGGCCACATGTTGCGGTCCGCCGACGCCGGCCGATGCCATGTTGATCTTGCCCGGATTGGCTTTGGCATAGGCGATGAATTCGGGAACGGTCTTGGCCGGAAAGGACGGATTGACCTCCATCACCAGCGGCACGCGGTCGATCCCGGCAATCGGCACGATGTCGTGAACAAAATCAAATGGCAGATTGGGAAACAGTGCGGCGTTGATGGTGTTCTGCGAGTTCACCAGGAGCAGCGTGTAGCCATCCGGCGCGGCGTGAACCACCGCCTCGGTGGCGACGTTTCCGGTCGCGCCTGGCCGCACCTCGATGATGAACTGCTGTTTGAGGAGTTCGGCTGCCGGCTGGGTCGCCAGTCGCGCGGTAATATCGGAGGAGCTTCCAGCGGCCTGTCCCACCAGAACATGCACCGGCCGCGTCGGATAATCGAGCGCAAAGGCCCGGCGCGCACCCAGCAGCAGCACGGTTGAGGCCACGCCTAATTTGAGAAAGCTTCTGCGATCCACGGTTTCCCCCTTGGCAGTCTCGCCACGTTCCGCGGCGTTTCTGCCTGGCACTATATCCGTATTGCGATCCTTGTCAGCCGGTAGGCCTAATGGCCGCAGGTGGTCCAAATCAGGCCGGGCGGCGTTGCAGCCGCGCCTCACGCAGAAACAGAAAAAGTCCGGTCGCCACCACGATCGCCGAACCGACGAGCAGGCTCACCGTCGGCACTTCACCCCAGACCGCAAATCCGATAACCAGCGCCCAGACCAGCATCAGATAATAAAACGGCGTCACCGCAGCCGCCGGCGCCAGATGCAAAGACCTCGTCCAAAACCATTGGCCGACCGCGTTGACGAGGCCGGTGCCGAACAGCATCGCGCCGTCGAGCAGGCTCGGCCATTGCTAGCCGAAGAAGAGAAGAAAACTGTGAAAGAAAGTCAGCACCGCGAGCTGCCAGATCACCAGCGTATTTGCCGATTCCGTTCTGGTCATGCTGCGCACCGCAACGGTGACGGTGCCGTACATGATGGCGTTGATCAGCGCGAACAAGGCGCCGAGCGTCAGCGAATTGGCGCCTGGATTGGTGACGATAAGCACGCCCAAAAAGCCGACAACAAGGGCTGTACCACGCGCGTAACCGGCGCCCTCCTTGAGCCAGACGATTGAAACCAGCGCCGCAAACAACGGCGCGGAGAAATTGATGGCGACGGCGCCAGCGAGCGGCATCAGGCTGAAGGCAAGAAGCAATGCCGCCTGCGAAATCGACTGCGACAGTCCGCGCGCGACGTGATCGCGCACGCGGTGTGTCGCGAATACCGAAAGGCCGGTGACCGGCAGCATCATGGCGGCGCAAGCGACGAACGAGGAGAGCGAGCGCAGAAACAGCACCTCGCCGACCGGATAAACCGCAACCAGCCATTTGCTCGCCGCCGATGCGCTGGCGAACAGCACGGTCGCGATGATCATCATGAAAATGCCGCGAGGCACGTCCTCGGTCCGGCCGCGCAGTTGCGCAAGATCAGCGTGTCCGGCAACCGACACGGTTGCACCGTCCGCGCGTTCTTTGCCGGCTGGTTCGTCCATCCCCCCGACCGCGCCCTCGACTTCGCGAGGCTCAATCGCACCGCCTCGAGCGGTCTAGGCTGCCATCGCCCGATTTGCAATCAAGCGCGGCCAGGAACATTTGCACAAGGTGCGGGTTTGGAGGGGAGAAGAGCCCGCTGCGGCTCTCGACAGGAGTACCCTCCCATGTGCGATTACAGCCTGCATCTGGTCGCTTCGCGACCGGCCAAGGTCGCCGACAAGCTCGTTTCCACCGACTTCGTCAGTTCGATCACGCGCGGTTTCACCGAAGTCGGTCAGCCGGAGGCGGCGGTGTGCCTCCTGCCCGGCACCGAAATCGCCTTCGATGCCGACGTGCAATATGATCGCGCCTTCAGCGTGTTCGGGCGGGCGCGGATCGAAGCCCGCGTCGCCCGCTTCCGCCAGATCAACATGGACGATCCGCATGTCCACCACGACGCGCTCGAATTTCCGGGCGGCCAGATCGTGATGGTGACGCGGCTTATTCCGGGCCAAACCGCGACCGTGCTGCAACTCCCGGCATTGCCGCAGGGGCACGGCAGCGCTGCGGCGCCGGCGGAGCCCGGCGCAACGGCGGTTCGCGAACGCCAGTCGATCGCGTAACCGCTCCGCCGGGCAGCGGCCGGCGACATTAGGCGGTCGAAGCGTTTTTCGAAATGGGCCGAGGTGGTCAAACGTGGCGACGTGACGGTGCAATAGATCGCCGAACAGGGGAAAGCGAAAACCCCGCGCGTCGCGAGTTTGCCACGCGGCCGTCTCAAAGGTGACGAGAAGAGCAATAATCCTGAAGCTGCGTGTCGAGTTGTAGCCAAGTGTTGCGTCGGAGTACGGCGATGAGGATTGACGAATTGTTGAGCGCCATCACTGCCGAATTATCCGCGATCGGAGCGGCCACCGATCTGGGCGAGACAAGTCAGGACGGCCAGCGCGTCTCGGCGCTGCTCTTAATCGACGATCGCCGATTTTGCCTGAGCCTTGAGCCGGCACAGGCTGACATTAAAGAGGGTGCCGACTAACGAAATGGCGCGCTCGGAGAGATTCGAACTCCCGACCCTCAGATTCGAAGTCTGATGCTCTATCCAGCTGAGCTACGAGCGCAAAGGTTTGATATTCGGGAACCATAGTCATTTTGCCGGAAAAGTCACTCGCCGGCGCCATGATTAGGCTTTGCCGGAGACGGTCCGCTTCATTGCGCCGCGCCGCAAACGGCCGAATTGATTTCGGGGCACTGAAAGAGACGAATTCCGTCATGGAACCTTCGGCGGTTCCTAATGTCATGCCGCAGCGCCAGGGCAATATTCCGAAGGCGCCGGGGAACAGGACGAGACCACCTCTGGTTATCGTTCCGGACCTAACGATGGATGGAGACCCATCATGTCTGATTATCGCAACTCGAATTACGATTACCGCAATTCGGACGATCCCTTTGGCAGCGATAGAAAGCTCGATGCGCCTACCCCGAGGCCCCTATGGGGCTGGATCGCCGCCGCGGTGGTTCTGGTCGTCATCCTGGCGGCCGCCTTTGGCTACGGACACCGGCCCGGCGGGCTCGGAACCAACACCGCGGCCAATGACATGGCTCCGCCGGCGGCCACCCACATGGCTCCGCCCGCCACCGTGCCGGCGCCAAGCACGGCCCCCGCGGCCGGAACTCCGACGCCGTCCGTGAGCACCGCGCCCGGCACGACGACGCCCAATCCGCCGATGCAGCCGAGCGGCTCGCATTAGGCGGACCGGCGCGGGTTCCACTAACGACAACGGCCCCGGACGTTCCCGAGGCCGTTGTTTTATTGCTGGTTCGCAGGGGCCCTACCCGCGGGCTATCGCTCCGGCGCGGCGGACCAAACCAACAAATCGCGCGCCGATTTCATGGCCGAGCCGCCAGACGACCTGATAATTGCACTCCTTGGCCAGATCATCGCCGAACAGGAGAAGCACGAAGTCGTCGGGGACATCGAATCCCTCGACGTGAAGCCGCACGCCGCCCGTCGAAATATCGGTGATGAGGCAGTCACGCGGCAGCCCGCCGTTGCCGGCCTGGATCTTCGCCGCGCGGTTGATAAGGCGCCGGCGGGTGCGGCGTCGATTGGCGGGGTTTCCCAAACTCATAACACAACGGCCTACATTGTGGCCGCCGCTCCCGCGGGCGGCTCTTACATCTCGTCACTTTGATATAACAAATGGTCATTTCATCCCGGCTAAGGCCGCTTCGCGAATTTTCGTCGCATTTGAACAAAACTTGCCGCGTGCGGCATGCTGATGCCGGACCGCACCGAAAACCACCAATAACGCCAAAGGCTAACGCCGCTAATTGAATGCCGGGTCGATCGGCACGCGATAGCCGTTGGCGAGCCGGTTCGTCTCGTTGGCCATGCCGACTACAGCCATCAGTTCGCCGAACATCGCCTCGCTCATGCCCGCTTTGCGCGCCGCTGCGGTGTGACTGGCGATGCAATAGCCGCAGCCATTGGTGACGCTCACCGCGACATAGATCAGTTCCTTCGTCAGCGCATCGAGGGCGCCCGGCGTCATGATCTCTTTGACGCTCGCCCAGGTGCGCACCAGCGTCGCGGGATCGTGGGCGAGATATTTCCAGAAATTGTTGACGTCAGCGACCTGCCGGGTCCGCTTGATGTCGTCATAGACGGCACGGACTTCTGCCGAAGCATCACGATATTCGATCGGCGTGCGTGGCATGGTCAACCCCCTCTTCGCATAGCGTCGTCATTTTAGGCGCGATCGGCCTCCGGCGAATAAGTGCCACTTCTATGCAACAAATTCCACCCGACATCTTCGTCCGGAAAATTTGAAATGACTTGAGTGCGACCTGTTGGTGAGGCGGCAATCAGGATTTCACCTGATGGAGAACCGCAACGCCGGCCGCCGACTTGAGTCCGCGGTGGAAACCAAACCGGTTGAAACCAGAACAGTTGGGAGTAGCCTCGTGCCGCGCACCATCAGCATGCTCATTGCCGACGATTCCAGCGTCACCCTGCAGATTCTGACTGACGCCGCGCGGACGTCGAAGTTGCCGCTGCGCTTGAGTTGCACCGACAACGGGCGCGACTGCCTCACCCTGCTGAACGCCGCGAATGTCGACCTCGCCTTCATCGATGTCCATATGCCGGAACTTTCGGGAACCGAAGCGGTGTGGTCGGCGCGCAAGCAAGGCATCCAGACCTTTGTCACGCTGATGTCGAGCCCGCCGGCGGCAGAGGCGGTCGAAGTGGCGATCCGACTGCGCGCCTACGAATTTCTGTTCAAGCCGTTCAGTCCCGCCGATGCGCTCGCCATCATGAGAACCTACAACCGCATCACTTCGCCGACAAAAATCCTCATCGTCGACGATTTGTCTGCGGTCCGGCAGATCGTGCAGAAAATCGTCCAGGGCAGCGTGTTCAATTGCGACATCGAGGAGGCCGCCGATGGCGAGGCCGCGCTGGCGCTCGCCCGTATTACGCCGTACGACGCCGTGTTCCTCGACTGCAACATGCCGGGCTTGAGCGGCATTGCCACGATGAAGCAGCTCCATCTCATTCAACCGGCGCTTAAAGTGGTGATGATTTCCGCCGAACGCAGCCGGACCATCGAGGATTCCGCTTATGACGGCGGTGCCTGTGCCTTCATGCACAAGCCATTCACCTCCGCCGACGTCGACCAGGTCCTGCACGCCGCTTTCGGTTTACGCTCGCCGAACCTGAAGATGAAGGGCAGCGAACCGAGCTTCGATGTGGCGATCGAAGGTTCGACCATTCGCCTGGCGCACAAATCGAGCGGGCACATTTTCGAATATTTGTGGTCGCAAAGACCGCCCTATTTGCGCAACGCCGTGGTCCGCCCGGCCTCGGCGTGTCCGGTGGCGCCGACCCAGGTGGCGCCGGCGGCGGCGAAGACCGCGTTGCTGCAACTAAAAGCGGCGCGCCTGCTCGCCGCCGCATAATTTGCAAATCTACACGCGCAAAATCTACGCGACCGCGGCCTGTTTTGGTTCCCCGGCCGCGATCAGATCGCCGAACTCGGACGCCGGCCGCGGCGGACTGAACAAATAGCCCTGCACTTCGGTGCAGCCTTCGGCGCGGACCCGCTCGAGCTGCTCGGAAGTTTCGACGCCTTCCGCCGTGGTCGCGATGCCAAGGCTCATACCGAGTCCGGCCACTGCCCGGATGATAGCCACGCAGTCCGGCCGTTCCGACAGCTCCTTGACGAAAGAGCGATCGATCTTGATCTTGTCGAACGGAAAGCAGCGTAGATAGCTCAGGCTCGAATAGCCGGTGCCGAAATCGTCCATCGAGATATGCACGCCGATTTTCCGAAGCTGATGGAGCGTCGCGAGATTGGCGTCGGTTTCGCCGAGCAGCACCGATTCCGTTATTTCCAATTCGAGGCGATTGGCCGTCAGGCGCGAATAGGCAAGCGCCGTGAGCACGGCCTGCACCACGCCACGGCTGCGGAATTGCGTCGGCGACAGATTGACCGCCACTTTCAATTCACGAGGCCAGTGCATCGCCTCGGTGCAGGCCTGGCGCAACACCCATTCGCCGAGCGGAACGATGAGCCCGATCTCTTCGGCGAGCGGAATGAATTCCACCGGCGCGATCATGCCGCGCTCCGGATGCCGCCAGCGCAGCAAAGCCTCGAAACCCGACACGGCGTTAGTATTGAGATTGATGAGCGGCTGGTAGAACAGCTCGAATTCGCCATTGGCGAAGGCCTTGCGCAGGTCGAGTTCGAGCAGGCGGCGGGCCTGAATGCGGCGGTCCATTTCCGGTTCGAAGAAGTGCGCGGTGCCGCGGCCTTCGGCCTTGGCGCGGTAGAGCGCCATGTCGGCATTGCGCAGCAGCACGTCGGCCTCCTGTCCGTCGCCCGGCGCCAGCGCAATGCCGATGCTGGCGCCGACGACGAATTCGTGGCCGTGCACTTCGTATGGCCTGCTCACGACCTCGATCAGGGTCGTCGCCAGAGTGCTGGCTTCGTTGGGGTCGGCAAGGGGAAACTGCACGACAGCAAATTCGTCGCCGCCAAGCCGCGCCACCATGTCGGTATCGCGCAGGCACTTGCCCAGCCGCTGCGCGACGGCTTTGAGAAGCTCATCGCCGATCGGGTGGCCGAGGGTGTCGTTGACGCCTTTGAAGTGATCGAGATCGAGACAATGCACGGCAAGGCTCTCGCCATGGCGCCGCACCCGGCCGAGCACCTCGCTCAGCCGCGCATGAAACAGGACGCGATTGGGCAGATCGGTCAGGGCATCGTGGTGCGCCATATAGGCGATCCGCGCTTCGGCCTGCTTGCGCTCGGTGACGTCGACGACTGCCACCAGAATGGCCTGCGTGCTGCCGAACGGCACGCGGCGCGCATAGGTGAGGACTTCGATTTCGCTGCCGTCCGCCTTGAGGTGACGCCAGGTTCGATCCGACTGGTATTTGTCGCCGACCGATCGCGCTACCTCGCGATGGATATCGCACTCGTCGCGCGGCCACAGATCCGGCAGCGCCATCCCGTGCATGCGGGCGCGGCTGTAGCCGTAATGCGCGAGCGCCGCATCGTTGGCGCTCAAAATGCGCAGATCACCCGGATCGTAGAGCCACATCGGCACCGGATTGCCGTCGAACAGGAGCCGGAACGACGCTTCGCGCGCTTTGAGATCGCCGATGTCCGTCAGCGTCATCGACAACAGGTCGCCGACCGACGCGATGCCGACATGCAGGTGGACTTCGCGCGTCTGGCGCGTGAAGGCGAATTCGAACTGGTAGAATTCCGGGAAATCGACGGCGGCGACGAGACGGTCGAGCATACCGCGGCAGGACGATCCCAGCGGCAACTCGGACAGCCGGCGCAATTGCAATTCGGCTTCGGCGACGCCCAGAAGCTCGGCTGCGCCCTGATTGCAGGCGACAATCTGGAAATCGATTGCGGCGCCGGCCGCGTTGCGGATTGCCGCCAGCGCGACGATGCCTTCGTCGGTCGAGCGGAAGATGGTGTCGACCAGATTGTAGCGGGTGCCGGCCTCGCCCACGTAAACACCGACCAGCGGCGGGCCCCATCGGCAGGCCATCGGAAAAGCGAGCATCTCGTAGGTCTCGACCATGCCGTCGGCGACGCGATGCATGCGGTACGGCACTGGCGCATTTGCCGTCATCGCCTGCGTCAGAACTTCGCCGAGCGCGATGGCGCAATCGGCCGGCAAGTCCTTGAGCGTCCGGTCGCGCAACTCAGCGCCGAGCCAGTCGCGGATTTTCCGTCCCGCCCTCAAGACTTTGAAGTCCTCCGGCGCAGCGCCCGCAAACAATATGAGATGATCGCCGAGCCGGCCAAGGCTGCCGAGCACGACGTCCTCGTATTGCGGCAGTGTCCGGCCGAGCTGCACCGAGCCACGCCACATCCGCTCGATGATGTTCTTGTCCGACAGCAACGGCGGACATTCGACTTCGAGCTTGCGAAGCGGCGCGATCATGTGGGGGCTGCGAGATTTCATTCGACGATCGAAGACGTCGATCACGATTAATCCGATAGCCTCAAATTTATAAAATCGCGTTAAATGCGCCGTGCATTGTGTTCATGACAGTGACATGACATTTTTTTAAAACGCGGCGAGCCTCTCGCTGATCAAAACTTTTGTTGGCACGCGCAACAGGAGGCATTCCGCAGGCCCACATGACGGCCGGGCGAATCATGACAGTGCGCGCCCCCGATTGTGACAGGCGGCACGAACAGGCACACTCCCTCAAACACATGAGGGGAAGCGTGCCATGCCGAAGACGCCGGATTATTTCGCTGGAAAGACCGTCATCATCACCGGCGCCGCGAGCGGCATCGGCCGCGCCACCGCGCTGATCTTCGCCCGCGAGGGCGCCAATGTGGTGTGCGCCGATATCGACGAGGCCGGCGCGCGCGATACCGCGCATCAAATCAACGCCAAGGGCCGCCAGGCGCTTGCCGTGAAAGCCGATGTCACGGCGCGGGCGCAGGTCGACGACATGGTGGCGCGCGCGATCGCGGCCTTCGGCAGCGTACAGTTCCTGTTCAATTCGGCCGGCGCCGCATTCAGCCGCGCCAAGTTTCTGGAGATCGACGACGCGCTCCTGGCCAAAACTTTTGCGCTCAATCTCAACGGCACCTTCTACGCCATGCAGGCGGTGCTGCCGCATATGCTGAGCAACAAATTCGGCGTCATCGTCAATGTCGCCAGCATGGCGCACCGGCGCGGCGGTCCGGGCTCGTCGATCCACTACGCCGCCGCCAAAGGCGCGGTGGTGTCGATGACGCTCGGCGTGGCGCGCGAATTCGCCGCGCAAGGCATCCGCGCGCTGTCGATCTCGCCCGGCCCGATCAAGACGCCGTTCCAGGACGCGGCGGGCTCTTCGCCGGAACTGGTGCAGCGCTTTCTCGAAGACGTGCCAATGAAGCGCTTCGGCCAGCCTGAGGAAATCGGCGAACTCGTGCTGTTCATGTGCTCGGACGCCTGCCCGTTCATGACCGCGGACACGGTCTATGTGAACGGCGGCGGCGGCTGGCGCTAAAGCATGATCCCGAAAAGTGGAGGCCGGTTTTCGGACAAGATCATGCTCGAAAACTTCTTCGCGGCTGCCAGTTGACCAAAAATACGCCGGCGACGCATACCGCCATGCCGAGAAGCGCCAGCGGCGCCAGCCGCTCGTCGAAAAAGGCCCAGGCCAGCAGCGCCGTCACCGGCGGCGTCAGATAGAACAGGCTGACGACGCGGGTCGCTGCGGCGCGGCGAATGAGGAAATAGAGCAGCCACACCGCGCCGAGCGACATCACCAGGACGAGCCAGGCGAGCGCGAACAGAAATTGCGGCGTGAAATGCACGACGCGGGTTTCAAAGATGAACGCGCCGAGAGAGAACAACAGTCCCGCCGCCGCATATTGTACGCACAGCGCCGGACGCCAATCGATGCCGCCGCCGAAGCGCTTCTGATAAAGCGTGCCGATGGTGATGCCGATCAGCGCCACGGTGGCGGCGATCCAGGCCAGCGGCGTCGCCTCGCCGGTCGCGATTTTTGCGTGCAGCACCAGATAGACGCCGGCGAGCCCGAGGACGAGGCCGAGCCATTGCCGCGCCACGACGCGCTCGCCGAGCCAGCGATTGGCGACCGTCGAGGTCAGCACCGGCTGCAGGCTCACGATCAGCGCGACAAGTCCGGCGGAGAGGCCGTTTTCGATGGCGACGAAGACGCCGCCGAGATAGAGGCCATGCACCATCAGCCCGGTCACCGCGCTGTGCATGACGCCGTTGGCGGGCGGCCATTTCGGCCGGGTCACCGCGATGACGACGCCGAGCAGCGCCACCACCGTGCTCATGCGCAGCGCCAGGAACGTCAGCGGTTCGGCGTAGCGGAGCCCGAGTTCCGCGCCGATGAAGCCGGAGGCCCATAACAAAACGAACACGCCCGGCGCCGCGAATACGGCGAAGTCTCCCAAAGTGCGCGGCATGGCGTTCGGCCCGGCGGCGTTTGCGGTGATCTCACTCGCCCTTGATGCCGGCGGCCTTGATGATCGGCCACCATTTCGCGATCTCGGCCGCCTGGAATGCGGCGAGCCCGACCGGGGTTTGCTGGTCGCGCGGCGCGATATCGAGCCCGAGTTCGGCAAAGCGCGCCCGCACCGTCGGATCGGCCAGCGCATCGACCGTGGCATCGTTAAGCCTGGCGACGATTTCGGGCGGCGTGCCCTTCGGCGCGAAGAACCCGAACCAGCCGGCGATATAAAATCCGCGCACGCCGGATTCGTCGGCCGAAGGAATGCTGGGCATCGAGGCCGAGCGCCGCTGCGCCAATTCCGCCAGCGCCTTCACGGTACCGGCGCGCACCTGCGGCAGCGCCACCGCGCCCTGCACCAGCAGCAGATCGACCTGCCCGGAGATCAGATCGGTCATCGCCGGGCCGGCGCCGCGATAGGGAATGAACAGCACTTGCGTGCCGGTGAGCTTTTGCAGCAACAAACCGCCGACCTGCGCCGAAGCATTCTGGTTGACGAATTTGGCGTCGCCGGGATGAGCCTTCATCCAGGCGACCAGCGATTTGAGATCATCGGCCGGCAGATCCTTTTTGGCGACCAGCAGCATCGGATTGATCGAGATCAGCCCGATCGGCGCGAAGTCGGTCTGCAGGTCGTAGTTGATATGATAGATGATGGTGCCGACATGGGTGTCCCACTGGCCGATGTCGATGGTGTAGCCGTCGGGCGCGGCGCGCGCGAGCTTGGCGACCGCGATCGAGCCGCCGGCGCCGCCGACATTCTCCACGATCACCGGCTGGCCGAGCGACTTGCCCATCTTGTCAGCCATGATGCGCGCGGCGACGTCGGTCGAGCCGCCGGGCGGAAACGGCACGATCAGCGTGACCGGCCGCGACGGAAATGTGTCGGCATGCGCGGGCGCAGCCAAAGCGAAGACGGCTAGCGCAAGCGCGATCGTGACATTTCGCATTTTTTCCTGCCCCTCGATGATTATCGTTCTCGGTTGCAAGGATGATAGTCGACGGCGCCGTGCCGGGTAAGTGGGCCAAGCCGACCGGCAAGGACGCCGAGCGCAGCCGTTCCCGCGGCACGGCTTCGCGCGCGAGCGATGTCAATCAGTGATGGCCGTAGCCCGGATGGAGCGGAGCGTAATCCGGGACCGATCGCCAGCCGCTCTGCCGCGGATGGCCGTCCGCGGCAGAGCATTCCTTTCGGAACACACCGACGATAATCGTTTTTGCTATTACAAGGATGGGTAGAGCGCAGCGAAACCCATCATCTTTTGTTCAAGCCAGGGTGGGTTTCGCTTCGCTCTACCCACCCTACGAAAGAAATAAGGAAGCGGGACGGTTCGCGGTACCCACGCCTGATGGTGCGCTAGTCACTAGCCTGCGGACAGGCGCGGTTGGCAAGGCGCGTATCGCAGACCGCGACCGCGCGAAGATATTTCATCCATTGCGTGATTTGGTCCCGCGACGGCGCGAATTTGAACGCCTTCTGCACCACGTAAAGACTGTCATTGCCGGCCATCACCTTGGTATAGGTGAACTCCGGCTTGCCGGTCGCCGGATTGCGCGGACAATTGAGAAGCCAGACGCCGGCCGGATAACCGTTCTCCGGCCCGCTTGCGATCGGACCGGTCGTCGCGCCCGGGCAACTCTTCAACCAGCCGTCGGCGACCCTGCCCTCGGACGCCTCGGGCGTAGCTTTCAAGCCATAGAAAATCTGCACCGTCACCATCTCGGTCCAGTCGCCGACGGTTTGATCCGACGGCACCATTTCATTGATCAGCCGGTCGGCATTGCGATCCTTGAAATCGACCTTGTAGCCGGGCGGGATTTTGACGAGGAGGTTTTCGTTGACGAGCGCAGCGGTTGCCGCGCCGGTCAATGCCACGGCAGCAATGAACGCCAACAGCAGTCTGCGCGGCATGGCCAAACGATACCTGTGAAATCTTCGTCAGATCGTCCTTTGACCATTTAGACCCGTCGGGCGGGCTGAGCGCAAGCGAAGCCAAGCGGACGTCAATTCAAATTCTGACCGCGTGCGCACGGTGCGTCGCGTCGTTGCCCACCCTACCCGCGCTCAGCATTGACCGTCATGCCCAGCCATGCCGCCGCCGCAGCTTGCTTGCGGCGGCTGGCCGGCGCGCGGTAAATGCGACCGGCGGCGGTGGACAAGCTTCGCAAGGAGGATCGTTTGGATCTCGGGCTCAAAGACAGGGTTGCCATTATTACCGGCGGCAGCCGCGGCATCGGCAAAGCGTGCGCCAGGGAGCTCGTTGCCGAAGGCGCGTGCGTCGTCCTCGTCAGCAAGGATCCCGCCGTCAACGCCGCAGCCGTCCGCGAAATCGGTGCGCTTTTTCCGGACCGCACGCTCGGCATCGTCGCCGACGTCACAGATGATAGAGCGATCGGCGCCATGAACGCGCGCGTGGTCGAGAAATTCGGCCGCCTCGACATTCTGGTGAATGCGGCGGCAACCGTCATCCCGCAGGATTTCTTCAAGATGGCCGACGGCGAGCTCGCCAGCCTCCTCGAGCAAAAATTCAATCCCGCCGCGCGTGCCATCCGTCACGCCGTGCCGCACATGCGCAAACGCCGATGGGGCCGCATCATCAACATATCCGGTCTCGCCGGGCGGCAGCCGCATTACCCTGTGGTGCCCGCGCGCTCAACAATTCCGCCATGCTCAATCTGACCAAGGCGCTCGCCGCCGAACTCGCC
This sequence comes from uncultured Alphaproteobacteria bacterium, assembly GCA_963765365.1. Classification (GTDB taxonomy): domain Bacteria; phylum Pseudomonadota; class Alphaproteobacteria; order Rhizobiales; family Xanthobacteraceae; genus BOG-931. The sequence continues at coordinate 19,765 of CAVXWL010000022.1, read as the reverse complement.
AAGGACAATATTCTGGTCAATGCCGTGGTGCCCTACATCATCGACACCGAGCGGCAGGACGACACCATGCGGGAATGGGCGCAAACCACCGGCCAATCCGAAGCAGAGGTGCGCCAGCAGCGCATCTCGCGGCTCCCGGTCGGCCGCATGGGCCGGCCGGAGGAAGTCGCCGCGGTGGTCGCGTTCATGGCCTCGGAGCGGTCGAGCTATGTCGTCGGCACCGCCTGGTATGTCGACGGCGGCGGCGCAATGACGCTGTGAATGCATTCGGCCCCCGCGACAGAGCTTCGCTACACGCGCAGGTTCAAACGCTTTAGTGTCCGACAACAACAACAAGGAAACGCCATGACCCTCCCTCGCCGCCGCTTTCTGCATCTCGCCGCCGCCGCCGCCGCGCTGCCCGCTGTGGCGCGCATCGCCCGCGCCGACACCTATCCCTCGCGCCCGGTGCATCTCATCATCGGCTTCGGGCCGGGCTCGGCCTCCGACATCGATGCGCGGCTCGTCGGCGCGTGGCTATCGCAGCGGCTCGGCCAGCAATTCGTCGTCGAAAATCGCGCCGGCGCCGGCGGCAATATCGCCTCGGATTACGTCATCCACGCCGAGCCTGACGGCTACACGCTGCTCTACGCGTCGACCGCGGTCGCCATCAACGCGACGCTCGATAAAGGCAAGGTCGATTACGACTTCCAGCGCGACACCGTGCCGATCGCCGCCGTCGTGCGAACGCCCTTCGTGATGGAGGTCAACAATGACCTTCCGGTCAAAACGGTTGCCGAATTCATCGCCTATGCCAAGGCCAATCCCGGCAAGATCAACTTCGCGACGGTGGGGCCCGGCAGCGCGCAGCATCTCTACGGCGAATATTTCAAGATGCTGACCGGGATCAATATGGTGCCGGTGCATTATCACGGCGCGGCGCCGGCGCTGACCGATCTGATCGCCGGCCGCGTCCAGGTGATGTTCGATGTCGTCGTCTCCTCGCTGTCCTACATCAAGTCCGGCCAGGTCCGCGCGCTGGCGGTGACCACGGCAACGCCGCAGGCGGTGCTGCCGGGCGTGCCGACGGTCGGCCAATTCGTGGCGGGCTATGAAGCGAGCGGCTGGCAGGGCGTCTGCGCGCCCAAGGGCACGCCGCCCGACATCGTCGCGCGGCTCAACCACGAAATCAACGCCGGCCTGACCGACGCCGATAACAGATCAATGACGGCAGCCACATAGAGCCAGCCCTCTGCCGTCCACACATAGGTGAAGTCAGCGATGCATTTGCGGTTGGGAGCAGGAGCTTCGAAGCTGCGGTTGAGCACGTTGGCAGCGACGGCGGCGACCTGCCGCTCACCCAGATCAGGCGGCAGTCGCCGCCGTCGTGGACGAGCTTTGAGAGCCTGTAATCGCATCAATCGCTCAATCCGGTGCAGCCCACACGACACGCCCTCTGCCAGCATGTCGTGCCACACCCGCCTGGCGCCATACGTTCGATCGCTCGCGAGGAAGCTCGAGCGAACCTTGGCACCGAGCTCTTCATCACTGCGGCTGCGCCGGCTGTGCGGTCGCCTCAGCCAAGCATAGAACCCACCCCGCGAGACACCGAGCGCCCCGCACAACCACTCCGCCGGCCAGATCCCCCGGTGCTTCGCAACGAATCCGAACTTCACATCGATTCCTTCGCGAAGTAGGCCGCGGCTTTTTTTAGGATGTCTCGTTCCGCCTTCAGCCGGATCACCTCGCGCTTGAGCTGCGCGATCTCCAGCTGCTCGGGCTTCATCTGGCCTTGGCCGGGGAACGCATGCTGCGGATCGTCCGCAAGCGCCTTCACCCAACTCCGCAACTGTGACTGATGTACACTGAGATCGTGCGAGGCCTGAGCATACGATACGCCGCGCTCTTTGATCAGCCGCACAGCCTCAAGCTTGAACTCTCGTGTAAACTTCCGCCTCTCCATGACCCACCTCCGGTTCCATTAAAACACCTAACTCGGTGTCTTCGGAACCGGGCGCAGGCCAAAAATCCTAGGTCTGAAATAGGAGAAGTTCATGGCGCAACTATCATCCAGTGTACGCTTCGCAATCGTACTTGACGTAATTAGGAAACTTAGAGCGAAAGGAAGTTGGTGCGGCGAGACACATCTTCAGAAAGCGTTGTTCATTCTACAGGATGCGACAAAATCGAACCTCAGCTATAAATTCGTAATGTATAAACATGGTCCATATTCATTCGATTTAAAAAATGAGCTAGCAGCCATGAAGGCGTCAAACCTTATCGAATTTAAATTTCCGGTGGAGGGCTATGGGCCCAGCATTGCAATGACCGATTTTGGCGGGCGTCTTTATGAAGCCAACAAAGATAATATCCTTAAATATCAAAAGATAAGTCAGTTTATCGCAGATTGGTTTGCATCGGAAGACGTACGGTACTTGGAGAGAGTTGCAACGGCATATTTCGTAACATCCAAGCATCCGAGAGAACCTATTAGCTCTCGAGCTAAACGGATTAACTCTCTCAAGCCGCATGTGGACATTACTGCCGCGGAAGAAGCTGTTCGTATTGTCGATGAGAAAAGAACCGAGGTTAGACGGCGTATTGCGGCATAGCTTGTATCTTTCATCTCTCACACCGGCAAATTATCGTGCTTCCTTGGCGGCATCTCGACCGTCTTGCCGCGCAGCATCGCCAAGGCCCGCGCAATCCGCGGCCGCGTCGCGCTCGGCATGATGACGTCGTCGATATAGCCGCGCTCGGCGGCGATGAACGGCGACAGAAACCGCTCCTCGTATTCCTTGGTGCGCGCGGCGATCTTTTGCGCGTCGCCGCTGTCGGCGCGGAAGATGATCTCGACCGCGCCCTTTGCCCCCATCACCGCGATCTGCGCCGTCGGCCAGGCGTAATTGACGTCGCCGCCGATGTGCTTTGACGCCATCACGTCATAGGCGCCGCCGAAGGCTTTGCGCGTGATCACGGTGACAAGCGGCACCGTGCATTGCGAATAGGCGAACAGAAGTTTTGCGCCGTGCTTGATCAGCCCGCCATATTCCTGCGCGGTGCCGGGCAAAAATCCCGGCACGTCGACGAAGGTGACGATCGGGATGTTAAACGCATCGCAGAAGCGCACGAAGCGCGCCGCCTTGCGGCTGGCGTCGCTGTCGAGCACGCCGGCGAGCACCATCGGCTGGTTGGCGACAAAGCCCACCGTGCGGCCGCCGATGCGGCCGAAGCCGATGACGATGTTGCGGGCAAACGCCTCCGAGAGCTCGAAGAAGTCGCCTTCGTCGACGACCTTTAGGATCAGCTCCTTGATGTCGTAGGGCTTGTTGGGATTGTCCGGCACCAAAGTGTCGAGCGATTTTTCGGTGCGCTCCACTTCGTCGAAGCTCGGCCATTCCGGCACGCCGGACGACGAGCTGGCCGGCAGAAAATCGATCAGCCGGCGCATCTGCAACAGCGTCTCGACATCGTTGTCGTAAGCGCCGTCGGCGATCGAGGATTTGGCGGCATGCACCGAGGCGCCGCCGAGCTCTTCGGCGGTGACGATCTCGTTGGTCACGGTTTTGACCACGTCGGGCCCGGTGACGAACATGTAGCTGGTGTCGCGCACCATGAAGATGAAATCGGTCATCGCCGGCGAATAGACGTCGCCGCCGGCGCAGGGCCCCATGATCACCGAAATCTGCGGGATGACGCCCGAAGCGATGACGTTCCTCTTGAACACCTCGCCGTAGCCGCCGAGTGCGGCGACGCCTTCCTGGATGCGGGCGCCGCCAGCATCGAACAGTCCGACGATCGGCGCACGCGAACGCATCGCCATGTCCTGGATTTTTATGATCTTCTGCGCGTGCGTCTCCGACAGCGAGCCGCCGAACACGGTAAAATCCTTGGCGAAAGCGAACACGGTGCGGCCGTTCACGGTGCCGAAGCCGGTAACCACGCCGTCGCCGGCGATGTGGCTTTTCTCCATGCCGAAATCGGTCGAGCGGTGCTCGACGAACATGTCGAGCTCCTCGAACGAGCCGCGGTCCATCAGGAGCTCGATGCGCTCGCGCGCGGTGAGCTTGCCGCGCTTGTGCTGGGCGTCGATGCGTTTGTCGCCGCCGCCGGCGCGCGCATTGGCGCGGCGGTCTTCAAGCCTGTCGAGAATGTCTTTCATGGGTGTCTCCGAGCGGCCCCCGACCGGCCGGATTGCTATGTAAAAGGCATAGCAAGAATGGGGCCTACCGTCATCTCTGGCTAGAACCGTCATCCTGAGGTGGCCGCGGAAGCGGCCCTCGAAGGATGCGGCCGAGGCATCACGGGCCGTCGCCCTTCGAGGCTCGCTCCGCTCGCGCCTCAGGGTGACGGGCACGCGCGCCCCAACCTTGGGCCACCACCTCCGCCGCAATTTGCGCTAGCCTTAATGGAAACGCGGCGCGACAGTGCCGGCCAAAACAGCGGGCTTGCGAAACATGGGGAACGAGCCAAGGCAGCTATCCGTCCTGATGTCGGGCGGATTCGCCGGCGCCTACGAGCGGCTGCTGCCGGAATTCCAGCGCACAAGCGGCGTCACGGTCACCACCGGATCGGGCGCGTCGCAGGGGACGGGACCGCACACGATCGCGGCCCAGCTTGGCCGCGGCGTACCGGCCGATATTGTCATTCTTTCCCGCGAAGGCCTCGGCGACCTGATCGCCGCCGGCAAGATCGGTCCCGGCACCGGCGTCGATCTGGCGCGCGTGCCGCTTGGCGTCGCGATGCGCGCGGGGAGTGCAAAGCCCGACGTGAGCACGGTCGCAGCTTTCACAAAAATCCTGCTCGAGGCCAAAACCATCGCCGTGCCGTCAAGCACCAGCGGCATCTGGCTGACGACCGATCTTTTTCCGCGGCTGGGCGTCGCCGGCAAGATCGAGGTGCGGATGCCGCCGCGCGGCTCGGATGCCGCGGCTTTGGTCGCGGCCGGCAGCGTTACTCTTGCGATCATGCCGGTCAGTGAGATTGTTTACGCGCCGGGCGTCGATGTCGCTGGCAGCCTGGCGCCGGAGATCCAGTTCGTGCAGGTATTTTGCGCCGCAATCGTCGCCGGCTCGGGCGCCGCCGCAAACGCCGGGCGGCTGATCGAATTTCTCGCCTCGGCGCGCGCCGCCGAAGCGATCACGGCAAGCGGCATGGAGCCGCTCGCGGCATAACGTTAATGTCACGACAAATGAGGAGTCTCTCTACAATGACGATCATCGATTCCCAGGTCCACGCTTACGAAGCCAACACGCCGAAGCGGCCATGGCACAACGTGCCGAACTGGCCCGCGCATGTGACCGGCGACGAGATGGTAGCGGCGATGGACAAGGTCGGCGTCGACGGCGCGATCTTCATCTCGGCGTTTGGCCTCTACCGCTACGATGCGAGTTACGCGGTGGAGGTGCAGCGGGCGCACCCCGACCGCTTCGCCATCGTCAAGCCGGTCGATCCCGACAATCTGGCGGTCGACGAGGTCATTGCCGAGTGGAAAAAGTCGCCGGGCACGGTCGGCATCCGCATCATGCTGACCAAGGAGCCGGGACGCGACCGCGATCCGAAAGATCCGGGGCTCGACCGCATCGCCCGCTCAGCCGTCAAGCATGATCTTCCGGTCAACATGCTGTGCTGGGGCAATCTCGACACCGGCATGGCGCTGATCGACCGCCATCCCGATACGCGTTTCATCATCGACCATCTGGGGATCATGCAGCCGCGCACGCCGCCGGCGCCGCCGCAGCCGTGGGCCGATTTGCCCAAGGTGCTGGAGCTTGCCAAGCGCAAGAACGTGGTGATCAAAGTCAGCGGCGCCTGCACGCTGTCGGAGAAACCCTATCCGTTCCCGGACATCTGGGATCCGCTCGCCCGCGTATTCGACGCCTGGGGTTTTGACCGCTGCCTGTGGGGCACCGACTGGACGCGCGCTTTCGCCGTCGTCAATTACGAGCAGGCGGTCGAGCCGTTCATAAAGACCGAGCGATTGAGCGACAGCGAGCGCGCCATGCTGATGGGCGGCGCTTGCGCAAAAGCCTATCGCTGGTCGCCGAAGAAAGGCTAATCCGATGATTTTGCGGCCACCGCCTCGACCGCTTTGACGATGCCGGCATAGCCGGTGCAGCGGCACAGATGTCCGGAGAGCACTTCGCGGATTTCGGCGGAGGTCGGACGCGGATTGCGCGCCAGGTAGTCGGTGAACGACATTAATATGCCCGGCGTGCAGAAGCCGCATTGCAACGCGTGATTGGCGCGGAACGCCGTCTGCAGCGGGTTGAGCGCGCCGTCGGGGCCGGCGAGCGATTCCACGGTTTTGACCTCGCGGCCTTCCGCCTGCACCGCGAGCGTCAGGCAGGAGCGCGCAGCGACACCGTCGATCAGCACCGTGCAGGCGCCGCAAATGCCGTGCTCGCAGCCGACATGAGTGCCGGTCGCGCCAAGCCCCTGGCGGAGAAAATCGGACAGCAGCGTCCTCGGCTCGGCTTCCGCCGCGAGCTTGCGGCCGTTGAGCGTGAGGCTGATGCGCGGGCGCTCGCCTTTGTTCACGCGGCGCATCGGACGGCCTCCTCGATCGTGAGCGGCGCGAGATTGCGCAACAGATCGCGGCGCAGCGCGGCCGATGCGTGCAGGTCTTCGTAGCCTTCGAGCTCTTGCGCCCATGCGTCGACGGCGGCTGCGGCGTCCGCGCCGCCGCGGTCGATCGCGATTTTGCGCAGCATCGGACGGCCGGCCATGCCGCCGACGCCGAGCCGGATGGTTTTTCTGTCCTCGACGACCGCGGCCACCGCGACGATGGCAAAATCGCCGTGGCGGCGCGCCACTTCACGGAACGCGGCGCCCTGCCCGGCCGCGACCGGAAACCGCACCGCAGCGATCAATTCGTCCGGCGCACGCGCGGTGGTGAGCATGTCCTGCTGAAAGTCGGCCGCCGCCAATACGCGCTCGCCGCGCTTTTGCGAGCGCAGCACGACCTCGCCGCCGCAGACCGCAAGCGCGAGCGGAATTTCCGAGCTCGGATCGGCATGGGCGATCGAGCCGCAGACGGTGCCTTTGTTGCGGGTCTGAAAATGCCCGACGAACGGCAAGGCCGCCGCCAGCAGAGGAAGTTTTTCCGCAAGGTGCGGCCATGCCAACAGCCGGTTCTGCGTCACCGCAGCGCCGATCTCGATCTTGCCGCCGGTTTCGCGGATGGCATCGAGCGCTGCGATGCGCGAAATATCGATCAGGACGGCAGGCTCGATCAGCCGCAGATTGAGCATCGGCACGAGCGACTGGCCGCCGGCGAGGATACGCGCGTCGTCGCCGTATTCACCGAGCAGCGCCAGCGCCTCCTCGACCGTGTCCGGCCGCGCGTAATCGAACGGTCTTGGTTTCATCGACGCGATTTCATGCGTTTTTGGTTTTCATCATTTGATGGATGCGCCGCGGCGTCGCCGGCAGGACGACCTCGGTCACGCCAAGCGCGTCGGCAATGGCGTTGGCGATCGCCGCCGGCGTCGACATGCAATTGCCTTCGGCCAAGCCCTTGGCGCCGAGCGGGGTGAACGGCGACGGCGATTCGTAATGAAGGATTTCGAGTTCCGGGATTTCGCTCACCGTCGGCACCAGATAATCGGCAAAGGTGCCGGAGAGGAACGCGCCCTCCTCGTTATAGGAAAACTCCTCGTAGAGCACAGCGGCGATGCCTTGGGCAAAGGCGCCGCGGATCTGGCCCTCGGCGATCGTTGGATTCATGATGCGGCCGGCGTCGTGCATCGACACATAGCGGTCGACGCGCACTTCGTAGGTCACCGGATCGATCTCGATGCCGCACATGTCGAAGATGAAGCCGTAAGTGAGCGAGGTGTTGATGCGGTCATCGCGCGACGGCGGCTCGAGTTCGGGCGGCGCCCAGATGCCGGTTTCGCTCAAGGCCGGCGCCATATCCTCCGGCAGCAGCACCGGCGACCAGTGCGAGGTCGCGGCAACCCGGCCGAAAGGCAGCGCATTGTCGGGATTGGAGCGGCTGCGGATCTTGCCGCCGGCAAGTTCGACGTCGTCGGGCAGCACGTTGAGCTGCTTTGCGGCGATGCCCTTGAGCTTGTCGCGCATCTGCACCGCGGCCTTATGCGCGGCAACCGCGGTGCCGGAGGCAAAGCGGCTCGAATAGGTCCCGGCCGCGATCGACCACTGATCCTTCGCCGTATCCATTTCCAGCACGACTTCGATGTCGTCGAAGTTAAGCCCGAGCTGCGCGGCGACGATCTGCGCCAAGACCGTCTCGTGGCTCTGGCCCTGCACCGTGACGTCGGCGGTGACGGTGACGGCGCCGAGCGGATCGATATTGACCGTCGCCATCGACACCGCGCCGCTTTTCGGGCCGGCCTTTTCGCGCGCGGCAGCCGTCATCAGCGTCGACAGATAACCCATATTCGACATCGCCGGCTCGACCACCGCGGCAAAGCCGATGCCGTATTTGCGCCCCTTGGCGCGCGCGTCGTCGCGGCGACGCTTGAGCTCGTCGAGCCGGCCGTTGACGACCGTCATCTCGACGGCGCGCAGATAGTCGCCGGAATCGTAGAGCGCGCCAGCCGCCGCGTGGTAGGGAAACTTTTCCGCCGGCACCAGATTGCGGCGGATCACGTCGAGCGGATCGAGCTTGAGCTCGACGGCGATGCGGTGCATCAGCCGCTCCAGCGCCAGATAAAGCTGAGGCCCGCCAAAGCCGCGAATAAGGCTCGCCGGCATTTTGTTGGTCAGCACCACGCGGTTTGTCACCGCGACATGGGCGATATCGTAGGCGCCGGTCACCGCGCCATGCATACGGTAAAGCGGCCCGGGCATCGGCGCGCGCAAAAATGCGCCGTAATCTTCGAGCTGATCGAGCTTGAGCGCCAGCACGCGGCCGTCGTTGGCGACCGCGGCCTCGATTTCGGTGACGCGGTTCGGGCCGGAGCTTGCAGCAACCAGATGCTCGATGCGGTCCTCGACCCATTTGACCGGCCGGCCGGTGATTTTCGCCGCCAGCGCCATCAGCACGACAAAAGGAAACACCGAGAGCTTGATGCCGAAGCTGCCGCCGGAATCCGGCGGGATGCGCAGCCGCATTTTCGGTCCCGGCACGCGCAGCGCGCGCGCCATCACCGGATGCATGGAAAACGGTCCTTGGAAATTCGCCAGCACGTCGTAGCTGTTTTCCGCCGCATTGTGCTGCGCCACGACGACATAGCATTCGATCGGCGTGAACGAGAGCCGGTGGAACGGCACCGTCATGGCAATGCGACGATCGGCGCGGGCAAACGCCGCATCGGGCTCGCCATAGGTAAATTCACGCACCGACACTTCGTTGGTCGCGGCTTCGGGATGAATAAGCGGCGCGGTCGATTGGCAGGCGGCGACCGGATCGATCACCGCGGCAAGCGGCGCGTAATCGATCGCCACGAGTTCGGCGGCGTCCTCGGCGATGTAGCGGCTGTCCGCCACCACCAGCGCCACCGGCTCGCCGACATAGCGCACGCGCTCGACCGCGAGCGACCATTGCCGCACCGGCGTTTTGACCGCTGCCAGGAACGGATCGGACAGCTCGCGGACTTCGTCGCCGGTGAGGACGGCCCAGACGCCGTCATGCGCCAGCGCCGCTGTTTTATCGATGCGGACAATTTCGGCATGCGCATGCGGCGAGCGGATAACGTGGGCGTGCAGCGTGCCGACCGCAACGGGAAGATCGTCGGCATAGCGACCGCGGCCGGACAACAGTGCCGGGTCTTCCTTGCGCAGCATGATCGGCCGGCTGGGTTCGCCGCGTTGCCCGGACATGGGATCCTCCGTCACCCTCTCTACATCCGCGGCCACCCCTTGTCAGCACGCGCGACGCTGGCGCGGCCTGTGCGCCTCCACTAACATCGCCGCCGGAGTATGCGATGGATCAATCCGCAAATGGTTCCGGTATCGGCCAACCGGTGCGCCGCCGCGAAGATTTGCGGCTGGTGCGCGGCGCTGGCCGCTACACCGCTGACGAAAATCTGCCCGGCCAGGTTTATGCCGTCATGCTGCGCTCGCCGCATGCGCATGCGCGGCTGCGCGCCATCGCAACCGATGCGGCGAAAGCCATGCCTGGCGTTCTCGCCGTCGTTACCGGCGCCGAGGTTCTCGCCGACGGCCTAAAACCCATTCCGCACAAGCCGTGGTCGCCGCATCCGGCGGAGACGATGCTGCGCAACAAGAGCGGCGAGCCGCCGTTCGAAGCGCCGCATCATGCGCTGCCCTCCGACAAGGCCCGCTTCGCTGGCGAAGCGGTGGCGATGGTGATCGCGGCGACCGTGCATGCGGCAAAGGACGCCGCCGAACGCATCGAGGTCGATTACGAGGTGCTGCCCGCCGTCGTCGAGACCGCCGCCGCGGCGCGGCAGGATGCGCCGCATGTCCACGGCAATGTTTCCAATGTCTGCTTCGATTCCGAGCTTGGCGACGCTGAGGCAACCGATGCCGCCTTCGCCCGCGCCGCGCATGTGACGCGGTTCGAGACCTGGGTGCAGCGCGTCACCGGCGTGCCGATGGAGCCACGCGGCGCGCTGGCGGACTTCGACCGTGCCACCGGGCGGTTCACGGTCTATGCCGGCAACGGCGGCGCGGTGCGGCTCAAGAACGATCTCGCCACCATGCTTGGCGTGGCGCCGGAAGCGGTCCGCGTCCTGATGGGCGACGTCGGCGGCAATTTCGGCACCCGCGGCATGATCTATCCGGAATTCGCGCTGGTAGCGTGGGCGGCGCGAAAGCTCGGCCGGCCGGTGAAATGGATCAGCGAGCGCAGCGAATCGTTCTTGAGCGACTATCAGGCGCGCGATCTCGTCGTTGAAGCCGAACTGGCGCTTGACGCCAAGGGCCGCTTTCTGGCGATGCGCGGCTCGAATGTCGGCAATCTCGGCGCCCACACCACCAATTTCGCCATGGTGCAAAAGGGCGTGCAGATGATGTCGAGCATCTACCGCATGCCGACCGCGCATTTTCGCGCCCGCGCCACGTTGTCCAACACCTCGCCGACGCGGCCTTATCGCTCGGCCGGCCGCCCGGAAGTGATTTTCGTGATGGAACGGCTGATCGATCTCGCCGCGCGTGAGCTTGACCTCGATCGCGTCGCCATCCGGCGCAAAAATCTGGTGACCGAAAACGAGCTGCCCTACAAAAATCCGTTCGGCGTTGAATACGACAACGGCGATTATATCGGCGGCATGGATATGGCGCTAAAACTCGGCGACTGGGCGGGATTCAAACGCCGCCGCGCCGAGGCGAAGAAGCGCGGCAAATACCGCGGCATCGGCGTCGGCAACTATGTCGACATCTCGACCGGCGTGCCGCGCGAGAAGGCCGAGCTGACGGTGTCGCCCGAAGGCTTTGTCGAGCTCGTCATCGGCATCGTCTCGCAGGGCCAGGGCCACGAGACGAGTTTTGCGCAGCTCGTCACCGAATGGCTCGGCGTGCCGATCGAGGCCGTGCGTTTCGTCGCCGGCGATACCGATCGCGTGACGGTCGGCGGCGGCGCACATTCCGGCCGCGGCATGCGGCTCGGCTCCATCGTTATCAAGAAATCTTCCGACGGCATTATCGAGAAGGGCTTGCGCATCGCTGAGCATCTGCTCGAAACCGCCGCGGCCGATATCGAGTTCAAGAACGGCCGTTTTGCCGTGAAAGGAACCAACCATGCCGTCGGCCTGTTCGAAGTGGCGCGCGCGGCGGTCGAGCGCAAGGATTTGCCGCAAGATTTACAGGGTCCGCTGCATGCCGCGTGCGACGAGACTGTGCTCGATGCGAGCTACCCCTATGGCGCCCATGTCTGCGAAGTCGAAGTCGACGTCGAAACCGGAAAAGTCGCCGTGATCAGCTACGCCGCGGTCGACGATGTCGGCCGCGCCATCAATCCCCTGATCATCCACGGCCAGGTCCATGGCGGCATCGCCCAGGGTGTCGGTCAGGCGCTGCTCGAACACGCGCATTACGATCCGGAGAGCGGCCAGTTGCTGGCAGGTTCGTTCATGGACTACGCCATGCCGCGGGCCTCCGACCTGCCGTCCTATCTCACCGAGCTGAGCGAAGTGCCGTCGTCGACGCATCCGCTCGGCATCCGACCCGCCGGCGAAGGCGGCACCGTTCCGGCGCTCGCCGTCATCGTCAATGCCATCGTCGATGCGCTGTCCGGCTTCGGCGTGCGCCACATCGAAATGCCGGCGACGCCGGAGCGGGTATGGCAGGCGATCGAGCAGGCGCGAAGCGGCCAAGCCAACGGGCGCAGCCGTGCCGGATGACACGCTCGCGGGCCGCGATTTTAAAAAAATCCTGCTGATAAAATTGTCGGCCATCGGCGACGTGGTGCACACCTTTCCTGTGCTCAACAAATTGCGGCAGCGCTATCCGAAAGCGCGGATCGACTGGCTGGCGACGCCGATGGTCGCTGAATTGCTGGCGCAGCATCCGGCGATCTCGAACGTCATTGAATTTTCGCGCGACGACTGGTCGGCGCCGTGGCGCGCCGCGCCTTACGTCAGCGCCGCGCGGCTGATCGCGACGCTGCGCGCCGCCGAATACGACCTGGCGGTCGATCTGCAGGGCCAATTTCGCAGCGCCGTGTTCGCCTTTGCCTGCGGCGCGCCGGTGCGGATCGGCTTCGACAAGCCGCGCAAAGATGCCTGGCAGACATTGTCGCGGAAAGTTCCCGACGAGGCGAAGAAGCACGCCTGGCAGGGCGCGCGCGAGGGGGCGTGGCTTGCTTATACCCATCCCATCGCGCTGCCATCGCTCGATTTGCATCCGGTCGAGCGCTATCTCGGCATCGCGCCGATGCTCGGGCTCGACACCGGCGCGCCGGATTTTTCCTTCCCGATCCCGCAGGAAGCCACCACCCGCATCGACGCTCTGCTGGACTATTATGACATCGCCAAAACAAAACAGCTCGTCGTCGTGGCGCCGGGCACCAACTGGGAAACCAAACAGTGGTTGCGCGAGGGTTTTGCCGAGGTAGCGCGGCATTTCCTGCAGAAAAACATTGCCGTCACGCTGATCGGATCGGACGGCGAGCGCGCGCTCTGCGACGAGGTCGCAGGCCTCGCGCCAGGCGCTGTCAATCTCGCCGGCGAGACGACGCTGCCCGAGCTTGCGGCGCTTCTCCGCCGCGCTACCATTTCCGTCACCAATGATTCCGGGCCGATGCATCTGGCGGTCGCGCTCGATCGGCCGGTGGTGAGCATATTCGGGCCGACCGATCAGGTCTGGGCCGGGCCTTATCGCCGCGACAACGCAGTGCTGCGCGCCGGCGTGCCGTGCTCGCCCTGCTATCTGCGACAGCTCAGCGAATGTCCAAACGATCACGTCTGCATGACGGACGTGAGCGCGGCCGCGGTGATTGCGCGCGTCGAGGACATTGTCGCGAGGCTGCCGGCGCGCGCCAAAACAACGGCGCCGCCGGCGCGGCCGCGCTGAGGCGGCCGGCATCGGACACGGGAGAATTCGAACACGTCGCGGTCACAATCGGGGTAGATTTGCCGAAGCGTGGTTGGCTCAAGTGCGGAGATTTTCAAATGAACCGGATTTTGTTTGCGGCCGTCCTGGCCATGCTCTTTATCCATTCCGCACACGCTACCGACCTCGACTGCGTGAGCACGACATTTAACGTGCTTTCGCCCAACGACAAAGTGTGCGTCAGCGTCTTTGAGGATCCGCAGGTGCCCGGCGTGGTGTGTCACATTTCGCAGGCGCGAAAGGGCGGCTGGGGTCAGCCCCTGGGGCTGAACGAAGACCCGTCCAATTTCTCGCTGGCCTGCCGGCAAGTCGGTCCCATCGATGTCGACCTGTCAAAGCTCACCGACAAGGAAGAGGTGTTCAGCCAGAAAACCAGCATCTTTTTCAAGACCACCCGTATTTATCGCTTGCTGGATAAGCCACACAATACGATTGTCTACCTCGCCATCAGCACGAAGATCGTCAACGGTTCGCCGGCGAATGCGATCAGCACCGTCCCGATTGCGCACTGGCAGAACTAGCAAGCACAGACACGAGGTGACCGCGTAGGAATTTAGGTCCGAACGAGCGACGCCGATGGCGCGTCGGGCCTCGTGATGCCAAGCGTAAAAAGGCTGAAAACAAGCAATGGAGGAGACAAATGAGGTATTCACGCCGCATATTTTTCCACATCGCAGCCATTACCGCTGGCGTGCCGTTGCTGTCTCGTCGGGCGAGCGCAGAGGCCTATCCCTCGCGACCGGTGCACATGATCGCCGACATTCCAGCCGGGTTGGCGCCGGACGTGTTGGCGCGGCTCGTCGGACCGCAGCTTGCGCAACGGCTCCGTCAGGATTTTGTCGTCGAGGACAGACCGGGCGCCGGAGGCAACATTGGCGCTGAGTACGTTATTCGAGCGGCGCCGGACGGATACACGCTGCTGGTGATGATTTCGGGGAACGCGGCAAACGCCACGCTCTACCCCAATCTCGATTTCAATTTCGTCCGCGACATCGCGCCCATCGCGTTCCTTGGCTACACGCCCTTCGTCGTCGTGGTCAATCCGTCGGCCCCGATCAAGACGATGTCGGATCTGATTGCCTACGCCAAGGCTAACCCGGGCAAGCTCAACTTCGCTTCGCAGGGCGCCGGGACAGCGCCGCATCTCGGCTTCGAACTATTCAGGATGATGACCGACGTAAACATCGTCCACGTGCCGTATCGCGTGTCTTATCTACCCGACCTTCTCGCCGGCCAGGTGCAGCTCGCCTTTTCCAGCGTCCCGCCAGCGCTCGGTTACATCAAGACCGGCAAACTGCGGGCGCTTGGCGTGACCAGCATGAAGCGCATGGAGGCGTTGCCGGACGTGCCCGCGATTGCCGAAACCCTGCCGGGCTACGACGGAAGCGGCTGGGCGGGCTTGGGAGCGCCGCGGGGCACGCCTGCCGAAATCATCGATACGCTCAACAAGAACGTCAATGCCGTCATCGCCGATCCCGCGATGAAGGCGCACTGCCTCGCACTGGGTGCCGAGCCGGAGACGATGACGCCGTCGCAATTCGGCGCGTTGATTGCCAGCGCCGCCGAGAAGTGGGCAAAGGTGATCGCCTTCGCCAACATCAAGGTGAACTGATCCGTCCTGCGGCAAGGATTTTGCCAGCGCTTCGGGCGGTCGTAGAGTGATGCCGCGACGTAATAGCGCCGGTCCATATCGGGGGAGGATCAATGAAGCAGAAATTGCTCGGCACAGTGCTCGTGGGCCTGCTCGCGTGCTTCGCGGCGCTGCTATTGATCTGGCAAAGCGCCCAGGCTTTCCCCGATCGGCCCATCAAGATCGTCGTGCCGTCGCCTCCGGGCGGCCCTCCCGACATCATGGCCCGGCTGTTGACGGACCAGATGAGCGTCGCGCTTGGGCAGCCGGTGATTGTCGAGAACCGTGCCGGCGGCGCCGGCGGAATGATCGGCGCCAAATCGGTCATCGCCGCGGACCCCGACGGCTATACGCTGTTGATGGGCAGCACCAGCACGCTGCTTATCGCGCCGCTGATCTACAAGAATGCCGGTTACAACGCGCAGACTTTTGCGCCCATTGCCGGTCTTTCCGAAAGCGCCGAAGTGCTGACGGTACGGCCAACCCTCCCGGTCCACTCCGTCGCCGAACTCGTCAGCCTGGCGAAGGCGCAGCCCGGCACGCTGCGTTTCGGCTCGGCGGGGGTCGGTTCGCTGCCGCATCTTGAAGGCGAATTGCTCAAGGCGCGCGCGCATATCGACATGGTCCACGTGCCGTACCGTGGCGGCGGCCCGGCACTTGTGGGCCTCCTCGACGGTGAGGTTCAAATCTTCTTCTCCGCCGTGACCCAGATGCTGCCGTATATTCGCGACGGCCGGCTGCGGGGTTTGGCGGTCACCAGTGCCACCCGCAGTCCGCTGGCGCCGGAAATTCCAACCATGCAGGAGAGCGGGTTCGATCAGTTCGTGACGGCGTCGATCAATTTCATCGTCGCACCGCCGGGTACTCCGATCGCCGCTAGGCAGCGGATCAGCGATGCGGTGGCGCGCGCGCTCGCCAGCGATCAGGTCAGGGACAGCTTTGCCAAGATCGGCGCCAAGGAACAGCCCGCGTCGCCGGAGCAACTGACCGCCTATCTGGCACAGCAGCAACTACACTGGTCAAAAATCGCGGAGACGACAAAAATCTCGGTGGAGTGATCGGCTGTTCAGGCTGCATAGGCGCCAGGAACGGATGGTTCTTTGTTCCATTCGTAGACGGGATCATAGCCCCAGACCCACTCCGCATTGCCGTGAACGCTGCCTTTGCCGGCGTTGATCAGATCCTTCTGCGCGGCGCTGTCGCGCAGGTGCTTAAAGCGTGCATTGGAGAACGACAGCCGCTGCACTCCTTGCACGCGTGGAATGCGCACGCGCCGGAAATTGGCGAAGGCCTCGGCCGGATCGCTGCAGGCGTCGAGCCAGCGCGCCAGGATGTAGGAGATCCTCGAAAGCCTGGCAGGCGCCCTGCCCGGCATTGGGCAGCATGGCGTGCGCGGCGTCGCCGATGAGCTGGATGCGGCCGCGGCCCCAATTCGGCGGTCAGCGGCCGCGTGAACAGGCCCCATTTCGAGCACTCCGTCACCAGGCTCAACAGCTTTTTCGAGCCGCGGCTCCGGGATTGGGAAAGCTCAGCCGCATCTCACCGGGATCGCCGCGGGTCGACCAGCCTTCCTCGACCCATTTGTCGGTGTCCTCCTGGGTGACGATGTTCACGAGCTTCGCTGCCGCGAATGATAATAGGCCGAACAGATGACAGCCAGGCCCGATCCACTGGACGTGGCCCGTCGGCTCTAGCACCTCGGCGGGCACGTCGCTGCCTTTGAGCAGCGCGCGCCACACCATCTGGCCGGTATAGGTCGGATTGTCGTCGCCGTACGAGCCGACGGGCCACGTCCAGTGGATCGGGCCTGGCTGTCATCTGTTGGCCTATTTCATTCGCGGCAGGAAGCTCGTGAACATCGTGACCCAGGAGGACACCGACAAGTGGGTCGAGGAAGGCATGGTCGAACCGCGGCGATCCCGGTGAGATGCGCCTGAGCTTTCCCAACCCGGAGCCGCGCCTGAAAAAGCTGTTGAGCCTGGTGACGGAGTGCTCGAAGTGGGGCCTGTTCACGCGGCCGCTGACGCCGAATTGGGGCCGCGGCCGCATCCAGCTCATCGGCGACGCCGCGCACGCCATGCTGCCGAATGCCGGGCAGGGCGCCTGCCAGGCTTTTGAGGATTCCTACATCCTGGCGCGCTGGCTCGACGCCTGCAGCGATCCGGCCGAGGCCTTTGCCAATTTCCGGCGCGTGCGCATTCCACGCGTGCAAGGAGTGCAGCAGCTGTCGTTTTCCAATGCACGCTTTAAGCACCTGCGCGACAGCGCCGCGCAGAAGGATTTGATCAACGCCGGCAAAGGCAGCGTTCACGGCAATGCGGAGTGGGTATGGGGCTATGATCCCGTCTACGAATGGAACAAAGAACCATCCGTTCCTGGCGCCTATGCAGCCTGAACAGCCGATCATTCCACCGAGATTTGTGTTGTCACCACGATCTTTGTCCAGTGTAGTTGCTGCTGCGCCAGGTAGGACGCGTCAATTCCTGCGGCGAGGCCAGCTGTTCCTTGGCGCCGATTTTAGGCAAAGGCTGTCCTTCACCTGATCGCTCGCAACGCGCATGCGCCGCCGCTTCGCTGATCCGCTGGCTAGAGGCAAGCGGTGTTCCGGGCGGTGCGAGAGCGATGAAATTGATCGATGCCGTCACGAACTGATCGTAGAAGCTCTCCTCCATCGTTGGAATTTCCGGCGCCAGCGGACTGCGCTTCGCGCTGGTGACCGCCAAACCGCAGCAACCGGCCGTCGCGGATGTAGGGCAGCATCTGGGTCACGGCTGGAGAAGAAAATCTGAACCTCACCGCCCAGTAGCCCGACAAGTGCCGGGCCGCCGCCGCGATAGGGCACGTGGACCATGTCGATGTGCGCGCGGACTTTAAGCAATTCGCCTTCGAGATGCGGGAGCGAACCGACGCCGGCCGAGCCGTAATGCAGCATGCCCGGTTGCGCCTTCGCCAGCGCTGACCAGTTCGGCGACCGAGTGGACCGGCAAGGTGGGCTGTACGGGTCAGCACTTCGGCGCTTTCCGAAAGGCCGGCGATGGGCGCGAACGATTGCGCGTTGTAACCGGCATTCTTGTAGATCAGCGGCGCGATCAGCAGCGTGCTGGTGCTGCCGATCAAGAGCGTGTAGCCGTCGGGGTCGGCGGCGAGGACCGATTTGGCGCCGATCATTCCGGCGGCGCCGCCCGCGCGGTTCTCGACGATGACCGGCTGGCCAAGCGCGGCGGACATCTCGTCCGTCAAAAGCCGCGCCATGATGTCGGGCGGCCCGCCCGGCGGCGACGGCACGACGATCCTGATGGGCCTATCAGGGAAAGCCTGGGTGTTTTGCCAGATCGATGACAGCACAGCAAAGCACGCGAGCAGGCCCACGGAGCACTGAACCGACAATTTCTGCTTCATTGATCCTCCCCTTTTATAGACCGGCGCTATTACGTCGCCGCGTCACTCTACGACCGCCCGAAGCGCTGGCGATTTTTTTGAAGCGGACGGATCAGTTCACCTTGATGTTCGCAAAGCTGATCACCTTTGCCCACCTTCTCGGCGGCGCCGGTGATCAACTCGCAAATTGCGACGGCGTCATCGTCTCCGGCTCGGCACCCAGTGCGAGGCAGCGCGCCTTCATCGCGGGATCGGCGATAACGTAATTGACATTCCTGTTGAGCTATCGATGATTTGGGCAGGCGTGCCCCGCGGCGCTCCCGACCCCGCCCGCCGCTCCGTCGTAGCCCGGCAGGGTTTCGGCAATCGCGGGCACGTCCGGCAACGCCTCCATGCGCTTTATGCTGGTCACGCCAAGCGCCCGCAGTTTGCCGGTTTGATGTAACCGAGCGCTGGGCGGACGCTGGAAAAGGCGATCTGCACCTGGCCGCAGAGCAGTCGGGGAGATAAGCGCGCGATAGGCACGTGCGTCATGTTTGCGTCGGTCATCATGCCTGAACAATTCGAAGCCGAGATGCGGCGCTGTCCCGGCGCCCTGCGAAGCGAAGTTGAGCTTGCCCGGGTTGGCCTTGGCGTAGGCAATCAGAATCCGGGAGTGGTCTTGATCGGGGCCGACGGATTGACCACGACGACGAAGGGCGTGTAGCCAAGGAAGCGATGGGCGCGATGTCGCGGACGAAATTGAAATCGAGATTGGGGTAGAGCGGCGTTAGCCGCATTTCCCGAAATCATAACCAGCAGCGTGTATCCGTCCGGCGCCGCTCGAATAACGTACTCAGCGCCAATGTTGCCTCCGGCGCCCGGTCTGTTCTCGACGACAAAATATGACCGAGCCGTTGCGCAATTGCGGTCCGACGAGCGGCGCCGAGGCGTCCGGCGCCAACCCGGCTGGAATGTCGGCGATCATGTGCACCGGTCGCGAGGGATAGGCCTCTGCGCTCGCCCGACGAGACAGCGACGGCACGCCAGCGGTAATGGCTACGATATAAAATTATGCGGCGTGAATACCTCATTTGTCTCCTCCATTGCTTGTTTTCAGCCTTTTTACGCTTGGCATCACGAGGCCGAACGCGCCATCGGCGTCGCTCGTTCCGACCTAAATTCCTACGCGGTCGCCTCGTGTCTGTGCTTCTGGTTCTTCAAGCGCGCAACCGGGACGGTGCTGATCGCATTCGCCGGCGAACCGCTTAAGACGATCTTGCAGTTGTGATCACGAGAAGGTAGACGATGACGATG
>CAVXWL010000021.1:0-29111 GCA_963765365.1 uncultured Alphaproteobacteria bacterium | reverse complement strand
GTGGCGTCGCGAGGTTGGTAGGAATTGAGGGTGGCGTAGTCCTCCGGGGTGTTCAACCTCGAATCATCTGAACGTCGAAGCGTCAGATAGGAGACCACGCCATGACGATCACTATCACGGAGCCTAATTCTTCGCAGCCTGCATCCGAGATGGCTGTTGATCTTTTCGACAACTGGTTTGATCCGCTCGAGACCGAGGTGCGCGCTCGGGCGCGTGAGTTCATCGAAGAGCTGATCCGCGGTGAGCTCGATACTGTGCTTGCCCGCCCGCGTTATGGGCGAAGCCGGATTGCTGGCGATGAAGAAAGGGCGGTCGTTACCGGCCACCGCCACGGGAGCCGGACGCGGTCGCTGACCGGCACGTTCGGCCCGATTGAGATCGCGGTGCCGCGTGCCCGACTGAACACTCCGGAGGGCAAGACGACGGAGTGGAAGAGCCAGGCGTTGCGGGCTTATCAGCGCCGCACGCTGGCCGCCGACGCGCTGATCGCGAGCACCTATCTGGCTGGCACCAACACGCGCCGGGTGCGCCGTGCGCTCGGTGCCCTGTTCGGCGGCGCGGTCGGCAAGGACACGGTGAGCCGGACCTGGCGCAAGGTGAAAAGCGATTGGGACGCGTGGAACACCCGCTCGTTGGCCGAAGAGCCGATCGTGCGGCTCATTCTCGACGGCACCGTGGTGCGCGTGCGGCTCGACCGCAAAGCGACCTCCATTTCGCTCCTGGTCGTCATCGGCGTACGTGAGGACGGCCAAAAGGTAGTGCTCGCAATCAAGAGCATGGGTGGCGAGAGCGCTGAGGCTTGGCGCAGCGTCCTCGACGATCTCATCAAGCGCGGCTTGCGTCGCCCGGAGTTCCTCATCGTCGATGGCGCGCCCGGGCTCGACAAGGCGATCGCCGCAGTGTGGGACGGCGTGCCGGTTCAGCGCTGCACGGTCCACAAGCACAGGAACCTTTTCGCGCACGCGCCAGAGCGTCTGCACGACGAGATCACCGCGGATTATAACGACATGATCTATGCGACGACGCGGCAAGAAATCGAAGCGCGCCGCAAGGCCTTCATCCGCAAATGGAGGCTCAAGCACCGCGCCGTTGCCGATAGCCTGGAGGAAGCCGGCGACCGGCTGTTCACCTTCACACGACTGCCACCAAGCCAATGGCGGAGCGCGCGCACAACGAATGCAATCGAACGACTGCACGAGGAGTTCAAGCGGCGGATCAAAACTCAGACCGTGCTGCCATCGGCAGATACCGCGGCAATGTTGTTCTGGGCGTTGCTCGCATCGGGCCAGATCAATATGCGCAAGGTCGATGGCTGGCAGACGCTCTCAACAAAACTCATCGATCAGCCAATTGACCTCGCAGCCTGAAACGATACCTTTATGTTACCGGAGATCGCGCCACCTAATTCCAACCGCTTTCCGGACGCCAACTGCTCGCCATCGCAGACGATGTGATTGAACAGTGGATCACTTTGCTGCGCTTGCTCACGTCCGTTGTTGTGGCCCATCGCGGACATGCCGCGATGTTCGTTATGAGTTTGCTAATCGGAGCAAAACAGACATAGTGCGTTTTCGACGTGAAATGAGCGCCGATAATTAAAATGGTCGGCGCGAAGGAATAGTTAGTTCGATTGAGCGATCGGCGGTCGTCTGACGACAAATGCTTACTGCGGCACTGTACGACGAACGGTACGTAGTACGCAAATGATCGCCCACCTAACGAATTGATATATCAAAACTTTTCTTGATCGTTGTCGCTCTCCATCATCGGGGCCACTGAGAATTTATGGTTTAAGCGGTTCATTTTGGGTGATCCGGGCCCCTTGTTCCTGTTTTGCCTTCGCGCTGTCAACCAACACGGCTCTCAGATGATATATTACGGCCAGCTCAGGAGGCATCATCATGCCCTATGGTTTCCTCGACATTGCCCGAACGCCCTCGGTCAGGGCCGCGGAAGCCGCCAACGGCTGCGACGGGTTGTGGAACGACTTCAAGGGCCATCGGGCCTTCGATCACTTCACCGAGGCGGAAGCGCAATTCATCGGCACGCGCGACAGCTTCTACCTCGCAACAGTTTCCGAGAGCGGCTGGCCCTATGTCCAGCATCGCGGCGGACCGCCGGGTTTCTTGCGGCTGCTCGACGACAAGACGCTCGCGTTTGCGGATTTTCGCGGCAACCGGCAATACATCAGCCTCGGCAATGCTGCCGCCAACGATCGCGTCGCACTAATTTTGATGGATTACCCGAACCGCCGCCGGCTCAAGATTTACGCGCGCATGGAAACAAAGGATTTGAACGACGATCCCGCGCTCGCCGAGAAACTAGCGCTGCCTGGATACAAGGCCAAGCCCGAGCGCGCGTTCTTGCTGCATCTGGAAGCGTTCGACTGGAACTGCCCGCAACACATTACACAGCGCTTCAGCGAGGCCGAGCTTGAGCCCGCACTCGCTCCGTTGCGTGCCCGCCTCGAGGCGCTTGAAGCAGAGAACAAGGCGCTCCGGGAAAAACTCTCCGAAAAGAGATAAAGGTATTGACCGCTGCCGGGCAGCGCCCCGCCATTCGCCGGACAGTGCGGCCCCGACCTAGTGGATCAACTCTGACGTTTGAATCCCGGATGGGATTCCCGCCGGGCAGGGCATGTGCGAGTTTGGCGCATGCGAACCGGAATTTCCATTACCCTCAAGCCTGCCGATCGTCGCCGTCTGGCTGCTCTCGCGCGAGATCGCAATGCGCCGCAAAAGCATGTCTGGCGTGCCGAGATCGTGCTGTTGAGCGCGGACGGCATCGGCACCAACGAGATCATGCGCCAGACCGGCAAGTCGAAGACCTGCGTCTGGCGCTGGCAGAAACGCTTCATGCAGGAAGGCTACGGCGGCTTGCTGCGTGACAAGACACGCCCCTCGCGTATCCCGCCCCTTGGGCCGGATATCGCTGAGCGCGTCGTGATGCTCACCCAAACCGAGCCGCCCGCCGAGACGACCCACTGGACCGCCATGATGATGGCGAAAGCAGTCGGCGTCAGCGCAAGTTCGGTCCAACGCATCTGGCGCACGCACGGTCTTGAGCCGCACCGGGCTCGGCAGTTCAAGCTCTCCAACGACCCCAAGTTCATCGACAAGCTGCGCGATGTTGTCGGGCTCTACGTTGATCCGCCTGCCCATGCCATCGTCCTCTCGGTCGACGAAAAGTCGCAAATCCAGGCGCTTGACCGCACCCAGCCGGGCCTGCCGATGAAGAGGGGCCGAGCCGGCACAATGACCCATGACTACAAGCGCCACGGCACAACGACGCTGTTCGCAGCTCTCGACGTGCTCGAAGGCAAGGTCATCGGCCGTTGCATGCAGCGCCATCGTCACCAGGAGTTCATCCGCTTCCTCAATGCCATTGAAGCGCAGGTGCCGGCTGGAAAGACCGTGCACGTGATCCTCGACAACTATGCTGCCCACAAGCATCCGAAGGTGGCTCAATGGCTCGACCGGCACCCGCGCTTCGCTTTCCACTTCACACCGACCTCATGCTCGTGGCTCAATGCGGTCGAAGGGTTCTTCGCAAAACTCGCCAAGCAGCGACTGAAGCGTGGCGTCTTCCGAGGTGTGGTCGATCTTCAAGCCGCCATCAACCGCTTCGTCGCACAGACCAACCATGATCCCAAACCCTTCACCTGGACTGCAGACCCAGACAAAATCATCGCTGCTGTCAGACGTGGGCACCAAGTGTTAGATTCGATCCACTAGCACACTCGACCTTCGCTGATTGACGCTAAAGTGCGCGCCCGCTAACCGTCCCGGAAGGGGCCCGGATGAACGCCAAGGAAAAAGTCGCACTCGGGTCGATCGCCGCGTCGGCCGGGCTCGCGGCGGCGAAAGCCGTGATCGGGCTCCTGACCGGCTCGCTCGCCATCCTGTCCGAGGCCGGCCATTCGCTGATCGATCTCTCGGCAACGCTGCTGACCTATTTCGCGGTGCGTATTTCCGGCAAGCCTGCCGACGCCGAGCATCAATACGGCCACGGCAAGGTCGAAAGCGTCACCGCGCTCGCCGAAACCGCTCTGCTGTTTCTCCTCACCGGTGTCGTGATCTTCGAGGCGGTGCAGCGGCTTTTCGGCGCACGATCGCATGCGGTGGACGCGAGTGCCGCTGCCTTCGTCATCATTGCCGGTTCGATCGCGGTCGACTTTTTTCGCGCGCGCGCACTCAACCGCGTCGCCAGGGAGACATCGAGCGAAGCCCTGCAAGCCGACGCGCTGCATTTCTCCACGGACATGTGGTCGTCGGTCGCGGTGTTGATCGGGCTTTGCGGCGTCGCCGCGGGCTTTGCCTGGGCCGACGCCGCGGCCGCGATCGTGGTCGCAGTCTTCATCTGCATCGCCGGCTATCGGCTCGGCCGGCGCACCATCGACACGCTGACCGACACGGCGCCGGCCGGCGTCAGTGAGCGCATCGGCGCCATCGCGCGCCAGGTTCCCGGCGTGGTCGCGGTCGAGCGGGTACGGGCGCGGCCGGCGGGCGCGGTACTGTTCGTCGAGCTCGGCGTCGGGGTCAGCCGCACGCTGCCGCTCGACCGCGTCACCACCATCAAGGAGCAGCTCACGCGCGCGATCCGCGACGACCTGCCGACGGCCGAGATCACCATCACCACGGAGGCGCGCGCGCTCGACGACGAAATCGGTCCGCGAGCGGGTCATGGTGATCGCCCGCGACCTCGGGCTCGCCATTCACCACGTCTCGGTGCAGACGATTTCGGGGCAGCTGTCGGTTTCGTCGGATCTCGAAGTCGACGGCACCCAGCCGCTCGCCGCAGCGCATGAGGTGGCAAGCCGCCTCGAACAGGCGGTGCGTGGCGAGCTTGGACCCAACGTCGAAGTCGAAACCCATATCGAGCCGCTGCCGGCCGACGTGCTCGCCGGGCGCGACGCCACGGCGGCGCGGATCGCCGAAGTCGGCGAAGCTTTGGCTACCCTCGCCGCCGAAATTCCCGACCTCGCCGAGGTGCACGACGTGCGGGTGCGCGAGACGCCGGAGGGCGAGATCGTCAACTTTCATTGCCAGGTCGATCCGGCGCTTTCGGTCGCGGCCGTGCACGATATGGTGGACGCGCTGGAGCGCCGGCTGCGGCGGCGCTTTCCGAGCATTCAGCGCGTCATCGGCCACGCTGAGCCGCAAAGGTAGCCACCGGGCTACCAATCTGTGCGCAAAGCCTCTAAATCACGTCCATGATGCGCACCGAAGAACCCCGCCCCGTCCGCCTGCAAGATTATCGCCCGCCCGATTGGCTCATCGACACCGTCACGCTCGACGTTTCGCTGCACCCGACCGCGACGACCGTTCGCGCCAAGCTGAAGATCAAGCCGAACGCCGCGGGAACCCCGGCGCCGCTCGTCCTCGACGGCGAAGAGCTCAAGCTCAGCGCGATCGCGATCGATGGCAAGCCGTTGCCGCCGGAGAACTTTGTCGCCACGCCGGACCGCCTGACGATCGCACAGGTACCGAACCGGCCGTTCGAGCTCGTCATCGAAACCGTGGTCGATCCGACCGGGAATACCCGGCTCATGGGGCTGTACCGTGCCGGCGCCGTCTATTGCACGCAGTGCGAGGCGGAAGGCTTTCGGCGCATCACCTATTTTCTCGACCGGCCGGACGTGATGGCGGTCTATACGACGCGCATCGAAGCCGACAAGCGCGAGGCCGCGGTTCTTCTGTCCAACGGCAATCTCATCGAGCGTGGCGACGTGCCCGGTACGTCCCGGCATTTTGCCGTCTGGCACGATCCATTCCCCAAACCGTCCTATCTGTTCGCGCTGGTCGGCGGCAATCTCGCCAGCATCGAGGACAGCTTCACCACCATGTCCGGGCGCGCGGTCAGGCTCGCCATCTATGTCGAGCCCGGCAAGGAGGACCGCTGCTCTTATGCGATGGATAGTCTCAAGCGCTCCATGCGCTGGGACGAGACCGCGTTCGGGCGCGAATACGACCTCGATATTTTCATGATCGTTGCCGTCTCCGCCTTCAACATGGGCGCGATGGAGAACAAGGGGCTTAACGTCTTCAACGACAAATACGTGCTGGCCTCGCCGGCAAGCGCGACCGACAACGACTATGCCGGCATCGAGGCAGTGATCGCCCACGAATATTTCCACAACTGGACCGGCGACCGCATCACCTGCCGTGATTGGTTTCAGCTCTGCCTCAAGGAAGGGCTCACGGTATTCCGCGACCAGGAATTCACCGCCGACCAGCGCTCGCGCGCCGTCGAGCGCATCAGCGACGTGCGGGGGTTACGCTCGCACCAGTTCGTCGAGGATGCGGGGCCCCTCGCCCATCCGGTGCGGCCCGAGGTCTATCGCGAGATCAACAATTTCTACACCTCGACCGTCTATGAAAAAGGCGCCGAAGTGGTGCGCATGATCCGCACCCTGCTCGGCCCCGGCACCTTTCGCAAGGGCATGGACCTCTACTTCACCCGCCATGATGGACAGGCGGCGACAGTCGAGCAATTCGTGCAGTGCTTCGCCGACGTCAGCCGTCGCGACATGACGCAGTTCATGCGTTGGTACTCGCAGGCCGGCACGCCGGACGTCAGAGTGGCGCCGCGCTACGACGCGCGCGGCAAAACCTACCGGCTCGACATCACGCAGGCCATACCGCCGACGCCCGGGCAGCCGCACAAGGAGCCGATGGTGATTCCGCTGGCGTTCGCGCTCGTCGGCAGGAACGGCGGCAATCTGCCGCTCGTCCTCAACGGCGCACCGCTCGATCGCAGCGTCATTGAACTGACGCAGCCAAGCCAGACGTTCGTCTTTACCGAAGTCGACGAGCGGCCGGTACCATCGCTCAATCGCAGCTTCTCGGCGCCGGTCAAGCTCGCATTGCCGATCGAGCCGGACGATTTGCGTTTCCTTGCCGCGCACGATTCCGATCCGTTCAATCGTTGGCAGGCGGTGCAGACTCTGGCAATGACCTTGCTCACGGCCAATGTCGCAGCATTGCGCGCCGGCGGCTCGGTGCGCGAGGACGACGGCCTGATGGCGGCGCTCGGCGCCATCCTCAATGACGCCAAGCTCGAACCGGCCTTTATCGCACTCGTGCTGTCGCCGCCAAGCGAAGCCGATATCGCGCGTGAACTCGGCGGCGACGTCGACCCCGATGCGGTGTTTGCCGCGCGCCGCAAATTGCGCGGCGCCATCGGCGCGCGCCACGGCACGGCGCTGGCTGAGACCTATCAGCGGATGATCACGCCCGGGCCCTATCGGCCCGACGCGCAAAGCGTCGGACGGCGCGCACTTAAGAATATCAGCCTCGATCTTCTGGCGATGACGGAGACCACAGACGCGATCGCGCGGGCCGCAACGCAATACCAGCGCGCCGACAATATGACCGACCGCATGGCGGCGCTGGAGACGCTGGCGCAGCACGACCGGCCGGAGCGCGCCGCAGCGCTCGATGACTTCTATGAGCGCTACGCCGACGATCCGCTGATCATCGACAAATGGCTGGCGCTGCAGGCGGCCATTCCGGAGCCGGCGACGCTCGAGCGGGTGCGCGCACTGACCAGGCATCCGGCTTTTTCGATCGCCAATCCCAACCGGGTCCGGGCCCTGATCGGCTCGTTTGCGCAGGTCAACCACACCCAATTCAATTGCCTCGACGGCCAGGGTTACGACTTCGTCGCCGATTTCGTGCTGGCGCTCGACCCGAAGAACCCGCAGGTCGCGGCGCGGCTGATGGGTGCGTTCCGCTCCTGGCGCGCGCTCGAAGCCGGCCGCCGTTCAAGCGCCGAGGCCACGCTCCGCCGCGTCGCCGCCGCGCCGGACCTGTCGCGCGACGTCCATGATATCGTGGCGCGCACGCTGGCGGATAGCTGACGCGTTACGCGAAAGCGCTTCGCGCGTCGCCCTTTTTCAAAGCGCGCCGCGCAAGTGATTCGGCACAAAAGATTATTTGAGGCCTGCGGGACAGAGCGTCGATCGGGTATCGCAGCGCGAATGTGCTGGGGACAATTAATAGAAAATTATTGACTCTGACTCTCGACAAATCAGCGCGCATCGATTCTTATTGGAACGATTCGGAGCAGATGCGGCACGTCTATCCGAATGCGGGTCTAGGGGATCGTCCGAACGGAGGCAGGCAATGGCGCGCGCCGAAGCGGCGAGTGCGTCTTTACGTTCCGATTCGATCAAGGGGCTGGCGCAATCAATCGCCAACCCCGCATACCGGAGGCTGTTGACGGCCGAGCCGCTGTTGCGCCGCGCCGTTCCCGTTCTCATCATCGCCTTCATGGTGACGATTTGCATTGGCGCCGCCGTGCAGGTGCTCGAACTGCGCCGCCAGGCCGTGTTCGCGGCGACGCAAACCACCGAGGCGCTGGCCGATCATTTTGCCGCCGCACTCGACCGTCCGGAGCATGATGGCGGCGCGCATCTGTCGCGCACCTCCGAGGCGCTCGAACAAGCACTGCCGGCCTGGGCGACCGGCGACAGCCGGCGCATCGTGATCGCCAACAGCGATGGCACGATCATCGCCGACCTGCCGAACGAGCCGCAGCTCCTGGGCCGCCAGATCCTCGACGTGCTCGGCCCGTCGCAGCCCCTGACCACCTTCGGCGCCGCCGCAGGCACCATGGAGATCAAGCTTGCCGACGGCGAAACCGCCTTCGCCACGGTGCGGGCTTTGAAGCGTCCGGTCGGCCTCCTCGCCGTCATCCAACACCGCAAGGACGCGCTGGCCGACTGGCGGTCGACAACCGCGCTGACGATCACGCTGTCGGCAACGACCGGCTTCGTGGTGCTGATCCTGGGCTTCGCTTTTCACTGGCAGGCAACGCGCGCGAGAGAGGCCGACCTGATCCACGACACCGTGCGCGGCCGCGTCGACACCGCGCTCAATCGCGGCCGCTGCGGGCTGTGGGATTGGGACCTGGCACGCGGCCGCGTATTCTGGTCGCATTCGATGTACGACCTGCTCGGCCTGCCGCAGAAGGACGATCTCCTTACCTTCGGCGAGGTCAATGCGCTGGTCCATCAGGGCGACATCAACCTTTACGAACTGGCGACGCAGCTTGCCGAAGCCGAAGTGCAGGCGATCGACCAGGCCTTCCGCATGCGCCACGCCGACGGCAAATGGCTGTGGCTGCGGGTGCGCTGCGAATTGGCGCGCCAGGACGGCGAGGCCGGCCTGCACGTCATCGGCATCGCCGTCGACATCACCGAGCAGAAGAGCCTCGTGGAACGCACCACGGCAGCCGATTTGCGGCTGCGCGATGCCATCGAGACCATCCCCGAAGCCTTCGTGCTGTGGGACGCCGACAACCGGCTGGTGCTGTGCAACTCGAATTTCCAGCAACTGCATCACCTGCCCGATGCGATGGTCGATTCCGGCACCTCTTACGAAGCGATCGTCGCTGCCGGCCGGAAACCGGTCATCCGCACTGCCCTTGCCAATGACGAATCTGAGCCGCGCGGCGCCCGCACCTTCGAGGCACAGCTCGACGACGGGCGCTGGATGCATATCAGCGAACGCCGCACCAAAGACGGCGGCTATGTCTCGGTGGGCACCGACATTACCAAGATCAAGCAGCACGAGCAGAAACTGGTCGAAGGCGAAAAACGCCAGATCGCCACCATCGTCGATCTGCGCAAATCCCGGCAGGCGCTCGAAACGCAGACCGCGGAACTCGCCGATCTCGCCGGAAAATACGCCGAGGAAAAAACCCGCGCCGAAGAAGCCAACGCCGCCAAATCAAAATTCCTGGCCAATATGAGCCACGAATTGCGCACACCGCTCAACGCCATTATCGGCTTCTCCGAGATCATGGAATCGGCAATGTTCGGTCCGCTCGGTGCCGAGAAATACACAGAATATTCGCGCGATATCCGCGAAAGCGGCGAGTACCTGCTCGACGTCATCAACGATGTTCTCGACATGTCGAAAATCGAGGCCGGCGGCATCCGCCTCGCGCCGGAAGTGGTGGCGCTCGAGCCGGTGCTGGCCGACTGCCTGCGGGTGGTGTCGACGCGCGCCGGCGAAAAGCAGCTCAAGCTCGACGCGAAGGTCGATCCGGAAATAGACCTCAACGCCGACCGCCGCGCATTGAAACAGATTGCGCTCAACCTTTTGTCCAATGCCGTGAAGTTCACGCCCGATTGCGGCGCGGTGACGGTGCGCGGGCGCCGACGCGGCAAGCTGGTGACGATCGCCATCGCCGACAATGGTATCGGCATTCCGAAAGAAGCGTTGCGCAAGCTCGGCCGGCCGTTCGAGCAGGTCGAGAGCCAGCTGACCAAGCGCCATCAGGGCTCGGGCCTCGGCCTCGCCATCGCCAAATCGCTGGTCGAGATGCACGGCGGCGCGATGCGCATCCGCTCGAAGCTCGGCCAAGGCACCATGGTCGTGGTCCGCCTGCCATTGGTGGTTCGACACCAAACTGTGGCGAAAAATAACCAAGCGGCCGGCCATCGCACGGAGGTGGCGGCGTAGCGTTACGGCTCCGTGCCCAGAAGCCGCACGAAGCACGCGCGCACTTGGCGCTGCGTTTCCTCGACGTGAGCTTGCAGCGCCGGGAAATCCGGCAGGTCGGCGGCGCGCGCGAGCAGGCCGAGGACACCGGCGCTCGCCGTTTTCGGATCGAAAGCCGTCGGCAGGCAAAGCCGCAGGATTTGTGCCAGGTCGTGGAACAGTCGCACCGCCGGGCGCAGTACTTCGGCGTCTTGCGCCTTAAGCACGCCGAGCCGGGTTGCCTTTTCCAGGATGCGCGCAGTCGACGTATCGAGGATTTCCGGCATCGTGGCGGCGTGAACGAGCTGCAGATATTGGGCGATGAATTCGATATCGACCAAGGCGCCCTTGGCGTTTTTGAGATCCCACGGATTGGCGTCGCCCTTTTCCTTGGCGATAGCGGCGCGCATTTCCACGACGTCACCGGCAATTTTCCGCGCGTCCCGTTTGCGGCAGAGCACGTCGCGAATAATGCTTTCGATTTCCGCGGCAAACTCGGGCGGCCCGGAAACGACGCGTGCGCGGGTCAGCGCCATATGCTCCCAGGTCCAGGCCTCACGATCCTGGTAATTGGCAAAGCCATCGATTTGTGTTGCCAACGGACCGGACCGGCCCGACGGCCGCAGCCGCATATCGACGTGGTAGAGGCGTCCGTAATTGGTCTGCACCGTGAGCGCACTGATGAGCCGCTGGGTATAACGGGCAAAGTACTGTGCGCCATAGAGCGGTCGCGCACCGTCGGAATCCGGATGTTTCTGGTCGAAATCGTAGATGACAATGAGGTCGAGGTCCGAGTTTGCGGTCATTTCCCAAGCGCCGAGCCTGCCCAGCGCGACGATGGTGCTGACGCCGCCACGGATGCGGCCGTGGGTTACGGCGAAATCGTCATCCACTCTGCCGTGGACGGCGCGCAGCAGTACGTCGGCGAGGCGTGCGAAAGCCCCGCCTGCCTGCTCCGCCGAAACCGAGCCGGAGAGAACCCGCGCGCCGATCAGAAACATGCGCTCCTGGCCGAACAGCCGGATGGCGTCGAGCACGGCCTCGTAGCCGCGCGCATCGGCGAGCGCGCCGGCAAGCTCCGCTTCAAGCCGCGCTTCGTCAGGCAACAGACTGAAGAAGCGCGGTTCGACAAGCGGATCGATGAAATGCGGATGGTTCGCCAATATGTCGGCGAGCCGCGGCGCGGTACCGAGGATCAGCGCGACAAAGCGGATCAGTTCGGGATTTTGCCGCAGCAGCGAAAAAAAACGTCCGCCGGCGCGAAGCCCGGCGAGAAAGCGGTCGAAGCTGGCAAAGGCCCCATCGGGATTTTCCGCGCGGGAGAATTGGTCGACAATAACTGGGACAAGCGCGGTGAGGTTATCGCGCGCCTGCTCGCCGCGCAGCGCCCGGTAGGTGCCCGCGCTCCATTTGCGCACCGAAGCCACGACTTCCTGCGGCCGGCGAAACCCCAGTTGCGCCAGCCGGTCGAGCGTTTCACCCTCCCCCTCTGCGCCGGCAAAGGACAATTGCTGCTGCCGGGCGAGGAGTTCCGCCGCACGCTCGAATAGCCGCACATAGTGGCGCTCGACCCTGCGTAAATGGAAAACCAGCACCTCGGCAAAATCGTCGCGCCCGCCAAAGCCGAGAAAGCGGGCAAAGATGTCAAGCGCGGCGGCATCGGACGGCAGCGTATGGGTCTGCTCGTCGGCCATCATCTGCAAGCGGTGCTCGACACGGCGTAGAAAATCGTACGCCGCCGTCAGTTCATCGCGCGCCGCCGCGTCGATCCAGCCGTCGGCGGCGAGTGCGGCGAGCATGGCGACAGTGCCCCGGCCGCGCAGATCGCTATGCCGGCCACCGGCGATGAGCTGCTGGGTCTGGACGAAAAATTCGATCTCGCGGATACCGCCGCGGCCGAGCTTGATATTGTGGCCTTCGACGGCAATCTCGCCGTGACCACGGTAGGCGTGAATCTGCCGCTTCATTTCGTGAACGTCGGCAATGGTCGCGTAGTCAAGGTATTTTCGCCAGACAAACGGCGCGAGATCGCGCAACAGCTTCTCGCCAGCGGCAAGGTCACCGGCACAAGCGCGGGCCTTGATCAAGGCTGCGCGTTCCCAGTTCTGGCCGCGGCCTTCGTAATAATCGAGCGCCGCTCGCGTCGAAATCGCAATCTGGGTCGACGACGGATCTGGGCGCAGCCTCAGATCGACCCGAAAGACATATCCGTCCGCGGTTCGCTCCTGCAGAAGTTTCACCAGGTCGCGCGTCAGGTTCACATAGAAAGGAGCCGGCTCGGCGCCGCGGCCGAATTTAGCCGCGGCGGCATCAAAGAAGACCATGAGGTCGATGTCGCTGGAAAAATTAAGCTCGCCACCTCCCATCTTGCCCATGGCGACCACGATATAGCCGGAACTGGATTCGGGGTTTTGCCGATCCGCCGGAATGAGTTTTTTGCGCGTGACCGCCTCGCGCAAGAGAAAGTGGACGGCGGCGCCAACCGCGGCGTCGGCGAGTTCGGTGAGCGCACCGGTGACGCGCGTGACCGGCCAGACGCCGCCGATGTCGGCAAGCGCGATGACGAGCGCGGCTTCGGCCTTCATGCGGCGGAGAATACGCATCACGTCGTCGCGCGCGGGCGCCGCGGCGGCCGCGGTTTTTGCAGCTTTCAGCAAAGCGGCAAGCGCCGCATCCGGATCGCCGTCGATCAGGCGCTGAAAGCGCGCAGCGTCGGCTTCAACGAGGTCCCACAAATAGGGCGCCGCTTCGGCGATGCCGCCGAGAAGATCCGCCAAGAGTGGATGGGCGCGAAGGAGAGACCCGAGCGCATTGCCGACCGCCTTGGCCTTGATGCTTGCAAGCCACGCCGTAACGCGCACGGACGATTGCGCCGACGGCCTTGGCAGTGCGCCGCCGAGCCGCTGGATCAGTGCCGGATCGCCGCGTTTTTGTCGCATCCGGCGTTGTGGGCGTTGCTGATCCGGCCGCTTTTCGCGCGCGGACCGTCTCATCCCGTCCCCGCCGGTCCGGCGCGCGGCAGTGCAATCGTGCTGCGCAGGCCGGGATTATTGTCCTCAAGCTTCAACTCGCCGCCGTGCAGCCGCGCCACGGCGGACGCCAGGCTCAAACCCAAACCGGAACCCGGCTCCGACCGGCTCTGCTCCAGACGCACGAAACGCTCCACCACGCGGCCGCGATCGGCGTCGGGAATGCCCGGGCCGTGGTCCGCAACGCTCAGCATGATGCGCTCGCCCTCGGCGGCGGCCTTGACCACGACTTCCGTCGGCGTGCCGTTCACCTCGCCGGTCGGCCGTGCATATTTGATGGCGTTATCGACGAGATTTGCCAGCGCCTGGCTCACCAGTTCGCGATTGCCGCGCACCGGCGCTGCGCCATTCGTTTCGACCTTCAGCGCGATGCCCTTCTCGTCGGCCAGCGGCTCGTAGAGTTCGCCGACATCGCGGGCGATTTCGGAGGCGTCGAAATCGATCATGTTGTCGCGCGCCTGACCGGATTCGGCGCGCGCGATCATCAGCAGCGCATCGAAGGTGCGGATGAGGTCGTCGGATTCGGCAATAGTCGATTCCAACGCCGCGCGATAGGCCGCATCGCCGGTCGGGTGGCGCAGCGTCTGCTCGCAGCGATTGCGCAGTCGGGTCAGCGGGGTTTTGAGATCATGAGCGATGTTGTCGGAGACTTCCTTCAGCCCCCGCATCAGCGCCTCGATACGCTCGAGCATGGCATTGAGATGGTCCGCGAGGCGGTCAAGTTCGTCGCCGGTGCCGGCGACCGGGAGCCGGCCGGCGAGATCGCCGCTCATGATGGTTTGCGCGGTATCGGTCATGGCATCGATGCGCTTGAGCACGCGCCGGCTGACAAAGAAGCCGCCGGTAAGGCCGAGCACAATGACAAGCGCGAGCGACCATTGCCCGGCGTGGGCGATGATGCCGAACAGCCGCTCGCGTTCCTCGAGGTCGCGCCCCACCAGAAGGTGGAAGCCGCCGGGAAGCAGCACGACCCGCGCCAGTGCGCGGTGATCGCTGCCTTCCGGGGATTCCAGGCGCCGATAGTTCGTTTCGAGCCAGCCCGGATGGTCGAGAACGCCAGGCTCCAGCGAACCGACATTGCCTGCCAGCCCCTCTCCGGTCGGCGTCGTCACCAGATAAAAACTTCGATCCCGGACGGCGCGAGCGCAGATCGACGACGATCACCAGGCGCCGGATCCCGCCCTGCTCGTATTGCTCGGACAAGCCGTTGATTTCGCCATCGACGGTCGAGGTAATCTGCTCGTCGATGAGGCGTCGGGTATTGAGCGCAAAATAACCGAGGAGCGACGCCGCGAACAATACGAAGATCGCCAGATACACCAGCGTCAGTTTGAACGCCGTCGTGCGCAGAAGTTTGCCGAGTGCGGTCACGTGCTGTTCTCGGTTTGCGAACCCAATTCGCTGTCGGAGAAGTCGTCTTCGCGGAATTCGAGCGGCGCACGCTTGCCGGCTTGTTGGCTCGCTGCCTCGGCGCGGCGCAATTCGACCCGCCGGATCTTTCCGGAGATGGTTTTCGGCAGGTCGGCGAATTCGAGCCGCCGCACCCGTTTGAACGGGGCGAGCGACGTCCGGCAATGGCGGAAAATCGACAGCGCAGTGTCGCGATCAGGTTTATGGCCGGGCGCCAGCGCCAGAAAGGCCTTCGGCACGGCAAGCCGCAGCGGGTCGGGCGACGGCACGACCGCGGCTTCGGCCACCGCCGAATGCTCGATGAGTATGCTCTCGAGCTCGAACGGACTGATGCGGTAATCCGAGGATTTGAATACGTCGTCGGCACGGCCGACATAAGTCAAATAGCCATCATCGTCGATCGCGGCGACATCGCCGGTGCGATAGAGCGGGTCGTGCTGCGTGCGCACACCGCCGTCGTCGGCCTGATAGCCCTGCATCAAGCCAGTCGGCCGCGGCTCCAGCACGAGGCAAATCTCGCCTTCCTGCTGCGGCGCGCCGTTGGCGTCAAGGAGCGCCACGCGGTAGCCCGGCAGTGGCCGGCCCATCGAACCGGGCTTTATTTTCTGGCCCGGCGTATTGCCGACCAGCGCCGTGGTTTCGGTTTGGCCGTAACCGTCGCGAATGGTGATGCCCCAGGCGGCCTTGACGCGCTCGATGACCTCGGGATTGAGCGGCTCGCCGGCGCCGATGAGTTCCTTGATGCGGACCTTCCAGCCGGCCAGATCCTCCTGGATCAGCATCCGCCACACGGTCGGCGGCGCGCAGAATGTCGTCACGCCGCAGCGCACGATGGTGTCGAGCAGGCCCCGCGCGCTAAAGCGGCGCTGATTGACGATGAAGACCGCGGCTTGCGCATTCCACGGCGAAAAAAAGCAGCTCCAGGCATGCTTGGCCCAGCCCGGCGACGAGATGTTGAGATGCACGTCGCCCGGCCGCAGTCCGAGCCAGTACATGGTCGACAGGTGACCGACCGGATAGCTTTGATGGCTATGCAGCACAAGCTTCGGCGTCGCCGTCGTGCCGGACGTGAAATAGAGAAGCACCGGGTCGTCGGGCCGCGTTTCGCCGTCGGGCGCAAAGTCGGCGGACTGCTCGTAGGCCGCCTCATAGGGTATCCAGCCGGGCGCGTCGCCGCCGACCACGGTGCGCGTGTAATCGCCCGGCAGGTCGGCGAATTTCGCCGCTGCATCGGCACTGGCGATGACATGGCGGACGCGCCCGCGGGCGAAACGATCGGCGAGATCGTTGCGCGCCAACAGCGTCGTCGCCGGCACGATGACGGCGCCGAGCTTCATCGCCGCCAGCATGCATTCCCACAGCGCGACCACATTGCCGAGCATGACCAGGATGCGATCGCCGCGGCGGACGCCACGCGCACGCAGCATATTGGCGACCTGGTTCGAGCGCCCGCTCAAGGCGGCAAAGGAAAACTTCGTCTCGCCGGCGTCTTCGTCGACAAGCCAAAGCGCAGGATCGGCATTGTCGCGCGCCATGACGTCGAAATAATCCAGCGCCCAGTTGAAGCGATCGAGCTTGGGCCAGCGAAAATCGCGATAAGCAGTGACGTAATCCTCGCGATGGCGCAGCAGAAAATCACGAGCCGCAACGAACGGGGCGGCATTGCTCGCAGTCATGACGATCTCCCGTCCGGTCTCCAGAAATAATACGCCACTGACCTAGCGAGCGCCGTCGCGAATCATATAGCCCGCGCCGCGCACGGTATGCAGGAGCGGCTGTGCAAAACCCTTATCGATTTTGGATCGCAACCGTGAAATGTGCACATCAATCACATTGGTCTGCGGATCGAAGTGGTAATCCCAGACGTTTTCCAAAAGCATGGTGCGGGTGACCACCTGGCCGGCATGGCGCATCAGATATTCCAGCAGGCGGAATTCCCGCGGCTGCAGCTGCACCTCCTGGCCGGCGCGGCTGACCTCGTGCGACAGCCGATTGAGCTCCAGATCGCCGACGCGGTACACGGTCTCTTCGCCGCGGCTGCCGCGCCGGCGCGCCAGCACCTCGACGCGCGCCAACAGTTCGGAAAACGCGTAGGGCTTGGCGAGATAATCATCGCCGCCGGTACGCAGGCCTTTGACCCGATCGTCGACCTGGCCGAGCGCCGAAAGTATCAAGACCGGCGTTTCCACCGACTTGCCGCGCAGCGCGCCAATGACTGACAGTCCGTCCCGCTTCGGCAACATGCGATCGACGATCAGCACGTCGTATTCGCCGTCCAGCGCGAGTTGCAATCCCTCCTCGCCGTCACCGGCCCGATCGGCGATATGGCCGACCTCGCGAAACGCCTTGACCAGATAATCGGCCGCGTCGCGGTCATCCTCAATGATTAGAAGACGCATGTCTCGTCGTACTCAAAAGCATGAAACGTCTCCGGATATATAACAAACGCGGGCCGGCGCCGGAGCCGCCAAAGCCTATCATCCGAAGCATAGAATCGCCACGCCAGGAACCGCGAGCCCGGCCCTTAAAGTGAGGGGGTGGCGAGCGACTGCTCGCCACCCCCTCTTACCTACTCCACCCCGGCGGGGGCGACGGATGCCGGGAGGCAGAGTTGGTATTGGGCGGGGACGGATCTTACGATCCGTCCCCAGGGGACCCCCGCCAGCGGGGGCGACGGATGCCGGCGGATGCCCCTTTCTTTCGGAACCCGCGTCCTCAATCGGAGCGGGCCCAATCTTTTATTCGCCCACGCTCACGCGCTAGGCATTGCCGAGCGGCAGCGCCACGAACTTGGTGCCGTCGCTCGACTTCAACCGGAACAACACGGTGTGCTTGCCCGACGTACGCGCGTCGGCCAGCCCCCGGCTGACGTCCGCCGGCGTTGACACCGGCTTGCCGCCGACATCGAGAATGACGTCGCCGACCTGAAAACCATGATCAGCGGCAACGCCGCCATCGGTCACGGCCGTGACCACGACACCGTTGCCGCCGGCGCCCGAGACCTTGTCGCTTGGCGCCAGCGTCAAGCCGAGCTTCGGCATATCGCTGCTGGCATCCTGCTTAGTTGGCTCATTCGCCGCCTGCTTCTCGGCGGGCAAGGTGCCGAGCGTCAGCGTCACGGTCTTGTCCGTGCCCTGATGAATGGTGGCGAGCTTGATCGTCGTACCCGGAGACATCGTGCCGATCTTGCGCGCCAAGTCGCGGGCATCCTTGACCGGCTCGTCATTGACCGAGGTGATGACATCGCCGCTCGCGATGCCGGCTTTTGCCGCCGGGCTATCTTTTTGCGGCTCGGAGACCAGCGCGCCGGAAGACTGCTTCAACCCCATGCTGTCGGCGATGTCGGGCGTGACCGACTGGATTTGCACGCCGATCCAGCCGCGGGTGACGCTGCCTTTGTCGCGAAGCTGCGCGATCACGCTTTTCACGGTTTCAGCGGGAATGGCAAAGGCAATGCCGACCGAACCGCCGGACGGCGAGAAGATCGCGGTGTTGACGCCGATGACATTGCCGTCGACATCGAAGGTCGGGCCGCCCGAATTGCCTTTGTTCACCGGCGCGTCGATCTGGATGAAATCGTCATAGGGGCCGGCGCCGATATCGCGGCCGCGAGCCGACACGATGCCGGCGGTGACAGTACCGCCGAGGCCGAACGGATTGCCGACCGCAAGCACCCAATCGCCGACGCGCGGCGTGGAGTCGGAGAGTTTCACATAGGGAAAATCTTTGCCATCGATCTTGATCAACGCCAGATCGGTGCGCGGGTCGGTGCCGATGACCTTGGCCTTATAGGTCTTGCCATCATCGGTGGTAACCTGAACGTTCTCGGCGTTCTGGACCACATGATTGTTGGTCACGGCATAGCCGTCGGCGGAAATGAAAAATCCCGAGCCCTGGCCGGTGATGATCTCGTGCCCGTTCGGCATGCTCGGCATGCCGAACTGACGGAAGAACCGTTCAAACGGCGAACCCGGCGGGAACGGAAGGCTGTTGCCGCTGTCATCGGAACTGGCCGGCTGGTCGATCTTGACCCGCACCGAAATCACGGCCGGCTTTACTTTCTCGACGATATCGGCAAATCCCACTGGCCTTTGCGGCAGTTGCTGGACTTTTTCCGTCAGGTTCTGCGCCTGCGCAACACTGCCCAACGCGTTCGTGAGGTGGGGCGCCAGAAACACTGTCATCGCCCCGATCCCGGCGACCGTCGTCGCCAGAAGCGCCAGGCGGCGCACCGATAAAATTCGGCGCGGTTGCAGGGAACTGCAATTCATCGAACTGTCTCCAAAATCGATTGTTCCGTTCCCGCCGAACGGGGGTGCTGTTAGCGCAGGAACATGCGGCGCTAACCCTTACGGGGCTCTGTCGGCAGCATTAAAAGTTTGTAATGTTGCGACGTGCAAAATCGGCAAGCGTCAGCAACCCGTTAGCTCGGTCAGATCGTCAACTTAGGGCGCGAGCTTGAGGATTTGCGCGTGTTTCAGGGGGCACTCTCGCCGCGCAGAAGCTCCGCCACGCGGGCTTCTTCGGCCGCGCTCAGGTTGCTGGTGCCGGCGCCCGCCATTGCCCTTCTGCGGCGCTTCGCCGCGATAAAGAGCATGACAATACCGATCAGCAAGATGCCGGGCGGCGCGCCCCAGAGCAGCGCGGTCCGCAATTCTAGGCGCGGCTTGAGCAGGACGAATTCGCCGTAGCGGGCGACGATAAAGTTGATCGCTTGCGCATCGCTGTCACCGCCTTTGATGCGTTGCCGCACCAGAACGCGCAGATCGTGAGCGAGCGGCGCGTCCAACTCGTCGATCAATTCGTTCTGGCAAACCAGGCAGCGCAATTCTTCGGAAACGGCACGGGCGCGCGCTTCGAGCTTCGGGTCCGACAGCATTTCGTCGGGCTGCACCGCCATGACCGGAAACGACCAGACAAGCGCGACCAGAAGCAACAGCGCGTGAACATATTTCACCGGCTTCACTCCGCTGGTTGCGGCAGCGCTCTTGATTTGGCTTTGGCCGGGCGCGGCGCGCCGACGCGCAGCCGCCGATCCGACAGAGAGAGGCCGCCGCCGAAGAACATGACCCCGGCGCCGAGCCAGATCATCAGCACATAAGGCTTGAAGTAGAGCCGCACTGGCACGCTGCCGTCCTTGTCGGGATCGCCGATCGAGACGTAGAGCTGGCTGACGCCGCGCGACATCAACGCAGCCTCGGTGGTCGCCATGTTGCGGTCGGGAAAGGCGCGACGGCTCGGCTGCATATTGCCGATCAATTCACCGTTGAGCCGGTGCACCGTGAAGCGGCCGACGACATCGTGAAAGTTCGAGCCGGCGCGGTTGAAGGTGCCGTCGAACGTGACGCGGTAATGGGAAATATCGAGACTGTCGCCGGGCTTTATTTCCGCGATCCGCTCGCTGCCCCATGCTGTCACGCTGACAATGCCGAGGAGCGTCATGCCGATGCCGAAATGCGCAAAAGCCGTGCCCCAGGCCGAGCGCGGCAAGCCCACGGCGCGCCGCAGCGCAGCGCGGAATGGCACCCGCAGCACCAGCGTGCGCTCAGCAATGTCGGTAACCGCTCCGGCCATCACGAAGATGGCGATGCCGACGCCGAACGGCGCCAGGACCGGACCACCGCGTTCCAGCGCAAATGCCCCCGCCGTTGCCAGCGCCGCGAGTAATGCCGCCGCAAGCAGCCGTTGCGCCGCTCCCACAAGGTCGCCGCGTTTCCAGCCCATCAGCGGCCCGAACGGCATCGCCGCCATCAACGGAATGAACAACGGGCCAAACGTCAAATTGAAGAACGGCGGTCCGACGGAAATCTTGGCGCCGGTCAAGGCTTCGAGTGCGAGCGGGTAAAGCGTTCCGATCAGCACGGTGGCGCAGGCGGTGGTCAGAAACAGATTGTTGAAAACGAGGGCGCCCTCGCGCGAAATCGGCGCGAAAAAGCCGCCTTGCTTGAGCAGCGGCGCGCGCCAGGCGTAGAGCGCCAGCGCACCGCCGATGAAGATGACGAGAATACCGAGAATGAAAACGCCGCGCCGCGGATCGACCGCAAAAGCATGGACCGAAGTGAGTACGCCAGAGCGCACCAGGAAAGTGCCGATCAACGACAGCGAGAAAGTCAAAATCGCCAGGAGGATGGTCCACACTTTCAGCGCACCGCGCTTCTCCATGACGACGGCGGAATGCAACAGCGCAGTCCCGGCGAGCCACGGCATCAGCGAGGCGTTTTCCACCGGATCCCAGAACCAGAAACCGCCCCAGCCCAATTCGTAATAGGCCCAGTACGAGCCGCCGGCGATACCGAGCGTCAGGCACATCCAGGCGCAGAGCACCCACGGCCGCACCCAGCGCGCCCAGGCCGCGTCGATGCGGCCTTCGAGCAACGCAGCGATGGCGAACGAAAAAGCAATCGAGAAGCCGACATAGCCGAGATAAAGCATCGGCGGATGGAAGGCGAGGCCGGGGTCCTGCAGGATCGGATTAAGGTCCTGACCCTCGAACGGCGCGTTGGGGATGCGCACGAACGGATTCGACGTCACCAGAATGAAAACCTCGAAGGCCGCGGCGATCCACGCCTGCACCGCCAGCGCATTGGCCTTGAGCACCGCCGGCAGATTGGTGCCGAACACGGCGACCAGGGCGCCGAAAAACGTCAGGATCGAAACCCACAGCATCATCGAGCCTTCGTGATTGCCCCAGACGCTGGTGAGCCGATAGATCAACGGCATTTGCGTGTTCGAATTCTCATAAACGTTGAGTACCGAGAAATCGGAGGTGACGTAGCTGATGGCGAGCGCGGCAAACGCCGTGGCGATGAATGCAAACTGTGCGACCGCCGCCGGCGCGGCGATGCTCATCAGCACCGGATCGTTGGTGCGGGTGCCGACAATCGGCATCACGCCCTGGATCAGCGCCAAGCCGAGCGCCAGCATCAATGCATAGTGACCGAGCTCGGGAATCATTTGCTGCCTCCGTCAATCGGCAACGCTGCACGCTGGGCGTAATCGTCCTTCCAATGTCCCGACCGCTTCAAGGCGTCGACGACCTCTTTTGGCATATAGGTCTCGTCATGCTTGGCAAGAATCGTATCGGCGTCGAACACCCCGCCGCCGCCGAGCGCACCTTCGGCCACCACGCCCTGCCCTTCGCGAAACAGATCGGGCAAGACGCCGCTATAGGTTACCGGAATCTCGGTCTTGCCGTCGGTAATTTCGAAGCGAACGTTGAGATTGTTGCCGCGCACCAGACTGCCATCTTTGACCAGTCCGCCGAGGCGGATGCGGGTACCGGGTTCGACGTGCTTCTCCACCACGTCGGTCGGTGAATTGAAGAACACGATCAAGTCGCGGAAGGCATTGAGCATCAGCCCCACCGCAATAGCGAGCACCGACAGGCCGCCGCCGATCATGATGAGACGTCGCTGTTTGCGGGTCATGTTTTCTTTCTCCGCCTCATCTCAGCCGGCGAGCCCGAGGTCCTTGACCAGATCGTCGATCCGTTTGATCTCGTCCGGGTGATCCGAAAGAGCACGTCTGGCGTCGGCGGCAGCGTCCTTCGCCTTGTCGCGGTCGCCGAGCACGACATAAGAGCGAACCAGCCGCAACCAACCGTCGACGTCGCTGCCGTCGGCATGCAGCCGGTCGGCGAGCCGCTCTACCATGCCGCGGGCCATCGCGGTGCGCTGTTCCGGCGTCATCGCATCTGCCGACGCGACGTCGCCGGTCGTGGGGCCATTCCCGGCGGCCGGTGCGGCCGTTACGCGTGACAGGGCCTGGCGCACGAAGCTCGCCCAGGGCGCGTCGGGCGGCGCTTGCGCCAACAGCGCGCGCCATCGCGCGGCAGCGGCATTGCCGTTGCCGTCCTGCTCGTCGGCAAGGCCGAGATAATAACCCGCCTTCGCGTCGCGCGGATCGGCGACAGCAGCCTTTTGGAACGCCTGCTTCGCCTCGTCGGTCACAACCCCGTTCGCGGCTGCGACCAGCGCCTCGCCGAGAGCGGATTCGCGTGCCGGGCTGTCGCCGTTGAGCGCAATCGCCTTGCGCCAAGCCATCACGGCGTCGTCGGCGCGGCCTATCCGCAGATAGACCGGGGCGATCACCTCCCAGCCGGCCCCATCATTGGGGTTGCTCGCAAGGTGAGCCTCGACCTGGCTGACGAGGCTCGCGACCGACTGACGGTCGGCCGGAGTGTTGACGCGGACGAAAGCCGATTGGTCCGGGACATCCGGAGCGCCGAGTTTCAGATAAAATCCGAGCGCGACTGCAGGCACGACGACGATCACGGCAATCGCGGCGACGCGGCGGCGCAAGAGCGCCCGCGGCACCGCCGATACGGCCGGCGCCTCAGCGTCCGCCGCAGCCAACAGCCGGCGCGATATTTCTATTCGCGCCAATTCCGCTTCGGCCTCGCCGATGAGGCCGGCGGCGCGATCGCGGTCGATTTCCAGCAACTGATCCTGATAGACGAGCCGATCGCTGCCGCCGCGCGCGGCTTTCGGTTTGCGTCCCAGCGGCCACAGCACGGCGCAAACCGCCGCGGCGGTCATCACTGCGAAAATGATCCAGAGCACCATGGATTCAAAGCGCCATATTCGAGCTGTCGTTGGCCTGGTTGTTTCCGCCGGACCCGGCTTTCGCTGCGATACCGCGGCCGCTGCCACGCCGCGCGGTTACAACACGGCGCGAATGCGGCCGCAATGGGAACCGCGGCGCGCGGCAATTTCGCACTCTATCGGCGCAATCCAGCGCAACCATCGCCGCCCCGGATGCAGCCGGCGGTCACGCCCGGGCCGGCTTGCGCTCGGCCGTTCCGCTCTGCACCGCAACCTCGGCGGCCTTGGCGAGCAGGCCCGCATATTCGGAACCGAACACACTCCGGCAAAAGCGGATCGCGGCGTCGACCTGGGATTGACGAAAAGGCCGTTCACCGGGGCCGGCTTGGCGCAACGAATCGAGCAGCGCCTTGGTGCCGGTCTCGAGGTAGAGCGTCAATTCGGAATGGGCGCGCGTCGTGACTTCGTTGATGGCGAGTTCGCTGGCGTAATGCCGGCATGCGTCGACAAATTCCACCCGCATTTCAGCTTGATTGACATCGAGGGGGTCAAGCAGCGAACCCGACGCGATCTCCTTGGTGGGACGCGGCCGTAACAGACGCCGCACGAATCCCGGTGTCGCTTCAATCTCAGTCCTCAACAGACCCGAAACTTCGGCGCGCATCGTCGCCAACTGGCGGCTCCAGGGCGATTCGACCGACAGGTCCATCTCCGAGCGCAGCCCGCGGGCGGCGTCGTGTATCGCCTTGAGCATCGACACGATTGGCCGCCCGGCGCGAAGCTCGATGCGCAACTCGCCGACCATGTTCTCGACCTCGCTCAGCACCAGTGTGACGGCGGCGGCATATGGGGTTTCGGCGACGCGGGCGGTGTCGTCGCTTTCCGCGGCGCGGGTGGCGATGCGGATGAGCTGCCACGGCGCGGCAAGCCGGTTCATCACCAGGATGAGGCCGTAGAGGAAAACATCCGATTTGCGGATCCCGCCGGCTTCAAGCGGCGAGGTCTGTACCACCAGCGCGTCGAGTTGCGACTTTATGGCGTCGATCTGGTCGCGCTCGAAGACGCGGATTTGACTA
The DNA here is from genome assembly GCA_963765365.1 of uncultured Alphaproteobacteria bacterium. GTDB lineage: Bacteria > Pseudomonadota > Alphaproteobacteria > Rhizobiales > Xanthobacteraceae > BOG-931. The sequence continues at coordinate 4,563 of CAVXWL010000021.1, read as the reverse complement.
GGCAATCGCCGGCCAAATTCCCTAAGCGCCTCATTCAGCACGAATAACGAGAGCACCGTGTTGAGGTCGTCGATTGCCCGCGGCGTGCCGACCCGTACGGCGAGGCGCCGACGGGCCTGATCGTCCAAACCGATCGCGGCGACGGCGTCCCTCATGCGCTGGGTGGCGCGTTCCTGCAACGCGCGAGCGAGCTGATCGGCTTTGGCGCGGTCTCCGGCGAGGAGTGCGCGGTTGATGTCTTCGCGCAGCGCCTTGGCTTCGGCCGGAATGAGATCGCGCCCGATCCAGGCCCAGATCGGTTCAAGCGACATGCGCGCGATGCGGCCGATCCGTTTGTGATCGGCCGGAACATCGAGCAGGAACGGCTCAAGCGGCGTGAAGAACAGCCGGGCCGCATCGCCGATCCGCGGCACCGCCTTCGCCCCGGTACGGATCGCGCGCCGCAATTCCTGCAGCACCAATTCGTTGCCGGCGTTCTCTTCGCCGCGCAACAGGCTGCGTTCGAGTTCCTGGACGAGCATTGACTGCGCCTCCGGCTTGAGATTCCGGAGATATTCCCGCAGCCGTTCGATGGATTGACCATCGCTCGTCATAGGCAAAGCACCGTTGCAGAGAACCTCACCGTTAACGTTTTAATGGCGGGGCGCTTAAGAAGGAGTTACGCAAAACGTCAGGAATTCAATGCGATAAAGCTTCGCCACGACGACGAAGACGCAGTCGGCGCGCCGCCCGGCCGCTCAGAATTAACAAAAGACTGGGCGGCGACTGTTCTTGTCGCCGCCGCCATAGCGGTTGTCAGCTACTTCGGCGGCCCGACGCAAACCGCGACGAGCGGGGTGTTGGCGACCGACCCTGCTGGACCGCAGGACGCGCCCCTTTCGCCGAGGAACTGCGCCTGATTTCTGGTCGGCCCGCAATAGGCCGTCACCAGGACCTCGTCGTCCTGGCACTGCACGGTGCAGCCCGATACGCAATCCGATCTGACCACCCGGATGCTCGGGCTGGGTGGACCGGCCTGGCCCTGCGGGCCAACCGGACCGGGCGGCCCCGGAGGACCGGCCGGACCGACGGGGCCGGCATCGCCTTTGGGACCCTGTGGTCCCGCCGGACCTGCATCGCCCTGCGGGCCCTTGCTGCAACCGGCCAACGCGGCCAGCAACACCACCGTCATTGCCAAATGCGTTGCACGCATTTTCAGATTCTCCCCAGGTTTTGGTAAGGCAAGTCGCTCACATACCCCGTCACCAGAAGATCAAACTCGGTCGCCCCACGCAAGGACGGTTGCGCGCGGTAACGCCCGACTTGCGGTGGCTCTGCAGCGATCCGCATAGCGGCCATCCATTGCCCGCAGTGACGAAACTCGTGGGCAGACTGGCGGCTCGCCCGGGCTTTGGCTAACGTCGCCGCCCGATCTCGAAACATGCGAAAAAAAGCGAGTGGGAGGACGATGACGTTCAGGAACACACCCCCGGTTTTGGGCGGCGCAGCCGTGCGATCGCGGCATTTGTCATAACATTGTCGCTGGGCGCCCTCATGGCGCGCCCGGCGCCTGCGCAAGACTATCCGGCGCATACCGTAAAAATCATCGTGCCATTCCCCGCCGGCGGCACTGCCGATGTGATGCCGCGCATCATCGCCGACTGGTTGTCGCGCAAATGGGGCCAGTCGGTCATCGTCGAGGATCGCGCCGGGGCCGGCGGCAATATCGGCGCCGAGGTCGTCGCCAAATCCGATCCCGACGGCTACACGCTATTGTCTTCGCCGCCGCCGCCTTTGGTGATCAACCAGAACCTCTACCCGCACCTCGGCTTCGATCCGACGAAATTCGTGCCGATCGTCGTCATCGGCCGCGTTCCCAATGCGCTTGTGGTCAATCCGGACAAAGTCAAAGCCGACACCATCAAGGACTTCATCGCTTACCTGCAGGCCAGCGGCGGCAAAGTGACCGACGCCACGCAGGGCAACGGCACCACCTCGCAACTCACCTCGGCAATGTTTCAGATGATGGCGCACGTAAAGCTGCAGAACGTGCCCTATCGCGGCTCGGCACCGGCGCTCAACGATCTGGTCGCCGGCAGCGTCGACTGCATGTTCGACAATCTCGGCGTATCGCTGCAACTCGTAAAAGCCGGCAAGCTGAAACTGATCGCGGTTGCGTCGGCAAAGCGCATGGCAAGCCTGCCCGACGTGCCGGCCATCGCCGAAACGCTGCCTGGTTTTGAAGCTGTCGCCTGGTACGCCTTCGTGGCGCCGGCCGGCACGCCCGCCGCGATCGTCGAAAAGATCAACGCCGGCGTCAATGCCGCGCTCCACGACCCCGAGATTGAGAAGCGTCTCGCCAATCTATCGGCCGAGCCGGTCGGCGGCACGCCGCAGGCGACCGCCGATTATTTCCGCGAAGAGACCCGACGCTGGAAGAACGTCATCACATCCACCCATGTGACGCTCGATTAAACCGCTAACGCTCGATTGAACCGCCATGAAGCACAGCACCGATCGCATTCTTACAACCCATGCCGGCAGCCTGCCGCGGCCGCCCGACCTGCTCGATCTCGTGCAGGCCGGCGGCGCCAAAGCCTTCGATCAAGACGGCAATGCAGCGCGCCTGCGCAGCGCCGTAAGTGAAATCGTGCACAAGCAGACCGAGCTCGGCATCGACGTGATCGATGACGGCGAATATGGCAAGCCGAGCTTCGTCAGTTATATCAATGAGCGGCTCGGCGGCTACGAGGTCGACACCATGTCCGGCCCGCGGAATCAATGGATGACATCGCGCGAAGGCCTGTCGTTTCCGGAATTTTATGCGCAGACCCACCCCGCTTCGACCCACACCCACATGGTCTGCACCGGGCCGGTCACCTACAACGGACACGCCCGGCTCCAGCGCGACATCGACAACCTCAAGGCAGCACTTATTGGCGTGAAGCCGGAAGAAGTGTTCATGCCGGCCATTTCACCATCCAACATCGAGGACTGGCAGAAAAACGCCTACTACAAATCGCAGGAAGAATACGTCTTCGCCATCGCGGACGCGATGCGCGAGGAATACAAGGCGATCGTCGACGCCGGATTTCTGGTGCAGATCGACGATCCGCGGCTCGTCACCTATTACATCATCCATCCCGAAACGAGCATCGCCGACTGCCGCAAATGGGCGGAAATCCGCGTCGAGGCGCTCAATCACGCGTTACGCGACATCGCGCCGGAGAAAATCCGCTTCCATACCTGCTACGGCATCAATACTGCCCGACGCTTGCTGGTCCCGATATTGCTGCACCCGGACAACCGTAACTGCCGTCCCGAGCGCCGCAATTCCAGCAACCGCGGCAGTGCCGTTGTTCACGCGCGTTCGCCGCGCTGTCATTGGCCTTTGACAATGCCGCGGATGGTATCTTTGGCGCTGCCGACGGCATTCTGGATCTTTCCTTCAATAACCTTGGCCCGACCATCGTCTTCCGTCTTTTTGTCGCCGACAGCTTTGCCAATCGCTTCTTTGACGTTGCCGACAACCTGCTTGAGCGACCCTTTGATCCGATCTTTATCCATGACTTGAATTCCCGTGTGTGACGCGCAGGCGGCGCTGCGGTTGCGGATCGATCGCCCGACAGGACGCGCCGATAAACGCGATGTGGGTAGCCTCGGAAACTACTTATAATTAATCTGGAAGGTACTTCTCCTCCATGGAGCGCAGGCGCGGCTCGTCCAGAATGCGGCCATTACTGGCGACGCCCCAGGGACTCTGAACCGCCTCGGCACGGAGCGCATCCAGGGCCAATGTGCCGCGCTGCTGAAAATCGCTCAAAAAATCCCAGTTGGCCTGCAAGCCTGCCATGGTGGTCAGCGTGGGGAACCAGGCCGCGGCGGCCCCGGCATCCTGCTGCGCCTGTAAGGAGGGATACGGCGACAGGTCGGCGGGAATGAGAGGGACGACGGGCCCGGGAATGAGGCGGATCGCCTCTTGAATTTCTTCCCAGGTGCGCAAGCCATTGGGGCAGACGACGTCGACCTGCGCTTCGGCTTTGTAGGCCTGGCAGCGCTCGATAATCTCCGCAAAGCTGGCGCCCGGCACGCCGCCGAGATCGCACCGGGCCATGATCACGAAGTCCGGGTCGAGAGCCTGTTTGGCATCCATCGCCGCCCGGAGCTTTCCGACCATCTCCGCAATCGAGATACAGCGGCGGCGGGGGCCGGATTTCGGCGGAAATGTCTGGTCTTCGATGTGGCCGCCGGCGATGCCCGCCTGAATGTATTCCCGCACGGTGTAATGGGTACTGATGGCGTCACCGTAGCCGGTGTCGGCGTCCGCGAAGACCGGGATCTGCACGGTCAGGACAATTTTCCGGGCGTTGTCCACCATGTCGCGCATGCTGGTCCCGGAATCGGGCCACCCCAGTTGGTGCGCCGAGGTATTGCCCCCGGACATGTAGAAGGCGTCATAGCCCAAGGCTTCTGCCATCTTCGCACCAATGGGATTGATCCCGCCGGCTAGGACAAATAATTCGGGCCGTTGAAACAAGGCCTGCAGTCGGGTCGTCATGCGTTGACGCTCTGGCATGCGCAGTC
>CAVXWL010000020.1:0-209634 GCA_963765365.1 uncultured Alphaproteobacteria bacterium | reverse complement strand
GCGACACGGCAACAGCTTCAGCCTGAACGGCGTGGACGGCAGCAGCCTGTTCAACGGCAAGAGCACCAGCGAGGTCGGCTCGGCACGCGTGATCAACTCGACCGGCGTGTCTTCGAGCACGACCAGCACGGGCGTGATCCCGTCGGCCGCCTCGCTCTATCTCTCCATCGGCAACGCCATCCCGACGCCGGCGCCGGAGACGATTGAAGAGGTGCGGGTGAACGCCTCGATGTACGACGCGCAGCAGGGGTCGACCTCGGGCGCGCACATCGACATGTGCACCAACTCGGGCACCAACGACCTTCCACGGCTCGCTGTACGGGCACCGCGGCACCAACTGGATCAACGCCGATCCGTTCTTCTACAAGAACGACCTGATCATGCCGTCCTATCTGAAGAATCCGGAACTGCACCGGTATGTGGCGGGCGGCACGCTGGGCGGCCCGATCATCAAGGACAAGCTGTTCGGCTTCGTCGCCTACCAGCACCTGCATGTGTCGGATCAGTACCTGGGCAACTCCTTTCTGGATGTGCCGATCGGGCTTGACGGACACCAACCGCAACGGCGGCGGGGCTGGCCATCGGTGGTGAACAACAGCTTCCCGGACGCCAGCATCCGCGGCGACAACCTGATGGCGAGCGACATCGACCCGACGGCGCTGGCGCTGTTCAACATTCCGGCGGTCGCCGGGCGAGCCGGCCATGTGGCTGATCCCGAACGATACGGGATCGAGTGCGCTGTCGTTGCAGCACAACTACAACGCGATCATTCCGGGCGCGGCGCGCTTCAAGGCGGATATGGCCGTCGCCAACCTGGACTGGAACGCAACGTCCAAGGACACGCGTGGCGCTGAAGTACTTCTACCAGCACGATCCCACGCTCTCGCCGTATTCGTTTTCCAACGTGCCCGGCTTCACCGAGCATCTGGACTCCGGCTCGCAGGTGGCGGCGATCAACAACACCTACCTGGTCAAGTCGAACCTGAGCACGACGGAGAACATCGGCATCCTGCGGGAGAAGACCTGGCTGGACAACGAGCAGCCGTTCGGGCCGAGCGCATACCCTATTGCCCGGCGGCAGTGCACTGCACCAACCCGTGCTTTCTCGATCAATACCTTCGGGTCCAACTACTTCCCCGGCGTGTCGATCTACAACGTGCTGAGCGATGACGTATATCGGTGCTGTTTCCCGGCAGCAACAGCATCCTGAACATCGGGCCGAACGCGGAAGGCCAGGCGCCGAATACGGGCGCGTTCCAGAACCGCCTGAGCCCTCGGCCGATGCGGTGTGGACGCTGGGCAGGCACACGGTCAGCTTTGGCGCGAGCTACAGCTACACGCAGCTGAACACGATCGACAAGCGCACCGGCAAAGGCACCATCGCGACCAGCGACCTGAGCGCGATGGCGCAGGGCTTTGTCACCGCCGGGCAGCGCCGCGACCGGGTTCTATGTCACCTCGTTCCTGCAGGGCAACGCCAGCCGCTACTACCGCGCCAACCAGGTGGGCACCTACGTGCAGGACAAGTTCCAGGTGACGCCCACCCTCTCGCTGACTGCCGGCGTGCGCTACGACTGGGACGGCGGCTTTGACCGAGAAGTACGGCCGCATCTTCAACTTCGATTTCGCACGCCTGCTCCACGCCTACCGCGTACTGCTACACTCCGACGTCCAGCGAGACGCCGGGAAACATTCCAACCACCAACGGCACTGGTCATCGCCGGCAACAACGCCAACGGACGGCGGGCGTCAGTCCAACACACGCTGACCGGCCGGCAGTGGGGCATTGCGCCGCGGCATCGGCGCGGCGTGGCAGCCGGAGATGTTCCACAGCAAGGTGGTGGTGCGCAGCCGGCTTCGGCATGTACTACGACCGCGGCGAGCTGTTCAGCTACTTCTCGCCCGGCTACGCGATCGGCACGGTTACCGGCGGACCGTTCGGCGTCAACCAGTCGCTGCCGTTCGTGAACGACTCCGTGCCTGCACCGATCGGCAGCCTCTACGACGGCTACATTCCGACCTGCGGCGGCGGCCGAATGGCTTTCGCCGACGGCGCCCCGTACACGCTCGGCGCTTCGGCTCCGCCGCGGCGGATGCGGCGGGCAACCTGGGCAATCCCTACGGCACCGGTCGCCGCAGTCTACCGCGCCGAAGAATCCCAAGTCGTCCGACCTGAGCAACTATCTTCCCAATCTCGCCGCCATCAGCGACGGCGCGCAGCCGGTTTCGCTGGGCGTCTACGACCGCCCAACAAACTTCCCTACACCTATAACTACACGCTGGATGTCCAGTGGCAGCCGCGCAACGACCTGGCCATCGAGATCGGCTACGTTGGCAACCTGGGCCGCCACCAGGTGATTCCGGTGCCGTTCAACCAGCCTGGAATCGCCAGCGCCCAGCCAACAACGATTCACGGCGAGAACTACAGCTACGGCTACAGGTGTACGACTACGACGCTGCCTGGCGGCAGTTTACGAGCCGACTACGAGGGCGGCAACGTCGACCATCGCGTTCCCTACACCGGCTACGCGGCCGAGTCCATCGACTACAAGGCCGCCGGCGTGGATGCCTACAACGCCCTGAACGCGCATGTGGACAAGCGCATGAGCCACGGCGTGCAGGTGGGCATGTCCTACACCTACTCGCACGCGCTGGACGAGCAGAGCGGCCTGGGCCTGTTCTACAACGGCAACAACCCGCTGAACCTGCGCGACGGCTACGCCTCGGCCGACTTCGACCGCACCCACGTGCTCAACTTCAGCTACGTCTTCCGCGCGCCGGACCTGGTGCCAACAAACACACGCTGGAGGGCGACGTTCGCCGACGGCTGGTCGCTGGTCGGCCTGACCGTGCTGCAGAGCGGCCAGCCGTACAGCGTCATCGACTTCTCCGGCGCGATCGGCAGCATCTACTACAGCACCTCCGACGGCATCACCAACCCGATCGTCCCGCTGGCGCCGGGCTGCACGCCGAAGAACGCGCTGACCGGCCACTCCGGCGCGTTCATCGGCGTCAACGCCGACTACACCGCGCTGAAAGCCTCCTGCTTCACCATGCCGCTGCTTACCGCCCGGGCCCAACGGCAGCTTCGGCGGCGCGATCCCCGCCTCCGATCCCTATGAGACCAGCTTCACCACCGGCCAGCGCAACATCTTCCGCCAGTCGTTCCAGAAGCGCGCCGACGCTTCGCTGGTGAAGGTGACCAACTTCACGGAGCGCTATGCGCTGAAGTACACCTTCGACGTCTACAACCTGACCAACACCACCAGCTTCGATGTCCCGTTCAACGAGGTCTCGCAGAACGCGGACTTCAACCCGTTCCCGACGGCCGGCACTCCGGTGCTGCCGGGCACCTGCAATGCGCAGGGCGAGGGCACGGTGAGCGGCAGCTTCTATAGCTGCCCGTCCGGCCTGGGCGTCGTCACCCACACCATCGGCAGCCCGCGCCAGATCCAGATGTCGCTGTCGCTGACGTTCTAAAGGCCGTTGTCAGTTGCCAGTTGTTAGTAACATCCAACCGCCGGGTGCCTATGGAGCATGCCGCACGCGGCGCAAAGGAATCCGTGCAGGCGCTTGGCAATGAGCCGGCGCCAGCACGGATTCTTGTGGTCCTGAACTAACTACCGCTCGCAAGGAAGCGGTCCTGCTGAGCGATCAGAAAGGCAGACCGGCGGTAACCGGTCTGCCCAGGTTGGCCCGCTGGTAGCTACCTGTTGCGGGTGAAGCCCAGCTGGAAGGAAGCTGTGATGCTGCGACCGGGGAGCAGCGTGAGCGTGTCACCGGCGTTGGGCATGAAGGTCGTTCCGGCAGTTGCAGCGGTGAGGCCGGTGATGCCTTGTGCGTTGAAGAGATTGTTGAAGCTCAGGCGCAGCTTCGATTCTCCAAAGTGTGGAATCTGATGAACGTTGTAGTTCATGAACAGATTGGAGAGGGTGAAAGGATCGACGGGAATGACCTGGTTGGCGGTGATGCTGGTGCTGCCGGAGACCGTGCCATCGGTGTAGTTGAGGCTTGACGGTCGCCTTGTTGTCGTTCCACATCGGACCGATGCGCTTCGTCAAGCCAGCCGAAGTCAAAGCCGTGCGAGTGTGTACGTCAGCCCCCAGGTTTCGGTGTTCGCCGGCGTGTTGGCCACCCACGCACTGTTGTTGGGGTTGATGTAGTACTTGTTGCCGGCCGATGTACCGGTGAGAATGGTCTGGCTGGTGTAGTGCGCCGAGCCGACCGTGCCATTGAGGTAGACCAGCAAGCCGTGGGTGAGCGAAACGTTGGCTTCGCCTTCAAAGCCTTTGGTGGTCGAGTTGCCCGAGCTCTGGTACTCGTTGGCGCCGGCAGCGTTGGGATCGGGCGAGGCGGTGTAGCCGTTGCCGAAGATCACGTAGTAGTAGTCGCCGTCGAGGGCCAGGCGGCGAAGCTTCAGCACCGAGCCGGCCTGATAGGTGTAGGCCTTGGTCTGCTTCGGTAACACGGTGATTGGATTGACCAGCACACCGCCGACCACATTGGGAACGTCGAAGACGCTGGATGGAGGAATCAGGCTGCCCGTGGCAAACTGCGCATAGGCCGACCAATTCTCGCGGAAGCGATAGTTCACGTCCGCCGAAGGAAGCACGGTGTTGAACGTCGCGGAGTGATAGACGGCGGTCTGTCCTGCCGGAAGCGTACCGACGGCGCCTCCGTTATCGGAGAGCTGCTTGAGGTCGAAGGTGTAGCGCGAGAACTTCGCGCCGCCAGTGACGGTGAGCTTCATGCTGGGGTGCCACTCGTACTCGGCGAACGGCTGGTAGCTGTTGGTGATGAACATCTCATTGAAGTTCGGCAGCACCGTGTCTTTCAGAGTGATGGGGTCCTGCGGGATCTGATGGCGCGAGGTTGTCGCCCACTCATACCACAGGCCGGTCCGGAAGATGCCGTACTTCGACACCTGGCTCACGGTGGTGATGTCACCGTATTTGCGATAGCTGTTCAGCTTGTCGACGGCGCAGCTCTGGGTGCCTTCGGGCAGGCAGTTTGTGGCCGAGATCACGCCGGTTTTGGGCGTGGTGGCGTAGTTCTGCTGGTTGTAATAGCTATAGGTGTACTGCTTGGTGTCGACGTGCCAGCCGTGGCCAAGCGGCATGATGAAGCCGACGTATTCGAAGTCCGAGGGGATGTGGTAGTAGTTGTAACCCGCGTAGTCCGAGCGTGTGGGGTCGGTGTCCTGCAGCAGGTAGTTGTACTGCGCCTGATACTGCGAGCGCATGGGGCCCTTGGTGTTCGGCGTGTTGGTGTCGAGCAGGCCGACGCCGCTATAGCCGGTCAGGATCTTCTCATCGTTGAAGCGGTATTCCACCTTGATGTCGCCGGCCGAACGCATCTGCGCGTTCCAGGTTTGGAAGCCGTCCGATGTCAGGTGGTTGAAGTCGGCGAGAAAGTGTGTCTTCTTGTTTGCGCCGAGTGCGCCGGAATTGACCTGGACGTCCGAAAGGATTGTGTTCCACGACCCATAGCTGACCGATCCGATGATGTCGGGATCCTGGCGCAGCGTCTTCGAAAGCATGTTGATGGAGCCGCCGAAGGGCGTCGGTCCGACGGTCGACGCGGAGCCGGGCGAGCGATCGAAGTCGATGCTGCCGATGAAGGGAGAGGGGAAGAAGGCCCAGGAATGATGCGTGGGCGAGTTCGTGTCTTCGTAGGGAATGCCGTCGAAGGTAATGTCGTAGTTGCCGTCGGAGAAGCCGCGGAAGAAGTTCTTCGAATCGCCGAGACCGCTGCCGTTGGGGTTCACGGAGAATGTGCCCGGCGCGAAATAAATCATCTCGGTGTTGTCGGCGGTGGGCGTGGTGTAGTTCTCGATGAAATGCGACGAGATCTCGGTACGCGCGGAGCGGGCATCGAGACGAGTGTCCATGGGCGCCTGCTGAGCGGCGACGGAGTTCGACGCGTCGGCCTGCACTTCGACCATCTGTTCCAGGTTGCCGATGCGCAGAGTAACGGTAAGTTCCGTAGGCTTGTCGGCAGCGACGACCACGCTCGCTTCGTGTGTGGTCGCGAACCCGGGCGCGTCCGCGTCGAGGATATAGTCTCCCGCGGGCACGTTGCTGAGCGTAAAGTGACCAGCTTCATCGGAGATGGCGCTGCGGGTGACCTTGTTGTCGGGCGAGTGGACGGCGATCTTCGCGTGTGCGACGCCTGCGCCCCTGCTGTCGACGACGGAGCCGGTGATGGATGCGGCTGTTTGCGCGTGGAGCGGCGCCGGCGCTACGACAGCGAGCACAGGAAGAGCGAGTGCGGCGCAGAGGGTAAGGCGGGCGAGACGGTGCGAAAGCAGAGTCATGGGAATCCCTTCGTGGTGACGTACAGATTTTTCGATTGTGGGGAAAAAGAACCTCTCTGAGTGTGGCGGAGGCTGATGAATAGAGAATCAACAATAGGTTGCAATCCGGTTACAATCCCCGGATTCCGAGGGATATTCGCGGGAGACAAGGCCACAATTTCAGATTCAGCTTAGTTTGAGACGCCGCTGAGGTGTGCCCTCTCAGACTCCAGTTGCGGGGCGCTGGTACACCATATGCAGCCCGCTCGAACCTAGTTACAATCATTCGGGATGATTGCTTTCCTGCGCGGCCGGCTGCTGGTGAAGACGCCCAACCGGGCCATCATCGATTGCGGCGGCGTCGGCTACGACGCCACCATCTCCGTCGCGACGTTTACCTCGCTCCCGGCCGAGGGCGCCGAGGCGCGCCTGCACATCTACACCCACGTGCGCGAGGACCAGATCGCCCTGTTCGGGTTTCGCCGAGCCGAACGAGAAGCGGCTCTTCGAAAAGCTGCTGACCATCTCCGGCATCGGGCCCAAGCTGGCGATCACGGTGCTCAGCGGCATCGACACCGACCGCCTGGTGACGGCCATCCGCGGCGGCGACCACGCCACCCTCACCCGCATCCCCGGCATCGGCAAAAAGACCGCCGAGCGCGTGGTGCTGGAACTGAAAGACAAGCTGGACGATATGGCGGTGGCGGCTCCGGCGGGCGCGGCCGTCTCGAACTACGGGCCGGCAGGCGGACGACGCGCTTTCCGCCATGGTGAACCTGGGCTACGCGCGGCCGGTGGCTCAACGGGCCATCGAGACGGCTCTGGCCAAGGACCCGGGTGCCGCCAACGACTTCGAACCCCTCTTCCGCGCGGCCATGGCGGCGGTACGGTAGAAGCAAGGTGCCAGGCGCCAGTTACCAAGCGCGGAGGTGAAGGCTGGCTACGGAAATTATGCGGACTATATATGTTGTGACGACCGGGGGCACCATTGAGAAGCGCTACTCCGAGCAGGCGGGGGCGGTGCTGAACGATGGCAACAAGATCGGGCAGTATCTCGAGCGGCTGCGGCTGCCGGACACCGACGTGCAGGTGGTTCCGGTAATGAATAAGGATTCGCTGGAGATGACGGCGGAGGATCGCGCTGTGCTGGTGGCGCGGCTGGGGAACTGCTGCCGTCTGGGTGCCCGATTGTGATCACGCACGGCACGGACACCATGGCGGAGACCGGTATCTCTATACAGCGGGCGTTTCCCAAGCTGGAGGTTCCGGTGATCCTCACCGGAGCCATGCGGCCGCTCGGCTTTGAAGGCAGCGACGGGCTGCAAAACCTTACCGAGAGCCTGTTGGCGGCTCGGCTCCTTGCGCCGGGCGTGTACATCGCGATCCACGGGCAAGTGTTTGCGGCAGACCGGGCGGAGAAGGACCGGGAACTGGGAACCTTCGTCGCCAAAAGCCAGGCGGATGGTCAGTCTGCTTAAGGTCTGGGCAAGCGAGCTTGCTCGGAACCCCTGCAGTCAGTTCGATAGCGGCTAATTCTCCGTAGGTGGCTCGGCGTGGTCGAGAACCAGCATCTCGACCGGCCTTATGGCGGGCGTGAGCTTGAGGCCGATTCCTCGCATGGAATCGAAGACCGCGTCGCTGACCTCGCCGTTCGCCGTGTCGCTTGGACTGCATTCGAGGTCAAACGTGCCGGACAGTCCGGTCCGATCGACTACGGGCCGCTTGAGAACACTGCTGATGCGGCTGGCAAGTTCCTGCATGGAGATATTCTTTCCAGCGATGCCCGTCGCCCCGCCCATTGAATCTCCCCTTGCCCCGCGTACGGAGCGGGCTTCCGATGAATGCAAGGGAGGCGCTAGCTTGAGCGGCTGATCGCTCCTTTGCAGGATGTAGATGGTGTCTGTTCTGGTCTCCTTATGGCCTTCCAACCGGAATCGATCCATGAGGAGCGCCCGCAGCATCTGGCGTTGCCCATCGGTGAGAGATGCTTTTGAATTCCTTGTGGTGGGCTGAGACCCTTCGGGGATCTTGGCGTCGAGGTCAAATCGAGCATCGCTCATCCACTCCGCTCTGCCAGTGACCTGCCAATCAGGCAGGTCGAATGCCAGCGTGGCGAGGAATTGCAAGGTGCAATGCGAGCACAGGATCCTGCCGCCTGGGTGAACGTAGATGGCATTCATCTCCCGGTCCCTGATGGCCGGCAGCTTTATCGAAGCGGCGACGGATTGGGGAATCCTGGCGATCTTGCCAACCGCGTGCAATCGATTCGGGATTGCGGCTGGCGATTCCGTCGGGGAGGCCGCGAGGAGCGACTGCCCCCTGGCAAGTGTGCAACTGAGTAAACAGACGGCACAGAGACTTCTGATCATCTCTTCACCTCGCCAGGAGAATACTGCTACACCGGCAGGTTCGTCGGTTCAACTTTAGTTGTAGGCAGACTATCTCGCTGAGGAGATTTCATTTAGCGAGTCTAACCGCAGCAGTGAGATCGCAGGATTCGCGGCAACAGCACTGGCGCCGTCAAAATTGCACGCCTCGGAACATCCTCAGTGCCCTCTTCGAACGCTCCACGAGCTACGGATACCGTCCGCAGATCATGGGCGCACACGCACTCAGCGGCCAAGATGACGCCACCAACGTCTCCCATATAGCATCTCCTGTGACCAGGTTAGGACCCCAGATGAACTTCAAAGTATTTGTGATTGCGACCTGCGTATGGATCGCAGGCGCTGGCTTCGCACAAGTTCCCACTGCGGCACAAGCTCCTGTAACCGCTCAGGCTCCTGTGGCGCGTGGGCAAGGGCCTTCGGCTGCAATTGCTGACCCGGCTACGCGGTTTGTGGCACAGATGGCGGCCACCGGCTCGGCCACGTATGCTCCGAATCTGCCGAAGCGGACGCGGCGGTGCCTGATCACCGATTCCGGCGCGGTGGGCGATGGCACGACCGTGAACACCAAGGCGATTCAGTCCGCGATCGACAAGTGTGCGGCGGCGAAGGGCGGCGACGGTGGTGGTGTCGAAGGGGACGTTCCGCAGCTGGGGCGATCTTTCTGAAGCAGGGCGTGAACCTGCTGGTGGAGAAGGATGGAGTGCTGAAAGGGACGACGAATCCCGACGACTATCCGCAGATCAAGTCGCGCTGGGAGGGGACGGAGGAGATGTATACCGCGTCGCTGGTGAACGCGGAGGGCGTGACGGGACTCGAGATTTCGGGCGAGGGGACGATTGATGGAGCGGGCGATGAGTGGATGGCGAAAAGTGGAGTCCGGCGAGCGGTTCCGCAGGGTCCGGGTGGGTCAGTTACGGCCATTACTCCCGTCGCGGGCGGGGCGGATGCTGCGGGGCCAGCCTCGACCCCTGCGGTTCCGGGAAGACAGCCTGCGAATTCCGCAGGTCTCATGAACGGATTGCCTGCGACTCGGTTTGGACGCCCGCGGCTGATTGGGATTCAGAACTCGAAGAATGTGCGCGTTGCGGGGCTGTATCTGCACAACCAGGCGATCTGGTGCTTGTTCGTTCTATACAGCGAGAACGTGGAGATTGACGGCGTCACGATTGCCGCCGAGCACAACATTCCGAGTTCGGACGGCATCGATATCGACTCGTCGAAGCATGTGCACATCAACCACGTGTATGTGGAGGATGGCGACGACTGCATCTCGATCAAGAGCGGCAAGGACGCCGACGGGCTGCGCGTCAACCGGCCGGCCGAGGACATCCTGATCGAGAACTCGCACTTTGCCTACGGGCAGGGCGGCGTGGCGATGGGCTCGGAGACCTCGGGCGGGATCCGCAACGTGACGACGCTGAATTGCGTGTTCGACGCGGGCAATTGGGCGCCGATCCGGTTCAAGTCGCAGCCCAGCCGCGGCGGCGTGGTGGAGAACATCACCTATAAGGACATCGTGCTGCACGGCACGCGGCAGGCGTTCGAGATGAATATGGAGTGGCGAATGGTGGGGCCGCGTCTGCCCGACTCGAACCCACTGCCGGTGATGCGGAATATCCGCATCGTCAACGTTTCGGGCGATGTGATGTCGGTCGGCAATATTCATGGACTGCCGGGCAGCCCGATCCAGGGCGTCACGTTCGAGAACTGCAAAATCGATGCCCAGCGCGGCTTCCGGCTGGACCACGCGCGTAGCGTGGATTTGAAGGGCCTTGCAATCACGGTGAAGCAAGGGGAGCCGGTAACGACGACGGACGTGGAGTGAGCTAGGGGCCGAGACGATAGAATCGGTGCATGGCTGCTAGCGAGGTGGAGACGCGGGTGGTGCATGCGGTCTGCTCGCATGATTGCCCGGACTCGTGCGGCGTGCTGGTGACGGTGGAGTCGCTGACGACGGCGACGGCGTGCCACGGAGCGCGCGGTGAAGGTGGCGGGCGATCCGGCGCATCCGGTGACGCAGGGATTTCTGTGCGGCAAAGTGGCG
Organism: uncultured Alphaproteobacteria bacterium; assembly: GCA_963765365.1. Taxonomy (GTDB): domain Bacteria; phylum Pseudomonadota; class Alphaproteobacteria; order Rhizobiales; family Xanthobacteraceae; genus BOG-931. The sequence continues at coordinate 198,905 of CAVXWL010000020.1, read as the reverse complement.
CAGTATCTGGAGCGGGTGTATTCGCCGGATCGGCTGCTCTATCCGATGCGGCGCAAGGCCGGCGCGGCCGAAGGGGCCGGCGGGCTACGGCGGAGTGAAAGGCCGCGAGGCGGATGCGTTCGAGCGGATTTCCTGGGACGAAGCGCTGGGGCTGATTGCGGAGAAGTTCGACGGCGATCGCAGCCGAGTTTGGGCCGGAGAGCGTGCTGCCCTACAGCTACGCCGGGACGATTGGGCAGCTTGGCTTCGGGTCGATGGACCGGCGATTCTTCCACCGGATGGGCGCGTCGCAACTGGCGCGGACCATCTGCTCGGAGGCGGGCGGCGTCGCGCTGAAGCAGGTCTATGGCGTGAAGCTGGGCACGCCGCCGGAGGACTTCGCGCACGCGGGGCTGATCATCGCGTGGGGCGCGAACATCCACGGCAACAATATTCATCTGTGGCCGTTTATGGAGGAGGCTCGGCGCAAGGGCGCGCGGCTGGTGGTGATCGATCCCTACCGGACGCGCACGGCGGCGGTGGCCGATGAGCACCTGGCGATCCGGCCGGGCACGGACACGCTGCTGGCGCTGGCGATGATGCAGGTGATCTTCCGCGAGGGACTGGAAGATCGCGCGTACATGGCCGCGTGCACGGCGGGCGGCGCGGAGTTGCGGCAACATGCGATGCGGCGAGAGCACTCGCCGGAGCGGGCGGCAGCGGTGACGGGGATTGCGGCGGAGAAGATTGTGGCGCTGGCTCGGGCGTATGGAGCGGGCTGGGCGCGACGGCAGCGGGCCGGCGGCGATCCGGCTGAACTACGGCACGCAGCGCAGCGAGAATGGCGGGACGGCGGTGCGCGCGGTCGCGATGCTGCCGCTGATTACCGGCTCGTGGAAGCGCAAAGGCGGCGGGCTGCAGCTGTCGACCAGCGGGGCTTTCCCGTTCAACGAGAACGCGCTGCAGATGCCGGAGCTGATGCTGGCGAGTCCCTTGGGAAGAGAGGCGCGCACTGATAAATATGAGCCGGCTGGGCGAGGCGCTGACGGAGATCGATGACCCGCCGGTGAAGGCGATGTTTGTGTACAACTCGAATCCGGCGGCGGTCGCGCCCAACCAGAATGCCGTGTTGCGCGGGATGATGCGCGACGACCTGTTTACGGTGGTGCATGAGCAGTTCTTTACCGACACGACCGACTACGCCGATGTCGTGCTGCCGGCGCCGACGTTTCTCGAGGTCAAGGATGTGCAGGGCGCGTACGGGCATCTGTTCGCGCAGATCAACGCAGCGGGCGATTGCGCCGCTGGGCGAGGCGCGGAGCAACGTGCGCCTGTTCGGCGAGCTCGCACAGCGCATGGGATTTACGGAGGCTTGCTTCAGGGACGACGGAAGACGCGCTGATCGACCAGGCGCTGGCGACCGCAGATCCGTGGTTTGCGGGGATCACGCGGGAGCGGCTGGAGCGCGAAGGGCATGTGCCGCTGCAACTTCCTGTGAACGCGCAGGGCGAGTCGCTGCCCTTTTCGACTGCGGAGTGGTTTCGCACGCACGAGCGGGCGGGGCGAGCTGACGCCGGTTCCGGTGTTTGTGGCGCCGACCGAATCAAGAGGCGGCACGGCGGCGAAGAGCGGGCAGTATCCGCTGGAGTTTCTGCCGCGCAAGGCGGACAACTATATGAACTCGACGTTCGCCAATATTCCGCGGCATCAGCGGATGGAGGCGAAGACGACGGGGCTGCTGGAGATGCATGCGGCGGACGCGGCGGCGCGCGGGATCGCGACGGGCGATGCAGTGGAGGTGTTCAACGGGCGCGGGCAGGTTGCGCTGCGCGCGCAGGTGGGCGATTCGGTGCCGCAGGGCGTGGTGGCGGCGCGGCTGAACTGGAACAAGCTGAGCGGCAGGAACGGGAATGCGCGCAACGTAAATGCGCTGACCAGCGAGACGGTGACGGATATCGGCGCGGGCGCGACGTTCTACTCGACGCTGGTGGAAGTGAAGCGGCTGGCTAGCGAATAGAAGCGCTTGAAGAGTTTTGGCTTGGCATGCTGGACGGCAGGTCCTTCGACTCCGACTCGCACGAGGCAATTGCGCAAGTCTCCGCGCAGGATAACGTTTTCTTATGAATCAACGCCTTACGGGCAAACCATCTGCCGGCGCCGAAGCGCCAGCTTTGCATGCCTCTGCGATTTTAGCGGGGCGGCAAACTCGCGTGGAGCGGCCTTGCTCCCATATAATCAAGCTTTCCCCAGGAGAGCAGCCGGGGCGTGATTCTGGACAGCAATGAGGGTGTGCGTATCTTTACCGTAAAGCGAGTGAGCGGAAGTTTCCTGGGCAGCAAGCTCAAGTCTGTGCGCAGCGCTCTGCATTGCTCGCGCTGTTGCGGTTCTGGCGGTTCTGGCAGCGGTGCCGGCTGCTTCGCGTACGGCGCAGGTCGGGTTGCAGGACACGCCGGCGGCCCCGACCCAGGCGGCAGGCGTCGGATCGCAGGCGCTGTGCGAGCCGCAGGTGATCGGGAACCGCAGAATCCCAAAGGATTCCGTGCTGGCGCGCATCTCGTCGCACCAGGGCGACCCGTACGATCCGGCGACGGTCGAGCGCGACTTCAACTCCATCTGGAACACCGGCTATTTTGAGAACCTGCGCATCGAGAAGCGTGGACACGCCCACCTGCGTGCAGCTGGTGATTTATGTGCGCGAGAAGCCGACCATCCGGTCCATCGATTACACCGGGCTGAACGCGGTGACGCTGTCGGACGTGCAGGAGCGCTTCAAGAAGGCGAAGGTCGGGCTGACCGTCGAGAGCCAGTTCGACGAGACCCGGGTGAAGCGCGCCGAGGATGTGCTGAAGGACCTGCTGAGCGAGCATGGGCACCAGTTTGCGACGATCAAGACCGAGATCAAGACGATTCCTCCGTCGTCGGTGGGGATTACCTTCCGGATCAAGGAAGGGCCGACCGTGAAGGTGGGCAAGATCGCCTTCGACGGCAACTACAACCTGAGCGACCGCGATACTGCGCGACGCGATGGTGAACACCGAAGCCCATCGGGATTCCGCACTCGATCATCCTGGAGAACCTGTTTGCGCGGACGTTCGACGCCAGCAAGCTGGACGAGGACACCGAGCGGGTGCGCCAGGCGTACCGCGACCGCGGCTACTTCAAGGCGGAGACCAGCGAGGCGCAGACCCATGTGCGCGACGAGGGCGGCCTGAACTGGTTTACGCTGCGACCCTCGACCGGCAAGCGCATCGACATCATGATGCCGGTGGAAGAGGGCGAGCGCTACAGGCTGGGCAGCATCACCTTCACCGGCAACGAAGCCGTCAATGAACGTGAAGGGCGCTGCGCGCGCGTGTTCACGCAGAAGGACGGCGAGTGGTTCGACGCGACCCTGTTCCGCAAGGGCCTGAAGGAACTGCAGAAGGCGTACGGCAGCCAGGGCTACATCAACATGGTGGCCATCGCCGATTCCGCATCTCGACGAAGCCAAGAAGCTGGTCAACTGGACCATCGACATCGATCGAGGACAAGCAGTTCTATTGTCTCGCGCATCGAGTTCAGCGGCAATACGGTGACCCGCGACAAGGTGATCCGGCGCGAACTGCTGCTGGAAGAGGGCCAGGTCTACAGCCAGGCAGCGCTGGGACATCTCCATCCTGCGGCTGAACCAGCTGGGCTACTTCGACACTGCTGAAGACCGAGGACGACACCGAGACGCGCCAGAATCGGACGACGGCACGGTTGACCTGCTGCTGCGGGTGAAGGAAAAGGGCAAGAACTCGATCGGCGTCAACGGCGGCATCAGCGGACTTTCGGGCACGTTCGTCGGGCTGAACTACGAGACCAACAACTTCCTGGGGCTGGGCGAGACGCTGTCGGCCAACGCGAACGTCGGCGACCTGTCGCGCAATGTGAGCTTCGGGCTTCAACGAGCCGTATCTGCGCAACAAGCCGATCTCGGTGGGCTTCGAGGTTTTCGACCGGAAGTTCGACTACAACCCGGCCAAGGCGTACTCCATCTCCAACGGCGTCAGCGCCAACGTCTCCAACGCGCAGCAGTCGCTGCTGACCAACTACAACACCGCGACCACCGGCTTCACGGCATCGATCAGCGAGCCGCTGAAGCATCTGTGGGCGGGGCGCGGCGTGTCGCGCGTGGGCCTCACCTACGCGCTGTCGCGGCAGTCGATCACCACGTTCAACGACAATACGCGCAACGTCTTTCAGTCGCTGGCGTTCCGCTCCGGCGTGGAAGGGCCGAACCAGCTGAACGGCATTCTGACGTCGACCATCTCGCCCAGCTTCAGCTACTCCAGGGTGGACCGCGCCGGTCGGGCGCGCACTCGGGCCGCGACTTCAACGTCACCGTGGCGATAGCGGGCGCGGGCGGCAACGTGAAGTACATCCAGCCGGTGGCCAGCTTCCGCCAGTTCTACCCGATGAAGGGCCTGCGGATCAGCGCGGACGGGCGCAACGTCGCTGGGCATGCGCCTGCAGCTGGCGCACGTCAACGGATTTGGCGGCGAGGTTGCCCCGCCCACCAACCGCATCTATGGCGGCGGCGAGAACGGACGTTGCGCGGCTTCGACATCCGCGCGGCTTCGCCGTACACGTTCGTCCCGGTGAAGGTGGAGTTCAACCTGACCAACCCGGATGGGACGCTGGTTCCGCGCGATCCCGACCAACCCCAGCCTGGGCAACATCCAGATTCCGCTGCCGATCTACCGGCTGGTCTCGGTCGGCGGCGACACGCAGTTGACGGCGAACATTCGAGTACCAGCATCCCGCATCGTCAACCAGGTGACGCTTCGCCTTCTTCACCGACTTCGGCCTGACCGGCGATCTGAAGAAGGGCCAACTGCGGCAGAGCGTCGCCGGCGCGTCGGTGCTGGCGAGCCCGCTGTATGGCTGCCCGACGTTCGTCAACGGCGCGTGCTACGGCGGGCAGGAAGTGCCCGGGTTCTCGCCGCTGCAACTGGCTACGGTGCCGCACACCAACTTTGTGCCGCGCATGTCCAACGGCGTCGAGTTGCAGGTGATCCTGCCGATCATCAATGCGCCGATGCGGCTCTACTACGCGTATAACCCGCTGCGGCTGTACGAGGACGTTCCCCAGCAACTGGCGGTGAGCAACACGGTATTCCGCTCGCATGTTCCCGAACTCGGGCGCGGGCCAGTACAGCTACCAGCAGGCGCTGCAGTTGTACGGCGCGTCGTACCAACTGCGCGAACCGAGGAAGACCTTCCGGTTGACGGTGGGAACGACGTTCTAAGCGCAGACGTTGCTGGTTGCTGGTGTAGTGCCTCGGAAATCGCCCGCGAGCGGGAGGGGCTGCGCGGGCGAGGGAACCCCCTCCCCCCGGGGGGGTATATTCTGCGTGGAAGTGGTTTGGATTGTGTGGGTTACGGGGTGGTGGGGTGGGGTAAGAATAAGATTCCATTGGGGTTACTGCTAAATTCCTCTCCTGTAAGGGGTTAGCGAGCAGGTACCGGGTGGTCTCGCGGAGTTAAAGGCAAAAGGCTGCGGGTTCTTCCCGGCAGCCATTTTCTTGTTTTGATGGCAATTCGGATGGGTGCGGCACATGTCATGCGCCTGCACCGCAATGTCGACCTTGCAACTAGCAACTAGCAACTGCATCTTAGTAGCTGCGCTGGTACATGCGGGAGATGCGGTCGTGCCAGGCCAGGCGGTCTTCGTCGAGCGCGGCCCAGAGGAAGCCGAGGCCGAGCGGGCAGGCGGAGAGCAGCACGGCCAGGATGCGGCGGCGCATGGCCTTGCGGGTGGGGTTTTCGTCGTCGAAGGTGCAGAGCGCGATGCGCGCGCAGCGCATGCCGGGCGTGGCCGTGGAGAAGCAGAAAAAGAGCGCCTGGTAGAGCAGAAGCAGGAGGACACCAGCGACGGCGAGGGCTGCGGGAAGCTGGCGGAGCTGGAGGCCGGTCTGAGCTCGAGTCTGGGCGATGACGTGGGCGAGCGAGCGCATGCAGGGTCAGGGCGGGCTGCGGACTGCGGACTGCCAGGGCAGTGCGTGGCCCGCGACCATGACGAAGACCGCGGCGAAGGCAAGCACTCCGGCGAAGCACGATGGCGCCGTTGATGGCGGCGGCGAGCATGCGGCGGCCGAGGGTGGCCACCTGCGGCAGCGGAACGGTTCGCTGGCGTCGCGCTGGTGTTGGCTTGTGGGCCGGGCAAGGCGGCGGTGTCCGCGGTGGGCGCGGCGTCGGCCGGGCGTGTCCAGCCAGATGGAGGTCCACTGCGGGGCGGCGTCAGCGGATTCGGCATCGACCGCGGCGTCGGCTGCGGGCGTGGTGGAGATCTGGGCGGGATCGACCTCGAAGATGCGGAGCTGGCCGTCGTCGGGGGCGGGGCTGTCGTCGTCGCGCAGCGGGCCTTCGGCCAGGCGCGGGCGGGCTTTGCGGGAGGCAACGAGCTGGCGCGGAAACTCGATCAGGTTGGCGGGCAGCGGCATGGGCGGGCCGGCGGGCTCCTCGAATACGGGCGCCTGGCGGAAGGCGATCTCTTCGTCGAGCGCGCGAGCTTCGGCGTCGTTGCGGTCTGGCCGGGGGTTTGAGCGTGGGACGGGCGCGGCGCGATGCGCAGGCTTCGAGGTCGACATGGGCCGAGCTGGCGGCGTCCTCGTAGAGGCGGACGGTGAGGGGAGAAGGCTTCGAAACCACGTTCGAGGTTCGAGGTTCGAGGTTCGAGGATTGAGGTTCGCCGGCAGCCCGGTGCGTGCGCAGGTGGTGGTGGGAACGAGGTTGGGGTGGGACGTCGAGGTCGGGCCAGAGGCTGAGCTCGACGGGGTCCTGACTTCCCTGCCGCTCGCGGGGTTCGGCGGTTGCGGCGATTTCGCTGGGCGGCTCCTGATCGCTGTTCGAGGACGGCTGGTCGAACGAGTCGAGCAGGGATTGCTGGGCGGCGGCGACGGCCTGGGCGTTGAGGGCGGCGATTTCGGCGGCGGCGCGGGCCTGCTGGACAGCGCGCTCGGCCTCGGCGGCGAGGAAGGCGCGATAGCTCTGGGTGTTGGCGTAGCGCTCGGCGACGGCCTTGCACGACGATCTGCGCGCCAATTTCGCTTTGTGGCTTGAGCAGCACAGGGTTCATGTGCACGCTTGGCGCCACCCGCGCCGCGCGGGCTTGCAAGGCCTGCGCCCGGCCGATCTCGCCGCCATCAGCGGTCACCGCCGCATTGTTGGACATGTTCTGCGGTTTGAACGGGCGTACGCTCAGTCCGCGCAGCGCCAGGGCCCGCGCCAGCCCGGCAACGATGAGCGACTTGCCGACATCGGAGCCGGTACCCTGGAACATCAGCGCCCGCGCCGGCATCGCCTAGAACTCGATGCCGGCCTGCGCCTTCACGCCGGCTGCGAAATGGTGCTTCACCAGCGTCATTTCGGTGACGAGATCGGCAGCAGCGATCAATTCCGGCTTGGCATTGCGCCCGGTGACGACGACATGCAGGCTTGGGCGCCGCGCGGTAAGCGCCGCAATCACTGCCGCAAGATCGAGATAGTCGTAGCGCAATGCGATGTTGAGTTCGTCGAGAACGATCATCGCCAGGCTCGGATCAGCCAGCAGTTCGCACGCCTTGCCCCAAGCGCGCTCCGCAGCGGCGACATCGCGGGCGCGATCCTGAGTCTCCCAGGTAAAGCCCTCGCCCATCGTGTGCCAGACCAGTTGTTCGCCGAATTTCAGCCAGCGCGTCGCGCTCGGCCGAATGCCAGGCGCCTTTGATGAATTGCACCACGCCAACGCGATGACCGCGCCCGAGCATGCGTAAAGCGAGGCCGAACGCGGCGGTCGACTTACCCTTGCCGGTACCGGTGTGGACGATGAGCAAGCCCTTCTCGACGGTCTTCTCCGCGACCTCGGCGTCCTGCGCCGCCTTGCGCTTGGCCATCTTGGCGCGATGCCGTTCAGCTTCGGTCTTGTCGATTGTTTGTGTCATGAGGGGTAGCCTACAGCGCGCCCTTCACCGCAAGCGGCAATCCGGCGACGACCAGTACGACTCTATCCGCAACCGCGGCCATGCGCTGATTGAGTAGACCTTGCAGATCGCGAAAGCGCCGCCCGAGCGGATGATCCGGCACAATCCCGTAACCCACTTCATTGGCGACCAGTATGACTGGGGCCACCGCCGCCGCCAGCGCCCGTTCCAGATGCGCGGTTTCGACCTCAATGTCGATGTCCGCCAACATCAGGTTCGACAGCCACAGCGTGAGGCAATCGACCAGCACCGGCATAGTCCCGCACTTCTGCAGGGTCGCAGCAAGACCGCGGGGCGCTTCGATGACGCGCCAGTGCGAACCGCGCCGCGAACGATGGGCAGCAATGCGCGCGGCCATTTCGGCATCGCCCGGTTCGGCCGTCGCCACATAGGTCCAAGGCGGCTGCCATGGCGGCGGCAATGTGGCGATTATGCTCTCCGCATAGCGGCTTTTACCCGAACGGGCGCCGCCTAGGACCAGAGTAAGTTTTGCTACGCTCGACATGGCATGTGCAATGGGAACCCGATCGGGCAGATTGACAGGGCCGCCCAGCGAAATCTATCACTACAGGATCGATGGTCCCTCACGATGAGGGTGAATAGGGAATGCAGTGCGGTCATCGCGTAAGCGCCGGCCAAATCTGCAGCTGCCCCCGCAACTGTGAGCGGGTAGTCTCGTCCGGTTAAGCCACTGGCGTTAGAGCATGATCGTGCTCGAACAGACACCGGGAAGGCGGGACGAGGCGACGATCCGCGAGCCAGGAGACCTGCCATCGGCCGTGTCGACGCGACAAACGCGGGTCGGGGTGCACCTGTGGATGATCCAAAAGACGCAAGTCTTTTGGTCCTCGCTCGCGCCGACGGCAGGTCAGGCGAGGAAATGTCGTGCTCACTTTACTCAAAGCAGCGGTCGATGATGCGTCGGCCGATCAACGGCCCAAGATTATCGCGATCTATGCGCTCTTGCTGACAGCGAACGCCTTGGTCTGGACCTGGGCGGTCGTTGCACTTGCGGGACGGCCGACGCTGCTTGGCACCGCCGTGCTTGCCTATGTGCTCGGACTGCGCCACGCGGTCGATGCCGACCACATCGCCAGTATCGATAACGTCGTGCGCAAGCTCATGCAGGAAGGCAAGCGGCCGGTCTCCGCCGGATTGTTCTTCTCGCTCGGCCACTCGGTATCGATCGCGCTTGCGGTCGCGGCGATCGCAGCGACGACATTTGCGCTCGAGGGCCGCTTCGAGCGTTTCAAGTCGATCGGTAGCATTATCGGCACCAGCGCCTCAGCATTCTTTCTGCTCGCCATCGCGCTGATCAATCTGGTCATCTTGCGCGGCGTATGGCGCAGTTTCCGGCGTGCGCGCCGCGGTGAGCCGGTCGCCGAACAGGAGCTCGATCATCTCCTCGCCGGGCGCGGTTTGCTCGCGCGGATTTTCCGTCCGCTGTTTCGCATGGTGTCGCGAAGCTGGCAGATGTTTCCGATCGGTTTTTTGTTCGGGCTCGGCTTCGATACCGCAACCGAGATCAGTCTGTTCTCCGTCGCGGCCAGTCAGGTTTCCGGCGGCATGACCTTCGGCGTGGTCATGATTTTCCCGGCGCTGTTCACGGCAGGCATGACGCTCATCGACACCACCGACAGCGTGCTGATGGTCGGCGCCTATGGCTGGGCCTTCCTCAATCCCATTCGCAAGATTTGGTACAACCTCACAATTACCGCCATTTCGGTTATGGTCGCCCTCCTGATCGGCGGCACCGAGGCGCTTGGACTGGTCGCCGACAAGCTCGGGCTTAACGGCGGCTTCTGGAACATGATCGACGATCTCAACGGCGGGCTGGCAAATTTCGGCTATCTCGTCGTCGGTATTTTTGTCGTCAGTTGGGCGGTGTCCTATCTGATCTATCGCTGGCAGGGTTTGGACCGACCGCTTGTCGAACGCGCGAGGGCAGTCCAATGACGGCCGCGCCTATCGTCTATGTCTGCATCACGTGCCGCCGCCAAGCTAACGCAGAACAGGCTAACGGAGAATCCGTGCCGGAGCGCGAACTGCTCCCGGGCGCACTCCTTGCCGCGGCGACCGAGCGTGCCGCCGCCGGAACCGAAGTCGCAGTGCGGCGGCTGCGCTGCCTCGCTAATTGCACGCGCGGACCGAGCGCAGCGATGCGCTGCAACGGCTCCTGGACCTATGTCTTTGGCGGGCTCGACGAGCAATGTGCCAGTGCCCTGATCGAAGGTGCGCGGCTTCTCGCCGGAGCTGCCGACGGCATCCTGCCCTGGCGTGGCCGGCCGGAAATCCTCAAGCGCGGCTTGATCACCCGCGTTCCGCCCATCGACTTTCAGGAGACCGACGTATGAACAGCTCACTGGCGCGCGTTCCCTGCACGATCGTCACCGGCTTTCTCGGCGCCGGCAAAACCACGCTGATCCGTCATGTCTTGGCCAACGTGCAGGGCCGCCGCCTTGCCGTCATCATCAACGAATTCGGCGACGTCGGCATCGACGGCGAAATTCTCAAAGGTTGCGGCAACGCCGCCTGTCCGGAGGACAACATCGTCGAACTGGCCAATGGCTGCCTGTGCTGCACGGTGGCTGACGAGTTCGTGCCGGCGCTTGATGCCATTTTGGCGAAGGGCGGCATCGAGCACATTGTCATTGAGACTTCCGGACTGGCTCTACCCAAGCCCCTGGTGCAGGCGTTTCATTGGCCCGCGATCAAGAGCCGGGTGACCGTCGATGGCGTCGTTGTCGTGGTCGATGGTGCGGCGCTCGCCGACGGCCGCGTCGTACAGGATCTCGACGCGCTGCAGCGCCAGCGCGCCGCCGATAACGCGCTGGCACATGATGATCCCGTCGAAGAGGTTTTCGAGGATCAGATCGCCTGCGCCGATCTTATCGTGCTCAACAAACGCGACCTCCTCGACGAGGCCGGCGTCGATAATGCGCTGGCAACGATAGCGCGGGCACTGCCGCGCAGCGTGAAAGTTTTGACCGTCACCGATGGCAAAGTCGACGAGGCGCTGCTTCTCGGTCTCGGCGTCGGCACCGAGAATGACATTGCCAACCGCCGCACCCGGCACGATGCCGAAGCGGAGCATGACCACGACGATTTCGATTCCTTCGTCGTGCCGCTTGCCGAGATCGCCGACCCGGCGACACTCGTTACGCGGGTCGCCGCGCTCGCGGAAAACTTCGACGTGCTCAGAGTCAAAGGCTTCGCCGCGATCGCTGGCAAACCGCTGCGCCTGCTGGTCCAGGCGGTCGGTCCGCGGGTGACGCATCAATACGACAGGCCGTGGGCCGCATCCGAGCCGCGCGACGGCCAGCTCGTCGTAATCGGGCTGAAAGGGCTCGATCGCGCTGCGGTGACACAGGCTCTTGCTGGATAACGGCGATGCACTTGCTAACGACCAGTTCGACCAACCTCGACGAGATTGTCGAAGCGGTCGATCTCGGCCAAACGCCGGGCGAGATCGCGGTGCTGTCGTTCGCCGACAGCGACCTTGCCGGTCTTGCCGCCGCTTGGGAACGCGAGCGTGCAGACCTGCCGCGGGTGCGGCTCGCGCATTTGCGCGACCTTCGCCACCCGATGTCGGTCGACCTGTGGATCGATCGCGTCGGCACGCATGCCAAGGTAATCGTGGTCCGTCTCCTGGGCGGCCTCGATTGGTGGAAATACGGCGTCGAACGGCTTGCGGCGCTGACGCGCGAGCGCGGTATCGCACTGGCCGTGCTGCCGGGCGAAGACCGCGACGACAAGAGACTTCAAGCTGCCTCGACCATTCCGCATGACGAGCTTGAAGCGCTGTTGCAGTATTTCCGCGAGGGCGGCCTGGACAATATGGGTCGCCTGCTACGCCGGCTGGGGCGCCATGCCGGCTTTACGCTCGAACTGGCCGAGCCCGCGACAGTTCCGAGGCTGGCGGGTTACTTGCCAGGCGAAGGCGCGGTCACGCTGGACCGGCTGATCGCAACGCTCGCTCCGGACAAACCGGCGATCCCGATTATCTTCTATCGCGCCCTCCTGCTGGCAGCCGATACCGCGCCGGTCGACGCGCTCTCCGCGGCGCTCGCCGACCGTGGCCTAGCGCCGGCGCCGCTGGTCATCACGAGCCTCAAGGATCGCGAAGCCGACAGTTTCCTGCGTCATGCTTTCGCCCGACTCGATCCGGCATTAATCGTCACCACGACGGCTTTCGCTGCCGGCGGCAATGCCAAGGAGCCGACTGCGCTCGAAGCGGCTGGCGTCACGGTATTGCAGGCGATCAGCGCGGCCACCAAGCGCGCCGCATGGCACGACAGTCCGCGCGGCCTCGGCGCGTCAGATCTCGCCATGCATGTCGTCCTGCCCGAACTCGACGGACGCGTGCTGGCCGGCGCCATTGCCTTCAAAGATCCGTTACCGCGTCAGGACGGCCTCGCCTTCACCGCGCTGACAAGCCGGCCCGAACCGGATCGCATTGCGATGGTTGCCAATCGCATTGCCGCAATGGTGCGCTTGCGTGGACTGCCGCGCGGCAAACGTCGCGTTGCGGTGTTGATGCCGGATTACCCCGGCGCCAAAGGCCGCACCGGTTATGCGGTCGGTCTCGATGCGCCGGCGAGCGTTCTCGCGGCCATCGAAGATCTGGCTGAGGCCGGCTACGCCGTAAATGACGCGCCGAAAACGTCGCGTGAGCTTCTCGATGCGCTCGTACATGGCGCCGGCGCTTCTCTTTCGCTCGCGCAATACGAAAATCTGGCGACGCGACTGCCACCCGCGGCGGTGGCGTGCATGGGCGAAGCCTGGGGCGAGCCGGCAAGCGATCCCGAGATTCGCAATGGCGCGTTCCACTTCCGGGCGCAGAAGTTCGGCAATGTCCTGGTCGCGCTGCCGCCCGATCGTGGTCGCTCGACGGCGCGCCGCGCCGATTATCACGATCCGCTGCTGCCGCCGCGCCACGCATTGGTCGCGTTCGGACTGTGGTTGCAGCATGTGGCAAAAGTCGACGCGCTCGTTCACATGGGCGCCCATGGCACGCTGGAATGGTTGCCCGGCAAGGCTATCGCGCTGACTGCGGAGTGTTTTCCCGAAATCGTCACCGGCGCGCTGCCGGTGATCTACCCGTTCATTGTCAGTAATCCGGGCGAAGCGGCGCAAGCCAAACGACGCATTGCCGGAGTGACGATCGGCCATCTGCCGCCGCCGCTCGTTGCCGGCGGCCCGAGCGGCGACGCGCACGATCTCGAGCTTTTGCTCGACGAATATGCCCAGGCGGAAGGCCTCGACCGGCGCCGGCGCGAGCGGCTCGCCAAGCTCATTGTCGAAACCGCAGAGCGCAGCGGATTGGCCCGCGAAGCTGGCGCCGGCGGTACGGTCGCGCCCGACGAAGCGCTGCGGCGCATCGATGCCTGGCTGTGCGATCTCAAGGATTTGGCCGTCAAAGACGGCCAGCACATCTATGGCCGGGTTGCCGCGGGCGTCGACGATCCGGCTTGGCGACACAGCGCCGAAGCCGAGCGCGCGGCTCTTATCGCGGCACTCGATGGGGCCGCGATTGCGCCGGGACCGGCCGGCGCGCCGGCACGAGGGCGGCGCGACGTGCTGCCGACCGGCCGCAATCTCTTCACTGCCGATCCCCGCACGCTGCCGACACCGACCGCGATGGAGCTCGGCCGGCTCGCCGCCGATGAAGTGGTGCGGGCCCATTTGCAGGCTCACGGCGACACGCCCCGTGGCGTCGTCATCGATCTGTGGGGCAGCGCGACGCTCCGCACTGGCGGAGAAGAGATCGCCCAAGGTTTTGCCTTGCTCGGCTGCCGGCCGGTCTGGGAGCACTCAAGCGGCCGCGTCACCGGCGTCGAAGTGCTGCCCACCGCTGCGACCGGTCGGGCGCGTGTCGACGTCACCTGGCGGATTTCCGGGCTGTTTCGCGACCTCTTCCCGGCGCAGATCGCGCTGATCGATGCCGCGGTGCAGGCTGTCGCCGCTCGCGACGAGGCCGATGACGAAAATCCACTGGCAGCGGCCCGGCGGAACGTGGACGGTGTGCCGCGTCTCCGCCGCATCTTCGGCACAGCGCCTGGCACCTATGGCGCGGGGGTCGAAGATTTGCTCGGCCGCGACGCCGACGATGACATGATCGGCACGGCCTATCTTGCCGCGGCCTCGCACGCTTACGGTGGCGCCGATGGCGAAGCGGAGGCGGTGCCGGGCGCTTTCGCGGCGCGCATCGCCGATGCCGACATGCTGGTGCATGTCAGCGACGATCCCGGGCGCGATCTTCTGGAAGGCGCGGAAGATGCCGCCTTCGTTGGCGGTTTCGCCGCGGCAGCGAAACTCGTCGGCCGGCCGGTCGATCTCGTCATGCTGGATATGACCGATCCGCAGCGCCCGCGGGCGCGGGCTCTGTCGTCGGCTTTGGCGCGCATCGTGCGGGCGCGCGCCGTCAATCAGCGATTTATCGCCGGTCAGATGCGCCATGGCCCGCGCGGCGCCGCCGAGCTTGCCGAAACCGTGGATCGTCTCGTCGCATTTGCCGAGACAACCGGCGCGGTCGCTGGCGAACTGTTCGATCTCCTGCACGAGGCCTATGTCGCCGATCTCGACGTGCGCGACTTTCTGCTACGCGAAAATGCGGCGGCGGCAGCCGCCATTGCGGAACGGCTCGATGCCGCGCGGCGCCACGGTCTTTGGCATCCGCGCCGCAACGATGTCGATGCGGGCCTTGCGGCACTGCGTGCCGAGGTCATGGCATGACCGTGCATGCGCTGGCGATGCCGCCGCCACGCGGCGCCTGCCCGGGCCTGTCGTCGCCCATGCCGACAGGAGATGGCCTGCTCGTGCGGCTCCTTCCTATCGGCACCATTCCGCTCGCTGCCGTCGCTGATCTGTGCGACGCGGCGCGCCGGCATGGCAATAGCGTCATTGAAGTCACTTCGCGCGGCAGCCTCCAGTTTCGTGGTTTGAGCGCAGCTTCGGCACCGCAATTTGCGGCAGAGATCGCTGCGCTCGCTATCGCGGCGCAGGAAAGCGTTCCTGTGCTCTGCAATCCGCTCGCCGGACTCGATGCGCAGGAGCTATATGACTCTGCGGCGCTCGCCGCCGACTTGCGCCGCGCACTGGCACGCAACCAGCTCACGACCCAACTCGGCGCCAAAGTCTCCGTCGCGATCGACGGTGGCGGGCCGCTTAATCTTGCGAAGCTTGCTGCCGACATTCGTCTTAGCGCCCGCGTTTTGAATAACGGCGTGGCGCTCGCCGTCAGCGTCGGCGGTGATGAGGCGAGCGCGGTGCATCTGGGCGTGGTCGCATCCGCAAACGCCGTCGAAACTGTCCTGCGGCTGCTCGATGTCTTGGCGCGGTACGACCGGGACGCGCGCGCGCGCGACATTGTTGGTGGCGAAGGCGCGGCCGTCTTCCGTTCGGTAGTGGCCGATCTTTTGATTTCCACTCATCCCCGCGATGGCCGGAAAATGATACCCCAAAAATCCGTTCACTCAATAGGCACACATCCGCTAGGCAACGGAGTAGTCGCCTGCGGTGTCGGCTTTGCATTCGGCCATGCCGATGCGGGCGCGTTGCAGGGGTTGGCTGATGCCGCAGGCGCGGCCGGAGCAAGCGGTTTGCGTGCCGCACCGGAGCGAACGCTTCTCGCCATCGGACTAACGCCGGAGGCCGTGCCGGCCTTTGTTGCCGCCGCCATGGAACTGGGCTTTGTCGGGCGCCCCGACGACCCGCGCCGCCACGTTGTCGCCTGCGCCGGTGCGCCGATTTGCGCCTCCGCGCACCTGGCTTCGCGCGCGCTTGCGCCCCTCATCGCAACATCCGTAGCACCCTATCTCGATGGCGCGTTCACGATCCACGTCTCCGGCTGCGCCAAAGGTTGCGCGCAGGCAGCCCCCGCGACGCTGACCCTGGTCGGCGTGCCCGGCGGCTGCGCGCTCATTGCCGATGGCTCGGTCCGCGATACCGCCTTCGTAATCGTTCCGGACAGCGACTTGCCTGCGGCGGTTGCGAAATTCGCCCGTGATCGAAAACCCGGGGGCGAACATGTCTGAGCGCGCCGCCTATTTGCGCGACGGCCCGGCAATTTATGCGCGCTCGTTCGCCATCATCCGCGCCGAGGCAGATCTGTCGTGTTTTTCCGCCGAGGAGGCCGACATCGCGGTGCGCATGATTCACGCCTGCGGACAGGTCGAAGCGGCGCAGCACTTCGTGTTCGGCGGCAAACTGGTCGCCGCGGCACGCACCGCACTCGCTAACGGCGCGCCGATCCTCTGCGATGCCGAGATGGTGGCGCATGGCATCACGCGGGCGCGTCTGCCGGCGAAGAACGAAGTAATTTGCACGCTCAACGATCCGCGTACCGCGGCGCTCGCCACCAGGAACGGAACGACACGCTCAGCGGCGGCGCTCGATCTATGGTTCGACCGTCTCGGCGGCGCGGTGGTGGCGATCGGCAATGCGCCAACGGCCCTGTTCCGCTTGCTCGAACTGATCGATGCGGGTGCGCCGAAGCCGGCAGCCATTCTCGGCATTCCGGTTGGCTTTGTCGGCGCCGCCGAATCCAAAGAAGCACTCGCGAAAAATCCGCGCGGCGTGCCTTTCCTCATCGTGCGTGGGCGGATCGGCGGCAGCGCAATGACGGCCGCCGCCATCAATGCTTTAGCGAGGGCGGGATTGTGAGCAAGCCTGTCAATGCGGCTGTGAGCAAGCCAGCGTCCGCGCAAAACCCGGCGACAACTGGAAAACTTTTGGGCGTCGGCGTCGGGCCGGGCGATCCGGAACTGATGACCCTGAAAGCGACGCGCGCGCTCGGCGAGGCCGACGTGATCGCGCATTTCGCCAAGGCCGGCAACGTCAGCCATTCGCGAACCATCGTTGAGCGTCACTTGCGCGCCAATGTCTCCGAGTTGCCGCTGCATTATCCCGTGACGACGGAGCTGCCCGCATGCAGTGCGGGTTACCGCGAGGCGATCGACAATTTCTACGATAATGCCGCCGGGGAAATCGCGGCGCATCTGGAAGCCCGACGCACGGTCGCCGTGATCTGCGAAGGCGATCCGATGTTCTACGGTTCCTACATGCATCTGCATGCACGGCTGGCGAGTCGCTTTCCGACCGAGATCGTCGCCGGTGTCACCGGCATGTCGGGCTGCTGGTCGGCGGCGGGGATGCCGATCGCGCAAGGCGACGACATATTCACCGTGCTGCCGGCGACGTTGCCGGAGGCCGAACTCGAGCGCCGGCTTGCCGAGGCCGATGCCGCGGTGGTGATGAAAGTCGGGCGGCATTTGCCAAAGCTGCGCCGCGCGCTGATCAGGAGCGGCCGGTTGCCGCGCGCCATTTATGTCGAGCGCGGCACCACGGCAGATGAGAAAATGATTCCTCTCGCCGCCAAGCTCGATGACGAAGCAGCCTATTTCGCGGTCGTTCTGGTGCCGGGCTGGGAGAAGCGGCCGGAAGGACAGAAACGATGAGCGGACGATTGGTCGTCGTCGGATTAGGTCCGGGCGATCCGCGCTACCTGACGCCGGAAGCCGGTGAAGCGCTTGCCGCCGCGCAGGCGCTTTACGGTTACGGACCCTATCTCGACCGGGTGCCGACGCGTCCCGGACAAATTCGCCATGCGTCGGACAATCGCGAAGAAGGCGCGCGCGCCACTGCGGCCCTCCGGCACGCCGCACAGGGTGCCAAGATCGCCGTCGTCTCCGGCGGCGATCCGGGAGTCTTCGCCATGGCCGCCGCGATCTGCGAGCAAGTCGAAGAAGGACCGGAAAGCTGGCGGCAACTTGATATCGCTTTTGTTCCCGGCATCACGGCCATGCTGGCGGTCGCTGCGAAAATTGGCGCGCCGTTGGGCCACGACTTTTGCGCGCTGTCGCTGTCCGATAATCTCAAGCCCTGGGAACTAGTGGAGCGGCGGCTCGATGCCGCGGCAAGTGCAGGCTTTGTTATCGCGCTCTACAATCCGGTGTCGCGGGCGCGGCCATGGCAGTTCGGCAGCGCCATCGACCGGCTGCACCGGCATTTGCCGGACGCAACACCGGTCGTGTTCGGCCGCGCCGTCGGCCGGCCAGACGAGCGCATGAGCGTCACGACGCTCGCGGCGGCCGCCGCGATGCCGGCCGATATGGCGACACTCGTGATCGTCGGCACACGCGAAACCCGCGTGATCACGCGGCCGGGCCGCTGGCCGCTCGTTTACACGCCGCGCGCCGCGGCAGAGGTGAGCGCATGATCGAGCCACTTGATCGCGTCATCCACGGTTTCGACCGCCGGACCATCGGGCGGGACCGGCCGGCGCAACAATATGACCCTTTCGCCGCGCGCGCGCGCGGCGGCGATCTTGCCATAGGCTGCGCTGCCGCCGCTATTCTTGGCGATTACGATCTCGATGCCATGCTCGGCCATCAGCGCTCCATCCTGAGCTTCGCTGAACGGGCCACGCGCGGTGACATAAGTCACATGCGGAAGCGGCAGTGGCGGATCGACCGGATCGACGCTGCGGACCAGATAGAAGTGCTGCGGCGCGCCCGAAAACGGCGCAAGTTCGTTACGGCCGAGCGCGACAAAGACACGCCGCGGCTCGCGCCCCAGCGCGCCGACCGCCTCGCTGACATTGCTGACTTCGGTCCAGCGATCGCCCGCGACCGCGCGCCATGCCGGCCGACGGAGCGCCATAAAGCGCACTTTGGTCGTTCGCGCCGCCGCGGCGGCATTCGCGGACATGATGTTCGCGTAAGGGTGCGTGGCGTCGATCAACGCGTCGATGCGCTGAGCGGTCAGATAGCCGGCAAGACCCGCGACGCCGCCAAAGCCGCCGACACGAACCGGCACCGCGTGCGGCACCGGCGCGGCGGTACGTCCGGCGAGCGACAGCGTCACGGCGAGATCGCCGCGCTTGGCGAGGCGTTCGCCCAGCAGCCGCGCTTCGGTGGTGCCGCCGAGAATGAGGACCTGTTGCAAGGTGCTTTGCATGTCGAGTTCTAATGGACCGCTTTCAGACGGATTGCCGCGCGACACTGCCGCATTGCCGCGCTGGCTGTCCATCGTCGGCATCGGCGAGGATGGCGTCGACGGCTTGAGCCCGGTGGCACGTGGACTGATTGAGACGGCGGACATCGTCTTCGGCGGCAGACGCCATCTCGGTCTGGCAGCGCCATTGATCCGCGGCGCGGCGCGGCCATGGCCAAGCCCGTTCGACGGCGCCCCCGAAGAGGTTTTGCAGCATCGCGGACGCCAAGTTTGCGTACTCGCGTCGGGCGATCCCTTCCAGTTCGGTGTAGGCGCGGTGCTGGCGCGCTACGTGGATGCCCGCGAGATGGCAGCCGTGCCGGCGCCGTCGGCCTTCAGTCTGGCAGCGGCGCGGCTCGGCTGGTCGCTCCCGCAGACGGCGCTGCTGTCGTTGCATGGCCGCTCGCTCGATCTGATACGACCGCACCTGCACCCAGGTGCGCGCATTTTCGCTTTGACGTCTGATGGCGAAGGACCGGCCGCACTGGCGTCCCTTCTGACGGAAGCAGGCTTCGGCAGCTCGCGATTGACGGTACTTGAGGCGCTCGGCGGACCGCACGAGCGCATCAGAGGCACCACCGCCACGGAATTTGATTTTGGAGTGGTAGGACCGCTCAATACGCTGGCGATCGAAGTGGAGGCCGCGCCCGGCGCACGCGTTTTGGCACTCAGCCCCGGTTTGGCGGACGAATTGTTCGAACACGACGGTCAGATCACCAAGCGTGAAGTTCGCGCGGTTACGCTGTCGTCGCTCAAGCCGCACCGCGGCGAAGGGCTCTGGGACATCGGCGCGGGTTCCGGTTCGGTCGCGATCGAGTGGATGCTCGCCGATCAGACGATGCGGGCGGTTGCTATCGAAAAGCACACCGATCGTGTAGCGCGCATTTGGCGCAACGCCGCAGCATTCGGCGTGCCGGGCCTGGAGATTGTGCAACAGCACGCGCCCGCGGCGCTTGCGGGACTTCCGATTCCGGACGCCGTCTTCGTCGGTGGCGGGGCCGGTGAGCCGAATCTGCTCGATACCGCGGCGCGGGCGCTGCGATCGGGCGGACGGCTCGTGGTCAATGCAGTGACGCTCGAAACCGAGGCGCTGCTGCTTGCCCGCCACGCCACGCTCGGCGGCGAACTGATCCGCATCGCGATTTCGCGCGCCGAGCCCCTTGGCGGGAAAGTTGGCTGGCGCACCGCGATGCCGGTGACGCAATGGCTATGGACCAAGCCATGACTGTGCACTTCATCGGCGCGGGGCCGGGGGCAGCCGACCTCATCACCGTGCGCGGGCGCGACCTGATCGCGCGCTGTCCGGTGTGCCTTTATGCCGGCTCGATCGTGCCGCGCGAATTACTGGCATATTGCCCACCAGGCACCCGCATCGTCGACACCGCGCCGCTGTCGCTCGACGAGATCGACACCGAATATGCCAGCGCCCATGCCGAAGGTCTTGATGTGGCTCGGCTGCATTCCGGCGATCTGTCGATCTATTCGGCGCTCGCCGAACAACTGCGCCGGCTGGAGCGTCGCGGTATCCCCTATACGCTGACGCCGGGTGTGCCGGCTTTCGCTGCCGCGGCAGCGGCGCTGCAATGCGAACTCACGGTGCCCGAAGTCGCGCAGAGCGTGGTCCTCACCCGCGTCTCCGGTCGCGCTTCGCGCATGCCGGAACGCGAGAAGCTGGCGACATTTGCCGAGAGCGGCGCGACACTTGTCATTCACCTTGCCATTCACGCCATCGGCGCAATCGTCGGCGAGTTGACGCCGTTCTATGGCGCCGATTGTCCGGCGGCGGCCGTGGTGGCCGCAAGCACTCCGGCGCAACGCGTTATCCGCGGCACGCTTTCGGATATCGCCGCACGAGTCGCCGAGGCGCATGTCGAGCGCACCGCGCTCATCCTTGTCGGGCGCGCGCTTGGCGCGCATGATTTTCGCGACAGCGCGCTCTATGACGCCGACTATCGCCGTCGCTTCCGTGGAGGCGTCACGTGAGCCGGCGGCTACGCTTTAAAAGGTGCACGACCGACCAAATTCTGGTCGCGGTCAAACAACACGATTTCGACGGCAATGTCGCGGCCGGCAACGACGCCCGTCGCCGTGTCCTGCGCCGCGCGCGCAACGCTATCGCCGAGCGCAATGTCTTCGGCGCGCGCAAGCGCGAAAGCCTCGGCGGCGGTATTGGCCTTGACGATGCGTTCGCAAAGCTGCGCGGAGCCGCCGGCCGCCGCCGCCAGATTCGCCAGTTCGGTCAGATCGACCTCGCCGCGTTTGGAATGCAGATCGGTCAATCCCTGCGCCAGCTTGGTCATTTTGGCGACGCCGCCGGCAATAGTGACCCTTGGCACCGGATGGCGACGCAAATATTTCAGCATGCCGCCGACGAAATCGCCCATGTCGATCAGCGCGATCTCCGGCAGGCCGTAAAGTTTTTGCGCGGCTGCCTCGGAGTTCGCTCCGGTGGCGCCGGCAATATGGGTGAGGCCCGCGGCGCGCGCTACGTCGATGCCCGAATGGATCGAATGGATCCAAGCCGAGCACGAATACGGCACCACGATGCCGGTGGTGCCGAGAATCGACAGGCCGCCGACGATGCCGAGACGGCCGTTGAGCGTTTTTGCCGCCAGCGCCTTACCGCCTGGTATCGAAATCTCGACTTCAACATCGAGTCGGGCATCGGCGGCATGGCCGGCCGCGGCTGCAACCTCGGCGAGGGCGTCACGGATCATGCGGCGCGGCACTGGATTAATCGCCGGTTCGCCCGGCGCAACAGGCAGTCCGGCGCGCGTGACCGTGCCGACGCCTTCGCCGGCGCGAAAGGTAACGCCACTGCCCGGCGCACTGCTACGGACGGTCGCGCAGATCAGCGCGCCATGGGTCACATCAGGGTCGTCGCCGGCGTCCTTGACCACGCCGGCAGTCGCGGAGCTTTGGTCCCTGCGCGTCATCGCCAGCGCGAAGCTTGGCCGCTCGCCGCGCGGCAGCGTCACCTCGACCGGATCGGGAAACTCGCCGGTCAGAAGCGCTGCGAATGCCGCCTTCGCCGCCGCGGCGGCACAGGTGCCGGTGGTCCAGCCGCGGCGCAAGGGAGGGGCCGGTTTGGGCATCGTACTTCCTCTGCGCCATCCTTTAGGCTTGCAACCTTTAGTCCGGCCAGTCGCGGGCGTCACGGTTGGTTCGCGTCATGACCGCGTGGGACACATTGGCGGCGACACGCGCCGGCGTCCCGGTCCTTGCGCCAGGCCATGTCTGGCTCGCAGGCGCCGGACCGGGCGATCCGGGCCTCCTCACGCTCGATGCGCTGGCCGGCCTCGCGCAGGCCGATGTGGTGGTGCACGATGCTCTGGTCGATGACCGCGTGCTGGCGCTGGCCGGCCCGCAGGCGCGGCTTGAATTTGCCGGCAAGCGTGGCGGCAAACCGTCCGCGATCCAGGCCGATATCAGCGAGCGGTTGGTCACACTGGCGCGCGCGGGCCATCGCGTGCTGCGGCTCAAAGGCGGCGACCCTTTCGTGTTCGGGCGAGGCGGTGAAGAAGCGGCGATTCTGGCGGCCGCCGGCATTCCGTTTCGCATCATTCCCGGCGTCACCGCCGGGCTTGCCGCGCTCGCGGCGGCTGCCATCCCGGCGACGTTGCGTGGCACCAACCGTGCCGTCATTTTTGCGGCTGGGCATGGTGCCGACGAGGAGTTTGACTGGACGCCGCTCGTGCGAACCGGGCAGCCGATCGTGCTTTACATGGTGATGCACAATCTCGAGCGGATCACCGCCGCATTGATCAAGGCCGGCCTCGCCGGCGCGACACCAGCCGCGGTGATCGCCGCGGCGACAACGCCGCGCCAGCGCGTCCTCGTATCGACGCTCGACAAGCTTGCCGGCGACGCCCGCGAGCAAAAATTCGAGCCGCCGGCCATCGTGGTGATCGGCGACATTGTGAGCATGCGTGCGCAGCTCATCGGCGAAATTGCACCGGCCGAACAGGAAATGAAATGACGGCGCGCGGCATCATTATCGCCGCGCCACATTCCGGCGCCGGCAAAACGACCGTGACGCTCGCCGTGCTCGCTGCGCTGGCCCGGCGCGGTCTCGCCGTGCGTGCGGCCAAGGCCGGTCCGGATTACATCGACCCCGCATTCCATGCCGCCGCACTCGGTACATCAAGCGTCAACCTCGATAGCTGGGCGATGCCGGGCCCATTGCTCGATACGCTGGCAGCGCGAACCGCCGAGGGCGCGGACATTTTCGTCATCGAAGGCGTCATGGGCCTATTCGATGGCGCGGCCGGCACCGCTGGCCAGGGCGGCGCCACCGCCGATCTTGCCGCGCGTTTCGGGCTTCCGGTCGTTCTCGTGCTCGATGTCGCGCGGCAGGCGCAGTCGGCGGCGGCCGTGGTCCGGGGTTTTGCCGCGCATGATCCGGCGGTTACGATCGCCGGCGTCATCCTCAATCGCACGGCAAGCGAGAAGCACCGTAAGCTGGTTGCCGACGCAATTGCCGCGCTCGGCATTGGCGTTTTTGGCGCACTGCCGCGCGACGCGGCAATCGCTTTGCCGGAGCGCCATCTCGGCCTCGTTCAAGCGGGCGAACATGCCCACCTTGCCGCGCTGATCGATCGCCTCGCGGCGATGGCGGAGCGTCATCTCGATCTCGATGCGCTGCTGGCGAAGGCCCGCCCATTGCGCGCCGTGACGGCGAATCGAGCCGTCAACGCTTTGCCCCCGCCCGGGCAGCGCGTCGCGCTGGCCTGCGACCGGGCCTTCACCTTCGCCTATCCGCATCTCATCGAGGCCTGGCGCAGAGCCGGTGCCGAGATCATTCCGTTTTCCCCCCTCGCTGACCAAAGTCCCGCCGAGCGGGCGGATTGCTGCTGGTTACCCGGCGGCTATCCAGAACTCCACGCCGATGCCCTCGCCGCGGCTGATCGATTCATGTCGGGCTTGCGGGTCTTCGCCGAAGCGCGCCCGGTGCACGGCGAGTGCGGCGGCTACATGGTGCTGGGCGAGTGCCTCGAAGATGCCGCCGGAAAACAACACGCCATGGCCGGATTACTCGGTCACGCAACAAGTTTCGCCAAACGTAGACTGCATCTCGGCTATCGCACCGCGCGGCTGCTTTGCGACAACGTCCTGGGCCGGAAGGGCGCGGTGTTGCGCGGCCACGAGTTCCATTATGCCTCGCTGACAGCGACCGGCGACGACGAGGCTTTTGCCGAACTCTGTGACGGCGAAGGACGAGCACTCGGCGAATCCGGCGGACGCCGTGGCCGCGTTAGCGGAACATTTTTCCACGCCATCGCCGCAATACCAGAGTAAGACGCTCAACGCTCCAGAAGGGCGACAGTGCCGAGACCTCCGTCCGAACAGATGCTGACGATGGCGCGGCTGCCGGCGGGAAGTGCATAAAGCTCCTTGACGGCCTGACTGATGATGCGCGCTCCGGTGGCGGCGAACGGATGGCCGAGTGCAACGCTGCCGCCATTCGGGTTCATCCGCTCGCGCGGAAAGCTGCCGAAGGTGTTCTCGACGCCGGCTTTGGCCAGCACGAAATCCTTATCCTCAAGCGCTTGGATGTGACAGAGCACCTGCGCCGAAAATGCCTCATGGATTTCCCACAGCGCGATGTCGTCATATTTGAGTCCATGTCGCGCCAGCAGTCGCGGAATGGCGGTGACCGGCGCCATGAGCAAGCCTTCGTGAAAAATATCAACCGCAGCGATCTCGAAATCGATCAGCCTCGCGCGCGGCAGTTGCCCAGGTAGCCGCTCGATGCCTGCATCGGTCGCGACCCAGACGCCAGCGGCGCCATCAGTCAGCGGCGAACTGTTACCCGCGGTCAGCGTGCCGCGTCCGCTGGTCCGATCGAACACCGGCTTTAATCTCGCGAGTTGCTCCATCGAAGTGTCGCGGCGCGGAAAATGATCCTTGTCGACGCCATCGAGCGGAACGATCAGATCCCTAAAGAAGCCGCGATCGACAGCCGCGATAGCGCGGCGATGATCTTCGAGTGCGAGTTCGTCTTGCTCCTCGCGACCGATCTTCCAGTCCTTCGCCATATCCTCGGTGTGCTCGCCCATGCTGCGGCCGGTGACGCGGTTCTTTACCTCCGGCACGTAAAGGCGGATATCAGACGGCCGCAGACGGCGCAGGATGCGTAAGCGCTCGCGGTTGCTACGCGCCTGAAATTCGCGGCGCAGCCATACCGACAAATTCATTCCGAGCCCGATCTGGACGCGCGTCATGCTTTCGACGCCGCCGACGAGCGCCAAATCCGCCCGCCGCTCGCCGAGCATACCGGCCGCCTCGAAGGCGCCGACCATGCTGGTCGAACATTGCATGATGGTGGTGAACGTCGGCACATGCGGATCGAGCTTGCTATCGAGCCACACTTCCCGCGCCAGATTGGCGTAAGCGAGATTGGCGACGACCGCACCCCAAACACCGAAATCGATCGGCCCGCTCGCCTGTCCCGCCATCGCTTGGACGACGGGCACCGACAGCGCGAGCGAATCGCGATCGGCAAACGGGCCATCCACGGCGACAAACGGCGTGCGCAGGCCTGACGCCAACCAAATAGCTTGCTTGCCCTCACTCGGCATGGTCGCCAGGGTGGCCGCTCGGCAGGTCGACAAAGACTGCGCGAAGCGGCGAAAATGCGGTAAGATTCGTCATCGTAATTATTTCCGCGCGCCGGCAGCGGCACGCGATTAATGTCTAGCAAATTCACCGTGGCGCAGCCACCGTCGGCTTTCGTGACGTTGCATGACGACACCCAACAGCTGGCTCGAAGAGCGGACGGAAGAGCTGAAGGCGGCGATCGTATTCTGCACACGGTTGCCGTTATTGCGTGCGACGCCGACCCCCGGCGGCGCCCTCGCCAAGGCGGCCTGGGCGTTTCCGCTCGCTGGACTTCTGGTCGGGCTGATCGGCGCCATCATCTACGTCTTCGCCCACCGGGCGGGACTGCCGCCCTGGCTCGCCGCAGCGCTTGCCGTCGCAGCAACGCTGCTCGCGACCGGCTGCCTGCATGAGGATGGCCTCGCGGATACCGCCGATGGCTTTGGTGGCGGCAAATCGCGGGAACAAAAGCTCGACATCATGCGTGACAGTCGCATTGGCACTTATGGCGTTTGCGCCCTGGCGATATCGCTTTTGCTGCGCGTCGGCGCCCTGGCAAGTCTCCCCAACGCTCACCTCGTCGTATGGGCGCTGATCGCGTCGCATGCCGCCTCACGCGCGACCATGCCCGTCTTGATGATGCTGCTGCCGCCGGCGCGCAGCGACGGCTTGTCGTTCGAAGCCGGCCGGCCGCCAAGCGAGAGCGTCGCCGCCGCGGCGGTGATCGGCTTTCTCGTTCTCGCCATCGCGCTTCACATCGGCCATGGCCTATTGGCGCTTTTTTTCCTCGGCGTGATTGTCGCCTTGATGGCATGGCTCGCTAGCCGGCAGATCGCGGGTCAGACCGGCGACGTGATGGGTGCGCTCGAACAAGTCAGCGAGATCGCCATCCTGCTGGTAGCGGTTGGCTGAACGGTCGGACTGCCAAAATTCTTGCATAGATTTTGCGCAGGCTGCGATGTCAGCATGCAACGCAGCAACGCTGCTGTGCCGTCAAGATGCTGTTAAATCTCGGTTTATCAGATCGCGACTGCTGGCACGAAGTTTGTAGGTAAAGCCCAGGACCATCGCTTCCGCCGGAGCAACACGGACGATAGCAGCACGATGCTTATCAGCTCACGATCACGCCGCCGCGCGCCCTTGCTCAGGCTCGAGGGGCAACTTCACCGGCTGCTTGAGCTTAGCCGAAAGATCGAGCGCTTTCGTCAGCATCAGCCGGTTGTGCGCCTCGGCGGCGGTCGCGGCCTGGGTCGGCAGACCGAGCGCGACCCGGTTGAGAAATGAATCGGTCTCTTCCCGCATAGGGCCGCGCAATTCGCCGAGCGCCATGTCGCCCGGCGGATAGGAGCCGAGGAAATCCACAAGCCGGCTCTGGTCCGGCGCATAGCCTTCGCCCTGCGGGGCGGAGACCGCGAGCACCATGTCGCGATGCGTATCGTCGATGGTCAGTACGCCGTGCGTGCCGTTGATGCCGACCTCCAGGCTATAGACCGCGCCGGGCCAGGTGACCGGTAGCGCCCAGGAAATGTTGAGGTGATAGACGGTGCCGTCCGCGCACATGATCATGCCGGCGGTAGCGTCGATCCCCTGGTAGAGCGGTCCCAGAACTTTATCGATCGAGCGCGCATAGCATTCCACCGGCTGCTTGCCCTCAAGATACCACATGACAATATCGAGCGCGTGCGTTCCAGAAATCACCATGGGCGAGATCGTCGCCGGATCGTTAGTGCGCTTGTAATTGTCGATGGCGACCAACCGGTTCATGAACGCACGTGACGTCACCATCGTCACGTCGCCGAGCGCGCCCGACCGCACCTTCTCCTTGCCGGCAAGCCATTTGCGCCGGAAGCGCTGGGTATAGCCAACCACCGCGTCAAGTTTTGCATCGGTGATGGCCTTCAACACGCTGGCGGACTGCGCCAGATCGGTGGCGAGCGGCTTCTCGATCAGCATCGGCACGCCGCGCTCGACCGCCGCCATGACCGGCTCGACGTGCAGATGTTCGTCGGTGGCAATGATGGCACAGGTCACTTCCGGCCGCGCCAGCAGTTCGCGATGGCTCGTGGTGATGAAATCGGCGCCGATGCGCGCGCCGACATCGCCGCCACGATTGTGGTTGAGCTCGGCAATGCCGATCCACTCCACCGCCGGATGACGCGCCGCGACCTCACCGCGGAACAGGCCGACGCGCCCGGCGCCGACGATGGCAAGGCCGATGCCCTTGGCGTTCTTTCTCATACGTTCAATCCCGCACGGTTTTTCTGCTTAAGCTCGGCAATGCCGGAGATCGTTTCATTGCTGAGCGGCAGATCGACCGGCTCGTTGCGGTCGGCCGACAGATCGGCGGCGCTGTAGGTCTCCATCACGCGGCGCGCGCTTTCCGGGGTCACCATCACTGCGGTATCGCGGATGCAGGCTTCAAGGAAATGCATGGTCTCCGGCCCGATGCCGCCGGCAAAGACGTGATCGACCCACTCGCCGGGCATCGTGGACATCGGAAATTCCTGGCCGCGCTTTGCGGTGTTGAGCCAGTTATCGCGCTGGGTATCATCGAGGGTGAGCGCGCCTTCGGTTCCGGTAATCTCGATCCAGGTCGAGCAGTAATTCGGATAGCTCGGCGGAAAATTCCAGCCACCGCCGATCATCACCACCACACCGTTATCCATGGTCACGGTGGTGAACATGACGTCATGCGAGCCGTTGATCGGCTGCATATAGCCATAAGCACCCTGGCTGTAGACCCGCACGGGCTTGGCGGGCTCCAGCAGCCAGAACACGAAATCGAGATCGTGGGTCGATTCCATCACTACCGGCGACAGCCGCACGCGGCTTGCGATCTTCTTGCCGAGCTCGCGCGAGAGGTGCCGGCTGACCAGCACCGAAACGACATTGCCGAGCGTTCCATCCGTGATCTTCTTTTTGGCGAAGGCCACTTTTGGATTGAAGCGCTGCGAATAGCCGATGGTGAATTTGAGATTATTGCGGTTCGCCAATTGTATCAGTTCGTCGGCTTCCCACAGTTCCAGCGCGATCGGTTTTTCCAGCATGACGTTTTTGCCGGCCCGCAGACAGTCGCGTGCGATCGGATAATGATTCGCCTCCGGCGTAGTCGAAACGTAGACGACGCGGATATTGTCGTTGTTGATGATGTCTTTGTAATCGAGCGTCGCGCTCGCCGGCTTGTAGAGCTTTTTGACCTCGGCGAGCCGATCCGGCTTGATGTCGCACAAATGCAATTTATCGACCAGCGCCGTGCGCGACAGCGTGTCCGCGCGCAAGCCGCCGATCCATCCGACACCGATGACGCCCGCTTCCACAGTCCTCACCGTCAATGACCTCCCCTGAATGAGGGCGCATAAAGACCATGATGGCGGCGGACGTGCAACGCTTTATCCATCACCCCGAGGATGACGAGATCGGGGCTGCGACGCCAAACACCTTCTCGGCGAACTGCGGATAGACCTCGGCCAGCATCGGCGCGACGGTCGTGCGCAATACATGCAGCGTCTCCGCCGGCGGCGCCGGCGTGGTCGGGACATGGTCCGGCCGGTCGAAGTCAAAGCCGGTATTTTCGTCCACCTCGGCAAGGCTGTGCCCGGGGTGAATGCTGGCAAGCCGGAAACGCCGGCGCCTTCGGTCGAAATCGAACAGGCAGCGGTTGGTCACAAGCGCTATCGGGCCGCCGGGATGGAACACATTGTCGGGACTACCGCCCGGCGCGCTGATGAAATCGACCTTCGGCACCAGCGTGCGGCGGGAGTGTTCGAGGCGAAACAAAATTACCTTCGGCACCACGTAATAGAGATAGGCCGAGCCGAACGATCCCGGAAAGCGCGCCTTCGGGTGGTCGTAATCGCCGACGCTGACGAGATTGATATTGCCCTCGCCGTCGATCTGTCCGCCGGAGAGAAAGAAAACATCCACCCTTCCCTGCCCGGCGCAATCGAACAATTCGCGCGCGCCGTCGGCGAAGAACGTGTGCGCCCGGCTGCCGAGCAGCGAGACATAGGGCCTGCCGCCGCCGCACTCGCGGGCGAGCAGCGCCGCGGTCGCCGGAATCGGCGAAGCGGCGCCGACCGCGACATGGCGAACGTCACCAATCAGCCGGCAGATGACGTCGGCGAGCAGTTCCTCGTCGCGGAAATTTTCAGGCGGTGTGCGGCTCATGCGACGACCGCTACCCGCTCACGCACATATCGCTGCAAATAATCGGCGAAGCCTTCGGGTGTCGCGGCGAGGCGGGCGTATTCGGCCATATGCGCGGCGTCGATAGCGTAGTGATCCGGCAACGGCAGCGGCCAAGCGCCGCGCGGTTCGACAGCAACCGCCTCGACGTAGAAACCGGGCAGCGTGCCCGCCGCCAAAATCGGATCGCGCAGGAGATCGCCGTCATGAATTTTTTCCACGGTAACGACAGTCTTCCGCGCCGCGTGCGCCATGACGACGAGTTCGCGCTGCGTGCCGATAAAGACATTGCCGTCACGATCGGCCATCGGGGCATGGAACAATGCGACGTCGGGCCGAAGTACCGGCAGCAGCACGATCGGATCGTCATTGCCGAACGGGTTGTCGACCACCTTCCAATCGGACCGGTGCGCCAGCACATCCGAGCCGATGAGCCCGCGCAGCGGCATGAACGGGACGCCCTTCTCGGCCGCCTGGAACTGCGCATGCAGCGCCGGGCAGGTGGCGTCGCGCATGTGGATCGTCCCGGCCAGGATCGCAGCATTAAAGCGCGGCGCCGGGCCGAATTCGCCGAGGCTGACCGCGGAAGTTTCCAGCGTGTCGATGCAGCCGGCGCCGATCAGTAAGTCCGCTTGCAGGGTCGAGGTCGGCAGCGTGACGAGATGCAGGTTTTTGACGCCGCGGCGGATCAGCGCCCGCGTCGCCGCCATCGGCACGCCCGAACTCTCGCGCGGCACCGCGAGCAGGCAACCGTCAATAATCGGCGCGATCGCGTCATCCAGCGTGCGGATAATTGTTGTCATGAGTGGAGATTACATCTCAACGCTTGGAGTAGGCAAAATCGTCTGCCATTGCGGTCTCAGTGAGGGCGGCGGTAACCTCTCAGGGTCTCGCGGCCGTTAGATCGGACTCTTCCGCATGTGCCGGTGCGTCCCGATGCCGCTGCATTCGTTGCAACAAAGATTATTCCCACATCGGCTCATTGGGAACAGGCTTGGCAACGGGAATTCCTGCTATGCTTTGGAGCCGATCGGTCGCCTGGAGGACTTGATGACGAAGAAATTCGCGTATTTGATCGTGACCCTTTTCGCGCTGGTCTTGACCGCCGCCAGCGGCGGACCCGCGGCCGCGCAATCGGCGAAACCGTGGCGCCACGGCCTGATCCAGCCCAAAAGCGACGCCGGTATCCTGATGATGGCGGCGGAAGGCGGCTTCTTTAAAAAGGTCGGCCTTGACGTCCAGATCGTCCCGGTCAAGGACGATCAAATACTTCTCAAGGCGGTCATTTCGGGTGATCTCGACAGCTTCGAGGGCGGACCGACCGGGGCGATGATCGCGGCCGCGCACGGGGCCGACGTCAAGATTATGGGCTGCACCTGGCTGATGGTGCCACACGGAATCTTCGTCCACGACAACATCACCTCGATGGACCAGCTTAAGGGCAAGACGATAGCCATTTCATCTCCGGGAGCTTTTCCCGACATCTTCGCCAAAGGCGCGCTGGCGCATTTCAATATTCCCGAGGATTCCGTGAAATATGCAAGCCTCGGCGGCGATCTCGACCGCTACAAGGCCTTGGTCGCCGGCGTAGTCGACGCCGCCGTGGTGTCCGGCGAATACGTCCCCATTGCAGCGAAGGAACACATCAAGATGCTGGTGTCGGCGCAGGAGGCGCTGCCGAAATTCCTTCGCATGTGCCTGACCGCGAACGGCGCAACACTGCAGGCGCGGCCGCAAGACGCGGCAAAATTCCTGGCCGGCGAAATGCTGGGCCTGCGCTATGCCGCCTCCCATAAAGACGATGTGGTGAAAGTCACCCAGGAGGTCACCGGCGCAAAGCCCGACGATCCGCGCCCGGCTTATATCTACGACCTTGCCATGCAGCAGCACGCCATCGGCACCGACGTGCCGATCCCGATGGACAACTTCAATTGGCTGAATAGCGAACTGGTGAAAGTCGGCAGCCTGAAGCAACCGATGGACTTGTCGAAGGTGCTCGACGATAAGCCCCGCGAGGATGCGCTTAAGATTATCGCGCAGATGCATTGAGAGCCGACGGGTATGGGTGAAGTCAGCCTGATTGACGTCTCCAAGCGCTTCGCACTGCGTATCGAGGGCAACCTGCAGACGGTCCGGGCGCTCGACCGGCTGAGTTTTACCGTGCGCGACGGCGAGGTCGTCGCACTGATCGGGCCGTCCGGTTGCGGCAAGACCACCGCGTTGCGCATCGCCATGGGGCTGGAAACGGCGACCAGCGGCGCGGTCGCCGTCGACGGCGTGACCGTGCACGGCTGCGGTTACGACCGCGGCATGGTGTTCCAGCATGCCGAATTGCTGCCATGGCTTACGGCATTGCAGAACGTGGAATTCGGCCTCGAAATTAAGGGCGTGCATGGCGCCGCGCTGCACGACACGGCGATGAAATATCTGACGCTGGTCGGTCTTGCCGAAAGCGTCAAACGGCGGCCTTATCAACTCTCGGGCGGCATGCAGCAGCGCGTCGGCATTGCCCGTGCCCTGGCGATCGATCCGAAGGTGCTATTGATGGACGAGCCGTTCGGCGCGCTCGACGCGCAGACGCGCGAGACTTTGCAAAGCGAGTTGCTGGACATCCATGCCCGCACCAAAAAAACCATTCTGTTCGTCACCCACGATCTCGACGAGGCGGTGCTGCTCGCCGACCGCGTCGTGGTGATGCAGCACGGGCGATTGCAGGAGATCGTGGACGTGCCGCTGCCCCGCCCGCGCGACGATCTTGCGAGAATTCGCGGCTCGGAGCAGTTCGCGCAAACGCGCTACCACATCTGGCGGGCGTTGCACGCTGGAACGCCGACGCTGCACTGAGGACGACATGGTCGATATTGTCGATCGCCAGGGTACCACGAACGATGTCCTTGACGTCGCGCCGGCCAAACGCGGCGTGCCGCGCTGGGCCGTCACGCTTGCATCGCTCGCGATCCTCCTGGTGTTCTGGGAGATCGTCGGGCGCCATATCAATCCGATATTCGGTGCGCCACCAAGCGCGATCTTCGTCGCCTTCATCGAGCTTGTGCGTAACGGCAAGCTTGGCGCCGCATTGTTGCAGAGCGTACAGCCGTTCATAGTCGGCTATGGCGTCGCTATTGTTGTCGGCGTCCCGCTCGGGCTCATCATCGGACGCTTCTGGGTCGCGGAAGCGGCGCTCGGCGTTTTGGTCACCGGCGGCTACGCCATGCCGCTGGTGGCCCTGGTGCCGGTCCTGGTGCTGTGGTTCGGCCTCGGCTTCGAGGTGAAGGCCGCCGTTATCTTCCTGATGTCGATTTTCCCGATCTGCATCAACACCTGGCTCGGTGTGAAATCGGTGCCAAAGACGCTGATCGACGTCGGCAAATCCTTCGTCGCGTCCGATGCCGTCATTCTCCGCCGCATCGTGCTGCCGGCGACACTGCCCTACATCATGGCCGGAATCCGGCTCGCCGTCGGCCGCGCCGTGGTTGGCATGGTGATCGCGGAATTCTTCACGCAAATCTCCGGTCTCGGCGGCATCATCATCAACGCCGCCAACAATTTCGACACCGCCACCATGTTCGTGCCGATCATTGTACTGATGGTTCTCGCCGTCGGTTTGAATGCGCTGATCGGCCGGTTCGAGCGCATCGTCGCGCCCTGGCAGGACGAGATCGCCGGGCGGGATCAGAGTTAACTCGTCGTCGCGCTTGCTGGCGCGACCGGCGCGCCGTTCGTCGAAACCGGCAATATTGAGCGAAACAATGAAAGTAATCGTGGCTGGCGGCGGCATTGGCGGGCTCAGCCTGGCGCTCAGTCTGCATCAGGCCGGAATCGCGGTTTGCGTCTATGAAGCGGCGCGGGATTTGGCGCCCTTGGGCGTCGGCATCAACTTGCAGCCGGCTGCCGTACGCGAATTGACCGAGCTTGGATTGGCGGACGAACTGGCGCAAACCGGCATCGCGACCCAGGGATTTTGTTGCTTCAACAAGTTTGGCCAGGCGATCTGGAGCGAAGCTCGGGGAGTTTCGGCCGGATTCAAATGGCCGCAATACTCGATCCATCGCGGCCAATTGCAATTCCTGCTGCTTCGGGCCGTGCGCGAACGGATCGGGCCTGGTTGCTTTCGCGGCGGCTTGCGGCTGATCTCCTTCGAGCAGAGTGCCAGCGGGGTCACCGCCACGTTTCTCGACAGCGAGACCGGGACCACAATGTCTAACGACTGCGACATTCTTGTCGGCGCAGACGGCATCCATTCGGCGGTTCGGCGTCAACTTTATCCGAACGAAGGAGGGCCGCGCTTCGCCGGGCAAATACTCTGGCGCGGCGCCATCGATGCCGCGCCCTTCCTCGGCGGGCGCACGATGATCATTGCGGGACATTTCGATCAGCGGATCGTCGTCTACCCGATCGCCAGGGGCATCAACGAGGGACAATTGCTGACCAACTGGATTTGTCAGATGGGCGTCTCCGACCAAGCCGTGCCGCGCGAAGATTGGAACCGCCGTGTTTCGCCGGAACGGGTATTGGCAGCCTTTGATCGTTGGCGGTTTCCGTGGCTCGACACGCCGGACTTGATTCGCCGCACGCCGGAGATCTTCGAATTTCCCTTGGTGGACCGCGACCCGGTGCAGGCATGGTCCTTCGGCCGCGTCACGCTCCTCGGCGACGCCGCGCATCCGATGCACCCGAGCGGATCTCAGGCTGGCTCGCAGGCCGTCATCGACGCGCGCGCGCTCACTGGCGCGTTCCTTGCGACGCCCGATCCGGTCGCCGCGCTGAAGCGCTACGATGGCGAACGCCGGCCGGCGATGAGCGACATAACATTGCGCAACCGCCGACTTGGCCCGGAAGCCGCTCTGCAACTGGTCGAGGAACGCGCGCCGCAAGGCTTCGATCGCATCGAAGACATCGTCACGCGAAAGGAAATCGAGGCTATCGCCGCCTCGTTCTCGTCGCTGGCCGGGCTTGATGTCGAGACCGTCAATACCATGCCGTCGTACGTTTCCGCCGAAGTCCAGTCGCGTCCTAAACGATCGTAAGGGCGTGAACGGCCGCAAACAGGTCGCGAACCGCCTGTTCCGATAGGCCGCGGGTGATGAACACGAGCCGGCTGGAGAGGTTGGCGTCCGGCCAGGATTCGAGCTCGACCGGCGGATGCGCGAGGTGCTGAACATATTGCACGACGACCGGCCCGCGGCAGCCTTTGACGTTAAGCAGGCCCTTGACCCGCAGCAAATCCGGCCCGCGCAGCGCGACGAGCGTCTCCATGGCGCGCGAAAACGTCCGCCATTCGACCGGATCGGCTGTCTCGATGACGAAGCTTTCGATGCCGTCGCCATGCTCGGCCTCGGCAACGAAACCGGAGCGCTCGGCAGCAACCGGCGTCACCATGCGATCCGGGTCGAGCGCACCGGCGACCGCAATATCGATTGTCGCGCGCGGATTGAGCCGTTGCAGAGCGCGCGTCAGCGATTCGACCGCGGCCGATGTCGCCAGATCGGTCTTCGAAACGATAAGCCGGTCGGCGAGGATAACCTGCTTGCGCGCCTCGGGAGCGTCTTTGAGCGCCACCGTGCCGTTCACGGCATCGACCACCGCGAGCACGACATCGATATGGAATTCGCCGCCAAGCGCGCGATCAGTCGAGAACGTCTGCAGGATCGGCGCCGGATCCGCGAGGCCGGATGTCTCGATCAGGACGCGGGCGAAAGGCGGCACCATGCCGCGCTCGCGTTCGAAGACCAGCCGGCGCAAGGCGACCTGCAAGTCGGTACGTGTAATGCAGCACAGGCACCCGTTGCCGAGCAGCACGGTCTGTTCCGTACTGTCGCGCACCAAAGCGTCATCGATGCCGACAGCGCCGAACTCGTTGACGATAACCGCCGTGCCCTGGCCGTCCGGAGAGCCGAGAAAACGCCGGATCAGCGTCGTCTTACCGGCACCGAGGAAACCGGTGACCACCGTCACCGGAATCCGGGCGCCACGCTCCCGTCTGAGCCTCCGCCCGAACGGGCTTGCTTCACGCGAAGGGAATAGGTCGAGCGTGGACAGCGGTCAGAAATCCATTTCGAGGGTGTACAGCCCGCCAACATGGCGGTCGACGGCGTAGACGATGGCACGCTCGTCGACGAAGACGTCATTGATCTGGATCGTGCCGGTCGGCGCGCCGGGAGGCGCCGGCGGCATGAACACGCCGACCTCCTTCGGCTGATACGGATTAGAAATATCGTAAGCCCGCAAGCCGCCGTTGAAGAAGGTGCCGAGCACGATTTGATCGGACTGCCACGCGGTCGGCAACGGCACGTTCTCGTGGATGTTATGGGCGCCGAACCGGCCGGCCTGAGCGTAAACGCGGTGATCCGGCAGCGGGCAGGTCGCGATCGATACCAGGTTGGTCTCGTCGCGCGCGTCGAGCACCCAGATCAGCTTCGGCCAGTCCTTGGCGTTGTTCTCCGTCGATTCGTCGGTCACCAGCATCAACCCGCGATCAAACAGCGGCACCACGGTATGCATGAAGCCGGTATAGGGCGGCGAATTGGTCCACTGCGAAATCTTCTTCGGATTGGCCTTGTCGGAAATGTCGAGCACAAACATGCCGCCATCGATATAAGCGAGATAGCAGCGGTCGCTCCGTTGCGGGTAGACATTGGTATTGTGGGCGCGAAAGCCCTTGTCGATCGGATGCCGCGTCGGCGGCATGACGTTGTCGCCCTGGCGCGTGCCGGGCATCCACCAGCGGCCGACCTCGACCGGTTTCGACGGATTGCGCACGTCGACGCAGCGGTAGAATTGATCGTCCTGCGGATTGGTCGGAACGAAGTCGCGCGAGCCCGACGCGCAATGGACATATTCGCCGTCGCAAAACCACAGCTGATGCACGCCGCGCGAATGCGGACCGGAGCAGTCGAAGAATGAAATCGATTTTGGATTTTCCGGTTTGGAAATATCGAATAATTCAAAGCCGGCAGGCTGCAGATCCTTTTTCGATGTCTGATAGGCGACAGCCATCATGTTGCCGCAGGTCTCGAGCGAATTCGAGCGCATATTGGCGTGCGGCAAATCGGTCTGGCACACCACCTTGGGCTTGCGCGGATCGGAAACGTCGACGGCGGTAAAGTTTTTCGGCGCGCTCTCGTGCGCGAGCCAGATGATGCGCCGGCCGTCAGGCGCAATCTGCACCGACATGCCTTCGCCCATGCCGCCGAACCCGCCGAGCATATCGTTGGCAAGAAGTTTGAAATTCCAGGTGACGGGTTGATAGCCGTTGGTGAGCGGACTTTTTTCAGTCGCCATGCAAGTCTCCTGCTGGGTGTTCGAAGTAATATCCAAGACGTGGATGGCCGGGACAAGCCCGGCCATGACGATTCTCGATTGCTGCTATTGCAATCCTGCCGGGCCTAGGCGCCCGCCTTGGCTTTCTCCATGAAATCTGGGCGCAGCGCCACGCCCCAATCCGGTACGGCATGGATGATGTTGCTTTTCATCAGGATTTCCGCCTGCTGCTGCATGTAGGGTTTGAGATCACCGGGAAATCCCGGATTCACCTCGACACGCGACAACGCGGTTTGGAATGTCTCGGGCGCCATCTTGTATCCCTTGTCGGCATAAAACTTGTAGATGACGTCGTTGACCTTCTTCGGGTTGTCTTTGAAGTCGTTCGCGGCGTCGAGCCAGGCCTTTAAATAGGCGACGACGACGTCAGGCTTCTGCTGCACGAAGTCCGGCGTCGCGGCCATAAACACCGGCATCGGGTCGAAGCTGGAAAAATCTCCGAGATCGGTGCCGATACCGTCAGCGACCGCGATGACATTGTAGGGTTCGACGTTCGCCATTGCGTCGACCGTCTTGGCGGCCAGCGCGGCCACCATGTTATTGACGTCCATGCGGACTTCCGTGTAGTCGCCCTTGTTCAGTCCATAGTGCGGCAGCACGACATCGACCAAGTCGTTGCCGACCGAGGAGCCGGTCTGGTTGGCGATCCGCTTTCCACGCAATTGTTCGATTTTGGTGATGTTCAAATCCTTGCGCGCGACAATGCGCGCCGTCTTGCCGACATGCTCGATCACGGCGATTGCGATCAGCCCGCCCTTGGCGTTGCCGATAATGAAGGATGAGCCCGCATAGGTGCCGAGATCGACCTGGCGCGCCACCATCTGCTGCATGGTGATGTTGCCGGAGGGAACGGCGAATTCCTCCGCCGCGATACCGTGCTTCTCCAGATAGCCGGACTTCATCAGATAGTAGGTCGGCATCCCCCAGATGTTGGTCTGGTAGCCTTGGCGGACGCTAACCGCCGCCGCCGCCGGGTGTGGCGTGCCGAAGCCGAGCGTCAACGCGCCGGCGCCCGCAGCAGCGAGGCATTGCCGGCGAGAAAGATTGAATTGTCGTTTCATGATTTTCCTCCGGGCTTTTTCGTTGCAGTCTTGACGTCGTTTGCTTTCGTCACGCGCTGTTCTCGTGACCGAGCAGCCGCAGCAGCTCCTTCTGGTAATCGAGGAATTCGACGCTGAGCGGGTCGCGCGGACGCGGCAGCCGAATCGCGATCTCCGTCTTGACCGTGCCTGGGTGCGAACTCATCACCACGACGCGATCGGCGAGATAGACCGCTTCGGCGACATTGTGGGTCACGTAGATCACCGTCTTACGCGTCGTGCGCCATACGTCGGCGAGAAGGCGTTGCATGTCGTCACGCGTCAAAGCATCCAAAGCCGCAAACGGCTCGTCCATCAACAAGACTGCCGGATTGTACGCCAGCGCCCGCGCGATCGCGACCCGCTGCTGCATCCCGCCTGACAGGTGGTGCGGATAGGATCGCGCGAATTTTTCGAGCTTCACGAGGCGAAGCTGTTCGAGTGCGATGGCCTGTCGCTCGGCCTTCGGCACGCCCTTCATTTCCAACCCGAAGGCGACGTTGCCGAGCGCCGTGCGCCAAGGGAAGAGCTGGGCAAAGTCCTGAAACACCACGCCCCGATCCATGCCGTAACCCTTGACCTGGGCGCCGCCGATGCGGATTTCGCCGGAGGTCGGCGTCAGAAAGCCGGCGATAATATTGAGCAGCGTCGACTTGCCGCACCCGCTCGGTCCGACGATGCAGAGGAATTCCGAGGCGTCCATGGCGAAGCTGACGCCGCGAACGCCCGGCACCTTCCCGCTCGGCGTAGCGTAGGTCAGCGTGATATCGCGTGCCTCGATATGGGCCATCGCCGCTTCCCGCGTCGTTTCCTCTGGCTTTTCCCGGAGCATGTTTTGGCAGCTCGGTGTTCGTTTGCGCTGATGGGCGCGCGCCGCTTTGTGCCAGAACCTGCGGCTTGCTGCCAGCCGGAAAGAGCGGCATTGGCGGTGGCTGCGGCGGCGAGACCTTATCCCTTAGCCGACCGCGCCATGCCCCAGCGATAAATCGTGGCGCGCTCGATCGAGCCGAAGACCAGACGCTCGGTCACGAAGCCGATGCAGCCGATTACGATAAGCGATGCCAGCATCACGTCGGTATCGAGGAATTCCTTGGCATCGAAGATGACCCACCCCAGTCCCCAATCCGAGCCCGCCAGCATTTCCGCCCCGATCACGGCGATCCACGAACGCAGAAACGATTGCCGCAAGCCGGTGATGATGAAGGGTGAAGCGCCGGGAATGATAACTTTCCAGAACAGCCCGCGTTCATTGGCGCCCATCATGCCGGCAGCCCGCAACCAGATCGGGTTCACCGATCTTACGCCGGTCCAGGTATTGAGCAGCATCGGGAACAGCGCGGCGTAGAACACGATCAGAATGGTGACGGTATTGCCGAGGCCGAACCACAGGATGAAGACCGGCACCCAGGCGAGCGACGGTATGGGCATCAGGGCGCTCGACAGCGGCAGGACGAAATTCTCCACCGGACCAAACCGGCCCATCGCCACGCCCAACGGCAGGCCGACGGCGACAGCGAAGCCGAAGCCGATCACCACACGATAGAGCGTTGCGGCGGCGTGATGCAGCATGCTGCCGTCGAGAATCGAATTCGCGAGCGTGCTCGCCACGGTTCCGAGCGACGGCATCAAGGCTGGCGCGAAATAGCCGCTGCGGGCAACGGCCTCGTAGGCCGCGGCCACTACAATGAGGGTCAGCGACCCGCGCCATAGCGACTGATAGCGTTGCAGCATTGCGCGGGCGGCGGTCATGATATCATGCCCCAGCGCACCACGGTGAATTCCTCGAGCGGCTGAAATACCAGCTTCTCCAAAGCGAGCCCAATCACGGCGATCACCGCGATGCCGGCCAGCATGACGTCGGTGTTGAGGAATTCCTGCGCGCCGAAAATGAGCCAGCCCAATCCCCATGGCACCGCAGCCAGCATCTCAACGGCAACCAGGATGCGCCAAGCCTGCGCCAGACCGAGCCGCAGACCGGTTAGTATGTAGGGCAGCGCTCCGGGGAGGATGACGTGACTGAACAGGCGGCGATCGTCGGCGCCCATCGCCTGCGCCGAACGCAACCAGATGTCCTTGACCGCCTTAACGCCGGTCCAGCAATTGTAAATGATGGGAAAAGCCGAAACGAATGCGACCAGGATGACGGCCGAGACATTGCCCGGTCCGAACCACAACAGAAACAGCGGAGCGTAAGCGAGGCCGGGAATCGGCGCGCCGATGCTCACAAGCGGCAGCAGAATATCCTCTGCCCGCCGCGACCGCCCCATGAGAATGCCAATCGTCACTCCCGCAATCGCCGCGAGCGCGAACCCGGCGCTGAGACGAACCAGGGTATCCATCGCGTGATGCGGCAATACGCCGTTAAACGTGAGGCGAACGAATACCGCGGCGATGTCTTCCAGCGAGGGAAAGAATTGCGCCGGGAAGAGGCCAAGATGCGCCACCGTCTCCCATATGGCCCCGACGACGACGAATGGAAACGTATTGCGCGCCGCACGCCACAATGGGCCGGCGTCGACGCCGACCTCTGCGGGGGCAAGATTATCGATAACGTCATGCATCGCATTTCAGGATAGTTCGGCTTCGCGCCCGAGGACAAGCCGCCGCTTTAGCGGCCGTTGCAGTGGCCGCGCCCTGTGCTAGGACAACCCCAACCGCAAAGATTATCGACCCAGGGAGTTGGCCATGGCCACCAAGAATGCGCAGAAAATCGGCTGGATCGGCATGGGCCGCATGGGCTTTCCGATGGCCGAGCGTCTCATCAAAGCGGGCCACGACGTCTCGATCTGGAACCGCACCCGCGCCAAGGCCGAACCGCTGGCGAAGATCGGCTGCAAGGTGGTCGATCATCTGTCAGATCTGAAAGATGTCGATGTGCTGTTCTCGATCGTCGCCACCGGCAAGGATGTCCAGGACGTCCTCTACGGCAAGACCGGGGTCTGCAGTCAGGGCGGCAAGATGCCCCCGATCGTGGTCGACTGCTCAACCATCGCAGTGGAGGAATCGGCCGAAATCCGCGACAAGCTCAAGCAATTCGACGCCGATTTCATCGCTGCTCCGGTGAGCGGCAATGCCAAGGTGATCAAAGCCGGCAAGCTCTCCGCCGTCGTGTCGGGTCCGGAAGCCGCCTGCAAGATCGCCATGCCGCTGATCGAAGTCTTCGCGCCGCGCGGCGCATCTTACGTCGGCGAGGGCGAACTCGCGCGCGTCTGCAAGATCGCCCACAACGTCATGCTCGGCGTCGTCATCGAGAACCTTATCGAGATCACGCTTCTGACAAATAAAATGGGCGTGCCGCGCGAGGCCTTTCTTGCCTTCCTCAACAACGGCGTGATGGGCTCGATGTTCACGCGCTACAAATCTCCGGCGCTGGTGAACCTCGACTGGACGACGACGTTTACGCCCGAGCTGCTGCGCAAGGATCTGGATCTGGGCCTCGAACTCGCTCGCGAAATGGACGTGCCGATGCCGGTGACGGCGGCGACCCGCGAAGTGCTGCAAAACCATTTTGGCGCAGCCATGCTGCAAAAGAACCCGCAGGAATATCTGCAAAAGGATTTTGCCGCGCTGGCCGAGACGATGGCACTTGCCGCCGGCATGAAGCTTACGAGCGAAAACAAGAACGTGCCGACCGGGCTGGAAAGCTGATAGCGGCACGGCGTATTCCGTTTTCCGATAGGCCCGCGCTACTCTAAGGTGGCAACCGCTGGCGTTACGACACGGCCGGTGAAAAGCGGGGGAGGAATCATGCGCGGGACGCTCAATCATCTATTAGCCGCCGCGTTCTGCCTGATAGCCGTCCTTGTCATGGCGGCGAAAGCGCCCTCGGCCTCGGCCGCGTCGGATTGGCCGACCCGGCCGGTCAAATTCATCCTCACGCTCGGACCCGGGTCCGGTTCGGACATCACCGCACGGATATTCGCGGACCGGCTGACCAAACGCTGGGGGCAGCCGGTGATTATCGAAAACCGTCCCGGTGGCGACGCGTTGGTCGCTATCGGCTCATTCGTTGCCGCCCACGACGATCACGTTTTGCTGTTTGCGCCGTCGTCATCGTTCACGGCCCATCCATTCCTGCACGATCACTTGCCGTATAAGCCGAGCGACCTCGTGCCGATTGTTCAGGTTTCGAACACCGTGATTGCGGTTGCCGTGCCGTTGAGCCTGAACGTCAATTCCCTCGACCAGCTTGTCGCGCTTGCCCGTGCCAAGCCGGGTCAACTCAACTGGGCCGGCGTGACCGGAGCGCTCGATTTCATGTTCGCCGGCTGGCTGAAGGAGGAAGGCCTGAACATGACCAAAGTGCCGTACCGCAACCCGGTCGAGGCGGCCAAGGACCTCGCGGAGGGACGTGTGCAAGTCTATGAGGCGGCGCTCGCGATCGTGCAGCCGGAACTCCAGGCCGGCAAGATCAAACTCCTCGCCGTCACCGGCACGTCGCGCACCCCGACCGAGCCCGACCTGCCGACGGTCAAGCAAGCCGGACAGCCGGCGCTGACGCTCGACGGCCTGGTCGGTTTGTTTGGCCCGCCCGGCATGCCGCTCGAACTTCGCCAGCGGATAACCGCCGACTTTCGTGCGGTGGTCGACGATACGATCAAGGACCGTCTGCAAGCCACGGCGCAGATTCTGAACATCGGCGGACCCGAGGAGTTCGCTAAATCGATCGAGGATCAGCGCGCCAAAGTGGCGGCCTTCGCCAAAGAGCTTGGCATCAATCCGATGCCGCAGAACTAGCGCGTCATGGAGACTGCGATACCGATGCGCTACGCACCTATTCGAAAACGCCGCATTATGGCGGCGATTCTGGCGGTAAGTTTGCTGAGTATCGTTCCGCCGCCGGCCCGTGCGCAACAGCCACGGGTGACAAAGTATGTCTCCTTGTCATCGCTGACCGCCGAAGGGTTTGAAATCAAGGCGGTCGCCGGAAACCAGGCCGGCGTCATTGGCACTTTGGTCCTGCAGAAGGGCCAGGACGTTTATTTGTGCGACAGCAAAGACCTTTCCATTCAGCCGACAGCGTTCGAGTGCTGGCCGGTGAAATGACGCGGCGTGGCGCCGCGATATCGCGCGATCAGCTGCAAAGATGAGTGAACTTGTCGCAATGTTCCGCACGCACCCTGCGGTAATGGGTCTCGTGCCTCACCTCATGTCGCGACTCGTGTCTCACCTCGCGCTTGCCCTCATGTCCGCCCGCCATCGCGGTGCGGCAGCTTACGCTGAGCAGCGAATGTTTTGCCTTCATGCAGGCGGTGATCTTCGCCACATCCGGGATGAATTCCGAGCATAGCCGCATGGCGTCGGGGGTGCAGGCCTCTCGGGCATCGGGACTGCCCTGGGCGTTAGCGACCGCGAGCGAATAGAGCGACAAGGCGGCCAACGGCGCCAGCAAACAGACAATACGCACGATCGGCATGGGCATTTCCCCCCAGTGTTGAGATTGAATTTGCGCATGGCGAAGACGGCGGAGCAAGTGCCGTCGGCAGCTTTTATGCAAGCTTGCAGGTCGCCCCGTCCAGCGCCGCGACAACTGCT
This sequence comes from uncultured Alphaproteobacteria bacterium, assembly GCA_963765365.1. Taxonomy (GTDB): domain Bacteria; phylum Pseudomonadota; class Alphaproteobacteria; order Rhizobiales; family Xanthobacteraceae; genus BOG-931. The sequence goes on along the minus strand of CAVXWL010000020.1, from coordinate 155,227 downwards.
GGTCCAATGGTGGCGAAAGTACGGTCTAAGACACTGGTGGTATTTTGGAACCGGCGCTGTGCAGTCGCGCGCACCGGACCTGATGAGATGGCGGCGAGCGCGTCCGTGGACGCGTCCCACGGCCCGACATTCACCCCGGGTTTACTGCCCGCCCCACATGAAGCTGCGATCGCTACCGCGTGGTCTCCTGACGATGCTGTCCGGGCACGGCTCGATAGTGCCCTCGACCATCTCCGACGTCGCATTGTCAAAGGACATGTGACGGCAATATTGGCCGTCGGGCATAGGGATAACAACGTCACTCGTCGCCCTGCTATCGCGGGCGGTGGTGGCCAAGTGCAACAGCGGATCAATCGCGGCATGCCCGCCGAACAATAAGCCGGTGGCGACCAGCACAAGAAATATCGAGGCAACGATGGCGGCCCTGGTGGACGTGGCACCGCGGCGCCGCGCCAACGCTTCACGCCGCGCGCGGCGTTTTGCGCTGTCGCGATCTGGTTCCACAAACCACGCGGCGGCGTGTGGGCTCGGGCCATTGGCTGCGTGCATTGCACCATTAAACATGCGATCCGTTGAGCCGCCGATAACGAGTTAGCTTCGATTTGAGGCAATTCCGATCGAGCGCCGCGGCGGTACGGAACCCCTATCGCCTGGCGGAGCTTTCCCCTCTCCCCGCAAGCGATGAGAGGTGAAATAATCGCCCATAGCGAGGACAACCCATGGGGAGGAAGGCTTGCTCACTGCCGCCCGAAACGAAATGCTCACGCGCGTGGGGCCCGGCACGCCGATGGGCGAGCTGTTGCGCCGCTACTGGCAGCCCGTCGCGGGCGCCAGTGAATTCGACGCAGCTCCGATCAAGACTATTCGCCTGCTCGGCGAGGACCTCGTCCTCTACAAGGATCTGAGCGGCCGCTATGGGCTGATCGACCGGCATTGTCCGCATCGCCGCGCCGACATGTCCTACGGCTGGGTCGAGGAAAGCGGCATCCGCTGCAGCTATCACGGCTGGCTGGTCAATGAGACCGGCCGCTGCCTCGAACAGCCCTACGAGGACACCGCTAATCCGAAACCTTCGAAAGCCGGTTGCGATACGAAAGCCTATCCGGTGAAGGAATGCGCCGGGCTCCTGTTCGCCTATCTCGGACCGCTGCCGGCGCCGGAACTGCCGGTCTGGGAGCCGTTCACCTGGGGCAACGGCTTTCGCGAAATCGTGTTTGCCGACATTCCGTGCAATTGGTTTCAATGTCAGGAAAATTCCATCGACCCGGTTCATTTTGAGTGGATGCATGACAATTGGGGCAACCGCCTGCGTGGCGGTGACGTCAACGCGGCGCCAAAACATCTCAAGCTGAAGTTCGAAGAATTCGAGCACGGCTTCATTTACAAACGCGTACGCGAAGGGCAAAGCGAGCAGGATCGTTATTGGACCGTGGGCCGCGTCGCATTGTGGCCTAACGGTTTCTATCTCGGCAGCCACTTCGAGTGGCGCGTGCCGGTCGACGACGAGAATACGCTGAGCGTCGCCTGGTTTTTTATGCGCGTACCGAAGGGCCGCGAGCCATATGTCCAGGACCGCGTGCCGGCCTGGGTCAGCCCGATCAAGGACGAAAGCGGCCGCTGGATCTCAAGCCATGTCATCAACCAGGACATCGTTGCCTGGGTCGGGCAGGGCCGCATTGCCGACCGCACCAAAGAGAACTTGCGCTCGAGCGACATCGGCATCACGATGATGCGTAATCGCTTTTTCCAGGAGATCGAGGCCATCGCCGACGGCCGGGAACCTGCCGGCGTTATCCGCAGTGCCAACGCGGCATCCTGCATCGCGCTGCCCAACATGGCGCGCGAGTTCAATACCGAAGGCATCGCCCTTGCCGATTTCGACAAGGACCCGCTGCTGCGCCAGCGGCTCAAGGAGTTCCGTCACCATTACGGTCAACCACCCGAGGTGCGGCGTGCATTTGTCGAGGCCATGGGTATCGGAAATTAATTGATGCGCACTCAGGTCGTGATCATCGGCGCCGGCCCGGCCGGTTTGCTGCTCTCCCATATTCTCGATCGCAACGGCGTCGACAATATCGTTCTCGAGCGCCAGACCCGCCGTCACGTGTTGGAGCGGATCCGCGCGGGCGTGCTGGAAGCCGGGACAGTTGCGCTGTTGCGCGAAGTCGGCCTGGGCGAACGCATGGACCGCGAAGGTCATCCCCATGACGGTTCCTGGATCGCCTGGGAGGATCGCCCACGCCTTCTCATCGATACTAAAAAATATGCCGGCAGGCCGATGATGGCCTACGGCCAGACCGCGATCACCGAAGACCTGTTTGCTGCGCGCGACGCCGCGGGCGGAAAGGTGATCGACCAGGCAGACAATGTTCGGCTGCACGACGTCACGTCAGGCCGGCCGTATGTGACTTACGAGCACCAAGGATCACAGGAACGGATCGACTGCGATTATGTCGCCGGTTGCGACGGGTATCATGGCGTGAGCCGGGCATCGATTCCAGCGGCGGTGCTCAAGACCTACGAGAAGAGCTATCCGTTCGGCTGGCTTGGCATCATGTCGGAGACGCCGCCGTTTCCCGATATCTGCTACTGCTACCATAGCCGCGGCTTCGCGCTGGCATCGATGCGCAACCCGATGCTGAGCCGCTACTATATTCAGTGCGACCTCGACACGAAGCTGGAGGATTGGCCGGACGACCGCTTCTGGGACGAATTCAAGGCGCGATGTCCGAAGGACATGGCCGACAGCATCGTGACGGGCCCGTCGATCGAGAAGTCCATCGCGCCGCTGCGCAGCTTCGTCGCCGAGCCGATGCGTTACGGAGCGCTGTTCCTGGCCGGCGACGCCGCCCACATCGTTCCCCCGACCGGAGCAAAGGGCCTTAATCTCGCGGTCTCGGACGTCTTTTACCTGTCCCGTGCGCTCATCGAAACCTACCGCAGCGGTCGGACAGATTATCTTGACAGTTATTCCGACACCGCCTTGCGTCGCGTGTGGGGCGCCGCACGCATGTCCTGGTGGCTGACGATGCTGCTCCACCGATTTTCCGGCGAGACGCCATTCGAAGAGCAAATGCGGCTCAATCAGTTCGATTATTTGCACGCGTCAGAGCATGCCCAGGCGTCGCTGGCGGAGCAATATGTCGGCTTGCCATATTAGAGCGTGATCTGGAGAGCGCCCACTCCGGACTTGATGCATGGGCGCGAGCGGGCCTTCCGAAACGACCCCGCTTGGGAAGCTGTCAGACTTTGACCTGTCGCCGCATCATGCCGAGAAGGCCGCGCGGAAAGAACAGCACGACCAGCATGAAGACCGCGCCGACGAACGACATCCAGTTCACCGTCATCGACGAGATGTAGTCCTGCAACACCACGAACACCGCCGCACCGAGAAGCGGTCCCCAGAACGTGCGCATGCCGCCGATCACCGTCATCACCACAAAATAGCCGGACAGTGAATAATGCAGCGTCAGCGGATCGGCGAAGTTGTTGAGCAGCGCATAGAGCGTGCCGGCGAGCGCGGTGAAGAAGCAGGAGATCGAGAACGACAACCAGATATGCCGCTCGACCGGAATGCCGAGGAAACGGGCGCGGCGCTCATTCTCCCGGATCGCGACCAGGGTGCGGCCGAATGGCGAACGCAGCAACAGGCCCATTAATGTCACGGCGACGGCAAAGATCGCCAGAAGGAAAAAGTAAAACGTCGTGCCGCCGTCCTCGATGTGCACGGTGAACGGACCGAGCCCGATCGGTTCGCGCTGGAAATCGCGCAAGCCGTCAAAGCCGCCGGTGAAGCTGTTCCAGCTATAGGCCAGGTAGTACCAGAGCTGGCCGAACGCGATGGTGCACATCGCGAAATAGACGCCGCGCCGGCGCACGATCAACAGGCCAAACAATGTGCCGGCCAGCCCGCCGAGCAGCGTTCCGGCCAGCATGGCGAGCGGCGTGGAATGTACGAGATAACGCAGCGTGAGGCCGGCGCCATAGGCACCCAAGCCGAAATAGGCCGCGTGCCCGAAGCTCAACACGCCGGTGAAGCCGAGGAGCATGTTGAGCCCCATCGCCGCCAGACCGAATACCAGAACGCGTGCCGCAAGGGCGGTGTAGCCGCCGAGCAGCGGGAGCCACAGCGGCACCGTGAGCAGCGCTGTCCAGATCGCGATCATCGCCAATTCGCGCCGGCCCGCCTGGGCCGGGAGCCGCCCGCCCAAAGATGCGATGGCCATGGTCATGACAGCATCCCTTCTTCGCCGACGAGCCCGCGCGGACGGATCAGGAGCACCGCCATCAAGATCGCATAAATCACCGCCTCGCTGGCCGACGGGTAGAATACCGTGGTCAGTGCTGCCGCCATGCCGATCAAAAGCCCGCCGAACAAAGTGCCGATCAGGCTGCCGACACCGCCGACGATGATCGCGATGAAGCTCGGCATCAGAAGATCGTCGCCCATATTGGGATTAAGACCGATCTGCCCGGCGGCGAGCACGCCACTCAAGCCGGCCAACAGGCAGCCTAAGGCGAAATTGAACGTGCGAAGCTGACGAACATTGACGCCGAGCGTCGCTACGGTTTCGAGGTCGAATGTTCCGGCGCGGATGCGCAAGCCCACGCGGGTATAGCGCAGGAAGCCGAACAGGCCAGCCACCGCGATGATGACCACCGCCACCATGAAAATGCGATAGTAGGTGATGAAGAACAGCGTGTTGGTGATCGGCTGCGCCAGGACGGCGGGCAAGCCCATTGGCAGGCCATTCGGCCCCCAGATGTAGCGGGCTGCGTCCTGCATCACGAAGGCAAGGCCGAAGGTGAGAAGAAGACTATAGACCGGGTCGCGATTGTAGATGCGCCGGATCATCAGCCGCTCGACCGCGAGCCCGATCAGCGCGGTGAGGAGGGGCGAAACAAGCAGCGCGCCCCAATAGCCAAGCGTGGGCGACAGCGCGAATGCCAGGTAGCCGCCGAGCGCAAGGAAATTGCCATGCGCAAAATTGATGACGTTGGAGAGATTGAGGATCAGCGAAAGCCCCAGCGCCATCAACACGTAAAATGCGCCGATGATCAGCCCATTGGTCACATTGAACAGAATGAGCTGTGTCATCGACGCCCTCTGCGCTGCGCGTCATTGCCTGCCATTGGGCACGGCCCGGAAAGGCCGGCCCACTGACAAACTCGACGAAGCAATCCAGTCATGCGATGTGGCCCTGGACTGCTTCGTCGCTTCGCTCCTTACAGTGATAGGACGTCAGCTCGGCTCAACCATCTTGCAGCCGGTGTCTTCGACCGATCCGGCGGCTTGCTGACCGGGCACCAGCGAGGAGAGGGTGAACACGTCGTCCGGATTTCCCTTCGCCGGATGCACTTCGCCGACGAAGATATTCGGCATCAGCTCGTGATCGCCCTTGCGATAGACGACTTTTCCGGGCTGCAGCGCGACATCCGGCGGTAGTTCCATATCCTCCATCGCGCTCGCCAGTTTCGGTCCATCGAGCGACTTCGCCTTTTCTGCCGCAAGCCGGACCGAATTCACCGACACGTAGCCGAACCAGTCCCGCGCCGATGGCGTCTTTTTTGTCGCGGCGCGGTACTCGCCGACGAATTTCACGACCTCGGGCACGTTGGGTTAATTCCACCACCATTCCATGTCCCACCAGCCGGTTTGCGCCTCCGGCGGGCAACCCTTGATGCTTTCCAACTCGAACAGCGCCCCGCCAAGACCCATTTCGTTTTGCATGCCGAACTGGGTGAATTGCTTCATGCAATTAATCTGAGTGAGACCGCCCATGTTGTTAAGCAGTACGTTCGGCTTGAAGGCTTTGGCCTTGATCAGCGTGGCGGAGAAGTCGGTATTGTTGATCGGCAGCATGTCGCCGTCGTAGGTGCCGCCCGCCTTTTTGAGCGCCTTGATGAAGGCATCCTGAAGTGTATGGCCGTAAGCATAATCCGGCGTAACGAAGAACCATTTTTTGCCGAATTTCTTCACCAGTTCAGGCGTGACCGCCTCGGCATCCATCGTCGTGGTATTACAGACGCGGAACACGTTCCATTTGCAGTTGGTGCCGGTGATCGGATCGGTATGACCGCCGGCCACGATATGGAAAACCTTCTTTTCGTTGGTCACCTGCGACATGGCGTAGGCGATACCGGAGTTCACGTCGCCGATAATGGCGTTGACCTGATCGCGGTCGATCAGCTTGCGCGTCTTCTGCACTCCGGTGCCGACGTCGTTCGCGGAATCCTCGACAAGAAGCTCGACCTGGCGGCCGAGGATTCCACCCTTCTTGTTGATCTCTGCCGTAGCGTATCTCGCGCCGTCGACTTCGCTTTGTGCCAGCGCGGATAATACGCCGGTCAGCGGATCGACCATCCCGATCTTGACCAACTCTTCGCCGAGAGCGCGGACCACAAAAGGCGCGCCGACGACTTGACTGGCGCCGAGTGCGAGACCTGCTTGAAGCAAGGTTCGCCGGCGCACGGATAGTGTGCTGTTCGACATGCTCGATCCTCCCTGATGATGTTGTTTTTTGCTTTTGGGGCTTGACCGCGACTTTTGCGCGGCTTGATCGCAAACAGTAATGCACGCCCTCTACGCGCACCGCCGGTCAAGCGACGCGGCCAAACCCGTAAAGCCGCGGCGCCGCCCGAGCGCGCAGCATCTTCTACCGTGGCCCAAGGTCGGTCAAGGATACTAAAGTCGCGAGGTCGTGCCGGCGTAAGGCGACGGTCAGAACAGCGGCGTGACGTTGTTTTCGACGCCAAGCAATGCCTTGCCGTAAAGCTCGTAGCCGATCGGCGGCAGCACCACGGCATGCCGCGACGCGACCGCTGCATCGCGCCAAATGCGCTGCAGGGGGCTCGTCTCGGCAAATCCCGCGGAACCATGGGCAAACAGAAGTTTCTCGATCGCCTGGGTGATTTTCTCCACGACATATCCAGTGTCGGCGCGAACTCGCGTTCGCACCAACATATCCGGATAGACACCGCGCGCCGCCGCGTCGTCGATATCGTCGGCGGCCCGATAGGCATGAAGATGCGCGGTGTCGATCATCAGCGCGGCTTCGGCGATCTGCAATTGAAACGCGACCGACGCGGTTTGCTTCTCGAAAAACGTATAGGCAATGCTTCGTGACGAGGCCTTTTGCCGAACGAATTCCAGCGCAGCGCGACCCAGGCCGAGGATTGGTCCGACCAGGATGATGGCAAGCAGCGGAACGAACGCGGAGCGATAGAGCGGCTCCTGATCGCGCGTTTCCGTCGGATAGCTGCCCTCGATCGCGCGCGGCACCGACAAGATACGATGATCGGGCACGAACGCGTCCCTGGCCTTGAGGCAAATGCTGCCGGACGATTTCATGCCGGCGACAAACCAGGTGTCGACCCGCTCCAGGTCCGACATCGGGAAAAGCGCAAGGCCTTGGTCGATCGGTTCGCCGGAGGCGTCGACGATCGGCATCCCCAGCACCGCCCATTGGGCGTGCCAACCGCCGGAATTGTAGTGCCATGTGCCTGTAACACGGAATCCGCCGTCTACTTTGGTCACCTCCGCGGTGGGATTCAGCACCCCGGAAACGCAGGCATCAGGATCGGCAGCAAACACCTCGTCCTGTGCTTTGACCGGGAACAGGCTCGTCAGCCAGCAACAGACATTGTTGAGGTTGACCACCCAGGCGGAGCCGCCGTCGGCCTCGGCAATTGCCGAACTGACATCAAGGATTGCGCGCGTATTCATTTCCCAGCCGCCGTAGCGTTTCGGCGTGCACACCCGCATCAGCCCGGCTCGCCTGACGGCCTGAATGGTTTCCTCTTCGACCCGCCGGTTGGCTTCGCCCACCGGAGCGCTCTTGCGCAGCAAGGCAGCAAGTTCGTGCGCCCTGTTGACGAGTTCCGCAATCGTTGGCGTCGCAGTGCTCGGCAGTGTGGCGGTTTTGGTCATGGCCCATCTCCTGGCGTGGCGGATCCGTCGCGCAACAGCGGTGATGTCACGACGATTGCTGACGTTCGATTGAGATGATCCTCGATCAGAGCGCAGGCGCGATCGGCCTCGCGCCCCAGGCAGGCGTTCAGGATTGCCTCGTGCTCGGCATCGACATCGCGATTTTCCCGCGCCAAGGCCACCGATAAATGCCGGTACCGCTCGCTCTGCACATAGAGCATCGTGCGCAGCCTCAGCATCCACGGACTGTCGCAACCGGCCGCGAGCGCGGCATGGAACGTCGTGTGCGCGGTGACCCAGGCCGGATCCAAGAGTGTATTGCCACGGCCAGTCTGCATGGGAAGGCGATGCAGGCGGTGATGGGCGGCAACGATTGAAGTCTCCCATTCCACGTCGCCATGCGCGATCGCGGAGCGCAGGCAAAACTGTTCGATGGTAATCCGCGTTCGTGTCAGATCCCCTAGCTCACCCAGCGAGACCGGCGTGACCGAATAGCCTTTCTGCGCGGTCGCCACCGTCCATTTTTCAGCAGCCAACCGCGACAGCGCCTCCCGAACCGCGCCCGGGCTGAAGCCCAATCGCATGGCGACATCGCTGATCGTGATTTTGGTCCCCGGCGCTAGCCGGCAATCAAGGATTTCCGCCAGCAGCGCCTCGTAGGCCTGGTCCGATTGCGTTGCCACCCGGTCGAAACTGGCAAGCTTGTTCATGCGTCGATCGTGCTGGATCGCGACTGCCATTTCAAGGAGAAAATATTTTTCATTGACTAAAATATTTTCGAAGCACAGGCTCTCCCTACGCCACGCTCGAACGGCCAAGCCATCTCAACGAAGCGGCAGCCTCTTCTTGCCACGAGGGCCCATCGAACCCACTGTGTAAGTTAGACGGTCAGGAGGAATGCGATGACGGCAATTCAGGGATTCATCAAGCCGAACCGCCGCCCGGGCGAACTCGGCGTGCACTCCGTCGATCATTTTCACTTCGCCGTCCCCGATCTCAAAGTCGCGCAAAATTTCTACGGCGAGTTCGGTCTCAAGGTCGGCGAAAAAGGCGATCTGCTGACGCTCGGCACTTTCGAACAGCCGCATGTGTGGGGAACGATCGGCGAGGGCCCGCGCAAAAAGTACGGCTATGTGTCGTTCGGCGCCTTCGAAGACGACATCGAGAGATTTTCGCAGCGCCTGCAAACGATGGGCGTGCAGCGCCTGGACCCGCCGCATGGCATCGATTCGAATGGCATCTGGTTTCGCGACCACGACGGCATCCTGGTCGAAATCAAAGTCGCGGCCAAATCGTCGCCGGATGAGAAAACCCGCTTCTCTTTCCAGTCCGCCGGCCCCGGCGAGCGTGGTGCGCCTTATCGCAGCAAGACGCCGCTGACACGTCCGCGCCGGCTCGCCCATGTCCTGATGTTCACGCGCGACGTCGGCAAGGCGATCGAGTTCTATACCCGCGTGCTCGGCCTGCGCCTATCCGACCGCTCTGGCGATAACATCGCCTTCCTCCATGGCATTCACGGCAGCGATCATCACATGATCGCATTCGCCCGTTCGGACGCTCCAGGGCATCATCATTTTAGCTGGGACGTCGGTTCGGTCGACGAGATCGGCATCGGGGCGATGCATATGCTGGATAAGGGCTTTGCTAAAGGCTGGGGCCTGGGCCGGCACGTCCTCGGCTCAAATTATTTTCACTATGTTCAGGATCCGTGGGGCAGCTTCTCGGAATATTCAGCCGATATCGATTACGTCCCTGCCACGACGGATTGGCCGAGCGGCGACCATGTGGCCGAAGATTCCTTCTATGCATGGGGGCCGAACGTACCGGACGATTTCGTCCATAATTACGAGGCGTGATTTAAGATCGTCTCTTTCGCGCCTTCGCCTGCTCGGCAAGGAAGCGCGAAAGGCGATCGCGGACTGCATCGGCTTGTTCCGGCTCCCATTTGCGCAAGCCCTCGCCGGTCTTCATGCCAAGCTTGCCGGCTTTGACGATTTCCCGAAGGAACGGATGTGGTCCGGGCGTGCGGTCGAGGTCCGCATACAGCACCTCGGCGATGTCGAGGGTGAGATTGGTGCCGACCAGATCGGATTGCTCCATCGGCCCGAGCACCGCGGTACGCGCGCCGAAACCTTCGCGCACCACCGTATCGACAGTCTCGGCGTCGCATACACCAGCGGCCACGAGCGCGATTGCCTCGCGTTTCATTGCGTGTTGAAGCCGGTTGCCGACAAAGCCCGGCACGTCGCGCCACACATGGACCGGGGTTTTGCCGGCGTCCCGCAATAGAGACATCGTTCGGCGCACGACATCGTCAGTCGTCTCTTCATTCTCAATGACCTCGACCAGCGGCACGAGGTGGGGCGGATTCCAGAAATGCGTGCCGATGACGCGTTCGCGATGGGCGAGGTGGCGGCCGATTTCGGTCGACGGAATTGCCGAACTGTTGCTGGCTAGAACCGTTTCCGGCGCTACGAGGCTCTCAAGCTCGGCGAAGATCTGTTGCTTGAGCGGGAGCTTTTCCGGCGCCGCCTCGAATACGAAGGCAACATCTTGCATCGCAGGCGCCAGCGCATCGAACACGGCGATCTTCCGCAGCAGCGCCGGATCGTCATCGAGCAGACCGACGATCGCCAGCAGTCGCGGCGTCAGCGATGCTCGAAGCTCGGCGGCCGGCTCGAACACGCCGACTTGATGTCCCGCTGCGGCGAGCAGATAGGCAATGCCGTGGCCCATCAATCCGCCGCCGACCACACCTATTTTTAGTTCCTTTTGATCACGCATGTGTGTCTCGTATAATTTCGGGAACCGCGACGAAGGCGCGGCGTTATTTGGTCAGAGTCTAAACAATCGCCGATCCGCAAAGTAGAAACCGTTATGCCAGTTCTTTTGTGGGTTGCCTTCTGGTCCTCGATCATGGGCAGCGCGGCATGCTGGGGTGAAACGCCCCGGCCGGTTCGGGCAGATGCGCCGAAGAAACGCAACATTTCGGCCCGCGATTAGCCGACGGTCCAGCCGCAATCGATACAAATGACCTCGGTGCCGACGTCCGGCGCCATAATTGATTAAATAGTCCTCCCGACGAGATCTTCGACTTCGCCGCGCAACCGAACAGCGCAGCGAGCCGCAGTCTTGACGCACTTTTTTGCGTTTTGTCCTTATTTGGCGGTCATTATCACGATCCGACGCCGCGTGACAAACCGGCGTGATGCGGCTCATGTTGCAGGCGGCTGACCCCGCCGGTATCTATACGCGCCCTTTGATCAGAAGTCCGCGAACAGCCGACGCGAATAACCCCATGGCCCGTCTGGTGATGAAATTCGGCGGCACCTCCGTCGCCGATATGGACCGCATCCGCAACGTCGCGCGTCACGTCAAGCGCGAGGTCGACGCCGGTCATGAAGTCGCCGTCGTGGTTTCGGCCATGGCGGGCGCGACCGACCGGCTGGTGAAGTGGTGCGAGGAAGCGCTTAAGGAGCGCCGCATCTTCGATGCGCGGGAATACGACGCCGTGGTCGCCACCGGCGAGCAGGTCACCGCCGGCCTCCTCGCCATCACGCTCCAGGACCTCGATATCAACGCCCGCTCCTGGCTGGGCTGGCAGCTGCCGATCCTGACCTCGGACGCGCACGGCTCGGCGCGTATCCTCGACGTCAACGGCGAGGAACTGGTCCGGCGCTTCAAGGAGCGTGGGGAAGTCGCCGTCATCGCCGGGTTTCAAGGCATGCACAAGGAAACCGGCCGCATCACCACACTCGGCCGCGGCGGCTCCGACACCTCGGCGGTAGCGATCGCGGCTGCGATCCGCGCCGATCGCTGTGACATCTATACGGACGTCGACGGCGTCTACACCTCCGATCCGCGTGTCGTGCCGCGCGCACACCGGCTCGACAAGGTCGCTTTCGAGGAGATGCTTGAGCTTGCCTCGCTCGGCGCCAAGGTGTTGCAGGTGCGTTCGGTCGAGCTGGGCATGGTGCACAACGTGCGCATTTTCGTGCGCTCGAGCTTCGACCCGCCGGAACGAATCGATCCGCACGGCCATCCGCCGGGCACACTGATCTGCGACGAGGGGGAGATTATGGAACAGCAAACCGTCACCGGCATCGCCTTCTCCAGGGACGAAGCGCAAATCTCGATTCGCCAGGTTCTGGACAAGCCCGGCGTGGCCGCGGCTATTTTCGGCCCGCTCGCGCAAGCCAATATCAACGTCGACATGATCGTGCAGAACGTCTCGGCCGACGGCAGGACCACCGATCTTACGTTTACCGTCCCGGCGGCGGATTATCAGCGTTCGCTCGACGTTATCGCCAAGGCCAAGGCGGCGATCGGCTATGCCAGGCTCGACGGCGCCACCGACGTTGCCAAGATCTCCGTGATCGGGATCGGCATGCGCAGTCATGCCGGCGTCGCCGCTCAGGCGTTCAGTGCGCTGGCCGAACGGTCGATCAACATCCGGGCAATTACTACGTCCGAGATCAAGTTTTCGCTTCTCATTGACGCGGCCTTTACTGAACTTGCGGTGCGTACGTTGCATTCATTGTACAATCTGGACAACGTGACGCCGTAACCGGCCGGCATGCGAGAACGCGACGGGGCTTAAATGGCTGCTTCGCTGCGTCGCACAATAAATCAATAGCATCGTCATATCGTTGTCTCTGGCTTGCGGTTTGCATACCGCATTCGATATAGCCTTGAGGATATTCGCCGCGGGCCGGGACCCGGGCGGATTCCTCTTTGATTGCGGCCGGCGCGCTACGGGCTCCGCTCCGGTCAAAGCCATGCCCGAGGGGACCTCACGCCATGCGAGGCGCGCTCGGCGGTCCGCGCGTGCTGTTGCGCCGGCTTCGCGAAGTGATGGCGGAGCCGGTCAGCGCGCAGGAACGCCTTGATAAGATCGTGGTGCTGATCGCCGCCAACATGGTTGCGGAGGTCTGCTCGGTCTATGTGCTGCGCGTCGACGCCACGCTCGAACTCTATGCCACCGAGGGCCTCAACCGCGACGCCGTGCATCGCACCGTGATGCGCGGCGATGAAGGCCTGGTCGGCCTCGTTGCCAGTCAGGCAAGCCCGATCAACCTGTCGAATGCGCAGGCGCATCCGGCCTACTCCTACCGGCCGGAAACCGGCGAGGAAATCTACCATTCCTTCCTCGGCGTGCCGATTTTGCGCGCCGGAAATACGCTTGGCGTGCTGGTGGTGCAGAACCGCGCCCGGCGCACCTATTCGGAGGAAGAAGTCGAGGCGCTGCAAACCACCGCCATGGTGCTGGCGGAGATGATCGCCTCCGGTGAGCTTTCAGCGCTGGCGCTGCCCGGCGCCGAACCTGCAGCACGGCGCTCGGTTCATTTCAAAGGTACGGCCCTGAGCGAGGGCATCGCGCTCGGGCATGTCGTATTGCACGAGCCGCGCGTGGTGGTCACCGCGTTCATTGCTGACGATATCCCGAAGGAATTGGAACATCTGCGGGCGGCGGTCGATACGCTGCGCACCAACCTCGATGAAATGCTCGAACACGGTGATGTGGTCGACGGTGGCGAGCATCGCGATGTGCTCGAAGCCTATCGCATGTTCGCCTACGACCGCGGCTGGGTGCACAAGCTCGAAGAGGCCGTGATTTCCGGATTGACCGCCGAAGCCGCGGTTGAGCGCGTGCAATCGGACACCCGCGCGCGGATGCTGCGACAGACCGACCCGTTTTTGCGCGAGCGGCTGCACGACCTTGACGACCTCGCCAATCGCCTGATGCGGCAGCTCACCGGCCGCGACCACGCGCCGTCGCGCGAAAGCCTGCCGGAGAACGCCATTTTGGTCGCACGCTCGATGGGGCCGGCGGCGCTGCTCGACTACGACCGCAAGCGGCTGCGCGGACTGGTGCTCGAAGAAGGCGGCCCGCAGTCGCACGTCACCATCGTCGCCCGTGCACTCGGCATTCCCGCCGTGGGCGGCATCGACAACGCGACCGGCCTCGCCGATCCGGGCGACGCCATCATCGTCGACGGTTCGACCGGGGATCTGCATATCCGTCCGCTGCCCGACATGGAGGCGGCCTATGCCGAGCGCGTGCGGCTGCGGGCGCGGCGCCAGCTGCAATATTCGGCGCTGCGCGACAAACCCTGCGTGACCAAGGACGGCCAGGAAGTGACGCTCCTGCTCAATGCCGGCTTGAGCGTCGACCTGCCGCACATCGCCGATACTGGCGCTGCGGGCATCGGACTGTTCCGCACCGAGCTGCAATTCATGGTCGCGCCGAATTTTCCGCGGACCACCGAGCAATACGCGCTTTACCGTGCCGTCCTCGACGCCGCCGGCGACAAGCCGGTGACCTTCCGCACACTTGATATCGGCGGCGACAAGCTCCTGCCCTATATGCGCAACGTCGAAGAAGAGAATCCCGCGCTCGGCTGGCGCGCGATCCGGCTCGGCCTCGATCGGCCCGGCCTGCTGCGCACGCAATTGCGCGCTTTGCTGCGGGCGGCCGGCAGCCGCGCCCTGAAAATCATGTTTCCCATGATCTCGACCGTGCAGGAATTCGATCAGGCCAAAGAGCTCGTCGAGCGGGAGCTGACGCATCTGCGGCGTCACGGCCACAAATTGCCCGACGAGGTCGAGATTGGCAGCATGGTGGAGGTGCCGTCGCTGCTCTATCAGCTCGACGAACTTCTCGAACGGGTCGACTTCCTCTCTGTCGGCTCCAATGACCTGGTGCAATTCCTCTATGCGATCGACCGTGGCAATCCGCGGGTCTCCGGCCGTTTTGATGCGCTGTCGACGCCGGTCCTACGCGCGCTCAAGAACATCGCCGACACGGCCCGTGCCCACGACAAGCCGGCGACGGTATGCGGTGAGCTCGCGTCGCATCCGATCGGGGCGCTGGCGCTGGTCGGCGTCGGCTACCGCTCGCTGTCACTGACACCGTCCGCGGTTGGGCCGGTCAAGGCGATGCTGCTCGATCTCGACAGCAGCAAGATCGCTGCCTTCCTATGTCCTCTGATCGACAGACCGAGCGGCACGGTGCCAATCCGCACACAATTGGAAAAATTTGCTGCCGATAATGGGTTGCAGATTTAGGTTGGGGTTGCGGATTTAGCACATTAGATCGTAACACGATGCCGGCCGACGCTTGGCACTTCGGCGCGACACGACGATATAGAAGCCATGTTACCGGACCAAAAACTCAATGCACTGGTCGCCCGGCATACGGCGCTGGAACGCGATCTCTCGGCAGCGTTGCCGACCGAGACCTACGTCAGACTGTCCCGCGAATTCGCCGAGCTTGCGCCGGTGGTCGAGGCGGTCAAATCCTATCGCGCCGCGCAGCAGGAACTCGACGGCCTGACCGGCCTGATCGCCGACCCGACAACGGAAGCGGAAATGCGCGCCATCGCGGAGGCGGAAAAGCCCGAGCTCGAAGCGCGGCGCACCACGCTCGAACAGCAATTGCGACTGGCTTTGTTGCCCAAAGACGCGATGGACGAGCGCAACGTCATTCTTGAAATCCGCGCCGGAACCGGCGGCGACGAAGCCGCCTTATTCGCCGGCAACCTGTTCCGCATGTACGAGCGTTATGCCGCCAAGCAGGGATGGAAAGTGGAAATGGTTGCCGCGAGCGACGGCCCAATGGGCGGCTACAAGGAAATCATCGCCGAAATCCGCGGCCGTGGCGCGTTCGCCAAGCTCAAATTCGAGTCCGGCGTCCATCGCGTTCAGCGTGTGCCCGACACTGAGGGGTCCGGGCGCATCCACACGTCGACCGCAACGGTTGCGGTATTGCCTGAGGCCCAGGACCTCGATGTCGCGATCAACGACGAGGATCTTAAGATCGATACGCTGCGCTCGAGCGGCGCCGGCGGCCAACATGTTAATAAAACCGAATCCGCGGTGCGGGTGACGCATCTGCCTTCGGGCATCGTCGTGACGATGCAGGAGGACCGCTCCCAGCATCGCAATCGCGCCAAAGCGATGGCGGTGCTGCGGACCCGGCTTTACGATTTCGAACGCCAGAAGCTCGATGCCGCACGCGCCGCCCAGCGCCGCGGCCAGGTCGGTACCGGCGATCGTTCGGAACGCATCCGCACCTACAACTATCCGCAAGGGCGCGTCTCCGACCATCGCATCAATCTGACGCTTTATAAGCTGCCGCAGATTCTGGAGGGCGAGGCGCTCGGCGAAATCGTCGATGCGCTTGTTGCCGAGAACCAGGCGGCATTGCTCGCGGCCGAGGAGACGAACTGATGTCGCCGGCCGCGAAAGCCGGTGCTGCAGGTACACCCGAAACCGCCGCGAAAGCGGTCACCGTCGGCGAAGCGCGGCGGGCATTAACCACGACGCTTCGCGCCGGCGGCTTCGAAACGCCCGAGCTCGACGCCAGACTTTTGATCGGTCATGCGCTCGGGCTCGATCATGCCGGGCTTGCGGCCGCCAGCGACTACAATCTTGGCATTGGCGACGAATGTGCAATCGCCGCTTTGGCGCTGCGCCGTCTCGCCTTCGAACCGGTCGCCCGCATCGTCGGAACGAAGGAATTTTGGAGCCTCTCTCTCTCGATCGATTCCACCACGCTGGTGCCGCGCCCGGAGACCGAAACGATTGTCGAGGCCGCGCTCGCCGCGATCACGGCGCGTGGATCGCGTTCGCGGCCGATGCGCATCGCCGATCTTGGCACCGGCGGCGGCGCAATTCTGCTTGCGCTGCTGACTGAACTGCCGAACGCCTTTGGCGTCGGAACCGATACGAGCGCCGGCGCACTTGGCGTCGCGCGCAACAATGCCCGCAGCTTGGATCTGACAAACGCGGCCTTCGTGGCCTGCGACATGGCGGCGGCGTTGCACGGCCCGTTCGACGTTATCGTCTCCAACCCGCCCTATGTCGCATCCGGCGACATCGTAGATTTGCCGCCCGAAGTGCGCCTGTTCGATCCCCGATCCGCGCTCGATGGTGGGCCGGACGGACTTGATTTCTATCGTGCCATTGCCGCGGCCGCGCCGGCGTTGCTCGCTCCCGGCGGGGTGATTGTGGTCGAGCTGGGCGCCGGCCAATCGGCGCCCGTGGCCGGCCTATTCGCCGCGGCGGGCCTTGCGCCCGCGGCGCCGCGTCCCGATCTTAACGATGTGCCGCGCGCCCTCGTTGCAGGAAGCTGCAAATAACCGGGCATGAAGGGTGAGCATTGGACCCCGGCAAAAAAGCACTTGGAATATCGGCCGGAACCGACTAGCTTGCGGCCACGGAATTGGCCCGAGATGAGGGTGCCGCGTTGCCCTGAAAGCCCGGGAGCAGAACTCCAAGAGTTGGCTCCAAAAGGTTGGCAACGCAGGCCAGAAACAAGCGGAAGCTGGCAAGCGATAGCTGGATAGCGAAAGCCGGATTGGACGGCATACAGGATCGCCGGATTTAGAGCGCGAATGTTCAAACCGTGAAAGTTGAGCCGAGACGTTTCATCGGTTCGACGCGCATCAATGCGAAAAGACGCGCGCATGACTGAATACATGACGGAAGGCGTGTGACACCGCGGGTGGATTTGCCGGTGAGGGCTGCATTGCTGAGGGCTGATGACGTTCACGCAAGAACGATTTTCAGCACGCTCGGCCGATGCGATGGGATTTAAGTGACGTTCGGTGACGACAGGCAGTAAACAGAAGCGACGGCATCGGTGCCGTCGCGCATAACGGGGTTGGCGGAATAGCAAACCATGAGAAACGGTCAGAATAAGCGCATGCGCGGTCGTAATCGCAAAGGTGGTGGCCATTTCCACCAGAATCCATTGTCACGAATGTACGAGTCCAACGGGCAGGACGTAAAAATTCGGGGAACGGCTTCTCACATCGCCGAGAAATATCTCCAGCTCGCCCGCGACGCGCAAAGCTCCGGAGATCCAATTGCCTCCGAAAATTATTATCAGCACGCCGAACATTATTTCCGCCTGATCGCCGCGGCCCAGGAACAGCTTCGCCAGAACCAGCCCTATCACCAGCAGCAACAGCCCGGCGATATGCGCGGCAATTCCGTTGACGACGGCGACGATGACGGCGACGACCAACCGCAAATGGGCGGCGAGCCCTACGCCCCGCAGGCACAGCCGTTCTACCAGCGCGAGCCGCAACAGCCGCAGCCGCAGCACTACCAGCCGCAACAACCCCAACACCAGCCGCAGCACTACCAGCCGCGTCCGCAGCAGAACGCGCCGGAGCACGACGGCGATGTTGAACGGCTGCCTTCGTTCATTACCGGCGGTCAGCCGGCGCAGCAGAATGGACCGCAACACGGTCAAGGCGGTAATGGTCCGCCCCCGCAAAGCGGCGCCAACGGGTCGAACGGCTTCGACGGCTCGCCGGATCGCTTCCCGTTACATCGGCGGCGCCGACGGCATCGCGGCGGCGGTGGTCCTCGTGACTATTCGATGGATCATTCCGGACCTGCGGACGGCGAAGGCCAGCCGCCGCCGAATTCGGATTCGGCTGACGAATAGCCGCCGGCAAGTTCCGAATCAGCCGTTTTACGGCGGGACCGACGGAGGGCGGCTACAGCCCGCGGGGCGCTTTGGCCACCCGCACCAGGAGCCAGATCGGCACGACGATCACGGCGCCCAGCAAGAAATACCGCCAGAGCCAGCGCACGGCGTCGAAGCCCATATTCCACACCCGCTCAAGCAGCTGGCGCACCGATTCAATGATATTCCAGGGGTCCAGCCCGATCGCGGCGAGGATGACTCCGACCAGGATCGACAGCATGACCAGCCGGCCGAGAACCGCCAGTGGCGGCCCGCCGAAAAACCGATGGACGTATTGAGGGACGTCCTGATGGATGTCTTCCTGGGCCATCGAAATCTCCCGCCTGCGTCAATTAGGAACTTGTGACGCCTCGCGCAAGCGGCATGCCCACCGTGTGGGCTCGCGCAGGACCATTTTTGCCGACATCGCGACGACGTTGCCTCGGCTTCGCAACTGGCGCTAAGTTGCGCCCGCCCGCGCCCGGCAGGGCGTATTCCGAGGATATTTCATGGCCAAGGTCGAAGACCGCGCGCCCGCATCGAATGGCAGCCTGAATGATGATATCGGCGAGCAAACCCGGCTTCGCCTGTATCAATTACAAGTCGAAATCCGCGAGTCCGAGCAGCGCGCATTCGATCTCTTCCTGCAGAACCTGGTGAAGGGCACCAGCCACCTCTCGCTCGGCCAGGAGGCGGTCGCCGCCGGCTGTGCCGCGGCGATGAAGCCGGGCGATCTTTCATTTTGCACTTATCGTGGCCACGCCCACACACTGGCGCGCGGCGTACCGATCGAGAAAGTGCTGGGCGAGCTGATGCAGCGCGACAACGGGCTGATGCGCGGCAAAGGCGGCTCGATGCACCTGACTTCGGCCGATCACGGCGTCATGGGGTCCTATGCAATCATCGGTGCGCATCTGCCGATCGCCTGCGGCGCGGCCTGGCGGGCGCAGTACAAGGGCCAGAGCGACGTCTCGGTCTGCTTCTTCGGCGATGGCACGACCAATATCGGGGCCTTTCATGAGGCGCTGAATTTCGCCGCGGTGTGGAAGCTGCCGGTGATCTTCATCTGCGAAAATAATCTTTACATGGAATATACGCCGATCGGCGACGTCACCGCCGTAGCGCATCCGGCGGCCGACCGGGCCGCATCCTACGGGCTGCCGAGCATCGTCATCGACGGCAACGACGCCGACGTCGTCTACCGCACCGCGCGCGAGGCCTACGACAAGGCACGCGCCGGCGGCGGACCGTCACTGATCGAGTGCATGACCTATCGCTATAGCGGTCATTCACGCGCCGACCCCGCCAAATACCGCCCCGAGGGCGAGCTGGAGAAATGGAAAGAACGCGATCCGCTCAAAATCTATCGCGAGCGGCTGCAGCAATTCGGCGTCGGTGAGGACATTATCGTCGGCATCGAGACCGACGTGAAACGGCGCGTCGACGAAGCGACTGAAAAGTGCAAGGCCGCGCCGCCGCCGGCACTCGATATCCTCACCACCGACGTTTATGCCGACGGAGGTTTCGCATGGCGGAATTGACCTATCGCGACGCCGTGGCGCGCGGCATCGCCCAGGAAATGACGCGCGATCCCGACGTGGTGTTTCTCGGCGAAGACATCGGCAAGGCCGGCGGCGTGTTCAAGGCGACGGTCGGCCTCTACGAGCAATTCGGCCCGCTGCGCGTTCGCGACACGCCGATTTCCGAGCAGGCGATCCTGGGCGCCGCCATGGGCGCGGCCATGACCGGGTTGAAACCAATCGCCGAGATCATGTTCTCGGACTTTTTCGCGGTCTGCTTCGACTACATCGCCAACGAGTTCGCCAAGAGCCGCTACATGTCGAACGGCCAGCTCAAATGTCCGCTGGTCGTGCGCACCGGAAACGGCGGCGGCGCGCGCTTCGGCGCGCAGCATTCGCAGAGCGTCGAGAACTGGTGCATGATGATTCCGGGACTGAAGGTCGTGGCGCCGTCATCGCCGCGCGACGTGATCGGGCTTCTTGCCGCGGCAGTGCGCGATCCCGATCCGGTCATCTTTCTCGAACACAAGTCGCTCTATCCGACCAAAGGCGAAGTGCCGGATGGCGAGATCGTCGATCGGCTTGGCACCGCCAATATCGTGCGGCCGGGCAAAGACGCCACCATCATCGCGCTGGCGATGATGGTGCCGCGGGCGCTGGCCGCCGCGGAAAAGCTGAAATCCGAGCGAGGCATCGACTGCGAGGTCATCGATGTCCGCTCGCTGGTGCCGCTCGACACCCAGACCATCCTCGGCTCGGTGGCGCGCACCCACGGCCTGTTCACGGTCGAGGAGAACCCGCGGCTCTGCGGCTGGGGCGCGGAGATCGTTTCCATCGTGGCCGACGAGGCGTTCTACGATCTCGATGGGCCGCCGGTGCGGATTACGACGCCTCACATTCCGTTGCCGGCCGCCGATATCCTTGAAGATTTGGCGTTGCCGTCGGTCGATCGCATTGCCGAACGCGTGCAGCGCAGCCTTGCTTCATGACGGACGCATGACGATGGCAAACGAACCCAGTCGCGAAAATCCAAACGGACCGATCGGCACCGAAGTCATCTTCGAGAACGATCAGGTGCGGGTGTGGGATATGCGGGTCGCGCCGCGCGGCAAAAAGCCGTGGCATCACCACACGATGGATTACGTCATCATCAATATCAGCGGCGGCAAGGCCGAGATCGAGAACGTCGAGGGCAAGTCCTACATTGCCGACGACAAGGCCGGCGGCGTGATCTGGAAAGACGCCGGTGAGAAGCATGAATTGCGCAATCTCACCGATCAGCCCTACCGAAATATCCTTGTCGAGCTAAAATCCGAAAAGTGACGCCGCCTGCGCCAAACAGAATCAGTACAGGATTTGTATCATGGCCATGTACGACAACCTTCTCGCCAACGTACCCACCGATCTGTGGATCGGCGGCCAATGGCGTAAATCATCCGACGGTGCCCGTTTCGATGTCATCGACCCCGCGACCGAAAACAAGGTCGCTTCGGTAGCGAGCGCGACAGTCGACGACGCCAAAGCGGCGCTCGACGCCGCGCAGGCGGCCTTCCCGGGCTGGGCCGCCAAAAAGCCGCGCGAGCGCGGCGAAATCTTGCGCAAATCGTTCGAATTGATCATGCGCGACGCCGAGCGCCTGGCGAAATTGATCACCATCGAGAACGGCAAGGCGCTGTCGGATTCGCGCGGCGAAGTCGCTTATGCCGCGGAGTTCTTCCGCTGGTACGCTGAAGAAGCGGTGCGCAATATCGGCCAGAATTCCGTCGCGCCCGGATCCGGCGCGAGGATCCTCGTCCATCACAAGCCGGCCGGCATCGCGGTGCTGGTGACGCCGTGGAATTTTCCGGCCGCGATGGCAACCCGCAAGATCGGCCCGGCGCTCGCCGCCGGTTGCCCGGTCGTGCTCAAGCCGGCGTCCGATACACCGCTGACCATGCTGGCCTTGATGCCGATCCTTGAAGAGGCCGGCGTGCCGGCTGGCGTCGTCAATGTCATTCCGTCGCGTTCATCCGGCAAAGTCGTCGGCGCAATGCTGCACGATCCGCGCGTTCGCGTGGTGTCGTTTACCGGTTCGACCGAGGTCGGCAGAAAGCTTCTGCATGAGGCCGCCAACTCGATCGTCAAGCCGGCAATGGAGCTCGGCGGTAACGCACCCTTCATCGTGTTCGACGATGCCGACATCGATGCCGCCATCGACGGCGCCATGATCGCGAAAATGCGCAACATGGGCGAGGCCTGCACCGCGGCCAATCGCTTCTATGTGCACGAGAAGGTGCAGGACGAGTTCACCAAGAAACTGACCACCAAGATGTCCGGCCTGAAAATGGGCAACGGTCTCGACGACGGCGTGGCGCTCGGTCCGCTGGTCAACAAGGATGGCCTCGACAAGGTGATCGAGCTGGTCGACGACGCGGTGAAGAAGGGCGCCAAAGTTCTGACCGGCGGCAAAGCGCCTGACGGGCCCGGCTATTTCTATCCGGCGACCGTGCTTGCCAACGTTGCCGACGATTCCAAAATGCTCAACGAGGAGATTTTTGGTCCCGTGGCATCGATCCAGACTTTTAAATCCGAGGACGAGGTCATCAGCCGCGCCAACAACACCGAATATGGGCTGGTGGCCTACCTCTACACCAAGGATTTGAGCCGCGGCATGCGCGTTTCGGAAAAACTCGATTTCGGCATGATCGGGCTCAATCGCGGGCTGGTGTCCGATCCGGCGGCGCCGTTCGGCGGCGTCAAGCAATCCGGTCTCGGCCGCGAAGGCGCCCATGAAGGACTGATGGAATTTTTGGAAACGCAGTACATTTCGGTGACGTGGTAGGCGAACGGACCAGCGATGACGCAGAGTGACGTCGCCGAAAAGCTGATTGGCGCGTGGCGCTATGTCGGCACCCGGATCAACGGCGGAAATTGGGACCGCGGCGCCAACCCGAAGGGCATGATCTATTACGGCGCGCATGGCGAAATGGCGGTGCAGATCGCGCCCGATGTGGTACGCAAACGCGCCGGCGCCGAGATGACGCCGGAAGAAGCCAAGATCGCGCTGCAGGACTATATCGCCTATTTCGGCACTTACAGTGTCGACGAAAAGGCCGGAACCGTGACTCATCATCGCCATGACAGTCTGCAGCCGGGTGACAAAGGGGATTTGATCCGCCGTTACGAATTCACCGGCGATCGCCTCGTGCTGCGGCCTCCCAATTCGACGATGGAAGTCACTTGGGAACGGATCAAATAAAACTCCTCGAACGGTATTCGCAAGGCCAGACATTCGGTGACGTGGTGAGTGAAAATATTCAATCGGCGGCCCAACGCCTGATCGGTTCGTGGCGCTATGTCGGCTCGACGCTCGAGGGAAAGCCCTTTCCGGACCGCGGCGCGAGCGCGCAAGGGATCATCATCTATGATCGCCACGGCCATATGGCGTGTCATGTGGCGCCCGACCGCGACGTGACGCGGGCCGGCCCGGAACCGACCGGCGAAGAAGCGAAAGCCGCACTCGCCAATCACATCGCCTATTTCGGCACTTATTCTGTCGATGAACAGGCGCGCACGGTCACCCATCACCGCCAGGGCAGCGTGCAACCGGGCGATAAGGGCGACGTGGTGCGCGGCTACGAATTTGTCGGCGAGCGGCTTATTCTGCGCCCGGTCGGAACGACGCGCGAAGTGATATGGGAACGGATCAGATGATCAGGCGCTGGGGAATGCGGTAATGGATGTTCTGATGCCGCAACTCGGCGAGACCGTCGCCGAGGGCAAAATCACCAAATGGTTCGTGTCCGCCGGCACCGCCGTCAAGCCAGGCGACAATCTTTTCGAGATCGAGACCGACAAAGTCTCGATGGAAGTGCCGTCGACCACGACCGGCGTGCTTGCTGAAATCCGCGTGTCGGAAGGCGAAGTGGCGCCGGTCGGCGCTGTTGTCGGCATCATCGCCGATAGCAGTGGCGCAACGACGGCTTCGCCTGCAACACCCGCGAAGGCAGCAGCTGCTGTCCCTCCCCTGCTCGTTCCCGCGCAAGCGGCGATCCAGATATCGGTGTCACAGGCTTCCCCAAGCCGCGGCGAGGAGCGTCCGGCTAAGCCGCTCGATCCGTTCTTTGAGGTCCGCACGCCGGAGCGCAATTACGGCCCCGCGCGCTTAGGCGGTGGCGCCACCGTCACGCCGCTGGCGCGACGGCTTGCTGGAGAGGCCGGCATCGATCTGTCGCGTTTGCGCGGTTCGGGACCGCACGGTCGCATCACCGCCCGCGACATCGAGATCACGCCACGGACGGGTCGCGGTCTGGCGGAAGCACCGGGCGCGGCCGAGATCAAGGCGCTTTATGCACCCGGCAGCTACGAGGAGGTGCCGCTCGACGGCATGCGCCGCACCATCGCGGCGCGGCTTACCCAGGCGACGCAAACCATTCCACAGTTTTATCTGACCGCAGATATCGCCATCGATCGGCTGATCGCGCTGCGCGAGGAAGCCAATGCCGCCGCGCCCAAGGACAAAGACGGCAGGGCCGGATTCAAGCTGTCGCTCAACGATTTCGTCATTCGCGCGCTGGCGCTGGCGCTGCAGCGAGTGCCGGCAGCCAATGCGGCGTGGGCGGGCGACCGGATTTTTCGCTTCAAGCCGTCCGATATCGGCGTTGCGGTGGCGCTCGACGGCGGCTTGATCACGCCGATCATTCGCAATGCCGAAACCAAATCGCTGAGCGCGATTTCCGCCGAGATGAAGGATCTTATGGCGCGCGCCCGCGACAAGAAGCTCAAACCTTCGGAGTACCAGGGCGGATCGTCGGCAATCTCCAATCTCGGCATGCATGGCGTGCGCGAATTCACCGCCATCATCAATCCGCCGCACGCGACCATCCTCGCGGTCGGCGCCGCGCGCCGGCAGGCCGTCGAGAAGGACGATGGCGGCGTCGCTTTTGTCAGCATGCTCAGCGTCACGCTGTCGTGCGATCACCGCGTGGTCGACGGCGCGCTCGGCGCCGAGCTTCTGGCGGCCGTCAAAAGTTTCCTCGAATTGCCGGTGAGCATGCTGGTGTGAGGATTTAGGATGACCGCCGTCAAGCGCGAAATTGTGCTGATCGGTCCGCTCAAGCCATTGGTCGTCAAAGGGCTCGAAGCGGTCGGCGTGGTTCACAAGGCCGCGGAGGCGAAGGATGCCGACGCATTCTTTGCCGCGCATTCCGACGTGCGGGCGATTGCCTGCAGCGCCACTACCGAACAGATCCCCGGCACGTTCATGGCGCGTTTTCCAAAATTGCAGATCGTGTCGAGCTTCGGCGTCGGCTACGACCATATGGACGTCAAATACGCCGCGGCCCACGGCATCATCGTCACCAACACGCCGCAAGTGCTCACCGAGGAAGTGGCCGACACCGCACTTGGATTGCTCCTTTGCACGGTGAGAGAATTGCCTCAGGCCGAGCGCTATGTCCGCGCAGGAAAGTGGGCTCAAAAGGGCTATCCGCTGAGCAAGGCGACGCTCCGCAACCGCACCGTGGGTCTCGTCGGCATGGGCGCCATCGGCCAGGCGATTGCGCGGCGGCTCGATGCATTCGGCGTTCCTGTCGTCTACCACACGAGGCGGCCGCGGCCCGACCTTGGCTATCGCCATTATCCAAAACTTATCGACATGGCGCGGGACGTCGACACGCTCCTGGTCATTGTGCCGGGAGGCGCGGCGACGGCTAATCTCATCAATGCCGAGGTGCTGGACGCGCTGGGGCCGAACGGCATCCTGATCAATATGGCGCGCGGCTCGGTCGTCGACGAAACGGCTTTGATCGAGGCGCTCAACGCCAAGCGGATCATGGCCGCGGGCCTGGATGTCTATCTGCGGGAACCGCAGGTCCCGGCGGAACTGATTGCGATGGAGAACGTCGTGCTGTTTCCCCATCTCGGCTCGGCGTCGGTTCACACTCGCGACAAGATGGATCAGCTTATTGTCGACAACATTGCGGCCTGGGCAAGCGGCAAGCCGCCGCTGACGCCGGTCACGGAAACGCCGTTCACGTCTTGGGGCGCGGACTGAGGGTCGAAAGACGGCACGGTTATGGTGGCTTATAAAGCTCGCCGAAAGCGGTTGGATATGAGTTGTTGCGGCACGATCATTGCCGGAATTGTTGCGGCTGGCCTTTATGGCGGCGCCGCTCTGGCACAGGACGCAGAAAACGGCCCGCAAAAGGACGCGCCGCTGCAGGACGCACCGGCACAAGTCGCGCAGCCGCAGAATCCGGAGCAGCAAAATGGCCTGAGCGAAGCGGCCAGGGCCATGATTGGCGCCTGGGAGTTCTCCAACGCCGACCACAACAAGATTTGCCACTTCGATTTTCGCTCCGATGTGGCGACCGGCGGTTATAGGCTGGACGTCGACAAGAACTGTCCGAACCTGTTTCCCTCGACCGGCAATATCGTTGCCTGGTCACTGAATAATTACGGCGATTTGAGCTTGCTCGATGCGCAGGGCAAAGAGGTGGTCGCCCTTACCGGAGTTGAGGGCGGCATGTATGACGGCTTTACGCCGGAGGAAGGCCGCTACATTTTACAGACTGCGGCTGCTGCCCCGACGCTCTCCGCCAGCGATATGGTCGGAGATTGGGCCGTCGCGCGCGGCACCGGCAAGCCGATCTGCATGCTGACACTGGCGAACAGTCCCGCTGGCGACGCGTTGGCGCTCACGGTCAAGCCCGGCTGTGACGCGTTCGTCCTGGCATTTGCGCCGAGCGCGTGGCGTATGGACGAAGGGGCACTCGTGCTGCTCTCGGCACGTGGCCAGAATTGGCAATTCGAGGAGAACGACAGCAAGACCTGGCAACGCGTGCCTGAAACGCCAGATCCAGTCCTGCTGCTGAAGCAGTGAAAGCCTTAGTCAACAGAAAATCAAAATGAACCAGTATCAAGTCGTTATCGTCGGCGGAGGCCCGGTCGGTGTCGCCCTTGCGGTGGAACTCGGCCAGCGCGGTATTTCCTGTGCGCTGATCGAACGCCGGCGCGAACTACAGCGCATTCCCAAGGGCCAGAACCTCACCCAGCGTTCCGTCGAGCACTTTTATTTTTGGGGCGTTGCGGACGCCCTGCGCGCGGCGCGCATGTTGCCGCCGTCATATCCGATGAGCGGAATTGTCGCCTATCGCGATCTGAGCAGCGAGTATTGGTACGCGCCGCCGCTGCGCGAAATCGTCAACTCCTATTATTTTCAGGAGAACGAGCGTTTGCCGCAGTATCTCGGCGAGCAGGTGTTGCGCACGCGCATGGCGCAACTCGGCAATGTCGAAGCCCGTTTCGGTTGGGCCGTGGAGACGATCGAGCAGGACGATACCGGCGTGCGCGTCGTCATGGCGGAAGACGGCGGTGCCGGCAGACAGACGCATACGGCCGATTACGCGATCGGTTGCGACGGCGGCCATTCCACCATTCGCCAGCAAGTCGGCATCGAGCGTGGTGGCGCCGACTTCAACGAGCTGATGGTGCTGGCGCTGTTTCGCTCACGCGAGCTGCATGAAAAGCTCAAGCGGTTTCCGCCCCGTTCCACCTATCGTGTCATCCACCCCGATTTGCAGGGTTACTGGCAGTTCTTCGGCCGCGTCGACGTCGGCGAGAGCTGGTTCTTTCATTCGCCAGTGCCGGCCACAACGACGCGGGACAATTATGACTTTCACGGCCTCCTGCAGAAAGCTGCCGGCTTCCCGTTCGCCTGTGATTTCGATTATGTCGGCTTCTGGGATCTACGCATTGCGGTGGCCGAGAAATATCAGGTTGGCCGCGTCTTTATCGCCGGCGACGCCGCCCATTCGCATCCGCCGTATGGTGCCTATGGCCTCAATAACGGGCTCGACGACGTGGTCAATCTCGGCTGGAAGCTTGCGGCAACGCTCAATGGCTGGGGCGGCGAGGCGCTGCTGGGTACCTACACCGAGGAGCGCCGGCCGATTTTCAAAGAGACGGCGGAGGATTTCATCGAAGCAGGCATCGAGCGCGACCGGGAATTTCTGCAGCATCACAGCCCGGAACGCGACCGCTCCGAGTTTGAGAAAGCCTGGAAGGAACACGCCAATTCCGCGGCGCCGCGCGTGCTGACTTACGAGCCGAACTACGAGGGTTCCCCGATCGTGTTCGGACCGCCGCACGGCGTCAGCAGCGCCCACGGCACGCATACATTCGAGGCGCGCGCCGGGCATCATTTGCCGCCGCAATTGCTCTCTTCCGGCCGTAATGTGTTCGAGGAACTCGGCGCGGATTTCACCCTGCTCGCGTTCGACGGCGAAGACGAGACGGCGGCCGCGTTCGAAAAAGCGGCGCGGCTTCTGGGCGTGCCGCTAAAAATCGTATGCGACAGCTACGGGGACGGGCGTACCGCTTACGAGGCGAAGATCATCCTGGTGCGGCCCGACCGCTATGTCGCGTGGGCGGGCGATAACGTGCCCGGCGATCCGGCTGCGGTCTTGGCCAAGGTTGTCGGTCGGCCGTAACGGGCCAATCCGCAAATATCTATCGGCTGCGGCAGCGCGTCGTCCCGCGACGAGCGCGCCAATTCAAATCAGTTTCAACCCCTTCAGACTGGCATGTCCTTCCTTGCCGACGATAATGTGGTCGTGCACGCCAATGCCGAGCGGCGAAGCCACAGCGATGATCTGCTGCGTCATCTGGATATCGGCGCGCGACGGCGTTGGATCACCGGACGGGTGATTGTGCACCAGGATGATCGCGGTGGCGGAGAGTTCGAGGGCACGCTTGACCACTTCGCGCGGATAGACCGGCGTGTGGTCGACGGTGCCGATCTGCTGGATTTCGTCGGCGATGAGTTGATTGCGCTTGTCGAGGAACAGCACGCGGAACTGCTCGCGGTCGGCGAAGGCCTGCGCGGTGCGGCAATAGTCGAGCACGGTCGACCATGACGACAGCACCGGGCGCTTTTTCACCGCGCCGCGCAACAACCGGCTCGCCGCCGCCTGGATGATCTTGAGATCGGTGATGCAGGCATCGCCGAGGCCCTTCACTTCGGCGAGCCGCACCTCCGGCGCGGCGATCACTTCGGCGAACGAACCGAACCTCTCCAGCAGTGCTTTGGCAAGCGGCTTGACGTCGCGCCGCGGCAGGACGCGGAACAGCAGCAACTCAAGCAGTTCGTAATCCGACAAGGCATCGGTGCCGGCTTCGCGAAAGCGCTCACGCAGGCGCTCGCGATGCCCGTAATAATGCGGTGTGGCCTCGGCGAGGCCGCGTTCGCTCTCGGGCTTTTTTTCAAGCATGGTCCAACGTGGGAAGTCGGTCGCAACCCTGATGCCGCCGCAGACGCGACCGCCGCGCTTGCGGCTGCAACCGGCACCCCTCAGGATGCCCGGATTACGGGAAATTGCAAAGGGATTAGAGGCGTCGCCGCCGCATCAAGCCGTATAAGGCGGCTTATCGAGGTGCTTTGGCGACAGCGTGAAAATCTCCACGCCGGTCTCAGTGACGCCGACCGAGTGTTCGAACTGCGCGGAGAGCGAGCGGTCGCGGGTCACCGCGGTCCAGCCGTCGGACAGAACTTTGACGTGCGCCCGGCCGAGATTGATCATCGGCTCGACGGTGAAAAACATGCCGGGTTTGAGCACGATGCCGTCGCCGGGCCGGCCGATATGGACGATATTGGGCTCGTCGTGGAACAGCCGTCCGAGACCGTGGCCGCAGAAGTCGCGCACCACGCTCATATGCTGGGCCTCGACGTAACTCTGGATCGCGTGGCCGATATCGCCCGTGGTGGCGCCGGGCTTGATGGCGGCAATGCCCCGCATCATGCCCTCATAGGTGACCTCGATCAGCCGCTCGGCGCGGCGCGGGATCTCGCCGACCGCAAACATCCGGCTGGAATCGCCGTGCCAATGGTCGAGGATCAGCGTCACATCGACATTGACGATGTCGCCTTCGCGCAACGGCTTGTCGGAGGGAATACCGTGGCAGACCACGTGATTGACCGAGGTGCAGGTGGCCTTGCGGTAGCCGCGATACATCAGCGTCGCCGGCATGGCGCCGTGATCCATGCCGAACGCGAAGACCAAGCTATCGATGTGCTCGGTGGTGACGCCCGGTTTGATCTCGCCAACCAGCATATCGAGGCATTGGGCCGCCAGTTGGCCGGCCTTGCGCATGCCCTCGAAGGCCGCAGCGCCGTGAACCTTGATCTGGCCGGTCTTGCGCAGCGGCGCACAGGCCGCGTCAACATAGGTCATGTCAGGCTGAAGCTTGATGTTTCCGGAGTTTCTGGCAGCAATGTAAGCATAGGCGCAGGCAACGCAAGTTGAGCGTTACGCCGCGATCTTGCCGCCCAATTCGTCATCAATATGGACGCGGATGATCTCCTCGAACGAAGCTTCGGCCCGGAACCCGAGCGCAAGCGCCCGGGCTGGATCGAACCGGCTCGGCCAGCCAGCGACGATGCGGGCGACCAGCGGATCGGGCTCGCGGCGGATGCGGGAGGCAACCTTGTCGCCGCCGATCCGACGCAAGGCGGCGATCTGCTCGGCCACGGTGCAGCAGACGCCCGGCATCGTCAGATTGACGCGAGGTCCGAGTTTTGCGGCGTCGAGCCCTGCGGCATGGACGAGGAAGCCGGCAGCCGCGCGCGGGCTGGCGTGCCAATGCAGCACACTGTCGGCGACCGGCAGCACGGCATCCTCGCCATTGAGCGGCTCGCGAATGATCGAGGAAAAGAAGCCTGATGCTGCCTTATTCGGCCGGCCAGGCCGCACCACGATGCTGGGCAGCCTGATGCCGACGCCGTCGAGAAAGCCGCGGCGGGTGTAATCGGCAAGCAGCAGTTCGACTGCCGCCTTCTGGGTGCCGTAGGACGTCAGGGGCGTTAAGTGGAAATCGTCAGCGATCGCCGGCGGGAACGGCGCGCCGAATACCGCGATCGACGAGGTGAAGACGAGCCGCGGGCGATAGCCGTCGCCGATTAAGCGGATGGCGTCGAACAGGGCGCGGGCGCCGTCGAGATTAACCCGGATGCCCTTTTCGAAATCGAGCTCGGCCTCGCCGGAAACGACCCCGGCGAGATGAAAGATTACGTCGGGCCGGCTGGCCACGGCCGCACGCACGGCAGCGGAATCGGCAATGTCGGCGGCGGCGGTCTCGATCCCGGAGAATGCCGCGGTCGGTTGCGGAGCAACAACATCCATCAGCGTGAGCTTTTCAATCGTTTGGCCGTTAAGCGCGCCATCCTTGGCGAGACGCGCTGCCAGCTTGCGCCCGATCATTCCGGCGGCGCCGGTCATCAGAATGTGCATCCGTTTTTTCCCCGATCATTCCATCAAACTGCCGGCGTTCCCGGCGTTTGCGCCATAGGCGTCCGCCCGCGAGTGAGCTTATGGCGAATAGAACGGCGCGTCAGCCGACGTCCAGGAGTCGCCGGCTTGACATCATTAAACAGAACAACTATTGTTCTCTTTATGGCGGCCAACAGTCTTCTCGCCGGAGCGGTTCAGATCCTTTGTGTCCTCGCTTGGCGCGGCGACAAGGATACCACGTCCGAAATCCTTGCCGGCAGCTTGCGGACGAACCCGGTCGTGGTCCGCCGCATCCTTAAGGCGTTGGAGCGCCAGGGGCTGGTCGAAGTCCGGCCGGGCCGGCATGGCGGCGTCGCGCTTGCCCGGTCGCCTGCCGACATTACGCTGGAGGACATCTACAATGCGGTCGAGCCCGGCGGTGCTTTGTTCGTGTTGCGTGAGCGCGGCAGCCCGCGCTGCCCGGTTCATCTTGCCATGAAGGACTTGCTGCCGCCGGTGTTCGGCGCAGCAAATGCGGCGGTCGACAAGGTGTTGAGACAAACCAGGCTTGACGCGCTGGTCGAGAAAATCCCCTGAACCCACACTGAACCCATGCCGCAGTCATGCAAGAAATAAAACAATTCTTGTTTTGTATTAAAATGTGGAGACTCGATATGGCCTATCGGGGCGCGGCAGAAGATCCGCTCGACCCGCTTTCCGGTCGCGCTAAGGGCGCCTGGGCCCCACCCGGACCGCACACGGCGAATAAAATTGCGCCGCCGCCCGGGGGCGCTGCCGCCGAGAAGCGCGTGCGGGCAACGCCGAACCGGGTCCTGGCCATCGTCTGCGTCGGCATGGTGCTCGCCAATCTCGATTTGTTCATCGTCAATGTGGCGCTGCCCAATATTGCGCAGGACTTTCACGGCGTCGGCCTGGAAAAGCTGTCATGGATCCTCAACGGCTACGCCATCGTCTACGCGGCGCTGCTGGTCTTTTTCGGCCGGCTCGCCGAACGCTATCGCCGCGACACGAGCTTCCTGCTCGGCATCGCGACCTTCACAGCAGCTTCCGCCGCGTGTGCCGCCGCAACAAGCGTCGAGATGCTGGTGGCATTCCGTGTCGTCCAGGCGATGGGCGCGGCGCTGATGACACCGACCTCGCTCGGGCTTTTGCTGGCGACCTTCGATCCGGACAAGCGCAGCGGCGCGGTACGCACCTGGACCGCCGTGGGCGGGTTCGCTGCAGCGGTCGGTCCGCTGATCGGCGGAGTGCTGGTGACGGCGAGCTGGCGTTGGATATTCCTGGTGAACGTACCGATCGGCTTGCTCGCGCTCACCATCGGTGCCTGGCAGCTTCCGTCCGTTCCCGGCCACGACGTTCGCAGACCCGACGCCTGGGGCGCGGCTCTGGTGACGTTCGGCATTGGCGCGCTGACCTTCGGCATCATGAAAACGGCTGACTGGGGCTGGACGTCGCGCGGCGTCGCAGTCAACCTCGCGCTTGCGGGCCTGCTGCTCGCGCTATTTGTCGCCGACTGTTTGCGCTCGAAGAATCCCTTCGTCGATCCGACGCTGTTTCGCAATCGCCAGTTCAGCGGCGCGACACTCATCATGGCGCCCTATTCCGCCGCATTCGGCGCCATGCTGCTATCACTCGCATTGTGGATGCAGAACGGCTGGGGCTGGTCGGCGCTAGAAACCGGCGTTGCGATCGCGCCCGGACCGTTCATGGTGCCGGTGATGTCGCTGTTGTTCGCCGGGCGCCTCATCGCACGCTTCGGTGTCGCCGCGGTGATCGCGCTCGGCATCCTGTTATTCGCGGCCGGCTTTGTATGGTGGGCCGTCATCCCCGGAATTGAACCGAATATGACGATGGCGGTCGCCGGCATGATCCTGACCGGGACAGGCGTCGGCCTGACCTTCCCTACGTTGATGGCGACGGGTACGGCTTCTCTGCCGCCGACATCCTTTGCCACCGGATCCGGCGTGCTCAACATGACGCGGCAGACATTCCTGGCCTTGGGCGTCGCGCTTCTGGTCGCCATTCTCGGCGCGCCACGGACGCCGCTCGAACGTCTCGCCGCCTTCGACCGCGCGTGGTGGATCATGGCGGTGCTGACGCTCGTGAGCTTCCTGCCGCTGCTGTTATTGATAAAGCCGAAGCAGCCAGCGGCGATCGGCACGAAGCGCGCAATCCCAGCGGAATGAGGGCCTACAGCGCCATTCCGCCATCGACGAGATGAGCCTGGCCGGTAATGTAGGCGGCCTCGTCGCTGGCGAGAAAGAGGGCGAGCGCGGCGACTTCCTGCGCCGTGCCCAATCGGCCCATCGGCTGGCGGTCGATAAAATCCCGCCGCACCGCGTCGGGCGACTTCCCGGTCGCCTTCGAGGCCGCGGCGATACGCTCCTCGAGCGACGGCGATTCGATAGTGCCCGGACAGACGGCATTGCAGCGGATACCCAGCTTGATGAAATCGGCGGCTACCGACTTGGTCAGCCCGATCACGGCCGCTTTGGTCGCGCCGTAGGCATAACGATTGGGCACGCCGCGGATCGAAGAAACAGCCGAGGAAATGTTGACGATCGACCCCGACTTTTTCTCCAGCATTGCCGGCATGAACGTCTTGATCATGCGGTGCATCGACTTGACGTTGAGATCGAAGGAGAAGTCCCAGTCCTTTTCGCTGCATTCGAGGACCGAACCGTTGGCGACGTAGCCGGCGCAATTGACCAGAATATCCAGCGCGCCGAATTCTCGCGCCACCGTCTTTTCAAGCGCGTCGATATTGTCTTGCGCCCGCACATCGAGCTTTTGCAGTTTCGCGGCCGACAGACCTTTGAGCTTCTCCTCGGCGACGTCAGTGGCGATAACTTTCGCGCCTTCGGCGATGAACGCTTCGGCGATGGCACGGCCGATGCCCTGCCCGGCCGCGGTCACCAGCGCGACTTTGCCTTTTAATCTGTCGCTCATGATGTTCTCCCGGTTGCTGCGCTGTTGAGCGCCGCGAGGCTCATTTTCTGCCGGCCTTCTCCGTCGAAATTTGCCGGATCAAGCCAACGTTCGAAATTGCGCTTGCGCACCGGCCATTCATTGTCGAGCATGGAGAACCAGGCGTTGTCGCGGTTGCGTCCCTTGGCGATCATGTATTGCCGGAATGTTCCTTCGTAGACGAAGCCGTAGCGTAACGCGGCGTGCCGGGATGGCGCATTCAAGGCATCGCATTTCCATTCGTAGCGCCGATAGCCAAGGGTCTCGAAAACGTAACGCGCCAACAGGTATTGGGTTTCGGTGCCGAGCGGCGTGCGTTGCAATGCCGGTGAATAGAGGACGTGGCCAACCTCGATGACCCGATGCTCCGGCACGATTCGCAACAGCGTCACATAGCCGACCGGCCGATCGGACGGATCGATGATGACGTAAGCGTACGGGTCCGGCGCGGCGGCGCGCCTATCGATAAACGCGAAAAACTCGTCTTCGGCTACGAACGGCCCGTCCGCCGCGATGTAGGTCCACACCTCGTCGCGTCCGGCAAACACCGCCCACAGGTCGGCGGCGTGTTCGGGACCGAGCTTTTCGAGGCGGCCGTAGCGGCCCTTGAGCGTCACCGGGCCCGGACGCTGTGCCGGCATTGTCCGATCGACCGGTAACCCGACCGGCTGGCCGGTTTGCGGATACGGTTCCGAAGCGGTCATGCCGAGGCTGTCTTGCTGCGGTCTTCATCGAAGAACTTGTTCAGTTCCTGATTGGAAATCAGTCCGGCGAGGCTGTCGAATTTGCCGTCGCGCGCGATCCCGGTGGCACTGCGGATAAAAGCGTGCATGGCGACGCGGGCGAGCGAGCCGCCGACGCTGATCCGGCGCACGCCCATCGCCGCAAGATCATCGACCGTAAAGCCGAAAGCACCGCCATTGAGGAAGTTGACCGGCTTCGGCGCCGCCGCACTAACGACAGCCTCAATCTGTTCGCGCGTCTTGATGCCCGGCGCGTAGAGGCAATCGGCGCCGGCCGCGGCGAAGGCTTTAAGCCGGCGAACGACATCGCCGAGATCCGGCACGCCGCGGATGAACCCCTCCGCGCGCGCCGTGAACACCACGTCACCGCCGGCGCGGTCGATTGCCGCGCGCGCGGCTTTAACGCGAGCGACTGCGACATCGAAATCGTAAAGCGGCGTCCTGCCGTCATTCGGCGAATCTTCGATCGACAACCCGGCGACGCCGGTCGCGATGCAGCGCGTGACGTTCGCCGCAAGGCCGTCGAGATCGCCGGCAAGGCCGTCCTCGAAATCGGCGTTCAGCGGCACGTCGGTCGCCTCTGCGAGCTCGCAAAAATGCGCCAGGACTTGATCGGCGTTCAAGGCTCCGTCGGCATAGCCCTGAGTGTGGGCGTAACCGGAGCTGGTCGTCGCCAGCGCCTTAAAGCCGAGGCCTTGCAGGTAGCGCGCGCTGCCGACATTCCACGGATTGGGAATGACAAAGCAGCCGGCCTGATGCAGCGCGCGGAACGTCTTGCGCTTGTCCGCAGTCGAAGGCTTGGTCCCCGCCACAGTCATGATGTGATGTCTCTCGCGTGAGTTAATGATTATCGCGCGGCACGAACTTTTGCGCGACGCGCTGATACTTCACCGCCGGATCGAGCACCATGCCGTCCGCAAGCTGATCGACCATGGCGCGCTGGATTTCCTGCCAGGGCGTCTGGCTTTCCGGGTATTTGTAGCCGCCGTTTTTCTTCAGGGCGGTGGCGCGTTCGCCCAGTTCCGTGGCCGACAGCAGCATATCCGCTGTGCCTTTATTCAGGTCGATGCGCACGCGATCGCCCGTCTTGAGCAAAGCGAGTCCGCCGCCGGCCGCGGCCTCGGGCGACGCGTTGAGTATCGACGGCGACCCGGACGTTCCCGATTGGCGGCCGTCGCCGATGCAGGCGAGTGAGGTAACACCCCTTTTGATCAGCGCGGCGGGTGGTTGCATGTTCACGACCTCGGCCGAACCGGGATAGCCGATCGGACCGGTGCCGCGCATGAACAGAATCGAATGCTCGTCGATGCCGAGCGCCGGATCGTCGATGCGATGGTGGTAGTCTTCGGGACCGTCGAACACGACGGCGCGGCCTTCGAAGGCGTTCGGATCTGCCGGATTGGAAAGATATCGCGCGCGAAATTCGTCGGAAATCACACTTATTTTCATGATGGCTGAATCGAACAGGTTGCCGTGCAAGACCTTAAAGCCGGCATGCGGCCTCAGCGGCTCGTCGTAGGGCCAGATCACCGCAGCATTGCTGGATTTCGCACACGCAACGTTGTCGGCGATCGACTTGCCGTTAATGGTCAACGCTTCGCCGTGCAGCCGGCCGGCTGCATGCAATTCATGCATCACCGCCGGCAGGCCGCCGGCGCGGAAATATTCCTCGCCGAGATATTCGCCGGCGGGCTGCATATTGACGAGAAGCGGCACGTCGTAGCCGATCTTCTCCCAATCCTCGATCGTGAGCCGGACGCCGATATGCCGTGCGATGGCGTTGAGATGGATCGGCGCATTGGTCGAGCCGCCGATGGCGGAGCAGGCGACGATCGCATTTTCGAACGCGGCGCGCGTAAGAATATCCGACGGTTTGAGATCTTCGTTGACGATCTCCACCGCGCGCAAGCCGGTCTCGTAGGCGATGCGGCCGCGCTCGCGATAGGGCGCCGGAATCGCGGCACAGCCCGGCAGCGACATGCCGAGTGCCTCGGCCATCGCGTTCATGGTCGATGCGGTGCCCATGGTGTTGCAGTGGCCGATCGATGGCGCCGACGATGCGGCTATATCGATGAATTCCTTGTAGTCGATCTTGCCCGCCGCAACGTCCTGGCGGGCTTGCCATAGCACGGTGCCGGAGCCGGCGAGCTTGCCGTCGTGGTAACCGTCGAGCATCGGGCCGCCGGACAACACGATCGCCGGCGTGTTCACCGTCGCCGCCGCCATCAGACAAGCGGGTGTGGTCTTGTCGCAACCCGTCATCAGCACGACGCCGTCGAGCGGATAACCGAACAGCACCTCGACCAGACCGAGATAAGCAAGATTACGATCGAGCGCCGCCGTCGGCCGCTTGCCGGTTTCTTGAATAGGGTGCACCGGGAACTCGAAGGCGATGCCGCCGGCCGTGCGGATGCCTTCACGGACGCGATGCGCCAGTTCCAGGTGATGGCGATTACAGGGACTTAAATCCGAACCGGTCTGCGCGATGCCGATGATCGGCCGGCCCGATGTCAGCTCGTCGCGGGTGAGGCCATAATTGAGATAGCGCTCAAGATACAGTGCGGTCATGCCCGGATTGTCCGGATTGTCGAACCAGAGTTGCGAGCGCAGACGACGCGTTTGATCCTGCGATTTGCCGTTTCTCGCCATCACTCACTCCGCAGATTATTCCCGCAGTAATCTCGATGACTGCAATGCGCTTTGCGCAATGCAGGATTCCTCTCCGTAGATATAGCGAGTTTACGCCGCTGCGAGCGAGTGAGGGGATGCGGATAAAGGCATCTTTGCGGCGCGCCGGACTGAATGCGTTGTATGGAAAAAGGAATTTATCATCCCCAGTTTTGGGGATGCTGCAGCGCACACTTTTCAAGTGATGAGAATCACAAAAATTCCTTTCAACATACTGATTGCCAATAAAAATCTTGTGACAACCCCGTGACGACAACCTACTTGTGCACCGCACAAATAGAGCTAGGTAAGCGGCACGGGGCAAGCATCGTGATTTGGAGAATGAACATGAAATCCCTCACCACCAAGTTGGCCTTTTCGGCGCTGATCGTCGCTGCACTCGCGACGCCGGCCTTTGCCCAGGGCCATCATTCACGCCGGCAGCTCGAGGATTATGCGGGCGCCGTTCAGCAAGCTGAACCGCTGCATTATCCGAATGGCGGCGTGCGCACTGGCACCGCCGAGTCCTATCAGGACGGCGCCATGTTCAACCTGGGCTACTAAGCACTTCGCGCCATCGGTTGAGAGTAGTCGAGGAGCCTCGGACTTGGTCCGGGGCTCTTCTTTTTCTGCGGTTTGCTTTTGGCAACGGATTAGGTTGAATGCCCCCGTAAAATTGCCCGGGGGAAACGCTATGTTGCAGACCATTGGTGCTTTCGATCGCATCGGCGAGGAGAACGCCTTCGCTGTGCTGGCGCGCGCCATGCAATTGGCAGCGGCCGGCCGCGACATCGTCAATCTCGGCATCGGCCAACCCGATTTCCGCACACCGGATTTCATCGTCGAAGCCGCGATCAAGGCGCTGCGCGACGGCCATCACGGCTACACGCCGGCTGTCGGTATTCTGCCGCTGCGCGAAGCGGTGGCGGCCGACCTGCACAAACGTTTCAAGGTGGCCGTGTCGCCCGACGAGGTGATGATCTTGCCGGGCGGCAAGCCGACCATGTTCATGTCGATCATGATGTTCGGCGAGCCGGGGACCGACATCCTCTATCCGGATCCCGGCTTTCCGATCTATCGCTCGATGATCGAATTTACCGGCGCGCGGCCGATCCCGGTGCCGATCCGCGAGGAAAATAATTTCTCGTTCTCGGCGGAAGAGACACTCAGACTGATCACGCCGCAGACGCGGCTCCTCATCGTCAATTCGCCGGCAAATCCGACCGGCGGCGTAACGCCGAAGGCCGAGGTCGACAAGCTTGTCGCCGGACTGGAGCGGCATCCCGACGTCGCAGTGATGTCGGACGAGATCTACGACCACATGGTCTATGACGGCGAGACGCATGTCTGCCTGCTGTCCTATCCGTCGATCCGCGATCGGCTGATCCTGCTCAATGGCTGGTCGAAAACCTATGCCATGACGGGCTGGCGGCTTGGCTATGCGGTGTGGCCGGGCAAGCTTTACGATTATGCGCGCAAGCTCGCGGTGAACCTGCATTCCTGCGTCAATGCCTCGGCGCAATATGCCGGGCTTGCCGCGTTGACCGGTCCGCAGGACGAAGCGGCCAAGATGGTTGCCGAGTTCGACCGCCGGCGCAAAATCGTCGTTGCCGGTCTCAACAAGCTTCCGGGAATTTCCTGCGCCACGCCGAAGGGGGCGTTCTATGCGTTCCCCAACATCAAGCGGACCGGATGGAAGGCGAAGCCGTTGGCGGCTTCGCTTCTCGAAGATGCCGGCGTTGCGCTGATCGGCGGGCCGGATTTCGGCATCCTCGGCGAAGGCTATATGCGGGTGTCGTACGCCAATTCAACCGAGAACATCCTCAAGGCGCTCGACCGCATGGGTGAATTTCTGGCGAGCCGCAAGGCGGCATAAGTTTTCAGCCCTGCTGAGTGAGCCGGAATCCGATGACGACGATGACGAGGCCGGCGAGCTGCGCCAGGCTTGGCGCCTCGCCGAGTGCGAAGTAGCCGATCAGCAACGTGAACGGAGGCACCAGCGCCGGAAACAAAGCGGCACGCCCGACCCCGAGCAGAATGACGGCGCGGGTGAACAGATAGACCGCGCCGGCGCCGGCGAAAGCGCCCTGCACCACCGCCTGCATCAAATTCTCGGCAATGCCGGCGGCCTGGAGATCTTTATAATCGAGCAACAACAGCGGCAAGCCGGCCAGCGAAATCATGCTGGTGACCGCCACCGCCGGAAGCGCGGCAATCCGCCAGAGCCGCAGCAGCATGCCGAAGACCGCAAAGAAACTGCCGGCCGCAACAAACAGCATGTCGCCGAGGAAAGCCTGCGGACCCATCGTGCGCAGCGCCTCGGCGCCGATCACCGCGAGGCCGGCAAGCATCGCCATGGCGCCGATGAGGCGCCGCGGCGGCAACGGCTCTTTCAAGATAAGCCGCGCCAGAATGAGACCGCCGAGCGCGGCGCAGGACGGCTGAATAATGGCGCCATGGCCGAGCGGCACATACACGTAACCAAAATAGCTCCACAGCGCGAGCGGCAGGCCGCCGAAGATCGTAATGACGATACCGCGACGCCAGCCCATGCCGCCGAGATCGCCGAAGCCTTTGGCAGCAATGACAGGCGTGAGCGCCAGGCCGGGCCAGACGTAACGATGCAGCGCGAGAACGAGCGGAGAGAGGCCCACATTCACGCCTTGTCGCGCGGCGACAAAGCCCAGCGCCCAGCACAAAGCTGCGCCGGAGCCGCAGACAACGCCCCAGGCCGTGGCGTGCTTGACGGTCGGCGGCGAGGAAGAATCCATCGCGAAGCATAGTCCGTTGCCGCTTTGCCGGACAACACGCGATAAAGCGCGGCAGGCTTCGCCAAACGCGAAACCCGCTGCTATCTTGGCCGGCGGCAATTCCGGGGAGTGCGGCGTGACCGAGACGATCGCGGGCGACTATGACTACATCATTGTCGGCGCCGGCTCGGCTGGCTGCATGCTCGCCAACCGCCTGTCGGCCGACCCTGACAAGCGTATCCTCCTCCTTGAGGCTGGCGGTCGCGACAACTGGATCTGGTTTCACATTCCGGTCGGCTACTTGTTCGCGATCGGCAATCCGCGCTCGGACTGGATGTTCAAGACCGAGCCGGAACCGGGGCTGAACGGACGAAGCCTGAATTATCCGCGCGGCAAGGTGATCGGCGGCTCGTCCGCGATCAACGCCATGGTCTATATGCGCGGCCAGGCCGCCGATTACGACCATTGGCGCCAGCTTGGGCTCGGCGGCTGGGGCTGGGATGACGTGCTGCCGTTCTTCAAGCGGCACGAAAATCATTTTTTAGGTGAAAGCCCGGTCCATGCCGTCGGCGGCGAATGGGACGTCTCGGCGCCGCGGGTCCGCTGGGATCTGCTCGACGCATTCCGCACCGCGGCCGAGCAAGCCGGCATCAAATCCATCCCCGATTTCAACTGCGGCGACAACGAAGGCATCTGCGCCTTCCACGTCAATCAAAAGCGCGGCCGCCGGGTATCGACCGCGCGCGCCTTTCTCAAACCCGTTTTGCATCGGCAAAATTTGCGGCTCGAAACCGGCTGCCTCGTCGAAGCTCTGCTGCGCGACGGCAGGCGCGCGACCGGCGTGCGCTGGCGGCAAAACGGCGCCACGCGCAGCGCACGCTGCCGCGGCGAAGTCATTCTCGCCGCCGGCTCGATCGGATCGACGCAGATTCTGCTGCTCTCCGGCATCGGGCCCGCCGCCCATTTGCGCGAGCGCGGCATCGATGTCGTGCTTGACCGGCCGGGCGTCGGTGCGAATTTGCAGGATCACTTGCAGCTGCGGCTGATCTTCAAAGTCGACGGCATCAAGACATTGAACGAGCGCTACCATTCGCGCTTGGGCTTTGCCGGCATGCTCGCCGAATATGCGCTGTTGCGGCGCGGCCCGCTGACCATGGCGCCGTCGCAGCTTGGCCTGTTCACCCGCTCCGATCGCGACCAGGAACGCGCCAACCTGCAATATCATGTCCAGCCTCTGTCGCTCGATCGCTTCGGCGAGCCGCTGCACAAATTCCCCGCCTTCACCGCGAGCGTGTGCAATTTGCATCCGACCAGCCGCGGCGCGGTGCAATTGCGTTCGCGCAATCCCGGCGATGCACCACTCATCAGGCCGAATTACCTCTCGACCGATGCGGATCGCCGCGTCGCCGTGAACTCCATTCGCCTGACCCGGCGCATCGCCGCACAGCCCGCGCTCAAACCGTTCCATCCCGACGAATATCTGCCCGGCTCCGCGGTGGGCGACGACGACGCGGGGTTGATCAAGGCCGCAGGCGACATCGGCACCACGATCTTCCATCCCGTCGGCACCGCAAAGATGGGTCTTCCAAGCGATCCGATGATGGTGGTCGATGGCCGCCTGCGTGTGGCCGGCATCGAGCGGCTCCGCGTCATCGACGCCTCCGTGATGCCGACGATCACCTCCGGCAACACCAATGCGCCGACCATGATGATTGCCGAGAAGGGCGCCGCCATGCTGCGCGAAGACGCCAAGGCATGGGCCAGCGAACGGACCAAGGAGCAGACCGGGGCCGTGGCATCATGAATGCCGGCAGGCGCGCCATGGCGATCCTTGTCGATCCGGCGGCCGAATGGGCATCGATCGCACGCGAGCCCGGAGATCCTGCCTATGTGCTGAGCCGCTACGTCACGGTGCTCGCGCTGGTGCCGGCCGCTTTCAGCTTTATCGGCGCATCGATCATTGGCGCGAGCGAACCCTCCGTAGGTATCGTGCGGGCGCCCGTCGTCAACGGCCTGTTCGGGGCGATCTTCGGTTACGTCCTGACTTGCGTGTCGGTGCTGCTGCTCGGCGTTTTCGTCAATGCGTCGGCGCCGTTGTTCGGCGGCCGCCGCGATTTCGACAGTGCATTCAAGCTTGCCGCTTACTCTTTCACGCCGGTGTGGCTTGCCGGAGTTTTTCTGGTTCTGCCGGGGTTGCGTTTCCTCATGCTCACCGGATTCTACGGCGCGTATATTTTGTGGCTCGGCTTGCCGCGGCTGATGAAAACGCCCGAACAAAGAACGCCGGTCTTTGCCGCATTGATCGTTGTCTGCGCCTTCGCACTTGCCTACGCCGCCGCCATAGCGCAGCGCATGGTGTTCGGCACGCCGGGTCTGTAGTTACCCCGAACTGCGAGCGATGCGGGCCGCAAAGGATTAGATGCCGGGAGTCATGGCGCCATCACGACCTGTCGGCACGCGGCAGGCAGGGCGGCGAGCGTCATCAGATGCTTCGGCTGCGGCGGGACTTTGGGCGGCGCGGGGTGAAGCGTCGATGCCTTGAACCAGAAATCGAGCGCGTGGCCGCAGCCGTCGCCGGGTGGCACCGGCGGCTGCGGCTTGCATTCGCGATCATCCGGCGGGCAACTCAGCCGGACGTGAAAGTGCTCGGCATGGCCCCACCACGGTCGCACTTTTGCGAGCCAGTCGCGGTCCGTTCCGGCCTCGCTGCACATTTCCTTTTTGATCGCCGCATTGACGAAAATGCGGGTCACCATCGGATCCTCCGAAGCCGCCTTGATCATCTCGGTGCGGGTATGTGTCCACACTTTGGGATCGACGCCGAGCCGGTCCGGCGCGACCATGTCGACGGCGCCATCCATCTCGCGCTCTTCGCGGGTGAGCACATGATCGGGCATCGGCGTGAACCAGATATCGGCGTCGAGCCCGATCTGATGGCTGGCATGGCCCGAGATCATCGGACCGCCGCGCGGCTGCGACATGTCGCCGATCAGGAGCCCGTTCCAGCCGGCTTTTTTGGCATTGCCGCCGAACCGCTCGATGAAGGACACCAGCCGCGGCGTGCCCCAGTTGCGGTTGCGCGACAGCCGCATGACCTGCCAGCTCGGGCCGGTAATCGGCAGCGCAACGGCACCGGCGAGGCAGCCGTCGGCATAGGAGCCGATCGGCCGCGCCGGACCGGGCAGCGGCGTGAGCTTGCGCCCGAATAATTCCTTGGCCGGCGTTGACGGTGAATTGGGGTTGGCGAGCGGCGGCAGCGGCTGGGGATTGAGCGTCCCCGGCGGGGTTGGATCGAGCGTGTCGGTATCCTGCACCGGCGCCAGGGCCGGAGCGGAAGCAGGCGCATCCTGCGCGGGCGCCGCCGCGGCGGCGGCCGGCGCCGCCGCATTCTGCGCCGATGCCGGGTAACAGGCGGCGGCGAGAGACACCAGAACGGCAACCATGGCCGCACGCATCATCGCATCTCCGCTAGGCTTTTTGTCGGCGCATTGCCGGCGGCCGAAACGCAACGGCGCGCGCCCGGCGGCGATACGCTGCCGCTAATCGCTCACGCTGTCCAGTTGCAAAGAGGTCCGAAGCGTCAATACCACCGCCCGCAAGGTCCAACAGACGACCTTCGGTGGCCGCATGCGATTCGATTGTGCCGTCGTACAGTATATGTGCGACAGTGAAATTCCGGGCGGCAAGCACGCGCGCGACCAACAAACAACGGTGGCAATCGAGCGGTTCGCGCTCGGCGCACATCAGGCAGATGCGGCCGCTGCCGCGGCACCGCGCCGCGTCGGCGACGAGGCGCTCGATGCCGGCTTGGAATTCGCCTTGCCGCGCCATAGCCTCGTAGTCGGCAATGCCCTCGCAATACAGATCGGCACTTCGCGGACGGCCACCGAGTGGAGCGCCGTAAGATAGATATTGCACCCCGTTCTGCGCCAGCAAAGGCGCGAAATTCTTGGCCGAGTACCACGGGCAAAATCGCGACACCGGCGTCGAGCGCACATCGGCAATGGCGCTTACGCCGACACTGCGCAGCATGGCGACGAAGCGTTCCGCCGGAATATTGGAATGACCGATGCTGTAAAACTCGAGCTCTGTCATGATTGGTAGTTAAGCATTTGCCGCATTTGGTGGAGCGGCGACTGCTGCGTTAATGCGGAAACAACACTTTCCATGTGGCTTTACAAGTTCCATGCCGTGCTGCAATGTTTGAGATGGCGCTCGGGGTCTGTGTATGCGTCGTTTGTATTGCGTTCTGGCCGCACTCTGCTTCATCGCGCTTGCCGCGAGCGAGCCTGCGGCCGCATCCATCG
The DNA here is from genome assembly GCA_963765365.1 of uncultured Alphaproteobacteria bacterium. Classification (GTDB taxonomy): domain Bacteria; phylum Pseudomonadota; class Alphaproteobacteria; order Rhizobiales; family Xanthobacteraceae; genus BOG-931. The sequence continues at coordinate 110,593 of CAVXWL010000020.1, read as the reverse complement.
TCGTCCATGTCGACCGCTCGCGCCAGCGCATGGAAGTGATCGTCGACGGCGAGCCACGTTTCAGCTGGCGGGTATCGACGGCACGGCGCGGCTACATCACCCCGCCCGGCACCTATCATCCGCAACGGCTGGCGGTGCGCTGGTACTCGCGCAAATACGACAACGCGCCGATGCCGCATTCCATATTTTTCCTCGGCGGCTACGCCATCCACGGCACCTACGAGATTTCCGGGCTGGGCCGGCCGGTTTCGCACGGCTGCGTGCGGCTCGATCCCGGCAATGCCGCGATCCTGTTCGGCCTGGTCGAGCGCGAAGGCCGGGGCGGAACCACGATCGTGGTGCACTGAAGGTGACAGTTCGAGCGCGACGCTCAGTGCTCAAGTCTTTCGTCTCATCAAGGCATCGAGACTGAAAGCGCCGGCCCCGAAGGCGGCCACGAACAGCATGCCGCCCATCATCGCCAGATGCTCGTAGAACGCTGCATGCTGGACGCGTTCCTGTGCCGCCGGCACGCTCCAATAGGCGTGAAACATGACTGCCAGCGCCAACGTGTAGAAGAACAGCGCGAGTGCGATCCAGCGCGTGAACAAGCCGGCGATCAGCAACAGCCCGCCGCCGAGCTCGAGCGCCACCACGCCCCACACCAGAAGGTTCGGGAAGGGGACGCCGTGGCTCGCCATGTCCGCCACCGTATGAGCGGGCGCGCCGAGCTGGCCGATGCCGCTGAGGATGAAAATGAGGGCGATGAGGATGCGGCCGAGGACGGTCGCAAGATTTGCCGGGATATTCATTGTTTTTCCAGGGATGCCCGCCGCCACTCCTGCCGCAATGTCGCCAGCCGACGGGCGCTGTCAATCGGCCGTCACGAGGATCGGGATCAAGGGCGAGTGAGCGAAATGTGAAGCCGAGCGAGTAGCCCGCACGAAGCGGACCTAAGCGGAGCCCGAAGGTGGGAGCGGGATGCGGGATGCGTGACGAGGCCGGCCCCGGATTTCGCTTCGCTTCATCCGGGCTACGATCACTGACGCGGCAGCGTCACACATCCACCTTCAGCGCGGCGATAAACGCTTCCTGCGGAATATCGACCTTGCCGAACTGGCGCATGCGCTTCTTGCCTTCCTTCTGCTTGTCGAGCAGTTTGCGCTTGCGCGACACGTCGCCGCCGTAGCATTTCGCGGTGACGTCCTTGCGGAAGGCGCGCACGGTCTCCCGCGCGATGATCTTGCCGCCGATCGCGGCCTGGATCGGCACCTGGAACATGTGCGGCGGGATCAGTTCTTTCAGCTTCTCCGCCATGGCGCGGCCGCGGCTTTCGGCGCGGGTGCGATGCACCAGCATGGCGAGCGCATCGACCGGCTCGCCGTTGACAAGCATCTGCAGCTTGACGAGATCGGCCGGCTTGTAATCGGTGAGGTGGTAGTCGAACGAAGCGTAGCCGCGCGACACCGATTTGAGCCGGTCGTAAAAATCGAACACCACTTCGTTGAGCGGCAGATTGTATTTCACCAGCGCCCGGTTGCCGACATAGGTCAGCTCTTTTTGCTCGCCGCGGCGGTCCTGGCACAGTTTCAGCACGGCGCCGAGATATTCGTCCGGCGTGAGGATCGTCGCCTCGATCCACGGCTCCTGCATTTCCTCGATATGGTTCGGATCCGGCATGTCGACCGGATTGTGAATCTCAAGCTGCCGGCCGTCGCGCAGCTTGATCTTGTAGATCACCGAGGGCGCGGTCGCGATCAGGTTGAGATTGAATTCGCGCTCGAGCCGCTCCTGGATGATTTCGAGATGGAGCAGGCCGAGAAAGCCGCAGCGGAAGCCGAAGCCAAGCGCCGCGGAGGTTTCCATTTCGTAGGAAAAGCTCGCATCGTTGAGACGGAGCCGGCCCATCGCGGCGCGCAGCGATTCGAAATCCGCGGCGTCGACCGGAAACAGCCCGCAGAACACCACCGGAATCGCCGGACGGAAACCGGGCAGCGGCGCCTTAACCGGCCGCTTCTCGTCGGTGATGGTGTCGCCGACGCGGGTGTCGGCCACTTCCTTGATCGAGGCGGTGAGGAAGCCGATTTCGCCCGGGCCAAGCTCGTCGAGTTCGACGCGCTTGGGGGTGAAGACGCCGACGCGGTCGACCTCGTAGGAGGCGTCCGTGCCCATCATGTGGATGCGCTGCCCCTTCTTGAGCACGCCGTCGACGACGCGAAACAGCACGACCACGCCGAGATAGGCGTCGTACCAGGAGTTAACGAGGAGCGCCTTCAACGGCGCCGCGGCGTCGCCCTTGGGCGGCGGCAGGCGGTGCACGATCGCTTCCAGCACTTCCGGCACATTGAGGCCGGTCTTGGCCGAAATCAGGATGGCGTCGGACGCATCGAGCCCGATCACGTCCTCGATCTGCTGCTTGACCTTGTCGGGCTCGGCGGCCGGCAAATCGACTTTGTTGAGCACCGGCACGATTTCGAGGTTGTTGTCGATCGCCTGATAGACATTGGCGAGCGTCTGCGCCTCGACGCCCTGGCTGGCGTCGACCACCAACAGTGCGCCCTCGCAGGCGGCGAGCGAGCGGTTGACCTCATAGGCGAAATCGACGTGCCCGGGGGTGTCGATGAGATTGAGCACGTAATCCTTGCCGTCGCGGGCACGGTACTTGAGCCGGACCGTCTGCGCCTTGATCGTGATGCCGCGTTCGCGCTCGATATCCATGGAATCGAGCACCTGTTCGACCATTTCGCGGGCTTCGAGACCGCCGGTCGACTGGATCAGCCGGTCGGCGAGCGTCGATTTGCCGTGGTCGATATGGGCGATGATTGCGAAATTGCGGATGTTTGCGATGGGAACCGCGGTCATGGCGCGCAGATAACATCGGCACCGGCAAGCGGCAAGCGGTGATCCGTCATCCTGAGGCGCGAGCCATAAGCGTGTTTACGCGCATCTTCGACGCGCTATGGCGAGGCTCGAGAGATGCCAACCGATGCGCCGGGGCTGTCGCCCCAACGAATTGGCTTTCGCCGGTTCGAACTCTTTTCCGTCCAAGTCGGCTCAGCCGACTTGGTTGGCCCGGCGCTACGCACCGAGTACCTCAGGGTGACGAACACGTCTTCACCGCTGCCGCCAGACGAAGGCGGCGCTGACGACGAAATTCCACACCGTGCCGATCAGCGCGCCGCCAAGGCCGGCGATCCACCATCGGCTGTCGTAATCGTAGATCCAGGTGGCGATGCCGACATTGGAGATCGCGCCGATGGCGCAAATCACCTGGAAACGGATCAAGCCGGTGACAAAGCGCCAGCCGGTGAGGCGCTGGTCGCGGTAGGTGAACACATTATTGAGCACGTAATTCCAGGTAATGGCGCTGACGGTGGCAAGCGTCTGCCCGGCCCCAAACGACATCGCGGCCAGTTGGGTCGCGACCGACAGGACGGTCAAATGGACGCCAAGGCCGGTCAGCCCGACCAGGCAGAACAGCAGGAAGCGGGCCGAGATGGCATCGTTGGTGAGCTTCGCCGCCACCAGCGCGGCGAAGTCGAGGGCGACCTTGCTGTCGAGCTTGCTCTCGCCATGGCGGCGTTCGTGAAACGTCGACGGCAGTTCGATGACGCGCAGGCGGCCGGGCTCGGTCGCCAGCATGTCGAGCAAAATCTTGAAGCCTTGCGACGAAATCCTCGGCGCGATCGGTTCGAAGGCATCGCGGCGGATCATGAAATAGCCGCTCATCGGATCGGTGAGGTCGATGCCGAGAAGGCGCCGCACCAGCATGTTCGACCAGCGGCTGGCGCGGGCGCGCTGTTTGGAGAGACCGGCAGCCGAACCGCCGTCGAGGTAGCGGCTCGCCACGACGATGTCGGCCTTTCCCGCGCGCAGGCAATCGAGCATGGCGACAAGCCGTGTCTCGTCGTGCTGGAGATCGGCATCCATCACGGCGAGATAACGGGCCTGGCTCGCCAGCATGCCCTCGAGACAGGCGCCGGCAAGGCCGCGCCGGCCGATGCGGCGCAGGCAGCGCACGCGGCCGTCGACCTCGCCAAGCGTGCGCGCGGCCGCCGCGGTCCCGTCGGGCGAATTGTCGTCGACGAACAGCACTTCCCATTCGCTGCCGGCCAGAACGCGGCTGAGCCGTTCGACCAGAATGGGAATATTGGCGCGCTCGTTGAAAGTCGGAACAATAACGCTGAGTTCCGGAACTGCCCGCAGCGCGGAGCCCGGCGCCGGCGCGGGGGCCACGGGGGTCGCGGGCGAAGCTGCGGGTGAAGCGCCCTCCATGGGCAGTGTGATAACGCGGGCCGCTGCGCAAATGCAATGCGCCGCTAATAGCCGCAATGCGGCAAGCTTGTGGGGCGGGCATTTGGATGGCATCCCTTGGCGATGGCCGTTGTTCGCCCCGATCCCGCCGAGCATCTGCGCCCGCAGATCGCGGGCGCCGAGTGGCGGCTTATCAAGGCGGCACAGCGCGTCGTCGGCGAATACAGCGCAGGCACCATCGTCGCCTGGACACTGGCGGCTTTCGTCGTCCTGTGGATGGTCTTTCACACCGTGTCGCTCCTGCCGGTCGATCTGCGCGACGACGCATCCGAAGCGGCGCTGTGGGCGCAACACTTTGCGTTCGGCTACAAGCATCCGCCGATGACGGCATGGCTGTTCATGGCGTGGTTCGCGGTGTTCCCGCGCGCGAACTGGGCGATGCATCTCGAAGCCGTCGTGCTCGTTGCGATCACGCTGGCGATTACCTGGCGGCTGCTGCGCGATCATCTCGATCGCGAGCGCAGCCTGTTCGGCCTTGCCGCCCTCATCCTTATTCCGCTCTACACGTTCAAGGCCGCGGAGTTGAACGCCAATACCGCGATGATGCCGTTCTGGGCCGCCGCGCTGCTGTTCTATCTGCGCGCCCGGCGCGGCTTGGGGGTTTGGGATTCCGTTCTCGCCGGCGCATTCGCGAGCCTTGCGATGCTCGGCAAATATTGGGCGGTTTACCTGTTTGCCGGAATGGCGCTGGCCGCGCTGGTCGGCGCCGGCGCGCAGCGGTTCTGGCGCTCGCAGTCGCCGTATCTGATGGCCGCCGCGGCTGCCATCGTGATCGCGCCGCACCTTTTCTGGTACGTCGCGCAGTCCGGCGGCGCCGACTACGCGTTCATCCGGCAAAGCGTCATGACGGCCGATCCGTTTACAATCGCGCTCGGCAGGTCGCTCTATTACATCGCCGGCGTATTCGCCTATGCCGCGGGTCCGCTTGTCCTGCTCGTACTGCTTCGACCCGGCAGAGCCGCGCTCGCCGACATTGTCTGGCCGGCCGATGATGACCGCCAGCAGGCGCTTATCCTGTTTGTAGTGCCGCTGGTGCTGCCGGCTTTGGTCAATCTCGTCCTGCCATACCGGTTGACGCCGGACTGGACGTTCCCGAACTGGGCGCTGCTTCCGATCGTGCTTTACGGCTCGCGGAATATGACGATCGATACCGCAGCAACTGCCGGCGCCGGGTTGATCGCACTCGTGGTCAGTCTCGGCTTTGTTGTGGCTTCGCCGTTTCTCGCCATGGCCAAACTGAAAACCCGGCTCGATCCCAATCGGCCGAGTTCGCAGGACGTCGCCACACTGGCCGAGCGCCTGACGCAGGAGCGGCCCAAGCTTTACTGGGGCACGCCGGCGATCACCGGGAACCTGCCGTTCTATCTGGCCGGCACCAAACCGCTCGCAGACGATCCACTGTCCGACCTTGGCCGCGCCGAGATTGCGGCGAATGGCCTTGTCGTAGCCTGCCTCAACGACGACGCGGCGTGCCTGACGACCCAGGCGGCGCTTGGCGGCGCCGGCCATCCCACCGCAAGCGGCACGATCGGCCGCCGCTTCCTCGGCTTTTCAAGTCAGCCGATCGGCTTCCGCGTGACCGTAGTGCCGGCGCCACACTGATCGCCGCGGGCGACTTATGCGCGCGCTATTGCCTTATCCGGGTACCCGCGCTACTCAAGCTGCGCCGGTCGCAAATAGACGCCAAACAAGCGCGATGTGAGTGCTAATGTCTCGACAGTACCGGTCGGCGCGTCCGTGACCTCACCGATTTCCGCGAAGAGCCTGTGGCGCTATGGGCCATCGTTGCTGATCCTTGTCGCTGCGGCCGCCTACTATGCACGTTTCGTCAAGGTGCCGGCGGGAATGGAAATGTACCCCAAGGCGGCCTTTTGCCTGCTGCATGGGGCGATGCTGCAAGCCTGCGATGTCGGCTTCACATATCCGCCGATCTTCGCCTTTCTCGTGCTGCCGCTCGAACCACTGCCGCTTTGGCTGCGCGATCTGATCTGGTATCTGGTCACGGTCGGCGCCGTCATTGGCTCCTATAAGCTGGCGGAGAGGATCGCGCGCAACGCCGTCGCGATGCCGCTGAATGCCGTCGAACTGGGCTGGCTCCGCCTCCTTGGCCTGTTGCTTAGTCTCAAGCTCATCCTCGCGGTGTTCGAAAACCAGTCTTACGATGCACTGGTTCTGGTCGTTCTTCTGCTCGGCCTTGCCGCCCTCGCAAGCGGCCGCGACTTTTGGAGCGGCGCCGCTCTCGGTCTTGCCGCGGCGCTCAAGGCAACCCCGCTGATCTTCTTACCCTACCTGTTGTGGCGGCGGCATTTCGGCGCGGCGGCCGTATTCGTCGCTGTATTCCTCTTTGCGTCGTTTTTGCCCGATCTGTTCTTCACCCCGGTGGGCGCCGCGCACGGCTATTTCGTGAGCTGGCTGCGCGACGTGGCCGGGCCGCCGTTCGGCGTCGATCCCGCCAGCATCAACAATGCATTCTGGTCGGGCGCCAATATCATGAACCACTCGCTGCGCGGCGCGGTGTCGCTGAACATCGACTCGGCATCGCAGCATGCGCTGCACAGCGCGATCCTTTATGCGGTCGATGCCGCCTTCATCATCGTGGTGGGAACGCTGATGGCGTTGTCGCCGTACCGACGCGAAGCGATTGCGTTCGACGGCTCGCTGCTGCTGATCAGCATGCTGATGCTGTCGCCGATGACGAGCCGCTCGCATTATGTCGCAATGCTGTTGCCCTACATGACCCTGATTGCTTTGGGCTTTCGGGACAGGCGCACGCTCAATCTCGGTCGCGTGGTGCTGGCGACAAGCTTTGTGCTGGTGACGATCACCGGCAACGACGTGGTCGGCCAAGCGGTTACGGTCTGGGCCTACCAGCGCAGTTCCATGGTGCTGGGTACGCTGGTATTGTTGATGTATTTCGCGGCGCTGGAAATCGGCCGCCGCCGCCAGGAAAGTTTCGCCGCGGCGACCGCAGCCGACATGGCGCCAAACGTCGGCCGGCTGCACCCCGCGGAATAATTGCACATCGGCATGCCGGTTATGAGAGCCGAACCCGCCGGCAACGATCTCAATACCGGTACTGATCCGTCTTATACGGTCCGGCCACCGGCACGCCGATATAGGTCGATTGCTTGTCGGAGAGCTTCGTAAGCTTCACGCCGATCTTGTCGAGATGCAGCCGCGCCACTTTCTCGTCGAGCCGTTTCGGCAGCGTATAGACCTTGTTCTGATACTTGCCGGGATTGGCCCAGATTTCGATCTGCGCCAGCGTCTGGTTGGTAAACGACGACGACATGACGAAACTCGGATGGCCCATGGCGTTGCCGAGATTGACCAGGCGACCCTCCGACAAAAGGATGATGCGCTTGCCGTCGGGGAATTCGATCTCGTCGACCTGCGGCTTGACGTTGACCCATTTCAGGTTCTTCAGCGCCGCAACCTGAATTTCCGAATCGAAGTGGCCGATATTGCAGACCACGGCGCGGTCTTTCATCATGCGCATGTGCTCGATGGTGATGACGTCGACATTGCCGGTCGCGGTGCAGAAAATATCAGCGCGCAGTACGGCGTCTTCCATGGTGGTGACTTCGTAGCCCTCCATCGCCGCCTGCAGGGCGCAGATCGGATCGACTTCCGAGACCATGACGCGGCAGCCGGCCTGGCGCAGCGAGGCAGCCGAGCCTTTGCCGACATCGCCGAAGCCGGCGACCATCGCCACCTTGCCAGCCATCATCACGTCGGTGCCGCGGCGGATGCCGTCGACGAGCGATTCACGGCAGCCGTAGAGATTGTCGAATTTCGATTTGGTGACGCTGTCGTTGACATTGATGGCGGGAAACAGCAGGCGGCCTTCCTTCTCCATCTGATAGAGCCGATGCACGCCGGTCGTGGTTTCCTCGGTGACGCCTTTGATGGCCTTGGCCGTCTTGGTGTACCAGCCCGGCTGTTCCTTCAGGCGCCGTTTGATGGCGGCGAACAGCACCTCTTCCTCCTCGTTGGTCGGCTTCGCGACCACGCCCGGATTGCTCTCCGCCTGCATGCCGAGATGCATCAGAAGCGTGGCGTCGCCGCCGTCATCGAGGATCATGTTCGGGCCGCTGCCGTCGGACCATTCGAAGATGCGGTGGGTATAATTCCAATACTCTTCGAGGCTCTCGCCCTTGACGGCGAAGACCGGCGTGCCGGCGGCGGCGATCGCGGCGGCGGCGTGATCTTGCGTCGAATAGATATTGCAGGAGGCCCAGCGCACGTCGGCGCCGAGCGCCGTGAGCGTCTCGATCAGCACCGCGGTCTGGATCGTCATGTGCAGCGAGCCGGCGATGCGCGCGCCGCGTAGCGGCTGCTCCGGGCCGTACTCCTCGCGCGTCGCCATCAGCCCGGGCATCTCGGTCTCGGCGATGGCGATTTCCTTCCGGCCCCACTCGGCAAGGCCGATATCCTTGACGACGTAATCGGCGGCGGTCGCGTGGGTTTTCGGCTTGGTCGACGTGCTCATAACTGACTGTCCTTCAAGGGCACACATGCGGGGAGGTCGGCGCGCTTGTAGCAGGGGAGCGTCGTGCCGGCAATAACACATAAAGATTTCTTTATGTCCACGCCTGACCGTCGGTGTGGCCAACCATTTTGCCAACATGGATCAAGCCGCCGACAGGTATGCGGCCAACCAGGCGCTCGGCGTCGACCTGAAAGCGGCGAAAGCAGCCGCGGCGAAGGAAGACTGACCTCAGCCTGCCTTCGGCGCTTCGGTGCCGGCACGGGCTTTGACCACGCCGGCCTGCGTCAGCGCCGCCGCGATCTGCTGCATGCGATTGATCAGATCGACGGCCGCGGCCGGCGGCAGCACCAGGCGGCAGGCGGGATAGCGCCGGCCGGTGATCGGCGTATTGGCTTTGACGTCGTCGAAGCGCGTGACGCCGAATTCGATGCGCAACGTCTGGCCGTCGAAAATCAAGCCGGTGATCGAATTCGGCGAAAGTCTCCTCCATGTCGGCGCGATCGAGATAACGGATCGCCGCCGGAGCGCGGCCGCCTTCAGCCGCCGTGGCCGGCACGGCACCCGATGCGGTGCCTTTTGAAGCCGTAGAATTGGGACTCATCAGCTTTTTCTCCTTCGGCAAAGTCTTCCTGTCCGGCGCTCTGGCGGGCGATGCTTTCTTCTGCGGAGCCCTGCGTTTCATCAGCGAAGCTTAAACTGCTAATTCAATCGGCTTCGCCGAAACGCGAACCGATCAGCGCCGCCAAAGCCTCGACGACTTCGGCGGCCTCCGGTCCGATTGCCTCGACCGTGATCGAAGTGCCGGGCGACGCGGCGAGCATCATCAAGCCCATGATCGACGTTCCGCCGACGCTTTCATTGCAGCGCATGACGCGCACCTCGGCATCGAATTTTTCGACCGTCTGCACAAACTTGGCCGACGCGCGCGCGTGCAGACCCTTTTTGTTGCAGATGACAAAGACCCGTGTGACAGCGCCCTCGGGTGCCGGCCGCGCACCGGGCTGGCACGTATTATGGGCGGCCTCGGTCATTTGCCGCTGAGCACCCGGCTGGCGATCGTGACGTATTTTCGTCCCGCCTCCTGAGCGGCGGCGACGGCCTCGGCAAGCGGGCACTCGTCGCGCACCTTGGCGAGCTTGACCAACATCGGCAGATTGATGCCGGCCAATACTTCGACCTTAGGCCGGCTCATAACGGAGATAGCGAGGTTCGAGGGCGTACCGCCGAACATGTCGGTCAGAATTGCGACCCCATCGCCGGAATCGACGCGCCGCACCGCCTCGATGATGTCCTTACGGCGCTCCTCAACGTCATCGTCGGGGCCAATTGTGACGGCCTCGATCTGACCTTGCGGCCCAACCACATGTTCCAGGGCGGCGCGAAATTCGACAGCCAGCCGACCGTGGGTCACAAGCACAAGACCAATCATGGAACTCCCCGCGGGCACGTCCCGGGTGCACCGCACGAAAGGGTGCACATCTTGACCATCCGAAGCCTCGGCGCAAGAGGCCTTCTGGGCGAATTCCGAGGGATGCTGCATTGCAGTAACGTAAGTCGTTTCTGACGCGGCGTGGGCTCGGGGTGCAGTCTTGGACCATTATGGTTAATCAATCGCAACTAATGGACACCTGCTGTTTGCGGATTTCAGGACGCCGCAGGGGTATCGGAAGCCATGCCGGATGAGGTTGTAAGCGCAAGTACCGCTGGCAAGGGCGCCCCACCCGGCGCAACCGCGAGACGCGCCAGCCGCGTCCCTGCAACCTCAATCGCCGGTCGCTCGGGCAGGCGTTCGCTGTCGCCGGCGTCGAGATCGACAATCAGGCCGACCACCGCGCAGGGCTCATAATCGAATCGCAATATGCCGACCCCGCGCAGTTCGATCAGGCCGGCGAGCGTTTGCGCCGGCCGTACCAGCAACCGGCCACCGACGCTTTCAAGACGGACGCGATCATCGCCGACGAGCCGCGCGAAACGAAGCCGGCCGCCGCGCGCCGCCTCGATGAGTTCGAGCGCGAGCCGCGACTTGCCCGCTCCCGAGGGCCCGCGGATCAGAACCGCACGCGCGCCGACGAGCACGGCGGAAGCGTGAATGGTCGTCGCTGTCATGTGCTCGTCCCTGACGAAGCCGGGACCCGAAGCTGGATGATCCCCACTTTCGCGGGACCGCGCGGAGAAAACTTCATCATCACATCGCCGGCAGGCGAACGATAAAGCGCGCACCGAGTACTGTCGGCTCGCCGTCAGGCCCGGGCGCGCCGGTGCGATTCTCGACCCAGATAGAACCGCCATGCGCTTCGGCGATCTGTTTGGAAATCGACAGGCCCAAGCCGGAATTCTGGCCGAACCCTTGTTGCGGCCGGTCGGTATAGAAACGCTCGAAAATCTTTTCGCGCACGTCCTCGCGCACGCCGGGCCCATCGTCGTCGACGAAAATTTCAATGTGATTGCGCAAACGCCGGCAGGCGACGCGCACCGAGCCGCCGGGCGGCGAAAACGAACGCGCGTTCTCGATCAGATTATCGACGATCTGGCCAAGCCGTGAATTGTGTCCCGGCGCCCGGAACGCGCGCGCACCGCCGCCTTCGAATTTCAGGGTGACTTTGACGCCATCGTCGCGCTTGACCTCGTTGGCCACCGTCACGAGCGTGTTGAGGAGCTTGCCGATATCGACGGGAGCCGCCTCCTGACGCTGCAGTTCGGCATCGAGCCGGCTGGCGTCGGAAATATCGGAGATCAGCCGATCCAGCCGCCGCACGTCGTGCTGGATGATATTGAGGAGCCGGCCCCGGCTTTCATCGGTCTTGGCAACCGGCAGCGTCTCCACCGCCGAGCGCAGCGAGGTGAGCGGATTTTTGAGCTCGTGCGAAACATCGGCGGCGAAACTTTCGATCCCCTCGATCCGCGAATACAGCGCATTGGTCATGTCGCGCAGCGTGCCGGAAAGATGCCCGATTTCGTCGCGGCGGCGGGTAAAATCCGGAATCTCCACGCGTGAGCGGATGCGCCGGCGCACGCTCTCGGCGGCGTCGGCAAGCCGCCGCACCGGCTCGGCGATGGTGCCGGCCAGCAGAATGGAGAGCACGATCATGACACCGGCGGCGACCAGAAAGACCTTCATGATGGCAAGCCGCTCGGCCTCCACCATGTTGTCGATGTCCGCACCCTGCGTCGACAGCATCAGCGCGCCGCGGACCGCACGGAAGCGCTGCACCGGCACCGCCACCGAAACGATGACATCGCCGCGCTCGTTGATGCGCACCATGCTGGCGTTCTGGCCGTCCAGGGCCTGCGCGACTTCGGAATAGCCCTTGCCGTCGCCGGGACCGAGCTCGTGATAGATCGGCAGATCGCCGCGGCCGAGCCACATCCGCAGCGCGATGAATGCGCGTTCGAAGAAGCCGGGTTTTTCCGCGGTCGGCGCCGGCAGATCGAAGCGCAGCACATCGCCGCGGCCGAACAGATTTCGGCTGTCGACCAACAAAACGCCGTCGCGGTCGTAGATGCGCGCCCGCGTCTTCGTCGGCGAAACCAGCCGCCGCAAGATCGGCGCCACCCGTTCCGGATTGATCGGAAAATCGATGCCGTAGAGCGCTTCTTCGTTGGGGCCGTAGCTCTGGCCCGGCTGCAGATTTTGCAGCTTGTCGGGATTGAGCGTGATCGAGGAATCGCCTTCGACGGTCGCCGACGATGCGATCGCGCCGGCGATGATCTGGCCCTGCACCAGAAGGCTTTGAATGCGCGCGTCGATCAGGCCGGCACGGAATTGCGAGAGAAAGGTGATGCCGATCGAGAGCGCAACGAGGCCGGTGAGGTTGAGGACGACGATACGGCGGGTGAGGCTCGAAAAGCTCTGCGTGATGAAGAACTGCCAGGCCCGCTGCAACCAATCGCCAACGCGGGCAAAGCCACGCGGTTGCGGCCGCGTCTCGGTCTCGTCGAGGCCGGCGCCATCGGCCTGGCTCTCGACCTGGTTCTCGACGCGAGAGCCTGCCTCCAGCGAGGCCAGGGGCTCGGATGCTGCACGTTCTAAGATTCGATCGAGCACGTCGTCTGCCGGGGTTTCGCTCATGCCCCGCCACGTTGCGGGCACGGACGCCATTACTACCGCACGTCAGCCGCCCAGTCAGGGGCCATGGTCGGTCCGCTCACCCTGCGCCCCACGGCCTTTTTTCGCGTTAAGATTTTGCCGGAGCACGATTTTTCGGAAAACCGCATGCCGGTTTCCCGTATCACGCCCGAACGTTTATTCCTTAAAACGGTAGCCGACGCCGTACAACGTCTCGATCATATCGAAATCGTTGTCGCTCGCCTTGAACTTTTTGCGCAACCGCTTGATGTGACTGTCGATCGTGCGATCGTCGACATAGACTTGGTCGTCGTAGGCCGCATCCATCAATGCGTTGCGGCTCTTGACCACGCCGGGGCGGCTCGCCAGCGCCTGCAGGATGAGAAATTCGGTAACGGTGAGCGTCACCGCCTCGTTCTTCCACGTGCAGGTGTGACGCTCCGGATCCATGCGAAGCAGCCCGCGCTCCAGCACTTTGCTGTCGGCCTCCTTCGGCGCGGTGCCGTCTTTCGGCGCGGCGCGGCGCAACACGGCCTTGACGCGCTCGACCAGAAGACGCTGCGAAAACGGTTTGCGGATGAAATCGTCGGCGCCCATTTTCAGGCCGAACAATTCGTCGATTTCTTCGTCCTTCGAGGTCAGGAAAATCACCGGGACGTCGGATTTCTGGCGCAGCCGGCGCAGCGTCTCCATGCCGTCCATCCGCGGCATTTTGATATCGAGAATGGCAAGGTCGGGCGGCGCGGTCTTAAAGCCGTCGAGCGCGGAGGCGCCGTCGGTATAGGTGTTGATGCGGTAACCTTCGGCCTCGAGCGCGATCGACACCGAGGTGAGGATGTTGCGGTCGTCGTCGACGAGAGCGATTGTCGGCATGGCGGCCTTCTATCATGAGTTGGCCGCAGCATCGACAACGCATCGACAACCCGGCCCCATATGCCTTTGAATCCCCATGTGGGGGCGGAAGTGTGACAGGACAAGGCAAAATCGGGGCAATTCGCGGGGCTTTGAGCTAAATGCCCGCGGCCCTGATGGGAGCCCGCCAGCGTTTGTCAGGGAGCCGCAATGGCAGAAGCCGACAGAGCCAAAGCTGAAAACCCCGGTAGTGCCCTGCCCGGCGTCATGCCCGACCGCCTGCCCGAGGGCGCCCCGACACCGGATTTCGATCCGAGATTGCTGGCCAAGACCCTGCTGCGGGCGACGCGAGCGGGATCGCTGGCGACGCTCGACCGCAATACCGGCCATCCCTTCGCTTCGCTGGTCAATATCGCAACCGATGTTGACGGCGCGGCCGTGATCCTCATTTCGCGGCTCTCGACGCACACCGCCAATCTCGAAACGGACGGCCGCGCCTCGGTGCTGCTCGCCGCCGTCGGCAAAGGCGACCCGCTGGCTCATCCCCGCCTGACGCTGATCGGCAGCTTCGTCCAAGTTGCCCGTGACGACCCGCAGGAGCCGCGCCTGCGCCGGCGCTTTCTGGCGCGCCATCCCAAAGCGGAGCTCTATGCCGGCTTCGGCGATTTCTCGTTCTGGCGCCTCGATCCGGTGTCTGCTCATCTCAATGGCGGCTTCGCCCGCGCCGCCGATCTCAAAGCCGCCGACGTGTTGACGGACCTCGGAGACGCGGCGGAGCTGATCGAAGCCGAGCCCGGCGCGATTGCCCATATGAACGCCGATCACGCCGAAGCGGTGCGGCTCTACGCCACCAAGCTCCTCGGCGCCGGCGACGGTCCGTGGCGGCTCACCGGGCTCGATCCGGATGGGCTTGACCTCGCATGCGGCGACGCCACGCTGCGGTTGGCATTTGCCGAGCGCGTCACAAGCGCCCAGCAATTGCGCAAAGTCGTCGTTGCGCTGGCAGCGCAGGCGAGGAGCGCATAACTTCGCTGCACCGCAATGCCGGAACGACGGTGGTATCTCCCGGTTAGGCTTGAGAACGCGGTGCTCTTGGCAGATGCTGGGATGCTCGGCTATAGGGTCGCGCGCTTGCCGGGAAACGAGTGACGGCGGACACATGAGGCGGATCGCGCGCCTCAGCCGGGCAGGCCACAAGCGGAGGCATCAGGTGCAGGAAACGGGTGTGAGGAACGGCGCATACGGCGCCGACAAATTCGGCTTCAAAAACCTCGCCGGCGTGCACTGGAATCTGCCCGAGGCTCCGCTCTACGAGTATGCCATCAGAAACGGCGAGGCTACTCTCGTTGCCGGCGGCGCGCTCTGCGCCGAAACCGGGCATCACACCGGCCGCTCGCCGAAAGACAAACATACCGTTGTCGATGCGACGACCGAGAACACCGTCTGGTGGGACGGCAACCGCAAGCAAAGCAAAGAGCAGTTCGAGAATCTGCTGGCGGACTTTCGCGCCCATGCCGAGGGCAAAACGCTATTCGCGCAGGACCTCTATGGCGGCGCCGATCCGAAATACCGCATCAAGGTACGGGTCTTCACTGAACTCGCCTGGCATTCCCTGTTCATCCGGCAGCTTCTGATCCGCCCCGACCCCTCGGATCTTGCCAGCTACGCGCCGGAGATGACGATCGTCGACATGCCGTCGTTCAAGCCGGATGCCAAGCGCCATGGCGGCCGCGAGGGCTCCGATACGATGGTGGCGATCGATTTCACCCGCAAGATCGTGCTGATCTGCGGCTCGTCCTATGCCGGCGAGATGAAGAAGTCGGTTTTCACCACGCTGAATTTCTATCTGCCGGCACAGGGCGTCATGCCGATGCATTGCTCCGCCAATGTCGGTAAGAACGGCGACGTGGCGCTGTTCTTCGGACTGTCGGGCACCGGCAAGACCACGCTGTCGGCCGACCCCAACCGCACATTGATCGGCGACGACGAGCACGGCTGGGGCGAGCACGGCGTGTTCAATTTCGAGGGCGGCTGCTACGCCAAATGCATCAAGCTTTCGAAGGAAGCCGAGCCGGAGATCTACGCGGCAACCAATCGCTTCGGCGCCGTGCTGGAAAATGTCGTCTTTAACCCCGAGACCCGCATCTGCGATTTCGACAGCGACAAGAAGACGGAAAATACCCGCTCCGCCTATCCAGTCGAATTCATGCCGCTGGCGTCAAAGACCGGCCGCGCCGGGCAGCCGACCAACATCATCTTCCTCACCGCCGACGCCTTCGGCGTCATGCCGCCGATCGCCAAGCTGACGCCGGCGCAGGCGATGTATCACTTCCTGTCCGGCTACACCGCCAAAGTCGCCGGCACCGAAAAGGGTTTGGTCGGCGTCGAGCCGGAATTCTCCACCTGCTTCGCCGCGCCGTTCCTGCCGCGGCCACCGGCGGAATATGGCAACTTGCTGCGCGACCTCATTAAAAAACACGATGTCGATTGCTGGCTGGTCAATTCCGGCTGGACCGGCGGCATCTACGGCACCGGCCGCCGCATGCCGATCAAGGCGACCCGGGCGCTGGTGACCGGCGCGCTGGATGGCTCGCTCAAAGACGCCAGCTATCGCACCGATCCTTATTTCGGCTTTGCGGTGCCGACCTCGGTGCCCGGCGTCGAGCCGCATCTGCTCTATCCGATGAAGACCTGGAAGGACAAAGCCGCGTTCGACGAAACGGCGCGCAAGCTCGTGCGCATGTTCCAGGAAAACTTCACCAAATACGAAAAGCACGTCGACGCCGACGTGCGCGCCGCCGCGCCGGAAGTGCGGCTGGCGGCAGAGTAGCAAAACCCGGATCTTTGTTCGTCATGGCCGGGCGCGTCCCGGCCATCTCGATTTATGGGACACGGCTGTGCCACACTAAGCGGGATGCCCGGCACAAGGCCGGGCATGACGGAGAAGCGTGACACCATGCAAACCCTCAAACTCGGCCGTAATGGCCCAACGGTTTCCGTGTTCGGCCTTGGCTGCATGGGCATGTCCGGCATTTACGGACCGGCCGAGGACAAGGAATCCCTCGCCACCATCGAAGCGGCGCTTGAGGCCGGCATCACGGCGATCGACACCGGCGATTTCTACGGCATGGGCCACAACGAGATGCTCATCCGCGACGCGCTCAAGGGCGGCAAGCGCGATCGCGCCTTCATCATGGTCAAGTGCGGATCGCTGCGCAGTCCGGACGGCAAGATCGTCGGCGACGACGCGCGCCCGCAATCGATCAAGAATTTTCTGAGCTATTCGCTGCGCCGGCTCGGCACCGATCACATCGATCTTTACCAGCCGTCGCGCGTCGATCCGCACGTTCCGATCGAGGATACCATCGGCGCCATCGCCGACATGGTGAAAGCCGGCTATGTGCGCCACATCGGTATATCGGAAGCGTCCGCCAAGACGGTGCGCCGCGCGGCGGCCGTGCATCCGATCGCGGCATTGCAGATCGAATATTCGCTGTTTTCCCGCGGCATCGAGCACGACATTCTGCCGACGCTGCGCGAGCTCGGTATTGCGCTGGTCGCCTATGGCGTGCTCTCGAGCGGCCTGATCAGCGACCGTGCCGAGGCGGCGAGGACCGCGCCGAGCGAGCTGCGCACGCGGCGACCGCGTTTTTTCGCCGAGAATTTTTCCAAGAACATCGCGCTGGTCGAAGCTTTGCGCAAAATCGCGCACGAGAAGGGCGCATCGACGCAGGCGCTCGCTTTCGCCTGGGTCAAATCGCGCGGCGACGATGTTGTGCCGCTGATCGGCGCGCGGCGGCGCGATCAGCTCCGTGAAGCGCTGGGCGCGGTCGATCTGAAACTGACGCCCGGCGACCTTGCCCGCATCGCGGAGGCGGCGCCGCCGACCGCGGTCGCCGGTACGCGCTATATGCCGGCGGTCATGGCGCATATGGACAGCGAACACGCCGGATGACGGCCTGGCGTGTTCCGCCGGATTAGCCCGGCGTGACCTGCATTTCACGCCCGGCGCGGCGCGCCCAGTTCTCCCAGGCGCGGTTGAGCGTGTAGTCGGTCACCCGCGCCACGATCTGGTCGACCTCGCCCTTGGTCAGGAATTTGATGTCGCCCATTGCCATGGATTGCATCTGCAGCTTGGCGCCCACCTCAAGATAGACCGAGACGAATACGGCGTGGCGGACCGAGCGGCCGACCACAGTCGCGCCGTGGCCGCGCATCAGCGCGGTCGGGCGCGGACCGAGGAGTTTTGCCAGGTCGCGGCCCATCGCCATGTCGCTGACCAAGAGCGTCGTATCGCCGAACTTGTCCTGCGAATCCCAGATCGGCACTTCGTGTCCGCACGAGGCGCACATATGCAGCAGCGGCCGAAGCTTCGTCCCGGTCACGCCGAATGGAATCACGCTCGGCGAATGGTTGTGCACCACCGCGTGCACATCCGGCCGCGCCTCGTAGATGGCGCCGTGGATAAAGCGCTCCAGATAGGGCGCGCGGCCGCGCTCATCGATCGGGGTTCCGTCGAGCGCGTATTCGACGATGTCGTCGCGTTCGATGCGTTCCGGCGCGCGTGCGCGGGAGAGCAGATAGCGTTGCGGATTGTCCGGGTGCCGGGCGCTGACATGACCGAAGGAATCGACGATTCCCTCGTTGGCCAGGATGCGGTTGGCGGTGACGAGTTCTTCCAGAACGAAGTCGAGCTTGCCCATTGCGGCGTTTCTCCCTTAATCAGGGCCCCTTGTAGCGGCAGCGGGTCGCGGGACTCAATTCCCAATCTGCGCTATGCCATGCGGCCAATGCAGTGCTTCAGCCGAGGGGCAAAATGTCCAATCGTCGTGTATTCCTGACCCGCCTCGGCGCCTTTGTGGCCGGCGCCCCGCTTGCATCCGCGCTGGCCCAAGGCGCTGGAAAATTTCCCGACCATCCGATCCGGGTGATCGTGTCGGTGCCGGCCGGTGGCGGCGTCGATACCATTACCCGGCTCGTCACCGCCAAGATGCAGGTCGTGCTGGGTCAGCCGATGATCGTTGAAAATCGGGCCGGCGTCGGCGGCAGTGTCGCCGCCGATTATGTCTTCCATTCGCCCGCCGATGGCTACACGCTGCTGGCGTCGCAGCCGTCGCCGATCACGACCAATCCGCTCCTCTATAAATCGCTCAACTACGATCCGAAGCAGCTCACGCCGATCGTGATCATGTCGCACGTGCCGAATGTGGTGCTGGTGCGCAAGGACTTTCCGGCCAAGACCGTGCAGGAGCTGATCGCCTACGCCAAGGCCAATCCCGGCAAGATCAACTATGCGTCGCAGGGCATCGGCACCACGTCGCATCTGACCGCCGAGCTGTTCCAGAAGATCACCGGGACCAAGCTCGTTCATGTGCCTTACAAGGGCACGGCGCCGGCGCTCAACGATCTGCTCGCCGGCAATGTCGACCTGATGTTCAACGAGCTCGCGAGCTCGATAGAGCTTCATAAATCGGGCCGTGCAAGGATACTTGCGGTGACGGTGAAGCAGCGCGTCGCGGCGCTCCCGGATATTCCGACGCTCGAAGAAGCCGGAGTTTCCGGCTGCGATTCCGATACCTGGCACGCTTTGACCGCGCCGCCGAAAACACCCGATGACGTCGTCGCCAAGCTCAATGCGGCGGCCAACAAAGCCCTGCAGGATCCCGATTTGCTGGCCCGCTTCAAGCAGCTCAGCATCACTCCCGGCGGCGGCACGCCGGCGCAGATGGCCGAGTTCGTCACATCGGAGACAAAACGCTGGGGCGACGTGATCCGCGATGCTGGCATCAAGCCGGAGTGATCGCCACATATCGTCATTGCAAGGAGCGGCCCGGCCAGGCTCGCTCGCGGTGACGCTGTCTGCTCGGACGCCATGATCGGAAATCTATTCAACGATCGCGACGCCAATATACGCGGCAAGATCGCAGGCCTGTATGTCGTGCTGGTGGCCGCCAATGTGCTGGCCTGGCTCTGGGCGCTGATCGCGTTCCACCAATATCCGGTGCTGATCGGCACCGCGTTGCTGGCATACACGTTCGGTTTGCGGCACGCCGTCGATGCCGACCACATCGCGGCAATAGACAACGTCACGCGCAAGCTGATGCAGGACGGCAAGCGCCCGGTCGCCGTCGGCTTTTTCTTTTCGCTCGGCCATTCGACGGTGGTAGTCATCGTTTCCGCCGTGATCGCTGTTGCAGCTGCGAGCCTTGAGGGCCGTTTTCATTCGTTACAGCTTGTCGGCGGCGTGATCGGCACGCTGGTTTCCGTGATTTTCCTGTTTCTGGTTGCCGCCGCCAATCTGGTCATCCTTGTTGCGGTCTATCGCACCTTCCGCGCCGTGCGCCGTGGCGGCGACTATGTCGAGGAGGACCTCAACCATCTGTTGGCGCAGCGCGGTTTCCTCGGCCGGCTGTTCCGGCCGATGTTCCGGCTGGTGTCGCGCAGCTGGCACATGTATCCGCTCGGCTTTCTGTTCGGCCTCGGCTTCGACACCGCGACCGAAATCGGTCTCCTTGGCATTGCCGCGGCGGAGGCCTCAAAGGGTCTGCCGATCTGGTCGATCATGGTGTTTGCGGCGCTGTTCACTGCGGCCATGTCGCTCATCGACACCACCGACGGCGTGCTGATGCTGGGCGCCTACGGCTGGGCGTTCACCAAGCCGATCCGCAAGCTCTATTACAACCTGACGATTACCTTTGTTTCGGTGCTGGTGGCGGTGCTGATCGGCGGCATCGAAGCGCTCGGGCTGGTCGCCAACCGGCTGAGCCTCGAAGGACCGTTCTGGTCGGCGATCGGCACACTCAACGGCAATTTCGGCAGCCTCGGCTATCTCATCATCGCGGTATTTGCCGGCAGTTGGCTTATTTCGCTGGCCGTCTACCGGCTTGGCCGCTTCGACCGGCTCGAACCTGCGGAATAAACCGCGTCAACCAAACAACGGACTAGCAGTTGCGCGGCCGGACGGGCCTGACACAATAGGCCCATGAAAGTCATTCTCGTCGGCGGCGGCATCGGCGGTCTTGCCACCGCGCTCATGTTGCACGCGCGCGGCATCGACTGCGAAGTGTTCGAACAGGCCGACCAGGTGCGCGAGCTCGGCGTCGGCATCAATACGCTGCCGCACGCCATCAAGGAGCTTGCCGGACTGGGCTTGCTGGAACGGCTCGACAGCATCGCCATCCGCACTTACGAGCTGTTCTATACCAATCGTTTCGGCCAGGAGATCTGGCGCGAGCCGCGCGGCCTCGACGCCGGCTACGACGTGCCGCAGTTTTCGATCCATCGCGGCCGCTTGCAGGGCGCCATCCATCAGGCCGTGCGCGCCAGGCTCGGCGAATTGCGCATCCATACCGGGCACCGGCTCGGCGCGTTCCGCGAAGACGAAGCCGGCGTCACCGCCTATTTCTTCGATCGCAGCGGCGCGCACCGGGCGACCAGCCGCGGCGATATTCTGGTCGGCGCCGACGGCATACACTCCGCCGTGCGCGAAGCGCTCTATCCGAACGAAGGTCCGGCGCGCTGGAACGGCGCGATGCTGTGGCGCGGCGCCATCGACTGGCCGCGCTTCCTGACCGGACGCTCCATGATCGTCGCCGGCGGCATGGCGGCAAAGCTCGTCGTCTATCCGATCGCCGAAGGCTCGCGCGAGGACAAGCGCCTGACCAACTGGGCGGTGGTCGCAAAAATCGGCGATGGCTCGACCCCGCCGCCGAGCAAGGAAGACTGGTCGCGGCCCGGCCGCATGGAGGATCTGGCGCCGCACATCCGCCGCTTCGAAATCGGCCACGTCGACGCGCGCGCCTTGATCGAAGCCACCCCCGAGTTCTGGGAATATCCGATGTGCGACCGCGATCCACTGCCGCGCTGGTCGTTCGGACGTGTCACACTGCTCGGCGATGCAGCGCATCCGATGTATCCGGTCGGCTCGAATGGCGCGTCGCAGGCGATCCTCGACGCCCGTGCGCTCGCCGACCGGCTGGTCAGCGCCGAACATCCGGTCCACGCGCTGTGGGCGTACGAGCAGGAACGCCTGCCGGCCACCGCGCAAATCGTGCGCATGAATAGAAGCGGCGGCCCGGAGGGCGTCATCGACGCCGTCGAGACCCGCGCGCCGGACGGTTTCAACAATATCGACGACGTGCTGTCCTATGAAGAACGCAAGGCCATTGTGCGCGGCTATGCGATGAGTGCCGGATTTGCCCGCGAACAAGTCAACCGCGCCGCGGCCGGCGCCGGCGGCAAACAATGACGCGTTCGGAACCCGCAGGCGGCCAGTGTTGTTCTACTTCGGAACGCGGCCCAATATCGGCGGCTTAGTCATCAGCAACGACGAACAGCGAGCCCCGGAACGAACTTAGGAACGAGTCCATGAATCAGCATTCGGATCAGGTCGTCAACGATCTCGCCGCCCGCTATTTTCTGGTGCTTGGCGCCGCCACCGCCGATCTGTGGAGCGAGCTGCCGCAAGACATCCAACATACGCTGTTCGAGCGAGCCATCGCGCTCGGACACCAGGGCGAGCGCGACGAAAGCCTGCGCGAGCAATTGGCAAAATTTCTGCACGATCATCACGCGCGGACGGTGGCGCGTTGACGCGCGCGCTTGCCGGGAACTCCGTGCGTATTGTGACGCGCTCGATGCTGTTTCAATCGGCGCGCCCGGCGGCAATGCGCCGCTTGCGATACGTCTGGCGTGGCGGATTTGAAATTCCTATCTTGTAGCGGCAATTCGGGTAGGACAGGCAATGGCAGAGAATTCCGACCAGCCGGAACGTCCGCGGGTAGAGCCGGAGATCATTCCTCCCGACTGCAATCGCGCGCGCAACGATCGCGGAGCAGGCTGGCCGCCGTCGCCCGATGGCTTTGCGCGGATGCATGGCACGCAGCGCATCTTTGTCGGCCGTATCGGACCGTTCGGCTTTGCGCTCGTCATGCTGGTGGTGGGATTTCTTGCCGCGATCCTGCTGCTGCTTCTGATCGGTGCGGCCTTGATCTGGATTCCGGTGGTCGCGGCGTTCATCGTCATTGCGGCAATATCCGGACTATTCCGCAGGCTGTAAGGCCCTGCCCCGGCGGCTTTTTCGCGGCATATACCCCGCGTTAACCATGCTGCTTTATGGATTGATTAACCATATCGGAAAGTCTGGACATCGCGGGCCGCATCCCCGTTGACTGGGCGTGCAGCGGATCTTCTGCGCCGAATACGCCGAACTCTACCGCCGGGCGCTGCTCCGCCGCGAAATGTGAAACATTTGAGTGCTGAATGTTCGAAGCGCCGCGTCAGATCAGATCGGCAGTCGTCGGCGACGGCAATTTTGCCCCCGGCCTCGCTCCGCTTTCGCAACTCGACTTCAGCAGGCTGTGGTCGACCATCTGGCGCGGCCGGGCGACCATCCTCTTAACGACGATCGCCGCTCTCGGCCTGGCGGTTTTGTTCGTCCTCGCGGCGCCGCGCGAATATACCGCGGCGACGCAAATTCTCATCGATCCGACCGACTTGCGCGCCGTCGGCACCGGCACGACGCAACCCAGCCCGCTCAGCGATGCGGCGCTGATGCAGGTCGAGAGTCAGGTCAATGTGCTGACCTCGGATGCGGTGCTCCGCCGCGTGGTCGCCTCGCAAGGACTCGACCGCGATCCGGAATTCGTGCGCCCACCGTCGTTGATCAGCGTCTTGCTGGGCCGCAATGCCGTGCTCGGCGGCCGGGCGCTCGCCGCGCTGAACGAACTCAAGCGCCGGGTCAAGGTCAAGCGCGACGAGCGCACTTTCGTGGTCGAGATCGACGTCACCAGCCGCGATCCGGACAAGGCAGTGCGCATCGCCAACGCCATCACGCAATCCTACCTGATGGAGCAGACCCAGGTGCGGGCCGACGCGGCGCGGCAAGTGTCGCAGTCGCTGTCGGCGCGCTTGAAGGAGCTGAAGGACAGCGTGCGCGCGGCCGACGAGAAGGTCGAGGCGTTCAAGACCAGCAACGACCTTCTTGCCGCAAACGGGCAACTGGTGACCGATCAGCAGCTCACCGAGATGAGCAATCAGCTCGGCGCGGCGCGCGCCCACACCGCCGACACCAAAGCACGCCTCGATCAGGTCGAAGCCGTGCAACGCAGCAAGGACGAGAACGGCGCTTTCCCGGCGGCGCTGCAATCGCCGACCATTACCGCGCTGCGCGGCCAATATGCCGAGGTCATGCGCCGCGAAGCCGAAGAGACCGCCACGCTCGGCGCGCTGCATCCCGCGGTGATCGACATTCAGGCGCAAGCCGAACGGCTGCGCCGCATGATCGACAACGAGATCGACCGCGCCGCGGTGGCGGCCCGCACGGAATATAAAAGCGCGCAGGCCAGCGAACAGACGCTCGCCGATAACTTCGCGGCGATCAAGCAAACCGCCGTCGGCAACAGCGAAGCGATGGTGGGGCTGCGCGAGCTCGAAGGCGATGCCCAGGCCAGCCGCGAAATCTATCAGGCGTTCCTGGTGCGCGCGCGCGAGACCGGCGCGCAAGAGCAGGTCGACACCAAGAACATCCGCGTGCTTTCCAAGGCCGACCTGCCGCAACGGCGCAGTTCGCCGCCGCCGAGCCTCCTGGTGGCCTTGGGGGCAATGATGCTCGGCATGGCGACCGGCACCGGGATTGTGCTGGTGCGGCCACCTGTAGAAGCCGGCGCGCGCCAACGCGGCCGCGGCGACGGCTGGCGCAAGGCAATGACTGCCGTCGGATTGTTACCGGCGAGCGCCCGCGGCGTGCCGGTTCTGGCCGTACTGCCGGCCGCCGACGTCACTTTCGGCCTGGAGGCGGTCGACGACCCGGCTTCGCCGTTCGGCAAGGAAATGCGCAAGGTCTACGACGAGGTGCGGGCAAGCCACACGGCACGCGGCAATCCGAGCGTTCTCGTCGTTGCCGATGCCGACGCGGACGACACCGCAACGGTCGCGCTCACGCTCGCCGCGGTGGCGGCGGCGACCCAGCGCGTGCTTTTAATCGACGCCGACCTGCAACGCCGGACGCTGGCGGCGCTCGATGCCGAGGCGGGCGACGCCGGCCTGGTCGATGTCGCGGTCGGGCGGCGGGCGCTGTCCGACGCAATCAGGGTCGATCGCGACACCAACATCAACCTGATCGCTTTCGTCGCACCGAATAGCCGCCGCGATCGCCGCATCTATGACGCCGACATCGAGCACGCCTTCGATCAGACCAAACGCTACGACATGGTGATCGTCGCCGCGATGGATCCGCGCGATCCGAGTCTTCGCTTCTTCGCCGGGCTGGTCGACCACATCGTGCTGGTCGCCGACGCTGGCGCCTTCGATGAAGCGGCCGCCGTCCGGTTCATCGCGCGGGCCGGGCTCGATGCCGGCAAAGTCCGCGGCGCGGTACTGACCGACGCCGTGACGGCGTAGGGTCCGGAACGAGCCAAATGGCGAAGCTCGGTCTCCAAGCTTCCGCAGGCACAACGTCCCCGGCGACGGTCGATGTCGACACGCTCGTCCGCAGCGTCCTGTTCGTGGCGGCGTTTCTGGCCGCATGGATTTCATTTCATCCTTTCCCCGATCTGTCGCTGCCGCCGCAGGCGGTGGCCGAAGGCGGCGATACCGCCAACCAGATCGGGTTTTCAACGTTGTTCCTGGCGTTCGCGGCCTGGACCTATTGCCACGAGCCGCGGCGCTTGACGCTGTTATTGCGGCCGGCGCTGATCGGCGTGATCGCCTGGTGCGTGCTCAGCGTCATCGCCTCCTGGGAGCCGGCGCTCGCCGCCCGCCGCCTGGCCTTCGCACTGGTCGTCATGAGCATTTCGGCGATGATCCTGCTGCTGCCGAAAAATCTGCGGCACTTCAGTGACCTGATGGCGGCGGCGGTATTGATCGTCCTAGCCGCGTGCTATCTCGGCGTGTTCCTTTTGCCGCAATACGCGATCCACCACGCCAGTGATTTTCTCGAGCCCGAGCATGCCGGCGACTGGCGCGGCGTGTTTCCCCACAAGAACGACGCCGGCGCCACCATGGTGCTGTTCGTCTTTGTCGGATTTTACGTGGCGCGGATGCGCAGCCTCGCACTCGGCGCCGTGATCGTCGCGCTCTCCGGACTCTTTTTGGCCTTCACCGAATCGAAGACGGCCATCGGCGTGCTGCCGATCGCGTTGATCCTGTCGAGCATCATCGGTCACAGCCGGCGGCCGGCGCTCGGCATCGGCCTGGTGCTGGCGGTGCTGCTCATCTTCGAAATCAGTTCCGTCGGCACGGTGATCTTCGAGCCGGTCCACAATCTGATGCAAGCCATCATGCCGGATGCGACCTTCACCGGGCGAACCGAGATCTGGCAGCTCGCCGTCGAGGCCGTGGCACAGCGGCCGATTACGGGATACGGCTATCTGACGTTCTTCGGCACGCCCGAGGTGGTCTATGGTTTCGGCAATACGCTGAGCTGGGTCAATGCCGCGACCGACGCGCATAACGCCTATCTCAATCTCGCGGTGACGATCGGCATTCCCGGCATGCTTCTGGTGGTGCTCTGGGCGGTGGTGCTGCCGATCGTCGATTTCTGCCGCCGCGCGCCGGACCCGCACGCCGCCGCTTTGCAGACGCTGTTTTTGCGGGTCTGCCTCTACGGCGTGTACGCGTCGTGTTTCGAGAGCTCGATCCTGCAACAGGTCGGCGAAGTCTGGTTTTTTTACATGACGTCGGCGTTCGGGCTTCGCTATCTCTCGCTGACGCGCGCCACCGTGTAATTTTCTATATGCCGGCTTTCATTCCGCGGGCGCTGCCGATGTCGCCGGTGCATTGAGGTGCATCGCGCGCATCAGTGACGGATCGGGATTGCGATCGCCCTCGTGCAGATAAAGACCGAACGGATCGTCACGCAGCACATAAGCGGTCCAACCCCAGCCGTGGCTGGCGATGCCGGCCGAAGTGTCACGCAGCCAGCGCGCCCGCGAGGCGCGGCCGATCTCGACACCGTCGATGGTCTGCTTCATGGCGCCGAATTCGGTGAAGACGATATGATCGGAAGCGATGCCTTCGCGCGTTTGCCAATCAGCAACCTCGTCCAACCAGTGCCCGATCTGGGCGCGCCCTTGTCCCTCTCTGAAATATTTGCCGATCTCGGTTTCGGCCTGCGCCTCCGCCGCCGCGCGGTCGACGCCATCCGGCAGCGTCACCGTGCGAAACCGGGCGCGCGTCAGTTCCAGCGTTTCCTGGAGGCTTCCCGCCGAGGCCGGATAGGGCACGCCGATCGTGCCGGCGAGATAGGGCATGGTCCAGGTGGCGCTCTGATGCGTGAACAGGAACGGATAGTAGAAATGCACGCTGACGTAGTTGCGCGGGTCGCGCAGCAAATCGCCATCGAGCTTGACGATGCCGTCGATATTCGACCAGCAGCCACCGGTCAGAAATAGCGGCAATCGCGCCGCGATGCGGCGGATGCGCTCGACCATGGTCTGCTGGAACGCCGTCCAGTCGGTGCCGAGATAAATGCGGCATTGCGATTGCGGCTCGTTCATCGGTTCGAGCGCCACCATGCCGGGCTCGATTGTGCCGAGCGCCGCCGCGACACGGTCCACGACCGACGCATAGGCGCGGAATTTCGGGCCATCGAGGCCGTCGAGATAGGTCTGCGGCAATTCGTGATGCAACGACGGCGGAAACAGCGTCACCAGTACGGCGAGGCCGTGATGGTTGATCGCGGAAACCACCGCGACAAGCTGTTTGAGAATGTCGCGCTGCTCCGCCGCGTCGCCTTGCAGCAGCGGGCCGACGTCAAGCGGAACGCGCATATGGTCGAAGCCGATCCGGTGCAGTTCATCGAAATCGAACAACGACAATGCCGATAGCGGATGCGGATAGGCTGGATCGGCGTAAGCCTTGTCCGGGCCGTCGCCGACGATTTTGGGAAATTCGAAAAATTCGACGAGCGTCGCGCCGCGCTGGAATGTCGGCGCCGGCGCGGCGGCGCTTGCCGGCAGGTGCGCCAAAACCGCAACGAAGATGCCGGACGCAGCCGCAAAGACTGCGAGCCAGCCGAACCGTCTCAAGACTGCGCCTTTTCCGCCGCCGGCTGTAGGCCGTGCAGTTCCCTGCGCTCGAGCCGGCGGTGCGCCTCGAACAGGCTGAGATAGCTTTCGATCATGCGCTGCCGCGAATATTTGCAGGCCAAAGCTTTGGCGAATGCGGCGACGACGCGCGGCGCCGGCGGCGCGGCAAGCGCGCCGGCGATTGCGGAAATCCAGCCCTCGACATCGTGCGGCGCGACGAAGGCGACCGGCTCGCTGCCGTCCGCGCGCAGCACTTCGTGGAGCACGGGCAGCTCGGCAACCACCATCGGCAGACCGGCCATGCCGGCTTCGACGGCGGCGAGCCCGAAAGTCTCCCAGATGGACGGAAACACGAAGATATCCGCGGCGCCGTAGAGATCGGCAATGGCGTCGGCCGATAAAGCACCGAGCATATGCAGCCTGTCGTCGACGCCAAGCGTCACGGCAAGCGCATGAATGAACTCGTCCATGGCGCCGGCTCCGGCGAGCACGAGATGCGCTTGCGGCACACAGGCGAGTGCGCGAATGAGAACGTCCTGGTTCTTTTGCGGCATCAGGCGGCCGACATTGAGCAGGACCGGGCGCGACATCGGCAGATCGAAGCGCCTCCGCGCGGCGTCCCGGCTCTGCGTCGGCGCCGGCGCGTCGAGGCCGTGCTCGATCAGGATCATCGAATGCCGATAGTGCGCCGGATAGCGCGCAAACTCGGCCCAGGTCGCGGCGCTGTTGATGATATTGGCCGAATACAGGCCGAACGTGCCCGCGATCTTGTCGAGAATACGCAGCGGCCGCGGCATTTCGTTTGGTGTACAAGTTTGGTGAACGACGCGAAGCTGCGCACCGCTGGCCCAGCCGATAAAGCCGACCAGAACAGACGCGGTCGACTGATACGCGACCAGCGTATCGAAGCCGCCGTGCCAGATTTTGCGTACCATGCGCAGCACACAGCTGAGCTTGAGGTAGAACGGCGCACCGGCGCGCGGATAGAGATATTCGGTTTCGACGGCGAAGCGATCGGAACTCAGACCGTCTTCGATCATGCCGGCGAGTGTTTGCACGCCGCCGCGCTCATGGTCGTGGAGGATTTGCAGAATACGCATCAGATTACGCCCGCCGCCTGCTTTTTTGCTGCACCATTCGCGTGCAACTTAACGATACTCGGTGAAAGCTCTCGTAGCCGCTTTTCTTCACACCAACAATGACTTATCACGCAGGATGCTTAACACGTCGGGCCTGCTCTATCTGAGCGCGCGCGCCATCTCGGCGGCGGGAAATCTTCTCGCCGTCGCCATATTTTCGCGCATGGCCGGGCCCGCCGAATACGGCCACTACGTGCTGATCTTCGCCTGGTCGTTGATCGTCTATGGCTTCGGCGCGCAGTGGATGCGCTTTGCCTATTTCGGCGTTTACCATCTGGATCGCTTCGGCGAATACGTCGCCTCGCTGGCGCGGCTGCTGGCCGCCGGCATCACGCTCGTCGCGGTCGTGCTGACGGCTTTGGGCCTGTTCGGATTCTTCGAACCGACATTTCTGCTGGCGGTATTTGCGCTGGTATGCGGCATTACCATCTACGAAGCCGCCTTCGAAGTGGCGCGGACGCTACTCAACGCCCGCGGCGCTTCGTTGGCGATGATTCTGCGCACCGTGCTGATGATCGGCTTCGGCAGCTTCAGCCTTTACGCGGGCGGCGGCGCGCGCGGCCTCGCAATCGCCATCGCCGTCGCGCACCTGATCGCGGCTGCGC
Organism: uncultured Alphaproteobacteria bacterium; assembly: GCA_963765365.1. GTDB lineage: Bacteria > Pseudomonadota > Alphaproteobacteria > Rhizobiales > Xanthobacteraceae > BOG-931. Next base: position 81,119 of record CAVXWL010000020.1, on the reverse strand, counting down.
CGGCACTCGCGACTTTCGCCAGGATCCGCCTGACGCACTCCTCGCGCGCCGCGTCGCTGCACATCATCAGTTACGGCTGGCCGCTGCTGCTGTCGTTCGGCGTCACCGCCATCGGCCAGAGCATCGACCGGCTGTTGCTCGCTCATTATATCGGTATCGCCACGCTGGGGCCGTATGGCGTCGTCGCCGACGTGTTGCGGCAAAGTTTCACTGTGCTCGGTGAAGCGATTATCCTGTCGCTGGTCACGGTCGCGAAAACGCAATCCAACCGCGGCCAAGGCGAAGCCGCCAATAAAACGCTGCAGATGGCGTTCAATGCCTGTCTCGCTGCAGCAACTTTCGGCGCGGCGTTCTTCATCGTCTTCGGTCATGTGGTGCTTCGGGCGATATTGCAGCCGGAATTCCTCGCGCCGACCCGCGACCTCATCCCGATATTCGCCATCGCCTTTGCCTTTTCCACCATGCGCAATTTTTACTTCGCGCAAGTGATCTATTTCACCAATGCAAGCTATCTCGACCTCGTGGTCGCGGTGTTGTTTCTGTTGATTTCGACGGCGCTTTCGGTGGTGCTGGTGCCGGCCTACGGCCCGCATGGCGCGGCCATCGCGCTGATGGTGGCGTGCATCGTCGCCTGCTTGGCCTTCATGGCGCTGGGCCGGCGCTGGTACCGGATGCCGATCGATTGGACCGCGCTCGCGGTCATGCCATCCTTGGCAATTCTCTTCGTGTTCGGGGCGAAAATGACCGGCGACATTCTTCCCGGCCATTCGCTCCCGCTTGTCGTTGACGCCGGCATCTTCGCCTTGTTCGGCGGCTTTGCGATCCATCACTTCGGGCTTTTGAGCTTGCCGTCGGCCGAAGCCGTCGGTGAGCGCGTCACGGTGCCGTAAATGCTGACATCCTGGCGCAGCAATTCCACGCCATCGGCGCGGCCCGGCCTGGCGCCACAGGCTGCGCTGCAAGTCACTGAAAACGGCCAGACGGACCACGCCGAGCACGTCGAATTTCTTGGGCTGCCGTTCTGCCTGTGGACACAAGCCGAGGTGATCGAAGCCATTACCTCGCGACGCGGCGCGCCGTATCGCTACATCGTCACGCCGAATGCCTATCATGTCGTTGCGGCGCATGATGAGCCGGCGCATTTGCTGCCGATCTATCGCTCCGCCTGGCTGTCGCTCTGCGACAGCCGTATCCTGCGAACTCTGGCGCGGCTCGAACGGCGTACTTTGCCGCTGGTCACCGGCAGCGATCTGGTCGCGGCGTTGCTCAACGTGCTGAACGCCCGCGGCCAGTCGGCCGCGCCGGAGCGCGTGCTCGTCGTCGGGCCGCCGCGCGGTACCGCGACGGCGCTCCACGCCGCTTTCCCCAATGTGACATTTGACGTCATGCCCGCACCGGCCGGGCTGGCGCAAAACGCAGGCCTCCGGAACACGGTCGCCCGCGCCTGCATGAGCCGGTCCTGGGACATCGCACTGTTGTGTCTCGGCTGTCCGGCGCAGGAGATGATCGCGCTTGAGCTTGCGGAGCTCGGCTGCAAATCCGGTGTGGCGCTCTGCGTCGGAGCGTCGATCGATTTTTTGACCGGTACGCGCAAGCGGGCGCCGCACTGGCTGCAAGCGCTCAGCCTCGAATGGGCCTATCGTCTGGCGCAAGAGCCCGGACGTTTGTGGCGCCGCTATCTCGTTGAATCACCGAAAATATTGCGCATTTTCATCGCCACCCGCTCGCCGCGGCGCTGACGGCCGTCGCCGCTTGCGCCTTGCGGCGATAGCCGATCGCCGACAGTGCATCGCGGATCGGCAGACAGGGCATGTCCGCGGCCTGCACGGCCTCGATTGTCTCGCGCAGCAAACGCGGCGATGCGCCGATCCAGCTCGGCAGCTCGGCAACATCATGCGTATAGAAAATCAGCCAGCCATTGCGCGCACGAGTGTCGCGCAACACGCGTTCCAACTTGTCCCGGGTCAGGGTCCGGTCATAAAGCTCGATCACGCGAAGCAGCGCGAGATCGACGATGCCTGAATTGATGCCTTCATAAATGCCGCGGCAGCTATCGAAGCGATCGGCGAGCTGCAGCTTGCGCGGCAGTGATACGCGGCCGAACGGATAGCAAAAATTCGTCGGTTCGACGCCGGCGCAAAGTTCGCAAAGGGCCTCGCGATTGCGTCGGCACTCCTCGTCCATCATGCGCGCGTCAAGTTCATCGACTCCGACATGCGAGAACGTATGACAGCCGATCTCGTGACCTTGTTCGTGCAGCGCGCGAACCTGGTCGCCCTCGATCACCTGCCAATCCTTATCCGTCGCTCCCAGCGTGCCGGCTGCGATGTAGAAAGTTCCGCGCAGGCCGTGCTGTTCGAGGATCGCCGCGCCGCTGGAATAGGCGGAAGCGGGAACGTCGTCGAAAGTGAAGCTCACGAGCGGGCCTGCATTGCGCATCGCGAACGGCTTCGACCGCGAATGCCGTGCGGCCTTGCGCAAGAAACCACTGACAAGCGGTTGCAGCATGATCGGCCTTACGAGGCGCCGGCGACGGCGAGCGCGCCGTCTGCGGTTGCCTGGCGTGGTTGAAGCTCGGCGATGATTTCGAGGAACCGTTCGGCCGCACTCGCGGCCGTATAGTGCAGCCCGCGCGCCATCAGCGCGCGGCGATCCGGAACCGCGGTCAATGCCACGGCGATGGCCGAAGCCATGGCCGCTGCATCGCCGACCGGCGTCAGCATGCCATAGCGGCCGGCGTGCAGGATTTCAGCGGGCCCATAGGGGCAATCGGTCGATACCACTGGCGTGCCGCAGGCGAGCGCTTCGATGATGGCGTTGCCGAGGCCCTCGTAAACCGACGCACAAACCGCAAGCCGGGCCCGCATCATGAACGCAAATGGATCGGCAACCGCGCCGGTGAAATTAACGCGCCCGTCAAGGCCGAGGCTGTGCGCCAAAGCTTCGAGGGCCGGCCGCTCGGGGCCGTCGCCGACGATCGCGAGGCACCACGGGATTGCTGGCGGCAACAAGCTCATCGCGCGGATCAGGGTCTGCTGATCCTTCTCCGGCGACAGCCGGCCGATACAGACGACAAGATCGTCTTCGCGGCCGGCCTCACCGTCCCACTGCGCAAGCCTCGCCGCCATCGCCGGCGGCACCACTGCATTGGTCAACATGACGGAGATTATTTCGTCGGGGACGGCAAAATTCCTCACGAGGTCGCGGCGCGCACCGTCGGTGAGCGTGACGACCCGGTCGGCACAGGCGTAGAAACGGCGGAGAAATCTGTAGGCGATGCGGTTTTGCAGATAGGGATCGCGGCGCTGCGCGATTGAGGGGCTGCCGACCTCGCGCAAAACGAGCTTCGGACGGTCGCGCCGCGGCAATGTGCGTACCGCGATAAGCGTGCAGAGATTGAGGCTCGCCTCCGAACTGACGACGACGGCGGGAGCCAAACCGCGAAACGCGCGGCGCAGGCCCGGAATGGCATAACGCAACTGTCGGCCGGGAACCTCGACGAGCCGGACAGACGGATCGAGCAAGGACCGTAGCGGACCATCGACGCGCATCGCCAGAATGATAATGCGGACACCTTTGGCGGCGAGCGCATTGCAGAGCAGGATCATGTCCCGCTGCGCGCCGCCGCCTTCGAAAGCACGCAGCACGACCGCCAGGGCCGGACCGGGATCAAGATCGGGATTTTCAGACCGCGATGCCACGGGGTACGCCGGCTTTGCTACTGGGTTTGCACTCGGAACTGTCACACGGCCGACGGCCGGATCAAGCCCGAACTCGGCTTTGGCTTGGCTGTTGCTCGGCAACGTTAATTGGCTCCTCCCGCAGCACGTTAATTAACTTTAATGCGCGAACCATTGATCGTTTCGCGCTTCCGATATAGTCGCAAGCGGTCCCATAAGGTCAGCCTTGGGGGTGCGACCGGGACCGGGAATAAAGCGCGAGTTTGAGGGGTTGCGGAACCAAGGTATAACGAGATCATGAGGGTGTGGATGACCGGGCACAAATCCCGGCGCATTGTTTTCGGGGTGGCAGGCATCGCGGTGGCGGCGGTGATCGCTGTCATTTTCTGGCGTCACGGAAGCACCCAGGCTGCCCAGTCCGCTACGCCAACGGTTCCAGTCATCGTCACTGAAGCAGCGCAGCAGGACGTGCCGATCTATTATGACGCGCTGGGCACCGTCGAAGCCCTCAATACCGTCGCCATCCGCGCCCAGGTCAACGGCCAGATCATCTCGATCGACTTCCGCCAGGGCCAGGAGGTCCGCAAAGGCGATGTGCTGGCCAAGATAGACCCGGCGCCCTTTCAGGCTGCCTTTGACCAGGCCGTGGCCAAGAAGAGCGAAGACCAGGCGCAGCTGATCGATGCCGAAAAAGATTTGGCGCGATTTAAGGCGCTGGTGCTGAAGAACGCCGAAACGCTCCAGGACGTCGATACCCAACAGGCCAAGGTCGATACCACAAAGGCCCTGCTTGAGGCTGACCAGGCCTCTATCGAAGCGGCGCGAACCCAGCTCAATTACGCCACCATCGTGGCGCCGATCGACGGCGTTGTCGGCTTTCGGCAGGTCGATATCGGCAACATCATCCACACCAATGACATCGGTCCGCTTACGGTGCTGACGCAGATCAAACCGTGCACTGTGACATTCACGCTGCCGCAAAGCGATCTCGGCCCGGTGCGCGAGGCCATGCTGCACGGCACTGTCTCGGTGCTGGCCTTCGATCAGGAAAACAAGGAGCAGATCGCTGAAGGCAAGCTGCTCCTCATCAACAATCAGATCGATCAAAACACCAGCACCATCCGGCTCAAAGCCGAATTTCCCAACGAGGGCGTGCGGCTGTGGCCGGGACAGTTCGTCCACATTCACATTCTGATTACGACCCGTAAGAACGCCGTGACCGTACCGGCGACGGCATTGCAGCGCGGACCGGAAGGCTTCTATGTCTGGGTGATCAAACCCGATAACACCGCGGAACAACGGCCGATCGAGGCGCAGACCGTCAACGAGGATCTGGCGATCGCCGCCAAGGGACTGAACGCCGGCGAACGCGTCGTGGTCGACGGCCAGTCCCGGCTGGATGTCGGCGTGCATGTCGCGATCCGAGCCCCCAATCCAGCCACAAACGCATCGGGACCTCAGCCGGACAAGTCCTGATGAACTTTTCAGAGGTCTTCATCCGCCGGCCGATCGCCACGTCGCTGTTGATGGCGGCGCTCGCGCTTGTCGGCATCGTGGCGTTTCCCCTGCTGCCGGTGGCGCCGCTGCCGCAGGTCGACTTTCCGACCATTCAGGTTACGGCGACGCTGAGCGGCGCCAGTCCGGAAACCATGGGCGCCACCGTTGCGACGCCGCTGGAGCGCCAGTTCGGTCAGATCGCGGGCGTGACGCAGATGAGCTCGGTGAGCTCGCTCGGCTCGACCGTGATCACGCTGCAATTCGACCTCAACCGGAATATCGACGGCGCCGCTGGCGACGTGCAGGCCGCGATTACCGCGGCGGGTCCATACCTGCCGAAGAACCTCACCAACCCGCCGACCTATAAAAAGGTGAACCCGGCCGATTTGCCGATCCTGATCGTCGCGGCGACCTCGGACACGATCCCACTGCCGAAGGTCGATGATTTTGCCGAGAACGTCATCGCGACACAGATTTCGCAGATCACCGGCGTTTCCCTGGTCGCCATCGGCGGCCAGCAGCGGCCGGCCATTCGGGTTCAGATCGATCCCTCCAAGCTGACCGCGCGCGGATTGACGATGGAGGACGTGCGCGCTGCGCTGATCGGCGCGACCACTGATGCCGCCAAAGGCACGATGCTCGGCAAGGCGCAGAGCTTCACCATCGTCGACAACGATCAATTGACACAGGCCGGTCCGTATAACGACGTCATCATCGCCTATCGCAACGGGGCGCCGGTGCGCGTCCGCGACGTCGGCCAGGCGGTCGACGGGCCCCAGGACGTGGCGCTCGGCGCGCTGCACCGCGATCAGACCGCGGTGATGCTGCTGGTCTTCAAGCAGCCCGGCGCCAACGTGATCGACACGGTCGACAACATAAAATCTGCGCTGGCGAGGATGCATTCGGTCATCCCGCCGGGCATCCATCTTGCCACCATCATCGACCGCACCCAGACCATCCGCGCCGCGGTCAAGGACGTCGAATTCACTTTGCTGCTGTCGTGCGCGCTGGTCGTGCTGGTCATTCTGCTGTTTCTGCGCAGCATTCAGGCCACGCTTATTCCGGGCGCCGCCGTGCCGCTGTCGCTGCTTGGCGCCACCGCGATCATTTATCTTGCCGGCTTCAGTCTCGATAACCTGTCGCTGATGGCGTTGACCATATCCGTCGGTTTCGTCGTCGACGATGCGATCGTCGTCGTCGAGAACATCTTCCGCCACCTCGAAGCTGGCACGACACCGCTGCAATCCGCCATAAAGGGCGCGCGCGAGATCGGCTTCACCGTGCTTTCGATCAGCATTTCGCTGATCGCGGTCTTTATTCCGCTATTGCTGATGAGCGGCGTCGTCGGCCGCCTGTTTCATGAATTCGCCATTACCGTCATCTCGGCAATTCTGGTGTCGGTCGTGGTGTCGCTGACCCTGACCCCGATGTTGTGCTCGCGATTTTTGGTCAGCGAGCACGACCGCGAGCATGGCCGGCTCTATCGCACCATCGAGTGGGGATTCGACATCCTTCTCGACGGCTATCGCCGGGGGCTCGACGTCGTGCTGCGGAATCAGTTCGCGACACTGATGGTCTTTCTGACGACGGTCACCATCACCGGCGTGCTGTTCGTGATGATCCCAAAGGGATTTTTCCCGACCCAGGACACCGGGCTCATGCTGGGAATTTCCGAAGCCGGGCAAGACGTATCGCCGACCAAAATGAAAGCCATTCAGCGGCAACTCTCCGCCGTGCTGGCGCAAGACCCCGACATCGCCGATTTCGGATCGTTCTTCGGGCCGAGCTACGGCAATACGCAGAATACCGGCCGCTTCGTCATCGGCCTCAAGCTGCGCGATGACCGCAACGCCACGGCTTCGCAAATCATCGACCGGCTGCGGCCCAAGCTTGCCCAGGTGCCCGGCGTCCGACTTTTCCTGCAGCCGGCGCAGGATATCACTGTCGGCGGCCGCATCGCCCGCGGCCAGTTTCAATACGTTTTGCAGGACCCCGATGTGCACGAACTCAGCACCTGGGTGCCGCGCCTGATGACCAAGCTGAAGACGCTGCCGCAATTGGCGGATGTCGCGACCGATGCGCAGAATTCCGCGCCACAACTGACCATCAACATTAACCGCGATGCTGCGGCCCGTTTCGGCATCTTGCCGCAGGTCATCGACAGCACGCTCAACGACGCCTTCGGTCAGAACGACGTCACGCAGTATTTCACCAATAACTCGTATTACGTCGTGCTCGAGGTGAAGCCGCAATTGCAGGGCAGCCTCGACACGCTCAATCAACTCTACATCAAGGCGCCGACCAACGGGCAGCTCATTCCACTCTCGACGCTGGTCCGCGTCGACACCAGCCATATCGGTCCGCTGCTAGTCTCGCATTCCGGGCAATTCCCGGCGGTCACCATGACCTTCAACCTGCCGCCGGGCGTCGCGCTTGGTCAAGCCGTCAACGCCATCCAGCACACCGCCGACCAGATCGGTATGCCGTCATCCGTTATTGGCACCTTCCAGGGCAACGCCCAGGCGTTTCAGGCGGCGCTGTCAAACGAGCCGATCCTGATCGCGGCGTCGCTGATCGTCGTCTATGTCATTCTCGGCGTGCTCTACGAGAGCTACATCCACCCGCTGACCATCCTGTCGACATTGCCATCCGCGGGCGTCGGCGCACTGCTGGCACTGTTGCTCGGCGGCTTCGATCTTTCGGTGATCGGCATCATCGGCATCATTCTTCTGATCGGCATCGTCAAGAAGAACGGCATCCTGCTGGTCGACTTCGCCATTAATCGGGAGCGCGCGGGCTTGCCGGCCCGCGAAGCGATCCGGCAAGCCTGTCTGCTTCGCTTCCGCCCGATCGTCATGACGACGATGACGGCGCTGCTCAGCGGTCTGCCGCTGATGTTCGGCCACGGTTCGGGGTCGGAGCTGCGGCAGCCGCTCGGCTATGCCATGGTCGGTGGACTGGTGCTGAGTCAATTGCTGACATTGTTTACCACGCCGGTGATCTATCTTTATCTCGATCGGCTGCAATCATGGCTGAGCGGCGGCCATGCCGAGCACGAAGAAGCGGTACCGCTGCCGCTTGCCGCCGAATAGTCCGCGCGCCGTCGCCCGGATTGGTTCCCAAAAAAATTTTAACGGAACTTCGCTGCGCTGCGGCTGTTCCCGCGGGAACAACAGCGCCCGGCTGTGCGTTTATTACCCTGAACCACGAGCGGGGAAATGAACCACAGGAGATCAGTATGAAAAAAGTTGCGCTCGGGATTGCGACCGCGGCGATGCTTTTGACCGCAGCGCCGGCGATGGCGCAAATCGGCGTTCGCGTCGGACCTGTTGGCGTCGGCATTGGTGCGCCTGCGCCGTATTATTATGGCGGCTGCGGCTATTACGACCACCCGTGCGGCGGTGGCTATTACGATTACTACGGCGGCCCGCGCGTCGTGATCGGCGGCGGCGGTTGGCACGGCCATCCGCATTATCACGGACATTGGCATCGCTAACGCGATTGCAAATCACGCTGAGAGGGCTCCCTGGCGGGAGCCCTTTCTTTTACGTGGCTTTTCCGCACGTTTCCGTTTCAGCTTCGCTAGCGCAGCAAAGACATCGCAGCGCACAATCGTTAATGCGACACACCTGAATGTGAAGCGGATCCCGGTCCACGCGCTGTCTTGGTTCGTGCATTGCGCCTGCCGCGGTGTCATGTTCGTGGCAACCGAGAGCATGCCGCCGGAAATCCGCGACGCGGCTTTTCCAAACCAGTCATGCTCCACAAAAGCTCGGGCGCCTTGCGGCCCCGGCCGCAGCGCGCCCTGATAATTGAACCGGATCGGTTCAGGAGGAGCGCCCATGGCCTATTCGCATATTCTCGTCGGCGCGAGCACGTCTCCCGCGCAACCTGTCGTGCGTCGCATCACGCCATCCGATCTCTACCAATCGCTGGCGCGCGGGATCGACGATTTCACCGCGATGCCGAGTTACGCCGTTTTCCTGTGCGTGATCTATCCGTTGCTCGGCATTTTTCTGATTGGAATGACGCTGGGCAATTCCACGCTGCCGCTGGCGTTCCCGATTGCCGCCGGTTTCGCGCTGATCGGTCCGCTCGCCGCGATCGGCCTCTATGAGCTGAGCCGGCGCCGCGAGGCCGGGCTCGACAGTTCGTCGAGCCACGCGCTCGATGTTTTGCATTCGCCGTCGCTCGGCGCGATCATTGCGATGGGCGTCGTCCTGATGGCGATCTTCCTGATCTGGCTCGCCGTCGCCGAATGGATCTACATCGACAATTTCGGCTATGCGGCGCCGGTGTCGCTGCGCCAATTCGCCTTCGAGGTGTTGAGCACGCATGCGGGGTGGATGTTGATCGTGGTCGGCACCGGAGTTGGCTTCCTGTTTGCCGTGCTGGTGCTCTCGATCGGCGCCATTTCCTTCCCGCTATTGCTCGACCGCGATGTCGGCGCCGCAGTGGCGCTTCTCACCTCGGTCCGGGTGGTCGCGGCGAATCCGGCAACCATGGCGCTGTGGGGCTTTATCGTCGCCGCACTGCTGGTGCTCGGCTCCATTCCGTTCTTCCTCGGCCTCACCGTGGTGATGCCGGTGCTTGGCCACGCGACGTGGCACCTCTATCGCCGGGCGGTCGAGCCGGATCCCAATCCGCATCCGGACTATCAGCCGCGCGAGCGGCCGCGCCGCTATGCCGCGGACTTCCCGGCTGCGCTGTTCCCGACGCGGCGGTAGTCAGCCCAGCGTCGCGGCACGGCGCAAACTGGCGATCATCGATACGCGCAGCAGATAGTCGCGCGTGCGCTGCGGGTCGCCCGCGGTCCGCCGCAACATAGCGGCAAAATCGGGATTGGCGCATTCGAGATTGCGCTTGTTCTCGATCGACTGCTTCTCGATATATTCGAGCGTGATCGCGCGGCGCTGCCGCTCGTAGCGATCGAGTTCGATTTCGGGCGCGGCGCCGTTCCACACGTCGGCCAGCCGTGCGGTCAGATTCATGGCGTCATGGATGCCGCCGTTCATGCCCATGCCGCCGAGCGGATTGTTGACGTGCGCCGCATCGCCGGCGAGGAAAACCCGGCCGGCGCGAAAGCTTTTCGCCACGCGCTGATGCACCTTGTAGAGCGTCGTATGCGCGATGTCGTAGCGGTCGATTCCCGGCACAGCGCCGGCCATCAGCGCATCGGCGAAGGCACGGCTTAAGGCCTCCTCGTCGCTGACGGTCTCGGTGAGCGGAAACATCACGCGCCACAGGCCCGGAATTTCCAGGAGAAAGTGCCAGCGCACCGGATCGGCGAGATACGAGACCGACGCCAGGTCGGCGATCACGCCGTGGAAATCGAATGGCGTCGAGACAACCAGAAAGCGCTCCGGCCAGGTGAAGCCGTCGAAGGCGATGTCGAGTGCGCGGCGGACTTCGCTGCGCGCGCCGTCCGCTCCGATCAGCCAGCGCCCCGAACGGCGTTCCGTAGAACCAGCGCAATCCAGTACGACATGAACCGCGGCGCCGTCCTGCTCGACGCCGGCAACGCGGCGCCCGAACTCGATGGCAAAGTCCGGATTTCCACAGAGCCGGTCATGCAGGATGCGCGTGAGCTTGGATTGTTCGCTCTGGAGCCGGAACGGGTGGCGGGTAAGATCGGCGATCGCGGCAAAATCGAAAGTCGCGATCACGCCATCGCGGCTGCGATACTGGAATTGCGGCGCGATCAGGCCCTGCGCGATAAGCGGCGCGGCGGCGCCGAATTCGTCGAGCATATCGAGCGTCGGCGGGTGAAACGTCGATGCCCGCGATTCCTCGGACAACGTCACGCCGGCTTCGAACACCGTCACCGGAACGCCACGGCGCACAAGATTGGCCGCCGCGACGAGGCCGACGGGTCCGGCCCCGGCGATAAACACGCGCTCCTCGATCGCCATGGAATTCGCACCCCCCGCGCCTTGCGCCCGTCGCGCCGCCGGTTTGTCAGCGCGCGGCAAAAGCTTATCATGCCGCAACAACCGGCCATAAAGCCCTACTCGCGTCCCATGCTCGATCTCGGCTTAAGTTTTCTCGCCAGCGTCGCCCGCGATCCCGACGCGCTCGCCATCGCCGACGGCGAGGTGCGCTTGACCTACGCGCAGTGGTTCCGCCGCATTTCGGCGCTGGTCGACGGCTTCGACGCCATCGGACTTAGCCCGGGCGATCACCTCGTGACCCTGCTGCAAAACCGCTGGGAAGCAGCAACGCTGCATTGGGCCTGCCAATTTGCCGGTATCATCATCACCCCGGTGAACTGGCGCTCGACGGCAAGCGAGATCGATTTCTATCTCGGCGACGCCGAAGCCAAAGCGGTCGCCTACGAGGACGCGTCGGCCGCGGCCGTGGCGGGCTCGGCTTTGGCGCAGAACTTGCCGCGGATCGCGGTCGATCCGGCGCCGCCGCCGGTCATCGGCTTTGCATCGCTGGTGTCGCGTTCCGCTCCGGACGCGACGGCACGCGTCACTGCCGACGCCTGGTCGGTGATGCTCTACACCTCCGGCACCACGGCGCTGCCGAAGGGCGTGCCGCGCCGCCAGCGCGCCGAGCGCGCTGCCGCAATCGCCCATGTCGCGCAAAACCTCTACGCGCGAAATCCTGGTGGCAACGCCGAACGCACGCTCGGCGTGATGCCGCTCTATCATACCATGGGTGTGCGCTCGCTCCTTGCCATGTCGCTCGTCGGCGGCGCCTTCATCTGCCTGCGGCGCTTCGACGTCAGCGCAGCGCTGAAACTGATCGCCGCCGAGCGCGTCAGCAATCTTTATCTGGTGCCGACGCTTTATCACGACCTTGTCCATCACCCGGCCTTCGCGGCGAGCGACGTAAGCACGGTGCGCAAGCTTGGTTTCGCCGGCGCATCGATGACCGACGGGCTGCTAAAAAGCCTGCAGGCCGCGTTCAAGCCAGATCTGTTCGTCAATCACTACGGCTCGTCGGAAGTCTACACTTTCACCATCGACCAGAACGCGCCGGCAAAGCCCGGCTCCGCCGGCCGCGCCGGCATCAATCAGATGGTGCGCGTGGTCAGGCTGGGCGCGAAGTCGGTCGACGAACGTGCCGCGCCCGGCGAGGAAGGCGAGATCATCGCATTGCTGGCCGGCGACGAGTCCTTCGAGGGCTATTGGCGGCGGCCCGACGCCGACGCCAAAGCGCTGCGCCAGGGCTGGTACTTCACCGGCGATACCGGCTTCGTCGACGGCGATGGCGATATTTTCGTTACTGGCCGCGTTGACGACATGATCATCACCGGCGGCGAGAACGTTTCGCCGGTGGAGATCGAATCCTGCCTGTCGCTCCACGCCGCGGTGTCCGAGGTCGCCGTGGTCGGCCTGCCGGACGAGCGCTGGGGCAAGGTCGTCACCGCATTCATCAAGCGCCGCGCGACGATCGAAGCCGATGAGCTAGACGCCTATTGCGGCAATTCCGGCCTCGCCGGATTCAAGCGGCCGCGGCGTTACATCTTCGTTGCGGACATTCCAAAATCGCCGGTCGGCAAGCTTTTGCGCCGCAAGCTCGTCGCCGGCGAATATGAACCCGCCAAACCCCAATCCGACATGCCTGCTTCAAAAACCTCTGCGCAAGGAACGGCTGCATGAGCTCGTCCATGGTCAATTTCACCGATCCGCGTTTGCAGAAACTCGACGGCTTCCGCGTCGAGGTCGATGCGGAGCGAGAACGCGCCGATATCGTGCTCGACCGGCCGCCGCTCAACGTCATCGAAATGGGCGAGCGCGACCAGTTACGGCTGGTGTTCGAGGCACTCGACGAGGATTCCCGCGTGCGGGTCATCGTGCTGCGTGCGGTCGGCGAGCATTTTTCCAGTGGCGGCAACATTGCCGGCTTCCTCGCGGCCTCGCCCGAGCACGTGTCGGAACTGGCCTGGAATATCGCGGCGCCGGCGCGCTGCACAAAACCGGTCATCGCCGCCAACCGCGGTTATTGTTTCGGCGTCGGTTTCGAAATCTCACTGGCCTGCGATTTTCGTATCGTTTCCGAAACCTGCCTCTATGCGCTGCCCGAACAGCGGCTCGGCCAAATTCCGGGCTCCGGCGGCTCGGCGCGCCTGCAAAAGATCATCGGCATCACGCGCACCAAGGACATCGTCATGCGCTCGAAACGCATCCCGGCGCGCCAGGCTTACGAGTGGGGCATCGCCACCGAATGCGTCGCCGACGACCGGTTGGAGAACGCGACCGATGCGCTGGTCAGCGAACTGCGCGCCTTTTCGCCGCTGGCACAACGCACGGCAAAGACGCTGCTCAACGCGACCGAGGACACCAATCTCGAAGCGGCGATCGAACTGGAGGGCCAGTGCTACAGCCGCTTGCGCCAATCCGACGATTTCCGCGAAGGCGTCGAGGCGTTCCACGCCAAGCGCAAGGCAGTATTTCGCGGCACTTAGAACCTGAGCCGTCTGGCGCGGTCAATCGCGGCGGGCTAACGTCGCCGAAAATATAGCGCGCCGCAATTGGCGCGCCGGGGGAGGAGACCGGACATGCGCAAGTTGAGCTTGTGGAATCGTGCGCGCGGACTTGTGGCGTTATTCACCCTCTGCGCGTTTTTGCTGCCGGGCGCGGCGAGAGCCGCCGATCCGATCAAAGTCGGTTTGAGCGTGGCGCTCACCGGCGGCGTGGCGCCGATCGGCAAGCAGGTGCTCGCAGCGCTGCAGATCTGGCGCGACGACGTCAACGCCGAAGGCGGCCTGCTCGGCCGGCCGGTCGATCTCGTTTATTACGACGACCAGAGCAATCCGCAGAATGTGCCCGGCCTCTACACCAAGCTGATCGAGGTCGACAAAGTCGACCTCCTGATCGGGCCCTATGCGACCAATATGGTGGCGCCGGCGATTCCGGTCCTGATGCAGTATCACAAGACAACGATCGGCATATTGGCGAATGCCGCCAACAGCAAATTCCATTACGACCAGTATTTCTCGATGCTGCCGACCGGGCCGGAGCCGAAAAAATCCTTCGCTTACGGTTTCTTCGAAATGGCGGCAGCGCAGAATCCGCGGCCGAAGACGGTCGCCATCGTCGCAGCCGACGCCGAATTCGCCCAGAACGCCGCCGATGGCGCGCGCGAAAGCATCAAGGAGATCGGCGGTTTCCAGACGGTGCTGGACCAGAAATATCCGCCGACGACGACCGATTACACGCCGATCATGCGCGCGGTGCAGGCGCTCAATCCCGACATCGTTTTTGTCGCGGCCTATCCGCCGGATTCCGTCGGCATCGTGCGCGCCGCCAATGAAGTCGGACTGACGCCGAAAATGTTCGGCGGCGCCTTCATCGGCCTGTTGGTGTCGCCGATCAAGGCGCAGCTCGGGCCGCTGTCGAACGGCATCGTCAACAACGAGGTGTTCTTGCCGGCGCCATCCTTGGTTTTTTCAGGGACGAAAGAACTGCTGGCGAAATATCAGGCCGTCGCGCAGCAGCAGAAAATCGACCCGATGGGATGGGCTTTCCCGCCGCTGGGTTATGCCGCCGGCCAGGTACTGGCCGAGGCGGTCGAAGGCGCGAAAACGCTCGATCAGGTTAAGCTTGCCGCCTATATGCGCGGCCACACCTTCTCGACCGTGGTCGGCAGCATCAAATTCGGCAAGGACGGCGAGTGGGCAAAATCGCGGGTGTTCTTCACCCAGTTCCAGCACGTTACCGGCAATTCGATGGAGCAGTTCAAGGACACGACGCACGAGGTCATCGTGTGGCCGAATGAATACAAGACCGGCAACCTGATCTATCCCTACGCCGACGCCAAGAAACAGTGAGAGGCACATGAACGGCACGCCCTTCAAGCTCGGCACCTTCGCGGGAGCGGACGGCAAGCCTTTCGCCGCTTTGGTGCTCGGCGACGACGTTATCTCCCTTGCGGCGGCGCAAGCCGCCTATCGCAATGCGCCTCGCGCCCGGGCCTTAAGCTCGACGGCAAGCCTTTTCGCGTTGCTGGAAGACTGGGACGCCAATTTCGCGGTACTGCAAGAGATCGTGTCCTATATCGAGCGCGAAGAAACGCCGCGCGACACCGCCAAACTTGCCGAGCTTCGCGCGCTGCCGCCGGTGACGCGGCCGGGCAAGATGTTCTACGCCGCGCAGAATTTTCAGGAGCATGTCGACGAAATGCTGCGCGCCGGGATGACGCCGGCCAGCGGCCCGAAATTCACCGGCGAGAAATCCACCTCCGAGCCATATTTGTTCCTCAAGGCGCCAAGCACGCTGTGCGGCGCCAACGACGACATCGCCATCCCGCTGGGCTTGAAGAAGATCGATTGGGAGGCCGAGATCGCGCTCGCCATCGGCAAAAGCGGCAAGCGCATCAAGGCCGAGCGCGCGCTCGACCATGTCGCCGGCTTCATGACCACCAACGACGTCTCCGCCCGCGATCTGCAAATCCGTGCCGACCGGCCTGGGCTGCGCTCCGACTGGCTCAACGGCAAGAGCCATGACAATTTTGCGCCAATGGGGCCATTTCTGGTGCCGCGCGCCTTCGTCGGCGACCATACGAATTTGTTCATCCGGCTGACGGTCAACGGCGAATTCAAGCAGAACGGCAATACCTCGCAGTTCATCTTCACGCCGGAAGAGCAGATCCAATACGCCTCCGATATCCTGACGCTGGAAGTCCGGCGATATTTTCAGCTGCGGCACCTGCGGCGGTGTCGGCCAAGGCACCAACACCTTCCTCAAAGCCGGCGACGTCATGGAGACCGAGATCGAAGGCCTCGGCAAAATGCGCAACCACATGGTGACGGAAAGCGCGTAAGCCGTCATGCCCGGTTTCATGTCGGGCATCCACGTCTTAGGTGACGACAGAGACATAGCTGGGCGGGACGAGCCCAGCCGTAACATGCTAGGATGTCGTCTGTCCGCATAACGAAAATCCGTCGGGAAACGCGCCATGCAACTCTCGCCCGGTCAACTCAGAGAATTCGACGAGCAGGGCTACCTGTTCTTCCCAAATTGCTTTTCCGAAGAGGAAATCGCGCTGCTGCGCGACGACGCCGAAGCGATCCTCAAGCTCGACCGCCAGGAAGTGTGGCGCGAGAAGTCCGGCGCGCCGCGCACCGCCTTTGCCGCGCACACCTTCAACGAGACATTTCGGCTGCTCGCCTGCCATCCGCGGCTGGTGGAACCGCTCCGCCAGCTCTTCGGCGAGGATGTCTACGTGCATCAGTTCAAGCTCAACGCCAAGGCGGCGTTCGAAGGCGATGTCTGGCAGTGGCATCAGGATTACGGCACCTGGGCGCGTGATGACGGCATGCCGGAACCGCGCGCCATGAACATCGCGGTGTTCCTCGACGAGGTGATGCCGATCAATGGCGCGCTGATGGTGATCCCGAAGAGCCATAAGAAGGGCGTGCTGTCGGCCGGGCACGACACCGCGACGACGTCCTACCCGCTGTGGACGCTCGACCAGGAGACGGTGACGCGGCTCGCCGCCGAAGGCGGCATCGTCGCGCCGACCGGCAAGCCCGGCTCGGTGCTGATGTTCCACGGCAATCTGGTGCACGCCTCGCCGCCGAATATCACGCCCTATCCACGCAAGATCGTTTATCTCACGCTGTGCGCCTGCTCGAACCACATCACCAAATTCACCCGCGCCGAATGGATCGCGCACCGCGATTTCACCCCGATCGTACCGGTCGCCGATGACGCGCTTTTGACTTACGCGCGGGCGCATAAGGTCGCGGCGGAGTAGATATGAACCTGCAGTCCCTCCTCGCCGCGCGCCTTGAAGCCGGCAAGCCGGTCCGCGCCGGCCTGATCGGCGCCGGCAAATTCGGTTCGATGTTTCTGGCGCAGGTGCCGTCGATTGCAGGTCTCGAGATCGCGCTGATCTGCGACCGTGATGTCGAGCGCGCCAGGCTCGCTTGCAAGACTGTCGGCTGGGATGCGTCCCGCATCGCCGGCACGCGCTTCGCCGACGATGGCCGCGCCGCCTGCAGCGATCCGCGGGTCGAGGTCGTCATCGAGGCGACCGGCGATCCGGCGGCCGGGATTGCGCATGCGCTCGCGGCATTCGCTGCGAAAAAGTCCATCGTCATGGTCAATGTCGAGGCCGATGCGCTTGCCGGTCCGTTGCTGGCGCGCAAGGCGCGCGAGGCCGGCGTGGTCTATTCGATGGCTTACGGCGACCAGCCGGCGTTGATTGCGGAAATGGTGGACTGGGCGCGTTCGGCTGGATTTGTCGTCGCCGCGGCCGGCAAGGGCACAAAATATCTGCCGGCCTATCACGGCGTCACGCCGGACGGCGTGTGGCAGCATTACGGACTGACTGCGGAAGACGCCAAAGCCGCCGGCATGAACTCGCAAATGTTCAATTCGTTTCTCGACGGCACCAAGTCGGCCATTGAAATGGCGGCGGTGGCGAACGCCTGCGATCTCGATGTGCCGCATGACGGCTTGGAGTTTCCGCCATGCGGCGCCGACGAGCTTGCCGCTACATTGCGGCCGCGCGCAATCGGCGGCGTTCTTGAGCACGACGGCATGGTCGAGGTCGTGTCCTCGCTCAAGCGCGACGGCACGCCAGTCGCGCGCGACCTGCGCTGGGGCGTCTATGTCGTGCTCAAGGCGCAGAACGACTATGCCGCGGCGTGCTTCAAGCAATATGGCCTGCCGACGGATGTGACCGGCCGTTACGCCGCGATGTACAAGCCGTTCCACCTGATCGGGCTGGAACTGTCGATCTCGGTGCTTAATGTCGCGCTGCGCGGTGAGCCGACCGGAAGCTGCCGCGGCTTTCGCGGCGATGCGGTGGCGGTTGCCAAACGCGCGCTTAAAGCCGGCGAAATGCTCGACGGCGAAGGCGGCTACACGGTTTACGCCAAGCTCATTCCGGCGGCGCGCAGCCTGAGGCTTGGCGCTCTGCCGATCGGGCTGGCGCATCACGTCAAGCTCAATCGCGACGTTGCCGCCGGCGCGTTTCTGACAACGGCCGATGTCGCGCTCGACGAAAGCTCGCAGGCCGTTTGCGTCCGCCGTGAGATGGAGCGCGACGCGCGGCAATCGGGCCCGGCAATAGCTGCCGAATAGCGCGCCGCTCTCAATCCAGATCCGCGATCGCGGCATGGATGCGCAACAGTTCCGGAATCGTCGCCGGATCGCGGCGGCCGAAGCCGCATTCGGTGGCAATGGAGAAGTTCGCCGCGTATTTCCTCGCCGCGGCGAGACGCTGCTTCGTGCCTTCCACGCCGTCGGTGTAGTGGACAAGGCCGAGGCAAAGTTCGGTTTCCGGGCGCAGTGCGAGCCGTTGTAACGGGGCAAAATAGGCATCGTCTAAGCGGTTGCGCGGCACCGGCATGTGGACGAGCTGCAACGGCCGTGCGATCTGCCGCGATACCCGGCTGGTGAAATCGACCATGTCGGCCATGTCGGTCGGCTCGATCACATGGCGGTGGTTCGAATCGCCGTAGCAGAGGTGATAGAGCAGATCGATATCGTCCGGCACGCGGTTGCCGAGATCGACGACGATGGTGGCGAACGCGTCCTGCATGTCCGCCTTGGTGCGGCCGTAGCTCGAGGCTTCGTTGCGCTCGAGCCGCGCGAACACGGCGGAGGCGACGTCGAACTGGATCGCCAGTTCGTCGTGCGGAATGGCGGCCGCGATCTTGTCGATCTCGCGCTTGAGCGCGTCGTTATAGAGCGGATCGAGCGGCGCGTGCAGCGCGTCGACCAGGAACAGCCAGATCACCGAATGCGCCGGCACCAGATCGACCTGGAATTTGGCGTCCGCGGGAATTTTGCCGGCGTCCTTTAATTCCCGGAAGTCGGCAAAAGATTGCTTGGCGATGTCGGCGTAGAACAGATTGTCGAAATGCACATCCTGCGGACGCAAGCCAGGCTTGAGCGCGTAGCGCTCGCGGCCGGTGCCGCTGGCATGAACGCGGAAGAACTCGCCGGATTTCGTCAATGCCGGATTTTCGGAAAACGCCGGTTCGAGCCAGGTGATCCAGTCGCCGCGCGCGCCGGTTTCGCCGTCGGGCAGCCGCGTAAGGCGCGAGCCGAGCGCGGCGCTGACATTCGCAAAGACCTCCCGTGCGTTCGCCATCGGCACGCTGCCGACGAGATGGACGTTGCGGGGCATTATGCCTCGCCGCAGATGTCGGCGTGAATTTTAAGCAGCGTCCGCACCGTTTGTTCCGAACGGGAGCGCGCCATGCCGCATTCGGTGGCGATGCCGAAGTCCGGCGCGTATCGCCGCGCCGCCTTGATGCGGGCCTTGGTGCCGGCGACGCCGTCTTTGGCGTGCACCAGTCCCAGAAAAAGCGCGGTGCCGGCGCCGAGCTTCAGATCGCCCAGCGGGCGATGAAAAGCGTCGTCGTCGCGTTCCACCGGCACCGGCATATGGATATAGCCGAGGGGGTGCGCAATCGATCGCGCCAGCGCATTGGCGAAGTCGACCATCTGCGCCGCATCCTTCGGCTCGACAAAATGCTTGGCGCCGAAATCGCCGTAGCACAGATGCAGGCCGAGCTCGACATCGTCGGGCACGGCGGCGCAGAGCCGCTGCATGCGGGCAAGGATCTCTTCGCGCGACACGTCGGCGGGCACGGCGGCGCTTGGCTGGCCGTCCCAGATCACCATTTCGTTGCAGACGTCCCATTGGATGCAGAGATCGCGATGCGGAATATGGCGGCAAAGCGCCGCGACCTCGGCGATCATCGCCTTCTCGTAAGCCGCCTCGACGACCGGCATGACGGCGGGAACGACGACCGAGCTCACGACCGCAAGCGGCGTCGGCAGGCAGACCTGAAAGCGGATGCCGTTCGGCAGCGTGCCGTTATCGCGCGCCGCGACAAAATCGAGGTAGGAGGCGCGCGCTTCGCGGGCATAGCCGAGCTCGCCGAAGCGCAGGTCAGATGGCGCGACGCCTTCGCCGAGCGTGAGGAGAGGAAAGCGGTTGGTCGGCCGGATCGCGCCGGACGGATCGGGCCGCAGAAACGGACTGGCGCGCAGCAGCGGATATTGCCAGCTGATCCACAAACGGCGGCCGCCGACTTCGCCGTCGGGAATGCGGCGCAGATGCGGGCCGAGCATTTTGCCGACGGTGGCGAAAACCTCATCCACCGTGTCGAGGCCGATACTGCCGACGAGATGTACGTTCACTTTTTTGCCGTCACTCTGCCGCAAGGCGCGGCGGCGGCCGCATCGCTTCGACGCCGTCGGCTGCCGTCGCCGACACCGTGGTGCGCACCATATAGCGCGGCTCATTGCCGGGCCAAGGACGGCCGCGATGCATGGTGGCGCGGTTGTCCCACATCACGACGTCGCCGTTGCGCCATTTGTGTTCGTAGGTCGTGCCGGGCGCGGTAGCGGCTTCGGTCAATTCCTCGATGAGTTTCTCGCCGGCCTTCGGCTCCATGCCTTCGACCGCATAAGTGTGCGAGGCGATATAGAGCGCGCGCCGGCCGTTGACCGGATTCTTCCACACCATGCGCCAGCACACCGGAGAGAGAGCGGCGAGCTCTTCGGTGGAGGCGAGATCGGGCGCGATCTTGCTGCGCGAATGGCCGTAATGGTGCCAGGCGAATGCGTTTTCCAGCCTGGTTTGCAGCGCCGGATCGAGCCGCTCGAAGGCAAGCCGGGTCGAAGCAAATTCGGTCTCGCCGCCTTTCGCCGGAATGGTGCGTGCGGACAGCACCGAAGTCAGCGCCGGCACGCTCTTGAACGACGAATTGGTATGCCAGAGCTGATTGGCCTTGTTGCGCATGGCGTAGCGGTGATCTTCCGGCACGACTTTGCCGTCCGGGCCGATCGTGGTGAGGATGACGAAATGCGTGCCGGTGCCGAGCGAGCCGACTTTGGTCACTTCCGGCGGCCCGAAGCGGCGCGAGAACGCAAGCTGGCCCTCGCCGCTGATTTCCTGATCGCGGAACACCAGGACCGAATGCTCCTCGAACGTCGCGCGCACCGCGGCATAAATGGCATCGTCGGCGGCGACATCGGCGAGCGTCACGCCGCGCAGCTCGGCGCCGAAACCTGGACCCAGAGGAACGATGTCCATGGCGTAACCTCCGTTATTTCTTATCTGTCGAATTTCCTCCAAAACCGGGCGCCCGGCAAGGCCGCGGCAGCGCAAAAAGCCGGCGCACGATGCGACGCGATAGAGGGATGCGCGTGCCCTGGCTTGCCGCAGCCGGCGATTTTAAGCTTGGAAGCGTAGCGCCGAAATCAGGCCGCGCCGGCGTCGCGCAGCACGGTGCCGGAAAGCCGCGCCGGATCGCGTTCACCGCGCCGCGCCAGCTCGATAATCCTGACGGCGACCGCCTCGCGCTCGCGGACCGCGGTGTCCTTTAATTGCAGCGCCAGGCAGGCATTTTCGAAGGCGACCGACATGGCCTGCGTGGTTTCAGGTTCGAACACGCTGTTGTCTTCTCTCAGGAACGGCAATATTGCACCCATCGATCTGTCCCTCCGCGCTGCCCCGCGGCTGCGAAGTCGCGATGGTTTAGTCTTGCGCTTCCAGTATTGGTTGTCAATTTTACTTTTGACCAACTGGCAATACTTAGTTTTAGTCTGTAATGGCTTTTACGTTTATATGCTCTTGCTACCCAATACTTGGCTTTGATGCAATGACCACAACACTGTACAAACCATACAAAATGCCCTTGACGCTGAAAAAGGGTTTGACTATTTATACTCACAAATTGGTTGGCACCATTCGGCGAAAGGGAGATGTCACCATGTCCGACCGGTTACGCGGCGAGCGTCTTCAGATCATGTTGTCGCCTGAGGAATTGTCCTTGATCGACGATTTCCGCTTCGACAAGCGGATGCCGAGCCGGGCAGCGACGGTGCGGGAGCTGTTCCGGCGCGGCCTCGCGGCGGAAGGTTTTGTGCTGGCGCCGTCGGGGACGAGATCAAAAGATTTCGGCGTCAACGGCAAGGCGGCGCGGGCGCGGCGATCGCAATAGCGTTTGAGCGCTCACGACAGCCCAAAGCGCGCGGTTACCTCCGGCGGGATCGGCAGCGATTTCAGCTTGGTCGCGTCGGCCGGATCGCGCGTCGCCCAGACGCGGGTCTCGCGGCCTTCGACCGCGACTGCGCCACCAACCATAAGACGGTGCTCGACGTCGAAACTCGAACGGCGGAACGCCGTCACCTGCGAGGTCAATTCGACGACATCGCCGAAGCGGGCCGGCCCGATAAAGCGCGCGCCGGAATCGACCAGCGGAATGCCGACGATGCCGAAGGCGCCGGCGAGATCCTGCGGTTTCACCCCGAGCGCCATTTCGAACAGCGCCCAGGTGCCCCAGTCGAAGAACTCGAAAAAGCGGGCATTGAAGACAATGCCGGCCGGGTCGCAATGACCCCATTCAATGGTGAACTGGCGGCGGCTGACGAGATTGGCCATGCGGGAACAGTAGCAGTTGCGGCGCGAGCCGTTGCGGACATTTGCAGCGCGCGGGCCGGCCGAAATCCCTGTGCCAGCCCACGAATCATGACGGGCGAGCTCGCGCCCGCCCGTCACGTTCCTAGCGCGGCTACCCGCCGCTGGGAACCAGGATCAAATCCGCCGCATGATGCGCTGCTTGGTAGCAGGCTGCGCACCCAGGCTAACCCGACCTTGGCGATCGACACATTCGGCAGAACCAAACGCATCTGATCTGGGATTGAAGATACGCCGCCGTTGCGGGGCCGCAAGTAAAAGCGTGGCTGCGCAAGCGACCGCCGCGTTTGGGGATAATTGTGTGGATGGCGCAGCCTTATTTGCTCCGGCTGTGAGGAAAGCTGTGGCGATGCCGCGGTGGACAATCTGCATCGGTCAACCGATTTTCCAATTCATCAACTCGAAAAACGACACGCGGCGTACGGTGAACTCGACATGCGTCGCCGGCGCAACGCGGCGCGGGCCGCCGGCGATGACCTCCTGCTGCGCGCGGCGCCGCTGCGACGGCGGCACGAGATAATGGCCGGCGCCCAGACAGTGAATCGCATCGCCCATGCAGCGCCGATGCCGCTTGCAACCGCGCAGCGTGCAGCGGCGCCAGAATTGCAGCGCGTCGCAATAAAGCCGCGACGTCGCGACATGGGCGGCGTCGATCTCGGCCTTGCCCTGCGCAAAGCTGCGCCGCTTCTGATAATTCGGTTTGTCCATCCTCGGTTTGTTGCGCCACTGCGGCATCGTCTTTCTCCTTTCATGTTGCGCGCACCCTCTCCCCGCGTGCGGGGAGAAGGTAGGGTGAGGGGGCCTCTCCGCCGGGCTGAGAGTTGCAGGAACACCTGCATCGCTGTCGTTTCGTTTCGCAACGCTCAGAATCGCGGCAGCGCCCCCTCATCCTCGTTCGCTTCGCTCGTAAGAAATGCGATCCCGTTCTCGCGGCGCGTTTTGCGCCCGAGCTGTGTCACGCCGATCCTCAAGCAGTCCGTTTCACCGCATGATCCCGAAGAGTTCGCCCGGTTCGGTCCGCGGGCCTCGTTCGGTGTCACGCTCAAAATAATAGGAAGCGGAACGCCGGCAGGCGCATGTGTTCAATGAGGCCGCACCTTTCGGGCGCGGCCGCGCGTCCAGCGGGACGCGCTCGCCTTCCGGCGTTCCACCACGGCGCTTGCGGCAGCGACCGAACGCCGCCGCTCAACTCCAGTTACGCGCTTCCTGAGACGGGACTAGTTAGGAGCGGGGGTTACCCGCTCCCGGCCGCCTCAGTGCAGCGGGTGTTACCCCGCAGACCGGTCATCGTGCCGGCCGGGCGTTTTCACCCGGAGCCGCCCGGGAGCGGCGGCGACGAACCGCCACCCGCGGGAACCGCTCCCGCTCCGCCAGACGGTGTCACCGGCTGGCGTCCTCTACGGAGCGGGATGATTTGGTTTGTAACTGAAATGGAGACGCGTGTCAAGAGTGTCCGCTTTCCTGCGACCACCGTTTATTGTGGTTTCGCGCAACGAGCGTATCGCAAAGTGATACAACTGGACTTTTCTTTCGGAGCTGAGGGAGCCGGCGGGCATGATTTCCGTGGCAGATATCAAAGAGAACCTTCCGAATTGGCCGGTAGATGTCATTGACGATTGGTTACTCTATTTTGCCAACGAACCGGAATGCGGATGGCCGCCGCCAGAGCCGCTCGGTAATCATCGCTGGGCCGGCATTCTCGGCGATAGGCCGCTTTCATGGTGGAAAGATGTGACATGGGCAATGGAAAGCGTGAGGTGCGACTTGGATAGCCTTGCACCAAAATCTCGCAGTATCGCAGCAACTATGCTCGCTGAAATCGGTCGCGGTACCGCCGATGCAGTAACCAAGCGGCGTTATCAGCAGGCGCTGCAACATATTTTGGAGTCCGGCACTTTCTTTAGACCCATCGTCGCGATGAAGAGCGAGTGTAGGGTGGGCTGAGCGGAGCGAAGCCCACGCTGTTGCGCTGACCGCGTGGGCACGGCGCTGCGCGCCGTTGCCCACCCTACGGTCGCTGAAGGTTCCTCAGTCTACTTTGATATTCGCGGTGCGGACCACCTTGCCCCATTTCTCGGTGTCGTCGGCGACGAGCTTGCCGAATTGCTCGGGGCCCATCGGCATCGGCTCGGCGCCCAATTGCGCGAAGCGCGCCTGCATCGCGGGATCGGCCAGCGCCGCGCTCACTTGTTTGCTCAAGAACGCGATGACCGGCTGCGGCGTCTTTGCCGGCGCGCCGAGGCCGAACCAGCCGGCGGCATCGTAGCCCGGCACCGTGTCGGCGATCGGCGGCACGTCGGGCAGCGCCGCCGAGCGTTTCGCCGAGGTGACCGCGAGCGGGCGCAGCTTGCCGGCCTTGATGTAGCCGATCGACGAGGTGATGCCTTCGAACATCACCTGGATCTGGCCGGAAAGCAGATCGACCAGCGCCGGGCCGCCGCCGCGATAGCCCACGGTGGTGAGGTTGACGCCGGCCATCATCTTGAACAGTTCGCCGAACATGTGCGGCGGGCTGCCGTTGCCGGCCGATCCCATATTGATCTTGCCGGGATGGGCCTTGGCGTAGGCGATGAACTCGGCGGTACTGTTGACCGGGAACGACGGCGTCACCTCCATCACCGAGGGCGCCACCATGATGCCGGCGATTGGCGCGATGTCGCGCATGAAATTGAAATTGAGATTGCTGTAGAGCGTAGCATTGATCGAATTCGAAGAGGTGACGAGAAGGAGCGTGTAGCCGTCGGGGTCGGCATGCACCACCGCCTCGGTGGCGATATTGCTGCCGGCGCCGGAGCGGTTCTCGACCACGAATTGCTGGCCGAGCCGTTTCGACAGCCAGTCGGCGATCAGCCGGGCGCAGATGTCGGTCGGGCCGCCGGCGGCGTAACCGACCAAGAGCAGCACCGATCGCGATGGATAGCTTTGCGCGCGCGCAAGCCGCGCCACGGCCAGAAGCGCCAAGGCGCCGCCGCCGAGACGCAACACGGACCTGCGGGGAAGTCTCATGGCATTTCCCCCTGAGTTGGTAGGCTTGTTGGGGTGAAGGTTACACCAATTGCGGGGCCCCCGACACCGTCATCCTGAGGCGCCCGCGCCCGGCGCAGGCCGCGAAGGACGCAGCTCAGACGGTCGGGCCGCGGCCTTTCGAGGCGCGCTGCACCCGCACCTCAGGGTGACGGAATATTTATTTCCCCGGCGGCTTCGCCGCAAACTGCGAGCCGCGCAAACACATCCGCCCGCGCGGGTCCTGCCACAGCTTTTCGCTCGCGTGCAATTGGCCGATAGCGCGGGCGATGGTGTTGAAATCGAAGCTCGAAAATTTCTCGGCGATGTCGGTGTAATAGAGCGGCGCCTTGGCGATGGCGGCGGCGATCTGTTCGGCCAGCACCGTCACCGCCGCGTCATCGCCCGACTTGCCGGCCGCGTCCTTCTTGCCGCTGATGTAGTCGCCGATCTTTGCCGTCCCGGCGTAAGCGTAAGTGATGCGCTCGTAATATTCGCGCGGGATGTTTTCCGGAATGGTGGCGTCGATGCCGACTTTGGCGCCGGTCGGCACCACGCCGTAGCCTTGCGGCAGGCTCGGATCGAGCGGCTTGGCGCGGGCGTTACTCACGATCATCACATCGCGGTCGCCCTGCACGCGGGTGGCGATCGCCCACTCGACTTCGGCCGGATCGTTGACGTCGATATCGTCGTCGACCACGACGACGTGCTTTAAGTCCATCACCGAGAGCGCGGCAAGAAGCGCGTTCTTGCCCTCGCCCGGCTGCTTTTTGATGGAGATCACCGCGTGCCAGAAGGCGCAGCCGCCGAGCGTGACATTGATGTCCTTGACCTGCACGCCCGCGGTGCGCAGCGCCTGGCGGATCGCGGCGTAGCGCGTCGGCGCCGCCAGCCAGGTGTTCTCCCACGGCATGTGCAGATTGTAATAGATCGCGTCCTGGCGCATCGAGATCGCCTTGATGCGCACCAGCGGATTCCAGTGCAGCCCGCCCATCAGCCGGGTGAATTCGCCGAAGCGGCCTTCGGGAAAAGTCCAGCCGGTGGGCAGGATCTCCGCCTCCAGCACGATCTCGGCGT
Source organism: uncultured Alphaproteobacteria bacterium (assembly GCA_963765365.1). Lineage (GTDB taxonomy): Bacteria > Pseudomonadota > Alphaproteobacteria > Rhizobiales > Xanthobacteraceae > BOG-931. Next base: position 54,462 of record CAVXWL010000020.1, on the reverse strand, counting down.
CGGCGATGTAGGGCATGTCGATGGTGGCGCAGGGCGCGAGCTGCACCGCCTCGCCGCGGATACCGCCGGCGATCGCCATCTCGTCGACGCCGAGCGGCGCGCGATAGCCGGAGCCGGTGATCTCGATCGGATGGGTGCCGATCGAGATCGAGATCGGCAGCGGCTCCTTGCGCTCGAAGGCGCGCTGCGCGAACAACCGCATATTGTTGGGCGTGACGATGTCGATGCCGGTCAAGGCTTTCTCTTTGACGATGAAGCGGTAGATGCCGGAATTCATGCCGAGCTCGGGATCGCGGGCGATGACGACGCCGGCGGTGATCATCGGGCCGCCGTCATAGATCGACGACATCGGGATCGGCAGCGTGTAGAGATCGACGTCGTCGCCGAGCAGCGTCACTTCGCGCGCCGGCGAGGTTTTGACGTGTTGCGGCGGGATCGGCTGGGCGATGGCGGCGGCAAGCTTCTGCTCGATCTCGGCGAAAGTCTCGCAGCCGAGCGCCATGGTGGCGCGTTCGCGCGAGCGGATGATGCCGGACACCACCGGCAGGCGATAGCCGATCACATTGTGGAAATAGAGCGCGGTGTCGGTCTGGTCGACCAGAGTGGCGATGTGGCGGATATCGACCGGCTGATGCAGGTCGACCAATTCGCCGCTCTGGCGCAGCCGGTCAAGAAACTGGCGGAAATTTTCCTGCATCAAAAAACTCAAGCCGCAGCCAAAACCGCCCGCTTGACGGCCTGGGGCAATGCGATCGAACGGAAATGCGCCTTGGGATAGAGATAGCCTTCGCCGGATTCGTCGATCACCCGCATGAGGCCATGCTTCTCCGCGGCCAAGTCGCGAACCGCGACGTAAATCTTCCGCTTCTCAAGCGACGCCGGGTAACCGTCGTTGCTGATGCAGACAACGAGATGTTTTGCAGGATGTCTCGATTGCGATTTTGCCATGGCTTTCGCTGTCAAAGCAGGTATTTGATTTTCAATTCCTTACGCCCGATCCCGGAGGCTTCATACCAGTGAATTTCAGCAAGATGAATACTTCCGTCCATCAAGCGAACACGGGCGATTCCCTTGCGCTTGCGCCAGCGACCATAGAGTTGCCGCAGGCGGACAATTTCACGGATTTGGGACCCTGAAGCAAATGTTTCTACTTCGGAAATTCTGCCCAAAATCTCAAACCGCATCGGTCGATTGTGGCAAGGACGTGCTACGAGATCAATGGCGGCTGCTTCAGAAAGCCGGAGGCATCGCGTGAGTAGAACGTCACGAATCCACTCCTTTTCCGCAGCGATGATTGGGTCCCGCAATCGCACGGCAAATGGATGCGTCCGTGAACGATAGCCAGGACCTATTCGCCGCGCTGCGCCAGGTGGCCGATGCCGAGACGGTGGCGGCGCTCGAGCGGCTGGTCGCCTCGGGCGCCGACCATGAGCTTGCCCGCATCAATGTGCTGGCCTTTGCGGCGGCGCGCGGGCTTGACGAGGAGCGCGCCATCGCCGCGTTCCTGCATGCGGCCCGGCTCGGCATTTTCGAATTGTCGTGGGACGTGCTGTGCCCGACCTGCCGCGGCGTCCTCGACATCACCATGACGCTCAAGGACATCCACAAGGAGCCGTACGATTGCGCGCTGTGCAGCCGCTCCTTCGAAGTCTCGCTCGACGAGATGGTCGAAGTCGTGTTCACGGTCAGCCCGCGCGTCCGCAAGATCGCGGCACACGATCCGGGGACGCTGCCGTTCTGGGATTATTACCGGCAGGTGTTCTGGAGCTCCGCGGTCGATCTCTCGGACCAGGACCTTGAGAAACTGATCGCCGAATTCACGCTCGACGCGCGCACGCTTTTTCCCGGCGAACAGGCGACGGTTTCGTTCGACGTGCCGGAAGGCTGGGTCATCGTGTTCGAACCGGTCACGCATTTCGGCCATTACATGAAGGTCGCGGCCGAGCGCAGCGAGGCGGTCCAGACGCTCGAGCTGGTGCTGGAGAGCCCGCCGAAGCCAACCGATACGACGCCCTTCAAGGCCGGGCCGGTGCAATTGACCATCACCAACCGCACCGGGCTGCGCGCTCTGCCGGTGGTCTGGATCGAAAACAAGAAATTCGACGAACTGGTCGGCAAGCGGCGGCCCAATCTCACGGCCAAACGCATTTTCACCAATCAGACGTTTCGCGATCTCTATCGCACCGACACGCTTGCCGTCGATCAGGGGCTGAAAATTGTCAGCCTCACCTTCTTGTTCACCGATCTCAAAGGCTCGACCGAGCTTTACGCGCGCGTCGGCGATCTGGTCGCCTATGCGCTGGTGCGCGAGCATTTCCACCTCCTGAACGCGCTGGTGGCGGCGGAGGGCGGCGCGGTGGTCAAGACCATCGGCGACGCGGTAATGGCGACGTTCCAGACGCCCGATCGCGCGCTCGCCGCGGCGCTGGACATGCGCGACGCCATCCGCGGCGTGCGCAACGAAACCCAGCCGGAGGACCTCCTGCTCAAGATCGGCATTCACGAAGGCCCCTGCCTCGCCGTCATGCTCAACGACCGGCTGGACTACTTCGGCCAGACCGTGAATATCGCGGCGCGCATCCAGGGACTCGCGGTGTCGCGCGCGATCTTTGCCAGCAAGCCGGTGGTCGAGTATCCGCAGTCGTCGGCGCTGCTGCACAGTGCCGGCATCACGCCGCGCCCGCAAAGCGCGTCGCTCAAGGGCGTTGCAGAGGATGTCGCAGTCTATGAAATTCCTTGAGGCAAGCGGTTCCCGCACGGCGGCACACGACACAGCAGGAGGCGAGGTTGAATAAAACGATGCGCGCATTGCTGTTGCGCCGGCATGGCGGGCTCGATGATCTCGATGTCGTCGACGATTATCCGGTGCCGGCGGCCGACGCCGGCGAGGTTGTCATCCGCGTGCGCGCCGCCTCGTTCAACTATCACGACGTGTTCACCGTACGCGGCATGCCCGGCATCAAGGTGCCGCTGCCGGTCGTCATCGGGCTCGACATGGCCGGCGAGATTGCCGAACTGGGGCCGGGCGTTGCGGGCTTTAGCGTCGGCGACCGCGTGCTGGTCAATCCGGTCAACAAGAAGAAAGGCCTGATGGGCGAAATGCTCGACGGCGGCATGGCGGAATATTGCCGCGTCGCCGCCGACCAGTTGGTGGCGATGCCGGCCGGCGTGAGCTTCGAAGACGCCGCGGCGCTGCCGGTCGCCTATGGCACGGCGCACCGCATGCTGATCACGCACGACACGGTGAAAGCCGGCGAGCGCGTCCTGGTGCTCGGCGCCTCGGGCGGCGTCGGCACCGGCTGCGTGCTGCTAGCCAAAATGCTGGGCGCCGAAGTCATCGCCTGCGCCTCCAGCGCGGAAAAGCTAGAGCGGCTGAAAGCGCTCGGCGCCGACCACGTGGTGGATTATCGCACCACCGACTGGTCGAAATGGGCGATCGAAACCTACGGCAAGCCGCAGCGGCGCTCCTACGACGGCGGCGTCGACGTGGTGATCAATTTCACCGGCGGCGACACCTGGGTGCCGTCGCTGCGCTGTTTGAAACGCGGCGGCAAGCTTCTGGTCTGCGGGGCGACCGCCGGCCACGATCCCAAGGAAGACCTGCGCTATGTCTGGAGTTTCGAATTGAAGATCATCGGCTCGAACAGTTTTTACGACGACGATCTCGCAGCTTTGATGGCGCTGATCGAGGCCGGCAAGATCAAGCCAGTGATCGACAAAGTGCTGCCGCTCGACGAAGCGCGCGAGGGTTTGCGCCTGATCGCGGACCGCGAGGTCATCGGCAAAGTCGTGGTGACGCCGTGACGAGCACCCCCGCCGACCTCACCCTCGACCAAATCCAGGCGCTGGTCACCCGCGCGCCGTTTCATCAATGGCTCGGCCTCACCGTGGTCGCGGTGAGCGACGACGGCATCGAGCTCAACGCCAAATGGCGCGAGGAATGGGTGGTCAACAAAGAACGCGGCTATACCCATGGCGGCATTCTGGCGGCGCTGATCGACCTCGCTGCCGACTGGGCGATGGTGAAAGGGACCGGGCGCGGCGTGCCGACCATCGACCTGCGCGTCGACTTTCACCGGCCGGCCATGCCGGGCGACCTCACCGCGCGCGGCAAGGTGATCCGGTCCGGCGCGCAATTCGCCACCGCCGAAGCGCAAATCCTCGACCGCGACGGCAAGCTTCTCGCCAGCGGCCGCGGCACCTATTTCACCGCGCCGCCGAAGACATGACGACTGCCGCCTTCACCAATCTCGGCGATCTCATCGTCCGCGACCGCGATCTGGCGAAGACCGCCATCGTCGATCTCGGCGGCGAGGCGCCGCCGCGCGAAATCACGTTTGCGCAACTCGACGCCATGGCGAACGGCGTGGCGCGGGCGCTGCTTCGGCGCGGCCTGCAGCGCGGCGACCGCGTCGCCATCCTCTCGCTCAACCGCGCCGAATATCTCGCCGCCTATTACGGCATCATGCGCGCGGGCCTCGTCGCTGTGCCGGTGAATTTCAAGTTTCCGCGCCCACCATCCATTTCATCCTGCGCGACGCCGATGCCAAATTCGTGTTCTGCGACGCCCCGCGCCTGAAAGACTGCCCGCAGGATAGTCCGCGGGTAATTTTCGGCGGCGCGTTTGAGAATTTCCTCGATCCGGGCGCCTTCGATGCCGTCGTGCCGCAGCCGCGCGAGCCGGCGATGTTTCTCTACACATCGGGCTCGACCGGTACGCCGAAGGGCGTGGTGCTCTCGCACCAGAGCCATATCTGGGTCGTCGAAACGCGGCTGCAGCCGGGGCTCGAGCGCCAGCGTTATCTGATCGCGGCGCCGCTCTATCATATGAACGCGCTGGCGCTGGCGAAGCTCGCCTGCGCCGCGCACGCCACCATCGTGCTGATGCCGCAATTTTCCGCGCGCGGCTATATCGAGGCGATCGGCCGCTACCGCTGCAGCTTCCTCACCGCGGTGCCGCCGATGATCGCGATGATGCTGCGCGAGACCGAGACGCTGGCGCAAACCGATCTCGCCAGCGTCGAATTCGTGCGCATGGGCTCGGCGCCGGTGAGTGCGAGTCTGATGGCGGCGCTGCGCGCGACGCTGCCGCGCGCAGCGGTAACCAATGCCTATGGCACCACCGAAGCCGGGCCGGTGGTGTTCGGCCCGCATCCGCAAGGCCTGCCGCAGCCGGAATTATCGGTCGGCTATCCGCACCCGAAAGTGGCGCTGCGGCTGGTTGACGGCGAAGATCGCGACGCCGCGCAAGGCGTGCTCGAAATGAAATGCCCGGCGTTGATGAACGGCTATCACAATCGGCCGGATGGCGAGCAGCCGCTCACCGCCGACGGCTTCTACGTCACCGGCGACGTGTTCCGCCGCGACGCCGAGCGGCTTTCACTATTTCGTCGGCCGCACCGACGACATGTTCGTCTCCGGCGGCGAGAATATTTATCCGGCCGACGTCGAGCGCATGCTGGAGCGCCATCGCCGGCGTGGCGCAGGCCGCCGTGGTGCCGATTGCCGACGACATCAAAGGACAGAAGCCGGTCGCCTTCGTCATCCGCAAACCCGGCCACGCGCTCGACGCCGAAGCGCTAAAGCAATTCGCGCTCGCCAATGCGCCGGCCTATGCGCATCCGCGCTTCGTCTGGTTCGTCGACGAATTGCCGCTCGCCTCCACCAACAAGCTCGACCGCGCCGCGTTGCAGCGGATGGCACGGGAGCGGATGGCGGGTGAAACACTCTGACACATCATGCCCCGGGCTTGTCCCGGCATGATGGCTAAGTGGCCGGCGCCGCGTTCACCGTCTTCCCCGGCCATTTGCACAAATCCGCGATAATGCACGTCTCGCACAGCGGGCGGCGGGCGAGGCAGGTATAGCGGCCGTGCAGGATCAGCCAGTGATGCGCGTGCAGCAGGTATTTTTTCGGCACCACCTGCATCAGCTTCATCTCGACCTCGAGCGGCGTCTTGCCGACCGCCATGCCGGTGCGGTTGCCGACGCGGAAGATGTGCGTATCGACCGCGATGGTTGGTTCGCCGAACGCGACATTGAGCACGACATTGGCGGTCTTGCGCCCGACACCGGGCAGCGCCTCCAGCGCCTCGCGATCATCCGGGACCTTGCCGCCATGCTCGGCGATGAGCTGTTCCGACAGCGCAATCACGTTCTTCGCCTTGGTGCGAAAAAGCCCGATGGTCTTGATCAGGTCGCGCACCCGCGCCTCGCCGAGCGCCACCATCTTTTCCGGCGTATCGGCGAGCTTGAACAAAGCCGGTGTCGCCTTGTTGACCCCGGCATCGGTCGCCTGCGCGGAAAGCACGACCGCGACCAAAAGCGTGAACGGATTGACCGAGTGCAATTCGGTACGCGGGTGCGGATTGGCGGCGGCGAAGCGCCGGAACGCCTCTTCGACCTCGGCCTTCGTCCACTGCGGCAGCGCGCCATGGACGGCCTTGTCGTCGGCCTTGGCGCGGGCGTTGCCGGGCTTGACGCGCGCCGCTTTGCCCTCGGCGGCGGCTTTCAAACGCCGCGGCGCGGATTTCCTGGCATTATTGCCGGCTTTATTCTTGGCTTTCTTTTCCAGTTTCTTGCGCGCCATCTTCTTACGCCCCATGTTTCCCTTATAATGAGCGACATGACTAACGACAGCAACGCCGCAAGCGACCCGAAAATCTTTTCGGCCGTCATCACACCGCACCGGTCGCTCGGTCCGCGCGGCTTTTTGATCTTCATGCTCTGCCTCGGGGCTTTGAGCTTTGCCTCCGGCGTGGCCTTCGTGCTGATCGGCGCCTGGCCCGTCTGCGGCTTCTTCGGCGTCGACGTGCTCCTTGTCTACCTCGCGTTCCGCGCCAATTACCGCTCGGCACGCGCCTACGAGGAAGTCAGCGTCACGGCCTCCGAACTCACGGTGCGCCAGGTCAATCATCGCGGCGGGGTGCGCGAATTCACCCTCAATCCGCTCTGGGTGCGGCTCGACCGGATCGTGCACGCGGAATTCGGCATCGAGCGGCTGTTCTTGGTGTCCCGCGGGCGGCGGCTGCCCATTGCCGCGTTCTTGGGGCCGCACGAGAAGGAAAGCTTCGCGCTGGCGCTCTCGAACGCTTTGGGCGAGGCGAAGCGCGGCCCGACCCGGAATTAAGCCTGCGAACTCCCGCAGAAATCGGGTGGTTACGCCGCAGATCGCGGCCTAGATCGGGGACGAGATGATGGAGGCACCGATGCTTTCCCCCGATCGCATTTCCGACCCAAACCCGTTCGCCGAGGCCGCGGCCGATTACGACGTAGTGCGCCGCGCCATCGGCCATATCCGCGGCCATTGGCGCGAGCAGCCCGAAATCGAGGCCATCGCCGAGGCTGCCGGCGTCACGCCGACCGAACTGCATCACCTGTTCCGCCGCTGGGCGGGCATTACGCCGAAGGCATTCTTGCAGGCGCTGACGCTCGACGGTGCGCGGCAATTGCTGCGCGAGTCCGCGAGCGTGCTCGACGCCACCTACGAAGTGGGCCTGTCCGGGCCCGGCCGCCTGCACGATCTGTTCGTGACCCACGAAGCGATGTCGCCGGGCGAATGGAAATCCGGTGGCGAAGGGCTGACGATCCATTTCGGCTTCCACCCCTCGCCGTTCGGGCGGGCACTGGTCATGGCGACCGAGCGCGGACTGGCCGGCCTGGCTTTCGCCGACCCGGGCGAGGAAGCCGCAACGCTCGCCGACATGATGCGGCGCTGGCCGAAGGCCGCCTATATCGAAGACGCAGCCCGCACAGCACCGACCGCGCGGCGCATTTTCGATGCGTCGCAGTGGCAACCGCAACAGCCGCTGCGCGTCGTCCTCATCGGCACCGACTGGGAAGTGCGGGTCTGGGAAGCGCTGCTGCAAATCCCGATGGGACAGCTCGCGACCTATTCCGGCATCGCCGGTAAAGTGTGCAGCCCGGCCGCTGCGCGGGCCGTCGGCGCCGCCGTCGGCAAGAACCCGGTTTCCTTCGTCGTGCCCTGCCACCGCGTCGTTGGCAAATCCGGCGAACTGACCGGCTATCATTGGGGCATTACCCGCAAACGCGCCATGCTCGGCTGGGAAGCGGGCCAGGTCGGAGCCGCGGCGTAGCCACGCGCGGAAAGCCGATGTCCAGCGACAGCACCAGCAAGACGTACGGCACCGTCAGTGCCGAACGGCAGAAGGAGATGAGCGGCCTGGAGTTTGTCCAAGGGCTCGCCGGCGGAACGCTGCCGCTCAATCCAATGGCCGAGACCTTGGGCTATGACGTGACCGAGGCTATCAGCGGTCGTGTCGTCGTCACGGCCAAGCCGAATGGCACCCACCTCAACCCGGCCGGCACGGTGCATGGCGGCCTGGCGGCCACGCTGCTCGATAGCTGCATGGGCCTTGCCATGCACTCGACCTTGGACAAAGGCATCGGTTCGACCACGCTCGAGTTCAAAATTTCACTCCTGCGCCCGATCACCCCGGAAACAGGGCCGATCAGAGCAGAGGGCGTGGTCTTGAGCTGCGGCCGCCGTGTCGGAACGGCCGAAGGACGGATCACGGATCAAGCGGGGCGGCTCCTGGCCCACGGCACGACGACCTGCCTGATATTCCAGAGCTGAATGCGTGGCTGACTGGCCGCCAATTGCCCCGCGCGGAATACCCCCTTATCTCTAGCCCGCGATGACCATATCGACGCAAAAACGCCGCCCGGTGATGCTGGTGATCCTGGACGGCTGGGGCTGGCGCGACGACGCGGCCGACAACGCCATTCGCCAGGCCAAGACGCCGACCTTCGACCGGCTGTGGCAGACCGGACCGCACGGATTCCTTCGTACGTCCGGCAAAGACGTCGGCCTACCCGACGGCCAGATGGGCAATTCCGAGGTCGGCCATCTCAATATCGGCGCCGGCCGCGTGGTGATGCAGGACCTGCCGCGCATCGGCGCTGCGATCGCCAATGGCGACATTGCGCATGCGCCGGCACTCGGCGATTTCATCACGAAGCTGAAAGCGAGCGGCGGCACCTGCCATCTCCTCGGCCTGGTCTCGCCGGGCGGCGTGCATTCGCATCAAGATCACGCCGCGGCGCTGGCGAAGATCCTCAATGACGCAGGCGTGCCGACGCTCCTGCATGCGCTGAGCGACGGCCGCGATACGCCGCCGCAATCGGCGGCCGATGACATCAAGCGGCTTCTCGCCGCGCTGCCGCCGGCGGTGAAAATCGCGACCGTGTGCGGGCGATATTTTGCGATGGACCGTGACAAGCGCTGGGATCGCGTCGAGAAAGCCTACAACGCGATCATCGAAGGCGACGGCCCGCGTTTCCCGGATGCGCCGACGGTGGTCGCGGACGCCTATGCAAACAAAAAATTCGACGAATTCATCGTGCCGGCGGTGGTTGGCGATTATCGCGGCATGAAGGATGGCGACGGCGTATTGTGCTTCAATTTCCGCGCCGACCGCGTGCGCGAGGTTCTTGGCGCCATGCTCGATCCGGATTTTTCCGGCTTCCCACGCAAGCGCATCGTGAAATTTGCCGCCGCGCTCGGCATGACGCAGTACTCGGACCAGCTCGACAAGCTGATGGCGACGATCTTTCCGTCGCAGACGCCGGAAAACATCCTTGGCGAAGTGGTGGCGGATGCCGACCGCACGCAGCTCCGCATGGCGGAAACGGAAAAATATCCGCACGTCACCTATTTTCTCAATGGCGGGCGCGAGCAGCCCTATTCCGGCGAGGATCGCATCATGGTGCCGTCGCCGAAGGTCGCGACTTACGATCTGCAGCCGGAAATGTCGGCGCCGGAGCTCACCGACAAGGCGGTCGCGGCAATCGATTCCGGCAAATACGACCTGATCGTTCTCAACTACGCCAATGCCGATATGGTCGGCCACACCGGCAGTCTCACCGCGGCGATCAAGGCGGTGGAGACGGTCGATGCGGGCTTGGGCCGCATCGCCGATGCGATCCAGAAATCCGGCGGCGCGCTTTTGGTCACCGCCGATCACGGCAATTGCGAGATGATGCGCGATCCGCAGACCGGCGGCCCGCATACCGCGCACACCACAAACCCCGTGCCGCTGTTGCTGCTCGGCGCGCGCAATCGCGCGCTGGTGGCCGAAGGCCGGCTCGCCGACCTTGCGCCGACGCTGCTCGAACTGATGGATTTGCCGAAGCCGAAGGACATGACGGGCCACTCGCTGCTGCGCGGGGATTAATCGGCAACGGGCAAACTGGACAATAGCGGTGCCGTCTGCAACAACGCGGCATCGACAAAAAAACGATCCGGCAAGGAGGACGACGTGAAATTCGTGCAAGGAAAAATGACGGCAGCAGCGGGCGTTTTGGCGCTCGTGTCGGCGCTGGGATGCGGTGGCGCGCAGGCGCAGGACAAGACCTTCGTGATGAAGATCACGACGCCCACTCTCCACGCGGTGCTCGATCAGTACGGCGCAGCCTTTGGCGCCGCGGTCGAGAAGGACAGCGGCGGCCGCATCAAATCGCAGCTCTATCCGGCGAGCCAGCTCGGCAGCATCCCGCGCCAGATCGAAGGCACGCAGTTCGGTGCGATCCAATGCGCGATCATTCCGCCCGAGTTTTTTGTCGGCATCGACGAACGTTTCGAAGTGCTGGCCGCTCCGGGTCTGATCACGTCGGCGGCGCAGGGCCTGAAGGTCGCGGCCGATCCGCAGGTGCTGAAGTTCTATCTCGGTCTCGGCGCCAACAAAGGGCTGCACGGCGTGGCCATCGGCTTCGCCGAAATGTCCGAGGTGCTGTCGAAAAACGCCATCCGCCATCTCGACGATTTCAAGGGCAAGAAGCTGCGCATCTTCGCGTCGCAGTTTCAGTCCGAGTCTTTCGGTAAATTGGGCACGACGCCGGTGGCGATGTCGCCCGGCGACGTCATGGCCGCCATCCAGCAGGGTGCGCTCGATTCCGCGATTGCCGGCGTCCAGCTCCTGAGCGGCTTGAAATTCTACGATGCGGCGAAATACATCACCCTGACCAACCACGCCGCGATCTTCTACGCCGTCGAGATCAGCAAGAAGTGGTACGACTCACTGCCGCCCGACCTGCAGCAGATCGTCGACCGCGACGCCGCCTCTACTGCAGTGGCCTTCGATCCGCGCGCGATCGAGATCGAAGACGCCGCGGTCAAGGCCTGGACGGCCGGCGGCGGCGAATTCATCAATTTGCCGGCCGACGAGCAGGCAAAGATGATCGAGACGATGTCGAGCGTAGGCGCCGATATCTCGAAGCAGAAGCCCGGCGTGGCCGAAGCCTTCAAGATCGTGAGCGACGCGGCACAGCGGGACAAGTAGGCGATCGGCTGACGCGCTCGTCTCCGGATTGGCGGGCCGCGCGCCCAGGACGTCGTGTACGGCGGGCGGTGCCGAAGACCACGTGGTCTTCGGCGCGGTGCCTGAATTCGACACGCGCGGCGAAGCAAAGCCGATGGGCCCGGATGGCGCGCCCCGCGTGCGGTTTAGACACGAGCGTCAAGAAGTCCTTGAAAAGCCTCTATGGCAGAACGGGCTGCGCAGAAAACGGTGGTGTGACGAAGCCCACGATCTGCGTGACCATCATATCGTTGTTGAAGCTCGGATCCCGATAGACGCCGATCTCCGAATACTTGCCAGCCGGGAGATTTGCCAGCTCGTTGAGGAAGCCGAGAATGGCATTGCCTCCAGACTTGACCTCGATCGGAATCGGGCCGCGATCGGCCCATACGCATTCTCCCGCACCGGGGGCCGCCGCGCCGGCACCCTTGCTCGCCCATTTGAATGGCGTCGTCGGTGTTCCTCCGCTGCTCGTCGTCAGCGGACCATGACAATAGAGCGGGTAGGACGGCTGGGTCGGTTCAATACTGAAATAGGTTTGGTCGCTTGTACCGAGGGTGACGACTATGTGTGTCGGGTCTTTGGTAAAGTCAGTGAGAACGTGCACGCTGGAGTCATTGCTGATCGTTTGCGTATAGCCGCCGGTCTTCGAGGAATAGGCCGAGCCAGCCATCGTCACTGGCGAGAAGTCGGGAAATGCCGTCGTTGGAGGTTTCAGCTGTGGGCTGGTATTTTCAATGATGAACTCGGCCGCGCCGCCAAGGGTCATGCAATTGGTGGCTCTTGGATTGACCGAGCACAATGGGAGTGCCGGCACGGACTGGCAAGGCGAGCCGTTCGCTGCTGTGCAGCTTTGAATTGCTCCGGTGTTCTCGTCGAAAAGAAACGTGCAGCCGTAGCCGCCGTTGATATTTAGGTTGCCTGCGGAATTGCAGTACCATTCCTGCGAGTAAATCAGATCGTTTGAATTCGGTTTGAAGGCACCAGCGTTTCCATTACCTGGATCGCCGCAACAATATTCGCGAAAGCTCACGTAGGAGGCAGTCGACGGGGTCGTGAGCAAATCGACGCCCCCCTGTATGAGGCCGGAGCCGGTACCGTAGCCGGCTATGCCATTCCAAATAGAGATCCACGCGGAGGTTGTTTGATCACCCCCCGGAACGGCCCCAGGGACGTTGAATGTCGCCTCGCTGGAGACATAGCTCGGCGAACCGGTCATAACGCTACCGGTCCATGGACCGCCGGGGCCGGACGTCACAGTGTGCGGGTGCAAATTCGGCCGTGGAGATTCGAACTGCCGCCCGGGCCTGGTCGCGGCTGCGAGCCAGCGTGCATACGCTTCGGTGTTCTTGGGATCTGGTCTCAGACCGTAGCCATCCTGGATTAATTCGAGCTGCGTGTAGCTGAGCGGATCGCCTTTTAGGGCCGGCCTATCCTTTCCGGGCTCGTTGGCGAGGTTGATCGGATGGGGGGCAAACACTTCGGGAGACGTGAGGTCGACCGTATAGGGATGAGCCTCCCCGGACGTATCTGTGCAATCGAGCGTGAGGGTCTTCACCGAATCCCCGGAGATTGGCTTCACGGCGTAAAACCGGGCGTAGCCATCCGCGTCAGTGAATACCGGCAGTCCCTCGGAGGCCGGGGCCCCTGCGGGATAGAGCTTGCACTGCAACCCAGGCAAAGCGTGGACCGTTGCGGCAAGATAACGCGGTGTCGGTGACGCAGGTGTAGCCGCCTGGGCCGACGCACTCGTTGCTCCAAGCGTTTCACCGCATAGTGTCAAGACGCTGACGATCAGCAGCCCTTTGAACGAACCGGAGATCAATTTGAAGGTGGTCATCGCCCCTTCCTCCCTGTCCTGAAATTATTCGAGTGTGAAAGTTTCATGAAAGCTTGAAGACGTCGGCTCTCGCACGCGCACGCATCATGAGAGCGTAGCGAGCCAGTCCAGCGCGTTTGTCTCCGCGCGAATTTTTATTTGTTAAGCGCCGTCGCGTGCAAAATAGGCGACATCAACAGCATCACTGAGATTGATACAGCTACAATTCGGCGATTCTAGGGCAAGTTGTAAGACTACGTAATTACCAGCGTACATAAACTTCCGGACTGCAAGCGACGAAAAGCCGGGAGTACGCAAACAGATAGAGCGCGCATCTTCTCTTCTGTTGGGACAACGTTACCAACAAACAATGTGTTGATTTCAGGATAGCCGACGGGCGGCCCCACTAAATATCCTTCAACCCCAGCACATCCGCCATCGAATAAAGCCCGGGCTTCTGCGCGCGCGCCCAGAGCGCCGCGTGCAGCGCGCCGCGGGCGAAGATCATGCGGTCTTCGGCGCGGTGCGTGAGCTCGATGCGCTCGGCCGGCCCGGCGAAGATGACGCTATGATCGCCGACCACGGTGCCGCCGCGCAGCGAAGCAAAACCGATGTCGCCCGGACGGCGCGCGCCGGTCATGCCGTCGCGGCCGCGCGCCGAATGTTGCGCAAGATCGATGCCGCGCCCGTCCGCCGCGGCACGGCCGAGCATCAGCGCGGTGCCGGACGGCGCATCGATCTTCTTGTTGTGATGCATTTCGAATATCTCGACGTCGTAATCCGCATTCAGCGTCTTCGCCACGCGCTTGGTCAAGGCCGCGAGCAGATTGACGCCGAGACTTATATTGCCGGACTTGACGATGGTGGCGCGCCGCGCCGCTTCGGCGATGACGGCCTCCTCCTCCGCGGAGTGGCCGGTGGTGCCGATGATATGCACCTTGCCGGCGGCGGCGGTCAGCTCGGCAAAAGCGAGCGTGGCAGCAGGGATGGTGAATTCGATCAGGCCGTCGGCGTCCTTGAGCAGCGGCGCGACGTCGCCTGAGACCTTGACGCCGTTCGCACCGAGCCCGGCAAGCTCGCCGGCATCGCGGCCGATCACCGCCGAATCCGGCGCATCCACCGCGCCGGCGAGCGTAAGCCCCTTGGTCGCGGCGACGGCATGGATCAGCGTACGCCCCATGCGCCCACCGGCGCCGGCGATCACCAGTCGCATATCGGAATTTGCCGCGGCCATTGGCTAAGCTCTCCCGTGCGCCGGGTATAGCGCGGCAAGCGGAAAAATGCGACCGGCGCAAGCCTTACGGCTGCGGTCCGTCGTAGCCTTCGATGATGATGATATCGAGGACCGAGTGCGGCTGCCGCACCTTGATATTCGCCTGATATTCGGGCGAGCGGTAGCATGCGAGCGCGGCGGCGTAATCGGGAAATTCGATCACCACATTTCGGGAGCGGGCGGTCCCCTCCGGATTTTCGAACTTGCCGGCGCGCACCACGAAACGTCCGCCGAATTTCTTGAAGATCGCGGGATTGGCGGCGGCATAGGTTTTGTAGCCGTCCTCGTTTTGCACGTCGACACGCCCGATCCAGTAGCCTTTCGCCATTGCCAACTCTCCCTCGGTTTTCCGGAAATCTCGCTTTTCAGAAATCAGAATTTGGGGCCGTCGTAGCCCTCGACGATCACAAGGTCGACTTCGGCATTGCCCTGGCGCAGTTTTCTCACCGGGACATAGTCCGGCGAGCGATAGCAGGCCAATGCCGCGTCGAAACTGGGGAATTCCACGACAGCAGTGCGTCCGCGAACCTCGCCCTCCGGCACTTCGCGGGCGCCGCCGCGCACCAGAAAGCGTGTCCCGAATTTGGCGAGATGGGCGAGCAGCGCGGGTGGATAGGCTTTGTATGCTTCGGCGTCGGTCACATCGAGGTGCACGATCCAGTAGCCCTTTTTCGCGGCGGACCCGGCAGCAGGCCGAGGCGGCTGCGGGTCGTCGAAACCCTCGGCAACGACAAAATCGCATTGCGAATGCGGCAGGCGCAGAACCCGCGCCTGCTGATATTCGTCAGAGCGGTAGCAAGCGAGCGCTGCGGTGTAATCGGGAAATTCGCGAATGACGCAGCGCGACCGCATGCGGCCCTCCACCACTTCGCTGCGGCCGCCACGCACCAGCGCGGTGCCGTGGTATTTCTCATGCGCCGGCGGCGTCGCCGCCATATAGGCCTTGTAGCCCTCCATGTTGCTGACATCGATCTGCGGCAGCCAATAGCCCTTGGCCATGTCGCTCTCCCATTATTTTTTTCCGACCGAGGCAATTTCGGCAACGATCGCTGCCGCCGCCGCCTTCGGATCCGGCACCGCGATGATCGGCCGCCCGACGACGAGATAATCCGCGCCCGCGGCGATCGCCGCCGCCGGTGTCGCGATGCGCTTCTGGTCGCCAAGAGCAGCGCCGGCCGGGCGAATGCCTGGCGTGACCAAACGGACCTTGTCGCCGACGATCCCGCGCACCGTCGCGACCTCTTCGGGCGAGCACACCAGCCCATCGACGCCAAGATCGCGCGCCTGCGCGGCGCGGCGGGCAACGAGTGCCGCTATGGTTGTCGCGTAGCCAGCCTCCTTCAAGTCGGCGTCGTCCATCGAGGTGAGCACCGTGACCGCCAGGATGCGCAAATGCCCCTCGCGCGCCTCGACCGCCGCTTTCATCGTCTGCGGATAAGCGTGAACCGTGAGGAACGTCGCGCCGAGCCGCGCCACGCTTTTGACGCCCTGCGCGACCGTATTGCCGATGTCATGGAGCTTGAGGTCGACGAAGACCTGCTTCCCGGCGTCGATCAGCGCATGCGCATAATGAATCCCGCCGGCGAAGGCGAGCTGATAGCCGATCTTATAGAACGACACTGTATCGCCGAGCCGCGCCACCAGCGCCTGCGCGTCTTCGACCGAAGACACATCGAGCGCAACGATCAACCGGTCGCGGGGCTCCAGCGGCATCGTCAGCCTCTCAATTCATCATGCCGGCGAGATCGACCAGACGGCGCGCCATATTTCTCATCGCCAGCGCAACATTGCCATCCTTGAGATTATCCATCTCGTCGAACGCCTGCTCGGCGCGCGGCACCGCGACCTGCTCCGGAATGACCAGTGCGCCGCAGCCCAATTCCAAGATCTGCCGCAGCGCCATCAATGAGCGGATCCCGCCGCTGCCGCTGTTGGTCGCCGAGCCGATCGCGAAGACGCGGCCCCGGAAGGCGGCATAAGTCGGCTCGGCCCCGTCGCGGACGCGCGAGACCCAGTCGACCGCATTCTTCAGGAGCGGCGTCACCGAGGCTGAGTATTCGGGGCTGGCGATGAACACGCCCTGGTGCGCCATCAACATGGTTTTGAGCCGGATCGCCGCCTGCGGCATGGCCGGCGAAGCCGCAAGGTCGGCGTCGAACAGCGGCAGGGTATAATCCTCAAGCGAGATCCGCGTCACCACGGCATCGGCGAGCGTCAGCTCCTTGGCGGCAAGTGCGGCAAGCCGCGCATTGTGCGATCCGGCGCGCAGCGAACCGGGGATGACCAGGATTTTGGGAGCGGGCATCGGGACAGTGATACTTTCCGCTCATTCCGGCGCAAGCCGGAATCCGGGAACCGCTTAAGTCTTACGATAGATCCACACGCGCGCCGGCGGAATGTTCATCCAGATGCGCTCGGACGCCTCCGACGAAAATCCACCGAACCGCCTCGGCACCGGCGAGGCGACCGAATAGGTGAATTGCACGAAAGGCGCGCCCGGCAGCATGAGATCGAAGGCGTCGCGGATCAGCCGCAGCCGCATCTTGATTGGCTTGGTGATCAGCGGCAGGCCGGAGACCACGGCGGCGGCGGGAGAAATGAGCAGCGCTTCGAGGAGCCGGCGCAGGCTGTAGGCGTCGCCCTGCACCAAAGTGGCTTCGGGATAGCGCGCGCGCAGGATGCGGCAGAAGGTCGGATCGAATTCGACCAGCACCAGGCGTGACGGCGCGACGCCGGCCTCGACCAGGGCTTCCGTGACCGGTCCGGTGCCGGGGCCCAATTCGACCACCGGTCCGGTCGAATTCGGATCGACATAGCGCGCCATGGTGCGAGCGAGAATCTTGCCCGACGGCGTTACCGCGCCGATCGTCAGCGGCCGTTCGAGCCACGAGCGGATGAAGCGCACTTCATCGTCGAGCCGGATGCCCTTCTTTCGCTCGAACAGCTTGATCTGCTGGTCGATCCTTTTGCCGATGCCATCGCGCTTTTGCTCGAACATCCGGATCTGGCGTTCGATGGTACGCTCGATGAGGTTTTTTCTGACTTCGAGGAGGCGAAGCTGCCGCCCGATCTTCTTTTCGAATTTTTGCAGGGCCGGCAGTGGCATGGATTTCACACAAATGTCTTGCAGGCGACAAAATCGCGTTGGTTTTAAAACATTCGGCGGCCAAAGGCCATATAGCGGGAGCTAAGCGGAACCGGCGCGACTACCAAGCCCGTCGAGGAACTCCTTGACCTTGCCAAGGAATCCCGACGATTCCGGCTGGGTTTCGGTGGACGACAGACGGTCGAACTCGGCCAAAAGCTCGCGCTGCTTCTTGGTCAGTTTCTGCGGCGTCTCGACCACGACCTGGACATACATGTCGCCGGACTGGCGCGCACGCAGCACCGGCATGCCCTTGCCCTGCAAACGGAAACGCCGGCCGGACTGGGTGCCCTCCGGAATCTTCACTTTGGTCTTGCCGCCGTCGATTGTCGGAACCTCGAACTCGCCGCCGACGGCCGCAGCGACCATCGAAACCGGGACCCGGCAATGCAGATCGGCGCCTTCGCGCTGAAAGAACGCATGCGCGGCGAGCGACAGGAAAATATAGAGATCGCCGGGCGGACCGCCGCGAACGCCGGCCTCGCCCTCGCCGGCAAGCCGGATGCGGGTGCCATCTTCGACGCCCGCTGGAATGTTCACCGATAAAGTCCGCTCGCGGGTGACGCGGCCGGAGCCCGAGCATGACGCGCAGGGGCTATCGATCGACTGGCCGCGGCCATGGCAATTCGGACAGGTGCGCTCGAGCGTGAAAAACCCTTGCGCGTGGCGGACCCGGCCTTGACCGCCGCACATCGGGCAGGTTTTCGGTTTGGTGCCGGCCTTGGCGCCGGAGCCGGAGCAGGCCTCGCAGGTGACCGAGGTCGGAATGCGGATCTGCGCATTTTTGCCGACGTAGGCTTCCTGCAGCGAGATTTCCATGTTGTAGCGCAGATCGGCACCGCGCTCGCGACCGGTGCCGCGGCCGCGGCCGGCGCCCGACATGCCGAAAATGCCTTCGAACAGATCGGAGAACGTGGTGCCGAAATCGGCACCGAACCCCGCCGCGCCGCCGCCCATGCCATGCTCGAAAGCGGCGTGACCGAAACGGTCATAGGCGGCGCGCTTGTCCGGGTCCTTTAGGACCTCGTAGGCTTCGTTGATTTCCTTGAACCGATGCTCGGCATCCTTGTCGCCGGGATTGCGATCCGGATGGCAGACCATCGCCTGCTTGCGAAATGCGGACTTGATGTCGCCGTCACTCGCAGTCCGCTCGATCGAAAGCGATTCGTAGTAGCAGCGCTTGGCCATCAGTCCTCACCCGACGATGCCAACTTATCCAAGCTTATGAACAAGCACCCCCGTGTTTCAAGCGGGGGTGCCAAACTGATCAACCGCTGCGGCATTAGCGCCTCGCGCATCAGGCGGATTTCTTGTTCTTCTTGTCGTCGTCGACTTCGGTAAATTCGGCATCGACGACGTCTTCCTTCTTGCCGTCGGTCGCCCCGCCGGCGTCGTCGCCGCCGCCCGGCTGCTGCTCGGCAGCCTGCTTGTACATCGCCTCGCCGAGCTTCATCGAAGCTTGCTGCAGCGTATTCGCCTTGGCCGTGATCGCGTCGGCATCGTTGCCCTTCAAGGCTTCCTTGAGGTCAGCCATCGCGTTTTCGATGGCGCGCCGCTCGGCCTCGCCGACTTTCGAGCCGTGCTCGGCCAAAGTCTTCTCGGTCGCATGGACCAGAGCCTCGGCGTGGTTCTTGGCTTCGACCTGGGCCTTGCGCTTCTTGTCTTCCTCGGCGTGAGCCTCGGCGTCCTTGACCATCTTGTCGATGTCGCCCTCGGAGAGGCCACCGGAAGCCTGGATGCGGATCTGCTGCTCCTTGCCGGTGCCTTTGTCCTTGGCCGAGACATTGACGATGCCGTTGGCGTCGATGTCGAAGGTGACCTCGATCTGCGGCACACCGCGCGGCGCCGGCGGAATTCCGACGAGATCGAACTGGCCGAGAATCTTGTTGTCGGCCGCCATTTCGCGCTCGCCCTGGAACACCCGGATCGTCACCGCGGTCTGGCCGTCTTCGGCCGTCGAGAACACCTGGCTCTTCTTGGTCGGGATCGTGGTGTTGCGATCGATCAACCGCGTGAACACGCCGCCCAGCGTCTCGATGCCGAGCGACAGCGGCGTGACGTCGAGCAACAGCACGTCCTTGACGTCGCCTTGGAGCACGCCGGCCTGGATCGCCGCACCGACCGCGACAACCTCATCGGGGTTGACGCCCTTGTGCGGTTCCTTGCCGAACAATTGCTTGACGACTTCCTGGACCTTCGGCATGCGCGTCATGCCGCCGACCAGGACGACTTCGTTGATCTCGGCCGCCGACAGGCCGGAATCCTTGATCGCCTGACGGCACGGCTCGATCGTCTTCTGAATGAGATCGTCGACCAGCGCCTCGAACTTGGCACGGGTCAGCTTCATGGTCAGATGCTTCGGGCCGGACGCGTCGGCGGTGATGAACGGCAAGTTGATCTCGGTCTGCGTCGTCGACGACAGCTCGATCTTGGCCTTCTCCGCCGCCTCTTTCAGCCGCTGCAGCGCCAGCTTGTCCCGGCGCAGGTCGATGCCCTGTTCCTTCTGGAATTCGTCGGCCAGATAGTTGACCAGCCGCATGTCGAAATCCTCGCCGCCGAGGAAGGTGTCGCCATTGGTCGACTTCACCTCGAACACGCCGTCGCCGATTTCGAGAATGGATATGTCGAACGTGCCGCCGCCGAGGTCATAGACCGCGATGGTGCCGGCCTTGTTCTTGTCGAGCCCGTAGGCGAGCGCCGCCGCGGTCGGCTCGTTGATGATGCGCAATACTTCAAGGCCGGCGATCTTGCCGGCGTCCTTGGTGGCTTGGCGCTGTGCATCGTTGAAATAGGCCGGGACGGTGATGACCGCCTGATCGACCTTGGCGCCGAGATAGGCTTCCGCCGTCTCCTTCATCTTTTGCAGGATGAACGCCGAAATCTGTGACGGCGAATAGCTCTTGCCCTCGATCTCGACCCAGGCGTCGCCGTTCGACGCGCGCGAGATTTTGTAGGGAACGAGCTTCTTGTCTTTTTCCACCATCGGATCGTCGTAGCGACGGCCGATGAGGCGCTTGACTGCGAAAATCGTGCGCTCGGGATTGGTGACCGCCTGGCGTTTTGCCGGCTGGCCGACCAGCCGCTCGCCCTCGTCGGTGAAAGCGACGATGGACGGCGTGGTGCGCATCCCCTCCGCGTTCTCGATGACCTTCGGCGTCTTGCCTTCCATAACGGCGACGCAGGAATTTGTGGTCCCGAGATCGATACCGATGACCTTGCCCATGGTCTAAATCCTCTCTTTTGCGGCAGGTCGGGCTGGCCCCGAAGGCGCCCAAAGTCCGACCCCCCTTATCACTTAATCGCTCCAAGCCGGCTGACACGCCGCCCGGACGATTTCCCTTGGCTCATATAGGAGTGCGGCATCGCCCTGCAAGGCGGGAAGGCCCCTTGCGCGCGGTGTTACGCGGACGAAAGTGCGACGGCGCCGCGGTTTTCCCCGCCGCTGGCAGCCGCGGCGTCGACGGCATGCGACAAACGCCAAACCAGGCGGCCAGCAAAGGCCGGCAGCACCACCATGGCGATCGGGATATGGACCGCGCCAAACAGCAGCATGGTTACGGGCAGCGTCCAGACCGCAATCGCGAGCCCCTCGTCGGCAATCGTGTTGTCCGTCCGCCCGCGTAGCAGCGCCACGACCCAACCGAACACCACCATGTCGTAGTTAAGCATCCAGGGCGAAAACAGGAATGTCGCGGTGACGAAGAGCGCAAACGAGAGCACGGGATCGCGCCGGCGCCAGAACGTCCACACCACCATCGCCAAAGCGCCGGCCGACGAGATGGTTTGCAACACCCAGGCAGCGCCCAGCGGCAGACCCACAAGCCGCGCATTGACGAAAGCCGACGACACCATCGGAAGCAGAAGGCCGCCGCCTTCGGTCAGGAGCCAGTGCTGCTGCGGCCCGACCTTGCGGATGTAATCCTGCCAGATGTCGGGGCCGAACCAGATCGAGGTCGCGGCCACCAGTACCGCGGTCGTTGCGACCGCCGCGGCCATGACGCGCCAGCGCCCCGTCATCAGCAAGAGTGCTGGCAGCAGCAAACCAAATTGCGGCTTGATGGTGAGGATGCCGAACAGCATCCCGGCGACAATCGGCCGCCGGTCGAGATTGGCAAGGCCGCCAATCAAAAGCGCCGCTGTCAGAAAACCGTTCTGACCGAAAAAGACGTTGACCGCGACGCCGGGCGCCACGGCCAGGAAAAGTGCGTATTTGCGATCGGCGCCGCCGGACCATGCTGCCCACAGATAGAGCGCAAGCCCCGCTACGCACCACACCGCATAGGCCGGCAGGTAGGGCAAAAGCCCGAGCGGCCAGATGAACAGGATGAGATGAGGCGGATAGGACCAGTAGAGATCCGGAAAATCCGGCTGGCCAGTGATCTGGCGGAGCGCCGCGTTGTAGGTTTGGAAGTCAAACCACGGCCCGGGTCCGCCGGAGAACGCCGACCGACCGCCCATCCAGGTATTGACGAAATCTCGCCCGATCGCCGGCCCGGAACCGTCCGCTGGAATAACGCCGCTCAGGTGCTGTCCGGCGATGAAGAAATAGCAGATTTCGAGCACGACAAAAAAGACGCCCGCTGCGACGGTCAGCTTGGCGTAGAGGTCCTCGGCCGCCGGGGTGCTAGACCGCAGCGATAGCGCGTGCAGAGCCGCGTGCATTGCCTCAAATTGCCCGCTAGAGGTAAAAACCGGATGAAAACGCAAACCAGTCTTCATATCGGCGGCGGAAGCTGGCGCCTCTATCCGGATTTTCTCGACCGCGAGGGGCAGGAGCGCCTGCTTGCGGCGATCCGACAGGTCATCGCGGCAGCACCGCTCTTCACCTCGCGCATGCCGAAATCCGGGCGGCCGATGTCGGTTCGGATGTCAAATTGTGGTTCGCTTGGCTGGTTATCGGACGAGGGTGGCTACCGCTATGAGGCGGCCCATCCGGAGACCGGCCGGCCCTGGCCGGCGATGCCCGATGCTTTGCTTGCGATTTGGAGCGAGATTGCGCAGTACCCCTATCCCCCCGAGGCCTGCCTCATCAATTTTTATGGTCCTGCCGCGAAGATGGGCCAGCATCAGGATCGCGACGAGGATGACTTTGCCGCGCCGGTGGTGTCGCTTTCCCTCGGCGATTCCTGTCTTTTTCGCATCGGCGGACCGCGACGCGGCGACCTGACGCGCTCGTTTCGCCTTAATTCCGGCGACGCCCTCGTTCTACGTGGCGAGGCCCGTCTCGCTTTTCACGGCGTCGACCGTATTTATCCCGGTACGTCGACCTTGCTCGCGGAAGGCGGACGGCTCAACCTAACCATGCGGCGGGTTACGCACCCCGCGTACGAGCAGCCGCAACGCCTGGAAACTTTCCAAGATCGGTGACGATGACAACGAGAATGACGCATCCGCTCCGCACGTTCTCGCGCCTCGCGACGGCTTTCGCGGTCATGGCTTGGGCGATGGTTTGGGCCGCGCCGGCGCGTGCGGCCGATCCGATTTTCCCGATCGGCTCGCGGCTCGGCATGGTGCCGCCTGCGGGCATGGTGCCGAGCAAAGCGTTCGAGGGCTTCGCGGATCCCGACAAGAATGCCGCGATTCTCCTGGCGACGTTTCCGGCGGCGGCTTACGCGCAACTCGACAAGACCATGGTTCCGGACGCGCTGAAAAACCAAGGCATCGCTGCCGCCAAACGCGTGCCGATCGAACTGCCGATCGGCAAGGGTTTTCTGCTCAGCGGCGAGCAAACGGCCGGCAGCGCGCATTACCAAAAATGGCTGTTGATTGCCGCGGCGAGCGACCTGACCGTGCTGGTCACTGTTCAGGTCCCGGAGGGGGATCCAGGCTATCCCGACAAGGCCATCCAGGATTTGCTCGCGACGCTCGCGGTGCGCGCGAAAGTGCCAGACGCCGAGCAATTAAGCCTGCTGCCCTTCATCGTCGGCAATCTGGCCGGATTCCGGATCGACAATGTGCTGCCGGGCCGCGCCGTGATGCTCGGCGATCCCCCTGCCGATAAGACCGTATCTACGGCGAAATCGCAGACTTCATCCAGCGCAACGGATGCAGCCAAAGTCCCTGTCATTACCCGCATGCTTATCGCCGCTTTGCCGGGCGGCCCGGACACGGCGAGCGACCAGGATAATTTTGCGCGCGTTTTGTTTGACCAGATCGCCGGGATCCGTGAAGTGCGAGTCCAGGACGCGGAGCCGCTGCGCATCAACGGACAATCCGGATATCAGACAATCGCCAAGGCCAAGGACGTGCAAAGCGACGCCGATATGATGGTGGTGCAATGGCTGCGTTTCGGCACCGGGGGATTTATGCAAATGATCGGCATGGCGCCCGCCGCCACGTGGCCGGACGCACTGACGCGCTTGCGCACGGTGCGCGACGGCATCAGCTCCCGCGAATAGGCCGAGCCGCTTTAGTGCCGGCGGGAGTTGCTCGCGATCGCTGTCGGCGTGGACGGCCTGTTAACCATCGCAAGGCGGGTTTCGGCTTTAGTTCAGAATCTTCGCCATCAATTTCACTTTGCCGTAACCGGCGAACGCGAAACTCCGCGCGCATTTAATCGCCAACAGGAGCAGACCATGATCAAGCGTATCCGTGCCTTCTGGCGCGACCAGAACGGCGCTACCGCAATCGAATACGGGCTTATCGCCGCGGGCATCTCGGTGGCGATCATCGCCGTCGTGGAAGGTCTCGGCAGCAACCTGAATACGACCTTCGGCAGTGTGTCGACCGCACTCAAATAAACGCTCGCGAATTCGCGGACGCTATTTGCTCGAAATCTGCGGTGCATGAGATGCAAGATCTGCCGACGCACCCCATGCGCCAGACGACCGCCGCGGACGCCGACACCCTGCGTGTCGGCTCCCGGCTGGTCTGGACCATCATTGCGGCGATGACCGGCGCAGTCGTGGTGGCCTATTGCGCCGCCGGTCTGACGGTTGACTGGAGCAGCCTGCCTACTTTGACGCTGATCCTGCCGATCTGCGCGGCGATCGGCCTGTTCTATCGCTTTGTGCGGCCTGACTTCGCCATCGTCTACAGCACGGAATCGATCGCGCAGATTCTCCTGATCGGGTTTCTCGGCGCGCTATTGTCCTATGCCGCAGCGACGCTTGACCTGCCCTATCACGATAGCGCGTTGCTCGCCGCCGATCGCTGGCTCGGTTTCGATCTCGGCACCTATCTGCACTATGTCGGCGACCGGCCGTGGTTCGCGCTGCTCAGCGTCGCCGCTTATCTCTCAATGATGTGGCAGCCGGCTATCGTATTCGTCGTTTTGACATTGTGTCACCGGGTCGGCCGGCTGCACGAATTCGCTGTTGCGCTCGCCGCGTCACTCCTCATTACGATCGTGATCTTCGCGCTGTACCCGGCGCTCGGCTGGTACGGCCATCTCGGCATTGACGCCGCCGCCTATCCGCGGCTTCAGCTCTTCTGGAATTTTGCCGTCCATCTGCAGAACGTTCGCAGCGGGACACTGCATGCGATACCGCTCGGCGACCTGCGCGGCATTATCAGCTTCCCGAGTTATCACACGGCGGCGGCAGTCCTCGCGATGTGGGCGATCTGGCCCGTTCGCTTCGTCCGTTGGCCGATGCTGGCACTGAATGCCATGATGGTGGCTTCGGCGCCCATCGAAGGCTCCCATTATCTGATCGATGTTATCGGCGGCGGCGGCGTCGGAGCGGCGGCGATCGCGGCTGCGGTCTGGACCCGGGGGGCGATCCGCCGCTCCTGCGCTGAAAGCGCGCCACGCCGGCCGCTCGTCGCAACCGCCACGCCGGCGTTCCCGGTTAGCCGCGCGTAACTGGAAACCCGGCGAGCACTGGGCGGACGGCCCGCGACCCTTGATCGTCGCGCTAAACGTCCTGCGTGAAAGTCTGGGCGCTGTCTTTGCCGGAGCGTGCTCCCGGCGCCGCCTTTGGTCCGCCCTTCGACACTCCGACCATCGCCGGGCGCAGGACTCGTTCGCCGATCATGTAACCGGGCTGCACCACCTGGACGACGCTGCCGGCCGGCACCGATGCGTCAGGCACTTCGAACATGGCCTGATGCAGGTTGGGATCGAATTTCTCGCCCTGCGGCGTGAATTGCCGGACGCCGTTCTTCTCCAGCGCCTTGAGGAGTTCGCGCTCGGTCAATTCGACGCCGTCGACGAGAGCCTTGGCGCCGCTCTGGCTGCTGCTGCGCAATTCCGGCGCCACCGCTTCGAGCGCGCGGCGCATATTGTCGGCAACAGCAAGCACATCGCGCGCGAACGAACTGATCGCGTAGAGCCGCGAATCGGCAATTTCGCGCTCGGTGCGTTTGCGCAAATTCTCCATCTCGGCGAGCGTGCGCAAGAGCTTGTCTCTTAGCTCGACTGCGACCGCCACCGGATCGGGCCGGGCCGAAGCCGGATCTGCTGCAGCG
Organism: uncultured Alphaproteobacteria bacterium; assembly: GCA_963765365.1. Classification (GTDB taxonomy): domain Bacteria; phylum Pseudomonadota; class Alphaproteobacteria; order Rhizobiales; family Xanthobacteraceae; genus BOG-931. The sequence goes on along the minus strand of CAVXWL010000020.1, from coordinate 28,499 downwards.
GAGCCAGTGTCCTGCGGCGCGGCCGCATCGTCCTCAGCGCGAGCGGTCTGTTCCGTCATCTCTCATCCCGTTCGGTTTTGATAGCGTGATCATAATCTTATCCGAAAATCGGCACCACTTTTCGGATTCGGCCAGCTCACCCGCATATCAGGGCTGAAACGGCAAAAATCAAGCGCGCCGGCCCAGCTTTGGCCCAGGTTCAGCCGCCGAGGAGCTTGCTGACGACCTTGGCGGTGTAGTCGACCATGGGCACGATGCGGGCGTAATTGAGCCGGGTCGGACCGATAACGCCGAGCACGCCGACGATATGGCCGGAAGCGTCGTGATAGGGCGCCACGATGGTCGACGAGCCGGACAGCGAGAACAGCTTGTTTTCCGAGCCGATGAAGACGCGAACGCCCTCGGCCAGTTCGGCGCGGCCGAGCAGATCGATCACCTCACGCCGGGTTTCCAGATCGTCGAATAAGAGCCGCACGCGTTCGAGGTCGGCGACGGCCTTGAGGTCGTCGAGCAGATGGGCCTGGCCGCGCACGATCAGCTTGCGCTCGTCGCTGTCGCCGCCCGACCAGCTCGCCAAACCGTCGGCGACGACCTTTTTCGTCAGCTGGTCGATCTGGGCTTCGCTTTCCTTCAGCGTGCGCTCAATCTCGACTTTGACCTCGTCGAGGGTGTGGCCGCGGATGCGCGCGTTAAGAAAATTCGCCGCTTCGGTCAGCGCCGAGATCGGCAGCCCGACCGGGATGTTGAGCACGCGGTTTTCGACCTGGCCGTCCTCCGCGACCAGGATCACCAGCGCACGCTCGGGCTCAAGCCGCACGAACTCGATATGCTTGAGCCGCGGATTCGATTTGGCGGTCAGCACGACGCCAGCGGCGCGGCTCAGCCCGGAGAGGAGCCCGGACGCTTCGATCAATACCGCTTCGAGCGATTTCGACTGGCCCGAACCGGCGACCTGCGCCTCGATTGCCTTGCGGTCGCGCTCGGTGAGGTCGCCGATCTGCATCAGCGCGTCGACGAAGAAGCGAAGCCCCAGCTCGGTCGGCAGACGCCCGGCCGACGTGTGCGGCGCGTAAACCAGCCCGAGCTGTTCGAGGTCGGACATGACGTTGCGCACCGAGGCCGGCGACAGGGGCATCGGCAGAATGCGCGACAGATTGCGCGAACCGACCGGCTCGCCGGTTGCGAGATAGGACTCGACGATCTGCCGAAATATCTCGCGGGAACGCTCGTTGAGCTGGGCGAGGCCCAGCTGGTTCACGCCGATGGGAAAGTCATGATTCGCCAAATCCTGCCCTCGCCGCGCGCCCGCACCCTGCGCGCGCCTAATATATCACTCCGCCGCCGCCATGGCCTGACGCCGCGGGCTTGAGCGCAGCAGATCCATCAGCTTGGGCACCGAGCCAAACTCCTCCAGCCGGTCGACCGCGCCGATCACGTCAGCGACATGCGCATCGGGCAGCACCCCTTCGGCACAGCTACGGAATTTTTGCTCGATCTGGGCCCGCGACAGAGGATTTTCGAACGACCCGAGCGGATGGTCACAACGCGCCGAGAGCACCGTGCCGTCGTCCATGGCGATATCCACTTTTGCCTGCGAGCCGCTGACCGTCGCGTCGGCGCGGACCTCCACCTTTTCGGCGGCGAAGCTGCGCAGCTTCGGGTCGTCGTAGCGGTTGGGCTCGAACTGCGCCAAAGTGAGCGCACGATCGTGCAGGATCGCCGCCACACTATAGTGCGCCGACAACAGCGCCTCGAATTTCGCCTTGTAGGTGTTAAAGCCGCCGTGAAAGTCGAAAGTCGCCTGGCTGAGGGCGATCTGGACCTTCCGCACCCGCGCGCCGTCGATGTTGTGCTTCTGCGCAAGCTCGAACAGCGCCGTATTCATGCCCTGGATGAGCGACGCCGACGGCCACAGCCGGAGCGCAATCTGCTCAAGCTCAAAGCGTTTGCCGAGATCGGCGAGCGCCACGTCGGGCTTGCCGCCGTTGACATAGGCATTGTAAAGGCCGCCGTCCTTGGCTGTGATGAATTCGCGGGTGGCGACGAAATTTTGCTGCGCCAGGAGCGCCGCCAGCAGCCCGGACAGCGCGCCGCGGCATTGATGGAATTTGACCGTCGGCGTTCCCCAGGCGGCGAAGGTCCCGGCCGCCTGACTGCCGGCGAGCCCGAACGCGCGCGCCATGGTGTCGGCGTCGAATTTCAGCAGCGAGCCGACCGCCGCCGCCGCGCCGAACGGACCGAGAATTCCCGGCCCGTGCCAACCGCGCGCCCGAAACACCGGGTAATCGAGACCGATGCCGATCCGTGTCGTCACTTCACACCCGGCAGCGATGGCGACCAGGAGATCGCGCCCGGAAAGTCCGTCGCGTTCGGCGATCAAGAGTGCCGGCGGCACGATTTCCGGCGTGACATGGGTCATGGTGGCGCGGTGCACGTCGCACATCGTCACCGCAGTGACGAGATAGGCGTTGAGCAGCGTCGCGCCCGCGAGCGACAAATAGCCGCCGCCGATCACGCTCGATTCGCTGCTTTGTGCCAGCGCCGATGCGAAGACCGCAACCTGGCCGGTTTCCTCGCCCTGATGGCCGGCGACGGCGCAAGCGAGCGCATCCAGAAGGAGATTTTTGCAATGTTCGCGAACGCGCGGCGGCAAAGCCTCGTAGCTGAGGGTCGCGGCGAAATTTGCCAGTGCCTGGGTCAGCTCAACCGCCATGGTCGTCTCCCTCGCTGCGGATTGTGGCTTAAGGGTACCGGTTAGGCGCGGTCGAAGGCAATCAGCCGTTTTCGGTGCATCCTGCCGTTTGCTTGTCTATATTCGCCCCGCTCAAGCGTAGAAGGCCGGCGCATCGCGCCTGGTAACCGGGAGAAGTGCATGCGGCCGAGCCGCCGACAACCTGACGAATTACGACCCGTGTCGCTCGAACGCGGCGTGGTGAAGTTTGCCGAAGGCTCCTGCTTTGTGAAATTCGGCGAGACCCATGTTCTGGTCACTGCGACTCTCGAAGATCGTTTGCCGCCCTGGCTCAAAGGGCAGGCGCGCGGCTGGATCACCGCGGAATACGGCATGCTGCCGCGGGCGACGCTGGAACGCACACGGCGCGAGGCGTCGGCCGGCAAACAGAACGGGCGCACCGTTGAGATTCAGCGCCTGATCGGGCGCAGCCTGCGCGCGGTCGTCGATCTCAAGGCGCTGGGCGAGCGGCAGATCACGATCGACTGCGACGTAATCCAGGCCGACGGCGGCACCCGCACCGCCTCTATCACTGGCGCCTGGATCGCGCTCTACGACTGTCTGGCGTGGATGAAGGCGCGATCGATGATCGAGGCCGAGGTTCTGCGCGACCATATCGCGGCGATTTCCTGCGGCGTCTATTCCGGCACGGCCGTGCTCGATCTCGATTATGCCGAGGATTCGCAGGCCGACACCGACGCCAATTTCGTTCTCACCGGCTCGGGTAATATCGTGGAAGTGCAGGCCACCGCGGAAAAGACCCCATTCTCGGAGGCGCAATTTTCGGCGCTGCTGGCGCTGGCGCGCAAGGGCATCGGCAAGCTTGTCGAACTGCAGAAGATGGCGGTGATGTGAGCGGACCGTCACATCGCCGGATTGCGGGTCGCATCGTGATCGCGACGCACAACCCCGGCAAACTCTTGGAAATGCGGCAATTGCTTGCGCCTTACGGGATCGATGCCACATCGGCAGGTGAACTGGGGCTTAAGGAGCCGGACGAAACCGGCATGACGTTCCGCGACAATGCGCGCATCAAGGCGGAAGCCGCGGCACAGGCGACCGGCCTTCCTGCTTTTGCCGACGATTCCGGGCTCGTGGTCGATGCGCTGGACGGTCAGCCCGGCGTCCATTCGGCACGCTGGGCGGGCCCCGACAAGGACTTCCGCCGCGCCATGGAAACCATCGAACAGAAGCTGCGCGAGCGCGGCGCCACCACGGCGGACCGCCGTAAGGCGCATTTCGTCTCGGCGCTCTGCGTCGCCTGGCCGGACGGCCACTTGGAGGAATTCGAGGCGCGCGTTGATGGCACCCTGGTCTGGCCGCCGCGCGGAGACCGAGGATTTGGCTACGATCCGGTATTCCTGCCCGACGGCCATAAGCGTAGCTTCGGCGAGATGGAAAGCGACGAAAAACACGGCTTGCCGCCGCACGGACCCGGCCTCTCGCACCGCGCCCGCGCCTTCCTAAAGCTCGCGGAGGCGTGCCTTGGCTGAACCAGAAGGAGCCTCGGCCGAGCGCAGGCAGGACTTTGGCGTTTATATCCATTGGCCGTTCTGCCTGTCGAAATGCCCCTATTGCGACTTCAACAGCCATGTGCGGCGCGAGCCGATCGACGAGCAGCGGTTCGCGCGGGCATTCACCACGGAAATTGCCGCGACGGCCGCCCGCGTCCCAGACCGCACCGTGTCCACGATCTTCTTCGGCGGCGGCACGCCGTCATTGATGCAGCCCGCCACCATTACCGCCGTGCTCGACGCTGTTGCGCAGCATTGGCACGTCGCGCCCGACGCCGAGGTGACGCTCGAGGCCAATCCGACCAGTGTCGAGGCGACGCGCTTTCGCGGCTACCGGACGGCCGGCGTCAATCGCGTGTCGCTCGGCGTGCAGGCGCTCGACGATCGCGTCCTTGCCGAGCTTGGCCGGATGCATTCGGCGCGCGAGGCGCTCGATGCCGTCAGCATCGCCCGCACCATATTCGGCCGCTATTCGTTCGATTTGATCTATGCCCGGCCGAACCAGGAGCCGAAAGCCTGGGCGGACGAGCTAAAAACCGCACTGGCCGAGGCCGGCGAGCATCTTTCGCTCTATCAATTGACCATCGAACCGGAGACGCCGTTCTGGGCGCTGCATGCCGCCGGCAAATTGCGCCTGCCGGACGATGACACGGCACGGATCCTCTACGACACCACCCAGGACATTTGCGGCGCGCACGGGCTGCCGGCCTATGAGATCTCCAACCACGCACGGCCCGGCGGGGAATGCCGGCACAACCTGGTTTATTGGCGCGGCCATGAATATGCCGGCGTCGGACCCGGTGCCCATGGCCGGCTGAATATCGGCGGACCGAAGGGCGAGCGGCACGCTACCGCGACCGAAAAGCGGCCCGAAGCGTGGCTCACTCTGGTCGAAGCTCAAGGCAATGGGCTGGTCACCGATGACGTGCTGACGCGCGAAGAACTATCCGACGAATATCTTCTGATGGGGCTTCGGCTCGCCGAAGGCATCGATATCGCGCGTTACGTTGAGGTCTCCGGCCGGCCGCTCGACCCGGTTCGGGTCGCGGCGCTCCACGAGCACGGTCTCGTCGAGACGACAGCCGAGGGGCGGCTGCGAGTGACCTTGCCGGGCTTTCCCGTGCTTGACGCGGTGGTCGCCGATCTCGCCGCATAGCGGCCGCGCCCAAGATTTGATAAGCTAGCTTACTATTAAAACCGAAGGCGTTTGGTAGTGGCCTTGCTTGAGCGTTCCCGCGCCTTACGGCAATATCGCTCGCCTTTCTGGGCGCCTGGGAGAGCACGTAAGCTGTAGCTCCGGGAGACAGATAGTAAGCTAGCTTGCTATTATCCGGAGGCCGATCCGCTGAAACTGCGGGGTGCGGGAGATATGATTTGTGCCCCGGCCTGAGCGACGCGAAGCACGGCGAGCCCGCGGTCATTGGTACCGTCGGGACGGAAACGGAATAATCCGTCGATTCCCGAAAAACCGGACGGATTGGTGAGAATTTGCGGCGTAAACGGCTGCGCGCCTTGGGTCTTCACCAAGGCGGCGACCAAAGCCACCGCGTCATAGGCAAGCGTGGCGGTGCGTACCGGGTCCTGGTTATAGCGGGCGCGGTAACGGGTCGCGAAGTTGCGGTATCCGGTGCCGTCGGGTGCCGCGTACCAGCCGCCGGCGAGCGCCGGCGCAGCATAGATGCGCGGATCGTCCCACAGCCCGGTGCCGAGGAGCTGCAGCCGCTTGAGATTGACGTTGTCGGCAACCAGGCCCTGGACCACATCCGGGACAGCGTCGCCGCCGTCGGGGATGAAAAGCACGTCGGCTCGCGCCGAGGACTGGGCGATGCTGCGGATTGGCGCCGCCATGGCGGCCTTGTCGTGAGGGTAGCGCTCGAGCGCGACGATCTGGCTGCCGCTGCGTCGCGCGATGGCCTGCTTGAAGGCCGCTTCGACCACCGTGCCGTAGGGATTATCGGGAATCAGCGCCGCGTACGAGCGCTTGCCGGTCGAAGCCGTGTATTGCACGATGCGGTTGACATCGGTCTCGGGCAGGAAGCTCAACAGATAGACGCCGTTCGATGCGACATTGGCGTCGGTGGAGAAGGCGATAATCGGTACATTGCGTGGGCGGGCCGCCTGGGCAACGAAACTCACCGATTGCGAGAACAACGGCCCGAGAATGATCTGGGCACCGTCGTCGAGCGACTGCTGTGCAGCAAGGCGCGCCGCCTCCGCTGTGCCGCCGTCGTCTTTCACCAGAAGCTGGATATTGGGGTTATTGAACTCGGCAATCGCCATGTCGGCGGCGTTGCGCATCGATTGACCGGCGACCCCGGCATTGCCGGGCGCCGACAATGGCAGGATGAGACCGGCTTTGACCTGTCCGGCGCCGATGGTGGCGCCTTGCGGGACCTGCGAACTCTGCGGGGCGGAGGCCGTCGAGAGAGTTTGGGAGTTACTGGAACAGCCGGCCAGAAGCGCGCCGGCCGTGGCAAGCAAGCCCGCAATCGAGCGGCGCCGCGTTGGCATGACCGCCGATCCCTGAAGCTGCACTTGCGCGGACACGGTTCTCCCCAGCACGCACCTAGTGCCGCGGATCGGAAGTTCCTACCGTCGATACAAGACTGCGCATAGGAACTCGGAATCGGGACACCGGCGTCGAGCCATCTAAAGGCAACGCCATTCAGACATATTGGCGGCGAATGGTTAACTAAATGAAAAGGATAATGAATTCTGCCGCGGCATGACGCCACAAGGGGGCGGCGCTAGAGTGCGCTTCGATGAGTAGCCAATTCCGAAAACCGGCGCGCACGGAACCGGCCGCCCCAGCGCATTATAGCCTGGGTGGCCGGACCACCGACGTGGCGAAACTCGCATCCGGGCTGCATATCGTCGCGACCCCCATCGGGAACCTCGGCGATATTACGTTGCGGGCCTTGGAGGCGCTGGCCGGTGCCGACGTCATTGCCTGCGAGGACACCCGCGTTACGCGGAAATTGCTCGACCGCTATGCCATCGCGACGCCGCTGACGCCCTACCACGAGCATAACGCAGCGACTGCGCGGCCGGTTTTGCTGCGCCGGCTGGGCGACGGCGCCGCCATTGCGCTCGTTTCGGACGCCGGGACACCGCTGATTTCCGACCCGGGCTACAAGCTGGTGCGCGCCGCGCGAGACGCCGGGCATACCGTCACGGCGCTGCCTGGCGCTTCGGCGCTGCTCGCGGCATTGACCGTCGCCGGCCTGCCGACCGACCAGTTCCTGTTCGCCGGCTTTCTGCCGCCGAAACAGGCTGCGCGCCGCGACCGCATTGCCGAGCTTGCCCGCATTCCGGCGACGCTCGTTCTTTTCGAAGCTGGGCCGCGGCTTGCCGCAACGCTTGCCGACCTCGCCGCCGGGCTTGGGCCGGAGCGTGAGGCTGTGCTGTGCCGCGAACTCACCAAGCTGCATGAGGAGATCCGCCGCGGCGATCTCGCGACGCTGGCGGATACTTGCGGAGACAACGAGATCCGCGGCGAGATGGTGCTGGTCGTCGCGCCGCCCCCCGCGCCGCAGCAGATCGGCGTGGCGGAGACAGAGACTTTGCTGCGCCAGGCGCTGACGCGGGTGTCGCTCAAAGATGCCGTGGGCGAAGTGGCGGACGCGACCGGCTTGCCGCGGCGCGAGGTCTATCAGCGCGCGCTTGTGCTTGCCAAAGAAGCCGAGAACGATAGTCAGGACAAGGCCGGGGACGAAAATCATGGCGCGCCGCGCTGAGCCGATAAGACCGTTGAAATCCCCACCGCGGCCGGAACGCGTCGAAGCGTTCCGCCTTGGCCTCTCGGCGGAGAGCCGTGCGGCGATGTTCCTCATCGCCAAGGCCTATCGGATCGTGGCGCGGCGCTGGCGGACGCCATTCGGCGAAATCGACATCGTCGCCCGCCGCCGCCGTGCCTTGGTCTTCGTCGAAGTCAAAGCCCGCGACACGATCGATGCGGCGCTCGAGGCGGTGAGCCAGCGCAGCAAAAGCCGTATTGTCGACGCCGCGCAATTCTGGCTCGCCCAGCATCCCGGCGACGTCAGCGCGGAGATCCGTTTCGACGTCATTGCTGTCGCGCCCGGCAAAATGCCGCGACACATCGCCAATGCATTCGACGCAACACCATGATAATCGCGGCGCAATAGCTAAAAGAAACAAGCTGCCTCTTGCATACGAGCCCGAACATGTCTCTCAACGTCGCCGTTCAAATGGATCCGATCGAGCGGATCAATATCCGGGGCGATTCCACGTTCGCGCTTTTACTTGAAGCGCAGGCGCGCGGTTATCCGTTGTCCTATTATACGCCCGACCGGCTGGCGCTGCGCGACGGCAAGGTTTCGGCGAGCGTCCAGGAACTGCGCGTGCGCGATCAGGCCGGCGACCATTTCATGCTCGGCGATCAGCGGCACGTGGCGCTGTCGTCATTCGACGTGATCCTGTTGCGCCAGGATCCGCCGTTCGATCTCGCTTACATCACCTCAACCCACATGCTCGAACGCGTCCAGCCGGGCACGCTGGTGGTCAACGATCCCGGCCATGTGCGAAATGCGCCGGAAAAGGTCTTTGTCACGGAATTTCCCGATTTGATGCCGCCGACGCTGGTCACTCGCGATCTTGAGGCGATCAAGCAATTCCGCGCCGAGCACGGCGACATCGTAATGAAGCCGCTTTATGGCAAAGGCGGCGAGGCGGTGTTTCGGCTGCAGCGCGAGGATCTCAATTTCGGCTCGCTCTACGACCTGTTCGCGGCGACCTTCCGTGAGCCCTGGGTGGTGCAGAAATTTCTGCCCGCGGTACGGGACGGTGACAAGCGCATCATCCTGGTCGACAGCGAATTTGCCGGCGCGATCAATCGCGTGCCCGCCCCGGACGACCTGCGCTCCAATATGGTGCGCGGCGGCATCCCCAAAGCCACCGAGCTTTCCGCGCGCGAGCGCGAAATCTGCGCGCGCCTCGCCGAACCATTGCGCCAGCGCGGCCTGTTGTTCGTCGGCATCGACGTGATCGGCGGCTTCCTCACCGAGATCAACGTTACCTCGCCAACCGGTATCCGCGCGGTGAAAAATTTCGGCGGCGCCGATATTGCCGCGCTGATCTGGGACAAGATCGCAGAGAAGCGCCGCTAGGCGCGCGCCGGCGCCGGCACGCCGACATCGCGCGGCGACGGTTTGCGCACCGTGATAACCAATAGTGCCGCCATGATGCAGAGTACGCCGGCGACGAAGAACGCCGGCAGATAAGTGGCGTAGACAGTGCGCACCACGCCGGCTCCGATCGCCGCGCTGGCGGCGCCGATCTGATGGCCGGTGAAGATCCAGCCGAACACCATGCCGGCGCGCTCGCGCCCGAACCGGTCGGCGGTCAGCTTCACCGTCGGCGGCACTGTCGCAATCCAGTCGAGGCCGTAAAACACCGCAAAGATCGAGAGCCCGTACAAAGTGAAATCGGTGAACGGCAGGTACAGCAGCGAAAGCCCGCGCAGCCCGTAATACCAGAACAGCAGCCAGCGATTGTCGAAGCGGTCGGACAGCCAGCCGGAGCCGATGGTGCCGATGAAATCGAACGCGCCCATCATGGCAAGCACGCTCGCCGCCGCGGTGGCGGCAAAACCGTAATCGTGGCACAGCGCGACGAAATGGGTCTGCACCAGCCCGTTGGTGCTGCAACCGCAGACGAAGAACGTGGCGAACAGAACCCAGAACACCGGCACCCGCGCGCAATCGCGCAGCACGACGAGCGGCGACAGCAGCAATGTGACGAGGCCCGCGCCGCTTGCCGGAGCCGGCGATATGACGGTTTCGCCGTAAAGCGGCAGATTGAGATCGCTCGGCCGGTCGCGCATCAGAAACAGCGTCACGATCGCGGTAAGGCCGAGAATGGCCGATACGAAGACCAGCGCGCTGCGCCAGCCGTAGCGCGTCGTCAGTTCCGCGATCAGCGGCAAGAAAATCAATTGCCCGGTCGCCGAGCTCGCCGCCAGCATGCCCATGACCAGACCGCGGCGATGATTGAACCAGCGGGTCGCCACCGTCGCCGCCAGCACCATGGCGGTGAGACCGGTGCCGATGCCGACCACGATGCCCCACAGCACAATGAGCTGCCACATCTGCGTCATCCCCAGCGATGCCAGGAGCCCGAACGAAATCAGCGCCAGCGCGCAGACGATGACCCGGCGTACGCCGAAGCGGTTCATGAATGCCGCGGCGAACGGTCCGAACAAGCCATACAAAAGGATGCGGAGCGCCAGTGCCGAGGAAATTTGCGCATCGCTCCAGCCGAACTCGTGTTCCAAGGGCACGATCAGAACGCCCGGCGTGCCCATGGCGGCGGCCGTCACCAGCATGGTGAGAAAGGTCGCCCCGGCGACAACCCAGCCGTAGTGGATGTCGCGGCGCGCCAGAGCCGAGGCCAATGCGGTGGACGCCATAGTGCTGCCCGTTATTCCCTTAGACCGACACCGGCGCCGTTCCGTGGCGGGAACCGCCCGTTAGATGACGCACGTCATGATTGCTTGCCTATTCATGACGACCGTCATATAACTTGTCAATCATGCGTCTGCATAGCAGAGGCGCGTCATGAGAGTAAGCCGGCAGAAGTCGGCGGAAAACCGCGAACGCATTCTCGATGCGGCAAGCGCCTTGTTCCGGGCCAACGGCTTCGACGGTATCGGCGTAGCCGATATCATGAATGCCGCCGACCTTACGCATGGCGGTTTCTACGGTCATTTCGCCTCGAAAGACGATCTCATTGCCCAGGCAAGCCGCCGGGCGATGGCGCTCGCCGCCACCAATTGGGGCAAAGTCGTCGCCGGCGCGCCAAACAAGCCCTATGCGGCGCTGCTCGATCATTATCTGTCGCCGCGCCATCGCGACCGCCCGGACCATGGCTGCGCCTTCGCGGCACTCAGCGGCGACGCGGCGCGGTGCGGCAAACCGGTGCGCGCCGCGTTTGCCGAAGGGCTGGAACCGCTGATCGATGTGGTCGCCAAGGCGATCCCGCATCGGTCGAAAGTGGTCCGGCGTCGCAAAGCCGTTGCCGCGGTGGCCGCGCTGGTTGGCGCCGTAATCCTGGCCCGAGCCGTCGACGATGTCGCGCTTTCCAATGAAATTCTCGACGCTGCGCGGCAGGAGCTATTGGCGGCGGCGAGAATTTAGAGCTCAAGATTTCGAGCTTGATCCCGGCGCGGTCGATGACGTCTTTCCAGCGGACAAGCTCTTCGTTGAAAAATGCCTCGGCCCGCGCCGAGCCCGCGCCAATCGGCTCGACGCCGAGCTTGAGCATTTTTGCCCGGAGTTCGGCGTCGTTGCGGATCGCATCAACGAGAGCATTGCTCAACACATCGCGGACGTCGTCGGGAAGCCCTCGTTCCAGCTACTTACGTAAAATCCCGGCAGGCCGCTTTCACCCGGCCCAGCCCCCGCAAAATCGCATGTTCATGAAATGTTCTAGACGCCACCTCTGATTGCGGTACTCTGCCACATCCGGCAGGGGCTGATATGGTCCAGCGCGTCTCCACGGTTGCGTTCGAGGGCATTGAAGTGCGGCCCGTCGACGTTCAGGTGCAGGTGGCGCCGGGCCTGCCCGCCTTCACCATCGTCGGTCTTCCCGACAAAGCGGTTTCGGAAGCGCGCGAGCGGGTCCGCTCGGCGCTGATTGCATCCGGGCTGGCGCTGCCGGCACGGCGTATCACCATCAATCTCGCGCCAGCCGATCTGCCCAAGGAAGGCAGCCATTACGACCTGCCGATTGCGCTCGGGCTGATGGCGGCGATCGGCGCTATTCCGCACGACGCCTTGGCGGGCTTCACAGTGCTCGGCGAGCTCGGTCTTGATGGCTCGATTGCAGCGGTCGCCGGCGTGCTGCCGGCGGCGATCGGCGCCAATGCGCGCAGCGAGGGCTTGATGTGCCCCGCGGCTTGCGGTCCGGAAGCAGCCTGGGCCAGCCCCGAAATCGAGATCATCGCCGCGTCCTCGCTCATCCAACTCGCCAACCATTTCAAAGGCACGCAGGTGCTATCGCGCCCGCAGCCCAAAATCCTGGATGTGGCAGGCCCGACATTCGATCTCGCCGACATCAAGGGCCAGGAAAGCGCCAAGCGCGCCCTCGAAGTCGCGGCAGCCGGCGGGCACAATCTCCTCATGGTCGGACCGCCCGGCGCCGGTAAATCGATGCTGGCGGCGCGGCTGCCCTCGATCCTGCCGCCGCTGGCGCCGGCCGAACTCCTCGAAGTCTCCATGGTCGCTTCAGTCGCCGGCGAGATCAAAGGCGGCGCGCTGACCAATCGGCGGCCGTTCCGCGCGCCGCATCACTCCGCCAGCATGCCGGCGCTTGGTCGGTGGCGGTTTGCGCGCCCGGCCAGGCGAAATTTCGCTGCGCGCATCACGGCGTACTGTTTCTCGACGAACTGCCGGAATTCCAGCCGCAGGCGCTCGATTTCGCTGCGCCAGCCGCTGGAAACCGGCGAGGTCGCTATCGCCCGCGCCAATCATCGCGTCACCTATCCGGCGCGCTTCATGCTGGTGGCGGCGATGAATCCGTGCCGCTGCGGCCGCGCCGACGAGCCCGGCTTCGCCTGCCGTCGCGGGCCGAATACGCGCTGCGCGGCGGATTATCAGTCGCGCATTTCCGGCCCGCTGCTCGACCGCATCGATCTTCATATCGAAGTGCCGGCCGTGACTGCCGCCGACCTCATCCTGCCGCCGCCGGCCGAAGGCAGCCGCGAAGTCGCCGAGCGCGTGGCGCAGGCTCGCGAGCGGCAGGCCGCGCGCTATGCTGCGATCGGGCTGCCGCACATCCGGAGCAATGCCGTGGTGTCCGGCGCGGTGCTCGAAGACATCGCGCGGCCCGATGCAAGCGGACTGGCGCTGCTGCGCGAGGCCGCCGATGCCATGCGGCTCTCGGCCCGCGGCTACCACCGAGTCTTGCGCGTCGCGCGTACGCTTGCCGATCTCGACGGCGTCGACAAAGTCGGCCGCCTGCATCTGGCGGAGGCGCTGTCCTACCGGGCGCTCGCCGACGAGGTCAGACGTGCGGCGTAGATCTTGCCATTGACTGGGATTCGCGAAGCTCTGAGCATCCGCTTGCGCTGATTCGCGACCCTTGGTTTGAGCGTCTGGCGTCGCGCGCACGACCACCCATGGCAAAACCGCCGCGCAAGCTTGCGTTCATCATGGCGTCGACCGATCACGGCACCATGATCATGAACCGGTTCGATCAGCATACCTCTGGTAACCGGGTATTTGGCGCCGGTTTTCAACTCCTCAACAAAGCGTCCTATGACCCCGACGAGGTCGCCTTGATGCTGACGGTACTCGATCTGCGCCGCAAATATTATGGCGATGGCGTCGTCGCGATCGACTGCGGCGCCAATCTCGGCGTCCACACTGTCGAATGGGCCAAGCACATGAGCGCCTGGGGCGTGGCGCTGGCGTTCGAGGCCCAGGAGCGCATCTTCTATGCCCTTGCCGGCAACATTGCGATCAACAATTGCTTCAATGCGCGCGCCATCCACGCCGCGGTAACCAATAAGCCGGGCACGATGAAAATACCGAAGCCGGATTACCTGACCAATTCGAGCTTCGGCAGTCTCGAACTCAAGAAAAGAGACGACACCGAATATATCGGCCAACTGATCGACTATTCCGACGACAAGATGGTCGAAGTGCGGGCCGTCAATTTCAACTCGTTCAATTTCTCCCCGCATCGATCTGATAAAGATCGATGTTGAGGGGATGGAATTGGACGTACTTGCCGGCGCCGCCAGATGCATTGCGGCCGCTCACCCGATTCTGCTGGTCGAAGTACTTAAAACGGATGCCGATGCGCTGCGGACGTGGCTGGAGAATTTAGGATACACGACATTCCCCAGCGGACTGAATTTGATCGCCTTTCACAAAGAAGACAAATGCCTGGAGGGCGTGAAGATCGAAACCCCGGCAACGCCGTGATCCTTGGCCATCGCGGCAAAGTAAATCGATCGACGCTCCAGGATTTTATCCTCGCGCAGTCCTTGGACTAGCCCGCACCGTTGGCGTGAATGCCGCCGCGCATGCCGATGGCGGCGAGGAATTCCTGCCGCGTTTCGGCATGGTCGCGAAAGACGCCAAGCATGCGGCTCGTCAGCGTCGTGACGCCGGGCTTGTGCACACCGCGCGTGGTCATGCATTGGTGCGTCGCTTCGGTGACGACGGCAACCCCGTGCGGCTTGAGCACGGCATCGAGACAGGACGCGATCTCCGCGGTCATCTTCTCCTGAATTTGCAAGCGCCGCGAAAAGACCTCGACCAGGCGCGCCAGTTTGGAAATGCCGACGACGCGATTGCGCGGCAGATAACCGATATGCACGCGGCCGATGATTGGCGCGAGATGTCCGGCAATGCGACTTCGAAGCGGATGTCACGCAGCACGAGGCAACTTCGTCGTAGCCGCCGGTTTCTTCGAAAGTGCGCTTGAGATAGTCGCGCGGGTCGGCGCCGTAGCCGGAAAACCATTCCTCGTAGGCGCGCACGACCCGCGCCTATGAGGAATGGTTTTCCGGCTATGGCGACGACCCGCGCGACTATCTCAAGCGCACTTTCGAGGAGACCGGCGGTTACGATGAGGTCGTTGTGCTGCGCGACATCCGCTTCGAATTGCATTGCGAGCATCATCTCGCGCCGATCATCGGCCGGGTGGTTATCGGCTATCTGCCGCGCAATCGCGTCGTCGGCATTTCCAAATTGGCGCGGCTGATCGATGTCTTTTCGCGGCGCCTGCAAATCCAGGAGAAGATGACGGCGAGATCGCCTCCTGTCTCGACGCGCTGCTCGAGCCCCATGGCGTCGCCGTGGTCACCGAAGCGACGCATCAATGCATGACCACCCGCGGCGTGCACAAGCCCGGCGTCACCATGGTGACGAGCCGCATGCTCGGTGTCTTCCGCGACCATGCCGAGACGCGGCAGGAATTCCTGGCCGCCATCGGCATGCGCGGCGGCATTCACGCCAACGGGGCGGGCTAGTCCAAGGACTGCGCGAGGATAAAATCCTGGAGCGTCGATCGATTTACTTTGCCGCGATGGCCAAGGATCACGGCGTTGCCGGAGTTTCGATCTTGATGTCCGTCAGGCATTTGTCTTCTTTGTGAATGGCGATGAAATTCAGTCCGCTGGGAATGCCGGATAACCCAAACTTTTCCAGCCACGCGCGCAGCGCCTCGGCGTCCGTTTTCAAGGACTTCGACGAGCATGATCGGGCGATGCTTGCCGCATGCATTTGGCGGCGCCCGCAATACGTCCAGCTCCATCCCCTCGACGTCGATCTTTATCAGATCGAGGCGGGAGAAATTGAACGAATCGAGATTGACGGTCCGCACGTCGACCATCTTGTCTTCGGAATAGTCGATCGGTTGGCCGATGAATTCGGTGTCGTCGCGTTTTCTTGAGTTCGAGGCTGCCGAAGCTCGAATTGGCCAGGTAATTCGGCTTCGGCATTTTCATCCTGCCCGAACGGTTGGTCACCGCGGCATGGATGGCGCGGGCATTGAAGCAATTGTTGATCGCGATATTGCCGGCAAGCGCATAGTAGATGCGCTCCTGCGCCTCGAACGCCAGCACCACGCCCCAGCCGCTCATGTGCTTGGCCCATTCGACGGTGTGAACGCCGAGATTGGCGCCGCAGTCGATCGCGACGACGCCGTCGCCATGATATTTGCGGCGCAAATCGAGCACCGTCAGCATCAAGGCGACCTCCTCGGGGTCATAGGACGCTTTGTTGAGGAGCTGAAAGCCGGCGCCGAAGGCCCCCGGTTACCAGAGTATGCTGGTCGAACCGGTTCATGATCATGGTGCCGTGATCGGTCGATGCCATGATGAAGGCAAGCTTGCGCGGCGGTTTTGCCATGGGTGGTCCTGCGCGGACGCCAGGACGCTCAAACCAAGGGTCGCGAATCAACGCACGCGATGCTTTACGTGATTCGCCGGATCCCGGTGCGACGGCTAACGACTCTACGCCGCGCGCCGGACCTCGTCGGCGAGCGCCCGGTAGGACAGCGCCTCGGCGAGGTGCACGCGGCCGACTTTGTCGACGCCGTCGAGATCGGCGAGCGTGCGGGCGACCCGCAGCACGCGGTGGTAGCCGCGCGCCGAGAGCCGCATCGCCTCGGCGGCCTCGCGCAGCAGCGCCAGCCCGCTTGCGTCGGGCCGCGCGACGTCTTCGAGCACCGCGCCGGACACCGCGGCATTGCTGCGGATGTGCGGCAGCCCGATCGCGGCATAGCGCGCGGCCTGCCGCTCGCGGGCGAGCGCCACGCGCTCGGCGACTTCGCGGCTGCCTTCGGCCGGCGGCGGCAGGATGAGATCGGCGGCGGTCACCGCCGGCACTTCGATATGCAGATCGATGCGGTCGAGCAGCGGACCGGAAATGCGCGCCTGGTAATCGGCGGCGCAGCGCGTGTTCGGCCCGCGGCGGCAGGCGAAGCCGGGCTCGCCGGCGCGGCCGCAGCGGCACGGATTCATCGCCGCCACCAGCATGAAGCGCGCCGGATAGGTGACGCGATGATTGGCGCGCGCGATCGAGACCTCGCCGGTTTCCAGCGGCTGGCGCAGCGAATCGAGCGCCTGCGGCTGGAATTCCGGCAGCTCGTCGAGAAACAGCACGCCGTGATGCGCGAGCGAAACTTCGCCCGGCCGCGCGTGCAGGCCGCCGCCGACCAAGCGCCGGCATGCTGGCGGAATGATGCGGCGCGCGGAACGGCCGCCGGTTGGTCAGCGCGCCGCCTTTGATCTCGCCGGCGACCGAGGCGACCATCGAGACTTCGAGGAGTTCGGCCGGCGCCAGCGGCGGCAGGATCGACGGCAGCCGCGCCGCCAGCATCGATTTGCCGGCGCCGGGCGGGCCGACCATGAGCAGATTGTGGCCGCCGGCGGCCGCGACTTCGAGCGCGCGCTTGGCGCTTTCCTGGCCCTTGATGTCGGCGAGATCGAGTGTCGGGCCTGCCACTCCAGGATTTTCGGCTGCGGCCGCGACAGCACCTGCGTGCCCTTGAAATGGTTGGCGAGCTGGATGAGCGAGGACGCGGCGATGATCTCGATTTCGGGGCTGGCCCAGGCCGCTTCCGGCCCGCAAGCCGCCGGGCACATCAAGCCCTCGCCGCGCGCATTGGCGCCGATCGCGGCCGGCAGCACGCCGGCGACCGCTGCGATCGAGCCGTCGAGGCCGAGCTCGCCCAGCACGGTGAATCCCGCCAAGCGCGTCGTGCGGAATGGCGCCGATCGCCGCCATCAGCCCGAGCGCGATCGGCAGATCGTAGTGGCTGCCTTCCTTGGGCAGATCGGCCGGCGCGAGATTGATGGTGATGCGCCGCGCCGGCAGCGCCAGCCCGGACGCGATCATCGCCGAGCGCACCCGCTCGCGCGCTTCCGAAACCGCCTTGTCGGGCAGACCGACGATGGTGAAGGCCGGCATCCCCGGCGCCACCTGCACCTGGACGTCGACGGGCCGGACCTCGATGCCCTCGAACGCAACCGTGGAGACGCGCTGGACCATGTCCGCCCCTGCCGGATGTGCAGAGTACCGCAATCAGAGGTGGCGTCAAGAACATTTCATGAACATGCGATTTTGCGGGGGCTGGGCCGGGTGAAAGCGGCCTGCCGGGATTTTACGTAAGTAGCTGGAACGAGGGCTTCCCGACGACGTCCGCGATGTGTTGAGCAATGCTCTCGTTGATGCGATCCGCAACGACGCCGAACTCCGGGCAAAAATGCTCAAGCTCGGCGTCGAGCCGATTGGCGCGGGCTCGGCGCGGGCCGAGGCATTTTTCAACGAAGAGCTTGTCCGCTGGAAAGACGTCATCGACCGCGCCGGGATCAAGCTCGAATCTTGAGCTCTAAATTCTCGCCGCCGCCAATAGCTCCTGCCGCGCAGCGTCGAGAATTTCATCGGAAAGCGCGCATCGTCGACCGCTCGGGCCAGCATTACGGCGCCGACCAGCGCGGCCATCGCGGCGACGGCTTTGCGCCGGCGCGCCGCTTTCGACCGACCCGGGATCGCCTTGGCAACAATATCGATCAACGGCTCCAGGCCTTCGGCGAACGCGGCGCGCACCGCCTTGCCGCCACGCGCCGCATCGCCGCCGAGCGCCGCAAAGGCGCAGCCCTGCCCGGGTCGTCGCGATGGCGCGGCGACAGATAGTGCGCGAGCAGCGCCGCGTAGGGCTTGTCGGCGCGCCGGCGACGACTTTGCTCCCAATTGGCGGCGGCGCGCGCCATCGCCCGCCGGCTCGCCTGCGCGACGAGATCGTCCTTGGAGGCGAAATGGCCGTAGAAGCCGCCATGCGTCAGATCGGCCGCCCTCATGATGTCGGCGACGCCGATGCCGGCAAAGCCCTTGGCGCGAAACAGCGCGCCGGCCGCATCGATGATGCGTTCGCGATTCTCGGCGGCTTTCTCCCGGCTCACTCTCATGCGCAGCCTCAGCCATGCGCGGCTGCACGCTTGACAACTTATATGACGACCATCATCAATACGCAAGAATGATGATGATCATCATTTAACGCGTCCGACGGAGCACGGATCGGAACGGCACAATGGTGTCCTCCGCGCTCGCCGCGGCGCTGGCCCGCCGCAACGTCCACTACGGCTGGGTCGTCGTCGCCGTCACCTTCCTCACCATGCTGGTCACCGCCGGGGCCATGGGCACGCCCGGCGTGCTGATCGTGCCGCTGGAGCACGAGTTCGGCTGGGACAACGCGCAGATTTCCTCGGCGCTGGCGCTGCGCATCTTGCTGTTCGGCTTGTTCGGCCCGTTCGCCGCGGCGTTCATGAACCGCTTCGGAGTGCGCCGCGTGATCATCTGCGCGCTGGCGCTGATCCGTGGCGGGCTTCTGGCCTCGCTGGCGATGACGCAAGTGTGGCAGCTCATCGCTGCTGTGGGGCGTCGTGGTCGGCGTCGGCACCGGCCTCACCGCGATGGTGCTCGCGGCGACGGTCGCGACGCGCTGGTTCAATCATCGCCGCGGCCTGGTCATGGGCATGCTGGCGGCGAGCTCCGCGACCGGGCAACTGGTGTTCCTGCCGCTGATCGCCGATCTGACGACCCGCTTCGGCTGGCGCATGGCGCTGGTTTTCGTCTGCGGCCTGCTGGCGCTGGCCGCGATCGCGGCGCTGGTGCTGATGCGCGACCGGCCGAGCGATCTCAATCTGCCGCTCTACGGCGAGACCACAGTGTCGCCGCCGCCGGCCAGGGTGCCGGTCTCTGTCTCCTGCTGATGTCGCCGCTCGAGGTGCTGAGCGATGCGGCGCGCGTGCCGCTCTTCTGGGTGCTGTTCGGCACGTTCTTCGTCTGCGGCTGCAGCACCAACGGCCTGATCCAGACGCATTTCATCACGCTGTGCCACGATTACGGGCTGCCGCCGTGACGGCGGCGAGCGTGCTCGCCATGATGGGCGTCTTCGATTTCATCGGCACGATCGGCTCCGGCTGGCTGTCCGACCGCTTCGACAATCGCTGGCTGCTGTTCTGGTATTACGGGCTGCGCGGGCTGTCGCTGCTCTATCTGCCGTTCACCGATTTCACCTTCTACGGCCTGTCGCTGTTCGCCGTGTTCTACGGCCTCGATTGGATCGCGACCGTGCCGCCGACGGTGAAGCTCACCGCCGACCGCTTCGGCCGCGAGCGCGCCGGCATGGTGTTCGGCTGGGTCTTTGCCGGCCATCAGATCGGCGCCGCGACGGCGGCGTTCGGCGCCGGCTTTGTGCGCACGGAATTTTCGACCTATCTGCCGGCTTTCTTTGTCGCCGGCGCGCTGTGCCTGCTCGCGGCGGTGCTGGTCCTCACGGTGCGGAAATCGTCGCCGCGCGCAGTCGGCGTGCGCGGCCGCCGGCGCGGGCCTGAAGACTTCAGCGGCGCTTCGCCTTCGATCTTGTCCCAGATCAGCGCCGCGATGTCGGGGCCGCCGAAATTCTTCACCGCGCGGATGCCGGTCGGCGAAGTGACGTTGATCTCGGTGAGGTAGCCGCCGATCACGTCGATGCCGACGAACAGCAGGCCGCGCTCGCGCAGCGCCGGCCCGAGCCGCGCGCAGATTTCGCGCTCGCGCGCGGTGAGGTCGGTCGCCTTGGGCACGCCGCCGCGCACCATGTTGGAGCGCAGATCGTCGGGCGCCGGCACGCGATTGATCGGCGCCGGCAAATTCGCCGTCGACCAGGATGATGCGCTTGTCGCCGTCCTTCACCGCCGGCAGGAATTTCTGCACCACCCACGGCTCGCGGAATGTCGCCGCGAACAGGTCGTAGAGCGAGCCGAAATTGAGTCCTCGCGCTGCAGCCGGAACACCGCCTCGCCGCCTTTGCCGTAGAGCGGCTTCATCACGATGTCGCCGTGCTCGGCGCGGAACGCCTTGATCGCGTCGAGGTCGCGGGTGACCAGCGTCGGCGGCATCAGATCGGGAAATTCGGTGACGAAGATCTTTTCCGGCGCGTTGCGCACATGCGCCGGGATCGTTGACGACCAGCGTCTTCGGCTGGATGCGCTCGAGCATATGGGTCGAGGTGATATAGGCGAGGTCGAACGGCGGATCCTGCCGCAGCAGCACGACGTCGAACGACGAGAGCGCGCGTGCCGCGGCTCGCCGAGCGTGAAATGGTCGCCGGCGCTGTCGCGCACGCGCGAGCGGCCTGCACGCTCGGCCGACACTTTGCCGTCGCGCAGCGCCAGCCGGTCGGGCGTGTAATAGGACAGCGGATGGCCGCGCGCCTGCGCTTCGAGCAGCAGCGCGAACGTCGAATCGCCGCGGATATTGATCCGCTCGATCGGGTCCATTTGGACGGCGACGTTCAGGCCATGTTCGGGGCTCCGGGTGGGGCGATTGCAAGAGGCAGATTGTTTCGGTGATACGCTATGGCGCGCTACGCGACTTATCAGCGGCTGGCATCGAAGGCATTGGCGATGTGCCGCGGTATTTTGCCGGGCGCGACCACGATGACGTCGAAGCGGATTTCGCGCTCTGCCGTCGTCGGGATGATGCGCGAGCCAGAGCTCGGCGGCGGCGACGATGCGGCGCTTGCTGCGCTCGGTCACCGCTTCGACCGCCGTCGTCGAGCGTCTCGCGCGCCTTGACTTCGACGAAGACCAGCGCGTGGCGGCGGCGCGCGACGATGTCGATCTCGCCGAACGGCGTTTTCCAGCGCCGCGCCACGATCCGATAGGCTTTGGCGATGAGAAACATCGCCGCGCGGCTTTCCGCCGACAGGCCGAGCCTGAACGCCGCCACGCGCTCCGGCCGCGGCGCGGATTTGAGCGGCTTAGCGGCTCAGCGCGGCGCGCCATGTTTCGTCCCGGCCTTGTCCTGGCTTTCGTCTCGGCTTCTTTGGCGAGCGCCAGCGCGCGCTGATAAACCTCGCGGCGCGGCAGGCCGGTCGCATCCGCGACTTCGCCGACGGCGTCCTTCAGCGAGACGCGCGCCAGCGCCTGGCGCAGCAAAATCTCGGCCTCGGCCGCGCTCGACCTGCTCCGGCGCTTGCGGCGGCGCGATGACCAGAACGATCTCGCCGCGCGGCTCGTTGTCGGCGCAAGTCTCCGCCAGCGTTGCGAGATCGCCGCGCCGGATTTCCTCGTGCAGCTTGGTGAGCTCGCGGCACAGTGCGGCCTCGCGCTGCCGCCAAGCCCGGCGGCGAGATCGGCGAGCGTTGCGGCGAGCCGCGGCCCGGTTTCGAACAGCACCAGCGTCGCCGGGATGCGGGCGAGCTCGGCGATGCGGGCGCGGCGCGCGGCCTCCTTCGGCGGCAGAAATCCGGCGAAGAAAAACTGGTCGGTCGGCAGGCCGGCGACGGCCAAAGCCGCCAGCACCGCCGAAGCGCCGGGCAGCGCCGTGACCGTATGGCCGGCTTCCTGCACGGCGCGCACGAGCTTGAAGCCCGGATCGG
This sequence comes from uncultured Alphaproteobacteria bacterium, assembly GCA_963765365.1. Lineage (GTDB taxonomy): Bacteria > Pseudomonadota > Alphaproteobacteria > Rhizobiales > Xanthobacteraceae > BOG-931. Next base: position 6,356 of record CAVXWL010000020.1, on the reverse strand, counting down.
AGATGAGCGGCGTGCCGGCATCCGAGACCAGCGCGATCGCGGCGCCTTCGGCCAGCCGCCGCAGCAACATCGGCCGCGCCTTCGCCGCGTTGTGCTCGTGATAGGGCGTCAGCGGCGTCGCGATGGCGTAGCGGTCGAGCAGCTTGCGGGTGACGCGGGTGTCCTCGCAGGCGATCAGGTCGGCGCCGGCCAGCGTCTCCAGCGCGCGCAACGTGATGTCGCCGAGATTGCCGATCGGGGTGGCAACGATATGCAGGCCGGGCGCGAGCCTGCGCCACGTCGATGGTCCGGCCGCCGAGGCATATAGTGCCGCTGGCGCGGCCGGTTCCGGCGCGGGCGGTTTTCGGAATGCGCTGCTCATCGTCGTCACTCTAGCGTCGCCGCCTTGTGGCGTCATGCCGCGGCAAATTCATTATCCTTTTCATTTAGTTAACCATTCGCCGCCAATATGTCAGATTGGCGTTGCCTTATGGCTCGACGCGGTGCCCATTCCGAGTCCGCGCGTCGTCGAGGAGAACCGTCGCGGCGCAGGTCGTGCTGGAGAAACCGTGTCCGCGCAATTGCAGCTTCAGGGGTCGGCGGTTATGCCGACGCGGCGCCGCTCGATTGCGGGCCTGCTGGCCACGGCAGGCGCGTTGCTGGCCGGCTGCTCCAGAATTCGCAATACTCTGTCGTCGACGCCGGCGCCGCAGAGCTCGCAGGCGCCGCCGGGCGCGACCATCGGCACCGGCCAGGTCAAAGCCGGGCTCATCCTGCCGCTGTCGGCGCCCGGCAATGCCGGCGTTGCCGGCCAGGCGATGCGCAACGCCGCGGAAATGGCGATCGCCGAGTTCAATACTCCCAACATCCAGCTCCTGGTGAAAGACGACGGCGGCACCGCGGAAGCGGCGCGGCTTGCCGCCCAGCAGTCGCTCGACGAAGGCGCCGAGATCATTCTCGGGCCGCTGTTTTCGCAATCGGTCGAGCTTCGTCGGCCAGGTGGCGCGCGCCCGCAACGTGCCGGTCATCGCCTTTTCGACCGACGCCAATGTCGCCTCGAGCGGCGTCTATCTGCTGAGCTTCCTGCCGGAATCCGATGTCGACCGCATCGTGCAATATGCGGCCTCGACGGGGAAGCACTCCTTCGCGGCGCTCATTCCCGACAATCCCTATGGCACGGTGGTCGAGGCGGCGTTCAAGCAGGCCGTCGCGCGCCGCAGCGGCAGCCAGATCGTCGCGCTCGAGCGCTATCCGCACGACAAGGCCGCCATGGCGGCCCCGATCCGCAACATCGCCCAGGCGTCGGCCCGCGCCGACGCGCTTGTTCATCCCGGACGGCGGCGATGCCGTGCCGGACGTGGTCGCAGGGCCTGGCGCCGACGGCGTCAATATCAAGCGGCTGCAGCTTCTCGGCACCGGGCTGTGGGACGATCCGCGCATCTACGCGACGCCGGCGCTCGACGGCGGCTGGTACGCGGCGCCCGACGGCGCCGGCTACCGCAACTTCGCCACCGCTACCGCGCGCGCTACAAGCAGGACCCGGTGCGAACCGCGACGCTCGCCTATGATGCGGTGGCGCTGATTGCCGCCCTGGTCAAAACCCAAGGCGCGCAGCGCGTTTTCGCCGCAAATGCTGACCAATCCGTCGGGTTTTTCCGGGATCGACGGACTGTTCCGCTTCCGCCCCGACGGCACCAACGATCGCGGCCTCGCGGTCCTGCGCGTCGCTCAGCGGGGCCGCAGATCATTTCTCCTGCGCCGCAGAGCTTTGGCGGATCGGCCTCCGGATAATAGTAAGCTAGCTTACTATATTTATCCCAGAGCTACAGCTTACGTGCTCTCCCAGGCGCCATATAGGCGAGCGATATTCCCGTAAGTCGCTGTCACTCTCAAGCTGGCCACTACCAATCGCCGTCGGTAATAGTAAGCTAGCTTATCAAATCTTCGGCGCGGCCGCTACGCGGCGAGATCGGCCACCACCGCGTCGAGCACCGGGAAATCCGGCAGGGTGACCCGCAGCCGGCCGTCGGCGGTCGTCTCGACGAGCCCGTGCTCGCGCAGCGTGCGATCCGCGCCGGATCGAGCGGGCGGCCGGAGATCTCCGCGTAACGCGCGAGATCGATGCCCTCGGCGAGCCGCAGCCCCATCAGCAGGAACTCGTCCGCCCTTTCCTCGCGGGTCAGCACCTCGTCGGTGACGAGGCCGTGGCCGTGGCTTCGACCCGCATCGAGCCAGGTTTCCGGCCGCTTTTCGGTCGCGGTGGCGTGGCGCGCCCTTCGGCCGTCGATATCGAGCCGGCCATGGGCGCCGGGGCCGATGCCGGCATATTCGTGCGCGCGCCAATAGACGAGGTTGTGCCGGCACTCGCCGCCCGGCCGCGCATGATTGGAAATCTCGTAGGCCGGCAGCCCGTGCGCGCGCGCATATCTCCTGCGTCATGTCGTAGAGCGCGCGCGCGGTGTCCTCGTCGGGAAGCGAGCAATTGCCGGCGGCATGCAGCGCCGCAAACGGCGTCTCCGGCTCGATGGTCAGCTGATAGAGCGACAGATGCTCGCCGGCCTCGGCGAGCGCGGTCTTCAGCTCGTCCGCCCATGCCTCCGGCGCCTGGCCCGGCCGCGCATAGATCAGGTCGAACGAATAGCGGTCGAACACCGTGCGCGCGACGGCGACTGCGTCGAGCGCCTCGCGCGCCGTGTGCATGCGGCCGAGCTCGGCAAGCACGCGATCGTCGAGCGCCTGCACGCCGAGCGACACGCGATTGACGCCGGCCGCCCGGTAGCCGCGAAAGCGCGTCGCCTCGACGCTGGTCGGATTGGCTTCGAGCGTCATCTCGGCGTCGGGCGCGACGCGCCAGTGCCGCGCGATCGCGTCCAGCACCGCGGCGACCGTCGCCGGCTGCATCAGCGACGGCGTGCCGCCGCCGAAGAAGATCGACGAGACACGTGCGGTCCGGGCACGCGCTCCGCGGTCGCGGCGATCTCGGCCGCGAACGCCCGCGCGAAGCGCGCCTCGTCGATCGGCTCGCGCCGCACATGGCTGTTGAAGTCGCAATAGGGGCATTTCGACAGGCAGAACGGCCAATGAATATAGACGCCGAAGGCCTGCCTGCGCTCGGCCGAGGCTCCTTCGGGTTCAGCTCAAGGCACGCCTCCGCGAGCTTCAGGAACGCGCGCGCGCGGTGCGACAGGCCTTTGCCGCGCGGCGGCAGGCCGTGCTTCTCCTCGCTGTCCATTTCGCCGAAAGTGCGGTCGTGGCCGTCGGGCAGAAACATCGGATCGTAGCCGAAACCCTTGTCGCCGCGCGGCGGCCAGACCAGCGTGCCGTCGACGCGCGCCTCGAATTCCTCGACATGGCCGTCCGGCCAGGCGACGCACAGCGCCGAGACGAAATGCGCCTTGCGGCGCTCCGCCGCGGTCGGCGCCGCGCTCGCGCAGCTTCCGTTCGATCGTCGCCATGGCGCGGCGGAAATCCTTGTCGGGGCCCGGCCCAGCGCGCCGAATGAATGCCGGGCGCGCCGTCGAGCGCATCGACCACGAGGCCGGAATCGTCGGCAAAAGCCGGCAGGCCGGTCGCCTTTGCCGCGGCTTCCGCCTTGATGCGGGCGTTGTCGCGAAACGTCATGCCGGTTTCGTCCGGCTCTTCAAGCCCCAGCTCACCCGCGGATATGGCGTCGATCCCGTAGGGCGCAAGCAATTCCCGCATTTCGGCGAGCTTGCCGGGATTGTGCGTCGCGATCACCAGGCGACCCGCGATGCGGCGATGTGACGGTCCGCTCACATCACCGCCATCTTCTGCAGATCGACCAGCTTGGTGATGCCCTTGCGCGCCAGCGCCAGCAGCGCCGACAATTGCTCCTCCGAGAACGGGGTCTTTTCCGCCGTGGCCTGCACCTCGACGATATTGCCCGAGCCGGTGAGGACGAAATTGGCGTCGGTGTCGGCTTGCGAATCCTCGGCATAATCGAGATCGAGCACGGCCGCGCCGCGACAGACGCCGCAGGAGATCGCGGCGATATGGTCGCGCAGCACCTCGCCCTCGATCATCGTCGCGCCTTCATCCAGGCGAGGCAATCGTAGAGCGCGATCCAGGCGCCGGTGATCGAGGCGGTGCGGGTGCCGCCGTCGGCCTGGATCACGTCGCAATCGATCGTGATCTGCCGCTCGCCGAGCGCCTTGAGATCGACCACCGAGCGCAGGCTGCGGCCGATCAGGCGCTGAATTTCCACGGTGCGGCCGTTCTGCTTGCCGGCCGACGCCTCGCGGCGCGTGCGCTCGAGCGTGGCGCGCGGCAGCATGCCGTATTCGGCGGTGATCCAGCCGCGCGCCTGGCCCTTGAGCCAGGGCGGCAGGCGATCCTCGAGCGTCGCCGTGACCAGCACGTGGGTGTCGCCGAATTTCACGAAGCAGGAGCCTTCGGCGAATTTCACCACGCCGCGCTCGAGCGAAACGGGGCGCAATTCGTCGGGTTGTCGGCGGCTCGGCCGCATGCAGGTCTCCCGGTTGCCAGGCGCGATGCGCCGGCGCTCACGCTTTTAGCGGGTCGCGCAAGTGATCAAGCACAAGCGTAACGGCAGGATGCACCGTGAACGGCCGATTGCCTGCGGCCGCGGCTAACCGCTACGCTTCGGGCGCAATTTGGCAGCGAGGGAGATCGACATGGCGGCGAGAAACGACGCAAACGCTGGCGAAATTTCGCCGCCACGCTGCAGCTATGACGACTTTGCCGCAGCGCGTTCGCGATCATTGCAAAAATCTGCTGCTCGACGCGCTCGCCTGCGCGGTCGCCGGCCATCGGGGCGAGGAGACCGGGCAGGTCGCGGCCTTCGCCGCGGCGCTGGCGCAGGGCAGCGAATCGAGCGTGATCGGCGGCGGCCATCTGTCGCTTGCCGGCGCGACGCTGCTCAACGGCTATCTCGTCACCGCGGTGACGATGTGCGACGTGCACCGCGCCACCATGACCCACATCACGCCGGAAATCGTGCCGCCGGCGCTGGCGATCGCCGAGCGCGACGGACTGTCCGGCCGCGATCTTCTGGTCGCGATCGCCGCCGGCTGCGAAGTGACGACGCGGATCGGCATCGGTCTCGATTATCCGGTATTCCGCGCGCGCGGCTGGCACGGGCCGGGCATCCTCGGCCCGTTCGGCGCGGCGGCGGCGGTCGGCTCGCTGCTGAGCTTCGATGCCGACACCATGGCGCGCGCGTTCGGCCTCGCCGGCAGCCAGGCGGCCGGCACCTTCGCGGCATGGGGCACGCCGACGGTGAAATTCCATCAATGCCGCGGCGCGCTGTCGGGGCTGATGGCGGCGCTGCTGGCGCAGCAGAATTTCGTCGCCACGCGCGAATTCCTCACCGCCAAGGACGGCGGCCTCTACAACGCCTATGTCAACGGCGGCAAGCCCGAAGCCGCGATCGCCGATCTCGGCACGCGCTGCGAACTCGAACAGATCGCGCTGCGGCTCTGGCCGTCGGCGTCGCTCATCCAGGGCATGATCACCGCGCTGTTCGATCTTGTGCAGAAGCACAAGATCGATCCCGCGCGCGTGCGCAAGGTGCGCATCGCGCTGAGCCAGCCGGCTTTCGATATGCACGGCGGCTTTGACACCTACAAGGCGAAATTCGAGGCGCTGCTCTCGGCGCATTACACTGCGGCCGTGATCCTGCACGATCGCGCGCTGACCTTGGCGCAGTTCGAGCCGGCCCGTTACGACGATCCGAAGCTGCGCCGCTTCGCGCGGAAAAAGTCGAGGTCCGCGCCGACCCGCCGGTCAACGGCTCGCAGGCCGAAGTCGATATCGCCATGGACGACGGCGCGCGTTTTCGGCGCGTTGCGAACATCCGCTCGGCTCGCCCGAAAACCCGCTGTCGCGCGGCCCAGATCGAGCAGAAATTCCGTACCTATGCCGAGGGCGTCCTCCCCGACGCGCATGTCGCGGCGTGATCGGCGCGGTCGACCGGCTGGAGGATTTCGGCTCGGTGCGCAAACTCATGGATTTGCTGCGCGCCGCCCGCCGCGTGCGATGGCGGCGGCGGAGTGATATATTAGGCGCGCGCAGGGTGCGGAACGCGCGGCGAGCGCAGTTTGGCCAGCCATGACTTTCCCATCGGCGTGAACCAGCTGGGTCTCGCCCAGCTCAACGAGCGTTCGCGCGAGATTTTTCGCCAGATCGTCGAGAGCTATCTGGCGACCGGCGAGCCGGTCGGCTCGCGCAATCTGTCGCGCATTCTGCCGATGACGTTGTCGCCGGCCTCGGTGCGCAACGTCATGTCCGATCTCGAACAGCTCGGGCTGGTCTATGCGCCGCATACCTCGGCCGGCCGGCTGCCGACCGAGATGGGGCTGCGCTTCTTCGTCGACGCGCTGATGCAGATCGGCGAC